>NZ_SLWV01000006.1 GCF_004345705.1 Marinisporobacter balticus
CTTTTTGAAAAAGCATTAAACAAAACGAGCGAAATATTTCAGGTTGAAGGGTAGCAGGTCTACCTGTATTAGAATAATGAGGTTTTAATATTTCTCCAAGGATATCTAAATCTAAACAATATAGTTTAGAAATAGAAGGTTCAAGTTCTTCAATTATTTTAGGAAAAGTTTTGTAGAAAGAAGAGAGATTTGAAATAATAAATTGTTGATATTCAGCATGAGAAGTCCAAGTTTTAAGCATAAAATATTCCTCCTAAAAAATGTATTTTCAGGAGCATGACCGCAAATTTTTATACGTGTGTCAAGTATTTTATGCAAAAAAAATGGGGGAATTAATAAAAATTTTGATTAATAAAAGAGAGTAATCACAGGGGATAAAGAGTTTCCGTGAGAGCTCTGTAATGAATAAGGGGGAAAACTATGGCTTCGAATAATGGTGTTGTTCATTCAACAAACTCATCGACTCTAGCAGATGTATTGGAGATGGTATTAGATAAAGGCATAGTAATTGCAGGTGATATAAGTATTTCTCTTGCAGATGTTGAACTACTTACTATAAAAATTCGTTTGGTTGTGGCATCTGTTGAAAAGGCTATGGAGATGGGAATCGATTGGTGGAAAAAAGATCCTGCTCTTTCATCAATGGCACAAAGACAAGAAAGATTAGGAGAAGGAGAAATATTAAAAAGACTCGAAGCAATAGAAAATAAGTTAGAAGGGGCTAAAATAGAGGCTAAAATTTGAAAATAGATATAAAAATTTATAGGATAATATTGAACAAAGAAGAATAACTATAAAATAGAAAAAATTGTTTTTATAATTATAGAAGGTCATATGTAAAGATTATATCCAATCGTAGGATGGTGATATCTTGTATAATAAATATTCTAGAAAAATAGAAACCAAAACAAGAGAAAAAAATAGTTTTAAAGATACACCAATCGAACTGCTGGCAAAAGTGGTAAAAGATAAAAAAATTATCACGGATGAAATACTGTATACATTTAAGTATTGGGGGAAATTTCAAGAAATAACTTTCAAGGAAATAACAATTTTGACCAATTTCCCTATTGTTTTAAAAGATGGTAATGGGATAGAAATCAAGTTTAGAGCAGGTTTTGATATTATAAATGAAAATGAACGGAGAATAGAAAAGCATAAATATTTTGTTTATAAAAAAGAATTGCCACCAAGTGATGTCATAAAGACCAATAATGATATGGTTGGTTTTGAACATATTATTCATAATATGTCTATTAAATGTATAGATTTAGAATATCAACAAAACGAAAAAAACATGGAGATTATTTGTAAATATAACATAGAATATAGGATTGATTATATAAGTAATGAAATAATAGAATTGTAAAATCTTATTTATGTACTAGATGAATGATATGCGGCTATGGGGAAATGATACTTTGCTCATAGTTTTTTATTTTTTGTATATTTACTATTGAATTTCTAATGAATAAGACAAATAGAAAGTGTGTCCAATCTATAGTATAAGACATAGTATGTATTAGAAAAGGATAATCATTTTTAAGTAAATTTTTAAAAGAAAGAAAAAACATGGCACTAAAAAAATCAACAAATGCTTCTAGCTTAGCAGAAGTACTAGATAGAATATTGGAAAAAGGTATTGTTATTGATGCATGGGCAAGAGTATCCTTAGTAGGGATTGAACTATTATCAATTGAAGCGAGAGTAGTTATTGCAAGTGTAGAAACATGATTAACATATGAAGAGGCTGTTGGATTACTTGTATGTGACCCACTTTGTCAAGGATAAATAATATATCTGCAATATAAATAGACCTGTTAAAAGCAGGTCTATTTATATTGCAGAATTGTATATGATGAAGTGATAACTTATTTATGGTGAGTAGATGAATATACAGCTATGTTTTTGAATATATTGATTATAGGTTTGAGAAAAGCTGTTTTTGTAGTGTTAATAAGAATTTGAAAAAGATTTCCGTTCATATGAAAGGGTGAGGGATGATGACATATTTTAAGAATAACACACCCGATGTAAATGAGAAGGGACTTTATGTGTACTGTATTATGCCTAAGGATGTTGTAACGATACACGATCAAAAGGGGATAGACGGTGAAGGCAGTCTTTTTTTAGTACAGTATCGTGAACTTGTTGCTGTTGTTAGCGAAGTAAAACTTAAGGATTTTAAATTATCTATGGTAGCTAAAGAAATGGTTATGGAGTGGGCTGAAGAGAAGGTGAGGATTCATGAGAAAATAGTGGAACGTTTAATGAAAGAAAATGACCTTCTACCAACAAGTTTTGGTTCAATTGTGAGTAATAAAGAAGCGTTAATAGATCTTATGACGGATAAATACTATGAATATATAAGCGTGCTGGAAAAATTGAAGGGTAAAGAGGAGTGGACTATTAAGGCATACTTAAGCTTTGAAAAATTCAAACAGGCTCTTGAGGATAATACTCCAGAAATAAGAAAAAGAAAAGAAATACTTTCTGCCCTGTCAAAATCAGATGCATTTCTTATGAAGCGTAAAATAGATAACCTAGTTAAAGAGCAAATGGACATACGTCTTGAGAATGTTCTTCTACATATAGTAGAGGTGCTTAGAAAGGTGAGTGAGTGCGAAGCATTTTCGAATGTGGAGTTTCCAAAACATCAGAAAGATAATTCAATTATTTTGAAGGCTTCTTACCTTGTTAAAAAATCTATATTTCAAGATTTTCTTCAACAGATTAATAAGTTGACAGATGAGCTTGAATCAGAGGGGATTACCTTTGAAGTGATTGGACCATGGCCTCCTTACTCATTTGTAGAAGATTAGGAAGAAATTAATTAGACTTTAGGCAAGCTGCTTTTAACTATTTGATGAGCCAGACGTTTTAGGTTAGGGCCAAAAAAGGGGGAGATAAAAAGATGCTAGAACCAGTTCGAGATAAAAATGAAAAGTCAACCTTAGTAGATGTCATTGATAGGCTTTTAGATAAAGGGCTAGTAATTAATGCAGATATCACTGTATCTGTAGCAGGCGTAGAGCTGTTAGGGGTGAAGGTAAGGGCTGCCCTAGCCTCCTTTGCAACGGCAGCAAAGTATGGCCTTGAATTTCCTTCAGGGACCAATGTAGAAACTGCAGCATGGAAAGAAGCACAAGCTGGGATGGAAACATGTCCTCAGTGTGGTAAAGAAGTATGTAAAGAGGAGTTGCTAAATGAATGCTGTCCATGGTGTGGATGGATCAGTGCGAAAGCTGAAATGAAATTAGCAGAGAAGGCAATGGAGGAGAAACCAAGAATAGTTGCTCCTATTCCTCAGAAATAATAAAAGATTCTTTATAATCATCAACGCTAAAGTTGCAAACTAGGGAGGGTGCAGGATGGATGATCAGTCAAAACAAAATGTAAGTCTATTCCTCGATGCATTAGACGAGAAAAGTAGAAAAATATTTTGGTATTTTCGATGGCATGGACACGCTAGACTTGCTGAACTGGTTGATATTATTGGTGCTGCTAATGATATGGAGGTTTTATACAGGTTAAGGGAAGTAATCAATCCTACAGCCATAAGAATCTTTGGAAAACCTGTATTGGAATTTTGTGAATCTAAGGTGAACCCTATTAATGGAAAAAAGGTGATTTTTAATTGGTGGCTATTGGACTTTGAAGAAGGCAAACAACCCCTAACAGGAGAGGATAAAAGAATCTTGATGGATGTTTTTGATGAGGAGGATCAGATTATGATTGTCGCTGAAGTTTCTCCATCAGTCAGAGTGAAAGATATGGCAAAAGTAGAGGAAAAACACGGGATTTTAAGTATTAAACTAGAAAAACTTCCGTAAACATATTTGCAGCTCAAAAGAAATGAACATGGAAAGATAGTCATTCACTTTGGCGAATTGGCATTATAAGAAAGGTGCAACTGCTAAAATTTAGAGAAGAAGGGAGCGTGTTTATGCCACTTGATATAAATGAAGATAATTTGAAACATGGCTTATTAGGTTTGATCATGGCTTTGGTGGAAATAATTAGGGATTCTTTGAAACATCAGGCACGCAAAAGAATGAAAAGTGGGATTTTAACTAGTGCAGAGATAGAGAGATTAGGGGATGCATTAATGGAACTGGATATAGCCATTGAAGATATAAAGGAAGAGCAGGGGATTACTGAATCCGTTAAGGGTGTAAGAGATGGACTAGACGAGGTTATAGATAGCGTTGTAGATAGGCTCATTAACCCTGAGCGATGGGAAGAAGAAGTTGAATAATAAAATGTTTAGAAAAAGGTAGGGATGACTATGGAATACCTTTATTTAGCTATGTTTATACAGGAGATTGGAAGGTCGGTTAATGAAGAAAATATACGAAAGATATTTAACGCATTGGACATAGAAGTTAATGATGATAAAGTGAGACTGTTGATTCCTGCACTGTCAATCCTAGCATCTGGAAATATAAAAAATGTAAAGAGAGAAACGAAGTCATCTTCTTTACAAAAATTAACTCATTTACAGAAGCAATTTGAGGTTTTAGAAAATACTATAAAAAAGGTAGATGAGAGGGCAGAAAGGTTTGAACAGGAACAACAAACAGTCAGCTTAGATATAGAAAAGGTTAAAGAAGCGGTGGAAGTTGAAAGTAAAGAGATAGATACCATGAATAGAGTTACTTATTCGGGTGAGTCTAAACGGGCCAGATATATATATGGTGTAGCGGATAATGGGGTAAGAGATCATCTAGGGGCAATAGGTCTTGAGGGGGAAGAGGTTTACACCATTCCGTATAAAGAAATGTGTGTCATTGTACATAACTGCTCAGCTGAGCCTTATAAATCAGATAATGATGACGTGGTAAAAGAGTGGCTGTTCACACAGCAGGAAGTACTCGATGTTGTAGCTGAGAACTTTGGAGTAGTGCTTCCTATGGGCTTTGATATGATCATTGAGGAAAAAATTGGAATGGATGTTGAACAAGTAGTAAAAGATTGGCTTAAAGAGAACTATGATAATTTTAAGGAAAAGATGGCTAAGATTAGGAACAAGCAAGAATTTGGAGTTCAGGTCATTTTGGATACAGAATTATTAAGCCAAAGACTTATTGAAACAGATGAAAAGCTGATAGCAAAGAAGAAAGAGATAGATTCTAAACCACAAGGAATAGCTTACCTAGAAAGAGAGATGATGAAGGAATTGATAAAGGAAAAAATTGAAGAAAAAGCAGATGAATACTTTAGAGAATTTTATAATATGATTAAAAAATGCACAGATGACATTGTAATAGGAAAGACTAAGAAAGTTGGAGGAAATCAGCAAATGCTGATGAATCTATCTTGTTTAGTGTACAAAGATAGGGTTACTGAATTAGGCAAAGAGCTTGAGAAAATTGAAAACAAAGACGGCATATTAGTACGGTTTAGCGGTCCATGGGCACCTTTTAGTTTTGTTACTCCTGAAAGAGGGTAATAAAAATGAAGACGCCTTGCTTGAATAAAGGAGAAAAAATTATATTACAGGCTCAAGGTACCTTGGAGTATAGAGGCTCAAGGCAGTTAGGATATTTGTTTCTTACTAACAAACGGCTACTCTTTATGCAGGTCACAAAAAAAATATTTGAAACTGATCTTGATGGAATAATAGATTTAAGTATTGTGAAAAGAATTTTTTTGTTGGGGGTTAGAGTGAAGCAGTTATGTATTACATTAAATTATAGAAGAGGACAAGGACGAGTTTATATAGCTGTGAAAAATCCAGGAAAATGGAGTGAGATGATTAAAGAAAGAATGACACTTATGCTGGCGGAAAGGTGGGGTTATAATGGAGCCAAACCGGAGGCCCCAAGCAACACTGAATGACCTACTAGATAGAATTCTAGATAAAGGTATCCTGTTAAATACAGATCTGATTATATCTGTATCGGGCATTCCACTAATTGGAATAAATCTAAAACTGGCTCTAGCAGGAATGGAAACAATGTTAGAATATGGTATCATGAAGGATTGGGATGAAGCACAACGTGCTGTAGCTGCTAGAGAAATCGAAATAAAAGAACCTCAACTATGTGAAGATGAATATATCGTTTTTTCTGTGTTGGGTACTCATTGGTATAGCAAAGGGATATATGAAAGTTGGAGAGTAGGGATGATATATATTACAAATAAAAGAGTCATTATGTTTAGGAGAATGCCGGCTGAAGTTCTATTTGAAACATCCTATGAAGAAATAAAGGCTATGGCCCTCAAGGAAATGCCACATTATACTGGCGTTACGAGAAAGGAACTTAACATATTGTTAAAAGAAGACGAGGTAGCTAAGCTGCATACTAAGGATACCGTTGCGCTCAAAGAAGCGATAGAAAACATCATAGGCACAAAGGGGATTTGTCTTGAAGATAATTCGATTTTCCCAGACAAAAAAGAATTGTTGGGAGATTTTCTACAGCCGGAAGAAGAGATCACGCATGAAGGAAAGATGTGGTATCTAATGCCCCTTGTGACTAATCAGAGTACGAATTACCAATGGAAACCAGGACATTTATATCTGACGAATAAGAGACTCTGTTGGTGGTATGATTTTGAGAAAAGGATGGTTTGCGATATCCCTCCTGATAAGCTTGTACATGTTACGGTGCAAGGAGGAGGGTTTGGCAGTGTACTGGTAGGAGAAAAATCTCTGATGGTATTGTATAGAGAGGAAAGAGAAAATAAAGCAGTCTGTTTTTCTGGTGAAGAAACGTCTCTACGTGAATGGGAGAAAATTATTAGGGAATTAACAATAGAACAGAGTGTTGGAAAAAACATAGAAACATGTCCTAAATGTGGGAGAAAGGCATCTAGAGAAAGTTTAATTGAAAAAGGGTGTTCGCGGTGTGGTTGGGTGAGCTATCGGATAAAATAAATAGATGAAAGCTTGGAAGTTAGTGGTTAGAAGAGAAAAAGGGAGGAAACCTACATGGTAGATGTATATATTGACCAAGAAAACAAGATATCCCTAAGTGTATTAGAGGCTGAGTCTAAGGATGTTGGACGTGGTATAGCAAGAATGGATTCTGAAGATATGATTAGGTTGGGTGCAGATGTAGGGGATATCATTTTAATATCTGGTCAGAAGGATACGGCTGCGAAGCTTTTGCCAGTTCACAAAGAGTATCGAGGAAAATCTATAATACAGATGGATGGAATCATCAGAGAAAATGCTGGTGTCGGCATTGATGACAAAGTGATTGTTAAAAAGAGTTCATACTCTCAGGCACGTTCTGTAACACTATGTCCAATCACAGATGGTAGTGATGTCAGTGAGGAATGGGATACTGAGTATATAAGAAAGTTATTAGAAGAGTTACCCACGATGGAAGGCAATCTAGTGCGTGTCACATTATTTGGATCAAGATACATGGATTTTAGCATAACTAAGACATCTCCTGAGGGGATCGTACTTATATATCCTGGTACAATACTTGAGATTGTGAGCAGTACAGGGGGGAGAGATGGTAGATATAGGATATCATATGAGGATATTGGGGGACTCCATACTAAAATACAGCGAGTAAGAGAAATGATAGAGCTTCCCCTAAGATACCCGGAGATATTTGAAAGGCTTGGGATATTACCACCTAACGGGGTATTGCTTTATGGTCCTCCTGGGACAGGTAAAACGCTGATTGCACGGGCAGTAGCTACAGAAACGGATGCTCATTTTATAGCGGTCAATGGACCTGAAATCATTCATAAGTTCTATGGAGAGAGCGAGGCTAAATTAAGAAGTGTATTTGAAGAAGCTGCTAGTAGGGCTCCTACTATAATATTTATCGATGAAATAGACGCCATTGCTCCGAAACGTAATGAAGTATCAGGAGAGGTAGAGAAGAGAGTGGTAGGGCAACTTTTGGCACTTATGGATGGGCTGGAAAAACGTAAGCATGTGGTCGTTATAGGGGCGACTAATATTCCTAATGCATTAGACCCGGCGCTTCGAAGGCCGGGTAGGTTCGACAGAGAAATATCTATAAGCGTTCCCGATAAAGATGGAAGAGCTGAAATTTTAGAGATTCATACGAGAGGTATGCCTCTAGCAGAGGATGTTGATTTAGTAAGACTTGCTGAGAGAACACACGGATTTGTTGGAGCTGATCTAGAGGCATTATGTCGGGAAGCAGGCATGTGTGCTATTAGAGAGGTCCTGCCGGAAATAGATTATGATAAGGACTTTATACCATATGACATCTTACTTGTGTTGAAGGTTAGGATGGATCATTTTACTTGCGCCATGGGAGAGGTAGAGCCTTCAGCCATAAGAGAAGTATTTGTGGAAATTCCAAATGTAAGGTGGGACGATATAGGAGGCTTAAGTGAGATAAAAGTAGCACTGCAGAGAGCAATAGAGTGGCCGCTCAAATATAGCGCGCTTTTTAATCACGTAAAGGCTCACAATCCAAAAGGTATTCTATTAACAGGATTACCCGGTACAGGTAAGACTCTCATCGCAAAGGCAGTGGCATCTGAGAGCAACGCAAATTTCATATCAATTAAAGGCCCGGCTCTTTTTTCAAAATGGGTAGGTGAATCAGAGAAGCGAATAAGGGAAGTATTCAAGAAAGCAAAACAGGCGGCTCCTTGCATTATATTTTTCGATGAGATCGATGCTCTATCATATGAACGAGCCTCTGATGGATCTGATTCCAGTGTTGGTCAAAGGGTAGTATGTCAGCTATTGACAGAACTAGATGGTGTAGAGGAATTAAAAGGGGTTGTTGTTCTTGCCGCAACAAATAGGATAGATCTAGTAGATTCAGCCTTCTTAAGACAAGGGAGGTTTGATCAGATATTTCAAATTTTAGAACCAAACGAGCAAGAAAGATACCAAATATTCAAAATTCATCTGAAAGGAAGGCCCCTTGCTGATGGAGTGAATCTTGAGGAACTTGCTCACCACACTGATGGGCTGGTTGGTTCAGATATTTACGGAATATGCGAACAGGCTGCGATGAGAGCCATAGAGCGATTTTTAACCAGTGATGAGGATTGTCTTGAACGTTTAAAGATTGATGCAGAGGATATACATTGGGCAACAAATGAGGTGATCCGTATGAAGAAAATATCAGGGAAACAGTGATGAGGATAGAAAAGGAACTGTCTCAGAATGATTTTAAAAATCATTTTGAGGCAGTTCTTTTTTTTGAGAACTTTTCTATGGCTTCGTAAATATTTATTAGACAAAATAAAAAAGGGACCCAATTTTTAACATAAGCATAGTATATATTAAGGAAAAATAAGAGCTTCCCAATAAATATAGAAATGGAGGAATCGGCATGGCATTGAAAAAATCAACAGATGCTTCTAGTTTAGCAGAAGTACTGGATAGAATATTAGAAAAAGGTATTGTTATTGATGCATGGGCAAGAGTATCCTTGGTAGGCATTGAACTATTATCAATTGAAGCAAGGGTAGTTATTGCAAGTGTAGAAACATGGTTAACATATGCAGAAGCTGTTGGGTTACTTGTATGTGAACCAATATGTAAAAAATAGATTATATAGGCATAGAACTGTTAGATCTTAAAATATCTATTTTTATGTACCTTGCCAATATGTAATAACTATAGGATGAAAAGAAATATTTTTATTTAAAAAGCGTGTCAATTTCATTATAAAAACATAGTATATATAAGGGGTCTATCAATGATTCTATGTGAAACTAAAAAGGAGGAGTATATATGGCATTAAAAAAATCAACAGATGCTTCCAGTTTGGCAGAAGTACTAGATAGGGTATTGGAAAAAGGTATTGTTATTGATGTATGGGCAAGAGTATCCTTAGTAGGTATTGAACTATTATCAATTGAAGCAAGGGTAGTTATTGCAAGTGTAGAGACATGGTTAACATATGCAGAGGCTGTTGGATTACTTGCATGTGAACCAATATGCAAATAATAAATAGTATTTGGTAAAATAGGCCTGCTTAAGCAGGTCTATTTTCATGATTTTTTCAAAAATTGTGTCCTATTTATTAGTAAAGGCATAGTATGTATTAAGAAAATACAAATATTTTCTAATACAAATATGAAATGGAGGAGAGAATATGGCATTAAAGAAATCAACAGATGCTTCTAGTTTGGCAGAAGTACTAGATAGAGTATTGGAAAAAGGTATTGTTATTGATGCATGGGCAAGAGTGTCCTTAGTAGGGATTGAACTATTATCAATTGAAGCAAGGGTCGTTATTGCAAGTGTAGAAACATGGCTAACATATGCAGAAGCTGTTGGATTACTTGTATGTGAGCCAATATGCAGATAATAAATAGTATTTTGTAAAATAGGCCTGTTTAAGCAGGTCTATTTTTATCAGTAAATTTATTTAAAGAAATAGCTTTAAATGGACTACTTTTTGCTAAGGAATGAATCAAATGGGAAGACGTTACAAATTTTAATTCAAAATGAGGTGCTTGTTAGTGCTTAAAGTTATTATATGTGTTTTTATTACTTTAGGGATATTGTCATTAGCTTGTGGCGAAGAAACAATAAAAGGTGCAATAATACGCAAAGAAAAAGATAGTATAAGGAAAGCCAGTATTAATGCAAACACCTTGAATGTACGAGAACAGCCCAGTACAACTGCAAATGTTATTCAAAATTTAGAGAATGGTACGGAAGTAACAATAGTTGAGGAAAATTCAGAATGGTATTGTATAATGTTAAATTATAACAATAAAGGTTGGGTGCATAGAAATTATGTTGTGAATACATTGGAGAATAATACAGATGTAAATCAATCTGACGATGAAATTACACACATTACAGAGATAGTTGATTTTGCAAAGAAATATTTAGGGGTTCCGTATAAGTTGTCTGCTAATGGCCCAGACAGTTTTGACTGTTCAGGTTTCACATCATATGTATATGAAAATTTTGGGATTAAGTTGCCTAGAAGATCATCAGATCAAGGGAAAGTAGGTAAAAAAATTTCAAAAAATAACTTGAGAAAGGGAGATTTAGTGTTTTTTGATACGAAAGGAAAAAATAATGGGAAAATAAGTCATGCAGGTATATATATAGAAGATGGGGAGTTCATACACGCATCTTCAGGAAAAAAAACAAGAAAGGTAATTATATCTAATTTAAATAAAGGATATTTTAATGATAAATATGTTACAGCAAGAAGGATATTTTAAATTTTGAATGTTTGTGGGGTAATTTATACACAGTATTTGCCACAATACGAACTTTGATTTGCATTTTTCACTATGTAATCATATCTATTCATTTTTGTACAAAAATCGGTTATGTTATTGATTTTTGTGAATAAGATTTAGGAAAAAGGTATTAAGGGTTACGTATATGAACAAAGATAAGTTACAGAATAAGGAGGAACGACAATGACCAACAACTGCCTTACGCTTAGAAAAAACCTAACTTTTATTATATTTAGTGGTAAAGGGGGAGTAGGCAAGACTACTTGTGCCTGTGCTACTGCATTGCATTGTGCCAAGCGGGGGCAAAAAACTCTTTTAGCTTCCACTGACCCTGCTCATTCATTGGCAGACAGTCTGGATTTGCCGGTAGGACGAGCGATTGGGCCTGTCGATGGTGTGGATAATCTTTATGCTATAGAGGTGGATGCCCCGCGATCTTTGGAACAATTCAAACAGGACTATGGGAACATCTTGAAAGAAATTGCTAATAGAGGCACTTACTTCGATCGGGATGATATCAACGACTTTTTTTCTCTTTCTCTACCTGGTCTGGATGAACTGATGGGTATCATGACGCTGATGGATTTACTTGAGAGTAGGGAATACGACGTAATTGTATTAGATACTGCTCCTACTGGTCACACTATTCGTTTGCTAAGTCTGCCGGATCATATGAGAGAATGGCTACGGGTGTTGGATCTGATGCTAGAGAAGCGGCGTTACATGGCTTCCGTTTTTGCTGGGCGGTATGTGCCCGATTACACGGATGATTTTATTAAGCACATGGCTAGTAAAGTGTCAGCGCTTAAAAACTTGCTGACTGACCATACTCGTACCCAATTTATCCCTGTGATAATACCAGAAGCCATGAGCCTTAACGAAACTGAGAAACTCGTAAAGACGATAAAAAATCAAGGGATTCCACTGACTCAAATGATTGTTAACCGGGTTGCATCGGATCGAAAGTGCGCCTTTTGCCAGGGGAGAAGAGCAGATCAGATTAACACACTGAGAGAGATTGACTACAAGTTTAAAATGCTTAGTCGAGTACACTTGCCGTTATTGCCACATGAGGTTAGAGGTATTTCCGTTCTCACAGTCTTTGCCGAAAGGATGGTTAATCCTGACTATCGGGGAATGCTAGATGCTGCTGCAACGGTCCAAACGAGCACCGTTATGCCAATACAGGCCCGGTTGCCAGGTAAGGAGTTGATAGAAAAGAAATATGTTATTATCGGTGGAAAAGGTGGAGTAGGTAAAACATCTGTGGCTGCAGCTACAGGACTGTACCTAGCTAGTCAGGGTAAAAAAACGCTGATTTTTTCTACTGATCCAGCCCACTCCCTATCTGATAGTTTTGGTTGTTCCATCGGAAATCAGATTACCTCCTTATCGGGAAGTATTCAACTTTATGGTCTGGAAATAGATGCTCAAAGAATGTTGGACGAATTTAAACAGCAGTATGTTGAGGAGATCAACGAAGTCTTTAACGGTTTTTTGGGAGAATCGGGGGTAGATGTAGCGTTTGATCGGGAAGTAATGACAGAAATTATTTCTCTTATACCTCCCGGCCTTGATGAGGTAATGGCGCTAATAAAACTAATGGAATTGTCAGATGAGAAGGATTATGATGTTATAATACTGGATACTGCTCCCACAGGACACTTGATTCGGATGCTAGAACTACCAGAATTAGCGATGAAGTGGCTTCATACCTTCTTTAAGCTGGTGTTAAAGTACCAGAATGGGGATAGTTTGCAGAAAACAGCGGATTTAATGTTTGAGATGATTAGAGGGGTACGGAAAGTACAGTCAACCCTGGTTGATCCTGATCATACGGGTTTTATAGGAGTAACCGTCCCAGAAGCTATGATTGTTGAGGAGACAGAAAAACTATTGGAGAGCATACAGCGTTTAGGGGTCAACAGCCGTTGTCTAGTGGTTAATATGGTAACTCCACCCAACCAATGTTATTTCTGTAATAAGGTGCAGGCTCAACAGCAAAGTTACATGGCTGATTTGCGTGCTAGATTTACGAATTATCAAATGTCGGAAATCCCTTTATTCCCCCATCAGGTGAGAGGTATCGATAATCTGACGGAGTTAGCTCGCTTGTTCGGATGAAAAAACTTAAATATAAGTTAACCTTATGTGCTAGTAAATCTATGCTAAGATAAATTTACTGATTCATTTTTAGAAAAAAACATACCTCTTAAGAATTATTTTAGGTATATTATCCAAATATAAGTTCTTTGATGTGTCCTAAATTTATATCTTTATCTAGTACCCTATTGATACAATAACAGAAATTATGGGCTGGTGTTAGTATATAAGGGTGGACACAAAAAGGTTAACACTTTATTAAAGGATGGACCTATCGAGCATCCGTATTGGGTTTTCATAGCAAGAAAATCATCAGGTATGCGTATGCTCCATCTAGCACAGCCAAATCTTGGTACATCCATAGTAGCGGATGCTTATTTTATAGGGAAAGTGCTTTATCCTGATAAATTTGAAGATATAGACCCTGAGACAAAAGCAGATGAAATCTATAAATTTCTACGTGGAAAAGAAGTGCACGCGCAAATGGCCAAGGATTTTGGAGGATTTAGTAAAGTTTCAATAGAAGAGTAAAAGGAATATAATTCCACATAAGATTGTGCTATACTAGTGATAAAGTTCATTTAATGAGAGGGTGTATGGATTGAAGCTTGACAGACTGATTTCTATTCTAGTGATATTGCTTAGAAAGGAACGTGTACAGTCTAAAGTGTTGGCTGAAATGTTCGGAGTTTCAGTGAGAACAATACTTCGAGATGTAGATGCAATAAACCTTGCAGGAATACCTATTGTAACATATCAGGGGATGAACGGCGGAATTGGAATTGTCGAAGGGTATCGTTTAGATCGGAGCGTACTTACTGGCGATGAGATGGCTACAATTATCACAACATTAAAAGGGATGGCTGAAACCATGCCTGATAACAGACATGAGGTTTTAGTGGAAAAGTTTAAAAACATATTACCTCCTGCACAGCTTGAGATACTAAATTCAAAACTAAATCAACTTATAATTGATCCGTCTCCATGGGGAGAAAATAAGCATTTCAAACAAAAAATAGCAATGATACGTAAAGGCATAGAAAGCTTCAAGGAACTTGAATTTGCATATACAGATTCTATAGGACAAAAGACAACTCGGAGGGTTGAACCCTATTCCCGGGTTTTAAAGGGACAACAATGGTACCTGTATGCTTGGTGCCTTTTTAGAAAAGATTTCAGGCTTTTTAAGCTTTCGAGAATGGAAAAATTGATCGTTTCGGATACAACCTATAAACCTAGAGAAATATCTGTAGAAGAGCTTCCGTGGAAAAGCAAATGGAAAGAATCAGAAAATAGAATTTCTCTTGAGTTAGTTTTTGAAAAGGAGCTAGAAAGCATTGTTGAGGAATGGTTCAGAGAGGATGTAGTAAAGGATGAAGATGGAAGGATTCTGGTGAAGGCATCATTTCCAGAAAATAACTGGCTGTACGGCTTCCTTTTAAGCTTTGGAACGGGAGTGGAGGTTGTAAACCCATCCCATATCCGAAAAATTTTAGCGGAAAAATCTATGCAAATCTATAGAAAATATTCTATAGAAACATGACATACAGGTGTCTTGTTTGGAATGATATAATCAAGAAAAAACTAAAGGAGGAAAAATTATGGATTATAAATTTGAATTGACAGATCAATCTGTGCAACCTGTTCTTTCTATCCGTACAAGAACTGCAGTGGGGAATTTGCCAAATGAGTGTGGTAAAGCGTATGGTGCGATTATGCAGTATCTGAATGAAATGGGTGAAAAACCAGCAGATGTACCTTTTATAGCATATTATAACATGGATATGGAGGATCTTGATATAGAGCTTGGATTTCCTATATCAAAACCGCTTGCTGGAAAAGGTGAAATCAAATTAAGTGAAATCCCTGCAGGGAAACAAGTAGCGTGTATGTATAAGGGACCCTATAAGGAGATGGAACCAGTGTATAATGCCATGATGCAGTGGATCAGTGAAAATGGCTATTCACCAACGGGAGTAGCTTACGAATTTTATTACAATTCCCCTATGGATGTACCAGAAACCGAACTGTTAACAAAGGTTGTATTTCCCATAAAATAATAGAAAAATGTTAAACCCACCAGTTAAACTTAAAACTGGTGGGTTTGTTATTGGCTTTTTTATTTTAATAATCAATCTTATTGTGTATAGATTCATATTTCGAAAAATTTTTGAGAGAAAAATAAGATGGAATGCGTAGTAATATATGAAAGGGGGTGAATGTTTTGGAATATTCACAAAGTGCACTTGTGGAAGGAATAAAAAATAAAGACGTACTTGCTTATGAACATATGATTGGCCAATATACAAAAATAATTTATTGTCTAGCTTATAATATTTTATCTGGGTATCTTAATAAGGAAGATATGGAGGAATGTGTATCGGATGTTTTTCTAGATGCATGGATGAAAATTAATGAGTTTGACCAAGAAAAAGGAAATTTTAGGACATGGCTTTTGATTTTAACAAAATATAAAGCACTTACATATAAACGCAAAAAAAAGGGAAGCAATGTGGTTGATATTGAAAAGTTTGAAATAAAAGATAACTATAATCTAGAGAAACAATTTTTTTTAAGACAAGATCAAGAAAAGGTGATAAAAATAATCAACGCATTCAACAAAATAGATAAAGAAATATTTTTTAGAAGATATTTCTTTGATGAAAAAATAAATGATTTAGCACAGGCGTTCAATTTATCGAGATCCGCTATAGATAATAGGCTTTTAAGAGGAAGAATGATTATAAAGGAGGGATTAGATTATGAATGAAGATAAATTAATTGAACTGCTAAGTAATTTTGATGATGATTTGGTTGAAAAAGAAATTGATAAATTATTAGAAGGGGTTGAAATAGACATGGATTCTATAAACAAAAAAGCGAATAAAAAGTTAAACGATCATAATGAAAAAGGTAAGGGGAGAAAAAGATTTCCATATGTGGCGGCCGCTTGTGTATGCTTGCTGTGTATCACTACGGCATATGCGGATGATATTTCAGGTGTTATAAAGTCATTCTTTAACAAAACCCCTGTATATTCCACTATTGTGGATGGGGATGCCTATTATTTAAAAGAAAGCTATCCTTTAAATAAAGATATTCAAATCAAAAATGCAATGGTCTCAGAAGGAAAGTTAGAAATGGAAGTCACTACAAGTTTAAATTTAAAGCTAGAGGATATAAAGATTACACCTAAAAATGACCCAAATAAAGTGTATTGTGTAGGGGGTTACTCGGGGGAGGAAAATGAGTATTTTTTAAGCTTTATGAATAAAACAGAAAAGAATTATAATATTAAACCTTTTAAAGACTTTAACATATATATTGCAGGAGATACTTATGATGTTTCATTAGAAGAAGCTAAAAGCTTAGATGTAGAAGATAAAATTTATACGGGTGATGCTACAGAAAACAATATAGAGGGTGTAAATATGGGCGCCCAAAAGCTCTATAAAAATGGGAAAGTAAACATTCAATTGATTGCGGCATTTGACGATAAAGATTTAAAATTAACTAGTCTTGGAAAACCAACTGAAACAAAAGTAGTATCTACAACAGAAAACCGAGGGAAAGAGGGGATCATGGGGTCTTCTACAAGCAGCAAAGCAGAGGATCTTTATGTATTTGACGAGTCAAATGATGAATATAAGCTTGAAATTCCAAAAGATGCAAAGGGTCGTCCTGTAACAACATTTGAAACAAATGCACCGAAAGACAAAAACTTAACTTTAAAATTGCCTGCAATCATTGCTGGCTATGAAAAAACAATGGATTCATTTGAACTAAATATTCCTAAGGAGGGGGAAGTAACTTTAAATAAAGAGATTGATTTTAATATCCAAAAGGCTGTTGTTAAAAATATTAAAAGAGTATCCCCGACATCTGCTCAGGTAGAATTGGAATTAAATACGGATGGGGATGAAAATATAAATATAAGATCTTTTGATTTTTATAGCGCTGATATGGGAAAAATAGTTGCTGAATTTGATGGTGACAAAGGAATCGTGAATTTAGAATTCGATAAAAATATTGATACGACCAATATTGAAATATCTTATCCTGATTTTGTAATGAATGGCAATTGGATTATTGATATGAAATAGAAATATAACAAAAACGTGAGTTTCGTAGGAAACTTGATAAAAAATTTAGCCTCATTTTCCTTATGTTTCAAGGAAGATGAGGCTTTTGTCTTGTTATAGGTTTTACAGCTGGATATGACCGCTTTTTATTTTTCTATGAATTGTGGACTGGTTTATTCCTAGTGCTTCTGATGCTCTGTTGATAGAACCATATTTACGGATCGCTTTTGGGATCATCATTTGGTCTACCACACGGTATACTGTATTTAGATTTGTGTAACCGCTAATTATTACGGATGGTTGAGTATCTGCTGGAGATGTATTAATCGTATCGAGATTAATAAGAATATTAAATTCATCCTCTCTAACGACATCTTTTGTAGAAAGAACTACAAATCGTTCTATCATATTTTTTAGTTCTCGGATATTCCCTGGCCAATTATAATCATGAAGGAGATTCATGGCAGTGGAAGAAATTTTTAATTTCCGATTATACTTTTTGTTATAAAATTCAAGGAAATATTCAATTAATGGTAAAATATCTTCTGTTCTGCTTCTAAGCGGAGGTATTTTTATAGGGATGACGCTGAGTCGGTAATATAAATCTTGTCTGAATTTTTTTCGAGTATGTAATTCGGCATCTGGAACGTTTGTAGCACTGATATACCTAATATCTACATGAATTGGCGTATTTCCACCGATTCTTGTAATAGTATTTTCTTGTATTACACGCAGAAGTTTTGTTTGCATGTGCATAGGTAACTCACCAATTTCATCTAAAAATACGGTGCCTCCGTTTGCTTCCTCTAGCAGACCTTTTCTGCCACCTTTTTTTGCACCAGTAAATGCACCTTCCTCATAGCCAAAGAATTCAGATTCCAGAAGTTCGGTAGGAATTGCACCACAGTTAATGGAAACAAAAGGCTTATCTCTTCTTTGGCTGTAGCGATAAATTGTTTTTGCAATAATTTCTTTTCCTACACCCGATTCACCGTTAATAAAAATATAAGAATCAGAAGACGCAGCGCGGATAACCATTTGTTTAATATTTTCCATAATTATACTTTTACTGATGTATTCTATAGCTTCCGGTTGTTGCGTATCAAATTTCATTTGGCTTGCTAGCTTTATGAGGCGAGTAATATCTCTGCCTGTTAAAACACCGCCCTTTAAATTTCCGTTAGAATGGAAAGAGGGTGAAGCAGTATAGGCAATACCCTTACCGTTTGGATAGATTACATTTCTATGCAGCTTTTTCTTAGACTTCAACATATCGATTAATATTGGATTATGCACAAGTCCTTTTTTTGAAATTTCATAGATACTGTTTCCGATTGCTTCGGAACGCTTAAAGGGAAGGATATCATCACAAATTGGATTCATTTTCTCAATTACGCCATATTCATTAAAGATAACAACAACATCATCGATATGCTCAATTACATTATCAATAGTTTTGCTATCTAAAATAGATTTATCAAAGAGATAAAGTATGTTTGTTTCATTACTATTATTTTTGATGCAATAAATATTTACACGAGAGTTTAAATCCTTGAATTTAATGGTACGGATTAAAGGTTCATTTTTTATTATTTCCTGAAAATTAAAATCAGCATCAAGGTCTTGAATATTTTGGGGTTTTTTGACATTGATATATTCGAAGACATTATCCATTATAACGTTTGTGTGTAATATTTTTCCTGAATTATTGCAGACAATTACAGGATTGTATAGCTTATCTAAGAAATCATTATGAATACGATTCATTTAACAACCAGCCTTTCTTAAATAGTTATAGATAACATATAAAAAATGTTACTTTTATAACAAATAATAACATAATTCTCCATAAATAGATATAGCTTTCAAAATATGAATGATAATAATCAACAAAAAACCTATTTATTGTAAGAAAATGCTTGCAGAATGCACGTATATTATGCATTTTGCAAGCGTTTTTTGCTAGCTTAATACAGATTTCTTTAAAAAAGGTTGATTTTAAAGGGATTGTACATTGATAAAAATTTGGCATAATATTTGCTTTGAATAATAGGGTAGCCGGGTAGCTAAGACCTGTGTGAATTTCCAGTGAGTTTATATCTCATGTAGTCAGTTTATTTACTGGAAATTAGTTCAAAATTGACTACAAATCTTATTATACGAGGAGATGGAATGTGATGTTTTTAGCAATATTACCAATTATAGTAGTTTTAGTAGGAATGATTGTGTTAAAAAAATCAGCAGTAATCGTATCCCCTGTTACACTTATATTTACTATTATTTTAGGCATTATCAGCTTTCATGCACCGATGGGTGAAATGACAACTCAAACATGGAAAGGTGTTGTAGAAGGGGGGAAAATAATATTCCTTGTCTGGTCTGCTTTTGCTATGTTGGTAATGCTTCAGAAGACAAAGGCGATGGATGGAATCAAGATTGCACTTGCAGGTATTACAGATGACAAAAGAATTCTTTTAATTATGATTGGTTTCTGTTTCAGTATTTTCCTTGAGGGTGCGGCAGGAGCAGGTACACCAACCGCAATTTGCGCACCATTTTTAGTGGGTATTGGTTTTACGCCACTATCAGCAGCAATTGCGGGTATGCTTGGAGCAGGTATTGCACCTTCTTGGGGTGGTGCAGGAGCAACCACTATTGTTGGGCATCAGGCAGTGGCAGAGCATATCGCATTGCAGGATGTTACAGCTATCTCCGGCAGACTTGCCATGCTTGGGGCATTTGTAGTTCCGATTATTATGATTTATGTGTTAATCGGGAAAAAAGGATTCAAAGGCTTATGGGGTTATATATTATATATAGGAGCAGTGTTAGCGGGTTCTTTCTTCTTTATTTCAAATTTTATAGGAACAGAGGTTGTAAGTTTAGGCTGTGGGGCCATAGGGATTATCGCAAGTCTTATTTATGTAAAGGTATCAAAGCATCAAGCGCCTGAGGAATATAGGTATATTCCTGCAACGTTATCGAAAGAGGAGAAATCATTAATTCCAAATACTTGGAAAGCGTTTGCGCCGTACTTGATTTTAATCATCGCGTTACCTGCCATCAGATTTTCTTTCCCGCTTGCAGTATTAGCAAAATATGGATATGTTGTTTGGATTGCAGCTGTGATTTTTGCGATCGTTTTTATTGGGTCACTCATATTAAATAGTCCAAAAGATTATTTCTCTTATTTAAAAGAAAGTTTAGTAAAGGTAATCCCGGCATTTATTTCGATGGGAGCGTTATTATCTGTAGCGAATATTATGAAATCCACAGGAATGCTTGCTATTATTGCACAGGGATTAGCAGATGTAGCTGGAAATGGATATCCTGTAGTTGCAGTATTCATTGGTTCTCTGGGTACATTTATTGCGGGAACGGGACTTGGATCAAATGTAATGTTCGGACCGATGCATATGCAGGCTGCAGAATTATTAAGCTTAAACAAGGTTGCATTATTCTCTTGTCAGAACGTAGGGGGAGCAATTGGTAATATGATTTGTCCTAACAACATTGTTGCAGTAGCGGCAACTGTTGACACTTTAGGTCAAGAGGGCGAAATTATGAAAAAATGTATTCCGAGCTGGTTGGTGCTTTTAATTATTTACGGTGCTGCAGGTTTGCTTTATACCCATATATTATTTCCAACCGTTGGAATGTAGTTCGACTGAAAAAAGAAAACATAGCTTTTGCAAAATGCAAGTAGTGTGTGCAAGATGCAAGTGATTTGGCAGAAAAAAACAATCGTGGGCAATGGAAAAGATTGATTTTAAAAGATTGTTTACGAATAAAAAGCGTTGGCATGGTTATTGCTTTAAATAGTTGTAAAGCATAAAAATACTTTTAAAAAGGAGAATAGATATGAGTGATAAATGGTTATTAAAAGGTGTTAAGGTAGTAGAATTTGCGACATTTGTAGCGGCACCGAGCTGTGCAAAGATGTTAGCTGACTGGGGTGCCGATGTTATTAAAGTGGAACCTATTTCAGGAGAAGGACAGAGAACAGTCGGTTTAGCTTATTCTTCACCGGCAACAGAGGACGAAAATCCTTGGTTTGAAAATGAAAACTTCAATAAAAAAAGTATTTGTATTAATGTAAAAAGTGCTGAGGGTAAGGAAGCTTTTCATAAATTAATTTCCCAAGCGGACGTTTTTGTAACCAACGTAAGAGTAGGCGCTCTAAAGAAAATAGGATTATCTTATGAGCAGTTAAAGGAACAACATCCTGGACTTGTGTTTGCACAGATTTTGGGCTATGGAGAAAAGGGTCCATTGAAAGATAAACCAGGTTTTGATTACACATCTTATTTTGCAAGAGGCGGTGTAATGGCATCGCTTATGGAAAAGGATACGTCACCTTTAAATGGTGCAGCAGGATTTGGTGACCATTATTCAGGCATTGCATTGGCAGCAGGAACCTGTGCCGCTCTTGTGAACAAGGCAAGAACAGGCAAAGGGGAAAAAGTTACAGTAAGTCTTTACCATATGGGTATCTACGGCTTAGGCTGTATGATTTTTTCAGACCAGTATGGAAACAAAATGCCTATGACAAGATTAAGCCCTAACTCACCAGTATGTAACTCATACCAATGTAAAGACGGCAGATGGATTCAGTTAGCGTTAATTCAGTATGACCAGTGGATTGGCAGATTCTTTAAGGCTATTAAAAGAGAAGAATTAATAAATGATGATAGATATAATACCCGTACAGGAATGGTTCAGCATGTAGAAGAAATGGTTAGCATGGTAGCAGAGGCTATGCTTGAGAAAACTCTGGATGAATGGGAAGAAACCCTTCTTGAATATGATGTTCCTTTTGAAAGAGTTCAGCGTTGTGAAGATATTGTTAAGGACGAACAGGCATGGGCCAACGATTATTTAGTGAAGAAAACCTATGATTCAGGAAATGAGGGTATTTTAATAAACACACCTGTGAAATTTGGAGAAATGGGAATCAGAGAAATGACTCCAGCACCTAGAATTACAGAAAATACAGACGAAATTTTAACCGCTATCGGTTATTCAAATGAAAAAATTGAAGAGATGAAAGAAATCAAAGCAGTAAGATAGTGTGAATGGTGGCTAATGCTACAATCTTTCTGGGAAATTTGATTTTTCAAAAAGATTTAAGAGAGGATAATGAATATGTATACAATGGGATTAGATATAGGTTCTACAGCATCTAAGGGCGTGATTGTAGAGAACGGCAAGAAGATTGTTGCTGTTGCAACGATTCCTTCTGGTACCGGTACGGCAGGACCAACGAAGACAGTAAAGGAATTGTTCAGCCAGCTGTCAATTGAACGCAAGGATATTGAAAAACTAGTTGTGACAGGTTATGGAAGAATGAAATATACAGATGCTGATAAACAAATCAGTGAGCTTAGCTGTCACACGAAGGGGGTACATTTTCTTGTACCTACGGTGAGGACTATCATCGACATCGGTGGGCAAGATGCTAAGGCTTTAAAGCTAGATGCACAAGGAAAGCTACTTAACTTTGTTATGAATGATAAATGTGCTGCCGGAACAGGACGTTTTCTGGATGTTATGGCTAAGATACTTGAGGTTCAAGTTTCGGAACTTGGGGAGTTATCTGCAAAATCTACACAAGAAATTTCAATCAGCAGTACCTGTACTGTGTTTGCAGAGTCTGAGGTAATCTCACATCTGTCAAATGATATTCCTGTAGAGGATATTATTTCAGGAATTCATGCTTCTGTTGCCAAACGAGTTTCTTCTCTTGCTAAACGGGTAGGGATTCAAGAAGATGTGGTAATGGTTGGTGGTGTAGCCCAAAATAGTGGTGTTGTAAGCGCTATGGAAAAATCAATTGGAATGAGCATCATCATTCCTGAATTAGCTCAGGTAACAGGAGCCTTAGGAGCAGCCTTATATGCTTTTGAGGAAATGAAAAAATAAGGAGATTTTAGAGGGGGATAAAAATGAGCGATAAATTAGTATCAAAAGACGTGATTGCAAATCTATTGGCTGATCAATATTCAAATGCATTTAAAGCAAAGGAAAAAGGAGAGCCGGTTGGCTGGTCTACTTCTGTATTTCCGCAGGAACTTCCTGAAAGCTTCGGACTCAGCATTTGTTACCCTGAAAATCAAGCGGCAGGAATCGCAGCAAAAAGAGAATCATTAAAGCTATGTAATATTGCAGAAGACAAGGGATATTCTATTGATCTATGTGCGTATGCAAGAACTAATTTTGGTTTTATTGAAAACGGCGGATGCGAAAGCTTAAATATGCCAAGACCTGATTTTCTTTTATGCTGTAACAATATCTGTAATCAAGTGATCAAATGGTATGAAAATATTTCAAAGGAGTTAAATATCCCATTGATTATGATTGATACTACCTTTAACAATGAGTATGAGGTGGGTCAAGAGAGAATTGATTATTTAAAAGGTCAGTTTGAAGAGGCTATCAAACAGCTTGAGAAGATTTCTGGCAAAAAGTTTGACCCCAAAAAGTTTGAAGAGGTTATGAAGATATCAGCAGAGAACGGAAGGCTTTGGAAATACTCAATGAGTTTGCCGAGTGCAGATCCTTCCCCTATGAATGGGTTTGATTTATTCAACTATATGGCTGTAATTGTCTGTGCAAGAGGAAAACAGGAAACAACAGATGCGTTTAAATTATTAATTGCTGAGCTAGAAGAGAGAATTAAAAATAAAGAAACAACTTTTAGAGGTGAAGAAAAATATAGAATCATGATGGAAGGAATTCCTTGCTGGCCTTACATAGGATATAAAATGAAAACCTTAGCAAAATATGGCGTAAATATGACAGGAAGTGTTTACCCAGATGCATGGGCTTTGCAGTATGAAGCTAATGATTTAGATGGTATGGCAAGAGCCTATAGCAGTATGTTTAATAATGTAAATTTAGATAGAATGTCAAAATACAGAATTGATTCCTTGAATTTAGGGAAATGTGATGGTGCATTCTACCACATGAACAGAAGCTGTAAATTAATGAGCTTAATTCAGTATGAAATGGCAAGAAAAGTGGGAGAGGCAACAGACTTACCATTTGCAGGATTTGATGGTGACCAGGCTGACCCAAGATGCTTCACAGAGGCACAGTTTGAAACCAGAATTCAAGGGTTAATTGAGATTATGGAGGAAAGAAAAAAATCAGGGGGTGCAAAATAATGAATACAATAGAAGCTATTTTTGAACAAATGAATGAAGTTATTTGTGATCCCGGATTGATTGTGAAAAAATATAAAGAAGAAACGCGCAAAAAGGTAATCGGCTGTTTTCCTGTATACTGCCCTGAAGAAATTATTCATGCTGCCGGTATGCTCCCAGTAGGTATTTGGGGGGGACAGACTGACCTTGAACTGGCAAAACAATACTTTCCTGCATTTGCATGTTCTATTATGCAGTCTTGCCTAGAATATGGCTTAAAAGGAACTTACAATGATTTATCAGCAGTTATTATTCCAGGAATGTGTGATACTTTAATCTGTATGGGGCAGAACTGGAAGGTTGGAGTGCCACAGGTTGAGTACATTGCATTAGTGCATCCTCAAAATAGAAAAATTCAGGCGGGTATTAATTATTTGAAGAGTGAATATGCCCATGTGAAAAAGAAATTAGAAGAAATCGGGGGATCTGAGATTTCTAACGAAGCAATAAACAACAGTATTGAGGTTTATAATGCGCATAGAAAAACAATGAGAGAGTTTGTTGAAGTCGCTGCAAATTATCCGAATGTGATTACTCCTTTAAAGCGAAATACTGTAATCAGAAGTGGTTATTTTATGGAAAAAGGAAAACACACAGCTTTAGTAAAGGAACTAATGGCTGAAATCGTAAAAAAACCTGTTGAAAAATGGAATGGAAAAAAGGTTTTGCTATCAGGAATTTTAGCTGATTCCAAAGAATTATTAAGTATTTTCGAGGAAAACAACATGGCTGTTATTGCGGATGATTTAGCACAAGAAACAAGACAATTCCGTTATGATGTTCCGCAAGGCAAGGATGCATTAGACAGATTAGCAAGACACTGGTCGATTTTTGAGGGATGCTCTTTATCATATGACCCTGAGAAAAAACGTGGCGGTATTATGGTAGATGAGATCAAGAAAAAAGGAATTGACGGTGTGGTATTCTGTATGATGAAATTCTGTGACCCTGAGGAGTATGATTATCCTTTAGTAAAAAAAGAAATTGAAGATGCTGGTGTGCCAACCTTATATCTAGAAATTGACCAACAGATGGAGAATAACGAACAGGCAAGAACAAGAATTCAGACATTTGCCGAAATGCTGAGTTTATAAAATAGGAGGGTGTGGTGTGCTACCCCATTGCTCCAATCAAGACTAAAAATTAAAGATAACCATACTTATACAAGTAAAATAAATAAGTTTGAAATGGAGGATATTATGTTATTTAAAAAAGAACATGAACTTTTACAAAAAGCAATCAGAGATTTTGTAAACATAGAATTAGACACATTACCAGCAGAAATGGACAAAACAGGTGAGATGCCTAGAGATCTATTAGACAAATTAGCAAAATACAAATACTCTAGTACTATTGTTCCCAAGGAATACGGCGGAGCAGGTGCAGACTATCTTTCTTATGCGATTGTTATGGAGGAGATATGCAAAAAATGCTGTTCAACTGGTACGTATGTAACCGCAGGATCTTCTTTGGTTGCATTACCAATTTTAAATTTTGGGTCTGATGAACAAAAACAAAGATACTTAAAACCATTAGCTTTAGGAGAAATGATTGGGTGTTTTGGTTTAACTGAACCTGGGGCAGGCTCTGATGCAAGTGCACAGCAGACGGAAGCTGTTTTAGATGGTGACCACTATATATTAAACGGAAGAAAATGCTTTATTACCAATGCACCAATTTGTGATTTTGCCATTGTAATTGCAATGACAGACAAACCAAAGGGGTTAAAGGGCACTTCAGCATTTATTGTGGAGAGCAAATGGGATGGATTCTCTCACGGGGCACATGAGGACAAAATGGGCATCAGAGGTACACAGACCTCAGATTTAGTATTTGAAAATGTTAGAGTACCAAAGGAAAACTTAATAGGCAAAGAGGGTATAGGCTTCAAGATTGCCATGAATACGCTGGAGGCAGGAAGAATTGGTGTTGCTGCTCAGGCTGTAGGAGTTGCCCAAAGTGCGTTGGACGAAGCTGTGAAATACTCAAAGGAGAGAGTTCAGTTCGGTAAAACTTTATCAAAATTCCAGAATACACAGTTTACACTTGCAGATATGGAAACAAAGGTGAGTGCGGCAAGATTATTAGTATATGATGCAGCTATCAAAAAAGATGCAGGCAAGAAAATTGATCATGAAGGATCTATGGCAAAATACTATGCAGCAGAAATTGCCAATGAGGTTGCTTACAAAGCATTACAAATTCATGGCGGGTATGGTTATATAAAGGATTATCCAATCGAAAGAATTTACAGAGATGCTAGAATTTTATCTATCTATGAGGGTACATCACAAGTTCAGCAAATGGTAATCTCCGGAGGACTTTTAAAGTAATAATGAGGGTCACAGCAAAACAGAAACAGAAAATAGCATAAAAACTATAAGAAAACAAAAATTTTTTAAGAATTTGGAGGTATAAATTTTGAAAATATTAGTTTGTGTAAAACAAGTACCGGATACAACAGAAGTTAAAATTGATAAAGAAAAAGGAACGCTTATCAGAGAGGGTGTTCCAAGTATTTTAAATCCTGATGATGCAAATGCGTTAGAGGAAGCCTTAGTATTAAAGGAACAATATGATGATGTTACTGTGACTGTAGTAACGATGGGACCGCCTCAGGCAGATGTTATGCTAAGACAATGTTTAGCTATGGGTGCTGATGATGCTATTCTTTTAAGCGATAGAGCATTTGGAGGTGCAGATACTTGGGCTACATCAAATACGATTGCAGCAGGTTTAAGAAAAATCGGAAATTATGATATTATTTTTGCCGGAAGACAGGCGATTGATGGAGATACCGCTCAAGTTGGACCTCAGATTGCTGAAAAATTAGGAATTCCTCAGGTTACCTACGTACAGAATTTTGAGTTAAATGGAAATGAAGTAACGGTTCAAAGACAATTAGAGGACGGTTATGAAATAATTCAAGTAAATACACCTGTATTATTAACTGCAGTAAAAGAATTAAATCAACCAAGATACATGGGAGTGGACAAAATATTTGCTGCTTATAAAAAAGAAATCCCAACATGGACTATGGCAGATTTGGATATCGATGCAGATCAGGTGGGATTAAAGGCTTCTCCTACCAAGGTATTCAAATCCTTCACTCCTGCTCCAAAGGGTAAGGGTGTCATGTTAGAAGGAACAACAAAGGAAATTGTTACAAAAGTAATTGTACAGCTAAAGCAAAAACACATTATATAAGTTGGAGGTAACCATGGATAAAAATTTAAGTTTATACAAAAATGTTTGGGTATTTGCAGAACAAAGACAGGGAAAAATCACTCCTGTAGTTATAGAACTTTTAGGAGAGGGAAGAAAGCTTGCTGATGAAATCGGGGTAGAATTATGTGCGATTTTATTGGGAAAAGATGTAAAAGGGATGGCGGAGGAAGTGATTTCATATGGTGCAGAAAAGGTTTATGTTGCTGACAGTGAGCTTTTGGAAAACTTCACAACAGATGCATACACAAAGGTGATTACAGATGCAATTAATGAAATTAAACCTGAAATTATGCTACTTGGTGCAACACATATAGGGAGAGATTTAGCACCCAGAATTTCCTCCAGAGTTAATACAGGCTTAACAGCAGACTGTACAAAACTTGAAATTGACCCTGAAGATAAAAAAATCAAACAAACACGTCCAGCTTTTGGCGGAAACATTATGGCAACAATTATTTGTCCGAACAACAGGCCTCAGATGTCTACAGTAAGGCCAGGGGTTATGGACAAGGCTGTGAAGGATGTTACCAGAAAAGGAGAAATTATATCTTTAAACGTTAGACTGACAGTGGCAGACATCAGAACGAAAGTAATGGAAGTTGTAAAATCAAAAAAAGAAATGATTTCATTAACAGATGCCAACATAATTATATCCGGGGGATTAGGTCTTGGAAAAGCAGAAGGTTTTGAAATGCTCAGCAAACTTGCTGATAAATTAGGCGGTGTAGTGGGTGCTTCTCGTGCGGCTGTAGATGCAGGTTGGATTGATCATTCTCATCAGGTAGGTCAGACGGGAACAACAGTAAAACCTAACCTTTACATAGCTTGTGGTATTTCTGGTGCAATTCAGCATTTAGCTGGTATGCAGTCTTCCGATTTAATTATTGCAATTAACAAAAATTCAACTGCTCCAATCTTTGATGTTGCCGACTGCGGAATTGTTGGAGATATTTATGATGTAATTCCTATGTTAACAGAGGAATTGAATAATGTAGAAGATTTAATGAAAATGATAAACAAATAATTTAGAATAACATTTATCTACTTGACCGGTATTTACAAAAGGAATGTTACTTTAGTGACAAAAGATACTGTTCTAAAGAATATGTTCGGAGTGTATAAAAATATAACTATTAGAAGGGGTTGTTATTTTATGATACATAAAAGATTACATCACATTGGTGTTATTATGCCTTCATTAGAAGAGGCTGAAGCTTTCATGAAACAGTTTGGTCTTGAAGTAGACCACAAGGGTTATGTAGCGCCTTATCATGCACATTATATATTTACAAAAATGAATGAAAATGAAAGTGAAAGTCCACTTGAATTACTGATACCTACAGAAGGCGTTCTAGCTCAATACAACAAGGGCAGGGGTGGAATTCATCATATTTGCTACGAAGTAGATGATGTTCAGGCGGCGTGTGACGAGTTTGTTTCAAAAGGATACGAGATGCTGGAGAAAGAGGTTTCACAGGCTAGTCCTACCATGAAAATCAATTTTGTAAGACCAAAATATACGCATGGAATTTTGGTTGAATTCATGGAAATAACAGAACCCACAGAAGATTATTTAAAATAGTATTTTAGACGGTATTTCATCATTTAATGGTGAGGTACCGTCTTTATTATCTTTTTAGAAAGGGTTTCTTTATTGAAAAGATAAATAATTTGACAAATAGTTATTAACCCTTTTTGGAAGATATGATATGATAAATTAAAATATTTCTTTTGAAGTGAGTGAAATAGGCTTAAAGAGTAAAATACTTAAAGAGTTGAATAACGAAAACAAGAGAGGTACCCTTTATGAAATTAGATATACGTGTAAAAGCACAGATTGACGAAGCTAAATACCTAGCAACAGAAAATACATGGAGATATAGGGCGATTATAAGATGTATGTATAAGTGTTATGAAAAGATGAAGTATTGGCTTTATAAAGAGGAAATTTATGAAATTTTGAAGGAATATGAGGAGTTTGATGATTATTCAGAGGATTATTTAAAGAATGATTTGGATAGCCTAGTAAACTGGAAAAACTTGATTGCTGTTGCAGATACCACAAAGGTTCGAACAGTAGATGAATTTAAAAATAGAGCTTTTAGATATCAGCTTTCTCCTTATACGATTGAAATTGAAAGAATGTTACTCAATCTTGAAAATATGACCGTAGAAAATAATGCATCTCTTGAACGTACTTTAGTAGAGAGATTTAGAGAACTTGTTGAAATGTATGACAAGATGACATTCAAAGAGAATAGAGAAGTATATGAATGGTGGAAGACTTTAAATAAAAGCTTCAAAGAGTTAAATCAAAATTATCAAGATTATATTAGTCGGTTTTATTCACCTAAAACGGAAGAATTGATGAAAACTACAGAGTTCTTAATGTTTAAAGAAGGATTTATTCTCTATCTTAGAGATTTTATTAGAGGACTACAGATAAATAGCATCATGATTAAGAATTTATTAAAGGATATAAATGACGAAGATATCAAAAAAGTCATTGATCAAGTATTAGCACATGAAAAAACGATTCCAAATATGGATACAAATATACACGAAGATGAATTTATAGAAATCAATCGGGGAAGATTTCAAAGTATTAAGGATTGGTTTGTTACGCATAAGGGCCAGGAACCCCTCATTGAGCAGCTGATTGACAACACAAACCATATTATCAGAAAAATCACTCGGTTTGCTTCTCAGATTGCAGATAAGAGAAATAATAGTGCCAATAGAAAAGAGGAATATAGAAAAATTTCAAAGCTTTTCAGCGAGTGTAAAGATATCGATGAAGCCAATAAACTATCTTCTTTGATATTTGGTGTATTGCATACGCATCATATAAAAGGAAATGAAAATAGAACCACGGAGAGCATCAATAGTAGTATTTATGATGAAAACCCTACAAAGGTTACAACAAAACCAAGAATTCGGACTTATAGAGAAAAGATTATTAAAAATCCTATTATAGATAAAAGGGCCAGAAAAGAGGAAAAACTCAAAAGGATTTTAGAAAAAAGAAAGATGGAAAAGGAATTAATGGAGAAATTTATTATCCATGACCAAATTGACTTTGCAAAACTACCTGAGATTACCCAAAAGGACAGAGGGATTTTACTAAGATGGCTTTCAAAGGGGAAAAGCGTTAAAACGTCTTTTGGGAAAACAGAATTTGGCAGAGCGTATCAGGTGATTAAGCCTAAGTGTAAAGAGCCTATAAGGATTAAATGCAAAGATGGGTTTTTCACCATGCCCCATTATACGATTGAGTTTAAGAAAGAGGAGTAGAAATGGAAGAACTGAAAAAATTATTAGAAAACTATTTTATTTTAAAAGAAAAGGACAAGGATCTTTACTACGCAATAAAAGATAATTATAAAAATTTTAAGACTTTTATAAGAGACAAGCTGGGGTATGAACTGCTCATGAGGGGAGATTTTATAAAGCTTGAAAAATTGCCAGGAAGATCTGAGAGCTGGATGGGTATTGATGATTTTGATGATTTAAGAGAGTATATCTTTCTGATGTTTCTTTTGATATTTTTAGAGGATAAAAATAAAGAAGAACAGTTTTTATTGTCTCATGTGACAGAATTCATTGCGGCTAATGCAGTGGCGGAGAAGGTAGATTGGACAGACTATCGAACACGTCGATCGCTTATCAAGGTAATGAAGTTTTCACTGAATCAAAATATAATCCTTATTAATGATGGAGAAGAAGATGAATTCACAAGAGATACTGCTACAGAGGTTTTATATGAGAGTACAGGATTATCTAAATATATGGTGAGGAATTTTGGGGTAGACATTATGAAGTGCAGAACATATAGAGATTTAGAAGAAGATCATGGAGAATTTGTAGATCGAGAAAGGGGTTTTTCGAGAAAAAATAGGGTTTATAGAAGATTACTCCTATCCCCTGTTGTATACAATGAAGGCGCTGATGATGAGGATTATGGCTATATTAAGAACTATAGAAACATTATAGAAGAAGATTTTAGAAAATATTTGAATTGGCCTTTGCATGTGCATCGGAACGGGGCTTTGGCAGTACTAGGTGAAGGGGATCGATTCAAAAGGGTATTTCCTTCATCGTTAGGGATTAGTGATGTCGTACTTCATTTGAATAATAAAATCTTTGAAGGTGTAAAGGATGGGATTATCCCTAAAAAAATAAATGATGTAATTGCTATGACACAGGATGAATTTAAGGAAATGACAAAAGATTTGAAAGAAGAAATGGGTCAGGGGTGGAGTAAGGAATACAGAGAGTGTAGCTTAGATAGGCTGAACCATGATATTTTAGCTTATATGAAAAAATTTTGTATGGTAACGACTATAGATGATTTTATTCATATTTATCCTCTAGTGGGAAAGGTCATAGGGGATTATCCCTCAGATTATGCAGGAGGTAGTCATAATGAAAAATAGATGGATGATTCATAAACTAGGATTAGTAAACTTTTGGTATTATGATTTTGAAGAGTTTGATTTATCCGATGGAAAGCTTTTATTAAGAGGTAGCAATGGAAGTGGTAAATCTGTAACGATGCAGAGTTTCATTCCTCTTCTATTAGATGGAAACAAATCGCCTGAAAGATTAGATCCTTTTGGAACAAAATCTAGAAAAATGGAGAATTATTTACTAGATGAGGAAACGGATGAAAAGACAGCGTATCTTTATATTGAATTTAAAAGAAAAGATACAGAAAATTATATGACGATTGGTATGGGCATGAAAGCTATAAAAAATAGACCGTTAGACTCTTGGTATTTTATTGTAACAGATGGACGAAGGGTTAATAGAGATCTATATTTATATAAAGATGCAGGGAGCTTTATTCCACTTACGAAAAAACAGCTTGAAAATGTTGTTGATAAAGGAGGGTTCTTCACAACAGGGCAGAGAAAATACATGGAAAAGGTGAATGAATACCTCTTTGGATTTGAGGATCGTGAAAGATATGAAGAACTTATTAATCTATTAATTCAACTGAGAAGTCCAAAGCTATCTAAAGATTTTAAACCGACAGAAATTTATAAAATACTTACAGAAAGTTTACGTGTATTATCTGAGGATGATTTGCGTCCTATGTCTGAATCGATGGAGAGTATGGACAATCTTCAAAACGCGTTAGATGAATCACAAAGGGCTCTAAGAGCTGCGAAAAATATAAAATATCATTATGATAGATATAATAAATTTTGTTTATATGAAAAGGCTACGACGTTCCAACAAAAAAATAATGACGTGATAAAGTTAAAGGATGATATTGAAGGATCAAGAAATCACTATAAACATAAAGAAGAAAAACTTTGTGAGATTGAAGATGCCATACAAAAGTATGAAGCATCCCTTAAGGATGCACAAATAAAATATGAAAATTTAAGAGAACACGATGCTTTAAGGGTGAAGGAAGACTTAATCAAACTTGAAAAAGAGGTCTTAGAGTTTAAAGATATAATAGAAAGAAAGGATAGCGAGCTAGAAAAAAAGAAATATCTAGAAAAAGAAAGAGAAAACAATCTTAAAAGTATCAAAGATGAACAGAACTTTATGATTTATCACGTAAAAGAGATGATAGATGAAATCCATGCGTTAAGTGAAACGTTTGGATTTGAAGAGGGAAAAATACTAAAAGAGGAAATATCTAAAGATATAGAAGACTATGATCTTCAGTTTGTAAAGATTTCTATTGACAAATATATGAACAAAATAAAAGAAGCTGTAAAAGCTTTAACATTATTTGAAAATATGCAGAAAGAATACAGCAAGGTTCTTGAAGAAAAGGAAAAACTTCAAAGGGAGTTTGAACATTCTAAGGAAGATCTCCTAAAAAGAGAGGAAATTTTACTGAGTACAAAAGAAGAGTTAAAGGTTGGGTATGTAAAATGGAATGATGATAACCATATATTAAGGCTTAGCGATGATGAAAAAAAGGATCTCTTTTTATCTATTGATAATATTTCCGATACCTTTGTACTTGGAGAATTAAACGGGGCAGTAAAAGAAGCCTATAATACAAATAAAAATAGATTTACTTTAAATATAGAGAGAAAAAAAGAGAAGATTCGAGAAGTAGAGAAAAACATAGAAGTGCTCAATGAAGAAGTTAAAGCATTAAAGGATGCAAAGGAAGTGGAGCCTCAAAGAAGTAAAGGCGTTATAAAAAACAGACAGAAATTGTCGGATATGGGCATACCCTATACCCCTCTATACAAAGCAATTGATTTTAAAAATGGTGTTTCAGAGGAGATACAAAGATCTATAGAGAGTGCTTTTGTGGATATGGGGATGATTGATGCTTTAATCATTGATGAAAAATATAAAGATAAAGCCTTATCTTTTGTTGAAGGAGACTGGGATAAGTATATTTTTACTACAGCAAATATGATGAAGCACAATCTTACCACTTATTTTCATGTAGACAAAGATGGACTTTCAGGTGTAGGCTATGAAACAGCAGACAATGTTTTGCAGGGAATATTTTTAGCAGATGATTCTGTGTCATTTGTAGATGAGGGCGGAAATTATAGGATCGGATCTTTGGTAGGAAAAGCATCAGAAGATTATACCCTAAAATATATTGGGGGAAGCAGTAGAAAAAAACACAGAGAAAATTTAATAGAGGAAAAATTAAACGCGATAGAGATTTTGAAGGACGATATAAAAGAAAGAGAATTGGAAATTCTTGACCTAGAGAATACTTTAAAGAAGCTTGAAAATGAAATAAAAAAACAACCGAAAAGTGAAGACTTAAGGGAAGCATTAAAGCTGATTGATGAATGTGAAAAAGAAGTAAATAGACTGCATAATAGACTTTTAAAGGAAGAGGAAAGTTTTTTAAAATTATCAGAAGCGCTAAAGGGACAAAAAAGAATTGTATGGGAAAAAACAGATGGAATGAACATAAATAAGACGCTACAAGATTTTCAAGATGCAAAGGAAGCAGGGAATGAGTACCAAGAGCAGTTATCAGAGCTGAGGGTACAACAAAACAACTTAAGGAGTTTTACCTCTCAGATAAGAATCATAGAGGAAAGTTTAGAGGATGTAAGAGATGCGATTGACAAACTATACTATGAAATCACCTATTCAAAGAAAAAGTGTGATGAGAAAAATGAAGAAATTTGTTCTCTTCAAGATGTTTTAAAAACATCAGATATTAAAGAGATTGAAGAGGAAATGGATGCATGCATTAAAATCAAAAAAGAATATCCAAATCGGATTAAAGAATGCACAACTCAAAAAGGAAAACTAGAAGAGGTTTTAAGGGCGCTAGCAATAAATATTGAAGAAAAGAAGGACAAGCTAGAGAAAGAACAAAAGATACTTTGTATATTAGAAGAAATATTTTTAGAGGAATATGATTTAGGATATGCTGTAGAAAAGGAAGAAGGAGAACCTCTCATGATCCTTAGAAAAATTCTTCCACTTATCAATTTAAGAGAAGAAAAGGGAAGAGAAGCTTATTCCAATGCACTTATAGAAAGTTTAAGTAAAAATGGTGCAGAACTTAGAGAGTTTTCACTAAAGCAGATGGTTATTTTTGAAAAATATCATATGGACGAATCGCTAAAAGAAGTTTATAAGGGATGTGAAAGAGGAGATATTAGATGTAGAGTTCAAGGAAAAGAGATTTCGTTTAATGAACTGCCTGCGAAAATTGAAAAGGATATTGAAGATGCAAAGCTATTAATTAGCAATGAAGAGAGAAGAATTTTTGAAGAAATTCTTTTGAATACAATCAGTACAAAAATAAGGAGCAAGATCTATTTATCCAAAACATGGGTAGATAAAATCAATACCCTTATGGAATCTATGAACACATCTAGCAGTCTTGCTTTAAGCTTAAGATGGGTTCCTAAAAAAGCAGAAAGTGAAGGCCAGTTGGATATCGCACAGCTTTTAGAAATACTTAATCGAGGAAATATTGCGAGTGAAGGAGATATGAAAAAATTAGCCAATCACTTTGGAGATAAGGTGAAAGAAGCCATCAGAAGCTGTGAAGGAACGGGAGAAGCTAGGAATTATCATACGATCATTAAAGAAGTACTCGATTATCGAAAATGGTATGAATTTAAGCTGTATTTTACCAAAAAAGGGGAAAGAAAAAAAGAATTGACCAACAATGCATTTTTCCAATTCTCAGGTGGAGAAAAGGCCATGTCTATGTATATACCTCTTTTTTCAGCAGTATACGCAAGATATGATAATGCAAGGGAAGATTGTCCCCATATCATCTCTATGGATGAAGCTTTTGCAGGGGTGGATGAGAATAATATAAGAGATATGTTTAGACTCCTAAAAGATCTTGATTTAGATTATGTAATCAATTCACAGATTCTTTGGGGAGATTATGATACGGTAGATAATCTTTCAATCTGTGAATTGGTGAGAGAAGAAAATGATGATGTTGTGACGGTTATTCGGTATCACTGGAACGGTGTAGAGAAAAAATGCTTGATATAGGGGATGGCTATGGACAATAAAGTAAAAGAAGCGATCTGTTTTTTAACAGAGCAGAAAGGATACAAAAGAATATTGAAAGGAATTCTTGATAAATATAAGCAACTAGGAAAATTATCGGGGATGATTGTACTAGAGGACTTATCACATGAAGAAGGTATTATTTTAGGTGCAATCGATTATAAATTTTATGCAGAAAAAAGAGGGAAAATTTCAGTCAAGAAATTTGTAGATAGTTTTTGTAAAGGCAGATTTGAAGGGATTGACTTTACAGAAGTATTAAAAATATATTTTAAGGATGATTTATTAACCAACAAAGCATTAAAAGAGATGAGGAAAAATAAGAGAGAAACATATTTTTTCAACATATTAAATCAATTCGAAAATACAAAAGCGTACCAGTGGTTAAAAGCTGTTTTAGATGAAAAAAACCATGGATATCACACCCTCATCAAAAAATATGAAGAGAGCCAGCAGGATTTAAAATATATACTTATAAACATAAGGAATGCTTTAAATATTTTAAGCTTTTCTAAAAAAAGTCTTATGCCTTTGCCACTCTTTTCGTCAAAAGTTACAAAGGATTCTCACTACTTTGATATCAATAGAATCGAAGGGAAATTACTCATTCATGCCATATGTCATTTTTTGAATGAAAAATATCCATTGAATGCAGAAGAAATGAATGAAGTTTTATATCAATCAGGAATCGTTCGGGATGAGATTTCAAATAGCACCATTACCTTTGGGCTTATGGCTTATAGGAAAAATGAAGCGCATCTAGGATTCAAAAGTTTTTTAGATAACGGAGAGCCACTACAGCTTTCTATAAAAAATTTAAGAAGTATAGAAAAAATTAAGGCGAAAGGGTATAAAGTTTTTGTTTTCGAAAATCCAACAGCTTTTGCCGGAGTAATGGAAAAAACATTGGATTTATATCCATCACTCATATGTACAAGTGGCCAATTAAATATATCCGCCCTCATGCTATTAGACAAGCTTGTAGAAGGTGGAGCAATGCTTTATTACGCAGGAGATTTTGACCCAGAGGGGCTACAGATTGCGGATAAATTGAAGATAAGATATAAAGAAAATCTGATTCTTTGGAGATTTTCTGTTGAAGATTATAGATGTATAAAAGGAGAAGTATCGATAAAGGAAAGAGAAAATAAGCTTTTGAATATTCAAAGTGAGGAGTTGTTACCGCTTAGAGATTTTATATTAAAAGAAGGGGTGGCAGGTTATCAGGAGCTTTTGATTGATGCGTATGTAGAGGATATTAGAAATATATAAAACCCATTAGGAAAATCAGATAGTATTTTTATACTCTGAGGAGCGTACAGGGGACAGGTACATTGTCCTTTTCAGTTTTGTCCCTTGTATTATTATGATGATAGATTCATATTTAGAAGGGACAATGAACCTGTCCCTCAGCTTCCTACAGATAGCCTAATTAAACCTGCATAGTGGTGTAATTATAACATGTAATTATAACATATCTAGTTACATATCTAGTTATAAATCTATCACATCATATTCATGATCAAGCATATTAATAAACAGTAATTTATTTCTCAATAAATCTCCTCTATTTATTAATATTTTAACTACTTCACTAACCTGAATCGAACTAATAAGTGCAGGTGTAAAAGCAGGATTTCCAAGTTCCTTTTCTTTACCATTTGATGTGTTTATTCTGTAAATCTTATTTAATGTCTTATCATTTGGAAAAATAGTGGATGCTTGTCCGTACCAACCGGCGATAGCACCATAAACGAGTGGTAATTGGAGACTGTGACAAGCTTCTTGCAAGATAAATCTTGTTGGGATGTTATCAAGTGCATCTACGATTACTTGATGACCACTTATAATGCTTTGTGCATTGGATTCATTTAAAAATTCAACAATAGGTATTACTTTTACATCAGAATTTACAACAGCCATTCTTTTTTGCGCTGCAATGGCTTTACTTTGTCCTATCTTATGTTCATCTGATAGAATCTGCCGATTTAAATTGGTTTCATCAAAAACATCTCCGTCAACAGCAGTAATTGTGCGAATCCCTAATCTCCCAAGCATTTCAATGGTATAACCGCCTAAACCACCACACCCTATTACACACACCTTTGACTGTAGTAATACCTGATTTTCTTCTTGAGAAAGCGTACTGATATTACGAGAATATCGATTCAAATCAACCACCTCCCACGGGTGGAAAAATTGATACGGTATCATTTTCAGCAATAATTGTATCAATTTTTCTACCTCTTCCGTTGATAAATAGGATTGCTACATCTTCTTCGGGGATACTTAATTGCCCAATAATATCTTTTGGGGTAGCACCTTCTGGTAAATCCATCAGCATCTCTTTCTCCCGATTTATCCTCAAAGTTGCAAATAGTTTAACTTTTATCTTCACTATATTCACCTCTTAAAACTATATTTTATTAATATCTAATACCATTTTTACACAGAACTACAACCTCTTCTTGATCTTAAAGTTAGCTTCATTATTCTGATTTTTACCATAAAACCCTAGGGCTATTCGATAAGGACCGGGACAGCCAGGTGGCAAAAATGCGATTCGGTCACCAGGGGGGATTGTAAAATTTAAAGGTTGAACAAATCCATTCACAAAGATAACTTCAATTTCATCTAAAGGAAGAAAGCCCCTTACTTCAATTGTTCTTTTGCTTTGTTCATCCATACAATCTATCCTCCTTATCAATATTCTTGTATGATATAAAAAATAGTATTATCCGTCCTTCAGTTAATATTGAGATATACTTCAAAGATAAATAAAAATATCAAATAAGCCGGACATAAGTCCGGCTATTTATAGTTATGACTCCAAAAGCCAAGTAAAGATTAATGTTAGAAGTTATAAACTTCATCGATTTCTTTAGGCGTAAAATCCCAAACCTCGTTGTGTGGAGGCAATGGTTCATATTCGAAAAATTCAGGTAAACGGTCATGCACGTTTGTAAAACCAGCTCTTTTATTAAAAGCACGTTCAACCTTAAGGACAGATTCACCCAATTTGTCAACATCAGTAGCAGTTAAAGATATACCGTATTGAGCATTAATCATGTCAATGAGTGCTTGATATCCGCCAGGATTATCTGCAATACCAAAGTAAACAAATAGACACATACCAGTACTATCAACTGCAGCAGTTCCGATTTGCATAGCACGAGCATACTCAATTTGTCCATCTTTCTTAAGTGGATCTAAATCTGCTCCTACTTTTAAGATGTTACCAGATATACAATATCCTGCAGTGTGGTCAGCGCCCATTGTGGTAGTAGCATAAGTTAAACCAATACCCTTAACTGAACGTGGATCGTAAGCAGGGATCGCTTGATCTTTTACTACTGGAACTCTATATAGACCACAAATTTTACCAACAATTGCACAACCTCCACCAAGGATTCGTCCCAAAGGAGTAGGAACAGCAATTTGTTTAACAGCTTCAAGAACAGCTTCACCGTCGCCCCAAGGTAATAAACCACCTTCCATGGCTGTTGCTACTGCAACGGCAGTTTCTATACTGTCAATACCTATGTCGTCCATGGCACGATCGATATAAGCAATAGTATCTAAATCTTGAATGCCTGCATCAGCACCAAGTCCCCAGATGGTTTCATATTCAAAACCACTTGTAATATATTTACCTTGTTTATCAGGATACCATTGAGAACATCTAATAATACAACCACGATGACATCCATGAGATACTTTACCTTCACCACCGCGTTCTGTAATGGTCGCGTTTAATGTTTCACCAGAGATAATATCATTATGATCTATACGGCCTGTTGTAAAATTGTAAGAAGGTAAGCCACCAGCTTCATTTAAGATGTTGACCAATACATCCGTTCCATATGCAGCCAAGCCTTGACCGGCAACAGGATGATCAAGAAGAGCTTTAGAAAACACCTTTGAAGCGGCTCTGAATTTCTCGGGATCTGCTATAGGAACTGCTGTAGCACCTGTATCATCGATAACAAGCGCTTTTACTTTCTTTGACCCTAATACAGCCCCTAGTCCCCCACGACCTGCACTACGGATATTTCCTTCAGGATCTTTAAAAGAGATATTAGCGGAAGGTAAACGGTATTCTCCTGCTGGACCTGCTAAGCCGATACCAACATTTTTACCGTATTTTTCACTTAATACTTCAATAGCTTTGTAGTTACCGCATCCACTAAGAATTTCGGTAGGAGATTCCTCAATGGTAACATTGTTCATATCAATTTTAATAATATAAAACTTGTCATCTTTAGGCATTCCTTCAATAACCAATGCTTTTATACCTAATTTTGCCATCTTTTGAGAAAATGAACCGCCGGTATTAGATTCTTTGATTGTTCCAGTTAAGGGGCTTTTCCCTCCTACTGAAAGACGTCCCGAGTTCGGAGCAGATGTGCCACTGAGTAAACCAGGAGCAAAGATTAGCTTGTTGTTCTTGCCTAGAGCATGGCAGGTAGGTTTCACCTCATCATTAACAAAGTTTGAAGTAAGTGCGCGTCCGCCCAGACCTACATATTTTTCGGGCACGGCTTCAGTAGTGACTTGCATTGTTGTCATGTTTACGCGGATAAACTTATTCATAAAATTACCTCCTTCTGATTTGGTGGTCAATAAACTTTTGGTTTATTGCCTTTGGTACAACATTAAAAAAACTGCTATATCCAAATCCTTTCCAAATAACGGGAGGCAGCACAGTTTCCTATTCTACCCATTGGTTAATGTTCATAGTAAATAACTTTAGAATCATTAACTCGGATTGGCTAATTAATAATTATTATAACATATTTCTACAAAAAGACATGAATTTTATTGCCAACATTCTGAAAATTTTTCAAATTGAAATAATATACATGGGTTATCAGCATGGCATATTGTTTTTATCGAAGAGGTCGATTTGTGTTGTAGCGGGACATCCGCATTGCATATTTTTTTGGTGTTTCGCCATAATGCTTTTTAAAAAGGTTAATAAAGTAAGAAATATTCTCAAACCCGAGTGAATAGCAAACCTCTGTCACGCTTTTGGATAACAATTCATCTTTGGATTTTTTTATTTTAATCATGTTGAAATATTCTTTTGGTGTAAAGCCAGTAGCTGTTTTGAATTTAGATGAAAGACTTGATTGAGAAATATTAAGTTCATTAGCCAAATCAGATAGATAAATAGCCTCGTGAATATGTGTGTGCATATATTTTAGTGTATATTCTATCGGATCGTTAAGATTGTAGTTCATCTCATCTGGCAAGAAATTATTTTTTATAAGATGATAGACGAGTTCCTGTGTAATCAGGTCAATGAGAAATCCTTTGTCAGGATCATTTATCATTAGGGTATTGTTAATTCTAGATATTTGAGATCGTATCGTCTTGATACTGTGCAACTTTATATCGTTAGCATCTTCGTGAATCAATGCAGTATCAAATTTGTTTTGAATATTGTCTTTAATCTTATCAACAATCTGATCGCTGATTTCAAAAACGATAGCATTTGTATCTTCTGGAATATCCATTTCGACACTTGAGTGAGGCGGCAGTAAAATGAATTCTGAAGGAGAGTAAACAAACTGGCTCCCCTCATTAATCGTAACGTGTTTGGAACCGCTGTGAATCGTACAGATACGATTGTATTCATAAGAACGGTAAGTGCCTTTGTATCCTTTCTTGAGGTCATAATATAAGATCTTCAAATAATCCGTTTCATATTCAGAATTTTTTTCAAGACAACGAGTAAAGTTATACAACATGCACAACGCCTCCATATAGAGTCTTAGTAGTAAGCATTTGTGAAACGCCCAAAGCCGTATATTTAAGAGATATTTTTAATATAAAAAAATATAACTTCTCACAAATTTATAGTAAAATTGAATTGACGAGAGACAAATCTACCAAAATCTAAAAGAAGTTATATATATGATACCATATAAGCAGATGATTCGACAAACTTTTTGGAAAATACTTTCTTTTATTTCTTCACAACAATTCTAACCTTGTTATTTTTTAAATATTTTGGGGATGATAAATCTGAAGTGTTTTTTAAAAATACGAGTTAGTTTTTTGTTGCTAATTTTGTTAATCTAAGAGTATACCTCCTAATAAGGTAAATACAATGATTAGAAAGGAATAGGATATGAAAAAAATTAAATTATTAGTTGTGTTGATGTTTGTTGTTATGATGAGCATTGGATGTACGAGTGAGATAGAATCAAAGGAAAAGGCACCTATTATTCTTGCAACAACAACCTCTACAGAAAACAGTGGGTTACTGGATCATATTTTACCGACATTTGTTGAGAAGTATGGCCGAGAGGTGAAAGTAGTTGCAGTAGGAACAGGAAAGGCGCTAGAAATGGGGAGAAATGGGGAAGCAGATGTGCTGTTGGTTCATGCGCTAGCAAGTGAACTGGAATTTGTTGAAGCAGGTCATGGATTGGAAAGATATGATGTTATGTACAATGATTTTGTCATTATTGGTCCAAAAGGACAGACAATTATTACTGCTGATGAAATGTCAGATGCTTCATTGGCATTTGCAAAATTGGCGCAAGAGAAGGCAACGTTCATTTCTAGAGGAGATGATTCTGGAACACATAAGAAAGAAATAGCTCTTTGGGAAAAAGCAGGGGTAAAAGGTGAGGGTGATGGGTATATATCTACAGGTAAAGGTATGGGTGATACAATAACTATGGCTGATGAAATGCAGGGATTCACACTTAGTGACCGGGCGACATACCTGTCTATGAAAAATGACCTTGATTTAGAAATTGCTGTTGAAGGAGATCCTCTGATGTTTAATCAATATGGTGTTATTCCTGTCAATCCTAATAAAAATGATAAAATCAATGAAGAAGGTGCTAATGAGTTTACTGAATGGATACGCGATGAAAATTGTCAACAAATGATTGCTAAATTTGGTGTTGATACGTATGGGCAAGCGCTGTTTACACCAAATGCTCAATAATAATTAAAGATGGATTATATACTGGAAGGTTTTCAAGAAGCACTTAAACTCATTATTGGTTTTGATAGAGAAGTATATCGTATTATTGGATTTTCCATATTGATTTCGATGTTCTCTACATTGGTGTCAATAATTTTGGGGATACCAATAGGATTGATTAGTGGACTAAAAGACTTTCATTTTAAAAAAGCATATTCGAGAATAATCTATACGATGATGGGATTGCCGCCTGTTGTGGTGGGCTTATTGGTTGCGCTATTACTATCAAGAAGAGGACCATTAGGTCATTTAGAGATGATGTATACACCTACAGCGATGATTATTGCACAGACTGTTTTGGTGACACCGATTATCATAGGCAATATCTTCAATCATACAAAAGAACATGGAAAAATGATCTATGAAGTAAGCAAAACGATGGGAGCTAATCCATGGCAGCGATTATTTTTTTTGATCAATGAGTTACGTGTAGCCCTTTTTATTGCGATGGCTTCTGGATTTGGACGAGCTGTGTCGGAAGTAGGGGCAATCATGATTGTAGGTGGAAATATTAAGGGGCATACCCGTGTCATGACGACATATATCGCTATGAACAACAGTATGGGAAATTATGGATCATCTATAGCGATGGGGATTGTTCTACTTATTATTTCATTTGTACTCAACGCGTTGATGTATAAGTATATAGAAGGTGACGCTATATGAATGTGATGATTGGTCAACTCACAAAAAAATATAAGGATCACTTGATTCTTGATAATATCACGATACAGCTGAAAGCTGGAGGTTTTTACGGGTTTAAAGGAAGCAATGGTGCGGGGAAAAGTACTTTATTTAGAATCATTGCCGGTTTGGAAAGACCTACCTGTGGTACAGTCACTTATGACGGTGAAAAGTTGAATAGTACTATTTTAAAGAGAATAACTTATATGCATCAAAAGCCATATATGATGAAAACAAGTGTAGAGGAGAACATTCTCTATCCATTGAAAATCAGAGGATTAGGTTATGAGATCTATAGGCAAAAGGTGAAAGATATTATGTTTGAACTTGATCTGTACAAACTGCGAACACAATTGGCAACCCAGCTTTCTGGTGGTGAAATGCAAAAAGTAGCTTTAGCAAGGGCTTTGATTTTTGAACCAGAAATCTTATTAATGGATGAGCCAACTGCGCATGTTGACAAACAGACAGTACAAGCTATTGAAACGATGCTGTTAAAGCGCAAATGCCAAGATCATATGATGACGGCTGTCATAACGCATGACGAAGATCAATTAGTGAATTTGTTTGAGCAAGTGATACAGGTTGAGAATCATTGTGTCTTTTATGTATAGAATAGGAGCGAATAAGATGTATAAGATGGGTATTATTACAGTGAGCGATAAAGGTGCAGCTGGTGAGCGGGAAGACATAAGCGGTAAGCAGATTCAGACAATTATGATGGAATACGAATACATGATTTGTGGCTATACCATTGTACCAGATGATAAAGATGTTATAAAAAAAGAACTTATTCATATGGCAGACAATTTAAACGTGCAGCTCATACTCACAACAGGAGGCACTGGTTTTAGTCAAAGAGATGTAACGCCTGAAGCTACATTAGAAGTTGTAGACAGAATTGCACCTGGTATTGTAGAAGCAATTCGGGGCAATAGTATGACCATTACAAAAAGGGCAATGCTGTCAAGAGCAGTATCTGGAATAAGAAACAAAACGCTTATTGTTAATTTACCGGGTAGCCCAAAAGCAGTCAAAGAGTCCTTATTATTCATCATTGACGAATTAGAACATGGTATTGACATTCTGACGGGACAATCAGCAGAATGTGCAAGGCGATGAATAAATAACGAAAAGAGTGGTGAGATGAAAATCGATTTCTTAAAGACCATCGATCTAGATGAAGCAATAGCAATGGTTCAGTATGAAACAGATAACCAGAAGGATCAAAAGACTATTTTTCATGAAGTGGCATTAGAGGATGCACTAGGCATGACAGTATATGAAGAGGTGATTGCGCCTTCGAATCTGCCAGCGTTTAATCGTTCGACAGTAGATGGATATGCACTTAGATCCAAAGATACCAATGGCGCATCAGAATCCATACCTGCCATATTGTCTATAATGGGTGAAGTGACCATGGGAAATCCAGTGACAATGAAGATAAATGAATGTACTGCTATATACGTACCTACAGGTGGCATGCTACCAGATGGTGCAGATGGGATGGTCATGATTGAAGATACAGAAAAAATCGATGAAGCCACAGTTTTGATATACCGTCCAGCACGTATTGGAGATTATATTTCATATATTGGCGATGATGTAAAAGAAGGAGACTGTCTCATTGAAGCAGGAAAGAAAATAACAGCATATGACATAGCTTTGTTGGCTGGTATGGGGTTTGCCAACATAAAGGTGGTAAAAAAACCGGTTTTTACCGTTCTTTCAACAGGGGATGAAATCGTTGACCTTCATGAATCCTGTGACGTTGGGCAGGTAAGAGATATCAATGGCTATGGTGTGTCGGCTTGGATTAGAGAAAAAGGTGGATCTATTTACCGGCAAGAGATTATTAAAGATGAGGTTCAGGCACTAAAAGAAGCTTTAAAAGAGGCATTAGAATTATCAGATGCTGTCATTTTATCAGGTGGAAGCTCAATGGGATATCGAGATTATACGAAAGAGATCATTGAATCTTTTGATGACGGTAAAGTTCTGATCCATGGATTGGCTATCAAACCAGGAAAACCATCCATTGTAGGTAAGATTAAAGGAAAGATGGTTTTTGGACTACCGGGGCATCCTGTTTCAGCACTCATGGTGTGTCAGCATATAGTGGGTGCATTTATGGATCATTGGTTTGGAAGAAAACGTAAAAAACTAATGGTACAAGCTATCAGCCACGAGAATATTCATGGAGCAGCTGGCAGAGATATGTATCAAATGGTCAAGCTCAAAGAGCAAGACGGTGAAATGCTTGCTATACCTATTTATGGAAAATCAGGATTAATCACTACATTGGCACATGCTTCAGGATGGTTTAAGATAGGCAAAACAGTGGAAGGTGTTGTAGCTGGAGATCGAGTAGACGTTGAATTACTGCAGGAGGTGCGCTTTTAATGGAGCATTTAAGAGATGATCATTCAAAAAGAAACATTTATATTGACAATCAACCTCGATTAAAGGCGATTGAAGCATATGAAGAGAAGTTAAAGCAATCTAAAAAGCAAGAAGAGGTATCCGTTTATCAATCATTAGGGAGGATAACCGCACAGGCTGTATTTGCAAATATTTCATCACCGCATTATCATAGTGCTGCTATGGATGGGATTGCAGTGTTGGCTGAGAAGACATATGGTGCGAATGAAAGAAGTCCTGTGATCCTAAAAGAATCTGTTGATTTTTGTTATATCAATACAGGGAACCCTGTAGCAGATGGATACGATGCTGTCATTATGATTGAAGATGTAATTCCAGAAGGAGAAGGGCTTATTAAACTACTTGTACCCGCTCATCCGTGGCAACATGTTCGAACGGTGGGTGAAGATATTGTAAAAGGTGAAATGATTATTCCCTCAGGACATAAAATAAGAGCTATCGATATAGGTGCGCTATTATCAGGCGGGGTTGTTGTGATAAATGTTTTATGTCCTGTAAAAGTGGGCATTATCCCAACTGGAAATGAGCTTACAAGAGATATTGAAACGCTAGAAAAAGGACAGATCATTGATTCCAATGCATGGATGTTTCAAGGGCTTGTCACTGAAGCTGGTGGGCTACCTACTGTTTATGAACCTGTAGAGGATAATATGAAACAGTTAGAGGAAGTCATTTGCAAAGCGATTAATGAAAATGATTTTGTTATCGTTAATGCTGGCTCATCAGCAGGCTCAAAGGACTATACCGTTGACATTATACGTTCATTAGGAGAAGTGATTGTACATGGTATTGCGATGAAACCTGGAAAACCAACAATACTTGGTATTATTGACAACAAAGGGATAATAGGAATACCCGGCTATCCAGTTTCTGCCTATTTTTCATTCAGAAACTTTGTGGAACCTTTTATAAGAAAGTTATCTGGTTCTCCAAACGATGATGAAAAAACAAAAGCCGTATTATCAAAACGCATTGTCTCTTCCCTTAAACATGAAGAACTCGTAAGGGTGACGCTTGGGAAAGTCAATGGCCAGTTAATAGCAACTGCTTTAAATCGTGGTGCAGGCAATACTACAAGTCTTGTTCGGGCTGATGGTGTACTTACGGTTCCTATTCATGTAGAAGGTATTGAAGCAGAAGAAAATGTTGAGGTTCAATTACTTAAACCTTTGGAAATTATAGAAAAAAGAGCTGTTTTTATTGGAAGCCATGACATAATCATAGATATTCTTAGTGATATGATGCCGATTTCATCTAGCCATGTAGGCAGTTTTGGTGGCTTAATGGCCAAAAGAAAAGGCGAATGTCATATTGCACCTATTCACCTCATGGATGAAGCGACAGGGGATTATAATGATGCCTTTGTGAAGAAGTATTTTGAAGACGGAACCATGTCAATCATTAGTGGCGTGAAAAGACTGCAGGGAATTATGGTTAAAAAAGGTAACCCGAAACAAATTAAGGGATTTGCAGATTTGAGCAGGGATGATGTAATATTTGTCAATCGTCAGCGGGGCTCAGGAACAAGGCAGTTACTGGACTATGAATTGAAAAAACAGAAGATTGATCCAAAAGAAGTCAATGGTTATGATTGGGAAGTCAACACACATATGGGTGTGGCAGTTGCCGTTGATTCAAATGCGGTTGATGTTGGACTGGGCATATATGCTGCTGCAGATAATATGGGACTTGATTTCATACCGGTTGGTTATGAAGCATATGAATTTTTAGTATCTAATGACGACCTGAATGATGACAGAATTAAAAAATTCTTGGAAATCATCACTTCAGACATATTTAAGTCAAGTGTTTTAAGCCTAGGGGGTTATCAACTTGATGATATTGGGACAATTAGAAAAATAGAAAAGTAGGTGTTGCTGTTGAAGGATGGTTTTGGTAGAAATATAAATTATTTAAGGCTGTCTATCACAGACCTTTGTAATCTGAGATGCCGCTATTGCATGCCTGAGAGGGGCATAGATAAATGTGATTGTGAGTCAATATTGCGATTTGAAGAAGTTGATAAAATTGTAAGTGATCTTATTGAAATGGGGATTGATAAAGTACGAATAACCGGTGGAGAACCCTTGGTTCGAAGAGGTATCGTTCAGTTAATTGAAAAGATTGGAAACCACGAGCGTATTAAGGAACTGGCTATTACAACGAACGGTATTTTGCTGGAAGAAATGGCTGAAGGTCTAAAGAGGGCAGGTTTGAACCGTGTGAATGTTAGTTTAGATACACTGGATCCTCATAAATATAAATATATGACTAGAGGTGGTGACCTTAAAAAGGTTCAACAAGGCATTCAAAAGGCTATGGATGTTGGACTAACGCCTATAAAGCTCAACTGTGTACTCATTGGGGGTTTCAACGATGATGAAATTAGGAATTTTGTGGAATTGACGAGAAATCAAGCAATAGATGTAAGATTTATTGAACTCATGCCTATTGGGGAAGTAGCCAAATGGAATGAAGACCAGTTTATTAGTAATGATGAAGTACTCAAACAAGTGCCTGAACTCATCAGTGTAGAAAAGGATGATCCGTCATCACCGGCTACTTATTATAGGCTACCTGATAGCCTAGGTCGAGTAGGTTTAATCCGGCCTATCTCGTGCAAATTTTGTGAAGACTGTAATCGAATTCGACTGACATCAGATGGGAAACTGAAATATTGTCTCCATTCAGATGATGAGCTTGACTTAAAAGAAGTGCTTCGAAATCAACAGGATATTCATTTAGCGGTACAAACATATATCAATAAGAAACCACACGAACATCAGCTAGATAAGAAAAAATATGTCAAGAAATCAATGTTTCGTATAGGTGGTTAATAAGAGGGTGAGAAAAACATGGAATTTACACATTTTAATGAAGATGGTAGAGCAAAAATGGTAGAAGTGACAGATAAAAAGGATACAATGCGAGAGGCAATCGCCTGTGGAAAAGTGCGGATGAAAAAAGAAACAATTGAACGTATAAAGTCTTTAGGCATCAAAAAAGGAGATGTTTTGTCTGTAGCTCAAATTGCAGGAGTCATGGGTGCAAAAAGAACAAGTGATCTAATCCCAATGTGTCACCCACTGATGCTGACCGGAGTAGATTTGAAGCTGAAACTGATAGATGATGGCGTATATATTGAAAGCAAAGTAAAAACCTACGGAAAGACAGGTGTAGAAATGGAAGCTTTAACAGCTGTCAGTATAGCGGCACTTACAATTTATGATATGTGCAAAGCTGTAGATAAGGAAATGGAACTAACAGATATCTACTTGAAGAAAAAAATAGGTGGTAAGTCTGGGGAATATATCAGATCCTTAGAGAAAAACATTTAGGAGGAAGCTATGGATAAAGTGTTGGGAAAAGTGAAAGGTATTAATATCAGTGAAAAAAAGGGCGTTGTCAAACAGCCTATTGCAGAAGGTCAGTTTATCAAGGAGTTTGGATTGAAAGACGATGCACATGCAGGGAAATGGCACCGTCAGGTAAGTCTTTTAGCGCAGGAAAGTATCGATAAGATGACTGAAATGGGTGTTGAAGGTCTTTGTTCTGGTAAATTTGCAGAGAATATTACAACATCCGGTATAACGCTTCATGAGTTACCTGTTGGAACTCTCTTAAAAATAGGAGAAACAATCCAGGAGGTTACACAAATCGGAAAAGAATGTCATTCTGGTTGTGCTATTAAACAGGCAGTCGGTCAATGTATCATGCCAAAGGAAGGTATTTTCACGAAAGTGCTAGAAGGTGGCATCATTAGAGTTGGGGATGCAATTTCCCTTGTTGCAAGTGAAAAATAATATTATATAAAAAATGTGAGTCACTAATTCTAAGGTGTTTTAAGTAATGCTATGATAGCTGATGTATCGCCTCCCGCGTTTGGAAAGGATTGTTGATAGCGTAACTATTAATAATGGTGCAACCAAACGAGGAGGTTTTTTATGTACGGTTCCAGAGCTTTCTTGGCGATGTATGAAAATATCATGGCTAGTTTGATTACAAATTTCAGTTGTTGTGGTATAATTTTAGTGCTATTTGTAACGAGAAATGTTAAGCTACCAGATTTTATTGTGCATAATAAAACAGATCGTGGAGGATAGATAAAAGATGAAAAAATTTGAAGATATCCTAGGCATGGTTACTTGTATATTATTTTTTGTTGTGTATATATTTTACAGACATAATATTACAGCTGTCTGTATAGTAGCAGTATTATTATGGATAAATGTAATTATTATAACATTAAGAAAAAAGACACTACCAAAACATGATTATTATATACATAAACCTGTTATAGCTAAATACATAAGGTGGGTTCTGGCGAGTATTGCTGTTATGTTATTAATGGAATATATATTTCTAATTGCTACTAAAGGATATAAATATCATAAAGAGTTTGATGGTTTTATTATTATATTTACTCCAATGATACTATTAAATCTTCTAAATGACGATAGAAGAATATATTTTTATGATAAAGGATTAGTGTGGTACGGTAAAGTATTAGAATTTAGTAATATAGATTCCTTTCAATGGAAAGAAGATGTAGATTATGAGCTTAATATTTATCATGAAAATACAGAATATAATATAAAAGTATCTAAGACCAAATTTGAGTATATAGATAAAATATTGAAAGCTAATATTAAACTTGTAAAAAAGGTAATGTTAGTATAAAAGCATGGACATGAAAAGGAAGATATTAAGCAATTCGACCAAACATGCTTGCGATATTTACATATTATTTTTATACTCTGAGGGGCATACACCCGTATGCTTTTTAAATATTTGAGAGAAATAGGCTGGATCTTCAATGCCTACCATTATGGCAACTTCATATGTTTTAAGATCATTGGAGCTTAGTAAATCTTGGGCTTTTTTTATTCGCATTTTTGTAATCATTTGCGTCAACGTTTCACCAGTTTCTTGTTTAAACAGGCGACTCAAATAACTGCCATTTATATGAAGATGCTTTGCTAATACTTTAAGTTTAATAGGATGATGGTAATTTTTTTTGATATAATCGATTGCTTTTTTTATAAGATAATGGTCATAGACATCTATCGTATTTAATGATGAAGCCGTAGATTGAATGACTGTTTCAAGAATTGAAGATAATTTACTAATAGATTCACATTGAAGGATCTGTTGGTAGAGATTATCTGAGTTTTGTAAAACATCTGAAAAAGTAATGTTATAAGTATCTAGTAGTGTTGAACAAAGAGAAGATATGCGTATACTCGTTGTTTTAATATGGTCAATAGATTGTTTAGACAATTGTAGTTCTTCTAAAAGCTGATGGAGGGTATCCATACTTTCGTTAGTTTTCCCTAGTTTTACAAAGTGCATGATTTGATGAATATATTTGTTTATAGGTGTTTCTTTACAAGTAGATCGGGTTTCACAATAGTGCGAATACATAAAGATATTATTTTTATCATAAAACTTCTCACGCAGACATTGAAAGGCCTCATTATAGCCTGTGGGTATTTGTAAAAAATTAGCATGAGGATTGCTTATCCCTATAGAAATAGACATATTCATAAAATCATTGACAAAGCTTAGTATTTCTTGACTTTTAGACCAAATAGGATGGATATATTCTGAATGATTAGAATGATTAGAATGATCAAAAGATAGAATGATACATAAGGATTGACCATCTAAAATAATGGGGTAATGTTTATAATTTTTAAAGATCATAGATATAAACTTTTTTATTTCTATAATCATATTTTGTCCGTTTGATATGTACTTCATTTTATCTATTTTAAATACGAGTACATAAAAATGATGAAGATCTATTTTAAGATCATTCATTTTATTAAGTATTGTAGAATTATCAATAAATACACCATTAATATAATCTAAAATAAATTTTTCTTGCATTTGAGCCAGTGTTTCTTTCACGTTATTTTCAAGTTGTATCAATTTTTCTTCCTTTGCTTTTTCTTTTATGATGAGGGTTTTTGCTTTATTGACAGCTTCAATGATTTTTTCTGTTGAGGATGGTTTGAGTACAAAATCCACCACATTATATTGGATCGCTGCTTGTGCATAGTTAAAGTCAGAGTAGCCTGTTAAGAGAATAACCTTAATATTAGGATGATTTTCGTAGATATATTGCGACAACTGTATTCCGTCTAATCCTGGCATTTTTATATCACTTATGATAATATCTGGCTTTTCTGAATGAATTAATTTTTTAGCAGTAACGCCATCACTTGCTTCATAGATTACCTTACAGTTAAGCTCCTGCCATTTAATAAAATTAATTAATCCTTTTCTTATAATATGCTCATCATCGACAATCATAACGCTATACATTTAGACTTCACCTCGATCTAATGGAATATGAATGATTACTTTGGTACCTTCATTGATCTGACTTTGGATAGATATACCATATGGTTCACCATAAATTAATTTGATTCGTTTATTAACATTTACTAGACCTATGTGTTTACGTTTGGTCTTAACATATTCAGGATTCTTTATATTATCTATATCAACGTGAGAAGTGTCAAACCCTACCCCATCATCTATAATTTCAAAGTATAAACCATCATGTTCATTTTTTATGGTTAAGGATAAATGTCCCTTACCTATTTTATTTTCTATACCATGAATGATGGCATTTTCTACAATTGGTTGTATACAAAGTTTTGGTAAATAAAAATCTAAAATAGATAGGTCGGATTGAGAAATATTGATCATGAGCTTATCATCAAATCGTATTTTTTGTAAATAAAGATAAAACTCAATATATTCAATTTCTTGTCTGATTTTTATTTTTTCACGGCTATGAAAAGAAAAATTGGCTCTTAATAATTCACCTAGAGAATTAACCATTCGATAAATATTTTCATTATTTGATAAGCGTGCCTCCCAACTAATAGTTTCTAGCACATTAAAAAGAAAATGGGGATTAATTTGAGCTTGTAAGGCTTTCAATTCTGATTCAGTTAAGAGCATTTGTTTTTCATAAACTTCGTTGATAAGATACTGAATTTTATCAACCATATGGTTAAAAGTAGTGCTGACTTCATCAAACTCAGAATATTGATAAGAGGGCATTTTTGTAGTAAATACACCGTCATTAATTTCTTCGATGTTTTCAATTAAATCTTTAATGGGTTTTGTAATATTTGTAACAACAAACATACTTATTATAATTGTAAGGAGTGCTATGAAAATGATCGTATACAAATATTTTGATATAAGATCATCTAATTTAGCGGTTATTTCATTTTTAGGAATCATAATCAAAGAAGTCATGCCAATATCATCTATTCTTTTTGCTTTAACAAAATATACTTCTCCGTCAATTAATAATTCCCTTATTGGGTTTGATTCTTCTGTTGGAATGAATTTTCTATCTATTTTTTTTCCGATCTTATTTCTAGCGGGATGGAAATAAATTGTACCTTCGTCATCAAAAATATAAGCTTGCCAATTAGGACTATCGGCAATATTATTATAAATATCCGTAAAAGTAGTTTCATCAATACTAAAAATGATTTTACCTATAGAATCTTTTGTAATCCATGTCTTAATGTCTTTCATAAAATAGATGGCTTCATAAGAAGAAGAGGGTGTAATGATCACCTTTTTATCAAATTGATCTTTTGAAGCATGAATAAATTGTAAATGGTCTTTTACAATATCATCATTTGGAAGATAATTCTCCAGTAAATAGTAAAAATCTTCGTTGTTCTGAAAGATAAAAACAGATTTTAATAAGTGACTATTCCACGCGTAATCATTTAGAACAGAATATTTTAATTGGGTTTCTATTTCTAAACGGGTGCGTGCTTTTGCATAATAAGTATTTTTTTCTGGTAAAGCATTTTCTAAATTAGATTGAATCACTTGATTTGATAAAAAAAGGGTGAAGGTATTCTCAATAATTCTAAACTTTGATAAAAGACTACTATTGACTTGTTCAATAGATTGATTCAGTTGTTTATTTATATTTTGGGTTACGATACTATCGGATATAAAAGTGTATAAATAAGCGCCAAATAAGGATATGGGCAATAATACTGTTAGTGTTACTAAAATAATAATTTTATATCGGATAGAGTGATGGTAAAGATGATAAAAATTAACTATAAAATTGTATATGGAAGAGGCTATTTGTTTTATTTTTTTCATAAATGAAAAACTCCATTTCAATAAAAGAATAAAAAATAGTACTAACACTATTCTAACATAGGAGAATAGAAAAATTTAAAAAAAATGTAAAAGATAAGTCAATAGATTCTATTCATTACGATAAAAATGTGATTTATAATAAATATATTAAGTTTGAGTATTTCTAAGGTGAAATTAGGGAGGAAAAAATGAAAAAAATAATGACAAGTCTTTTATTAGTGATCCTGAGCATGACATTATTTGCATGTAATGGTACTGGTACAGAAACAAATAGAACTAAAAATGAGAATAAAGAAGTACATCAAAAAAATCAAGAAGAAAGTTTAACATTTCCAAATAAAAATATTCAAATTATTGTGCCATTTTCACCGGGTGGGGGTACAGATTTAGTAGCTAGAGCCATCGCAGATACGTCAAAAAAGTATTTTAACAAACCTGTTGTTGTTGTAAATAAAACAGGTGCTGGTGGTGCGGTAGGAATTGCGGAGGGAATACAAGCAAAACCTGATGGGTATACGGTTACGATGATTACAACTGAGGTAATAACCCTTGAAAATTTAGGATTATCACCTTTTAAATATAAAGACTATCAGCCAGTCTTACAAATTAATGAAGATCCAGCAGCACTTACGGTAAAAGCAGATGCGCCTTATGATACAGTAAAAGAATTCATAGAATATGCTAAGAAAAATCCAGGAAAAGTTAAAGTGGGAAATTCAGGTACAGGCGCGATTTGGCATTTCGCAGCAGAAGCGATTGAAAATGAGACAGGCATAAAATTTAAACACATACCATTTGATGGGGCAGCTCCTGCAACAGTTGCGTTACTAGGAGCACAAATCGATGCAGTAACAGTGAGTCCGGGAGAAGTGTTACCCCATGTTAAAAATGGAAAATTAAAGGTATTAGGCGTATTATCGCCAGAAAGAATAGAAAGTTTGCCAAACGTACCAACTTTTGAAGAACAAGGCTATGATATAAGTATGAGCACATGGAGAGGATTAGGCGTATCTAAAGAAACACCACCTGAAATTTTAGAAATTTTGGAAGATAAATTTACAAAAACTGCGTTAGATCCAGACTTTAAAGAGGTGATGAACCAATTAGGATTAGGCTATAAAGTATCGGATGCCAATGCATTTGAAAAATTAATACAAGAAAGCGATGTTTTATTTAAAAACTTGATTCAAGAATTAAATTTTGAAAAGCGAACGCGTTAAGCAAAAGAAATGACCGTCTTCATAAAAAAATAAAAGAATGTAAAAATAATGATAGAAAAGTAAAAAAAATAATAATATACACTTAAATAAAGAGCAGTTAAGAAAACTTTAACATGTAGATATAGAAATATGTCAAAATAAGAAGAAAATATGTAAACAGGTTCTATTAATTATCCTATAGATGTGTCCTATAATATTATTGAGCGTCCAAGTTATCCTCAATCGTATCATAGGGCATTTATTATGTAGTATGTGTATTGAGGAAAACAAGAAAACGTTAACAACAAAAAAGGGGAGGAACATTTTATGAAAAAAGTTTTATCTTTAGGTTTAATTCTAATTTTAGCCATGTCACTTACTTTGACAGGTTGTGGTTCAAAGGAAGTTGCTACTGAAGAAGCAGCAAGCAAACCTATTAAAATAGTAGCTGCGCATAATCAAACATCACCTGAAAATCCTTATCAGATAGGTATGTTAAAATTCAAAGAAGTTGCCGAAAGTAAATCTAATGGCGCTTTTGAGGTAGAAGTGTTTGCAGGGTCACTTGGAACAAGTGAATCTGAATTGGTAGAAAAGTTAAAATTAGGAGCAGCTGATGTGGTAGTAGTTTCTCCAGGTTTTATGAGCCAGACAGGTATTGAAGAAATTGATTTATTTGCATTACCATATTTATTCAATAATTATGAACACTGGGGAAAAGTTGTTGATGGTGAAGTTGGTAAAAAAATGGCGAAACTTATTCAAGAAAAATCTAATAATGAATTCAAGGTTATTGGTTACTGGACAGCGGGAGTTAGACATTATTATGGAAACAAACCACTTACTTCTATGAAAGATTTAGAAGGTATGAAAATTAGAACACAAACATCAGGAGTTGTTGCAAAATACTGGACACAAATGGGATCTATACCTACTTCAGTTGCTTGGGGTGAACTTTATCAATCATTGCAACAAAATATAGTAGATGGCGCGGAAAATGCTTATCCATATTTTGTGCAACAAAATCATCACAAAACAGATAATGGGAAATATATAACAGAAACAGGTCATGATTATACAACTAGATTCTTATTAGCAAATGCTAAAAAGTTTGATGCCATGACACCAGAGCAACAAAAAACCTTCTTAGAAGCTGCTGATGCTGCTGTTAAAGCAGAGAGAGATGCCCTTTATGCACAAGAAGAAGAATATAAAAATATAGCAATCAAAGATGGTGCAGAGGTGAATGAAATAGATAGAGCACCATTTATAGAATTAGCACAACCGCTACAAGATGAAGCTGCTAAAGAAATTGGTATAGAAGATCTACTAAAACAAGTTAGAGATTTAAAATAAAAGAAAGATTAACACATGAATGTAAGGACGCGAAATGTGTCCTTACATTCTATTAGGAGGTAATTTAAAAAAATGATTATTAAAACTATTGAAAAGATCCAATTGCGTATGGGCGTAGTGGCATTATCTATTTTTTTTCTTGCAATATTGATTCAAGTATTTTCAAGATATGCAGGTATATCTGTTATTTGGACGGAAGAAATAGCAAACTATTCATTTATATGGGCAATATTTATGGGCGCAGCTGTTATGGTAAATCGTAAAAGCCACTTTAGATTTAATTTACTTTCTCAAAAGATAAAAGGGAAAAAGAAAATATTTTTAGATATTACTGTTGATAGCATACTATTAATTTTTAATGTGTTTGTTTCTTACTATGGTATTATCGCTACAAAAAGTTTTTGGAATTATAGATGGGTAGCTATACAAAACTTCAAAATGGGATATGTATGGCTTTGTATACCGATTATGGGAATAACCATGGCTATATACATGATGGGACATATTATTGAAGGTGTAAAAGAAATGAAAGGGGTTGAATAAATGCTAGGGTTTATTTTAATTGGCATATTTATTTTATTTATGAGTATTGGCGTACCCATCGCATTTGTAATAGCAATCATAGCACTATTAGGTATTTCAGCAGCACCATATATACCAACAGTTACAGTTGTAACCAAAATGTTTAATGGACTCAATTCATTTGTTTTATTAGCAGTACCTTTGTTTATATTGGCTGCAAATCTTATGAATCGTGGACAAATATCTCAAAAATTGATTAATTTTTCTATTGCTATAGTAGGACATGTAAGAGGGGGATTGGCCCATGCAAATATACTTGTATCAATGATTTTTGCAGGGGTTTCTGGTGCATCACAAGCAGATACTGCAGGGGTTGGGAAGGTTTTAATACCAAATATGATAGAATCAGGATACGATAAAGAGACAGCAGTAGGTGTAACAGCTGCATCTTCAACCATAGGGGTTATTATACCACCAAGCATTCCTATGATTATTTATGCAGGACTGACCAATGCTTCTATTAGCTCTTTATTCATTGCTGGGATTGTTCCGGGTGTTCTTATTGGCTTAGGCATGATGTTGGTTGTATATATATTGGCTATAAAAAAAGGCTATCCCAAATATGAGAGAGCTTCATTAAAGAAGTTGTTTAAATTATTTTGTGAATCATTTCCAGCTTTGTTAACACCTATTATTATTATTGGAGGGATTATTACAGGATTTTATACGGCAACAGAAGCGGCAGCTTTTGCCTCGCTATATACTTTTTTAATCAGTATGTTTTTTTATAAAACGTTGAAATTAAAAGATATACCAGATATTTTAGTGGAGACCTTAACGCTAAGTTGCCTATCATTATTTGCACTCGCTGCAGCAAGTGCGCTAGGTGAATTGTTAGGATATTATCAGATTGCAACAATAGCAGAACAGTTTTTCACAACTTATATTACACAAAAATGGTTATTTATGTCGATTGTGATTGTATTCTTCTTATTAATTGGAACGTTTATGGATGCTATTCCAGCTATGATTCTATTTATACCGGTTATATTGCCAACTGCATTAAAATTAGGGATTAGTCCAATCCTTTTAGGGATTGTTACAATCATTACTTTAGCGATTGGTCTTGTAACACCACCTTATGGATTATGTTTATTAATAGCAGCTCAAATTGGAGAGCTATCCATTGAAAAATCGTTTAAAACCACAGCTTTATTTATTTTAGTGATCCTTGTAGTTTTAATCTTTGTTGCGTTTTTTCCAAATATTGCTTTCTTTATTCCGCAAAAGATGCAGCCTAATTTATTTTAAAAAGAGTTATAGACAAACAACTTAAAAATCGAATTTTAACGTTGCTTATCTATAGCATGTGTTATGGATGATTATTATAATACAGCGGAGTATAGTAAAAGTAGGAGGAAAAGTTATGAGCAAAAAGGTTGCTATAACGTCTGAGTTTTTTGGTAGATTCTCAGATGAAGGAGAAAGGATCTTAAAAGAAGCTGGATTTGAAGTTATTTCAAATCAAGATAAGAAGTTTTTAGAAGAGGATGCGTTGATTACAATCATAGCGAATGCTGATGCGATTATTTGTGATTTAGAAAAAATCAATAAAAAAGTTATGGATCATGCACCAAACCTAAAGATCATCGCAAGAAGAGGTGTGGGGGTAGATTCTGTTGATGTTAAATATGCCAAGGAAAAGGGGATAAATGTTGCAAGAACCCTAGGAGTTGTAGAAAAGCCAGTTGCTGAATTAGTAATGGCATATATACTTCAAATTCATAGAAAAATTCATGAATCAAACCAGGAAATGAAAAAGGGTAATTGGAATAAGCAATTAGGCAATAGTTTAGAAGGAAAAATTCTCGGGATTGTTGGAATGGGGAATATTGCAAAAGAAGTAGTAAGAAAGGCAAAAGCCTTTGATATGAAAATAATATATACAAACTATACGAGAAAACCTAAACTAGATGATGCACTTCAAATAGAATATGTTTCCTTTGAAGAACTACTTAAGCATTCAGATGTGATAAGTATTCATGTGCCTTTAACAGAAACTACTGCCAATATGTTTGATTATCATGCAATGAAATTTATGAAAAAGCAACCGATACTCATAAACACAGCTAGAGGCCCTGTTGTGAATGAAGAAGATTTATGCAAAGCCCTAGAGGAAAAACGGATATCTTTTGCAGCAATTGATGTTTTTGATGTGGAGCCAAAAATGGATTCACCACTTAGAAAATATGATAATGTCGTATTAACACCACATGTTGGAACGTTTACGAAAGAAGTATTTATAAATATGGATATTTTAGCAGCAAAAAACGTTATTGACTACTTAGGGTAAAAGATGATAGAGGGGTATTAAAGCTTTATCGTAAACGTGCTGTATTGTCTATGAAAGGTGCATACATGGAATGAAATTTAAGTAAGGTTATTTTTTAGAGTGACCCCATAAAAAACTGTTTTCCTTAAAATCCAAGGAAAGTAGTTTTTTTTGTAGAAATATATCCAAAGATATTACTTAAAAGTAAACATAATTACGATTTTCTTTGAAACATTGTATGATACAATTAAAATAAATAACGCAAAAAGGATGCACAAATTAAATCGAATGTGTTCTTCGCAGTAGATAGAGACAGGAAAAACGAAAGAAATTAGAGATCTGAATTATTTAAGAACTTTTATGGAATCATTCAAAAGCTATTAACATAATTTTAAAATACAATATAAAAAATGAATAAGAGGTGAAAAGAATGAATTATTATTTAGGTGTTGATTTAGGGGGGACAAATATTATAGCAGGTGTGGTTGATGAGAACTATAAAATAATAGCACGAGTTACCAGCAAGACAAAGGCGCCTAGAAGTTTTTTAGAAATTGGAAAAGATATAGCAAGTTTGTGTTTTGAAGCGATTAAACAATCAAATTTGACAATAAATGATATTCCGTATATTGGAGTAGGATGTCCAGGAATGATTGATCCAGAGCAAGGGAAAATAGTTTTTTCTAATAATTTAGCTTTATATGATGAACCAATCAATCAAATTATTGAGGATTTGGTTGGTAAAAAAGTATTATCAGGAAATGATGCCAATGTAGCTGCTTTAGGGGAATATATGGCTGGCGCTGGGAAAGGATGTAAAAGTTTTGTTGCCATGACATTGGGTACGGGTATTGGATCAGGAATTATTATTGATGGTAAAATCATTGAGGGATTTAATTATGCTGGTGCTGAAATAGGACACACAGTGTTACAATTAAATGGAAGAGCTTGTACGTGTGGAAGGAAAGGTTGCTTTGAAGCCTATGCATCTGCAACGGGACTTATATTATCTACCAAAGAAGCAATGGAAAAAAATGAAGATAGCATCATGTGGCAACTCGTTAAAGGGGACATAAGGAAAGTAGATGGTAAAGTTGCCTTTGATGCGAATGAAAAAGGGGATATGGCAGCTAAGGGCGTGGTGGATGTATATATGGTATATCTTTCAGAAGGAATAGGAAATATTATTAATGCATTTCAACCTGAGATTATCGCTATTGGTGGAGGGATATCTCAACAAGGGAAGTGGATGACCGATTACATACAAAAATATGTAAGTTCAAGGGTTTTTGGACGTTTCGGAAGAAAACAAACAGAAATAAAAATAGCAGAACTCGGAAATCATGCAGGTTTAATTGGCGCAGCTATGTTAGGGGTGAAATTATAATGTTGCTAAAATTATCGCCTTCAATGAAGGATTACCTATGGGGAGGAAGCAGACTAAAAGAGAAATATGGTTAAATTTCTAGTTTAGAAAGAATTGCAGAAAATAGGGTGGTTCTTGTGCATGGAGAAGCTTTAATTGTCCCTACTGACTTAGGCGTGTATAATGTACAAGGTACGGGAATGTATATAAAATGTTATATAAAACCATCTATATAATACGATTGATTACTATTCAAGGAGTGAACAAATGGCATTAACAGTTCATGAAGCGTTAAAATTAGATGCATTAAAAAGATTTAGGCTCGTTGCAGGTATGAATGGATTAGATCGAAAAATAACTAGAGCTGGAATACTGGATCATGAGGTTGCGGAACAAGTTGGAGATATCGTTCAAAGTGGCGAATTTATTTTTAGTAATCTACTTGCCATTCGGGACCAACCCGAAAAAATTATTGATTTTGTAAAACATTTGATTGATGCACAAGCAGCATGTTTTGCAATTAAGACCATCTATTTTAAGGAGATCCCGAAAGAAGCGATCGAATTAGCCCATAAGCATAGATTGCCGTTGTTCTTATTTGATGAAACTTATGTTGAGACCCTTATTCTAGAGATTGATAAAGCGATTAATATTCAAAATCATGAACAACATATCAAATTGATGATTGACCAAATTTCAGGGAGCAATTTGAATGAATTCCGCATAAGGGATCTTGCTTATGAGATTAACAGGAATTTCAAGAAAAATCATATTGTTTACTTTGCACGAGAAACAGAAAATCATGGAGGGAATAATACAGGGCTATTTAATCCAAACAACCTCAGTAATTTTTTAGGAGACAGTGGCTTGGTTATTTCGTATAGAAACGGATATTTAGTCATTGCAACCTATGATAATGAGAAAAAAGAATATATCAAAAAAGTTTCTGAATCAGCATTGAAAGCATCGGGGCTATTAGAGGGTAAGTATCGATTGGGAATGAGTGAGATTAAAAATGATTTGGGTGCTTTAGGCAGAGCTATTGACGAAAGTAAATATGCGTATGATTTTGCATCCCTTTATAATATGAAACAAGCTACATTTTTAAATATGGGTATTTACCAATTATTGATTCCCATCATTAATGATCCATGGGCGTATGCATTTTATAGGAGAAAGATTGATAAACTTATTTCTTATGATCAGAATAAAGGAACAGATCTTTTAAATACTGCCATTGCTTATGTTGAAAGTGGAGGCAATATACAAAATACATCTAAAAAATTATTTCAGCATACGAATACAATACGTTATCGTATTCGAAAAATCAATGAAATCGTAGACAATACACAGCTTAAAAGCATGACTTATGAAACATTAGCCATAGCGATTCGTTTGCACCTAATTCATTCAAAGTTGATATAAGGAGATAAGAAATGAGAATATGTTTTCCAAAGTCTGCGTAGTTTGTATATTGTACAAATTGCGGAGACTTTTTTTGTATGAATTGAAATGCTCGATTGCATAGCAATACTATATAATGATTGTGGAGTAGTAAGCGAACTTTATACAATAAATGAGTACAAAGAGGAGGGGGCGCGTATGAAAAGAGGGAATGCAGAAATCATTATGATTGTAATTGTAGCAATGTGGGGGTTATCGTTTAGTTTAACGAAGCCAATACTGAATGATATTGAAATATTCAATTTTATGGCTATTCGATTCTTGATGGGTGGAGGTTTGTTATCGATCCTATTATTTCTAATAGGATATAGAAAGATTACACGCGAACAATGGATTGGAGGAACTATCACAGGAACTGTTCTATTTTTTGCTTTTACATTTCATACCATAGGATTAAAATATACAACCGTTGCTAAAAATGCATTTATTGTGGGTACCAGTGTTGTTTTTGTACCTTTTATCGTAACGTGTATACGAAAACAAAAGCAGCCTCCGCTTATTTGGGTGGGCACTTGTTTAGCTATTATTGGGCTTGCATTAGTCACATTAGAAGGGCATCAAGGGAACATTAATTTTGGTGATTTGATGACATTGATTGGATCAATTATTTTAGCGTATTATATTATTTTAGTTGAAGAATATGTTAAAAAATATGATGCGAAGGTAATTGCAGCGATTCAGATTGTTATTGTTGGGTTTTTGAGCTTGATTGAATCTTTGATGATAGAAACACCAACGATACATTTGTCTTCAGAAGCTTGGAGCAGGATGTTGTTTTTAGGTATCGTATGTACGGCTTTGACATATTTATCGGCGAATATAGCACAGAAATATATTCCTGCCACGAATATCGTGTTGATTTATACATTAGAGCCAATTTTTGCAACTTTATTTGGATGGATATTTTTATCTGAAATGATAGGATTACAAGCAGTAATTGGTTCTGTGGTTATTGTTATTGGCGTGGGTATGCCAAACATGGGTATGTGTATGAAGAAAATAGCTAGGCGTATTCAAGCAGAGTGAAATAATTGCAAAGGTAAAATAAACAATGTTAATTTCTCCCCTTTTGAATAAAAAGAAAAAACATTTTACGATCGTGTAAGATGTTTTTTTCTTTTTCCTTAAGAAAGTTGTAAGAATTATAATAGTAAAATCTTAGAAAATATATGCTAATATAGCTATAAGAGATATCTCAAAAGGTTTAGGAGTGAAATATGCATATGTACAATATATTAGTGGTTGATGATGAAAAAGAAATAACAGATGCGATAGAGGTTTATTTAAGAAACCAAAATTATCATGTTTTTAAGGCATATGATGGGAAAGAAGCGTTAGAAATTTTTGAAAAAGAAGCAATTCATCTAGTGATTATAGATATTATGATGCCAAGGCTAGATGGTACAAGTACTACAATCAAAATAAGAGAAAAAAGTACAGTGCCGATTATTATGCTTTCTGCAAAGTCAGAGGATATGGATAAAATATGGGGACTAAATATAGGAGCAGATGATTATATTACAAAACCCTTTAATCCAATGGAATTATTAGCAAGAGTGAATTCAAATCTTAGAAGATATACAAGTTATTCAAATCCTACAGTGATGAAAGAAAATACGATAAAAATAGGCGGCGTTGAGCTAAATGATGAAAGTAAAGAGGTGTTAATAGATGGGGAAGGGGTAAAAGTTACGCCGCTAGAATATAAGATTCTTTATTTACTCATGAATCATCCAAATAGGGTGTTTTCTATAGAAGAAATATATGAAAAGGTATGGAAAGAACCAGCTTATAATCCAGATACAGTGACAGTCCATATACGAAGGATTCGGGAAAAAATTGAGATTAACCCGAAAGAACCAAAATACTTAAAGGTGGTGTGGGGGATTGGATACAAATTTGAACAATAATATAGAGGATGATAAAAATAAAAGTAATCATGATAAAAATCATAAGGAATATGAAGAACAGAAACAGGAAGGAAGTACTAAGCGAATAAAGGATCAAGAAATAATTAATAAAAATGAAGAAGTGAAAGAAAATTACAATCAAGAAGATGAAAAAGAATACATAAAGGAAAATAGGAATAAAGAAAAAATAAAAAAACAGCAGAATAAATTTATGGCATCAGCTTTTGTGACAATACTGATGATTTTAATATTTGCAGTAGTTTCAGTAGGAAGTTATGCACCTATGAGGGAACGCATATTTAATACAGAAGAGAATGTAGAAACTTATATACAGAGCAATGATTTTGTTTATACATTGACCAGTCTAACAAGACATTTAAAAGAATCAAAGTTAGAAGATACGGATTGGTATAATTATAGATATGAAGATCTAAAAAGTATTAAGTATTATATGCACAATAAGGATCAAACAATCCGTATAAGTAATCTATCAGATGTTACAGAAAATGCATTACAAGAGCAAATCAAGAACAGTCAGTTTTATATGCATATGATAATAGATGGAAAGGGCAATCCTAAAATAGAAAGTTCACTAAATGACAAATTTAATAAAGCTGCATTTATAGATGGATTAAATTTAAGAAATGAAAAGAAACTGGAATATGCCAATTTAGATATTCTATATGTTGTTCCAAAAAATTTGGAAAGTTATCAAGATATATTTATTTATAACATGAAGAATTTCCATATGCTTTCATATGGCATATTCATTTTAGCAATAGGTGCAGTAAGTATTATTATTTTAAGCATTATGGCTTTTTCGATCCCTTATGATCTACAGAGAAGAATATCTATTTGCAGGCTTTTTAATAAAATGTTTTTAGAACTTAAGGGACTTATATGGATTGGACTTATTGGTTGTGTTTGTATGGGTGGGGAATATTTCTTTAATAATGGGATAGATGGATGGTCTAGCTTTATGGATATGATCTATTATATAAATAGGTATTTTTATATGATAGGAATTCCCATAACCTTTATATTGTACTTATTGATTTACTTAAGCATTGTTTATATAAAGAATATCTATTATACAGGATTTAAGAAAGGGTTTATTGAAAACAGTATTTTCGGAAAAATATGTTTTTATTTCCTAAAAAAATCAAAAATATTTTTCCAAGATATAATGAAGATCGATGTAAAGAAGGATATTCATAAAAAGCTTTTGATCGTATTAGGAATCAATTTAACCGCATTATGGATCATTGCATTATTTGGACCTTTTGGACTTTTTTTAGGGATTGTTTATACAGTATTTTTATTTCAATATTTATTGAAATTTATTCTTAAGATTAAGGCTTTAAATGATGCTAGTAGCAAATTAGCCCAAGGTGATTTCGATATTATTTTTAATGAAGATATGGGGATATTTACTTCTATTTGTGAAAATTTAAATAATATTAAAGATGGATTTAAAGTAGCAATTGATAAAGAAATAAAAAGTCAACAGATGAAAACAGAGTTGATTTCAAATGTTTCCCATGATCTTAAAACACCGCTTACATCGATTATTACCTATGTTGATTTACTGAAAAATGAAAAAATTACAGATGACAAACAAAAGGAATATATAGGTATTCTTGATAGAAAATCGAAACGGTTAAAGGTACTGATCGAGGATTTATTTGAGGCAAGTAAGGCGAGTAGCGGAAATATTGATCTTCATTTAGAAAAGGTAGATGTGATTGCTTTATTTCGGCAAACCTTAGGAGAATTAGAAGAAAAAATCAATCAAAGTACCCTTCAAATGAAAATGAATCTATCAGAAAATAAGGTGATTTGTGAGTTAGATGGGAGAAGGACATATAGAGTTTTTGAAAATATTATGAGCAATATTTTAAAATATGCACTACCCTATTCAAGAGTATATGTAGATGTTTTAGAAGCTGAAAAAGAAGTGAGTTTTATATTCAAGAATATTTCAGCTTATGAAATGAATTTTGATCCAACAGAGATTACAGAACGGTTTGCAAGGGGAGATAAATCAAGGAATACGGAAGGGTCAGGGCTTGGACTTGCAATTGCTAAAAGTATTATGCAACTTCAAAATGGAGAACTAACGATCGTTATAGATGGAGATTTGTTTAAATTGACGATATCATTTCCAAAAGTAAAAAATAAATAAATAAAAGGGGCGATCATAAAGGTAACACAACGGGTGTTACCTTTGTTCATGGTGTTAATATTTACTATTATATGGTAGAATGTGATGATAAAACTTTAATCATTGAGGTGCTTATTTTGAATAAGAAAACAACCTATTTAATTGTTACAATGTTTTTGATGAGTATGTTAGCAAATACGGCACATCCTGTTACACCAGAACTTGTTGTGAGTTTGAATATGTCTTCACTTATGTATGGAATCATGTTTGCTTCTATGTCCATAGCTAGTTTTACTATGTCACCTATTTGGGGGAGTTTATCAGATAAATATAAAAATAGAAAATTGTTTATATGTGGACCCTCTATTGGTTATGGACTTGCTCAAATAGGATTTGGTTTTTCCACATCTCCAATGATGATCATCATATTTAGAGTTTTGGGTGGTGGGTTTGCCGCATCCATATTTACCAACGCGGTAGCTTATATCGTTGATGAAACAGATCATACAAATAGAGGGAAAGCTATATCTTATTATACAGCCATAACAGGATTTGGCGTGTCATTAGGATATCTATTAGGGGGCTATATAGGGGCAAATGATTATCATAATGCTTTTGTTTTCCAATCACTAGGATTGGTTATACATGGTATCATGGTATATTTCTTCTTGCCAGAAAGTAATGTAAAGGTTGATTCTATAAAGAAATCATCAAAACATCTTATATTTCAAATTAAAAATGATTTTAAGCAATATATGCCTATGGCTTTAGGAACGTTACTTTTAGTGGTGTTATTAACATCATTTTCATTCGTTGCCTATTCTACAGGTATAAACTATTTCCTAAAGAAATATTTAAGTTTAAATCCTTTGCAAATAGGATATTATATGGCTTTTACAGGTACTATAGGTATGATAGCTAATGTTTATTTAACGCCAAAGGTATCAAGAAAATATGGGGATAAAAAATCACTTCAATATGTATTATTAGTTACGGGTATTACGCTTATAATTCTTGCAATGATCGATAATCTATTTTCTACTCTTTCAATGGTTATATTTATCGTATTTATATTTTTTATTTCCATGTTTAAGCCATTATTACAGACAATGGTATCCAACTTAAGTAAAAATGAGCATGGTAAAATCATGGGTCTTCAAAATTCGGCTAACTCTATGGGAATGGTTGGAGGATCTTTGTTTGCGGGAACTTTATTAGATATATACCCTAAAATACTATTTGTAATAGCAGCTATAATATTTATCGTATCTTATCTAACCATTTTATTTAGTAAGAGGTTAAAAGGGGATTAGGTGCATAAAAACAATACTTTGTACGAAATATTTTTTTGAATTTAAATAACAGAAACTTTAAAGGATTTCTTTGAATCTTTTATTGGTATAATTGTTATAGCGAAAATGATTAAATATGAATGAATGCAGGAGGAAATCAAATGAAGTTTGTATCATGGAATGTCAATGGATTAAGAGCGTGTGTAAAAAAGGGATTTTTGGATTATTTTAATGCGATCGATGCAGATATATTTTGTGTGCAGGAAACAAAACTACAAGAGGGACAAATTAACCTTGATTTAAAAGGGTACGAACAATATTGGAACTATGCGGTCAAAAAAGGGTACTCCGGCACAGCTATATTTACAAAGAAAAAACCATTGTCTGTGAATTATGGCGTGGATATAGAAGAACATGATCAAGAAGGGCGTGTCATTACCCTAGCGTTTGATGAATTTTTCTTGGTGAATGTATATACACCCAATTCTAAAAGAGAGCTAGAACGATTAGATTATAGAATGAATTGGGAAGATGATTTTAGAAAGTATCTTAAAAAATTAGATGCAATGAAGCCTGTTATTCTTTGTGGAGATTTAAATGTTGCCCATAAAGAAATTGACTTAAAAAATCCAAATACAAATCATAAAAGTGCAGGATTTACAGATAAAGAGAGAGGGAAAATGACAGAATTATTAGCTGCACAATTTGTAGATAGTTTTAGATATTTTTATCCAGATAAAGAAGAAGTCTATTCTTGGTGGTCCTATATGAGAAAAGCAAGAGAGAGAAATGCTGGATGGAGAATCGACTATTTTATTGTATCAGAAAGACTGAAAGAACGTATGAAAGATGCACAGATTCATCCAGAGATTATGGGAAGTGACCATTGCCCTGTATTTTTAGAACTAAAATAGTATGAACAAGAACATTGGATTGAGATGAAAAATATAAAAGTGAAATAAAAAACAATGTTCTATAGGAACATTCGAGGTGAATATAGAACATTATTTTAATGAAGCTTTAATTAATAAACAATACTTGTCCTTATGACATGAGTAGAATTATTTCCCTTATTAAAAATACAAAGGGGTAACCTTTTAGAGTGATTTTTTATATGGATAAGCAACAAATCTCCTGTCTGTAGAACAACCGCTTCTTTTTGATCAATCATAATATGTACAGGATGATCTACACAATAAAAACTTTCTGTGGATACAAAAAAATCATTTGTATATAAATCATGCATATCCATTATTTCCATACTTTCTTCTTTTGTAAGCGAAATAGCTTGTATTTTTCCATTACAGCGTTCAGTTATCATTAAATTAAAATCTTTTACCTTTCCAAAACTTTTAGTGATCCATGTGCCACTAAAGCTATCTTGTTCAAAGGGTTTTAAAGAAATAGAATGATGCCCTTCATGCTCAAGATGTATTTCTCCATCAAGGATCATGATGAATCTCCAAATATCTGGAAGTGGTGTAAATACGGATTCATCCATCTCAACCTTAGCAGAACTAATGCGCCATTTAAAATTACGTTCGCTATAAACAGCATCCTTTGGATAAATCGAGAGCTGTGTTGTTGTTCCCCCAGACCATGTACTTGTTTTTTGTTCGTTTTTTCTAATGATTTCAATAGAATAGAACATTGTGATCCTCCTCTTTTATGTTTTATCGTAATTTTATTATAGCATGTTGATTGTTATACTAAAGAGTTTAAAAAAATATGGATTAGTACCAAGGGAAAGATTTTATGCACTTATAACAATTTTTATATTTATTTATTTCCTCAATACGATTATAATAATGTTGAGTTAAAGAATTGTACACCGTAGGAGGTCAACATGTTTAATATAAATTACAAAATTACAGATGAAAAAGTTTGGCAAGGAAGAGTAGATAGTGAGAGTAATTATGATGCCTTCAGATGGCATCAATGGATTGAAACAATTGATTTAAGAAAAGATCATTTAGAACCCTATACGTGTAAAATAGGATTTGCTTTTATTGGTTTTTGTTGTGATGAAGGGGTGAAGCTTAACAAAGGAAGAGTTGGAGCTGCTGAAGGTCCCTATAGCATTAGAAAAAAATTAGCGAGTCTACCTTGTTCTTTTACTAAGGACGTAAAACTTTTTGATGCAGGGGATATATTTTGTGAAAATTGTACATTAGAGGAAAGTCAAAGCGTGCTTTCAAAAGCGGTGGAAAAAATATTAAGCTTAAATCTTTTTCCAATTGTCTTAGGGGGTGGGCATGAAGTTGCTTTTGGAAATTATAATGGGGTATTAAACTATTTAGAAAAAAATAGGAATAAGCCTAAAATAGGCATTGTCAATTTTGATGCACATTTTGATATTAGGCCCTATCCAGATGGTGCTTGCTCAGGAACAATGTTTAGACAAATAGCAGATCAATGTAAAGAAAAGGAACTTGATTATTCGTACTTTTGTTTGGGTGTTCAAAAACGTGGCAACACGATTGACTTATTCAAAACAGCAGATAGTCTTGGCGTACAGTATATTTTAGAAGATGATGTGCTTGACTATCCATTGCATACTATATTAAAAAAATTAGATGGATTTATTAAAGATCAAGAGCATATTTATGTCACAATCTGTACAGATGTATTTTCTTCGGCGTATGCACCAGGGGTAAGTGCTGCACAACCTACAGGACTAAATCCTGAAAGGGTATTAAAGATTCTTGAGTATATCTTAAAATCTAATAAAGTAGTAAGTTTTGATATTGCCGAAGTTTCACCCCGATTTGACCAAGATGAGAAAACGGCAAATTTGGCATCAACATTAATTTTCTCAGTAATTAATACATTAGCTGAAATGTACAGCTGATACTTTTTCAGAGAAAAAGGAGTTTTATGAACATAAATAATAAATACTAGTAAGATATGAATTTCTTGCTGGTATTTATTGTTTTTATAAATGTATATTGACTTAGACATATTTTTATTTTACAATTAAACTACCGAACGGCAGGTAAAAAAAGGGGAGATGTTGTGAGTATCAATAAAATTAAATTGGTGGCATTAAATTTATTTGCGAAGAACGGTTATGAAGGAACTTCTTTATCTGCTATTGCAGAAGGCGTTGGCATGAAAAAAGCTTCTATATATTATCATTTTAAATCTAAGGAAGATTTATTCATGACTATTTTTGATGATATTTTAAATGATGAGATTGCGCGTATGAAAAAACTTACACAAGAGATTAAAAATTATAAAGTTGAGGAAAAATTATACAGTATGTTCCAATTTTATTATGAAAAAAATGAGACAAATAAAGTAGACACAATTTTCTGGAAAAGAGCGATGTTATTTTCACCTGTAGCTTTATCAGAAAGTATTAAAATGAAATTTATTACGTATGAAAACGTTTCGAATGGTATATTAGCGTCTATTTTTGAGGAAGGTATTGAAAATGGCATTATTAAATCAAATAACATAAAGAATTTATTAGCAGCTTTTTACTGCTTAATCGATGGAGTGTTTGTAGAACTTCATTATTATGGAAGAGATGCATATAAAACAAGATTAGATAGTATTTGGAATGTATTTTGGACTGGAATTATAAATATTGATTAAGAAAAAGTGAATCTAGTCTTTCTAATGAATCTATATAGTTTGATTTATATATATTTCAACACTTATTTTTTTAAAAAAATATATTTCTGTAAGTACTAAAAAATTAGAAGGGGGCGAATTTATTATATGGATATTAATTTGATTGGAGTACCTATTTTTTATGGAGCGGATAAAAGAGGTCCTGAATATGCGCCAGCGAAACTAAGAGATAAGCAGGTTGTATCGGTTTTAAGTAAGCACAATCATAAGATTTATGATCTTGGAAACCTGAATGTACCAGAGACGAAAGAATATAATAAATTTTATGCACATCATAATTTAAAATATGTACAACAAATTGTAGAGGTAAATACCAATCTTGCCCATATGGTATATACATCTTTAAAAGCTGAAAGTTTTCCACTGATTATAGGTGGAGATCATTCTGTTGGACTTGGAAGTATATCTGGCGTTAGCAAAGCATACAAGAATTTTGCGGTCATATGGATGGATGCCCATGCAGATATCAATACACAGGATACGAGCGGCAGTGGAAATATTCATGGGATGCCTTTAGCTGAGGCTATGGGGCTTGGATATCATGATTTAGTGAACGTTTACTTTGAAGGACAAAAAGTTTCTCCTGAAAATGTTTTTATATTAGGTGCGAGAGATTTAGATGATGGAGAAAAAGCATTAATAAAGGAAAAAAATCTTAATGTATATTCACCAGAAAAAATTAGAGAAAAGGGTCTAGAAAATCTAGTGAATGAGATTGTGCAAGAGATTAAAGATAGAAATATTGAAGCTGTACATCTTAGTTTTGATATGGACTTTATAGATTCAAAATATGTGCCTGGCACAGGTACGCCTGTAAGCGAAGGTATGAATATTGAAGAAACAAAAGTACTTATAAAAAGTATTGTTGAAACAAAGTTAGTAAAATCTATGGATTTGGTGGAGTTAAATACACTATTAGATAAAGACGATGTTACGGCTGATTTAGCGATTGATTTATTAGATTGGACGTTTAAGCATATGAGATAGAAATTTTTTATGAACTCTGTTTTCTTTTATATTTGAGGAAAACAGAGTTTTTACTTATAAAATATTCTGTTCCAAAAGCATAGTACCTATTCGGTTTAGAGTAGTATTAGAAATACGCGCGTTAGCTCGATTATTGGTTCACAATGTAATAGGCTTTTAAGAATTTATGTTAATTATAATACTTAGCTTGTTTTATATCTTTTATTTTGGGATAAGTAATTGATAGATGTTTTAAGAATACTAATAACTCTGTTGATTTTCCAATAAAACATATTCTATTTGGTTTTGTGAATTTTAACATACTTAACAGCCCCTTTAGGAGGTATCTTTTGAAATTTTAAGCGTTATTACTGAATAGGTAATTATACCTATTTTTCACATTATATCATATTTTTCCATATATTTCGAAAGATTTTGACATATTTTTTCATATAAATTTCTAAAAGACTATAATTGTAAGTCAGCTGTGTTAAAAAAGATTTAAAATATTGTAGAATTTTTTTATATGAAAAAATTAGCAATTAATTCTTTACGAATATAAATTACCGTGGTATAATTGTACCAAGGTAACTGAAAATAGTATATTTAAAGGAGGCAAAAATATGAGTAAAATCAAAGTTCAACGTGTTCAAACTGGGGTTCGCATGGAAAAACAAATGGTAAAAGTACTTAAGGGTTTAGCAGAATACTTTGATATATCTTTAGGAGACTTACTTGAAGGCATCGTATTACATGCTTTTGAAGGTAAAAGTCCATTTAGTGATGAAACATTAGCGAAAGTAGAAGAATTAAAAAAAATCTATTCTATGGAGTATGATGCAAGTGCAAGTCATAATTTCATAGAAGAAGATGAGTAAATTAAACTGAAATATCAGCACAAAACAAAATCATCGTATATTCGTAAACAGCTACAGAATTATTGAAAAAATAAAAATAGAAGGTGATTTTAATAATCGCCTTCTATCTTTATTTTTTGAATGCAACATAACATATAATATTCAAGTGTTATATTATAATGGAATTGAAACCATGACCCTTCTTATGGTATTGTGGGGATATTTGAAAGACCTAAAAAATTTATGGGTATGGGAGGCAAAGAAACTTTAAGGCTATATGCCCCCTAAACTAATTTAGAACAAATTACAGGTAAAATAACTTATGGAGTAATAGAAAGGAACATGAAAAGTGGAGAAAATGTAAAAAATACCGTAATCAGTATTATAAATCTACTAGAAAGAAGACATGATATAGTAGGGAAAGAGAAATATGTCATGAATACCTCGGAAAGGATAAGAAAGGCGATAGGCGCTAATAAAGCTGCAAATCTCAATATCATTGTACGAATAGATAGATGCATCTCGTAGGTAGTAAATAATACTATGAATAGGAGGGAGACCTATGATTGACGTAGTTGCCGCGATCATCATAAATGAACAGCAACAAATACTCATAGCAAAACGGAAGGAAGAAAAGATGTTAGGTGGATATTGGGAGTTCCCAGGAGGGAAAATAGAATCTGGAGAAACAGCAGAGGAAAGTTTAATCAGAGAGTTGATGGAAGAGATGCATATAGATATAAAGATTTATAAATATTTTGGAGAAAATATCTATACGTATGAAAGAGAGACAATCAAACTTATAGGGTATATTGCTGAAATTGTAAAAGGGAAAATTATATTAACCGATCATTCAGATTATAAGTGGGTAAAAAAACAGGAACTTACAAAATATAATATGGCGCCAGCAGATATTTATTTCATCAAAAAGTTAGAAAAGGAAGCTAGTATTTAGGGATACCCCTTCGGACTAAAGGAGGATGAAATACCTATTCAATGTAGGATTCTTTTTATTGTAGATGCATATGATACCATGGCCAGTGATAGACCATACAGAAAGACCCTAAGTAAAGAAGACACAATCAACGAATTGAAACGCTTTAGAAAAATACAGTTTGATCCATATTTGGTGGATCATTTTTTGAAAATCCTCTAAACCTTGACACAATAAGTCTTATTCTATAATATAGAGCCTATGAAATATAGGATGTCATTATTTTGAAGGGGTATAAAAATGGGAAAAAATTATATGAAGCAAGCCCTTATAGAAGCGCAAAAAGCGATGGAACTAGAAGAAGTCCCTATTGGAGCAGTAATCGTAAAGAATGGGGAAATTATAGCAAGAGCACATAATTTAAGAGAAACAGATAAGGACCCTACTGCCCATGCTGAACTTTTGGCCATTCGAAAGGCTTCGCAGTTTTTAGGGGGGTGGAGGTTAACGGGATGTACTTTGTATGTAACGGTGGAGCCGTGCCCTATGTGTGCAGGCGCGATTATGCTTTCAAGAATTGATAAACTTGTCATAGGAACAATGGATCCAAAAGGTGGCGCTGCAGGATCTCTTTTAAATATCCCTGAAGATGATCGATTGAATCATCAAACAGAAGTGGTAAGGGGTGTTTTACAAGAGGAATGTGCGAATATTATGAAGGTATTTTTTAGAAGGTTAAGAAGTAAGCAATAGTTTTTTGTAATATAAGCAAATGGTTTTAGCTATTTTAATAAAATATTTTTTGGACTAACTTTTAACTCAATTTCATTTAAAATTTCATGTATTTCAGATTTATTGTCATTATCGTTTTCTTTTATGTTCTTTATTTTATCTAGTACTAAATACATATGATTATTTATATTATCTTTTTGAATTTGCTGTAGTTTTGAAGAACTATCATTAAATTTATCTCTAAAATATAGTAGTCTATCGATCGAATTGCTTAACTCTTTTAATGCATCTAAATTGTTATTATTTATTAATTTTCCATTGATAATACCAATAAATTTTTCTATTTCAGATTCAGCTTCAAACAATAAATTAATATAGGAATTTGATTCATCTAGCAAATCTTCATAGTCTTTATTTTCTGATAATATTAAATTGAATTTATTAGATAAATCATTATTTTTATCGATTATAATATTATAATTAGTTTCATCATTATTTAGGAAATTACTTAAGTCCTTTACAGATTTTGTGATTTGCTTTGAAATATAAGCAATACATATAAGACCAATAAACATAATAATAAAACTACTCGTAAATAGTTCTTGCATCATATTTTTTGTCTTTTTATAAATTTTTTCTTCTTCTATAATTCCAAGTACTTTCCATCCAGTTAAATCATTTGTCGTATAGGTTACATAATAATCAACATGATTTTCGCTTATATAAAAACTTCCTGATTTTCTTCCATAAATTTTATAAATCCAATTTGATTCAATAATCTTATCAAATCTTCTATCATTTATATCCTTTGTTATAAAAACATAATTTTCTTTATCTTGATCTATCAAAAACGCATATCCTTGTTTAAATGCTTGAAAGTTTTCAATTTTATTAGATAGCTCATCTAAAAAGAAATCTATAGCTATAACGCCTTTGAATTCATTATTATAATTTTTTACTGTTTTCGAAATGGTAATCGTTGTTTTTTTTGTTGTGGCATCTAAATAGGGTTTTGTCCATGCTGTCTTTTCATTTGCTTTTACTGCATTAATATACCATGGTCTTTGATTTGCAATCCAATCTGTATACTCTAATTCCTCTGATGTATCAGGCCAAGTTACTAGTTTCTTATTTCCTAAAATTATTTCAGTAGGCGCAAAATAAGCAAAAGCAATAGATGGATAAGATTGTTGAAATGATTTGAAAAGCTGTCTTGCAGGTAAGTAATATTGTTCTGGATTATCAGAAACATTTTGTATCATTTCATTTTGGGAGAACATCTCTAAAGCACTTTCAAAAGTAGAGATAAATTCAGATATTGAATGATCTAATTGTACAACCGAGCTATCAAATGATTCAATGTATTGATTTTTTAAAATCATTCTTGAATTATCAAAATAAAAAATACCGATTAATAAAACTGCTACAACAAATAATATAATAAACCACAATATAAATTTGCGTGGGGTATTGTCCATAATTCTCCTCCGTTCGTCTATTGCATGCTTATCTATATTTATTTTAACAGATAATTAAATTATTTTAAATGTTCTAAAATAGAAAAATGACCCTATCAAAAAGTTAATGAGCGGGTCATTTTTTTATTTGTGTTAAGTATTAAATTGCTTTTTCAAGACTTGATTTTTTAGATGTTCCCCAGCATTCAACATTTTTTAATCCTTCAATATTGTCTATATGGAAAACAGGATCTTTTCCTGCTTTTTTTTGTTTTATATAATCTTCTAATGCTGCAAAAGCAATTTTCCCTAGTATTGCAATTGCAATTAAGTTTATTACTGCCATTATACCCATAAATAAATCTGCCATGTTCCAAACGATTGATACTGCTGATTGAGTACCCCAAAATACCATACCTGCTACTGATAATCTAAAAATTAATAACCATGTTTTATTTCCATTTAAGAATTCAATATTTGATTCCCCATAATAGTAATTTCCAATGATAGAACTAAATGCAAAAAGTAAAATACAGGCTGCGATAAAAGTACTACCCCAAGCACCAACTTGAGAGCTTAAAGCTGTTTGTGTAAGCTGAATTCCTGTTAATCCTTCAGTAGTATATTCTCCTGAAATTAAAACGACTAATGCAGTTGCGCTACAAATTATTATCGTATCAACAAATACGCCAAACATTTGAAGAAGTCCTTGTTTTACAGGGTGACTTACAGTAGATGTAGCACCTGCATTTGGAGCACTACCCATACCTGCTTCATTAGAGAAAAGTCCTCTTTTAATACCTTGCATCATAGCTGCTCCAATTCCTCCACCAACAGCTTGCTTTAATCCAAATGCACTCGCAAAGATTAACTTGAATGTCTCTGGAAGGAGGGTAATGTTTTTAACAAGTACAAATAATGCAACCAATACATAAGCTGTAGCCATTACTGGTACAATCATTTCTGCAACCTTTGCAATTCTTTTGATTCCTCCAAAAATTACTAAGCATGTAAGTGCTGTTAACCCTATTCCTACGGATAACTTGTTAATTCCGAATGCAGTTTCAAATGCAGCTGAAATTGTATTTGCTTGAACAGAGTTAAATACTAGTCCAAATACTACTGTAATTATAACTGAGAAAGTAAGACCCATCCATTTTTGTCCGAGTGCTTTTTCCATATAATATGCTGGACCACCACGATATCCATTGTGGTCTTTTACTTTGTAAATCTGTGCTAAAGTATTTTCGACAAAACTTGTTGCAGCACCAATTAAAGCGATTAACCACATCCAAAAAACTGCGCCTGGACCTCCAACAGATACTGCCATTGCAACGCCAGCTAAGTTACCTGTCCCAACATGAGATGCAACACTAATACAGAAAGCCTGAAAAGCTGAAATGCCTTTTTGTCCATGTTCATCTTCAACGCTGCCTCTTCCTTGACCTAATACCTTAAACGTTTCGCTAAGAAGCTTAATTTGAACAAATTTTGTTTTAAATGTGAAATAAATGCCAAGTACAAGTAACATTCCTATAAGGACATAAGACCATAATATCGTATTACCCGTGGAAATTATTGAATCTAAAAATACTAACATAAATGTACACTCCTCTTTTATTTTTTATATTTTAAGCAATTATGATAATTGCTTAAAAAACTACTCAATACATTAAATGAATTAATATAAACTATTTTTACTAAAATATACTAAGTTCTAGTTTTTGAGATAATTCTTCTAACGCTTTTGTTCCAGCGACACTATTGCCTCTTTCATCTAAAGCAGGACCTACTACTGCAATACCCATTTTTTTAGGAACAACAGCCATAATGCATCCACCTACACCACTTTTTGAGGGTACGCCAATTTTTACTGCATATTCTCCAGAGGCATTATAGAGACCACAAGTCATCATAATAGCTTGAGCAATCTGATTAACATCTTTAGGAATAAGTCTTTCATTTGACCAAGGTGCAACGCCACCATTCGCTATTACAGAAGCCATCATTGAAACATCTTTTACCGTAACCTCAATAGAACATAATTTAAAATATGTATCTAATACATCTTCTACATCTCTTTCTATCACTTCGGCTCCTTTTAAGTAATAAGCAATGGCTCTATTTGTATTTCCAGTTAATTTTTCTGATTTATATACATCATAATTTACTTGAATAGCATCATTATCTGCCATTTTCTTCATCATTGCATGAACTCTATCAAATTTTTCAATGCCATTATCTCCTGAAACTAGTGATGTGGTAACGATTGCCCCTGCATTAATAAAAGGATTTAATGGTGTATGAGAATCTCTTGTTTCTAATTTGACCATAGAATTAAAAGAATCTGATGAAGGCTCTGAGCCCACTTTTGAAAATACTTTTTCTTTTCCTCTATCTATTAGCGCACAAATCAAAGTAATTACTTTCGAAACGCTTTGAATTGTAAATTTCGTTTCATAATCCCCTTCATAAAAACTATTTCCTTGAAAATCAACGATATAAATTCCTAAAGCATCAGGATTAGCTTTTGCAAGTTCTGGTATATAGGTTGCTACCTTTCCTTCTTTGGTCCATATTCTATTATTTTCGATAACTGTTTCTAGTAATTCTTGCATTATTTTCGCACCTTCTACTTTCATATTAAATTTGAGCCAATGTCTAGACACCTAGTATATAAGCAATATTTGTGCCAAATTAAATTTTGGATAATAAATGCGAAAAAAGCTTGATTTTACGTATTCAAAAGTCCCCTAAAAATTTTAAATGATCGAATTGTTCGATTTCGCACAAAAAATGATGTGCGAAATCAATCACATCGTTAGATTTCGCACATCATCAAAAATATTTTTCCATTCTTCTTTTTAAAGCAAATCTAGAAATCCCCAATAATTTTGATGCATTTGTATGGTTTCCATTTGCTTGATCTAATGCCTTTTGTATGTATTTTTTTTCAATTTCAGATAGCCTATCTTCTAATGAAAAGTTTTCTTCTATATTAAAATTTGCAACGATTTCTAAGGGGTCTTTTTTTGAAATATCATTTTGAAGTTCTATAGGAAGGTTTTGTACATCTAAAATTTCTCCATCATTTAATATGACGATTCGCTCTACTACATTTTTTAATTCTCTAACATTTCCGGGCCAGGAATATTTCATAATCTCCTGTTCTGCCTTTTCTGAAAATCCTATAAAAGATTTACCAAATTTATTAGAATAAATAGCTAAAAAATGTTTTGCAATTTTTAGTACATCGTAGCCTCTATCTCTTAATGGAGGAATAAAAATAGGCACTACATTTAATCGATAGTATAAGTCTTGCCGAAATTCTTTTTTTACGATTGCTTCTTCAAGATTTTTATTTGTAGCTGCAATAATTCGAATATCCACCTCTATAGATTCTAATCCACCGATTCTTTTAAATTTTCTAGTTTCTAGAAATCTCAATAATTTTGCTTGTATATCTAAAGGGATTTCACCTAATTCATCTAAGAACAATGTTCCGCCATCTACAAGTTCAAGTAATCCTCTTTTTCTTGAAGTCGCTCCACTAAAAGCATTTTTTTCAAAACCAAATAATTCACTTTCTAATAATTGACTTGGAATAGCAGCACAATTGATGCTAAGCATCACGGAATCCTTTCTAATACTATTTTGATGAATACATGAAGCGACTACTTCTTTACCAGTCCCAGTTTCCCCTCTGAGGAGTACTGTGACAGAATCGTTTTTTGATAATATATCCATTTTTTTCAATGTATCATTCATAATTGGATCCTTTCCAATAAATTCATGATTCATTTTAGATTCACGCTCTTGATAAATCTCAAGCTTTCTTTTTATTAATTGATTTTTTAATGCTTTAGAAATAGATACATTAATTTCTTCTAAATCTAATGGTTTTTTAAGAAAATCTATTGCCCCAACTTTTATAGCTTTTATTGCTGTTTTAATATCTCCATATGCAGTCATGATTATAATTTCAATATAATCATCTAGTTGTTTAATATTTTTAGCAATATCTAATCCATTTTCACTTTTTAACTTCATATCCAAAAGGACGACATCTGGTCTAAAGTGATTGATCTTATCTATTGCCTCATTTCCATCTTTTGCAGTTTCTACTTCATAATCAAAATCTTTTAAACCTTCCGTTAATGATAATCTGATCAATTCTTCATCATCAATGATTAATACTTTCTTCTTCATATTTTTCTCCCTTATATAGTGGTATATATAATTTTATTTTTGTTCCTACAGCTACCTGGCTTTCAACTTCGATTTCTCCATGATTCGCAGTGATCAATTTATGAACAACAGAAAGGCCTAATCCTGTGCCACTTTCATATGTTGTATAAAAAGGATCAAATATTTTGGGGATATTTTCTTTGTCAATGCCACATCCATTATCTTCAAAGACCATAAGCATATATTGTTTTTTTATTGCATCTTCTTTAGACACTGTGATTTCTAGTATCCCTTCTTGTGACATGGCTTTTATAGCATTGCCAATAATGTTTAAAAAGATTTGTGCCAATTGACCTTTATCAAAATACGCCAATGCATAGTTGCTTTTTTCTTCCTTTAAAACAGAAATCTTTTTTTCAGAAATTATTTTATTTGAAAATTGTAATGCATGTTCTAGAATTTCATAAATGTTTACAACTTGAAATTTGGGTAAATGAGGTTTTGCAAAATTTAATAAGTCTGTTATTAAACTATTTAATCGATCAACTTCATGAATGTTTGCATCAAATAACTTTTCATCTGTCTCATTTAAATATTTAGATAATCTATTTTTTAATACTTGACAGCTCATTTTCATCCCAGAAAGAGGATTTCTAATTTCATGTGCTAAACCAGCAGTTAGTTGGCCTAAAGAAGCTAACCGATCAATCCTATCTATTTTATCTTCTATTCTCTTTCTATTACTAATATCATTAAAATTGCATATAACGCCTATGTTTTCTCCTTTAATATTTTTCATTAATGAAGTTGTAATATCTAAATAAACATTTTTCCCTTCTTCTTTACTCTGAAAATTTTCTACTCTATTAATGGTTTCTTCTGTATGTACAGTGCTCATGATCTGTCTTAACAATACCTTTATTATTTCTAAATTGTTTTCCTGAGATTGTATTTCTTTTTCAATAATAGCAATAGCTGCTTGATTATATTTCAATATTTTACCATTTATATTTGTTGTAATAATTCCAGTGGAGATGCTTCTTAGTATATCTTCGTTAAAATTTTTCAATTGTATAAATTTATTGGTTCTATTGGCAATTTCATTTTTCATATCATTAAAAGCATCTCCTAATAACCCTAGTTCATCCTTTCTTTTAATATCTATTTCATTTTGAAAGTTACCGGAAATAATATCATTATACCCGTTTAAAAGTATGCCTATAGGCTTAGATATATTATCTGTAATTAAAATAATAGCTTCGAATGAAAATAAAACCAAAAGAGTAATTAATAATAATATATTTCCATTCATACTAAACGCTGTATAAGGAATCTCTTTCTTATCAATCAGAAGTCCAATTTTCCAATTCCATTGATGATAAACTCTATAGTTTAAAATATATCTATCAGATATTTCCTTATCATTCAAAATACCATTTAAAATCTTATCTTCATCAATGCTTTTATCTGGAGTGCTATTATATATAAAATCATCCTCCTCAATAATAAATAGGTTCTTTTTATTTAATGATTTTATATAATTGATTATAAATTCTTTATTATAATCAGTTTTTTCAATCCCATTTAGCAATACTAATAAATCATTCAATTCATTATTTACTTCTGCTACTGCATAATTATTGATAATCTTATAATTATTCCAGTACGTTAATATACTTAAAGCAATAGTTGGCATAATCATCAAAAGTAATAATGGCCAAATGATCTTCTTTTTAATACTCAGCTTCATATATCTATCTCCAATAATTTATTTGCCTCTTATTTTACGTAAATTTAATGGCACTTAAATTTTATAACAATATCGCATATTTTCCAATAAATTTACCTATCAATCAAGAAGGTTACTAATTATGCGTAATTATATCAAATTTTTTGAAGAATTTATAGAGTACATTCATTGAAATATTTTGAAAAAATATCATTTCAAGTTAAAAATGGATGGTAATATTGCTTAAAATCATCAGAAACTTGTAACCTAAATTAAGGACAGTTTTTTGCAAAGGGGAATTGACAACAGAATATATCGTTGATTTTTTAAATACATTACCACTTAGAATAAAACTATGATAGAATGACAGGATAGATTTAGTAATAGATACGAATAATAAATAAAAACAAGAAAGGAAATAGATAGAATGACTGATTTTTTAAAACTTGGAATTGGAAGAGAACTAGAAAATATATTGCAGAAAAATAGTATTATAGAACCTACACCTATTCAGGTTCAAGCAATACCCCTTCTTTTAGAAGGTAAGGATGTTATTGCTCAAGCGCAGACAGGAACAGGAAAAACCCTTGCATTTATCCTTCCAATGATGGAAAATATGGATGTAAACAAACCTTGTGTACAAGGACTCATTATTACGCCTACACGAGAATTGGCGATTCAAATCACAGCTGAGGCGAGAAAACTAATGTCTGCTAAGGGGATAAATATACTAGCGGCTTATGGTGGTCAAGATGTGGAGAAACAGGTACATAAATTAAAAAACGGCATACATATGGTTATTGCTACACCAGGACGGTTGCTAGATCACTTAAGACGTGGAAGTATTAACCTGGGGAAACTTTCAATGCTTGTACTCGACGAAGCGGATCAGATGCTGCATATGGGATTTTTAAAAGAGGTAGAGGAGATTATACATCAGACGCCTAAAAGACGCCAAACCATGTGTTTCTCTGCTACCATGCCAAAACAAATTCGAGCCCTATCTACACGTTATATGAGACAACCTATAAATATTCAAGTAAAAAGTAGTAAGATAACCCTTGATGAAATAAAACAGCTAGTCATTGAAACCACAGATCGAGGAAAGCTAGATGCACTTTGTACGGTAATAGATGAATATAAACCATTTATGGCAATGATTTTTTGTCGTACGAAGCGTCGTGCAAGTGCACTCAATGAACAATTGCAAATGCGTGGCTACAATTCAGATGAGTTACATGGAGATATTAGTCAAGCAAAACGTGAAAAGGTGATGAAAGATTTTAAAAATTTGAGAATACAATTTCTTATAGCAACAGATGTGGCTGCGCGAGGGATCGATGTAGAGGGGATGACACATGTATTTAATTATGATATTCCCCAAGATACAGAGTCGTATATTCATCGTATAGGACGTACAGGACGAGCTGGACAAACTGGTTTTGCCATTACTTTTGTTGCACCTAAAGATCGAGAAACTTTAAAGTCAATTGAAAAAGGAATACAGATGACCTTGAAGAAACGGAAAATTGTAGGGCCTCAAGATGATGAAGAAGTTAATGATTTTAAAAAGAGAGACAATAGAAGAGGATATGATAAATCCAAAAGACCTAGTAAACCAGAAGCTGGGCGGTTCAAAAGTAAAAAGAAAAGCAACGATAAAGAAAAATCTTCAGCAGACAAAAGACAAAAATCTACAAATGGAAAACCTCGTGCAGGTGTTAAAAACACCAAGATCAATAGTCCTTCAAGAGGCAAAAGATATTAGGCATAAAGGAGAAAGATGAATTTACAATGTAAATTTATATGGATAGTAAAAGAGGTTGTTCATTTTGTCTTAAATAAAGCAGTATGATAGATACAAGAAAAATAAATATATTATAAAATGCCTCTGCTAATAATAGTAGAGGCATTTTATGGATATATGAGAACAAATAAGTTGAAATTTAAAATAAAAGATTGCTTAGAGAGCCTAGATTTTAAATTCATTTGAAAATTTAGGCTTTTTTATTCACAAATCGCTTTTGATTTTATCACGATTTCATCACAATTAGAGATTATAATCCAATTAGAGATTTGCAGCTGATATACTTGGATAAATTACTAGAAAATTTAAGATTCAAGTAAGTTAAGGAATACACAAGAATAAATAGATCATTTATTTTTGCGTATTTATAAAAATGTAAAGGCTATATAAGGGAGGAAACTGAATGTGGTAAAGAAATTATTAATAAACAAAAAATCAAAGGTGCTAATTGTGCTCATTGCACTTATTGGGATGAGTTATGGTGGATATGCATATAAAACAAAAGTTCAAGCAATATCTTCAGAAGAACCTGTATTAAAAGAAGAAAGGGTACAAAAAGGAGATATTATTATTGATTTTACTGGAGATGGAGAAGCACAAATACCTGTTATAAACTTAGATTTTGAAATAAGTGGAAAATTAAAAGAATTATTTGTGGATACAGGGCAGTCCATAAAAAAAGGAGATATTGTGGCAAAGCTAGAGGATACAGATTATATGAATAAGCTTCAAAACGCGCAAGTGCAGTATGAAAAAGCCATCACAAAGCTTGAACAAACAAAACAGCAATTTAAGCTAACAACAATATCGGAAAAACAGAAATTAGATGCGCTAAAATCAACATTTGATGAAATTAGCCTAGACTATGATGCAATGATTCAGCTAGAATCCATTTATCCGAAGATGGAAATTGAAAAAAAAAGAATCGCATATGAAAGTGCAAAGATAGCTTATGAAACACAAATTGAAAGACTTAACATTATTGCAAATGAAAGTAAAGATATTGAAATGGAGAAAGCAAATGTGACTACTGCTGAAATAGCACTTAAAACCGCACAAAATGATTTGGATAACACGGTATTAAAATCACCGATGGATGCAAATATTTTAACCATTACATATAAACCTGGCGAGACGATTCCTACTGTCAAAGAGTCAGGAGAAGTGACTTCTGATACGAGTCATTTTATGGTTATATCGGATGCAGATAAACTAGAGGTAATTGTGCCCGTATCAGAGATCGATTTATCTAACGTGTTTATAGATCAAGAAGTTGAAATAGAATTTGAAGCTTTTGAAGGTAAAAAATTTAGGGGTAAAGTTCTTTCTATAGATGTTTTGCCTAAAATAGCAAGTAGTGGATTGGTCACTTATGAGGTGAAAATTGGTTTAGATGAGGGTACGAATCAACTTAAAACAGGGATGACTTGTACGACTTCTTTCATATTAAATCAACGGAAAAATATATTAACCATTCCCAATAAATCAGTCAGTATCGTTGATGGAAAGCAAGTGGTTCAAGTAAAAGATGAACAAGGAAATATTGAAATAAGGACGATTAAAACAGGATTGACAGATGGTAATAATGTAGAAGTGATGAACGGACTTAAGTCAGGTGAAACGATATTTGTAAAAGAGAAAAAATAGAAGTGGGTGTTAGACCATGCGTATGACAGAGATCTTCACAGCTGTGTTTATCAATATTAAAGAAAATAAATTTAAAGTTTTTCTTACTTCTCTTGGTATTATTGTAGGGGCTTTAACGATTGTCTTGGTAATTGGCATAGGAAAAGGAAGTCAAGCGAATGTGGAAGAACAGTTTAAAAGATTAAATGTAGGAACACTTTATATCATGCCTAACTTTGGAGGGAAAGGAACAGAAACACTTAGTTTAGAGGATATAGAGGCAATAAAAGAAGAGGCATCATCCGTCAGTGCCGTGACGATTGTGGTTAATGGGAGTTCAGAGGTAAGTTATGCGAAGACATCGACCTCTGCATCTATAGCAGGAGCTACAAAAGACTTTCAAAATATAAATAATTTGAGTGTAGCGCAAGGGGAATTCATTACCGATGCGCATAATGAAAAAAGAAAAAAAGTAGCTGTAATTGGTGCAGAGATTGCTACTGTGCTATTTGAAGAAAAAGAATATTCAGAAATCGTTGGAGAAGATATTGTGATAAATGGCAAAAGATATGAAGTCATAGGTGTTTTAGAACGTTTGGGAGGAAATATGCCAGGATTTAATCCAGATGAAGGGATTATCGTTCCTTATGATGTAGCAGAAAAATATATTGTAGGAAAAAGAGCACGAACAAGTATTATGGCTTTAGCAAAGGATATTGATTATGTTGCAGATGCAGCCGATGAAATAACACAGATATTAGCAAAACTGCATAAGGGAAAAAGTGATGATTTTAGAGTTCGGGATGCGGGTAGTAGCCTTGTAGCAGCACAAGATTCAGCAAAGGTGATGACATTGCTTCTTATGTCTATTGCAACGATTGTATTAATTGTGGGTGGTATTGGCATTATGAATGTACTGTTTGTTTCGGTGAAAGAAAGGACAAAGGAGATCGGTATTTTAAAAGCAATAGGAGCAAGAAAAAAAGATATTTTACTTCAATTTTTACTTGAATCTGTTGTGATTAGTACTTCTGGAGGGTTGATAGGTATTTTTCTTAGCATAATGATAATCCCCCTTATGAAGTATACAGATATAAGCGTACTTCCTTCTTTCCTTGGATATGGGATGGGATTGGTATTCTCTATTGCTACAGGAACATTTTTTGGTTACTATCCTGCCATGAAGGCAGCAAATCTTAAACCAATAGATGCATTAAATTATGAATAAAGGAGATGTTTAATCATGATGAAAAAAAAGTATAATTGGGTGATCCCTATGCTAATGGTGGGGCTACTATTTGTAGGATGCACAAAATCTAGTGAACCAGCGGATGCAGTACAAAATAATACACAACAAAGTACTGTGATAGATAATACAAAACAAGATGGTGTCAAAAATAATGAAAATGCTAAAAGAGATAGCCCTGATTTATATGGCAAGGTCAAAAAAATATTAGGAAACGAAGTAACTTTAGAGTTAGCAGAATTACCAGAAAGAAAAGAAATGTCTGAAGAAGATAGAGAAAAAATGAAGGTACAAATACAAAATGGCAATCCTGGTGAAGGCGGTTTTGGGGGGCAAGGAAATAAAATGAAAAGAGAAATTAAATTTACAGGAGAGACGAAAAATATTATTATTCCTGTAGGACTTCCTATTGTATCTGCAAAGCGTGGGGAGGAGACGGAGTTAGAATTAGGAGATATTATAGAAGGAACATTTCTACAAATATGGCTCAATGAAGATGCATCCGTTAAAGCCGTACATGTGATACAAGGTAGAGAATAATTATGGATCAAGAAAATATTATATATATGAAAGATGTTGTGAAGTCCTATAAGATGGGGAATAATGAATTGGTTGTATTAAAAGAAGTATCTTTACAGGTAAAACGAGGAGAATTTGTTGCAGTATTAGGGCCTTCAGGTTCTGGGAAATCAACACTGATGAACATTATAGGCTGTATTGATGTTGTTAATTCAGGGGAATATAGACTTTCTGGCCAAAATATAGATGCAAAATCAGAGGATGAATTGAGCGCAATAAGAAATAGAGAAATCGGGTTTGTTTTTCAAAAGTTTAATCTTCTTCCAAAATATACGGCAATTCATAATGTGCAAATGCCTTTACTTTTAAGAGGATTAGACAGAAAAACAGCTTATGAAAAAGCAAAATACGTTCTAGAGAAGGTAGGACTTGGAGATCGAATAGACCACAAACCGCTAGAATTATCAGGGGGACAACAACAGCGTGTTTCAATTGCAAGAGCATTAGTGGGAGACCCCAATATTTTACTTGCAGATGAACCTACAGGCGCTTTAGATTCTCAGACGGGTAAGGAAATTATGGATATGTTTTTACAATTAAATCAGCAGGGAAATACAATTGTAATTATTACCCATGATGAAGAGATTGCCCAAAAAGCCAAGAGAATCATTCATGTGAAAGATGGGAATATTTATCAATGAAAAAGAGAAGCGTGAAATTTTACGCCTCTCTTTTTTTAAACTCAAACCAAACCGTTGTACCTTTATTGATTTCACTGTCTATACCATATGAAAAATGATGATTTTCTAATATGTTTTTTACAATAGACATCCCTAGACCTGTACCGCTCGCATCTCTTTTTCTAGATTTGTCTACCTTGTAAAAGCGATCCCATATATAAGGCAAATCTTCTTTTGGAATGCCTTGTCCATGATCGATAATCGCTATTCGCACAGAGGTATTTGTAGGTTTTACTTTAATCGTGATTGTACTAAATTCATAAGCATGTTTAATGGCATTATTCATTAAATTAAAAAATACTTGATAGAGCTTATCTTTATCGGCATAAATGTATGTATTTTCATCCTCCATATCTAAAACAAATTCAATATTTTTCTTTGATGCAAAGAAATGAAACTTTCTAAAAATATTTTTTGTTAAATCGATAATAGGAAATTTTGTCCAAACAAGATCTAAATAACCAGCTTCCATCTTAGATAAGTAAAGGATCTCTTCAACCATTGTATTTAATCTGCTTGACTCATCTATGATCACTTGTAAGTGTTGGTCTCTGTCTTCTTTTAGATCATCTACATCCATGACCAATTCAGCATAAGCGCGAATGAGACTAATAGGGGTTTTTAGTTCGTGAGAGATATTCGCAATGAATTCTCTACGGAAATTTTCGGTTTTACCTAATTGGATAGCCATATGATTAATCGTATCCCCTAAAATACCAATTTCATCATTAACATCTAAGATTACGTGGGCTGTAAAATCACCTTCAGAAATTTTCTTTGAAGCTTCTGTAATCTTTAAAATGGGGTTTGTGAAAAGCTTCGCGAGTAAAAATGCTAAGAGCGCTGTAATGAATAAAGAAATCCATGTAATAATGGATAATTGTTTTTTTAAAATAGAGGATGTTTCTTGAATCGGTGCTAAAGCGGATGTTAATATAATATTACCAATAAAATGTGTATCCTGTTGAATAGGGACCTTTACAACGAGTACAGTGCGCTGAGATTTGCCAAATTGTTCAATAACGGTTTCGACTTCCTTAGAATTCAAATCTATATTAGAACGGTCAAACAAGGTCGGAGGTTTTCTAAAAGGCATATGCGTTTCAACTTCTCTTGAATTTAAGTTTATATCGAATCGTTTAAATAAATCAACCATATCTTTTGGAGGTCTAGTATTTTTAGTAGGAAATAAGGGATTGTTATTTATATCCATGATTGTAATGTTAATAGTAAAAGAAAAAGTAGATCGAAAGGCATCTATTTCATCAACTACTTCTTGGGAGATCACGGTGGGATCAGCAGATGATAATACAATGGAGGCTATTTTATTTCCTTGTTCTAATAAAAGATCTTTCCTTTCCTCAATATAAAAATTTTCTAATAAAATCACTTGAAACAACCAAATCATTAAAAGAATGATGACTACTAAAGCGCTAATCCCTAGCCATAGCTTACTTAATATACTTTTCATTTTATTCTCCTATCTTAAGTTTATAACCAGTTCCCCAAACTGTATGAATATACTTTTTATAAGTGCCTAGCTTTTCTCTAATTTGTTTGATATGAGTATCTACTGTCCTTGCATCTCCAATAAAATCGTATCCCCAAACTTTATTTAATAATTGTTCTCTTGAAAAAACTTGTTGTGGATTTTGTGCAAAGAAATATAAAAGGTCAAATTCTTTAGGGGTTAAAAAAATTTCATGCGCATTTAAAAATACTTGTTTAGCAAGGGATCTAATTTCAAGATGATTGATTTTTATATTATTTTCATCTGTTTTATGATGCATATTACTTCTTTTCAAAAGTGCCTTGACTCTTGCTATCAGCTCTTTTGGGCTAAAAGGTTTTGTAATATAATCATCTACACCTAATTCGAAGCCAAAAAGTTTATCATACTCTTCGCCTCTTGCTGTTAGCATGATAATAGGAACAGAAGATTCTTCGCGAATTTTCCTACATACAGTCCAGCCATCTATTTCAGGCATCATGACATCTAATAAAAGAAGAGAGAATGAGGAACTTTTAAATTTTTCTAATGCATCTTTTCCATTGATGGCTTCTTCTATTTTATAGCCTTCACGCGCAAGATATATTTTAATCACTTGACGCATTTTATCTTCATCATCTGCGATAAGAATATTTATATTTGACATATACAAATCTCCTTTATTTACTTTAAGATTATCATAACACAGTTTAAATAAAATAGAGGATCATTATAAAAAAATTTATTATTTGCACACAAATGCATCACAAATTGCACACAAAGTGAGTTTGTTCAGAAAAGTTAAATATCTATAGTGGAGAGGGTGATTCTATCCTAACGGAATCAATTTGAATGCTCACTTATAGAAGTGGGAGGCTTATAAAAAGATAAAATGATTAAAAACATATAAAACATTTATACAACATACACGAATTGACAATATTTTAGATAATACGACAAAATAGGCCGATTCATGATATAATGAATGTATTGAATTTACAAAGATACAAAGAAATGGAGTGAAGTCATTGTTGAAAAAAATGTCAAAAGTATATTTACCTATTTTTGTACTCGTATTATTCTTTTTATTCATTTTAACTGCATGTTCTAAAGAGCAAAAAATAGAAAAGAAATCAGCGAATAGTGCTGGAAATTTAGAAGTTCACTTTATTGATGTAGGTCAAGCAGATGCGATACTAATTAAAAATGGTGAAAAATCTATGCTAATTGATGGAGGAAATAATGGAGATTCAGATGTAGTGGTAGATTATTTAAGGAGCAACGGAATAAAAAAATTAAATTATGTCATTGGAACACATCCTCATGAAGATCATATTGGCGGATTAGATGCAGTTATTGATGGGTTTGATATAGAAAAAGTCTATATGCCAAAGGTTACACATACGAGTAAAACGTTTAAAGATGTAATCACTGCAATAAAAAATAAAGGACTTAAGATTTCTAATCCTGTTGTAGGCAGTGAATTTATGCTAGGAGATGCGAACGGAATAATTCTTGCACCAAATAGCAGTGAATATAAAGATTATAATAATTATTCTATTGTAATAAAATTAATATATGGGAATACTTCTTTTCTGTTTACAGGAGACGCAGAAGAGATATCTGAAAAAGAAATGCTACAGAAAGGATTTGATGTATCAGCGGATGTATTAAAGATTGGACATCATGGAAGTCATTCTTCTACGACTTCAGCATTTTTAGACAAAGTAAATCCCGAATATGCGGTTATTATGACGGAGACAGGAAATGACTATGGGCATCCGCATAAAGAAACAATGGAGAAGTTAAAAAATAAAAAAATTCCTGTTTATAGAACGGATGAAAGTGGAACCATTGTTATGATAAGTGATGGAGACCATATCCAATTTAATATAAATCCTGGAGATTATAGCTACGGGAGAGAAAGTACAAGTACCGTAAAAAAACAAAGCAACATCATTCAAACTGCACAAGCAGCAGAAATACCTATAGAAGAGAAGGTATATGCTGATGAAAAAGAAGAAGGATTAATAAAAGGAAATATTAATAGCAAAGGAGAAAAAATTTATCATATGCCTGAGGGGGCGTATTATAAAAACGTAAAAGCAGAGAGAATGTTCAAAACCGAAGAGGAAGCCAAAGATGCTGGATTTAGAAAATCTAAAAAGTAGGTGAGTACATGTATGCTGTTATAGACAGATTCGAAGGAAGCTTTGCTATATGCCAAAAAGATGATGGTGAAATGATAAACATTGAAAAGAGTAGGATTCCTTTCTATGCAAAAGAAGGAGATGTATTATCGTTAAGTAAAGATAAGGTTATTATTGATCAGGATGAGACGGGAAGAAGAAAAACTAAAATAGAGGGAATAACTAAGGATTTATGGGAATAGCTTCAGATTTCTGCTGAAGCTATTTTTATATTATGAAGTTTTTTTATAATATAATAAGCAAAAGTAGATTACATAGCGTTTGTACTGATTCGTATTGAATGGTAATATATATAAATTTGTGGAATTAATTCCTTAAAGGATTTTTTGATTTGTTTGTCTAATATAGAGTTTAATATTCAAATTTCTAAAACAAGGAGGCGTTTTATTTTGACGAAAACGATTAAACCTATACTTATGATCGTGATTACTTTGCTTTGTGTATTATCTATGTTTTCACTAAATTATGCAGAAGAAGTTGTAACTGGGACTGTGATTGATAAAAATGCAGTTTTAATGAAAGAACCTAAAATTTCAGCACAAAGCTTAAATCATTTGGCTTTAGGAGAAGAAGTGTTTATAGAAGGAAATCATGGGAAATGGTATCAGATATCTACGCGTAATGGTCTATTTGGATGGATGCATAGCGAATGTATTTTGGTTGACGCGGGTGAAAAAGACCCAATAGAAAATGGTATCGTCAATGCAGGATCTGTAGATGTATATGAAAAGCCAGAAATTGAGGCTGGAATTAGTGGGAAATTAGGATTTTCAACGAAAATTGTAGTAGTGAAAAAAGATGCAGATTGGTATCAAGTGGCTATGGGGGATGAAATCATCGGATGGGTGCATTCTGAAAGTATTTTAACAACACCTATTCATAAAAAAGCAAAAATAATGGCTGAAAACGGAGAAGTTCGATCAGAGGCATCAAGAAATAGTAAGATTATAAAAAATTTAGAGAAAAATGATAAGATAAAGATTAATGGTTTTAAAGAAAGCTATTTTCATATCACATGGGGTGAAAAAGAAGAAGGTTGGATTTATTCGAGTGAAGTGAGTTTGATTCATGAAGAGTTTTTTAATGGTGTTTTTGTAGCAAAAGATAAACAAAAAAAGTTTATAGAAAAAGAGGAAAACGAAGAAAATAGCGTACAAACTTTTGAAGATATTATAGAGAATGCTACAGATCTTGGAGATGGATATAGTGCTACAGCCTATGACTTATCTATTGCTTCCTGTGGAAAAGCTGTAGGGGCAAAGCATAGAGGATTTACTAGGACAGGATACAACTTAAATGGAAAGAGTTGGGAAGATGCAATGATTGTTGCTGTAGACTCAAGAACGATTCCATTAGGAAGTAGGGTGCTCATATTATTTGACGAATCAGATTGGAGAGCAAGATACAATGGAATTTACCTTGCAGCAGATACGGGTGGTGGCGTAAAAGGAAAAACAATCGACTTGTATTTGGGAGATATAGGAAATCAACAAATGAAAGAAGTAAAAGATTTTGGTAAAACCGATAATGTAAAAGTGTATCTTTTGAATTAATGCATAAAGCCCAATTTAGGGCTTTTTTTTTATAAGCATAATGCATTAGTTATATATAAATGGAAAAGATAAGGATATGGAGGTGAGCATTATTTGAATGAATCTCTTATGAATAGACAGATTGCTTTTATTATTTTTCATTACGAAGGTGAAAAAATATGATAAGAAAATGCAGTAAATTATTAATAATATTTATATTTTCTTTAACGTTAACAAGTTGTTGGGATTATGAGGATATAGATAAAAAAAGTATAGCCATTTCTATCGGTGTAGACCAGGTGGCAGACAAGGTTCAATTTTCTAGTGAAATTACCAAACTTATTCCTTCTCAAGGAGATACAGAAAAGGCTCAAACAGCAAATGTATACAATACAGTATCCTATGGGAAGAATTTTGAGGATGCTCGGATCCACTATGATGCGATAAACCCATTTCCCGTTTTTTTAGGAGTAACAAGAGTTGTTATTTTTGGGACAGATTATGCAAAAAAAGGGATAGAATCTTATTTCAATAGAATTGGCAGTATATATGATTATAGAAAAACCCTTTTACCTGTAGTAAGCCGTGAAAAACCTACGGAGTTATTTGACATAAAGGTAGAGAAAGATATTTCTGTAGGATTTTTAATAGAGAACACGATAAATAGTTTAGCAAATAGCGGAAAAACATTATATCCAAACGTTGGAGAGGTGCTTTCTAATATTGCATTAGATGAAGTTGGTTATGTTATGCCATATGTTGGAATAGAACATGGCCATATAGTTTATTTAGGGTTTGCAGTGATGAAAGATTCAAAATTAGTGGGTGTGATAGATCTTGTAGATACGGATGGGGTGCTGTATCTATTAGCAGAAAAACCTATATTGGTTGAGGCGATACCTGATCCTAAAAAAGAAGAAAATGTATATTCTTTTCGAACAGCTATTAAAAAAAGAAAGATTAAAACAAACTATATGAATAAAAAAGTTGTAATCAATATTGATTTAGATTTGAATGCAGCATTAAGATATCAGTATTATACGCAACCAGTAAGTGATAAAAAGATAAAGAAGCTAGAAGAGATGATATCAGAAAAAGTAAAAGAAGACATGCGTAACATTATTAAAAGGTCACAGAAAGAATTTCAATGTGATATTTTTCAATTTGCAAAATACTTCAGAGCACAATATCCTAATATTTACAAAAAAATAAAATGGGAAGATGCATTTAAGGATGCGAATGTAAATGTTACGGTTAAAACAAAAATTATAAACAAGAATTTAGCAGATCCAAATGCGAAAAAGAAATATTAAAGGATGGATGTTATCAAAAAGAAAAAGAGGAAACTGAAGAAAATAACGTAAAAGCTTATCTTTTGAATTAATCCATAAAGCCCAATTTAGGGCTTTTTTTATGGAAATAATGCATTAGTTTGTGATAAATGGAAATCATAGTATCATGGAGGTGTGAATTATTTGAATGAATCTCTTACGAATAGACAGATTGCTTTTATTATTTTTGGTGTACTTATAGGATATGGTGTGATGGAACTTCCCAAAAATGTTGCAGAAAATGCAGGGACAGGGGGATGGCTGTCTTTACTTATTGCTACTGCTATAACAATCATTTTTGCTTATATGATTACATATCTTTCATATGTTTATAAAAATAAGACAATCTACGAGTATAGTGAACGATTAACAGGCAAGTTTATTACGCATATATTTATGATCATCTATATTTTTTACTATTTCTTAGGGTTTACAATGATTACAAGAGTTTCTTGTGAAACAATAAAGCTCACGATATTATTAAAAACCCCTATATGGGTATTAAGTTTATTGTTCAGTTTTGTTATATACTATGCTGTAATAAAAAGACTGCGTGTCATTGCAAGGGTTTGTGAAATTTATGGAATCTTTATTATTATAGCTGCGCTTTTGATACATACATCATTATTCACCCAGGGGAAACTGATTAATTTAAGACCATTTTTTGTTTTAGAGGATTTACCGTTGTACTTTAAATCAACACTGAATATGATATTTCCATTCTTGGGTATAGAAATACTTACAATAATCCCTTTTGCAAAGAAGAATCATAAAAAAGTTTTTAAATATATCACTTTGATGATCGTGTGTATAAGTTTTTTTTACATAATGATTGTAGAATCTTGTATTTCTGTAATGGGTGTTGATGAGATTGTTCATTATAATGATGCATTATATGCCACAATTAGAAGAGTGGATATTCCAGCTTTTCAGGTTATAAGAAGATTAGATGGTATATTTCTGATTGCATGGATTATGGCTATATTTTGTACAATAACCATATGGTGTTATGGCGCAATTGTTCTGTTAAGTAAATTATTTAAAAAAATTCACTTTAATCTGCTTGCTTTTATTGTGGTTTTTATGGGCTATATTGTTTCTCAAATGCCTACTACATATGATCAAGTGAAAAAAGTACTTGATTATATGAGTTACTATGGGTTAGTGGTTATGGGCATCATACCAACCATATTATTTTTCATTACGAAGGTGAAAAAATATGATAAGAAAATGCAGTAATTTATTAATAATATTTATAGCTTCTTTAATGTTAACAAGTTGTTGGGATTATGGGGATATCGATAAAAAAAGTATGACCATTTCTATCGGTATAGAACAGATTGGAGACAAGGTTCAATTTTCTGGTGAACTTGCAAAACTTACTCCCTCTAAAGAAGGTACAGAAAAGGCCCAAACAGCACAGATATACCATACAGTATCCTATGGGAAGAATTTCGAGGATGCTAGGATCCACAATGATGTGATAAATCCATTCCCAGTTTTTTTAGGAGTAACAAGAGTTGTTGTTTTTGGAACGAATTACGCAAAAAAAGGGATAGAACCTTATTTGAATAGGATTGGCAGTATATATGATTATAGAAAAAACCTTTTATCTGTAGTAAGTCGTGAAAAACCTAAGGCGTTACTTAATATAAAGGTAGAGAAAGATATTTCTGTAGGATTTTTAATAGAAAACATGATAAATAGTTTAGCGAATAGCGGAAAAACATTATATCCAAATATTGGAGAATTGCTTTCGAATATTGCATTAGGTAAAGTTGGTTATGTTATTCCATATGTTGGAATAGAGCATGACCATATCGCTTATTTAGGGTTTGCAGTGATGAAAGATTCAAAATTAGTAGGGATGATAGATCTTGTAGATACGGATGGGGTATTGTATCTATTAGCAGAAAAACCTAGATTGGTTGAAGCCATACCGGATCCTGAAAAAGAAGAAAATATATATTCTTTTAGAACAGTTATTAAAAAAAGAAAGATTAAAACAAACTATATAGATAAAAAAGTTGAAATCAATATTGATTTAGATTTGTATGCAGCATTACAATATCAATATCATGTTGCGCCATTAAGTGATAAAAAGATAAAGAAACTAGAAGAAAGGATATCAGAAAAAGTAAAAGAAGACATAGGTAGCATTATTAAAAGGGCACAAAAAGAATTTCAATGTGATATTTTTCAATTTGCAAGATACTTCAGAGCACAACATCCTAATATTTATAAAAAAATAAAATGGGAAGAGGCATTTAAGGATGCGGCTGTGAATGTTACGGTCCAAACGAAAATTATAAACAAGAATTTAGAAGATCCAAATGCGAAAAAGAAATATTAAAGGATGGATAGTATGAAAAGGAAAAATAAATTATTTGTGGAAAAAATCAAAACATTCAGCGAAGGGAAATTTGGCGTATCTGTAAGAAAACTAACGATTCTAAATGAAGAAGCGTTTATACTTTATATTCAAGAGCTTACAGATGGAAAAATATTATCCGATAGCATCATAAAACCCATATTACAAAATGGCAAAGATACAATGCTTACCATAGACAAGATCTTTAGTTCTGTTATTTATATAGACGATATTTCCATGGATGATGATGAAAATAAGATAGAAGATTATATTTTAAAAGGAAAATCAATTATTATTTTGTCTAATAGTGAAAAATATATCATTGCAAATACTTTAAAGATTGAAAAAAGAGCAGTTTCAGCACCACAGGTAGAGACTACTTTAAGAGGTCCTAGGGATTCCTTTACTGAAAATATGGATACAAATCTTTCATTAATACGTTATAGAATAAAAGATCCATCCCTTAGAATGGATAATTTTGTAATTGGAAGAAGAACAAAGACGAATGTTGCAGTAGTTTACATAGAAGATATTGCAAATAAAAAGCATGTGGATGAAGTGAAAAAGAGATTAGACGAAATAGATATAGATGGGGTACTTGAGTCAGGATATATTCAAAAATTTATCTTAAATAATACTTTTGATTTATTTCCTCAAGCGGGGATTGTTGAGCAGTCAGATACAGCATGCCAAAACATTCTAGAAGGAAAACTATGTATTATTGTAGAGGGAAGCAATTTAGCTTTGGTTGTTCCAAAAACATTTATTGAATTTTTAGATACGGGGGATGATCATTACGAGAATTTATATTTAGCAATTTTTTCTAAGATGTTAAGATTTTCAGCGCTTGGTATAGCTTTAACACTATCTGCATTATATGTTGCAGTTGTTAGTTTTCACTCTGATATTCTGCCGCCCCAATATATTTTAGCCATCGCAACATCAAGAGTAACCGTTCCTTTCAATGCATTTTTAGAAGTAATAGCAATGGAATTTATAACAGAAGTACTCAGGGAAGCTAGTATAAGACTTCCACAACAAGTTGGTGCAGCAATCAGTATTGTTGGTGCTATTGTTATTGGTCAAGCAGCGGTTGCTGCAGGGCTAATTAGTCCCCTTATGGTGATTATTGCATCTTTGTCTATGATGTGTTCATTTGTCGCTGCTGATTATACTATTATGAATCCAATTCGTATATTAAAATTTATGATGATTTTTATAACAGGGATATTCGGGATATTTGGATTTACGCTAGGATTTACCTTTATTATAATCAATTTATGTTCTCAAACAAGTTTTGGTATTCCATATTTTGCACCTATTGCACCCTTTAATTTTCAGGATCTGAAAAATTATATATTTAGCGACGTAAACTTAGAGAGGAAGAGGCCCAAATTTCTAAACACAATAGATAAGACAAGAAAATAAAAGTCAAATTTTTTCTAAAAAATACAGGAATGCATAGCTTTACAAAAGATAGCGTAAAGATTAAAATGATTACCATAAAGTATTTATTTTAGTCTATTTTGGAGATGATTAAATTGGTAGAACTATTAAAACATCTTGTGAATAATCTTAGCTATCTGATTGTCATTGCTTTTTTTATTTCTAAGTTGAATACATTTAGGCAGATGATACGGAAGGATCGCATAAAAAGAATTGAAATTTTTATACTAGCTGTTGTATTTGGAGGAATAGGCATCCTTGGAACATATGTAGGGATTAATATAAGAGGTGCCATTGCTAATACAAGAAATATTGGGGTGATGGTAGGCGGCATTTTATGTGGTCCTTTTGTGGGGATTGTTGGGGGGATACTTGCAGGGGTACATAGAATTTTGATTGATATAGGAGGAATCACATCATTTCCATGTGCTTTAGCAACGGTAATGGGAGGGTTTTTGTCTGGGATTATCTATAGAAAATCTAACGTAAAAAATAGATGGCTGTATGGGCTTGGTGGAGGCATTATAGTAGAAAATATGAGCATGTTTTTTATATTGGTATTTTCAAAGCCATTTGATTTAGCTTTAAGCATTGTGAAAGATATTTATGTGCCGATGGTATTAATCAATGGAATTGGAATTGCTATCGTTATTATGATAACAGAAAATATTTTTGAAGCAGAGGAAGAAATTGCAGCAAAACAAGCAAAGCATGCGCTTGAAATTGCAAATAAAACATTGCCCTATTTTCGTGATGTCAATGAAGATTCTTTAAGAAAGGTTTGCGAAATTATCAAGGATTCTGTGAAAGCAGATGCAGTGTCTATAACAGACAGAAAAAAGATCCTTGCCCATATAGGCAATGGAGAGGATCATCATACTGTTGGAAAGGAAATACTTACAAAAGCAACAGCGCGAGCAATCCAAGAAGGAACAACACAAATTTTAAACACACCAAAAGAGATAGAATGTATGGAGGATCATTGTCCATTAAAATCAGGTATTATTGTACCTTTAAAGGAAAATGAAAAGATAATAGGAACTTTGAAAATTTATTATAAAGATGAAAATCATATAACCTTTCGGGATATAAGTTTAGCAGATGGTTTATCACAACTTATTTCTACACAACTTGAAATTAGCAAACTTGAAAAATTAAAAGAAATGGCAAATAAATCTGAAATCAAAGCCCTTCAAGCACAAATCAATCCACATTTTTTATTTAATGCACTAAATACAATTGTATCCTTTATGCGACTAGATATAGATAAGTCAAGAGCATTGATTATTGATTTATCAACGTATTTAAGATATAACCTTGAAATAGAAGATGAATTAGTAAGTTTAAATAAAGAATTAGAACAAGTAAGGGCATATATAAAGATTGAACAAGCCAGGTATGGAAACAAGTTAAATATTATTTATGATATGAAAGAAAACATAGATATAAGAATCCCAAGTCTTACGATACAACCCCTTGTTGAAAATGCTATAAAGCATGGGATATTAAAGAATAATCAAAATGGATTTATAAAGATTAGTATAAAAGAAGAAACGGATAAAAAAAGGGTTGAAATAATGATAGAAGACAATGGGGTTGGCATAGAAGAAGATATTATTCAAGGTATAAAAAATGGAAAAACCAAAGAAGGAAGTATTGGACTTTTAAATGTGTATAATAGATTAAAACTTATTTATGGGAAAGGGCTTAATATTGAGAGATTGAAGAAAGGAACAAGAATATCTTTTGAAATCTATAGGAAATAGGGGGGGGGCAAAGTGATTGAGATGCATTATTGTAGAAGATGAATATCCATCTAGGGAGGAACTAAAATATTTTATTAAAACATACAGTTGTATTGAAATTCTTGAGGAATTTGATGAAGCTTTAAGTGCATTAAAATTTCTAGAGAATAATCGGGTGGAGGTTGTGTTTTTAGATATTAATATGCCTAATTTAGATGGTATGTCGTTTAGTAAGATTATAAGTAAATTTGAAGAAAAACCAAAGATCGTTTTCATTACAGCTTATAAAGAGTATGCGGTAGAAGCTTTTGAAGTACATGCTTTTGACTATATTTTAAAGCCATACGCTGAAGAAAGAATCATTGATGCACTTAAAAAGTTAGAAGATGAGGATGAAGTAACAAATAAAACATACCAATGTCATAAAATTACTTTATGTAAAAATGAAAAAATGATTGTAATGGACTGGATGGATATATATTGTTGCGAAGCGGATGAAAGAGAAACCATTGTTTATACAAAGGATGAAAAATATATTGCTAAGATGAATATATCACAGTTTTTTGAAAAATTACCCCAAGATAAATTTTTTCGAAGTCATCGATCATATATTTTAAATCTAGATAAGATCGAGGAAATTATTCCTTGGTTTAACAATACTTACAATGTACAGCTTGAAGATATAGATGTACAAGTGCCGGTTAGTAGAAAAAACATAAAAACATTTCGCAAAATTATGGGAATATAAAATCTAAGTGCATACACGAAGCATCTTTCGTGTTTAGTGTGGTATTACTTGTATTAGCAGTTGTATGCTTCGGTCTGTTTATGAATAAAGTAAAAAAAGAAAAAATAAAAACATCTATATAACCAATAGAAGCAGATGATTTTGCTATCTATTTTTTTCTGTTTTATAAGTCGATATATTAAAGTTAAAGATAATTTTTAAAATAGATTTTTAACATAGACATAAAGAAATAGCACCAAAAAAACAGAAAATTTTTTATTGACATATTATAAGAATGTTTGTATAATGAATATCGAGTCACAAATCACATAGGATTAAAGTGAAGACGGAGAGAAAAATACCATGTATTTAACTACAGAGAGCTAACATTTGCTGAGAGTTAGTGTTAAGACTAGTATACAATGATCACTCCCGAACTGCCGCGTCGAAAGAGGTATTGAGTAGACAAGGATGGTTGCCACCAATATATGGCTATGGTTCAAATAAGTCTTAATAAACTTTATTTCGACCTGAATAAAGATACAATGGTGTTCATTGTAAATTAGGGTGGTACCGCGAATATAATCTTTCGTCCCTATAAATATTTAATAAATATTTATAGAGATGAGAGATTTTTTTAGTGCTATTTTGAAAGGAGGAATACATTAGAAAACATCTTGTAGATAGGCGAACACAAAATGTAGTGAATATTCTAAAAAATAAATATATGTTGAATTTTTATGAAATTAAGTAAAAAATTACAAAAATGGATTTTAAAATAATGTGAAGCATCTATGTGAAATCACAAAAGAAAGGAATAAAAAAATGAAAAGAGATAGTTTTGGATCAAAATTAGGGATTTTAGCAGCTGCAGCAGGATCAGCAATTGGATTAGGGAACATATGGAAATTCCCTTATATTACAGGAAAAAATGGAGGAGCCGCATTTATATTAGTTTATTTATTTTGTATCGCATTGATCGGATTGCCTGTTATGGTATCTGAGTTTGTATTAGGTAGAAAAACACAAGCGAATGCAGTCGGTGCATTTAAAGCAATAGAGCCAGAAAAACCGTGGTATTTAGCAGGTCATTTAGGGGTTGCGACTGCATTTATTATATTATCTTATTATGCGATGATTGCAGGGTGGATATTCTCTTATATGGGTAGAGCTGTAACAGGAAAATTAATGACTGTAGCACCGGATCAATTAGGTGATTATTTTGGAAGCATCATTGGTGGTACAACAGAGTCAATGTTTTGTACTTTTCTCGTATTACTTATAACAGCAGCTATTGTTATATCAGGGATTAAAGATGGAGTAGAAAAATATAGTAAGATATTAATGCCTGTTTTATTGACCATATTGATGGTACTTATGGTTAGGTCTGTCACTTTAGATGGCGCTTCAAAAGGATTAGAATTTTTATTTAAACCTGATTTTTCTCAGTTAACGACAAAAGGCGTACTAGAAGCCTTAGGACATGCATTTTTTTCTCTGAGTTTAGGAATGGGGATCATCATGACCTATGGTAGTTATATCAATAAAAAAGAGAATATATTTAAACTAGCTGTTCAAGTAACGATTGCAGATACTTTGATTGCACTTATGGCAGGTGTCGTAATTTTTCCAGCAGTGTTTGCTTATGGATTTGAGCCAGCAGCAGGACCAGGACTTATTTTTATTACATTACCAGCAGTTTTTGACGCAATGCCATTTGGTACATTCTTTGAAACCTTATTTTTCGTGCTTATCGCAATTGCTGCCTTAACCTCTACAATATCACTTTTAGAAGTAGTTGTAGCATTTGCTATAGAAGAATTTAAAATGAGTAGAAAGAAAGCAACGATTATTGTAACATTTGCTCTTTATTTATTGGCAATACCAAGTATACTATCTTTTAGCGCATGGAGTGGGGTTACAATGTTTGATGGAAAAACATTCTTTGATCTATTTGATTTTATGACATCAAATATATTCCTACCGTTAGGAGGATTACTTGTATGTATCTTTGTAGGACGCGTATGGGGTACTAAAAATGCAGTGGATGAAATTACGAGCAATGGACTCTTTGGATTCGAATATGAAGGCGTATATAATTTTACGATCAAAGTGCTAGCGCCTGCCGCTATTGTAGTGATCTTCTTAAATTCTACAGGATTATTGAATAAAATTTTTAGTATGTAAGTAATTTGTAGTTATTATATTTATAAGACGAGCAGTTTTTCTTTAATAGCCCTTGTTGCGAAAGGTTAAGCAACAAGGGCTATTGTATTATATACGATACAATGATAAATACCAATTATATTGTACTATAGATTACAATACAATATAATTAAATATATCATAAGTTTGAAAAATAACAAAAATAGGTAAAAAATAAATCTGAAAATATAGATTGAAAGGGGAAAACGAGCATGCAAAGATCTGTTAAAAGAGTAGCTGCAATTCATGATTTATCTGGTTTTGGAAGAGCAGCGTTATCTGCTGTTATACCCGTTTTATCCACAATGAAAGCACAAGTTTGTCCTGTTCCTACAGCAATTTTATCAACCCATACAGGAGAATTTGAAGATTTTAGCTTCGTAGATTTAACAGATTCTATGGAAAGCTATATTGCTCATTGGGAAAAACTCGGAATAGAATTTGATTGCATTTATAGTGGTTTTCTAGGATCGACCAAGCAAATTGATATTGTTTCAAAATTCATAGATATATTTGGAAATGATCAAAATTTAAAGGTCGTTGATCCAGTTATGGCAGATAATGGTGAACTTTATACTACCATGAGCAATGAAATGATTGAACATATGAGGCGATTGATTCAAAAGGCAGATATCATAACACCGAATTTTACGGAAGCAGCCTATTTATTAAATGAGCCCTATACAAAAGATATTTCAGAAGATACAATCAAGCAGTGGCTTATGAGATTATCAGATATAGGTCCGGAAATTGTAATTATTACCAGTGTTCCACATACAAAAATCAGTAAAAATACAAGCGTTATTGCTTATGATCGAAAATGCAATAAATTTTGGAAAGTAAGCTGCTTATATATTCCAGCGTTTTTTCCTGGAACAGGAGATGTGTTTACCAGTGTATTAGTGGGGAGCTTATTACAAGGAGATAGTTTACCCATTGCATTAGATCGAAGTGTACAGTTTATTACATCTGCGATTCGTGCAAGCTACGGTTGTGATTATCCACAAAGAGAAGGGGTTTTATTAGAGCGGGTGTTAGAAAACTTAAAAATGCCTGTGATTGTAAGTAGTTATGAATTGTTAAAGTGAAAGCTGGGTTCCTAATAATAGCATTAAATCTAATGCTATTATATTTTTGTATAAATGAAAACCACCTGCTATGCGGGTGGTTCTAAAAAGCTTTCAGCGGTGAGTGGAAAAGAAAAAACTCCTTTGTTAGAATTGTATTTAGGTTTGCCGACCAAATACAGAACAAAGGAGAATGCCCAAATGGACAAGAATAGTTTAGCACATACCAAATGGAATTGTAAATATCATGTTGTGTTTGCACCAAAATATAGAAGACAAATAATATATGGAAAAATCAAAACAGATATAGGAGTAATACTACGAAAGTTGTGTGAATACAAAGGTGTAGAAATAATAGAAGCTACTGCATGTCCAGATCACATTCATATGCAGGTGAGTATACCACCAAAATTGAGTGTGTCACAATTTATGGGATATTTGAAAGGTAAAAGTTCGCTAATGATATTTGATAGACATGCAAATTTAAAATATAAATATGGAAATAGGCAATTTTGGTGTAAAGGATATTACGTTGATACTGTAGGAAGAAACAAAAAGGCAATAGCAGAGTATATAAAAAATCAGCTTCAAGAAGATATAGCAAGTGATCAAATAAGTATGAAAGAGTTTATAGACCCGTTTACGGGTGAGCAAGCAAATAAAGGCAAGAAAAAATAACCCCTTTAGGGGTAGCATGAGAAGGCACAGCGGTTGGCAGACCATTCAGAGTGTCTTAAGACACAGCAAGTAACATGCCCTTATAGGGCTAGAGCAAACCACCCGTTATACGGGTGGTCCTGATTTTTGATGTATTAAGAAGTCTTAGAAAGAAATTTGATAGCAAAGCTCTGCTTTTTTATAGAAAAACTTGAGGAAAAATGTAGAAATTGATATAATTTAAGGAATTAATAGAGTTGATGAATATTAACAAAAAAATAAGGAGGGGAAAAAGGATGATGAAAAACAAAAGGAAGCTATTATCTATTTTTATGTTGTTGATTATACTTGGTACAAATACTTTTGTTGGCTATGCGACTACAGAAGAACCAAAGATTATAACAATAGCAGGAAATGGAACAGCAGGATACGGTGGAGATGGGGGTCCTGCAACAGATGCAAGCCTAAATATGCCTTATAATGTAGTTTCAGATGGAAATGGAAATTTATACATACCTGATCAAGGAAATAATCGCATAAGAAAGGTGGATACAACAACAGGAATCATCAGCACTATAGCAGGAGATGGAACACTAGAATATGGAGGAGATGGAGGGCTTGCAACAGCTGCAAAGCTTAACACTCCAGGGGATGTAGACGTAGATAAAAATGGAAATATATACATAGCAGACTCCTATAACCATCGTGTGAGAAAGATTGATGCAGAAACAGGAAACATCACTACAATAGCAGGAAATGGAACAGCAGGATATGGAGGAGATGGAGGGCTTGCAACAGCTGCACAATTAGATAGGCCTTATGGTTTAGCAATAGATGAAAAAGGAGGCGTATACATAGCAGATTACGTCAATAATCGCATAAGAAAGGTGGATACAACAACAGGAATCATCAGCACTATAGCAGGAGATGGAACACCAGAATATGGAGGAGATGGAGGTCTTGCGGTAAATGCAAAGATTAACACGCCAGCTGGGATCGATCTAGATAAAGATGGAAATCTCTATATAGCAGAGTCAGGGGGCCATCGTATAAGAAAGATTGATGTAGAAACAGGAATCATCAGCACTATAGCAGGAGATGGAACACCAGAATATGGAGGAGATGGAGGGCTTGCAACAGCTGCTACATTGAATAGACCTTGGGGAATAAAGGTAGATCAAAATGGTGATGTCTATATAGCATGTAGAAGTTCGCACCGTATAAGAAAAATAGATGGTACAACAGGAATCATTAATACCATAGCAGGAAATGGAACAGGAGCATATGGAGGGGATGAAGGCCCTGCAACAGCTGCAATGTTAAAATACCCAACGGGTGTAGATATCGATGAAAATGGAAATATCTATATAGCAGATAAAACCAATCATAGAATTAGAAAGATCATAGAAAAAATAAAACCTATTGTAGCATCTGTAGATGTACCTGTAGATGAAAATTATATCACAGGGACAAACCTTGAGTTTACAGTGAATTTTAATGAAAAGATGATGATAGATATTAATGGAGGGACTCCTTATATACCTATTACTTTAAAAACAGGGGAAACAGCAGCAAAAACAGTTTATGCAGAATATGCGAGTGGTTCAGGGGAGAAATCCTTGCTGTTTCAATATGAAGTAAAGAGCGACGATCAAGATTTAGATGGAATCAGTATCGGTACAGATATTATAGCGAATGGAGGAACATTAAAGGATTATGCTGGAAATGATGCGATTCTTTCGCTCAATGGTGTTGGCAGTACAGCTAATATATTAGTAAATGTTAATACAGCACCTACAATCAGTGATATACAAGATCAAACGATAGACGAAAATACTACTACACAGTGGTTAAGTTTCACAGTGGAGGATGTGACAACATCTGTATATGATCTAGATGTAACAGCAACATCAAATAATCAAAGTTTAGTTCCAGACGATCATATTGAATTAGATGGAAGTGGGGGAAATAGAAAGCTTAAGGTAACCCCACTGATAGACCAATTTGGGAGTGCTATTATTACTGTAACGGTAACGGATCATGAATATAGCACAAATGAAACATTTACGCTAAATGTAGTGGATAAAGATTATGAAAAACCATATGTAGTAAGCACAACACCAATTGGAAACCAAACAGATGTAGCAATAGATACCAATATCTTATTGACCTTTAGCGAAGGGATAATCGCAAAAGATATGCGTTTATTATCTATAAAAGATAGTAATGCAACGGTGATGCAGTATACCTATACCATAAATAACGATCAGTTAACATTAGATTTAAATAATGATTTACAAAAAGGGATGACATATACAGTAAAAGTAAATGAAGGAACTGTCATGGATGATGTGTATAATAATAATCTTCAAAATGAATTTAGCTTTACAACGATCATGCCAGACAACACAGGTGGAGATAATATAGCGCCTACAATCAGTGATATACAAGATCAAACGATAGACGAAAATACTACTACACAGTGGTTAAGTTTCACAGTGGAGGATGTGACAACATCTGTATATGATCTAGATGTAACAGCAACATCAAATAATCAAAGTTTAGTTCCAGACGATCATATTGAATTAGATGGAAGTGGAGGAAATAGAAAGCTTAAGGTAACCCCACTGATAGACCAATTTGGGAGTGCTATTATTACTGTAACGGTAACGGATCATGAATATAGCACAAATGAAACATTTACGCTAAATGTAGTGGATAAAGATTATGAAAAACCATATGTAGTAAGCACAACACCAGTTGGAAACCAAACAGATGTAGCAATAGATACCAATATCTTATTGACCTTTAGCGAAGGGATAATCGCAAAAGATATGCGTTTATTATCTATAAAAGATAGTAATGCAACGGTGATGCAGTATACCTATACCATAAATAACGATCAGTTAACATTAGATTTAAATAATGATTTACAAAAAGGGATGACATATACAGTAAAAGTAAATGAAGGAACTGTCATGGATGATGTGTCTAATAATAATCTTCAAAAAGAGTTTAGCTTTACAACGATCATGCCAGACAACACAGGTGGAGATAACAACACAGGCGGTAGTAGCACATCTAGCAGTGGTGCAAGTAATCCTTCTTCATTAAAAGATGTAGATGGGGATGTAGAAGTAGCTAAAACAAAGAATGATGTTTCGCCAACAATCGATTTGAGTGAAGATCGTGATGCTAAAGCTTCAGTAACGCTAAAAACAATCAAAGAAATGAAGGAAGCAGATAAGACAATCGTTGTGCAAAATAATGGCGTAAAAGTAGAGTTTAAGCCAGACTCAATACAAGCAATACAAATCAAAGAAACACTAGAAAAAGAATTGAATAAAGAACTAGACTATGAAAGTGTACAGGTGGTGTTAGGGGCAAAAGAGATAGTAGCATCTGAAAAAGAAGAAATTCTAAAAAAATCAAACTTAGGAAAAAGTGAAGGACTATTCGAAGTAGGAGGAAAAATATTTGATTTAACAGCCAATATAGTCAAAGAGAAAAATGGTGTAAAAACAGAAGAAAAAATAGAACATTTTAATCAACCTGTAGCAGTAACGATAGATCTATCAGATTTAAATTTGAAAAAAAAAGATATAGAGAATTTAACAGGCGTGAGATATGAAAAGGATGAAGAAGGAAATATTAGACCAATAAAGCTAGGTGGAACCTACCATGAGGATCTAGCAACAGGAAGAAAAATCTTCACCTTCTATACAGATCAATTTAGTCTATATGGGGTAATGAAAGCAGAAAAAATAACCAATATTCATCTAACTATAGGCAAGGAAGAATCAACAGTAAATAATATAAAAAAAATAAATGATGTAGCACCAGCTATCATCAATAATAGAACCATGGTTCCTGTAAGGTTTGTAGCGGAAAATTTAGGTGCAGAGGTTACTTGGATAGAAGCAACAAAAAAAATAGTAATTCAATTAGATGGAAAAGCACTGAATCTAACAATAGACAAGCCTTTAGTAGGTTTGGATACGCCACCAACGATTTTGAAAGACCGTACTTTTGTACCATTAAGATATGTAACAGAAAACTTCGGTGCAAATGTAATGTGGTTTGCTAAAGAAAAAGCTGTGCATATTGTGAAATAATCTCAATAAAGAATAGATCCAGATAGATAAAGGGATGGGGGTAATCCATCCCTTTTAAATTAATGAAAATTGGGTTATTATCATTGAATCGACAGAGATTATATGCTAAACTAATCTTAGTTGACATGGAAACAGTCAAACTGAAAATTTGTTTTGCTGAAAAGTGAATAGCTACAATGATGTATTTTGCACTGATCCTTTGGACAGGGACGAAAGAAATTATGAGTGGGAATATCTTTGAACATGGAAAAGCTTTTCATGCGTTCAATGTTATTGTTTTGCATCTTTATACCCTTTCTGTCCAATAATAATTTTAGGCAGAGAAGGGTATTTTTATTTGAAATTTCATGGATGAAATCAGAAACTATGATAGACACATACAAAATTTTAATAAGGAGAGGGAGGAAACTATTGAAAATAGGGTTCATTGGCGCTGGGAAGGTAGGAACGGCATTTGGTATATATTTGAAAAACAAGGGGTTTCATATTCATGGCTATTTTAGCAAAACTTTGTCGTCTGCACAAAAGGCTGCTAAACTTACGGATAGTGTTGCCGTTATAGATGTGAATGAACTTATAAAGCATATAGATATTTTATTCATTACCACAAAAGATGATGTGGTTGAAAGTGTTTGTAATAATCTAGTAGAAAAAAGAAACCTGTCTAAAGGAAAAATACTTGTACATATGAGTGGTGCATCTTCTTCAAATATTTTAAAAAAAGCCAAGGAAGTGGGTTGCTATATTTATTCATTACACCCCCTTCAAGCTTTTGCAGAGGTTCAAAAATCTGTAGAAGATTTAGAAAACACAGTTTTTAGTATCGAAGGAGACATAGAAAAAATAGAAGTAATGGAAAATATATTAAAAACCCTTGGGAATCATTATTTTAAGCTGACAGCAGAGCAAAAGGGTATTTATCATGCAACAGCTTGTGTTGTATCGAACTATCTCGTTACGCTAATGGATTATGGATTATCTTTATTCTCCTCCATTGGGATCGATGAGAAAGAAGGATACAAGGCGTTATATCCCCTGATTGAAGGAACCATCAAAAATATTGATCATTTAGGAACCAAAAATGCATTAACAGGACCTATTGCAAGGGGTGACATAGGAACGATTGAAAATCATATGAAAGTAATAAAAAATATAAAACCGCAAGATCTTACATTTTATAAAATGGTGGGATTAAAAACAGTAGAATTAGCAGAAAAGCAAACAAGCAGTGACAAAAATAAATTAGAGCATTTAAAAAATATTTTAAAAGAGGTGGACTAAATGTCAAAAAAATTTACAGTAAGTTCTTTTCAAAAAGCAAAAAAAGATAAAAAAAAGATTTCAATGCTTACAGCTTATGACTATTCGACAGCAAAGCTTTTAGATCAAGCAGAAGTAGATAGCTTATTGGTAGGAGATTCGCTAGGAATGGTAATGCTTGGATATGAAAATACTTTGCAGGTAACGATGGAGGATATGGTTCATCATTGTAAAGCAGTTTCAAGAGGGGCAAAACGTGCGATGGTGATCGGCGATATGCCATTTTTATCTTATCATATAAGTATAGAAGAAAGTGTGAGAAATGCAGGGAGACTCATTCAAGAGGGTGGCGTGCACGCAGTAAAGCTTGAAGGGGGAAGAGATGTTATTGATCAAGTAAGCGCGATTGTGAAGGCACAGATTCCTGTTATTGGACACTTAGGCCTTACCCCTCAGTCAATCAATATGTTCGGTGGATTTAAGGTACAAGGAAAAAACGAAGAAACTGCAAGAAAAATTCTTGAAGATGCGATGCTTCTTCAAGAAGCAGGCGTTTTTGCTATCGTACTTGAGTGTGTGCCTGAAAAATTAGCAAAGCTTATTAGTGAAAAGCTAGATATTCCTACAATTGGTATTGGTGCAGGAAAATATTGTGATGGACAAGTTTTAGTAACACAAGACATGTTGGGCATGTATACAGATTTTACACCTAAGTTTGTGAAGCAATATGCAAATTTAAATGAGGCAATTATAGATGCTACAAAGGCTTATGTGAATGAAATGGAGGAGGGCATATTCCCAAGTAAGGAGCATACATTTCAAATAGATGATGAAGTGATTGAGAAGTTGTATTAGTGATAATTTATTTTATATAAAAGTTTTATTGAATCTATGTGGAACAGGGAACGAGTCTCTGTTCTTTTAAATTGAAAAATATTCCATATTCCTATAAAATATGAATAGGAGCGGTTAGGTTATGTTAAATTTCCCAGACTAGTACGCAAAATCTACCACATGTGCATAAAGGTGGGAAAAAATATTTTATAGAAATTCAGACCTCCTAAAATATGGCTTGTGTTACTTGGAAGTATGATAGGTATAGAGGGTGCACTAAAGCTGCTTAAAGGTATAAAAAATGAGATAAGGGAAGATGCCATTTATACAAATAAAGGAGTTTATAAATGGCATGAAATAAAGAAATATGAGTGGATAAAAACGAAAAAAAGAGAAGTTTATTAAAATGTGATCTAGCATATAGCAGTTTACAATTTCGTTAAAATATAAAGGATATGAAAAAGTCTTCATAGAATGATACTAAGAAGATGGGTTTTAGCAAAACTTTTATAACAGGAGGCGAATAATGAAACATTTAAAAAGTAATAAATTATACGAAAAAATTTCTGAACATTTACTACATTCTGATTTTATAGCGTTGTGGGCATTAGAGATAGAATTTATTTATAAGCATATAGAAGATAAGACTTTTCAACAAAAAATAGAGGAAATGATTGAAAAGAAAGATTTTAGCTGTAAGGCTGTACTGGGGTTATGTAACGAAATGATGGATTTATTGGCAGAAGAGGATAGGCCTAAGAATTGGTTGAATTATATCTATCAATTTGTGCTTAGCAAATCTTTTCCGAAAGCAGTGGAAATTGAATTACGCGATATATTAAATAAACCTTGTATTATCTATTTAAATATATTAAGAATGGTTTCAGAATTTGAAAAGGAAGTAGACGATGCGTTATATACGATTCGTTTTTTAACTGGAGAAGAATATGACTTGGAAAGCATGGATGAATATAAAAGATTTAAAGAAGCATTTGAAAATGAATATATCTATGAAATGATGAAATTTAAAAAAGAAGTTATAGGATATAATACATTAGAGCATGTATGTGGCGTGCACACCTTAGCGCTTTTTATAGGAAGACAACTTAAAAAAGCAGAACTTCCTATAGATTTAGGAAGAATTTCAGGTGCTGCAGCAGGACATGATATAGGAAAATTTGGGTGTAGGGTTTGTGAAAGGGAAAGAGAATCTTACCTAAAATATTATTATACAGATCAATGGTTTAAAAAACACAATATATCCTACATTGGAAATATTGCTGTAAATCATGCTACTTGGGATTTAGAGTTTGAGAATTTATCACTAGAATCTTTGGTTTTGATTTATTGTGATTTTCGTGTAAAAAAGAAAAAAATAGAGAATATGGGAAAAATGTATATATATACATTGAAAGAATCTTTTGATCTTATCTTGCAAAAGCTAGATAATGCAGATGAAGCAAAAGAAAAAAGATTGCATCGCGTTTATGCAAAGTTAAAGGATTTTGAAAATTATATGATGCATTTAGGAATTCATACAGAAATAGAAACAGAAAATAAAAAGAATATTTCAAATATCAAAAATGAACAGTATACATTGATGCAAGGAAAAGAAATTATAGAAAATATAAAATACCTGTCTATTCAACATAATATTTATGTAATGGATAAATTGAGAGATGAATCTTCTTTAAATGCCATTTTAGAGAATGCGCGAAGTGAAATTGATTTGAACAATCTTCGAGGATATCTCCATGTATTTGAGGAATATTATACCTATATGACGCAAAAACAAAAAATGATTATTATCAATTTTTTATATGAACAATTGATGCATCCTAGAGAATGTATAAGAAAAAAATGTGCAGAAATTATGGGTGTTGTAATAGCTAACTTTGATGAGGCATATAGAAAAGAAGTTCCAAAAGATGTGATCCTCAAACCATCAGAAATGAATAGCTATGTAGTGTTAGACAAATATTTGGATTTGTTGATTGATCCTGATCCACAGGCGATTATGCAGCAACGTATATACTTAGGCCGTAGTATTAGCAACATTTTTGAAACATTATTATCTAATTGTGATAAAAGTAAAATCAATGGATATATAGAAGTTTTATTAAAATATTATGAAAAGGATTATGAAGATCAAAACATACAAAAATATTTATTGGAAACTGCAAAGCATGTCCCGTTAAATGAATGTGACAAGATTTTTATAGATCAGTTTATGAACTTTATACAAAAAATGATCTTATCAAAAGACCCTAGTTTAAGATTATATGGGTTTGAAAACATGTATCAATTATTACATAAAGCATCTTTAGACAAGGAAATAAAGAGGCGATTGCAAGAAATATTTATAAAAAGTGATAATCACGCAAATGTTTTTGTTGAAAATTTCTTAAAATGGGAAATTGCACAATATTTCGCGTTAGATGAAAAAATTATTGAAAACTATAAAAAAGGTTATCGTGAAGATAAAAAAAATATCTCAGATATTTTTTTAAGTAATTTGAAAACATCTACTGAATTAGTGGTTAAAAAAGTACAAATCAACTTTTTACTTCAATATGCAATGAACCACGTAGAAAAAATTGGCCGCTATACAGCTATACACTATTGTAATATTTTGAAGGTAAGTGACAATGCAAGTATCAGAAATCACGCAGGGACAGCATTGCTTTCGATTGTCCCGCACATACCCTTTGAACAAAGAAATGATGTAGTGGTTGAACTTTTAAGAGGATTGGAAATAGAAGGATACCAATTTGCAAAGTATATCCCTAAATATCTTGGAAAATTGATGCTTTATTTAAAGCCTACTGAATTAGACCAACTCATAGAGGATTTAATTGAAAAAATTAAACAAGCCAATGCACAAAGTAATACACTGCTTCTTAAGACAATGGGTGTAGCAACTCAAAATTATCATGTATATAAGGATTTATTTGAAGAAGAAGAAAAAAATTATGATATGCGTCTTGTAAAGATGCTGAGTGTTTTACAAAATGGGTTGGTTCATTATAACGTTCAAGTCAAGCAAGCGGCTTTTCGCGTCATAGGGAAAGATATTTTTGGGTCAAAGCATTTGAAGCTTTCACAAAAGAATAATATCTTTCAGCTTATTGCAAAAAAGCTACTCACATTGATTGGAGAAGAAAACGAAGAAAAGATCTTAACATTTTTTATCCATGCTGCAGCATTGAAGCATATCTATGGTTTTATATCTGCGTATACCTTTTATGAGGGAGAATTAGATGTCAAGCTGCAACAGAAAGTGGCTTTTTTTCCAGGAACCTTTGATCCATTTTCTTTGGGACACAAAGAAATTGCAAAGGAAATTCGTTCTCTTGGATTTGAAGTATACTTAGCCGTAGATGAATTTTCTTGGTCTAAAAAAACACAACCCCATTTAATGAGAAGAGATATTATAAAAATGTCTATTGCAGATGAACTTGGCATTTACTTATATCCCAAAGGCTTATCTACAAATATAGCCAATGATAGTGATTTGAAGGTACTAAGAGAATCGTTTCCATATGCAGATGTACATATTGTTACGGGAAGCGACGTTGTTTTGAATGCATCTGCGTATAAGAAAGCGGTTTACCCAAATTCAATACAATCTTTTTCACATATTATTTTTGAAAGAAAGAGTACGCTTTCAAAGGATGATGATGATAAAAAAATAGATGAGGCCATAAAAAATATAAAAAACAAGGTGATTCGATTATCTCTTCCGCCACAATATGAAGATATTAGTTCTACACAGATTAGGAATTATATTGATCAGAATCGAGAGATCTCAAAGCTGATTGATCCGATTGCACAGAAATTTATTTATGAGAAAGGTTTATATCGAAGAGAACCGCAATACAAAACTTTGATGGAAACAAAATCTGTATCGGTAGAGTTGGTAAAAAATTTAGGGGGGAAGACTTTAAGTGAATTATCTACTTTATCATTTATGAATTTTGAAGAAAGTTATGCAAAACTTAAAAATTTTTCAAAAAAATTAAATCCAAGAATATTAATATTGCGTTCTATTGAGAAAAATGGCGAGATCCTAGGGGTTTCAGCTTTCCATTGGGTACGTTCCAGTATGCTTTTTAAGGAATTTAAGGATGAAAATATTTCAGAATATATAAGAAAACATGCTATTGGAAGGATTTTAGTGATGGATGGTATTTTTGTAAAGGATCAACAAGAATTTGAAAATATGGAACAAATGATGCTGACGGAAACGTTAGCTTATGCATTACCAAAGGATTATACTTATGCAGTTTACAAAAATATGATGCATGGCACTAACGCTGAATGCATCAGTGAAATATTAAAATGCCAAGGCTTTGAACAAATATGTCATGAAGAGAATCCTGTTTTTGTCGTAAGTATGACACATCCTTGTTCTTTGTATCTAGATATAGAATCTATTATAAAAGAGCCCTTCAGAAGTAATCAAAATGTGATGAAAATGGTAAGACATTCAAGAAAAAAACTTCAAGAAGCCATAACAAAGCTTTACCCTGGAAATTTGGTAATATCCTTTGATAGAAATATGGTCTATGAGAATCTCATAAAGAAAATATGTGATGAAAATAGGGTGTCTACCATTCCTACGGTACCAAGACAATTAGGAACAGATATGTGTGTTCCTTTTGGAGCAATATTAAATGGCGCTATAGTCCCTAATACAGTGACAAAATCAATGCATACAGAGAAAATTTTTGATCCAGATATGAAAAGATTTGTCATTGAGGCGTATCCGAATTATCTAGATCTTGAAAATCAGGTGAAGATGATTCATTCCTTTAATCGACCTGTCATATTGGTAGATGATCTATTAAACAAAGGGTATCGAATAAAAGCGATTGATCCTCTTTTGAAAAATGAAAAGATCAATGTAAAGAAAATTATTGTAGGGATTCTTTCAGGGAGAGGAAAGGAACTTATGGATATGCAGAATCGAAAAGTGGATTGTGCCTATTTCATACCTAAATTGAGGGTGTGGTTTAATGAAAGTTTTTTATATCCTTTTATAGGAGGAGATACTTTATGGAGAGGAGATGATTTAAAAACAAATTTGGTACCCTCTGTAAATTTGATCCTTCCATATACCGTACCTACATTTATTCGTGGGGCGAAAAAAGATACGATCTATCATTTGTCACAGACTTGTATTGAAAATGCAATAGAAATACTAGAAACATTAGAGGAAGAATACCAAAAAATAAATGAAAGAAGTCTTACATTAAGAAATCTTGGGGAAGTATTTATTGCATCAAGATATCCAGATCATGGAGAAGATATGAATTATGACTTAAGCTTACATCCATCACACTATCTAAGAAATGATTTAGAGCATTTAAGCAGACTAAAAATGCTTATGGTTGATAGGCATGAAAATCAATAAATATCTACATGAATAGTGTTCCCTTTGTGCATAATAATCACAAAGGAGTGATACTATGCAATTTTATGATGTGATTAAAAACAGATCTAGTATAAGAGCATTTAAGAACACACCTATTGAAAAAGAAAGATTAGAAAGAATGGTTGACGCTGCCATGCAATCACCTTCTTGGAAAAACAATGCATCCTATCGATTCATATTGGTAGATGATCAAAGGAAAAAAGAAAGCTTGGCTGCATCTATTATGAATGAAACAAAAAAGGCGGCAAATGCGATCAAAGAATCGCCTATGGTTGCTGTAGTTGTAGGAGAACCTCTAGATTCAGGCGTGATCCAAGAAAGAGAATATTACTTGGTAGATGGAGCCATTGCTATGGAACATTTCGTGCTTGCTGCAACAAATGAAGGATATGGTACATGTTGGATTGCAGCGTTAAAAGAGGACGAAGTAAGAAGAACACTTTCTATTCCTGAAAGCTTTAGAGTGATTGCAATGACTCCTATAGGAGAAGTGGCAGAAGTAAGAAGTCATGAAGGAAAGAAAGATGTAAGGGCGCATGTATTCTTAAATCAATGGGGAGAAGCATATACAGAAAATGATAGATATGCTGGTATTCATTAAAAATTTGTGTTATATTAAAAAAGTTTCTGCAAAATGGGCAGAAACTTTTTTAATATAACAAAAGGTAAATACTTAAAAAAATAGAAATATATTAAGATATAAGGTATGTAGCAAGAATTCACTTAAGTTTTTAAGGAAAGAGAGGGCTTTTATTTGTTAACAATTAACTGGAAACCAGATAAGGAATCCTCCATTCCTTTATACAAACAAATCATTGATTATAGTAAGGATAGGATGAGGAATGGGGAATGGACAATAGGAAGTAAACTTCCTACGCAAAGAGAATTAGCAAAGATTTTTGAGGTGAATAGAAGTACCATTGTAGAAGCTTTAGATGAATTGAAAGCAGAAGGGTTAATTGAAGGGAAAAGTGGTAAAGGCACAAGTATTGTGAATAATACTTGGTCACTACTTGCATCCATATCTCCACCAAATTGGTAGGATTATATTGCAAGTGGTGTGCACAAACCAAATTTACAGCCCATTCAGTTAATTAATAAATTGGAGTTTGAACCAAATATGATTCGGCTAGGAACAGGAGAACTTTCTCCAGAACTTTTTCCACGAAAAAAAATGCAAAGTGTATTTCAGAGCATTTCAGATAAGATAGGGTCTTTAGGGTATTTAGAGCCGAAGGGGTTATTACCTTTAACAAAAATTATCAGTGCATATTTAAAAAAACATGGGGTTGATGTATCTCCAGATTGTATTCTTATTGTTTCTGGTGCATTGCAAGCATTACAATTAATATCTATTGGAATCCTTCAGCCAGGCTCTACTATATTTGTTGAAAAACCTTCTTATATAAAATCACTAAGTGTATTTCAATCTACAGGAATGAAATTAACAGGATTATCTATGGATGAATATGGAATCCGAGTAAACGAAATAAAAAGAAGTAATAAAAATACAACACTGCTTTATACGATTCCTACATTTCATAATCCTACAGGAATCATTATGCCAGAAGAACGACGTAACAAAATCATTACAATATGCGAAAAGGAAAGAGTGCCCATTATTGAAGATGATGTTTATAGAGAACTGTGGCTAGATGAATTACCACCAAAACCATTAAAATCGAAAGATAAAAATGGCAGCGTGCTATATTTGGGAAGTATTTCTAAAACGCTAGCGCCTTGGTTTAGAATTGGTTGGTTAGTAGGTCCTGAGCCTGTTGTAAACCGTTTAGGAGATATTAAAATGCAGACAGATTATGGGTCTAGCTCTCTTTCTCAATGGGCATTAGCAGAGTGGATGGCGAGTGGATTATATGAAGAAAACATATTGGAAGTAAGAGAAAAATTGAGGATTAGAAGGCAAGTAGCGCTAAACGCTTTAGAAAGAAATTTTTCTGATATAGCCATATGGAACAAACCAAAAGGTGGATTTCGAGCATCTCTTCCAGTAGTAGATGCGAATATATTTATTTTGGGTGTAGCTTTGGCTTCTTTCTTTTGGTTTACTGGGATTACAACTATTGCATCTGTCTTTAGAAACAATATAAACATAAAAGTTATGAGATGGATTAATCTAATCTGTGGTGGTGTGATGATCTATTATGGGTTGAAGTTAGTATATACTTTTATTGTGATGATAAGATAATGCATTGAAACAAAAGAACATCTAGGTGAATTTTCAGATGTTTTTTTGTTTCGAATTTCAGAAATAATCATGGAATACAAGCATATTATTATAAAATGAAATGTTTTTTTTACAACAGATGGAACTTTTTCCATAAGGAATGCGTCTTATAATATATGATGAAAAAGAGGAGTGATAACATGAAAAAATTTGTTGCTTTACTAGTAATGATTTCATTGATCTTAGGGTCTGTAAGTCCCTTGTATGTTTTTGCAGAAAATGATCAAGTGCTTGAAAAAGTAATTAAATTAGCAAAAGAAAAATTTTATATTCCAGATAATTTTACTGAATTTAACTATGATGTACACATGCTAGATGACAAAAAAGTATGGAATATGCATTGGCATAGTAAGGAAGATAAGGATGGAAGCATAGAAGTGTCTATAAATGATACAGGGCACATCATATCTTATTATTCAAATAGATATAAAAATTATGATGAAAAGAAACTTCCTAAATATAGTAAAGAGGAAGGAAAAAAGATTGCTGATGGTTTTATAAAAAAAGTAGATGCAAACCTGTTTTCACAATTAAAATATGAAGCAGATCAGCACAACCAAATAGCAGAAGAATATGGATACCATTATGTTAGAATGATTAACAATATTCCGTTTTATGGAAATAATGTAAGAACGGAAGTAGATAGTGAAACGGGTAAAGTGACGAGTTTTTATTGTAACTGGAATGATGTATTTTCTTTTCCAAAACCTGAAAAAATTATTTCATTAGAAGAAGCCCAAAAAGCTTTCCAAGAAAAATTAGGATTAGAGATGATTTACAAATATAGATATGATGAAAAAGCAATCAAACCCTATTTAGTGTATACGAGTAAATACAAGCAGGATGCAAGTATTGATGCTTTTACAGGAGAAAAAGTAGAAATGAAGTATCCTATACGCTATGGAAGAGGAGGGAATGCAAAAGAAGAGGTCTCAAGTGATGGAGCAGCAATAGAATTAAGTCCTGAAGAGTTAAAAGCTGTAAAAGAAGCTTCAAAACTACTATCAAAGGAAGACGCTGAAAAAATAGCAAGAAATACAAAGATCCTAGAACTTACTAAATTTTTTAAACTAATGAATGCTAGTTTAAATAGGGATTGGCTTATAAAAAAAGATTTTACGTGGTATCTCTATTTCAATAAAGAAAAAGAAGAAAATGGAGAAAGCGTGGTTGATTATGTGAATGTAGGCATTGATGGAATCACAGGAAAAATCAAAAGCTTCTACCTTTCTGATCAGTATAGAGAAGATGAAAAGGCAGTATTTGATAAAGAAACCTCTAAAAAAGAAGTAGAAAAATTCTTGGCAGGTTTTGCAAAAGATCAATATATTCAAACAGAATATGATAAAGATGATTATGAAAATGCTGATGTTGAGAAGACTAAAAAGACCCGTTCTTATACCTTTACATATACAAGAAAAGTAAACAATATTCCTTTTAGAGATAATGCGATAACAGTGGGCTATAATGCAGTAACAGGAAAAATAAGAAGCTTTGATTTAAGATGGTTTGATGTGAATTTCCCATCAACAAAAAATATAGCTTCATTGGATCAAGCATATGATAAAATGTTTCAAGATATAGGACTAGAACTTCAGTATAAGAGTAGTTTAGAGGATGCCAGAGTACCTTACGAAAAGAAAGATGGAAAAATAAAACTTGTATATGCGCTAAATTCAGGAAAACCTGTTATTTTTGATGGGAGAAGCTTAGAAATACTAAACTATGATGGGAAACCTTATAAAGAACAAAAAGATATCGCCTATAGGGACATAGAAGGGCATGATGCACAAGAAGCAATACAAGCTTTGGCCAAGTATGGAATTGGATTTGAAGAGGACACATTCAAGCCAGATCAAAAAATTGTTCAAAAAGATTTCTTCCGTTTATTTGTAAAAACGCTAAACTATTATGCTTCTAATAGAAAAGAGGATGAAGCAATCAAAGAAATGTATGACTATTTAATCAGAGAAAAAATAGTAAAAGAAAATGAAAAATCAGAGGAACATTTTTTAACAAAAGAAGATAGTGTGAAATTTATGATAAGGGCTTTAAAATATGACGAAGTAGCAAAAATTGAAGGTATCTATAAATATCCTTTTAAGGATATAGAGCAAGCATCAAAAAATTTAATTGGGTATATTACCATTGCAAATGGATTAGGGATCGTAAAAGGAAATAATGATGTATTTGAGCCTAAAAAAGAAATGACAAGAGGAGAAGCTGCAATAATGATTTATCATTATCTTAAAAGATAAAGGGTTTGTTTTTCATTTTCTAATGCAGGGATAATAAATAAGCACTATCAAAATTATTGAATTTCAATAAATATTGATAGTGCTTTTTAAATATTGTATTACAATAACTGTTAGATTATCAGCAAATTATATTTTTGCATTAGACTACCTCCTGTTATATTTTTTTATTTAACATTGGAAGATTTTATAAAAAAGTTATAAAATAATAGAGAGGTAAAAATTTAAGGAGGAAAGAGAATGGTTGCAGAAAAAAATATCCAAGAATTTAAAGCAGGAGATGAGATACAAGGGTTTTTTATTGTAAAAAAAATAGAAAGAAAGTTATCTTCAAATAATAAAAACTTTTTAGATTTGACTATAATCGATCAAACAGGTGAAATAAATGGTAAACTTTGGGATTGTCAACCGGGACAAGAGGCGACATCTCCAGCAGGAAGCTTAATAAAGCTAAGAGGAAACGTAAATGAATGGAAAGGGAAACTACAACTAAAAATTAGTTTAATCCGATTGGCAAATGAAAGTGATGGGAAAAATATTAAAGATTTTGTCCTATCAGCGCCATTGAAAGCGGAAGAAATGTTTGATGAGCTATATGGGTTTGTACAAAAAATTAAAAATACAGATATAAAAGGAATTGTGGATGCAATTATTATGGCATCAAAAGAAAAATTAATGTATTATCCAGCAGCAAAATCTTTGCATCATGCCATTCGATCAGGACTTTTATATCATATATTAAGAATGCTAAGAACTGGAGAAAAATTAAGTCAAGTGTATACCAATGTAAATACAGATTTATTATTTGCAGGAATATTACTGCATGATATGGAAAAACTAGAGGAATTGGATTCAGATGAATTAGGGATTGCAGAATATAGCAGAGAAGGACAATTGCTTGGTCATATTAGTATGGGAATAAATCGAATTAGTAAGGTGGGAGAAGAATTAAGAGCAGATGAAGAAGTGATTTTATTGCTACAACATATGGTTCTATCCCATCACTATGAACCTGAGTTTGGAAGCCCTAAAAAACCAATGATTCCAGAGGGTGAATTGTTGCATTATATTGATATGATTGATGCAAGAATGTATGATATGGAGGATCACTTAAAAAATATAAAACCAGGAGAGTTTACACAGCCTATATGGTCTTTAGAGAATAGAAGATTGTATCAATCATCTCTTTAAAAGAAAAAAGAAGGATGTGCTATAGATTTGCAAGTTAAATATTTAATACATGAGTATACTTTTTGTTCATGGGAAGAGACTATATAAAAAAATAAAAAGATAAACCAAATGAGTAAAGTTTGGTTTGTTTTTTATTGAAAAATTTAGGGGCTATTGCGAATTTTTCAAAGAAGATGTGCATATATATATAGGGAAGATTATTTTTTAAAAAAGAAGGGAAAATATAGAAGATATAGAATATAATAAATAAATAGTATAAAAGTACTAATTTTATGGAGGTTGATCGTGTTTTATAACTAAATAGAACAAAGTATTTCATGTTGTTAATAGCAAACTTATCGAAAGGTAAGGACGCAAAGCCATGGGTCTGAAGATGAATTTATTTCTATGATTGCCAGGCTGCCAAAGCATGACAGAATATTTATATGCATAAAAATGTAAGGCGCCTATTTTTTATAGGCGTTTTATGCTTATTTATACTTCAAAAGGAGATGTTTACGTTGAAAAGAAAATTTTTATCCATTGCAGCAATTTATTTGGTGAGTATTTGCTTTTTTATAATCAATGTGATAAATAATTTTCCAGTAGTTGCATCACTCCTATATTTAATTGTTATTGTAATGAGTAGTACATTTTTCAATGAATTACTTTCTTCAAATATATATGTGGCCCTAATTTTAGGAATGCATTGTATAGGGTGTTTAGTAATAGATTATACCTGTATTGATGTAGGGATATATTTATTTTCTTTGACGGCTGTATTGCTTTTTTCATATTTTAAAACATTGCATAAAATTAAAGAAGAAAGGGTTGCTGTGGAAAGAAACCAATTTCAGAAAATAAGATTTAAAAATATGATGGATGCTATTTTTATTCTAGAAGAGAGTAGCTTAAGGATTGTTGATTGTAATGATAAAGCGCTGTCTTTATTAAATAGAAAAGATGGATGCATTGGAAAATGCATTAAAGAATGTATTTCTAGCAATATAATGGACAGCATCGATCTAGACAACTTAGAAAAATATTTCGAGGAAGGAAATGAAGAAATAAAAGTATTAGGTAAAAAATGCAATGATTTTTGGATTGATATGCGTATAAAAAGATTTCATGTGGAAGAAAGAAGGTATTTATTGTTGTGTATATCTGACATAACACGCCATAAAAAAAATGAAGAGGAAATTGAATACTTAGCATATCATGATACACTTACGAATCTTCCAAATAGAAGATATGGTGACGAAAAATTACAGCTAGCGATCAAGAATACTTTAAAAAAGAAAAATATGATGAGCATTATGTTTGTAGATGTAGATGAGTTTAAAATGGTAAATGATCTATTGGGCCATGCTGCAGGAGATAGACTTTTACAAGAAGTTGCCAGAAGGCTTCAAGAAAGTGTTAGAAAGGATGATTTAGTTGTACGCCTTGGTGGGGATGAATTTATGATTATACTTGAAAATATTTGTTTTGCTGATGAAGTGATAGGTATCGCCAACAGAGTTATTGAGACATTTTCACAACGATTTCGTGTAAAAGGAAGATCGTTATCTATTACTTGTAGTATAGGAATTGCAGTACTTCCACACCATGGAACAGATGTGGAAACTTTATTAGAACATGCAGATGTGGCGATGTATGAAGCAAAGCGTAATGGACGCAATAATTTTATGATTTTCAATCATGAATTAAGGGATGAATCTTTAATTGGAGGAACGATCATTTAGTTACATGCGCAGAAAATAAATAGGGATTTTATTTGTATTTGTAAATATAGTATGTTAAAATGAGGCTGATCTACATTGAAAGCTTTAAGCTTTCATATAAAAAAGAATAACATTCATACTGAATTTTGCACTGATCCTTTGGACAGGGACTGAATAGGTTATTGAATGGGAAAGAATAGCTTTTGTTATAGATAAAAGCTATTATTGTATATGTTATGATGAATTTTGATGATACAATACCCTTTCTATGCCCGAGAATAAACTTCGGTCTTAGAGAGGGTATTTTTAATTTTAGAAAAATGGACAAGGAGGAATCATAAATGTTGTTAAATATGCATAAGGGGAAGATACACAGAGCTACAGTAACAGAGGCGAACTTAAACTATGTAGGAAGTATTACAATTGATAAGACATTAATAGATGCAGCAGGAATTTTACCAGGAGAGAGGGTTCAAATTGTTAATAATAATAATGGCGCACGACTTGAAACCTATGTTATTGAAGGGGAAGCTGATAGTGGCATGATTTGTTTAAATGGTGCTGCTGCAAGACTTGTCCAGCCAGGAGACCATGTGATTATTATAGCCTATTGCTGGATTGAGGAAGAACATGCACGAAGTTTTAAACCAAAGGTAATTTTTGTGAATGGAAATAATAAAATGATTGAAAAAAGTGATATGGAAATGCATGGGGACATAAAATAAGGGACGATTTCGTCCCTTTTTTAATACTTACCAACATACGCCCAGCCCATCTTTATCCCAGGATCTCCAGGATTCCATCCTGCTGGAACACCTAAACCAGTTTTTCTGTTAAACTGTAGCCCTTGTATGATTCTTATGATTTCAGCTATATTTCTTCCAACAGGTTGAGGATTTACTAAAAAAGCTTGAATATTTCCTTCGGGGTCTATGACGAAAGTAGCTCTATAGGCAAATCCACCTTTCTCGTTTAATATACCGTATCGTTTTGAGACTTCTTGCGTTCTATCAGATAAAAGAGGATAGTTTATTTTTTTCCCAGATGGAGAAGTTTGGGTGAAAATCTTATGAGAATAAATACTATCTGTACTGATTGCCAATACTTCTGTATTTAATCCCTGAAAAATTTTGTATTTGTCAGCAACTGCTGCAAGCTCAGTAGGTCAGACAAAAGTAAAGTTTGAACCATAGAAAAATAATACAACCCATTTTCCTTTATAATCACTAAGAGAAACCTTGGTGGGGTTTTTATCTACAATACCTTCTAATGTAAACTCAGGAGCAGGGTCTCCTAAATCAAAATAATCATAATATCCTGTATTTTTGATAGGTTTCATATCTTCATGGGTAGATACATGATTTCTATATTTAGGGAAAGAATAGCCATATGGATAGTAAAATGGGTTTTGCATAGATAAGCCTCCTTTTATAATTTTTATTATGTCATACTAAAAAAAGTTCTAAAACTTTTTAGTGCAATATTTTACAATATATAATATGTGATAGCACATTATTTTGTTAAGATACATCCAAAAAATAAATGATTTGTAACAAAAATTTCCTTTTGGTATAATTAATAGTAGGAAATAATGTTATATATTTTGTTTCAACTTAATTTTACGTAGAGATAAAAACACAGTTTCGGTTGGTAGTCCGAACGCATCTAAAAAGAAGATGTCAGTAACCTTCCCCCTCGGGTCGTCCGTTCTCTATGCATTGATTGTATGGGGGGAGAAAAATGAATAAGGTAAAAATGAAATTTACTGTTTTTTTTGAAGGACCATTTTGGATAGGATTAATTGAAAAAATGGAAAACGACCATTATCAAACAGCAAAAATTATATTTGGGCCTGAGCCTAAGGATTATGAGGTACATGATTTTATATTGAAAAATTATTTTCGTATAAAATTTAGTAATCCAATACAAAATGGAGAAGGTAAAGAAAAAAAGATCAACCCAAAAAGATTGCAGAGAAAGATCCAAAAAGAATTAGAGAATATTGGTATGGGTACAAAAGCACAACTCGCTTTAAAGGAACAGTATTCTGTAAACAAAAAGGAAAGAAAGAAAATTTCAAAGGAATATCAAGAGGAACAAAAAAGAATAAAATTTGAGTTGAAACAGCAAAAGAAAAAAGAGAAGAAAAAGGGACATTAAAAAAGAGTGTATTATACAATACATTCTTTTTTAAGTGGCTATAAAGTTAAATTCAAAATCACAAAAACAAAAAATATACAACCATAAATGCTTGAAATACTAAAAAAAAAATGATAAAATCAAGGTAAACGTTTTAGTAAAACGTTTACCTAACATCGGAGGAACAAAATGAAAGTTACGATTAAAGATATTGCTAAGTTTGCAGGGGTTTCTACAGCAACTGTATCCAAAGTAATTAACCATAAAGATGAGAATATTAGTCAGCCTACACGGGAAAAAATATTAAATATTATGAAAGAATATAACTATATACCAAATACTGCTGCAAGAAGTCTTGTAACTAAAAAGACAAAAACAATCGGGTTGGTTATTCCAGATATAAGGAATCCATTTTTCCACGAACTTGCAAGAGGTGCAGAAGATAAAGCCAATGAAGAGGGATACAATATAATCTTTTGTAATACGGACGATCGCATTGAAAAAGAGGAAAAATATGTAAGTATGCTGATTGAAAAAATGGTAGATGGCATTATTTTTACTGCTGCTTCAAAAAGAATGAATGAATTTGAGCATTTAAGAAATAATAGAGTACCGATTATTTTAGTAGATAGAGATATTGATTTAAAAGATATAAAAGGAAAAATAACAGTAGACAATTGCTTAGGAGCATATGAAGGGGTAAAGCATTTATTATCTTGTGGATACAAAAATATTATTTTCTTATCCGGACCACTTAGTACCCATCCTTCTATTGAAAGATTAAAGGGATATAAAAGGGCATTAGAAGAATTCCATATTCCATATAAAGAAGAAAATATATTCGAAGGAACTTACCAAAGTGGATGGGGATATGAGACTGTTAAGATGTTATTGAAGAAGCACATAGATTTTGATGCGTTATTTTGTGGGAACGATTTAATTGCAATAGAAGCAGTAAAAGCATTAAAGGAGGCAGGCATAAAAGTACCGAAAGAAGTTGGCATTGTTGGTTTTGATGATATATATATGGCAACACTTGTAGATCCAGAACTTACAACGATTAGACAGCCTAGTTATGAAATAGGCTATAGCGCTGTTGAGATGCTTATAAATATATTAGAAAAAAAAGTAAAAACAAAAGAAAAAGTCGTTTTAAATACGGAATTGATTATTCGGAAATCAACAATGCATAGATAGAAAAGTTGGAAGGAGGAAAGTGTTATGGGAGATATTACGGTTATTGGAAGTATCAATATGGACTTAGTTACAAATGTAGAAAATATGCCTAAGGTAGGAGAAACGGTTATTGGTTCAGATTTTAAAGAAATACCAGGAGGAAAAGGTGCCAATCAAGCAGTAGCCATTGCAAGGCTTGGCGGAAAAGTAAATATGATTGGGAAAATAGGAGACGATGGATTTGGAAAGACCCTTTTAAGTGCATTGAAAAAGGATAAAATCAATACAGATGGTCTAAAAATAGAAGAGAATACGCCTACAGGTGTTGCAATGATCACGGTAAATGGTGAAGGGGATAATGCGATTGTTGTTATTCCTGGGGCAAACTTTAAAGTATGCAAAGAAGATATAGAAAACAATATAGAAGTTATAGAAAAATCAAAAATGGTCGTATTTCAGTTAGAAATACCACTAGAAACAGTAAAATATGGGCTACAAAGAGCAAAAGAATTGGAGAAATATACGGTTTTAAATCCTGCGCCAGCGAAAAGTTTAGATGAAGAAATGATTAAAAATATAGATTTATTGATTCCAAACGAAACAGAACTTGAAATATTAACCCAAATAGAAATAAAAGAGGAAGAAGATTTTCTACATGCTTCGAAAAAGCTTATAGAAAAAGGTGTAAAATCGCTAATTATTACAATGGGAGAAAAAGGATCACTTTATATAGACAAGAAATGTGTAAAGAAATTTCAAGCAAAAAAAGTAAATGCAGTAGATACAACAGCAGCAGGAGATAGTTTTATAGGTGGCGTGGTTACTTATCTCGCAGAGGGTAAAGAAATTGACGAAGCGATAGTATTTGCTTCAAAAGTAGGGGCCCTTACTGTAACAAAGAAAGGTGCCCAAAGTTCATTGCCATATTTAGAAGAAGTAGGAGCATTTGAGGAGGAGTAGCTTTGAAAAAGACAAATTTAATAAATTCTGAAATATCTTATATCATCTCAAAAATGGGACATACAGATATGCTAACCATTGCAGATAGTGGCCTTCCTATACCTAAAGAAACAAAGAGAATCGATTTGGCATTAAAAAAAGGAATGCCTTCTTTTTTAGATACATTAGAAACAATTCTTGAGGAACTTAGGGTAGAAGAAGTAATAATTGCTAGAGAAATGAAAACAGTGAGTCTAGTACTTTATGAAAAGTTAATGAAAAAGATTGAAGAATTGGAAAAAGAGGAAAACATGAACATTAAAATTGTTGAGGTAGAACATGAAGCATTCAAAGAGGTTACAAAAAAATCTATGTGTGTTGTTAGAACAGGAGAGTTTACACCTTATGCGAATATCATTTTAAAATCTGGCGTTGTATTTTAAGGAGTGATAGGAATGAAACAACCTATTTTTGAAATGAAGGCGATTACCAAAGAATTTCCTGGAGTTAAGGCTTTAGATCATGTTGACTTTAAGATTCATAAAGGACGGGTAATGGCTCTTTTAGGTGAAAATGGAGCTGGAAAATCTACGCTCATGAAAATATTAAGTGGTGTTTACCAAAAGGATGATGGTGAAATCATCTATGAAGGAAAAAAAGTTGATATTAAGGGACCAAAAGATGCGCAAGAAGAGGGAATTTCTATTATTCATCAAGAGTTAAATTTAATTCCTCACTTGACAATTGGGGAAAACATTTTCTTAGGACGAGAACCTGTAAATGCTTTCAAAAAGATAGATTGGACAAAGCTTTATAAGGATTCAGAAGTTCTCCTTAAAAAACTTAAGGTAGATAAAAGTCCTAAAGAATTGGTTGCGAGCTTGAGCATTGGAGAGCAGCAGATGGTTGAAATTGCAAAAGCGCTATCTTTAAATGCAAAAATTATTATTATGGATGAACCAACAGATGCTTTAACAAAAAAAGAAACGGAAAGCCTTTTTCATGTGATTCATGAATTGAGAGCACAACAGAAGAGCATCGTTTATATATCTCATAGATTAGAAGAAATTTTTCAAGTTTGTGATGATGTAACGGTTTTAAGAGATGGAAAATTCATTGGAGAAGCGCAAGTGAAAACTTTAAATGAGGATCAGCTCATAGAAATGATGGTTGGAAGAAAACTTACGGAACAATTTCCAAGTGTTGTTGTTGAAAAAGGTGATGTAGCTTTAGAAGTAAAAAATTTATCGAATGAATATGTAAAGGATATAAGTTTTTTATTAAGAAAAGGTGAAATTCTTGGAATATCAGGGCTTATGGGTTCTGGAAGAACAGAACTTGCAAAAAGCATATATGGTGCTTTGCGCAAAGATAGCGGAAAGGTTTATATAGATGGAAAAGAGGTAAATATAAAGTCAACACAAAATGCTTTAAAAGAAGGCATTGCTTATGTATCAGAAGATCGAAAAGGACAAGGATTAATTTTAGGACTTTCTGTAAAGGAAAATATGAGTATATCCTCATTAAAAGATTTTGAAAGTCCAATATTTAAAATTAATAGAACAAAAGAAAAGAAAGCTGTAAAAAATTATATTGCCCAAATGGCAATCAAAACGCCAACTGAGCGTCAAAAGATTAAAAACTTAAGTGGAGGGAATCAACAGAAGGTTTCTATTGCAAAAGGGCTTATGACAAATCCAAAGATTTTAATATTAGATGAGCCAACAAGAGGGGTCGATGTAGGAGCAAAAAAAGAAATCTATGATCTTATAAACAAATTTAAACAAACAGGAATGAGCATTATTATGATTTCTTCAGAAATGCCAGAAATATTAGGAATGAGCGATAGAATATTGGTAATGCATCAAGGAAGAATTACAGGAGAACTTGATAGAACGGATGCTTCGCAAGAAAAGATTATGAAATGTGCAGTGGGCATAAAGGAGGTTTCGTATAAGGATGAATAAAAAATTACTCATGAAATTTAAATCAATTATTGGACTTATTGTTTTTTCGTTGATCGTTTCTGTTCTAAGTCCTAGGTTTTTAACCGTTTCAAATATATTAAATGTATTAAGGCAAACTTCTATCAATTCCATTATTGCAGCAGGAATGACATTTGTTATATTAACAGGAGGGATAGATCTTTCAGTAGGATCAACTTTAGCATTTTGTGGAGCAGTATGCGCATATTTCATATCAGCTGGAATGAGTGTATTTTTAGCAGTGACCATCGCTTTGGCTATAGGAGCATTAGTAGGTTTGTTTAGTGGGATAATTATTAGCAAAGGAAAAGTACAACCTTTTATTGCAACACTTGTTACGATGACAGTACTGCGAGGCGCAACATTAGTTTTTACAAATGGAAAACCTATTACACTAGGAAGTGATAAAGCTTCTGAAGTTTTTTCAAAGATTGGGGCAGGTTATTTTCTAGGAATTCCTATCCCAGTATATTTAATGGTTTTGGTATTTATGATTGCTTATTATGTATTAACGCAAACAAGAATTGGAAGATATGTTTATGCACTAGGAGGAAATGAAGAAGCTTCAAAGCTTTCAGGACTAAATGTATCAAAAATAAAATTATCTGTATATGCAATCAGTGGGATGCTTGCAGCACTAGCTGGGGTAGTGATTACAGCAAGGCTTTCATCTGCAAATCCAAATGCAGGGGCAGGATACGAATTAGATGCAATTGCTGCTGTTGTATTAGGAGGAACAAGTCTTGCAGGAGGAGCAGGAAGTATACTAGGGACAATTATAGGAGCACTGATCATTGGTATTTTAAGTAATGCCCTTAATTTATTAGATGTTAGCTCTTATTATCAAATGATTGCAAAAGGAGCAGTGATCTTAATTGCTGTATTAGCAGATCGAAAAGAGAAGTAAGTTTTTTTAGTGAATGATAGATGTGTGAAAATAAAGATCTAACATCATACATCTACAGATAAAAGAAATAAAAATTTAAAAAATGGGAGGAAAAAAAATGAAAAAAGGTTTATCAATTCTTATGGTAGCTATTTTATTAATGGGGTTATTAGTAGGCTGTGGCACACAAGAAAAAGTACAAGAAGCAAAGGATGAAACACAAAAAATAGGTCTTGTTTTATCTACGCTAAACAATCCTTTCTTTGTAACTTTAAAAGAAGGTGCTGAAGCGAAAGCAAAAGAATTAGGTTATGAAGTAGTTGTATTAGATTCACAAGATGATCCATCAAAAGAACTTTCAAATATGGAAGATTTAATTACAAGAGGTGTTTCTGTAATATTAATCAATCCAACTAACTCTGATACAGTAGGAAATGCCATTAAATTAGCAAATGATGCAAAAATTCCTGTACTTACACTAGATCGAGGAGCAAACAGTGGAGAAGTGGTATCTCATATTGCTTCAGATAATGTAGCAGGTGGAAAAATGGCAGGAGAATATGTAGTTGAAAAATTAGCTAAAAAAGGAAAAGTTATCGAATTAGAAGGAATCCCTGGGGCTTCTGCTACAGTAGATAGAGGAGCAGGATTTAATGAAGCATTAAAAGGTACGGAGATAGAAGTTGTAGCAAAGCAAACAGCGAACTTTAACAGAACTGAAGGACTAACAGTTATGGAGAATATCTTACAAGCACAACCAGAAATTAATGCTGTTTTTGCACATAACGATGAAATGGCATTAGGAGCTTTAAAAGCTATAGAAGGAACAAACAGAGAAATCATGGTTGTTGGTTTTGATGCTACAGATGATGCTGTGGCATCAGTGAAAGAAGGAAAATTAGCAGCTACAGTTGCACAACAGCCAGATATGATTGGTTCTCTTGGTGTCGAAACGGCAGACAAGGTTTTGAAAGGAGAAACTGCTGAGAAATTTATTCCTGTTGATCTAAAATTAGTTACAGAATAATACGAAAAAATTCAGGATAAAACTTTACAAATGTATCATATTGGATTACAATGAAATTAATTAAATAGTTTTGCTAGGGGTGCCTTTTGGCTGAGAAGGAAAAATCCTAACCCTTTAAACCTGATACAGTTAATACTGATGTAGGGAAGCAAGAAGATTAGATTCATTGATTTTAAAGCTTACCCTAGGGTAAGCTTTTTTGAATGGAAAATTTCATAAATTTTGGGGAGCTCATATAGATGGGCTGAGAAAGAGATGTGATCTCTGACCTTTATAACCTGATTTGGATAATGCCAACGTAGGGAATGATGCTTATACTTTTAAAGTGCAAATTCTCTATGAATTTGCACTTTTTTTATTAGAGCGATGACAAGAAAGGAGAAAGAAACTTGATTATAAATGGAAAAGAAATGGATTTTGAAACTAAAATTACAATCAGTGAAATGTTAAAAAAACTAGGCTTAGCTGAAGAAAAAGTAGTTGCAGAAGTAAATTTTAAAATCATTTCAAAAGAAGAATATAAAGAATATGTATTAGATCAAAGTGATAAAGTAGAAATCGTAAGTTTTGTTGGAGGCGGTTGATTTGAAAATATTTATAAATGAAAAAAATGTTATTGTGAATGAAAAAGATACAGCATTTGAGGTAAGAGATTTTGTGAAAAAGGATGCAGATATTGTAGTTGTAAACGGGTTTATTATAAGAGAGGATGTAGAGTTAAAGGAAAATGACAGAATTACATTGATCATAAGAGGAGAAATTCCAAATGAAGAGGAGTTAGAAGCTTCGCTTGTTTCTAGGCATACCCCTGGTGTACATGAAAGGGTAAAAAAAGCATGTGTAGGAATTGCAGGACTTGGAGGACTTGGATCAAATGTTGCTATATCTCTTGCTAGAATTGGAATCGGGAAATTACTATTAGTAGATTTCGATGTTGTTGAACCAAGCAATTTAAATAGACAGCAGTATTTTATAAAGCATATAGGGATGAAGAAAACTGAAGCATTGGCAGATGTATTAAAAAATATTAATCCATTTGTAGAAGTTGAGCGTAAAGATTTATATCTTGATGAAAGCAATATTGAAGATTGTTTTAAAGAGGCGGATATTGTGGTAGAGGCTTTTGATGATCCAAAATGTAAAGCAAATTTAGTGAATACCCTATTATCAAAATTTCCTGAGAAATATATCGTTGCAGCTTCGGGAATGGCTGGTTATTTTTCTAATAATACCATTCAAACAAAGAGAAAATTAGATAAATTCTATTTAGTTGGAGATGATACTTCAGAAGCAGCTTTAGGATGTGGACTTATGGCACCAAGAGTTGCAATTGCTGCAAACCATCAAGCAAATACAGTGCTTAGAATTATTTTAGAAGAATATGAAATTTAGGAGATGATGTGATGGATGAATTAATGATTGGAGGAGTTACGTTAAAAAGCAGGTTACTCCTTGGCACAGGGAAATTCGCGAGAAAACAAATAATACCAGATGTAATTAAAAGTTCTGAAACACAGGTTGTTACTATGGCTGTAAGAAGAGTAGATCTTGGGGCGAAGGAAGAAAATATACTTGAATATATCCATAAGGATATTGTATTACTTCCAAATACTTCTGGTGCAAGAAATACAGAAGAAGCTGTTAGAATTGCAAGACTTGCAAGGGCTATGGGATGTGGAAATTGGGTGAAGATTGAAGTCATATCAGATAATAAATACCTACTTCCAGATAATCATGAAACGATAAAAGCAACAGAGATTTTAGCAAAGGAAGGCTTCGTTGTACTTCCTTATATGAGTCCTGACTTAATGAGTGCAAAGCGGTTGGTAGAAGCTGGTGCGGCTGCAGTAATGCCACTAGGTGCACCCATAGGAACAAATAGAGGAATAAGGACAAAGGAACTTATACAGATTCTTATTGATGAAATAGATCTACCTATTATTGTTGATGCAGGAATAGGAAGACCATCAGAGGCAGCTGAAGCTATGGAAATGGGGGCTGACGCAGTTTTAGTAAATACAGCTATTGCTACTTCAAATGATCCGATTAACATGGCGAAAGCCTTTTCACTTGCAGTTAAGGCTGGAAGACTTGCTTATCTTTCGAAATTAGGACCTGAAAAAGAATATGCTCAGGCTTCTTCTCCTCTTACAGGATTTTTGAATGAAGGTGAGATATAGTGAGCTTTTACGACCAATATATAAATTATAAAACCTTTGATTTTGATCATTTCTTTGAGCAGGTTACTGAATCAGATATAAAAAGAATTTTAAACAAGAATAGAATAGATCCATATGAATTTTTAGCATTACTATCTCCAAGTGCAGAGAATTTTCTAGAAGAGATGGCACAAAAAGCACAGAAGCTTTCCTTGCAGCATTTTGGAAAGGCTATACTATTATTTACACCTATGTATTTAGCGAATTATTGTATCAATCAATGTGCTTATTGTGGGTATAACATTCAAAATAGTATAAAAAGAAAGCAATTAACCTTAGATGAAATTGAAAAGGAAGCCATTGCGATTTCCTCTACAGGACTTAGACATATATTGATTTTAACTGGAGAATCTCCAAAAGATACACCAGTAGATTATATTGTAGAAGCAGTGAAAGTACTCAAGAAATATTTTGATTCTATTGGGATAGAAATCTATCCATTAGCTGAAGAAGAATATAGAAAGATGATAGATGCAGGGGTAGATGGTCTTACTGTATATCAAGAGGTATATGATGAAGTAATTTATGATCATGTGCATATTTCAGGACCTAAAAAAAATTACAACTATAGATTGAATGCACCAGAGCGTGGCTGTAAGGCAAAGATGAGAAATGTAAATATTGGGGCACTTTTAGGATTAAATGAATGGAGAAGAGAAGCTTTTTTTACGGGCATTCATGCAAATTATCTTCAAAATAAATATCCAGATGTATGTATTGGTGTATCTCCACCTCGGATAAGACCTCATGCAGGGGTGTTTGAGGATGTATATCCTGTAAGTGATAAAAACTTGGTTCAGTATATGCTTGCTTTAAGAATATTTTTGCCATACTTAGGGATTAACTTATCTACAAGAGAAAGCGCAAAATTTAGAGATCATTTAATTGCATTAGGGATCACGAAGATATCAGCAGGAGTAAGTACAGAAGTTGGAGGACATAGTTCTGAGGATAAGGGAGAAGGACAGTTTGAAATATCTGATAGTAGAAATGTAGACGAAATGAAAGAAGTTATTTTAGCAAATGGATACCAACCTGTATTTAAGGATTGGATGCATATATAGGAAAAGAAATCGAAAGAAATATTAAGAGAGGATGACTGAATGTTATTTTTGATTACTAATAGAAAAATAATAAAAAAAGATACACTACTTCAAATAATTGAAAAAGCAGTAGCAGGTGGTGTAGATGCGATTATTTTACGAGAAAAGGATTTAGGATATGATGAATTATATAAAATAGCTGAAGAAATAAAAGAAAAGATTGAAGGAAAAAATACTTACTTGATAATCAATGGAAATCTAGCGGTGGCAAAAGATATAAAGGCTGATGGATATCATGTAGGGTTTCATGACTTGATGACAGAGAAGCCTGATTGGAATGGATTTTTAGGTGTTTCTGTGCATAGTGTAGAAGAAGCTATTTTAGCAGAAAAAAATGGAGCGCGTTATTTACTTGCAAGTCATATATTTGAGACAGCTTGTAAGAAAGGATTAGAACCTAGAGGCATTGATTTTATTAAAGAAATTAAAGTATATGTAAATATTCCTGTTATTGCTTTAGGCGGTATAAAGCTAGAAAATGTTGAAGAAGTTTTTGGTGTAGGGGTAGAAGGTATTGCTGTTATGTCGGCTATTATGTGTGCTGACGACCCTTATAGCGTAGCAAATAAATTTAAAAACAAGATATGTACAGCCTTATGATAAATTTTGAAAATTTAAAAGAATATTTTATTTTTTAGGAGAGTATAGATTTCTTAGAATGTGAATAACTAGGAGCTGAAATAGTTTCTAAGCACTTTGAGCAACGGAAAATTCAAAGAGGATTCTTTAAATTTTCGTTGGCGAAATAAGCATATGCGATTAGCTACATGCGAATTTTTTATAAAAAAGGAGAATGATAAAAATGACGTATACAACACAAATGGATGCTGCCAAGAAAGGGATCATCACAAAGGAAATGGAAATCGTAGCAAAGAAGGAAAATATGGATGTAGTAATTTTAAGAAATCTTATTGAAGAAGGAAAAGTGATTATTCCTGCGAACAAAAACCATAAATCATTAGATCCAGAAGGGGTAGGAGAGGGATTAAGAACAAAGATTAATGTAAATTTAGGAATTTCAAAAGACTGCTGTGATGTAGAGAAAGAGTTAGAAAAAGTAAAAGTAGCCCTTGAGATGAAAGCGGAAGCGATTATGGATTTAAGCTCTTATGGAAAAACGGAAGAATTCAGAAAAAGAACTGTAGAAATTTCTCCTGCAATGATTGGTACAGTTCCTATGTATGATGCAGTAGGTTTTTATGATAAGGAGCTAAAAGATATTACGGCAGAAGAATTTTTAAAGGTAGTAGAAAAGCATGCAGAAGATGGGGTAGACTTTGTGACAATCCATGCAGGACTCAATAGACAAACGGCTGAGGTCTTTAAAAGAAATAAAAGGCTTACGAATATTGTTTCAAGGGGTGGGTCATTACTTTATGCATGGATGGAATTAAATAATAAGGAAAATCCATTTTTTGAGTATTATGATCAATTATTAGATATCTGTGAAAAATATGATTTAACATTAAGTCTTGGAGATGCATGTAGACCTGGAAGCATCAATGATGCTACCGACGCAAGTCAAATTCAAGAGTTAATGATATTAGGAGAGTTAACGTTAAGAGCATGGGAGCGAAATGTACAGGTAATGATCGAAGGACCTGGGCATATGGCAATCAATGAAATACCTGCAAATGTACTCATTGAGAAAAAACTTTGTCATGGGGCGCCATTTTATGTATTAGGACCCATTGTTACAGATGTAGCACCGGGATATGACCACATTACGAGTGCTATTGGTGGTGCACTCGCTGCAAGTCATGGCGTAGACTTTCTATGTTATGTTACACCAGCAGAGCATTTAAGATTACCAAATTTAGAAGATATGAAAGAAGGCATTATCGCTACAAGAATTGCTGCCCATGCTGGAGATTTAGGGAAAAATATTAAAGGCGCAAAACAATGGGATGATGCTATGAGCAAAGCAAGACAGCAGTTAGACTGGCCAAAAATGTTTGAATTGGCTATTGATCCTGAAAAAGCAATTAGATATAGAAAAGAATCTATACCAGCCCATGAAGATAGCTGTACGATGTGTGGAAAAATGTGTTCTATGCGAAATATGAACAAAATAATGGAAGGAAAAGACCTTAACATGTTAAGAGAGGATGACTAAATTTTTTTTGAAGAACAATAGAAAATCATAAAATAATATTTTTTATAATAAAACTTAGGTCGTTTTATAATATAACCTATAGGAAAGACATTTTCAAAAGTGTCTACACTATAGGTTTTTTTATCTATATTTAACAAAGAATATATATAATTATAATAAATTGCTATCGCATTTGAAAGGAAGTTACAGTAAATTAGAAAATAACATAATATATCGTTTTATATAAAAAGTTAATGTGAACATATTAGAAGAATCTATCTATGAAAAACATTTTTAAATCACCTTTCTAATGCGGTGAAATTTACAGATGCAGGTGGAAGCATCAGGGTTGCAGTTAAGGATAGAGAAAAAAATATATGCATAACGGTAAAGTTTATGTAGCGAGTGAATACGGTATGGGAGAGCGAATTTTTTATTGATTTATGATAAAATATAAATGAAAAGTTAAAATCATAGAATAAAAGAGTTTTTAATGGGAGGGATAGATATGAATTACAGAGATATATTAGAAAATGCAAAAAGAATTTCTGATTTTAAGTGCAAAGTTTGCCCAGAATGTAACGGAAAAGTATGTAAAGGTGAAATCCCTGGTGTTGGCGGAAAAGGATCAGGTTCAGCTTTTATAAGGAATGTGGATCAATTAAAAGAAATAAAATTAAATATGGACACGCTCTATGAGGCATCGAAAGTAGATTCATCTATAGAAATATTTGGAAAAAGATTCAAGTATCCAATCTTTGCAGCACCTATTGGGGGATTGATTCCTTGTTATGGTGAAAAATTGACAGATTATGAATATTCAAAAGCGATTGTAGCGGGATGCAAACAGGCAGGTACAATTGGTTTTACAGGTGATGGGGTAAAAGATGAATATTTTATGGATCCTTTAAGAGCCATTGAAGAAAATGATAGTGTGGGGATTCCAACCATAAAACCTTGGAAGAAAGAAGAAGTACTTAAAAGACTTAGGAGCGCTGAAGAAAAAAATGTAGTCGCTGTAGCAATGGATATAGATGCAGCAGGACTAGCCATATTAGCACAAGCTGGAAAACCTGTTAGTCCAAAGTCTGTAGATGATTTAAAGGAGATTATTGATGCGACAAAACTTCCATTTATAATAAAAGGAATTATGACTGTAAAAGGTGCACGGAAAGCTATGGAAGCAGGAGCTCATGGTATAGTTGTTTCAAATCATGGAGGACGGGTATTAGACCACACACTTGCGACAGTTGAGGTACTTCCTCAAATTGTAGCAGCAGTCAAAGGACGAATGAAGATATTTATTGATGGTGGTATAAGAAATGGGCTAGATGTTCTAAAAGTACTTGCTTTAGGTGCGGACGCTGTTTTAATAGGAAGACCTTATGCAGTTGCGGCTTATGGAGGAGGATCAGAAGGGGTTGCTTTATATACAGAGAAAATTGGTAAAGAGTTAGTAGAAGGCATGATTATGACAGGATGTAATAACTTAAAAGAAATTAATCAAGATATTATTTTTAGACCGTCTATATAGACGGTTTTTTCTATAAGTAATCAAAACATGAATTTGTTACTTTTATTTGGTATTTCAATCAATGTTTTATGTAATAATGTGCTTGAAATTATCTAAATATGTATCCAAACACTAAAAAATTATGATAAAATCATCTTAGAATAGACAAAAACTACATTTTGGAGGCATATGATGAAATTAAATTTTCAAAATAAAAAAGTCAAATTAGCTATTATTATTCTACTTATTATGTTGCTCGTTCATTCTATCGTTGGAAGTATCTCATTAAAAGCTTTTTTAAATCTGACAGCACTAGAAATTATTGTAGCTGGAATTTTCTTGTCTGTCATTATCAGTTTTTCTTTTGATACCCTAATTGGTACGATAAAGATGATAAAGCTAAGCTTTTTTCATAAAATTGACTACACAACCATGATTTATAAGGTTCATGAACTAAGTATCAAAGTAAAAAGAGAGGGTGTGTTATCTATTCAATCTGATATAGAAGAAGAAGAGCATACATTTTTAAGAGATGCCATGATTCTATTAAATGATTATAAAAAACCTGAGGCTATGCGAGATATTTTAGAAAAAGACATTGCGTCAAGACGTAGTAATTTATATAGAGCGCATAATGTACTGAAAATGATTGCACATATATCCCCATCGTTTGGACTGATAGGAACCTTACTTGGTCTAGTAGGACTTCTTTCAAATATTCATCAAACCGATTTAATTATGAACAATATGGCGTCAGCACTAGTAAGTACCTTGTACGGAAGTTTAATTGCAAATTTTATCGCAGTTCCTCTTATGGGAAGATTAAAAGAATATATTGATGAAAATATTTTACAATATAGTATAATAACAGAAGGAATTTTACTTATTTCCCAAAATGATACGGCTAGAAACGTTTTTGATAAAATGAATGTGATGTTAAAAGAAGATGCACGACTAGTATATCCTCGCAAAAAAATCGGTGAAAGGAATAGGGAAAGCGATGAAGTATGATGAAGAAAAACAGGACATGGATTTATCTACCAATTGGCTGATTACTTATAGCGATATGATTACTATTGTTTTATGCTTTTTTATTATTTTTTTTACTATGACATCAAAAGAAATGAGTGTGCTCTCTGAAATAAAAGATGTTCTTTCAACAGAGGTAAGCACATTAACATCTGAGAATGAAAAACTAAAAGGAGAAAAAGCATCCTTAGCAGCTAAATTGTTTGATCTTAAAAACATAGAAACGGATGTAAATACATCGGAAGAAGATTTTATTACTTTTTTAAGAGAAAACAATTTATTTAGCCAAGTAAAGATTGTCCAAAATGAAAAGGGGCTTCTTATTCGTTTTAAAGATAGTGTTTTATTTAATAGTGGAAAAGCAGATTTATCAGAAGCAGGATATAATGTATTAAATCAGATAGGAGATAAATTAAAAACCATAGATAATGATATTGTTGTAGAGGGATTTACAGACAATGTACCGATTCATACGAAAGAGTTCCCATCTAACTGGGAATTATCTGTGTCACGAGCCATTCAAGTAGTGAAATTTTTTACAGAAGATAAGGCTGTAGATGAAAAGCGTATATCTGTTAGTGGTTTTGGTGAACGCAATTCGATTGATAGTAATGATACATCTGAAGGACGTGCGAATAATCGAAGGATTGAGATTACTATTTTAAACTAAAAACTGTCGCAAAAGCGACAGTTTTTCTACTTCGTATATTATATATTTTTAAACAAATTTCAATAATAGCAGTAACGTGTGGGTTTTTACGTGGATAATAATAGTAATATTTACATATGCATGAAAAATTATAGGGAACAATAGGAGAAGAGCGTTTAAAAGATATGCAGGAAAATGCGAAAAAATGTAGAATTGTATGGTAATAAGAAATATTTTAAATAATAATGAACATTTAAAATAATAATAAAATTTCATAAAATGTACAGGAGGGATTTGTTATATGAAAATGAAAACAAAAATTATTTTATTGGTTTGTTTTTCAATAGTTGTTACTGTACTAACAATTACCTTACAAACAAATGTGATTATAGAAAGATCAAGAGAAAAAATACTTGAGTTATATGCGCACTCTAGAATCAAAGTAATGAATAATTACCTCCTTGAAACTTCCCAAGAATTAGAGAATAGAGTATATGATAATACATGTTGGGATGATGCATTTTATAACTTAGAAGAAGAAAATATACCTTGGATTAAAGAGAATATTACAGCCTATTTATATGAACAACCTAATTTTCAAATAGATTTGGTATTTTTGCAAAAGAATGATGGTACCTACAATGCGTTATATGGAGAAAATATTTCTAAAGATGATTTGATTGTTACAAATGCCTATAAAAAGGCGCGAAGTGGAAAGATTATGAACAAAGAATACATAAAGATTAGGAATAATGTGTATGAAATTGTTGCTGCTCCTATTAGGACGGCAAAGGATGAAACAAAGACAAATGGCATATTACTCTTAGGGAGAGCAATCAATGAAAAGTTTCTGATGAAATTATCAGGATATTTAACTTTAGATCATGGAGAAAAAATCAATATGGTAAAAAACCATTCCCAATCAAATGATTTTTCTTATCATAATAATTATATGGTGGTTTATCATCCTGTTAAAGATAGAGATGGAAACAATTTGACTTGGATCAAAGTAAGCTATGACATATCTAATTTTGATCATTTGAAATATTTAGTTTTCAAAGAAATTATACTAACAGTCATACTTTATTCAACTGTTCTTGCAGGAATAGCTATGTTTTTTATCAATAAAAGTATGAATAAAATACAAAAAAGTATTACACAGATTAATGCGATTGCCCAAGGAAATTATAAAAACCGATTAGAAGAAAAAGGGTCTCATGAAATGATTGAACTTGCAAAAAGTGTAAATCGTCTTTCAGAAGAAATAGAAACAAGGATTCTAGCCCAAGAAAATAATTATTTAGAATCGGTGAAAGCTTTAGCAACTTCATTAGAGATAAAAGATGCATATACAAAAGGTCATTCAGATCGCGTTGCCTTTTATGCTACGCATCTTGGGAAAGTTGTGGGTTATGAATCATTAGATGACTTGACTAATGCAGCATTGGTTCATGATATTGGAAAAATTGCTGTGTCAGATACAATACTCAATAAACCTGGAAAACTAACAGATGAAGAATATGAAATCATTAAGAAACATCCAGCGTTGGGTTATAAAATATTAGATGCTTCCCATATGTTTAAACATATTAAATATATTATAAAATATCATCATGAGAAATATGATGGTAAGGGGTATCCGGATGGCTTATGTGGTAAAGATATCCCGCTTGGCGCAAGGATTTTAGCTATAGCGGATGTATTTGATGCACTTACTAGTAACAGAGCATATAGAAAAGAAATGCCTATAAAAGAAGCGATGGAAATCATCATAGAGGGAAGTGGAACCCATTTTGATGCTGCGCTTGTAGAAGCGTTTGAAGGAATAATCTATAAATTATATGAGGAAACTGATTTATAGAGCTTTAATAGGGTATAACATTTATATTTGTAAATATTTACATAAATGGAAAAATGAAATTGAGATTTATTGTAAGCAAAGTAAAATAAAAAAATGTATTGTTATTATTTTTAAAATTTGATATGCTATAAAAGCAAGGAATTATTTAGGAGTTGAGTACATGAAGGATATTGAATTAGCGAAGGAAATGTTAGAAAAGAGCGCACTCACTTTGGTCATTGTCAAAGCGGAAAAAGTAATATTTTCTAGTAAAGATAAAGGAATTAAGCCTATGTATACAGTCATAGCGACTATGAAAGAAAAACTTGATGGTGCAAGTGTCGCGGATCGAGTAATCGGAAGAGCTGCTGCCATGCTGTGTAAATATGGGAATATCAAAGAACTACATACAAAGATTGTTTCTGAAGGGGCTGTGGAAGTACTAGAAAATAGTAATATCCTATTTAAGTACGAAGAAAAATTTCCCTATATAAAAAATAGAGACAAGACAGATATGTGTCCAGTAGAAAAACTATCACAGGATACAGACAACCCCGCTCTTTTATTAAAAAGAATTCAAAACTTCTTAGAAAATATAAAGAATGAGAATAAATAATGTTTATCACACATATAAATAAAAGGCTTTGCATTTCAAATTCATAAAAAATATGTATATAAATACAATGATATAGAAATCATTGATTTGAGAGCGAATTCTCAATAGATTATGTATAGGTTAAAATAAAAAATACTGTTTTTTATTTATATGATGAGGATTATGATTCATATCATATAAATTAATTATGATCCTTTAATGTTTAATCATAAACTTTGAAGAGAACAAAATAGAATAAAAAATAAAACCATGAAGGTATTTTCCAAGTAGGAAACTTTCATGGTTATTTTTATGAGGAGGAATTATAATGGATCAAAGATTAAAAACAAAGAATTTAATATTAAGTGGGTTATTGCTTGCTATGGGGATTTTATTACCGATGTTTTTTCATAGTGCAGGAATGATGGGAAAAGTATTTTTGCCTATGCACATACCTGTTTTAATAGGGGGATTTATATTATCGCCTTATTTAGCTTTCGCTTTGGGGGTACTTACGCCTCTTATTAGTGGAGGAATTACAGGGATGCCGGTTATGTTTCCAATGGCTGTTATTATGGCATTTGAGTTAGGAACCTATGGACTTATAGCTTCGTTGGCTACGAGAAAAATGAAGTTACCTGTTATGCCTACACTCATCATATGCATGGGCGCTGGAAGGATTATAGCGGGTGTAGTCGTATTCTTTTTTGCACAGTTTTTTGGCCTAAAAATGAATCCAATTCTTTTTATAAAGGGTGGAATCGTTACAGGACTTCCTGGAATAGGCGTCCAATTAATAATCATTCCAGCTGTAATATATGGATTAAAAGGCATAATAAGAAATGAATGGATAGAAGGATAGTTAAATAGATAATGCTAGAGTTGAGTATGATTACTTGACTCTTTTTTTTTTTTATCTTTTTGTAAGACTCTCATTTTTGATAGATATACTAAGCGACTAACATCAAATTTAAATTTAGGTGAAGTAGAATCATCATCTCAATCTTCAATGTGCTACTTTGCTGATGATTTAGAGGATTTTGCAATATCATACAAAACACGAATAATGATTTTTGAAAATGAAATAATGAAGAGCAGAATAGGTGATGAGATATATAAATAAATATGTAATGCACATATAACATTCATATTATAGGAAATATGATAAAATATTCCGATTATGCTGAAACAATAAGGAGATAGTTGCATGTGATTACGAATAAGGTTGTGTATAGATATTTCAATTCATGTTAAAATTTACTTTTAAGAAAAAATTTGGATATAAACGAAGGAAAAAAGGTAGCCATACGTACTATTCGTTACTCAACTTTCGCAGTTTAAAAAGGAATCCTATTCCTAGAATAAGCAGCATTTTTCTGCAATGAAAAACAAGAACATAGCCTTTTCGGATATAATTGAATCACCATAAATCAACTCCAAAAGAAAAGACTGTTCTCGATGACTTCGATTATACCAGATTTTACAAATAATGAAAAGTAATTAAAATCTACGTTCGAACTTTTCTTCAAAGAAAATAAAATTAGTTCGTTTTTGAGGCAGTTAAATGTGTCAAAACTAAAAGGGACATCTTGCATTTTTGTCTCTTGCAAAAGAATTTCAATGTCGTTCATATGATGCTATGGTTGCTCGTACAACGATTGTCTTTATCAGATATATCATGCTGAATTTAGAACAACGAAAAATACTGATTTCCGAACATTAGGTAATATTTATTATTATTGTTGCGAGGAGCTAGAAGATATTTACTTTGCATCATCTATGCAGATTTTATTGGATTTGTTGAAAGAAGCTTTGCATGAAAAATTATTTCTTATAAAAGAACAAATTAATTAATTTATGTACTACTTTATTGCTAGCTTACCTGTTTTCTTCAAGGAGAGACTGACTTTTTCGTCCTGCGAAAGGTGCGTTAAAATAAAATTCATATCTCATTGTATGAGTAATCTATATATAGTATTAAATTTCAAAATTTGATATAATTCGTCAAATATATGTTGACAACAAAAATAATTGGGAATATTATATATAAAGAGGCCTACTGATATTGATTATCAATATTATTTAACAAAAAGTATCATCTATTTACATCTACTATAAAAAAACGGAGGTTTACAAATGAACAATCACAAAATCTACAAGAAAAACTTAAGCTTTATTTTAATATTTGCTATGTGCTTTGTCACCTTATTTTCTGGGTTTAATCCTGTAGTAGCACATGCGAATGAAATTCACAATCTTTCACAAGATGATGAACAAATTTGTGAACAATATCGAATAAATAAAGCCTTTGATGGAGAAATCATTATCAAATACAAACCTGGAACCGTAAAAAAGCACAGTGCTTTAAATAATCTATTCAAAAGTAAATCTAATACTTACAAAGAAATACAACCTATGCTTTATAAGCTAAAAAAGGGTGAGAGTGTTGCTGAGGCAATTAAAAGATTCAGTAACGATGGCGAAATTGAATACATCGAACCAAACATAAAATACAGAATTTGTAAAAATGCACTCTCTTCTGAGGAGACAAGCAATCAATCTGTAAGTAGTGCTGTATATCATCAAATAACAATTAATAAAACTTCTGAAGATGTAACAGTTTCTGAAAGAGTATATATTGATAAATATTTTGATCAACAATGGGCACTAAAAGATATTCAAGCTGAAAAAACTTGGCAACAGCTTGGGAAAGTTAAAGGTTGTGCAGTTGTTGCTGTATTAGATACAGGTGTTGATTATATGCATCCAGATTTAGAAGGAAGAATCATACAAGGAGAAAATTTTGTAAAAGAAAAGAAAAATGGAAGCAAATACCCAATCGATTATGGGATTATGGATGATAATGGCCATGGTACTTTTGCATCTGGAATTATTAGTGCTTTATATAATAATGGTCTTGGTATAGCAGGACTTGCAGGAGAATTGGATGTAAAAGTTCTTGCTGTAAAGGTTATGAATGATGATGGCGAAGGAGATGTTTTTGAAATATCTGAAGGTATTCGCTATGCAGCAGATGAAGGGGCAGATATTATCAGCTTAAGTCTTGGCGGAAAAGGCTATAGTCAAACAATGGCAAACGCCGTTAAATATGCACAAGACAAAGGTATTTTAGTTGTTGCTGCTGCTGGAAATGATGGAGAAGATGGAAGTGATTTTTATCCTGCAGCATATCCTGGGGTATTAACAGTAGGTGCTATAGGAGTAGATGATAGTATTGCTGACTTCTCGAACTTTGGTGAAGTATTAGATATCATGGCACCAGGGGTACAAATTTATTCTACTTCTATAGAAAGCGAAGCTGAATTTGGAAATGAAAAAGATGGATATTATGCTAAATTTAATGGTACGTCATTTTCTTGCCCCTATGCAGCAGGAGTAGCTGGTGTTTATAAATTAACACATCCTAAATCAACACCAGAAGAAATCAAGGAAGTTTTAATACAATCCGCTTACGATTTAGAAGATGTAGGCTGGGATGAAAAAAGTGGTTATGGTAAATTAAATATGTATACTACATTAGACCAAAATGGAGGAGTTGGTAGATACATCAAAATTCAAAACTTAAAAAGAAATGATTATTTAAGAGATGAAGTAACTTTAACTGCTAGCGTTTTAAGGGATTATGATGAAATAAATAAAGTGGTTTTTTATTTAGACAAAGTAAGTAAAAAAAATATAATCTCAGAAATAAAAAATCCTAAAGTGAACAGATACACTTCAAAATGGGATACAACAACTCAAAAAAATGGTACTTATCAACTTATTGCAGTAGCTTATAAGGATAATGTAAAAAAAGGAGAAGATATTATCCCTATTAAGATAGTGAATGAAGTTACAAATGGAATGTTATTAGAAGTCAAAGATCCAGATGGAAACCCTGCAATCAATTCCCATGTAAATGTGTATATAAAAGATACAGAACATGAAGAATATGATTATGATAGAATTTTTACAGGAAGAACCAATCATCTAGGAATCGTAAGAATCCCTGGTACATTAGGACAAGATTTAAGTAGTGTACATGTCATCATACAAGGTGGATTTGACTATAAGGACATGCCAAAGGGAACAAGTTTATTTATCTACAACAAAACATTAACAGGTCCTGGGAAATTTACGATCACAGGTAAAAATACTCAACCCGTACAATTTAAAACTTTAGATAAAACTGAGTTAGAAATTACAGATGTGGCTTATTATGCAACAGCAGTAGATAAAAATGGTGTGAATATTGGTACAACCAATGAGCTAAATAATAATAAGCAAAAATCACCCATTATATTTATAGATCAAGGTTCTTATGACTTCTTCTCATATAGCAACATCAATGGGGACACTTATTTCTTAACAAAATGGGCAAAGGATATAAAAAAACATCAAGAGAAAATGACAATGATATTTGATGGGCAAAAGACAGGACAAATTAATTTAATAACAAATAATGAAAATAAAGTAAAAGCAGGTATGGTATATCTTTACAACGAGAAGACAAATGCCTCTTTAGGAATAAAACTCGGTGGAGAAAATGTATATGTATCTAGTGATACATATAGGTATAAAGTAGATGCAGAAGTAGAGGATCTAAATGGAGGCCAAAACTGGATTTATACTTTTGACAGCGGTAAAAAAGGGATTGAAATTCCAGAAAATAAAACAGTAAATATATCAGCAGGCGGAAAAATCAATATTGCTAATTTTGATTTAAGTTATGAAGCAGTAGAGGATCACGTGCTTGAAGCAAATAAGATCTATAACAAAGATAAAATTAAAATATTTAAAGAAGATGGTACAACTATCGTGAAATTTCCAATTGGATATGAACTTTTTCAAACATTGAATAGATTTGCAGACAGTTATGGAAATTTTGTATGCAAAATCAGCAGAGGTTCATTAGGGAAAAATGGTATTATGAAAAAAGAAGATATGAGTAAAATTCAATCTGAAGATGTATTACAGCCTAGATTCAGAGTTATTAATAAACAAACTGGAAATTATGAATATCCTATGTATTGGGAATACTTTAAAGATACCCCTGACTATTCTCCAGACGGTGAAAAAAGTTCAACATTCTTTGAATTTGCATTTTGGGATATTATGAGTCTTGATGGTAAGGTTGGCGATTATGAACTTCAGCTATCCTTGGATAAAAATCCTTTAACAGATGGAAATTTAGCTAAAAAACTAATCGCAAGACTTTATGATGATAATCTTCATAAAATTATTACTTATGATGAGAATTGCATCACAACTCATGTAAACCCAGATACACATTTAACAGTTCCTTATATATATATATATAGCTTAAAAGATGATATAGATGCTATAAGTAGTGCTTCATTAAAACAAAATAATCCTATGGAGGATGGAGAAGTTGATGCTACAAGCAGTGCTTCCATTAATACGTCTAAGGAACATTGGGAGCAAGTTTATGGTGCTTGGGGTAATAAATATCAAAATGAAGGATATTTTGGGACAGTAGCTCTTGATTCTACTATCAAGCTATCTAAAAAAGAAAATGGGAACCTAGCAGTATTCAGATATACTTTAGGAGATGATCGATACTTATATTTATTTAGACCATTTACAAATCTTGAAGATTTAGATAAAGAAATTCATCTAAAAGATATAAAAATTAGACAAGTCGATTTAAATGATCTTAAATCAAATGGTAAAACTGTAGATCATATAAGTAAAGGAAACAATTTAATTTATCGTCTAGAAAATCATAAAAATCTACCAATTCGTATGCCTATATTTAAAAATCATGTATGGGTAGAAGAAGGAACCTATAGCCTTGATGGACAGTATATCTCTCATGCAGATGATAATGGGGATTATACAAATTACTATGTTGTTGAAAAAGATGTAAATGTAAATGAAGATAAAAATATTACATTTGATATTTCTAAAACAGCAAAACTTGTATTAAAACCAACTACAGATGGCTTTAAAAAATGGAAAGGGGCAGCATTGCTTCCATATAGTGATTATAACCAAACATTCAAAATCGAAGAAAGTCAAGGAAGTATATTCTATATTCCAACAGATATAGATTATAATAGTATCAATATTGTTTTAGGGCTTAGTGATCCTGAAAAACCTTCATATATATGGAACTATTTATTCCAAAAAGAAGGAAGTACTAATCTAGAAGCTGGTAAATCCTATGAATTACAAGTTGGTGGAAACTTAAAACCAGTCATTGAACTAGAAAAAAATACTTATAAAAGTACAGAAAACATAAATGGTTACTCAGCAGTGCTTGATGAGTATAACAACAGGCTTTTAAGCACAAGAATTAGTCCCGATCATGAATGGTTTGATGTAGATAAGAGAAATTCAAATACCAAAACTACGCTATATAGTCTTTCAAATAAAGGTATCTTTACAGCTACTTATGATAAAAAATCTGACTATATCATCCAACATGAACAAAAAGATAATGCAAATCTTGTATATCCATATATAAGACTATACAAGAAAGAATCAAATGGAAATGAACAACTTTTATACAATGAATCCAAACCACGTTATTACCATAATTTTGATGAATCCTTAATAAGCCTAGGAAATGGTCAATATCGTGTAGAACTTGCATATGCAGGAAATCCTAATGGATCTACCTTTACTGGAAAAGATAAAGGATTGTTTACAATTAATAATAGTTCTTCTAGTGGAGGAAATTCATCTGGGAGTTCAGGTGGAGGTTCTCCAAATAATAAGTCTATTCCTAACGAGAAAAATATAGATCTTTTAAAAGAAACAAAAGCAAAGGAAATTGGAGATAAAACTGTAATTTCTATTGAAGAAAAGAAACTTCAAGATCTTAAAAACAATAAGAACTTAGAAAAAGTTATATTAAATATGTCCAATAAAAAAGATATTGAAATCAAGTTAGCTGGTAATGCTTTAAAGGACTTAGTAAAATCTAATACAGTTATTACTTTTGATATTCAATCTCAAAGTGCAGGTTATCAATTACCTGCTTCTGCAATCAACTTTGATGAAATAGAAAAACAATTAGGTTCAAATGTAGAAAACTTAAGTGTAAATATCAGTACAATAGATGCAAAGACAGAAAAAGAAATGAATGAAATATTCCCGAATGCTCATGTAAAATCATTAAGCAAACCAATAAACTTTACTATTGAAGTAAAAGGGGAAAATGGGAAAACTATTACAGTACATGATTTTGGTAAAAACTATGTAAAAAGAACCATCTTATTAGATTATAATGCTATTGATAAAAACAAAGCTACAGGTGTACGGTATAACCCTATTACAAAAGAATATAGCTTTGTTCCAACAATATTTAAAGAAGTTGATGGAAAATTAGTAGCCACTCTAAAATCTCCTTCTAACAGCTTTTATATCGTTGTTAAAAGCAGTAAAACCTTTGATGACGTACAAAATCATTGGGCAAAAAGAGAAATAGAAACCCTAGCATCTAAATTTATCATAAATGGTGTATCAGAAAATCATTTTGATCCAGATAAAAATATCACTCGTGCAGAGTTTATCACATTATTAGTCAAATCATTAGGCTTAAATACACATAAAAATACAGTTCAATTTAAGGATATAGCATCAAATGATTGGTATAAAGATACAGTATCTACTGGAGCCTACTATGGTCTAATAAGTGGCTATAAAGATCAATCATTTAAACCAAATAAGGCCATCACTAGACAAGAAATGGCTGTTATCATTCAAAAAGCTATTGCTTTAACAGGAAAAGATTATCAAAACTATGACTTAGATAGAACGCTTAAAATCTTTAATGATCAACCTTCTATGAGTGATTGGTCTAAGAAAGCTATTTCTACAATGGTTAAAACAGGAATAGCCAAAGGAAGAAATGAGAATGAATTTGCACCACAGGCGAGTGCTACACGTGCAGAAACAAGTATTATGATCTATCGTTTATTAAATTTTTTAGAATTTATTGATTAAAAAGAATCCTTTCTCAAAGACCACTGAAAAAGTAATAAAATGGTACTTTTTCAGTGGTCTCTATATAAACTTATATCCGTTATCCAAATATATCTTCTATATATTCCTTTGTTCTTAAATCCCTAGGATTCTCAAATATCTGATTATATTCTACAATCTCTCCATCTAATATACTAGACAGGCAAGCTTCAACTGGTTTGTAGTTATTGTCATTGGATTTATAATTCGTACAGATACTTTAGGTATTACTTCCGTAATTCGTGATTTAGACATTTCACAAAAAATATATACCACTATGATACATTTCTTTCGGTCAACATCTTGGTAACTACAGTCGATGCTTAATCAATGGATGCATTGTGTAAAAAACTTTTCTGCATTGCACTTTCTTTAAAAATCCATGATGGTATCCGAATTATACGTCCTTGGGATGCGCATGAAACAGAAAAGGTAGTCAGGTGGTAGAAATGATTAGAGATGGATGAAAGTACCCTCATGCATCTTGTTACAAAAGTGAAAATGTCTTCTTGATTTAGAGTCAACAAGTATGATAAAACTTTATGCTTATCGCTTCAAAATTAAAGGTACTTTCAGAGAACTGAAACAGATTATAGATGGATTTAGTTATCAATTTTGGTCCTAAGTCAATGCCAAAACTAAAAAGATATTTAAAGAAAGATGAAGAACAGCCTATTGAGGAAATAATATCACAAAAAGATAAAGGCCTGGTTTTGGCAACAGTAAAATCTATAGAAGGTTATGTCCTAATGAGTGCCATTGTTATAGGGTTATTACAAATTTTACCACTTTAATTTTCTTTCGATATGAATATATCAAGAATTCCTATACACTTTTTAAGAACAAAATCTGAAAATATTCATGTAGAGCCTTTGGATTATGAGGATTTGCTCGGTTCCTAAGAAAATATAAGTTTTGACTGTCTAGTACCTATTGAAATTTTTATATTTTTAATATAAACTATAATAAAGAAAAAGATTTTATTATTGTATGCATATAATCTGACTGATGGATTTTATTCATGAGGAGGATCTGTGATTTTGAAAGTCTAATTGCAAGGATTTTTCTGAGCAAAAGGTGAGAAAGTGAGTATATATTAATACTATGACTTTATAACTTTCCTTATCTTTTAAGGAGAGTTTTTTGTGTTTAATTTTATTAATGAGGTGTTTTATGAAAAAAGTTAAAGGATTTATTGTACCAGCAATTATTTTTTGCATATGGTGGAGAGGTTCAGAATTAGGTTTGTGGAATGCTTATATTATTCCCCACCCTATGAAGGTAGTAAATGCTTTTGTAATTCTTTTTAAAAAAGGGATTTTATTCAAGCATGTAACGGTAAGTTTATATAGAGCCTTGTTAGGTTTTACGATTTCATTTATATTTGCTTTTTTATTAGCCATTTCATTGTCTTTCAGTAAAAATCTACTAGAATTATTAGAAAGAATTTTAGATTTTATGAGACATATTCCACCTATGGCATTAATTCCTGTGTTGATCTTGTGGTTTGGTATTGGAGAAATGTCTAAGCTTGCGGTCATTATATTGGCTACATTTTTTCCAATATTTTTAAATACATTAAGTGGGATTATGTGTTGTGATCAAAAGCTTATTGAAGTTGGAAAAGTATTTGGATTTAGTAAATTTCATATTTATATAAAGATTATTTTTCCACAGGCAATACCATCTATTATGGTAGGTGCTAGATTAGGATTTGGATATAGCTGGAGGGCTTTAATTGGTGCAGAAATTATTGCAGCTTCATCGGGACTAGGGTATATGATTTTAGATGCAGAACAATTATCAAGACCAGATATTATTATTGTGGGGATTTTTACTATTGGGATACTTGGTTCTACGATGGATTATATTTTATTTAAATGTACAAATTGGTTTTTACATTGGGAAAAACAGGAACAAAGAGGTGGGGAAAATTGGCTCAGCTAGTGATAAGAAATCTATCCAAGAAATTTCATATACACAATAAAGAAATTACTGCGCTAGACAATATAAATTTATCAATTAATGAAGGAACCTTTGTAACAATTGTGGGTAAAAGTGGTTGTGGGAAGACGACGCTTCTAAAAATTCTGTGTGGATTAGAAGAAAAAACATATGGAGAAATTACGACGAATTGCAAAAACATAGGGATTGTTTTTCAAGAGCCAAGATTGATGCCTTGGTTGACGGTTGAAGAAAATATGCAATTTTCATTGCTAGAAAGAAACCATGAACAAAAATATTTAGTAGAAAAATATTTAAAACTGTTAGATTTGTATTCATTTAAGGATGCATATCCATCGCAAATATCAGGTGGAATGGCACAAAGAGTATCTTTGGGAAGAACTCTTTGTTATAATCCAGATATTATTTTAATGGATGAGCCATTAGGTGCATTAGATGCTTTTAACAGGAGAAAGCTTCAAAAAGAAATCATAGACCTTTTTTTAAGAGAAAAGAAGACCATTATTTTTGTTACCCATGATGTAGAGGAAGCAACTTTTTTAGGACAAAGGATTGTTGCATTAGATCAAGGACGCATGATTAAAGATATATCCAATAATTTAGAGTATATAAGAAAAATCAATGATATTGATTTTTTGAATATTAAGGAAGAAATTTTAAATGCTATTTTAAGAGATGTGCAAGGGTAAGTAATTTATTTTAAATATAACAAACAAAAAGGGGAGAGGGACATGAAAAAATTTATAAAGCTTTTATGTGTTATTTGTGTTTTGATATTAGTATTAACAGGTTGTGGTAACCGCACAAATGAAGAGACAAGTGCTTCTAGTGTGCAAAGTCAAGTTGAAACAATAAATATTTCCTATGTTACAGCACCTTTAAATGTACCATCTATCATTGAAAAAAATGAAAATTTATTTGAAAAAGAGTTTGGTGACATAAAAATAAATTTTCCGGAAATAACCCAAGGTTCTAAAATGACAGAAGCTATTGCAACAGAAGATTTGGATTTTTGTAATGCGCTAGGGGGTACTTCAGCTATAATAGGAAAGGTAAATGGAGTGGATTTAAAGATTGTTGGGATCTATTCAAGAGCACCAAAAGGTTTTACCATTATGACAAATGATAAAAATATTCAGTCAGTAAAAGATTTAAAAGGAAAGAAGATTGCAGGACCTAAAGGAACGATTTTGCATCAATTATTGATTGCAGCAGGAAATGAAGCAAATGTAAGTATTAATGATATGAAATTTATCCAAATGGACATAGGAAATGGCGTATCGAGTATGATGAGTGGAAATGTAGATGCAGCATTAGTTGCAGGACCAGCGGTTATAAAAGCTCAAGAAGGTGGTGCGCATATTCTTAGAAATGGAGAAGGGCTATTAGATGCTACGATTGTCATTGGAGTAAGAGCGGGATTTTTAAAAGAACATCCTGACCTTGTAGAAAAATATATGCATGTTCATGAAAATGCATTGAAGATTATGGAAGAAAATGAAGAAAAAATGGTTAAAATGGTAGCAGAGGAAACTGGGGTTTCTGTTGAAGAGGTAAAAGCCATGTATCCATGGTATGATTTTAATCCAATGATTACAGAAAAAGATATAAAAGAGCTAGAAAAAACGCAAGACTTTTTATTTGATAATGATATGATTCCAGAAAAAATAGAACTAAAAACGCTTTTAATAGAGAAGTAAATAAATCCTCCTTGGAAATCTTTCTAAGGAGGATTTATTGTATTTATATGTAGCGTGTGTATTGATTGCATATGAAAGTTGCGTTATACTTTGGAAAGTAATAAAAAATAATAAAAGATAATTAAAAAATATTGGATAAATGAAAAGGAGTGTATTATGAGATATAAAGCAGTTATTTCTGATTTAGATGGAACATTATTAAATAGTGATCATAAAATAAGTGATTATACAAAAGAAATCATTCATAAGGTAATTGAAAAAGGCGTTAAATTTTTTATTGCAACAGGAAGACATCATATGGATGCAAGTTATATCCGAGAACAATTAGGATTAGATACAACACTCATTACATCAAATGGGTCTAGGGTGCATAATGAAAAAAGGGAAGAAGTTTTTGCTTATGATCTAGATGAAGAAATTGTACAGAATATTTTAAATATGGATTTTGATTCTGATATTTATGCAAATATGTATTTAGGAGATCGGTGGCTTGTTGAAAGAGAAAATAAATGGGCAAATCAATTTAAAAATGAATCAGGTTTCTTTTATGAAATTATAGAGTTTAAAAGCTTAGAAACCTATAAGGCATCAAAGATTTTCTTTATATGTGAAGAGCATGAAAAATTAGTACAGGTGAAAGAGAGAATAGAAGAAGCATTTCACGGGCAATTAAATATAGCCTTTTCTCTTCCAGAATGTTTAGAAATCATGTCCCAAGGGGTTTCAAAAGGAATGGCATTAGAGAAGGTTTTAAAGGAATATGCTATTTATCCAAATGAAGTAGTTGCCTTTGGGGATGGATTCAACGATTTGGAAATGTTAAAGTTCGCAGGAAAAGGTCTTGTGATGGGAAATGCACAAGACAAGCTAAAGATGGTACTTGTGGGTCATGAAGTGATTCAAACAAATGATGAGAATGGTGTGGCGAAGTATCTTGAAGAACTATTTTTATAGCAGATCCTTAAAGAAAATCATGAAATCCTCCGTGCAATAATGATATATATAAATAGGCTTTTAAGATACATAGGTTAAGGGGGTGATAATAATGGACAAAATTTTTTATACTTTAGGAGTAGCAAGTATTGGTGGATTTATTGGAATAAAATTTAAAATTCCAGCAGGGGCTTTTATAGGGGCAATGATTGCTGTAGCAATTTATAATATTTGTACTGAATTAGGGACATTACCTTCAAATTTTAAATTAGCTGCACAAATTGTTGTTGGGGGTATGATTGGGTTAAACTTTACAATGGATACAGTACATGCACTAAAAGATTTAATTGTACCTGCGTGTATATTAATAGTAGGATTAACATTTTTTAGTATAGGTTTAGGATTTATCATTTCTAAACTTACAGGATTAGATTTAGTAACTGCCCTTTTTAGCTGTTCACCAGGAGGGCTTACGGATATGGCATTAATCTCTGAAGCCTATGGTGCGCAAACACCTAAAGTTGTACTACTGCATTTAATGAGACTAATTACGGTTATAATGGTATTACCGATTGTTATAAAAATGTTTACACGGTTTGTGCGATGAGAAAAAATTCCGAAAGAATAAAAATAGGATGGAAATTTTTCACCCTATTTTATTCTGAAATTTGTGTAGTTCCTCTTTGAAGACCTGTAAATCCTGTACGGACGAGCTCAATGATGCCATAAGGGGTCATAAGTTCTGTAAAAGCAGAAATTTTCCCGAAATCACCAGTAAGTTCAACAGATAATGTTTCACTAGATACATCAATGATTTTTCCTCTAAATATATTGATGGTTTCAATAATAGCTGCTCGGTTTTTAAGAGGGGCGTGTACTTTTAATAGAATTAATTCCCTATAGACAGATTGCCCGGGCTTTAATTCTATTACTTTAATCACATTGATTAATTTATTGAGTTGCTTTTTAATTTGCTCTAAGGTATAGTCGTCTCCGCTGACAGTTATGGTCATACGTGAAACCTCTTTGTTTTCTGTTTCTCCGACAGATAAACTATCTATATTATATCCTCTTCGACTGAACAACCCTGCGATTCTACTCAAAACTCCAGAATTATTTTCAACCAATACGGATAATACATGTCTATGCATATGCATCCCCCTCTATAAGGTACTAAATTTTGGATCAACCATACATTCTAGCAGATAGCCTCTTTTGCTTTTCAAAGCGCTTTGGAAAGCGGATTCAAAACTTTTTATAGAATCTACCCTTTCACCAGGCAAGTCATAAGCTTCTGCGATTTTCACAAAATCAGGATTTTTACTCAATTCAATAGCAGTGTACTTCCCTCCACAAAACATATCTTGTAGCTCTCGAACCATACCTAATCGACTATTATTAAAAAGGATGATGATGATATTCAAATCATTTTCTGATAATGTACCTAATTCACCTAAAGACATTTGGAGTCCAGCATCGCCTACAACGCAAAGTACCGTTTTTTCAGGAGAAGCGAGTTTTGCACCGATGGCTGCTGGAAGACTATAACCCATGGTACCTAATCCGCCAGATGTGAAAAATTTACGATTCTCCTTTATGACAAAGTTACGTGCAGCCCATATTTGATTTTGACCTACATCTGCTGTAAGGATGGTTTCTTCGTCAACAACATTAGATAAAAACTTTAATGCTTCTTTTGGATTTACATAGTTTTCATCATATGTTTCTTGATGATTTTCTTTCATATTATTTATTTTTTCCATCCATGTAGCTGTTTCAAGGGGGATACATTTTTTTATAAACTGACTTAATATTATTTTTGCATCACCAACGATAGGAATGGTGGTATCAATATTTTTGCCTACCTCAGCAGGATCGATATCAATGTGAATAATACTTTCTTTTTCATGTAATAGATTCATACCAGCAGTAGCACGATCGCCAACTCTTGTACCAATAATCATCAGTAAATCACAATCCATAACAACTTTATTTGAAAAACTGTGTCCATGAGAACCCACCATCCCTACGTAATAAGGAGAATCTGAAGGAAGTGCGCCAATCCCCATTAATGTGTGAACAACAGGAATTTTTGATTTCTCTGAAAAAATCTTTAGTTCTTTTGAAGCTTTTGCACAGATAATGCCACCACCAACGCAAATCAAAGGTTTTTTGCTATTTTTTAATTTTTGTAAAGCTCTTTTGATTTGACCCGTATGTCCTTCGTAAGTGGGTCTATAGCCTATAATATTTACATTCTTTGGATATTCAAAGTTGATATTTTCATTTTGAATATCTACAGGAATATCAATAAGTACAGGACCAGGTCTACCTGTAGAAGCAATATAGAATGCTTCTTTTATGATTTTAGGAAGATCTTGTGCATTTTTTACTAAATAATTATGTTTGGTAAAAGGCTCAGTAGCTCCTGTAATATCAGCTTCTTGAAATACATCTTTTCCAATAGAGGTAGATTTTACTTGACCTGTAATGATGACAAGGGGAATAGAGTCCATATAAGCAGTTGCAATGCCAGTAATTAAATTAGTTGCGCCTGGACCTGAGGTTGCTATACAAATTCCTGTTTTACCGCTAGCTCTTGCATAACCACTGGCACTATGAGCAGATGACTGTTCATGTCGAACTAAAATATGTTTTATATGGGACTTTCTCAAAGCGTCATAAAGGGGGAGTATTGCCCCTCCGGGATATCCAAAAACTAGATCTACATTTTCTTCTTCTAAACATTTTATGATTGCATTTGAAGCTTGCATAATATCTCTCCTCTTTATAAAAAAATCATATACCGTGATCTATTGTAGTTGTGTATTGTAACAATGAAATTTTAAAAAAAGTTAGACTTGCTTAGTAGTAAAAAGATGAAAATAGGTTAATAAAAATGATTTTAAGTATTGTAACAAAATATATGTGTATATGTCAAATGTATTTAATGAAAATTCAGAAAAAAATATGGAGACGACAAACTGAGAATATTTACAAAATAAAATTTTTAAAAAATATTCGATAAATGGTTGACAGGGAAATAAAACTTTGATAGAATACGTGACAATACATTAAAAATTAGTAAAATGATAAAAGCAATGATGGAGAGCACATTTTTTTATAAGCAGTTTCAGAGAGTCGGTGGTTGCTGTGAATCGATACTGTCCTAAAATGTTACTCGCTCCTAAGCTTTTTCTCTGAAATCATAGTAGGAGATAAATGAGTGGCCTCATTATCGGCTAGAGTTTGATTGAACTTGAAAAGAGAGGCTTTTGTAATTGAACAAAGAGCAACTCAAGGTGGTACCGCGGGGAAAAATATATCTCGTCCTTGAATAAGATGTTATTCTTGGACGAGTTTTTTATTACAAAAAAATAGGATAGATAAATTTGGGGAGGATTGAACATGGCAAAGCAAATAAAAATATTTGATACAACTTTAAGAGATGGAGAACAATCACCGGGATGCAGTATGAATCTTCAAGAAAAAATTCAGATGGCAAAGCAATTAGAGCTTTTGAAGGTAGATGTGATTGAGGCAGGTTTTGCTATTGCATCCCCTGGAGATTTCACTTCTGTAAAAGAGATTGCAAAGCACATAAAACATTGTACTGTTGCAAGTTTGGCAAGAGCGTTACCAAAGGATATAGATGCTGCGTGGGAAGCTATAAAATATGCAAAGAGCCCAAGGATACACACATTTATTGCCACATCACCTATTCACATGAAATATAAATTACAAATGGAGCCGGAGGAAGTTCTTGAAAATGCTGTAAATATAGTAAAATACGCTAAAAAATATTGTGAAGATATAGAATTTTCAGCTGAAGATGCGACAAGAAGTAATCCGGAATTCTTAGCAATGCTATTTGATAAGGTCATCAAAGCAGGTGCAACGGTTATCAATATTCCAGATACGGTAGGATACACCACACCTGATGAATATTATCACTTTATAAAAACAATAAGAGAAAAATCGTCTCAGTTAGATAAAGTAGACATATCTGTACACTGTCATAATGACTTGGGAATGGCGGTGGCAAATACATTGGCTGCACAGAAGGCAGGAGCTACCCAATTTGAGTGTACAGTGAATGGGATTGGAGAAAGAGCAGGAAATGCAGCATTAGAAGAGATTGTTATGGCAATGCATACAAGAAAAGATGTCCTTGGTTTATACTGTAATATTGATACAACACAAATTGTGCGGACAAGTAAACTTTTAAGTACCATAACAGGCGTACAGGTACAACCGAACAAGGCTATTGTTGGAACAAATGCTTTTGCTCATGAATCAGGCATCCATCAGCATGGGGTATTACAAGAGCGAACTACCTATGAAATTATGACACCTGAATCTATAGGGCTTTCTCAAAATAAGATGGTACTTGGAAAACACTCAGGAAAGCATGCTTTTGAAGATCGATTAAAAATTTTAGGATATGAGTTATCAAAAGAAGAGTTAAGTAAAGCTTTTGAACAGTTTAAAGAATTGGCAGATAAAAAGAAATCTATTTATGATAAAGATATTGAAGCCATTGTTACAAGAAATACTATTGTTTATCCTGAAGTATATAAACTTAAGCGATTTGTGATTAACAGTGGAAATACCATTACATCTACTGCAACAGTAGTATTAAGTAATCAAGATCGAGTCATAGAGGAAGTATCCATAGGGGATGGACCTGTAGATGCAGCTTTCAAGGCTGTTGAAAAAATTGCAGGCATAGAGATTACGCTAGAGGATTATGGATTACATTCTGTTACAGAAGGAAAAGACGCACAAGGAGAAGCTATTCTGAAACTGAAGCATGATGAAAAAATCTATACGGGTAGGGGGCTTAGTACGGATGTTGTTGAAGCAAGTATCAAAGCTTATATAAGTGCAGTCAATAAAATAATATATGAAATAGAAGGAATTAACGAAGTATAAGGAGGAGAAAACTATGGGAATGACGATGACACAAAAGATACTAGCAGCACATGCAGGGCTTGAAAATGTAAAAGCAGGGCAATTTATTGAAGCCAATTTAGATATGGTACTAGGAAATGATATCACAACACCAGTAGCTGTAAAGGAATTTAGAAAGATGGGTGCAGAGAAAGTATTTGATCAAAAGAAAGTATCCATTGTTCCTGATCATTTCACACCCAATAAGGATATAAAAGCGGCAGAGCAGTGCAAAATGATTCGCGAATTTGCATATGAAAAAAATATAGAAAACTATTTTGAAATAGGAGAAATGGGCATTGAACATGCACTTCTTCCTGAGAAAGGATTGGTTGTAGCAGGAGATGTAGTAATTGGTGCAGATTCTCATACTTGTACCTATGGGGCATTAGGTGCATTTTCTACAGGGATTGGTAG
>NZ_SLWV01000007.1 GCF_004345705.1 Marinisporobacter balticus
GAAATATGCACATTTGTATATCCTCTGTAATGAAGAAGTATCACCTGATATCTGATATGCATACGCTTATTATTAGTCGTTCGTAATAGCTTTTTTAAAACATTAATTTCTACTTGTTCATTATGATTTTCAGTATACATGCACAATCCCTCCCTTTATAGATTATGTTTACATAATATCATCAGAGAGGCGGAATATTTTATTGTAATTTTTCCCAGTGTTAAATCATTAATACGTTATATATAGATCAGGAATCTTTACTGAATCAAAAATAGCAACCAGTAAAAATGTTCCTACACAAACGATCCATTCTAAATAGATAACATGTGAAAATATTCTTATAGAAGGTACAAATGTCCATAAAACCAACACAAATATGCCTACCAATGTGGTATAAAATGCAGAATGCTTCCTGCATACACTCGGTGCAAATATTGTGAATAAGAAGGTTACAGTAAATGCTGTTGTTAGACTTAAGGCAACAAGTAATGTTTTAAGTATTCCTACGATGGTCAGTGCCAATATAAAGGTCATTACACCAAGTACTACTACAGTCATTTTGTTAATACGCATAAATTTTTTATCGTCAATATCTGGATTGATAAAACGCTTATAAATATCTTGTGAAAATAATGTTGCAGTACCTAAAAGTAAATTACATGCTGTTGAAACATCAGCTGCCCAAAGTGCTGCTAAAGTTATACCCGCCATTATCGGATTTAATGACATGATAATCTTAGGAAGTGCCATAGTTGCACTTATATCAGGATAAGTAGCCTTTGCAGCGATCCCCATAAGCGCTGCTAAAAAACCAATAGGAAGCATTAATAATCCCCCTAAAACAAATCCGCGTTTAGCATGTTTCTCATCCTTTGCACCACAAGCGATCTGAACAGTTGCTTGTAATGATAATGTTTGGGTCATCATAACAGCACACCATCCCATTATAACTGCTAACCCTAAACCATTTATAGGATGTAGATATGCAATATCGGATGGTATCTTTAATACAATATTTTCTAAACCGCCTTGTGATGAAATTGTAGCAACGGCAGAAAATATAATCCCTATATAGATTAAAGCTACGTTTAATATATTCGAAAGTCCTGCAGACCACATGCCACCTATAAATGTAATGCCTATAAAAACGACTGCACTCATAATCATTCCGGATTTTAAAGTAAATATATCAGGTAATAAGGATGTAAGTATGGCTCCTCCTGCAACATATTGTAAAGAAGTAATGACCAATAGTATTACGATTTGACTAAGTACACATATGACACGGCCCTTTGTGTCATAAAATTTTTCAAAAAGTTCTGGAACCGTAGAGACATTAAGCTTTCTATATTTTCCTGCTGCAACTAGTCCCATAACCACAGCTCCTGCTCCCCAGGCTACATTATACCACCCAGCAGCTAATCCAACATTATAAGCACTTTCTGCAACACCAATGGTTGATGCACCCCCGATAGCAAGACCCGTAACAGTAACAGCAATTAAAGGCGTAGTAAGCTTTCTACCCGCCAGTATAAAGCCCTCAGATCCACTTGTAGCTAGCTTTCTAGCATAAGCACTTATAGCAAATAAAGCAATTATATAGCATAAAACAATTATCAATGGTATATTCATTTTATTCACCTCTTAAAGTTTTTAGTTTTTTTAATAGGCTGTACACACCTATTTAGAATATTTGGGTAGCATGTCGTAAATAGAGATATCTTAATACTTTTATATATAAAAAAAGACCCATTCTAATGAGTCTCCTTTATAAAAAATAATCATGATCCTTTCAAAAATCATTTTTATGAAGGTTCTATCTGTATTCTAGAAAGACTCTTTAGAGAATTATACATATTATTTTTGTATGCAAAGAAACAAGCGCTAAAAAAGTAAAAGCCCCAGCTAAAGTAATCGTCAAAATAATCTATATGAATTTGGAATTTTTTTGTCATTTGCACGAACATTAAAATCACCTTCGTATTTGAAATTTATAAATTCTGTCAATAAATTAATATTTATGATATAGAAAAAAATAAGTACTGTCAATAAAAAACATGAAATTTTGCAATAAAGGCAATATTTTGTAATTGTTACAAAATTTTAGATTTCCTATGAATTTAATAAAGCAAACCATTTACACATGCTATCATTTGTATGATTGAATTTATTGAGCCTATTAAGGGCAGTGATACATAAGAAATATCCATCTAGAAGTAATACCAAAAGTATCTAACCGAAGCATAAAACTAACACCAATAGTGGCAAATCACTGATAAGTAGCATATCTAGAAAAATAAGCCTTAAAGTTCCCTAAAATTTTATAAATAAATCTTATCATTTTATAGTAAATCACCCTAAGAGTATGATAAACTACAAATAGTAAATATTCTATTGATTACCATTTCTACTCATATAAAATCTCCGTATCATGTAATTACATCTAAAAACATTGAAGATTTTGAGGAGAAAAATGGCTGGTTCAAGTAGCGAATCCATAAAAAAAATCGAGGGTGTATTAAAGAATATTGAAAATTCCGTTACCAACATTGCACAAAAAGTGAATGTAACAAGATCTTCAATAGAAAATCAGGCTTCTGCCCTTGAGGAGATCAATGCTTCAATTGATGAATTAACTTCAGCTGCACAGGTTTTAAAAGAACTTTCAAAAAAATTATAAATGCAAAGCGATATAGTATGGTTACTGTATCGCTTTTTTCAATAACATTAATCAATATACACTCGTTTACAAGTGAATTAAGCTACATCTTTACCATAAAGAAAAGATACATTATAAAGGAATAAATTCAATTTTTTTATAGGCACTTGATTATAGAAAATTTTAATCATTCATCATGTTGCTATAAAATTATTCGATTTGATTGTATTTAAAGCACATGTGATACTTGAATAGCATATGGATTAAATATTTATAAATGATTGATTAAAATTTGAGTTATTTCATAAAAGGGAGGAATTTTAGTGGAAATCAGAAAAGATCTACCAGCAATTTTCGAAGAATTTTCAGAAGCAAGAAGAAATGGGTTTATAGCAGCAAATGATTTTAAGAAACAAAACAAACCTATGATTGGTACATTTTGCACATTTATGCCACAGGAAATTCCGCTTGCAATGGGTGCAGCGACTGTATCTCTTTGTGCTACTTCTGATGAGACAATCAGTGAAGCCGAGAAGGAATTGCCAAGAAATCTTTGTCCTTTAATCAAATCCAGTTATGGCTTTGGAAAAACAGACAAATGTCCATATTTTTACTTTAGTGATATGATAATTGGTGAAACTACCTGTGATGGAAAAAAGAAAATGTTTGAACTGATGGGAGAATTTAAACCCGTTCATATTATGCAGCTTCCAAACAACCCGACTACAAAAGAATCTTTTGCTATGTGGAAAAATGAGATTATCCAGCTTAAGGAAGTTATGGAGGAACAGTTTAACACCAAGATCAATGAAGAAGATATTAGAAAGGCGATTAACCTAAAAAATAGAGAAAGACAAGCACTTAAGGATTTCTATTCCCTTGGTAAATTGAATCCCCCAGCTCTATCAGGTGAAGACATTCTTAAGGTTCTTTACGGTAGTACCTTTAAATTTGATAGAGAAGCGAATATAAATGATATCAATGCATTGACTGAAAAAGTAAAGGCTGAATATGCAGCAGGAAAAAAACTTGAAAGCAAACCTAGAATACTTATAACAGGTTGTCCAATTGGTGGTGTAACAGAAAAGGTCGTTAAAGCTATTGAAGAAAATGGCGCGCAAGTCGTGTTCTTTGAAAACTGTATGGGTGCTAAGGCTATTGAGGATATGGTGGATGAATCTAATCCAGACGTTTATGAGGCTTTAGCAGAAAAATACTTAAAAATTGGATGCTCCTGTATGTCTCCTAATCTAAATAGAGCAAAAATGTTAAACAAAGCGATTGATGCATACCAAGTTGATGCTGTGGTAGATGTGATCCTTCAGGCCTGTCATACCTATGCCATTGAAACAGTAAACATTAAGAAATTTGTAAATGGTGAAAAAGAGCTTCCTTATATAAGCATAGAAACGGATTATTCAACATCCGATATCGGTCAGCTCAACACAAGAATGGCTGCATTTATAGAGATGCTTTAGATTGAAGAACATATATTTAAACATTGCGCACAAAAACAAATAATAAGGGGACAGCAAATCTATCCCCACCAATTTCTATATTCTCTTTCCCATTGATTCTTTCTGCCCTATATGCACGCACTTCTTCATCGTATGTATCAATCATACCTTCCACACTCAACACTCAATATAAAATTTTATTTGCTATGATTAAAGAGGATGATTCTCTCATCCTCTTTTTATTTTTAAAGATATTTAAGTACTACTTTTATGATTCTATTTTAAATTTACCCATTTTTTCTTGCAACGCAAATACCCTATTGTCATCTAAACAACGGTTGATCTGGTCGTACTTATAGACATATTTTTTGATATCGCTTAAATATTTACTTTTATTGATGATTTGCTCCGTATTTTTACATTTTTCTCACTTTTTTTCATTATTATTTTAAATAGTGCAACAGGTTAAATCAATCCTTACAAATCAAAAATATTAGATGAAACGAGGTATACAAAATGGAAAATTATAATAATGAATTACAATTAATAAAAGCACAAATCGAAAACACGAGACGCAAATTAAATGAATTAATTAAACAAAGCGAAGGTAATCTTTTAAATTCAGAAGTAATTGAATTAAGCCAATTACTAGATAAATTTCTATCAAAATATGACCATATTAAAAAATAACAATTAATTATTTAAAAGTAACAAGGTAATACTATAAGCTAAGATCTATTTAACCTGTTGTGCTACTTAAAATTGTTTTCATCATCCGATGCATTGACTCAACTCCTTTTACTTCGGTTTTCGAACATTTCTATTTCGTACTTTTTTTGGATACCCGATTATGCATAATTTGTAAATATCTGTACATTCTAATAAAAAATTTTTAAAAAAGTCAGCCTTGAATAAGGATCCTATTCAAACCTGACGCTTTCATATTTTTTGTAATTTTTTCTAAATTTAGATAAAACGAGGATTTTTTACACAAATTTATATTATTGCTTTTGTTTGCTAGTATAAAATTAGGCATTGGATAAATTTTATTATTTACTCGTGAGTTTAAATGACTCAAAAAATTTATTAATATTTTCTTTATTCTCTTCTTCCTTGTCAGTAGCTATATTTAACTGATACATTCTGTTCCCTACAATATAGATTTTTTGGTGTATTTTAAACATATTTCCATCTTCTTCTCCTTCAAATATTAGATCTTTACCAGGATATTCTCCTAAAGTAATATCCGTGATCTTCTCATTTTTTCCATTGCTATTTGTTATTGCACCATTACACCCACTCATTAATAACTCATTTGTATCTGTTTTTTTTATAAACTCTTCAGGGTAATCATTATACGTACAAATATATGCTATATGCTCTTTCTCCACCATGTATGTATTCATAACTATATCACCAAGTGCTGTTTGAATAGTTTGTGGCGTATTCTCTGGCTTACCTGGAAAATCTACAGTAAACCCTCCATCTTCGCAATTTAATGTTTCAAATGTCTCTTCTACTTTTCCATCACCACAGCCCATCAGTGCGCTACTTAATAGGCATACTAGTACGAACATTGTTATTATTTTTTTCATAAAATAAACCTCCCATTTTTTATAATCATTTTATAGATACCCTACCTTTTGCCTAACATCCTAAACAAACATGATCTATTCAAAAAGGATATTTCCATATTTTATCACATATGAATAATATCACCTGTGACTTAAGTTCTAAAAACTTTCGTCACAGGCATCATTATTTTTGCCACAAATATCCCTATGAAACATGAATGCTTTATTTCTTTATCTCATACGAAAGGCCTTCCATTTGAAATAATCTGTAATTATATAAATTCATACAAATTCATACAAATTTATACAATAATTAACAACCTCAGCCAATTATATACATATATATATAATTTTTCAACATAAAAAGTGTAAAATAATCTAAAAGTACCAATTTCATCTACTCTTAATTTTTCCAATACAAAACCCCTTAAGAAAAAGTCTGTATCAATTTCCTCATTATTAGATATTTAATTTTCATAATTCTACAAAACATGGTATAATTTTCGTACAAAATATATTTACTATTACTGGAGGATCCCTTTATGAAACAAACAAAAAAAAAAGCAACAAAAATGTCTATGCGCTTTAAATTAGTTACGTTACCTTTAATACTCCTTTTCATTGCTATTTTAGGTATCGGTAGCATCTCATCCTATTCTACGAGGAAAAGTTTAATCCATCAAATGAAAAATGACGGATTAGAAATCGTTTCTCAAATTGCAAAGCAAATCGAACAAAATAATACTTCTTTACAAGTAATCACCGAAAAAATTGATTCTGATATAAAGCAAGTTGGACAATTTGTACGATCTAATCAAAATCAATTAAGTCCTGCACTTTTAAAACAGTTTTCAAAAGATTTAGAAATCGATGAGATCAATGTATTTGATAAAAACGGAGAGATTTTGTATTCAAATCTTGATGAAAATGTAGGTTTTATCGCTCCTAAAGATCACGTTTTGTTTACTTTTTTAAATAATCAAAAGGACTTTTTATCAGAAGAGAGCAGAAAAAGCACCGTATCAGAAAATTATTATAAATATGGTTATGTAAAAAATTTAAATGGTGGTGCTATTCAAATTGGTGTACTTGCGAATAAGTTGCAAGCATTGACTGAAAAATTCGATTATCAAACATTGGTCGAAAATTTAGTGCAAAATAAAAATATTGTTTATGCACTTTTTATCGATAAAAACTTAAAAGCAGTTGCCCATAGTAATAAAAATCGCATAGGCATAGATCTTACTGATACGGGTAGCAAAACAGCTGCAGTAGATGGCAAACCTTATTCTTCGGAGTTTTTCTATGAGGGAGAAAAGGTCAATGTATATGATATATTATATCCTGTTGTAATAAACGGAAAACATGTTGGGGCTATTAATGTAGGATTGTCCATGAAAGACGTATATGCTTCTGTTAAACAAAATATTCTCCTCGTCAGCGCTGTGGGTATTTTATTCTTCATTCTAATTGGAAGCGTATTATTTCTTATGTCTAACAACATCGTAAAGCTGTTAAATTCATTGAAAATACATTTGAATTTCATTGCAGATGGTGATTTTACAAAAGATATTTCTAAAAAAGAGCTTAATCGAAAAGATGAACTCGGCGAGATGGCGAACGCTTTAGTATGTATGGAGAATTCTGTTAAAAAAATCATCCAAAACATCACTGAAAAATCTACACAAACCACAACAAATTCTGATTCTTTAGCATCTATATCTGAAGAAATGTCAGCATCTTCGCAGGAACTCGCTATGACCATGTCTCAAGTAGCGGATGGCGCAACGAATCAATCACAAGATTTAAAGGATAGTGTCGATTCACTTTCTGAATTGAAAAACAATATTGAAAATATAGATCTAGAACTTCAAAATGTAAAAAAAGAAACAGAAAATGCAGCAAATAAAGCGACTATCGGTGAACAAGAGATGAATACGCTTGTAAAATCTATAGATGAAATGAAACAAGCCTTTGAACTTGTTGTTGGAAAGGTTAAAACACTGACGCATTCAATCCATGAAATAAGTGGTATCACCGAAATCATTTGCACAATATCCGAGCAAACAAATCTACTAGCACTCAATGCAGCCATTGAAGCAGCAAGAGCTGGGGAACATGGTAAAGGTTTTTCAGTAGTCGCTGAAGAAGTACGAAAATTAGCAGAAGAATCCAAACAATTTACAGAAAAAATCATAAACTTGGTATCTTCCATCACAAAAGATACGAATGAAATGATTTATACTTCAAAAAATGCTACACAATCTGTTGAAGAACAAACTACATCTCTTGAAAAAACATTAAAAGCATTCAAAGATATATTAGTATCTGTAGAAAACATTGTCCCTTTTATGGACAAAACGCATCATGCTATGCATAAGATCATACAATCAAAAGATACACTTATGGAAAAAGTATCCAAAGTAAGTAGCCTTACTGAAGAAAATTCAGCAGGAATACAACAAGTATCCGCATCTTCACAAGAATTAAGCGCATCTTCAGAAGAAGTGGCGAGCACTGCTCAAACTTTAAATGAAATTGCGATGCATTTAATGCACACCATTGAATGTTTTAAGATATCATAACTGCCATTCCCTTCCTTTTGACTTCTGCTGGTGCCCATTCACAATAACTACACTTATAACAATGATTTGGTTACGAAAAAAGTAAAGTCAACTAGAAGCCTAGTTGACTTATTACTGCTTAATTTTTTCCATACACGCTTCTAAGTACACTATTTTTTAGGCAATCCTATATCCTTGTCTTTATATTTTAAATCTATCTATTTCTACCTTTAATTTTTCTGCACTTTTCTTTGTTTTAGTAACTATTGTTCTTACTTCATTTGCTTTATCATTTGTATCACAGATTCTATTTGCGATATCCGTAGTACCTTCTGCGCCTTCGTTCGCTGCTAAAGCTACACCCTCAATGGCTGCAAGCACATTTTCTAATGATGCTAAAAGTTCTTCTGATGTTGCACTAAATTCAGTTACAAGTTCATCAACAAATAAAGAAACATCTCCTGAAAAAACACCTCTCTTCGTACCATCATAATGATCAATTTGAACAACAGCACCCACTACCATTTCTTTTGTAACTTTATCTAAAAAGGGTTTTGAAAAATTTATTTTATCCTTATTCATTCCCTCTTGATACCAAGGCCGCTGCCTTGGGTCATAGTCATCTGGAGGAATCCAACCTGCCCCATCAATCATTTGTCCATCCACAGTCCCTATATACAAATCTGAAACATTGTCGAATTTATTCACCATATGCTTCAAATAATCAAGCTCAGCATCTGGTGCTAATGCTGATTTTTCTACAGCTTCTTTCACACTATCAATCATTTCTAAATGCATCGTTAACCATCCATCAATTTTATTAGCATAAGCTTGTGAGGTTTGAATCAATATCTCATTTGCATTCTTTACAATAATATTTTTAGCAAAATAATAAGAAAAAATAGAAATTGATCCAATAGCTAGAATTACCATAGGAATAATAACTGCCATCATTTTAGATTTAAGGCTTTTCATAAAAATCATCCTCTCTGCAAAATTTCATTTGTTATGCAATTGATTTAGATAGCTGTATTTTTTTGTATTATTTTGTAACTTTTTGTATATTCTATGTGTAATACATATTATACCATATATTTTTAATATTTCCTATTAGGCAACCACTGAAATAAAAATAAATTTTAGTGCTTTTGAGCAAGATAGTAGCTTTCTATTACGTATACTTTTCATCAAACTGCATATTATAAAGATTCGCATAAATACCATTTTTCTCTATAAGCTGATGATGGGTTCCTTTTTCTTGGATCCCTTCATCTGTAAGGACAATGATTTCATCTGCATTTTTAATCGTGCTTAGTCTATGGGCAATCACTAAAGTGGTTCTATTCTTTGATAGTTCTTCTAAAGATTTTTGTATAAACCTTTCACTTTCATTATCAAGCGCCGATGTTGCTTCATCTAAAATAAGAATGGGCGGATTTTTTAGAAATACACGTGCAATCGAAAGTCGTTGCTTTTGTCCTCCTGATAATTTCACACCCCTTTCTCCAACGTAAGTATCATAACCCTGTTCAAGTGTCATGATAAAATCATGAATATTTGCTTTTTTCGCCGATTCAATGATTTCTTTATCAGATCCCTCAGGCTTTCCATAAGCGATATTTTCTTTTATAGTGCCTGAAAATATATAAACATCTTGCTGCACGATGCCTATATTGTTTCTTAAAGTTTTCAGTTTTATATTTCTTATATCCATCCCATCTATGGTGATTGCGCCATCATTGATTTCATAAAACCTAGGGATAAGGCTACAAAGTGTCGTTTTTCCGCCACCGGAAGGACCTACAAGCGCGACGGTTTTTCCAACCAAAATTTTTATATTGATATGCTTTAAAATATTATGCTTCTCATTATAACGAAAAGATACATTATCTAATAAAATATTTCCCTTAGGATTTATAAAATCTTGCGCATCTTCTTTGTCTTCTATATCTGGTTTAGTTTGGATGATTTCTAAAAATCTTTCAAAACCAGTAATGCCTCTTTGAAATTGTTCTGTGAAGTTAATGAGTTTTTCTAATGGTTTTAAGAAGATATTGATATATAAAATATAAACAATAAGATCAGAGGTTTGTAAAGTTCCTTTGGTTATAAATATTCCCGCTGAAAGAATTACACAAAGATATAACAATCCTTGAAAAAAATTATTGCCACTAAAAAATCTACCCATGATAAAATAACTATTTTCTTTTGTTTCTAAAAATGCCACATTTCCATTACTAAATTTAAAATTTTCTAGATCCTCATTGGCAAAGGATTTTACTACTCTTATTCCTGCGAGCGTATCTTGTATTTGGGCATTTACATTTGCGATCTTTTCTCTATTTTTTCTGAATACTTTTCTCATTCTTTTATTATAAAAGTACGAAAAATACAACATAACAAAAGTGAAAAACAAAAGAATCAAACTAATCTTTGTATGAATCGTCAATAGTATCACGAACGCTCCTGTTATTTTTATGATTGAAATAAATAGATCTTCCGGTCCGTGGTGGGCGAGCTCTGATATATCAAATAAATCTGTAATAATTCTTGACATAAGTTTTCCTGTGTTGTGTTCATCATAATAAGAAAAAGATAACTTTTGTAGATGATCAAAAATATCACGTCTCATATCCGCTTCCATTCTAGCCCCCATAATATGTCCCCACGAAGTAATGAAATACTGACAAAAATACCGAATGATATATAAAATAAACAATCCAATACCTATATAAGTTACAGTCTGAATAATTTTTTCTGAATCTTTCAGTATATATACATCATTGATCAGGTATCTCACCGCTAGTGGAAACACAAGGTCTATGCCCGATAATATCAATGCACAAAATAGATCTGCAAAAAATAAGTCTTTATATGGCTTATAGTAACTGATAAATTTTTTAATCTGTTCCATATCCTTCTCCTTCACATTCTCATATTTCTTATAATATAGCTTAGTTCTACGTCATCGTCAATAGTCTTTCTATGGTCTGATCTTCCTTATATGGCTATATATTTCTTGATATCATAAAAAACTACTTCTTGCATTATACTCAAAGTAGTTTTTATGTTTTTCCCAACGCATGACAAATATTCTATTCCCTATTTTTTTCAATGCTATCCTACATTTTAAATTTAGCAATCAATCCTTGTAGTTGTTGAGATAACTCGGATAATCCTTCACTCGCATTTGCAATCTCATCCATAGAAGCGGTTTGTTCTTCCATCGAAGCGCTCGCTTCTTGTGTTCCTGCTGCATTTTCTTGTGCTACTGCTGAAACCATTTCCATCGTATCTAGTACTTCTTCTTTCTTTTGTTGCATCTCTATTCCAGCCTCAGTGATTGTTTCTACAGCTTTTCTCGAACCTTTGAGTGCTTCTGTCATTTCTTTAAACTTGCTTTCTGTAAGATTCATCTTCTCCATCTGTTCTTTGATGATTAATCCAACCTCTTGCATAATTTCAACTGCCTTTTCTGAGTCTTGTTGTAAAGATTTGATCATATCATCAATAATCTTCGTTGAATCTGTAGATTGTTCTGCAAGTTTTCTAATTTCTTCTGCTACCACTGCAAATCCTTTTCCATGTTCTCCTGCTCTTGCTGCTTCAATCGCTGCATTGAGTGCAAGTAAATTTGTTTGTTCTGCAATAGATGCGATTAAATTACTCGCTTCGCTGATTTTCTCTGAACTTTCATTCGTCTTTTTAATGCTCTCATATACATCCCCTGTTGCATTGCTACTTTCTTTTGTTTTAATAGATAAGGCTTCAAGGATCTCTAACCCTTGTTGGATTAATGCATTTACCTTATTCGACGCTTTTTTTAAAGCACTTATATGTTCTTTATCTTCTTCTATAATATTTCCAAGCATCGTTAATTTTTCTGATCCTTCCATTGTACTCTGTGCCTGATCTGTAGCTCCTTTAGCCATTTCTTCTATTGTTTTTGCAACTTCTTGTGCTGCTGTTGCAGATTGTTGCGCTGTAGCTGTTAATTCCTCGGATGAAGCCGCAACTTGCTCTGAGGTACTGCCTATTTTTTGTAACACTTCCCTTAGATTTTCTTCAATCTTTTGTATAGCTCTTGCTAAATCACCCGTTTCATCTTTTCTATCCATAAAAACACTTGGTACATCTTTTGTAATATCATAGTTTGCCACTCCCATAATATGATTGATTCCTAAAACAATCGGTAAACTAATCGCTTTTGATATGAATAATGTAGCGATTATAGAAAGTAATAACGCGATTACAAATAAGCCTACAAAAAATTTCATTGTATTCCCATAGTCAACATCATTTTGATTCTTTAATGCTTCAGCTTCTTTCATATTATAATCCGCTAAATCTACTAAGTTTTGTTGAAAATCCTTTGCAACTTTTTCAATTTTATCATAAGCTTGATGTGCTTCTTCTCCATTTCCCTTCATAGCAATCGCTATAACCACTTCTCTACCCGCTTTATACTTTTCAAGATTAGCTTCTAACGTTTGAATCATATCGGTTTCAAATTGATCTAGATCAGTCGATTTAAATATTTTGAAATTTTTACCAAAATCATCTGCCCGATTATTGATATCTTCTACTCTAGATTTTTGTTCTTGCGGTTCATCTATATGTAGTATAATGCTGTAAAGATCTGCTTCAATCGCTCTTTGATGGGCCATGTTCTCATTAAGTAGTTTAATAGCAATCAGACTATCCTTATACATCGTCGTCATATCTTGATTTGCTTTTGTAATATTCTTATACCCAGCACCACCCATTAAAACAATAAACACCATCAATAGCATTGATAACATACCTATTTTCGTTCTGATTTTAAAATGACTAAACATTTTTCGCCTCCGTTTTTCAAGTTTTTTATTCTTATCTTACCATATTTTTAAATATTGTATATAATATTATTGTTGATTTTATTTATTTAAAATCTATCTATTCAATATATACCCATAGTACAAAAAACAAAACATCTGTAAAACTGAATTTCGGACTAAAACTTCATAGAAATGATCACATAAAAAGGGGATCGTCTTGAAGAAATAGATCCTTCAAGACAATCTCCCTCGCTAGTTTAAACAGTTTTTATTCTGGTAGTGGTAATTTTTCCCTCTACTTTGTTGAGGTTTTTGATTTTTAATGTGGGATGCTCCACACCACATCCATCCATAATGTCTTCTAGTATTTTGAATTCTTTTCTCTTAATTACCACTTCCACTTTGTATCTTCTGTCTCCGTTATTCCCTCTCGCTAGATAATTATTCACTGTATAGCCTGCTTCTCTAAGTTTTTCTGCAATTTCGATCATCTTATTTTTATCATTTAAAAATACATCGACCTCTAAAATACCGAGTGCCAAACGTTCTTCAATCTTTCCCCCAATAAAAACGCCCATCGTCTTTCCTAATGCATAAGCAATGGTAAAATGTAGTCCCTTTTCACTATTCATTTTGGCAACGACAGTTGCAAAAATCATAGCATCTACAAATACTAACATATAAACAGGATTCATAATTTTTTTAGATATCAATATGGTTTTTAAGGTTGCTAAAATATTAGTAAAGGCCGTTATTAAAAACAGACCTACCAGCGTAAATATTATACTTTGTATCATTTAAACATCTCCTTTAATTTTCTTTTTTGTTCATGTGTTATTTATCTTAAAACGCGATCTCATGCATCGTATCCTTAGCGTCATGTACCTGTTATTTGTTTATTTGGCATCTATTGCAAAACAAAAAAACTAACATCGTTGCTACAGGTTAGTAAATCATCCTTTATTTAAGTATCTTTCATCATTACAGTTTCGTTACTTTCCATAAAATATGTACATCTATTGCGCATGCGCGAATAAAACATATGCTAGAAAAGATCTGTATTTTAAAATAATGCAATGATTCATTTAAATACTTTTTATAGGGAATTTAAGCATAGAGTAAATCTACTTTTATTCAATCAAATATTTCTGCGGATTTGTGCGATAAAAGAAGAAAGATATCTAAGTTCTTGTGATTCTTAGATATTGGATGAAAAGCATCTTTATAATAATTTCGAAAATAACGATAAGATTATTGTAAAAAATTATTTGGTTATACGCTACTCCTATTCATCTAAATAACAAACTAACTTTTTTATTATATCATATGTAGTAAATATTTACAAATTTTATTGTATCATTCTTTAATATCTTTTATTTTGGAGATAAAAAAAGAATCAAATATCTCATCCTCCTTTCTTTCCTTTGTATTCTCCAATATCTTATACTTGTTCATAATTTTATCTACAGATATCTATAGACCCACTCTCTATTATAAATAAAGAAGCTTATATATTTTCTTCAATAATCGTCTTTTTAAAATACTATTCACGCTTAAGCATGACACTCATGATTACGTATTTCGTTAATATCTTCCTAATATGTTTTTCATGACTTGATCGAACGGAAGACTTCCTATTTGATCCATAATTTGTTCTAATTGTGTCTTCGCTTTTGGCCTTTTGAGTGATCCCACTAGAAGAATATTCACTTCTTGGCTTTTATCTATTGTAATAGAATCTACTTCTAATACGCCTCCTAGCAGTCCTAATATGATTAGTATTTGACCTGGCGTTAAATTAGCATTACCGCACTTTTTATTTCCACATGTTCTGTTTATATTTGCATATTCTTCTTTTACGCCAAGCTGTTCCATTACTGTTTTTAAAAGTAGATCCATTGGGTCTTTAGAAGCCACTCACCCCTCCTCCTTTTTTCATATTATTACATGCACGCTTTACGCTGGAATAATCTCTGGTTCAGCTGATATCTCACCAGTACCTGCACATCCTGTTACAAAAAGAATAAATAACATAGAAACGATTACTAGCAACAGATCATGTTTTACATTTTGGGGAAGGCTCAATCAAATTCCTCCTTTTTTATATCACAGGGATAACATATCCTCTGTTCGCTTTTATACTAGTCGTTGAATTAATATGCATTATAATCTTAAATTTTATAAACTTTGGAGAATAGTTAATCTTAAAAGGAATTTTAGATTCCTTTTATCTGATGATTATTTCATTAAATTTCTCTGTCCCTATAAAACCATTACTTGAAATATCTATAAAACTATCTGAATACAGAATAGATTTTAAATCCTTATTCAAAATATGCAAGAGGACTCCCTCTTACCACTTTTTTTAATATAGTATGATCCGTCTCGTATTACTGTTAATATATGAGGTAGAAAATCCAGAAAAATAAAAGGAATACTTGATTATCTTTTCAATTTACGTTCAAGCAACTCTATCTGTTTTTTTATCAACGCAACTTCTTCACACATTTGGGCATTATTATTCTGTGACTGTTGCAGTTGTTCCTGTGCAGCAATTGTTAAAATTGCCTGCCCAACCGCTTCAACAAAGTTACCTAAAGAGTTTTGTTCATCTGAGTCTAAATTTTGTGCTAGCAGTGCACCAACTAAATATGCTAATAGCGTAAATTGTTCTGGCGGCAGATTAAAAAATGACATTGTTTCTCCTCCTGCTTTATTCCTCTTTCTATTTTATTATACGCAAATAATTTGACCCTTGTGTCAAAAGATATGGACTGTAATTCAAACATAAAAGGGTCAGGTTTGAATAAGTGAATCATTCAAACCTAACCCTTTTAACAAATTACATCTCCAAATTCTCCTTCAACTGCTTCAATCAATTGATCTACCCCCATCTCAATCTGCATACCTATTTTCCCACCACTTACAATAATATCTTCTATCTCACAAGCAGTTTCATCTATAAAGGTTTTATACTGCTTTTTCATTCCTATTGGAGAACATCCGCCTCTAATGTATCCTGTGTACTTTAAAATATCCTTCATCGGTATCATCTCAATTTTCTTTTCGCCAGCCACCTTTGCAGCCTTTTTTAAATCTAATTCCTCTGATACAGGTATTACAAATACATAGATATTACTGTTTCCTTGTGTTACCAATGTTTTATAGACAAGTTTAGGATCTTTTGAAATTTTTTTTGCAACAGAAATACCATCAATTTTTCCATCCCGTTTATCATAAGTAATCATATTATAATTTATTTTTTTCTGTTCTAAAATCCGCATCGGATTTGTCTTTTTTACTTTAGCCATATTCCCAACTCCCTTATCAAGCATTACTATAATTCGTGTAGCGAATTGTACCTTTGACTTGTTATTTAAAAAAAATGGCCCATTTACTGTTTATATAAAGCATCTTTTGCTAATTGGTCTACTTCTTCATTATATTGATCTCCACTATGGGCTTTTACTTTTATAAATACGACCTCTAAATTTTGTGCAATTCCATCGTAATATTTCTTATAATCTTTTGTCCCTTCTTTACGTGCTTGCCAAGCAGAAGTTGCCCATTTTTCAATTCCTTCATAATCATAATATAGATAAAGGGTTTTTGCATTTTTACTAATTGCATATGCCATAGCCAGTCTAGCGCCTTTGATTTCTCCTGCTACATTTCTCATCTCTAAAAGTTTCAAATCCTTTTCTCTTCCTGAAAAAACATGTTTTTCCCCTTGAAAAAAAGTAATGCCCCCATAACTACAACTTTTCATTTGATCTTCATAGCTTCCATCCACGTACGCTATCATTTCGTCATCATTTAAATTCTCTATGGTTTTTGCTTCCTTTTCTTTTACTGCATTTTCCATATACCTTTGAGCATCTTCTAATTCTTTAAAGCTTTTGTATTCTGCTCCTGAATATCCCTGTATTTGCTTTTGACACGCTTCCCATGTATTAAATAGCCCTCTGTTTCTTCCTTTTCGAACTGCATAAACTTTGTTTTTTGCCATATACTTTTCACCTCAACTATTTTATTGAATAATCGTTTATTATAACATGCTATCTTTTTATTTTATAGTTTCTGCTATATTTTTTGAAGTGACTTTTTTGAAAATCCTATTTCAAATGATTTTGAGGACTCAATAGCTTCATTCTCACATTATTATACTGTAGCCACGCACGACAATATTTATGTCCTTTATACTTATAAATCTATCATCTTATTTGCCTAAATGCTTTTCTTTTATAATCATAGTATACAGGCATCATTCTTCTACTTTTCATAGCATCTATTAAGTCTTTTTCATTTTGAATACATTCAAAAAATTTTGTTGCATACATACCAATATTATTTAATTGATGTGCATCACTTGCTCCTACACATGGAATATTTCGTTTATTTGCAAGGGTATCTGCTTTTAGGTTATTCTCATAAGAAGTATTTCCATTGAAACTTTCTATAGCTGAGAGATTCTTTAAATTACTGATATGATCTCCTAGACCTCTACCATTATTTCTAAAAGGGTGGGCACTTATTGTTACCCCTCCTTTTAAGTTGACTAAATCAATTAACTGCTGGGCATGCATTTTATTTTCTGGTACCTTATTCATCCCAAAACAGAGGATATCTCCTTCATAAGTCAAGATCTCCATACCAACAATAACGATTATTCCATACTTTTTTTCGAATTCTTTAGCAAATCTATGTGCTTCATTACTGTCATGATCTGTAATACATATTCCATCTAAGCCTATATCTTTCGCATATTTTATTCCCTCTTCCATATCGATGTGACTACAAGATGAATACTGTCGTGTATGAAAATGCAAATCTATAATCATAAAACCCACTCTTTCTCATTAATAATTCATGTACTAATTATATAGCACATGTACTGATTTTTCATCAAAATCTAAATGGACGCAATCTCCAATATTCAATATTCTATTTCTTCTACGATTTAACACATCTACGATTATTTCATAGGTTTCAACTTTCACCTTATATCTATAGATGCTTCCTAAATTTTCGTGACCTATCACTTTTGCTTGGATCCCTTCATTTGTTAATTTTATTTCCTCTGGTCTTAATAGAGCTATAATATTTTTTATTTCTTCATCAAGTTTATCTATTTTAACTATTTTCCCAAATAGTTTAGCTATTTTTTCATTGTTTTCATCTTTTAGTACAGGGATCTCTATCAGATTTGCATGCCCTATAAAACTGGCTACAAATGTATTTGCTGGTTTATAATATAGTTCATCTGGTTTTACAATTTGTTGAATTTCACCTTTATTCATCACTACAATTCTATCCGCTATAGCCAGTGCTTCTTTCTGATCATGTGTTACATATATACTTGTTATACCTATGTCCTTCTGAATTTTTCTTATTTCTTGCCGCATGCTTACCCGTAATTTTTCATCCAAATTACTTAATGGTTCATCAAACAACAAAATATTTGGCTCCACAACGAGTGCCCTTGCAAGAGCTACCCGTTGCTTTTGTCCACCACTTAATTCTTGGATATCCCTTTTTTCAAGACCACTTAACGCAACACGTTCAAGTAGAGATCTAACACGTTTTTCAATTTCACTTTTTGATCGTTTTCTTACCTTTAATCCATAAGCAATATTTTGCTCTACATTTAAATATGGAAATAGTGCATAATTTTGAAAAACCATGGCTGCATTTCTCTGCTGTGATGACCATGTAGTAACATCTTTTCCGTCAAAGAAAATTTTTCCACTATCCAATGGAACCAATCCTGCAATAATACGTAGTAAAGTTGTTTTTCCACATCCAGAAGGCCCTAATAATGCAACCAATTCCCCTTGTTTCACTTCTAAAGATATATTCTTAACAGCAGCTACATCTCCATACTTCTTTATTATATTTTTTAATACGATTTCCAAACCCCTCTACCCTCTTTCATTTTATGCCATAATGAACCTCCATAAAAAAGCACATAGAAAAAACCTAACATTATCAAACATAATAAGGATAACAATAACGCCATTGCAGAGGCTTCTCCCATAGCACTGCTCGTTATTATTTGAAATATCTGCTGTACCGCTACTTTATTTTTTGGCAATAGTAAAAATATGATTGCCCCTAATGTAGTCATTGTAGTCGAAAAATTCTTAAAAAACGAAGCAAAGAATGCATCTTTTAGCAAAGGCATTATTACGGTAAAAAATGTTTTTGTCTCACTTGCGCCTAAGTTATATGCTGCTTTTTCTAAATCTGAATTCACATGTTTCAGTAATGCCGATCCTGCGCGTAGCCCTACATTCATATATCTAGCAATACATATAATATAGATAATGATTTCAGTTCCCAACAACACAAGTGGTTTTATATCTTTTAAGATCCACCTACCCATCCCAAGTACAGGATACTTAAAAGTAACCAAATAGCTAATTCCAAATAGTATTCCAGGAACAGCTGCTGGTAAAACTGCCATAAAGTCAACAAATGCTGCCATAGGTACTCTCTTATTGTGCAAAATATACGCGAGTACTACACCTATAAAAGATGATATAAATGCAACATAAGTAGCTAATTTGACACTATTTATAAAAGACGAAAAATCTCTTTTTAATATTGATTGGAAATGACTCAATGTAAACGTGTAATCATATCCCCATTGCTTTGTAAAAGCACCGATTATTATAAATGTGTATTTTAACAATACCAATCCAATAAAAAGAGAAGTAAAGAATATTAATAAATATTTTGCATAGGGTTTTATTTCTTTATATTCAATATCTTTCGCGCCTACTTCATCTGTAAAATACGTTCGTTTCTGAATATAATATCGCTGTAATACAAATGCAAATATACATGGAATTAATAAGAAAACCCCCGATATGGACGCCCCTTGCATATTATACATCCCTGTGATTTGAATATACATATCAGATGCTAATGTCTGAAAATCCCCTCCAATAATGAGTGGCGTACCAAAATCAGCCATGGATGCCAAAAACACTAATAGTGCTGTACTTGATATTTCAGGAATCATCATAGGTAATGTGACTGTAAAAAACACTTTTTTCTCTTGCGCCCCTAAATTTCGCGCCGCTTCTTCTAACGAAATATCCATTTTCTCTATAACACTTGAAATAAGTATATTTGCCAATGCGCCTAATCCTAAAACTTGTATAAATACAACACCTTTCCATCCATAGGGACTTATGTCTAAACCAAAGAATTGATGACTAATCAGACCACGTCTCCCAAATAGCATAATAAATGCAATACTTCCTACAAATGGTGGATGAATTAATGGCAATAATGAAAATATTCTCAGCATATTACGTCCTCTAAATTTTAGGCGTCTTAAAGTAAATGCTATGGTCATGCCACAACTTGTCGCAATGAATGTCACTACAAAAGAAATCACTAAGCTATTTTTTAAATAATATAATGCTCTTTCAATATATTTGTATATAATTTCTATCTTGCATCCTAAATTCATTCCATATACTATAACACTTATTACTGGAATAAATGCAAAATATACTATGAAAAATACCAATAAACAATATAATAATATAATAACCCCATTGTTCTTTTTCACTTTTATTCTCTCCTTAGCCAATATAACTAAAAGCTGGTGAATATACTTCACCAGCTTGATCAATATTATATCAATATATTAGGTATACGCCTTACTTCGCTACATGCTTTTCCCACTCAGCTAATATTTCCTCACGTTTTTGTGCATTGGCTTGGAAATCTGTCATAAATAGCTTAATATCACTTATATCTACGATTCCTTTAGGAACCTCTACATCTGTACGGGCAACAGCGGCATTACGTACTTTTGCTAAAGTTTCCATTCCTCTTTTTGAAAGAATCCAATCAACAAATACTTTCGATGCTTCTAAATTATTTGTTCCTTTTACAATTGCTACTGGTTGAGGCCACCAACCCGTTCCATCCTTTGGATAAATCAATTGAATATGCGCATTATTTTTCTCAAGCTCTCTATCTCCATTACTAGCATTAATACCAACAATCGCTTCTCCATTTACTACCATACGTGCAGGATCACTTCCCCTTGCCGTAAAAAATGGAACTTGCTCAATTAGTTTTTCGAGATATTTCCATCCCTCTTCATTTCCTTTTGTTTGTAAAATAGCACTGACAACATTGTATGCTGTTCCAGAAGATGCTGGATTTGGCATAGATACTTCACCTTTAAGTTCTTCTTGTAAAAGATCTTCCCATGTTTCAGGCATTTTTAAACCTTTTTCTTCAATTAATTGTTTATTTACAACCCAATTCACTAAGGTTAATGATGTTCCATGCCAATAACCATTTTTATCCTTCATAATTTCCTCTAAAGCATTGGCTTCTGGTGCCTGATACGCTACTAACAAGTCACTTTGAGCTGCATTAATAAATGTATCTGCACCTCCAGTAAACCAAATATCCGCAATATTCACGCCTGAATCTTTTTCATTTTTTAACCTTTGTAAAATTTCTCCATTTTTCATTGTTAAATTCTCAACTTTAATTCCTGTATCTTCTTGGAATTGATCTAAAACCAACCGAATCGTGTCCGTTACGCCATACATATTTAGCGTAACATCCTTCATCTTCTGCACATCATAATGACTTGAAGACCATCCCAAATCATTCTCTATCGTTTTATTTTGAACCATTTCTTCAGAATCTGTATTCGTTGAATTCACTTCTTGTTTTTTACATCCACTAAAAGAAAAAATCATTAATACTGCTATGAGTCCTGCAATAATTTTTTTCATATTCAAATCCCCTTTTTTTACAACTTATCTGATTTTATTTTATATTACGTAGTCCTTCGTGTCAATACATGAAGGTATTCTACAAAAATGTTCAAATATTGACATGCTAATCTATAGATAAATTCTATTTGACAAATCTCACACCATTTTTTTCAATATTTCTATCTTCGCGCTCCCTATGTGCACTCTTCTTTAATCTCTATGGATAGGGCTAGTTCTACTAAGCGATCGTATATGAGGTCGATCCCATCACAGGCCTTTTATAGCAAGTATCCCTTTAGATAAATCTATAAACATAGAACTCGCCCTTACTTGGAGAAAAGATAAATTCCTACCCAGGGTTTCACAAACATTTATAGAACGATTTTTTCAAAAATTTTAGTACGCTATTTTTTTTAAAAAATTACTTATTGAAGTTTGGTTTATTATTCTAAATAATCAGCCAATTCTCTGATTTCCTATATTTTCAAAGTTCTTCACTGAAAACACTGAACTTAAAAGTATTTTTGTATATGGATGTTTTGCTTCCTCTACAATATTTTGTCCTTCTATCATTTCAACGATTTCTCCTTGATACATAACATATATTCTGTCACATATACTTTCTGCCAATGCCAAGTCATGGGTTATAAATACGTTTGAAAAATCCGTTTTTTCCTTTAACGCTAGTAAGAGATTAATGATTTGCTTTTGTATAGAAACATCAAGAGCAGAAGTACACTCATCACATATAATAATATCCGGCTTAATCCCAATCGCTCTAGCAATTACAACTCTCTGTAGCTGACCCCCACTTAATTCATTTGGATATTTTTTTATATAATCTTTATCAAGCCCTACCATATCAAGTAGTTCTTGCGCATATTCATATGCCTTTTTTTTATTCATCAATTTAAAATTAACAAATGGTTCAATCAAATACCCACCGATTGTCATTCTTGGACTAAATGTATCTAAAGGACTCTGAAATATCATTTGCACATTTTTATAATGCGCTTTAAGCGCATCTCCTTGTAACTTTACTATATCTTTCCCTTTAAAAATGATTCTACCTTGAGATACCTCTGTTAAATGCGCGATGATTCTTGCAAGTGTACTCTTCCCACAACCACTTTCTCCAACAATTCCTATACATTCCCCTTTTGCTAAAGTGATACTTACATCCTCTACAGCCTTGAAAATATCACCATCATTATCTCTAAAATGTTTATTCACATCTTTTAACTCAAGAATTGTATTTTGTTTCATCGTTAAAATCCTTTCAGTTCTGGTATGGCAGCCAATAATTGCTTCGTGTATTCCATTTTAGGCTGTGTGATTACTTCTTTTTTAGTATCATTCTCTACTATTTCGCCCTGATTCATTACAATGATTCTATCTGACATATATGCAGCAACCCCTATATTATGTGTTACGATAATAATACTCGTATCAAAATTATTTCTAAGCGATATAAGTTCATTAACAATTTGTGCTTGCGTTTTTACATCAAGAGCACTCGTTGGTTCATCCGCTAGGATCAATTTTGGTTTCATCGCAAGCGCCATAGCAATCGCAACTCTTTGTTTCATCCCACCACTTAATTGAAATGGATAAGCGTTCATGATCCTATCACTATCATCTAGATGCATTTTTTCAAGTATTGCTTTTGCTTGTATGATTGCCTCAGCTTTAGAAATATCTCTATGATTTCTAATGCTTTCAACAAATTGTTTCCCTATTTTTATGATTGGATTAAGATATGCGCCTGGGTTTTGAAAAATCATAGCAATTTCATTGTTACGAAGCTTTCTCCACGCTTCTTTATTGTATTTTCTGATATTTTTATCCTCGAATATAATATCACCAGAAACCACTTCGGAGCTAGGCGCAAGGAGATTGATAATAGTTCTTATTAGCGTCGTCTTTCCACTCCCACTTTCTCCCACAATACCAATAATCTCTTTATATCCTACATCCATATTAATATTTTTAATAACATCTCCCTCACCGTCATATCTAACGGTGAGAGATTTAATTTCAAGTAGTTTACACATTATTTTTCAAACTCCATTCTGATTATAAAATCATATAACTACTTTATTTTTACTCTATCATCTATATAATAGATTTCTGATATAAATCTATAGATTCCATCTACATTCTTTCTTGTCACGACTGTACCTTCTTGATAATATAAAAATAATGTAGCTACATCTTTCATCAAAATATCTGCACCTTTAACACCAAGTTGATCTCTACGCTGTTTATCAAGCGAACTATCTAAATCATCACAAACACGATCAATCTCTAGATTACTGTATTTACCATAATTCCCCGTACTCCCTGTTTTATAGCTAGATTCTATAAAATACTGTGGATCTGCTGTTGGTGCAGAAGTCCATCTCTCCCACAACAAATCAAAATCACCGTTTTTTGCCATGTTCGCATAATTTTCAACTTGTACAATTTCTAATCCTAACCCGATTTCCTTATATTGAGATTGCATCGCTATTCCTATATTATTCGCATCCTTACCATGATTCGTTCTAGAAACATATTTAAGTACAATATTTTTTCCATCTATTTCTCTAATGCCATCTTCATCCGTATCAATAAATCCTGCTTGATCTAATAACTGATTTGCTTTATCAGGATCATATGAGTAATAATCATTCCCTTTGTATCCAAAAGGAAGCATATCATTAAAAGGACCTTTAGCAGGTATACCGTTAACAATCTGCGTTGCATAGGTTTCTTTATCTATCCCATAGCAAAGCGCTTTTCTAAATTCTAAATTCTTCATATATGGCTTATCCATATTGATTCTTAATAAAAACACACGTAGATTTGGTCCCTTTTGTACAACAAATTCATCATTGCCCTCAAATAAAGTTAAATCCTTTGCACCTATTTGCGCAGCAAAATCAATCTCACCAGATTGCAATGCCATCGTACGAGCAGAAGCATCTTGTATGTATTTTACATTAACAACATCTACGCCTATATCCCCACTCCAATGCTCTTTATGTTTTTCAAGTTTCATTCCTAAATCAGGATTAAACGCTACCACTTTAAATGCCCCAGTAGTAATCGGTTTAAACTTGAAATTCTCATCATCAGCTACAGATGTATCTACGATTATAAATACAGTATCCGCTAAATTGTTAATCAATGTCGCATAAGGCTTTGTCGTCTTAATCGTCAACTTTTGACCTTCTGCTATAATAGATTCTACAGGAAACTTTACATCATCTCTATCAGATATTTCTAAAGCTCTCTCTATTGATGCCTTACAGGCGGCAGCATCTACAATATTTCCATTGTGAAACTTTACACCTTCTCTTATATTAAAAACTGTAGTCGTTTCATCTATTTGCTCATAGGACTCTGCAATCACAGGCTTAAATTTTAAATTTTCATCAAGCTGTACAAGATTTTCTCCTATCCCACAACGCGTCAACGCCCAACCATTCCAACCTTCTGTAGGTTCAAGATTACTATCAAGCCAAAATATAGACATATTTAGCACTTTAGGATCTGCTTTTGTTTCTTCCGTTTGTTCTTCAGTCTCTTTAACATTTGAAGATTCTTCCTTTTTTTGTCCGCATCCAACAACTAAAAAACATAATAATATTACCATTACCATCGCTATAGTTTTTTTCATTTTTACGCTCCTTTTGTAATATATTTATACATGTTTTGGATCAAGCAAATCTCTTACTGTATCCCCTAGTATATTAAATATTGATACTACAATAAATATTGCTACTCCTGGATATATTAATAACCAAGGGGCAGTTTGCATATAGGATCTACCTTCATTTAACATATTTCCCCATTCAGGTGTTGGAGACTGTACCCCTAACCCTAAAAATGACAAACCAGCAAGTGCTAACATCATCCCCCCAATATCCAAGGCTAATTGAACGATCAGCGGAGATATGATATTAGGAAGAATATAGTGCGTAATCAGCTTTAGTTTTCCTGCACCTACCATTACTGCTGCATCTACATATTCTCTGTTTTTAATTCCCATTACCAAAACCCTTGTTAATCTAGCATACTTTGTCCACCAAATCACAGATAATGCTAATATCGTATTTCTCATCCCTGGACCTAAAATCCCAACGATCGCAATAGCAAATACGATATCTGGAAAAGAAAGTACCGTATCTGCTATTCTCATTATGGTCGTATCTATTATTCCACCAGCCATACCTGCAACGATCCCAATAATTAATCCAAAGATAAATATAAGACTCAAAAGTAAAAATGTCATTCCAAGAGATACTTTCGCGCCATATAATATCCTTGAATATACACATCTTCCTACTTGATCCGTACCAAATAGATACTTTTCACTCGGTTTTTCAAGAATATGGACAAAGTCTGTTTGGAGTGGATCATTCGGCGCAAATACAGGTGCAATAATCGCAAATACAATAGATAAAATAGCAATGGATAATATGATTATAAAAAAAACTTTTATTCTTTTTCTACTTCTCATCCATATCACCACCTATTATACTGACCCTAGGATCAAGTGTTTGAATCGTTATATCCACAATAAAATTAATGCTAACATATATTAATGTCATAAAAATAACGTAAGATTGTAGCAATGGATAATCCCTGTATGTTATAGCAGTTAATGCCATAGAGCCAAGGCCTGGCCATGAAAAAATATTTTCTACTATAACCGTTCCTCCTAAAAGAACTGCTACAGATAATCCTAAAAGAGTCACGATTCCCATAAGTGCATTCGGCAAAATATGTTTGATAATGATTTTACTTTCTCTGATTCCTCTCGCTCTAGCACCTACTACATAATCTTGAGAATACTGTTCTAATATCGCTGCTCTTATCTGTCTTATATATCTTCCTATAAGTGGTATAGACAAAGTCAGTGCAGGTAAAATAACACTTTCTATCGCGTTAGGATCTGTTATCTTAAACCAATGGCATTTCACTACAAAAAGATAAATCAATATAAGCCCTAACCAAAAGGTTGGAATAGATATCCCTACAAAAGAAATCCCTCTGATCATAATATCTACTACCGTATTCTTTTTAATGGATGATAAAATCCCTAAGCTAAGTGAAAAAACAATTAAAAATAGTAATGAAACAAGTGCTAACCTTACAGTCATATATAATCTTTGCGCTAAAATATCTGCTACAGGCCCTCTCGTAGAATATGAATACCCGAAATCCCCAGACAACAAATTTTTAAGCCAATTTCCATACTGTACGATAAACGGATCATTCAGACCCATCTCTTCTCTAGTTTGTTCCAATAGTTCTTCGGTTGGAACGATATCATGAGATGTAAGTATCATTTCAGCTGGATCACTCGGACTAATATAGGTAAGACCAAAGGTTAAAAATGATGCTAAAATCATAACAATCATCAACTGTAGCATTCTTCTAAACAAATAATTTTTCATAATATATCCACCACTCAATCATTATTAGAAACAAATAATTTATTAAATAAATCTTTTCTATATAACCAAAGGATCATACTTCTACCAAAACTAAATATTATAAAAGCAAACCATAGACCATGGTTTTTGAACTTGGGTATTGCAATAAAGTATGCAGCTAAAAATACTATTAGTGATATAATCATTGAATTTTTAATAGGTAGCGTGTATGTCGCTCCTGTAAAAATCCCGTAATATACAAGTCCAATACCAATAACAAAAGGAAATACTACAAGCCAAATGATATACTGATTAGATAGCTCTATAATATTTTCTAAATTTGTAAAAATAGAAACAAGATTTCCCAACAAAAACACTAGAAGCATTCGTGAGATGATACCTATTCCTAAAATAAAACCATACAGCTAGGAAATTAGTGTAGCATATGCTACGCCTTCTACTGCTCCTAATTAGCACGGCTATTCTTTGAATCTTAAAAATCAAAAAAGCAAAGGCACGCTTCTACTGAAGCATGCCTTTGCTTTTTTGATATTTCATTCTATATCATATTGTAATAGAAATCAAAAAAGCCTACAACCATCCCTCCGAAGTCGTTTCTTAATCCATTTAAGGCAGGTTTCCTGGCTCACACTCATCCTACTTTTCACCTTCCCATCATCAAAGACAGTGGTATACGAATTTCGTCATGCTTACAGTAGCGGGGGCTGCAAAGGTCTTACACCTTTTTCCCTATTATCTCACTAGAGCACCTTAAATATCTTCTTAATTCAATTGTATTATTCATAAATACACATTTACATCCATAATACTATCAATCATTTCTTTATTTGTCAATATTTTTATGAAATGAAACTTTAAAGTATCAAGCTTGATTCTAATTTACAGGAAAATATATCAATAATTTTCCTGTATCGTATATATGGACAAGCCAGGTGCACTTTTTATCACAATAATTATTGATGAACCCTAAAAATAAAAAAAGTCGCCTAACACATAATCAACCTTTTTTATGATACTCCATACTGAAAGTACCTGAGATCTATTTTATTCATGTACTTCCATCAATTTTTTATATAAATCCATTTCTGCACTACTAAGTACAGTTGGATTCATTATACGCATACGAATATATAAATCTCCTACGTTTCCTTTCATATCCTTGTATCCCTTTTTTGCAATTTTTATTTTTCCATCTGTTTGGATTCCTGCTGGAATTTTTACTTTGATTTTACCTGTTAAGGTTTGAATAATCTTCTCTGTTCCAAAAGCAGCCTCCCACGGCATAAGATCTATATTTTGATTTAAGTGAATGTCCTCTATTATAAATATGTCATGGGGTTTGAATTTTACTTTTAGGTATAAGTCTCCGCCCATTTTCCCTTGTCCTGAAAGCTTTATTTTCTTTCCTTCTTCAATGCCAGATGGAATTTTTACAGATATTTTCTTCATATCATTTGCCGTTTTTAAAGATACTTTCTTTTGGATTCCCTCAAAACCTTCCTCAATTGTAATATGAATCTCTGTTTCTACATCTTGACCTCTTTGCGTTGACCCACATCCACCGCATCCACTTTGTTTTTTCCCAAAGCCTCCACCAAAGAGATCTCCCATATCAAAACCACCGTTTCCAAAGATTGAATTAAAAAAATCGCTATAATCACCATTCCCACTGGTACGATAACCTCCTCCTCCAAATCCAAATTGAGAAGGATCAAAATCTGCACCATTCGAGAAATCAGCACGACTGCCAAACTGATCATATTTTTTTCTCTTTTTTTCATCTCCTAATACTTCATAAGCCTCATTAATGGATTTAAATTTTTCTTCTGCATCCTTATTATTGGGGTTTGCATCAGGATGATATTTTTTAGCAAGCTTTCGATACGCCTTCTTTATTTCAGATTGATTCTCACTTTTATTTACACCTAAAATTTCATAATAGTCCTTATATTTCATAGTATTTCCTCCTCTAATTTCTATATCTCTTTCATCCTATATATAATACTATTTTTATCATATATATAAATAAAAATTTTAAATTTAATATTTAACCTGTTTATCTATAATATATAGTAAAAATCAATCCTTGAAAATATTTTTTTCTGCTGCAAATAAAGCAGCTACTTCTATGTAATTATAAGTATAAATATATTAAAATACAACCCATCTTTTACAATAGGTTGTATTTCTTATACACGTAGTACTCTTGATTTTAAATTTAAATTTTCTAAATTAATCTTCCATCTTTACTTTTACCAATAATTTACGCACCTCTTGTATTTTATTATGCACCTTACAGCACGCTTTATGTGCATCATTAGGATAAAATATTGCAGCCATACCAGGTTTCATATGAATAGAAACAGCTCCTAATTGATCCTTAAAATTTAATTTGTCATTTTTAGGATTATAATCACCTTCTCGTTCCATCTCATGTGCTTCATTGCAAAAAATAATTTCTTCTCCTTTAATAAGATATTGAATATCTATATAGTTATGATGGATTTCATATTTGCTTTCATCATGCTCCCTTGTAAAATAAGTACTCATCACAACAAAAATATCATCCCCTACAACAGGGTGTTTCCCATCGACCATAGATGTCATGTCAATTTCTTCTAGATATTCAATAGCAAGTTTCATATTGTTACTCATCGCTTTATAAGGAACTAAATTTTTCAAATCTCCGATAATCATTCTTAAAATCCCACCTTATTTATTTTGCATATTGTGCATAATACTCTTTAATCGTATCTATAATTGCAATATCTGTTTCCTTAGAAATAATACCAAAAGGTTTTCTACAAGGGCCTACAGGCTGTCCGATTAAGTTTGCTGCTCTCTTTACGATAGAGTTTGGATTTCCGAATTTAAAGCAATCTCTAATAGGACGAATAGCATCTTGTGCTTCCTTCGCTTTTTCAAAGTTACCTTCAGACCAGTATTTATAAATACTTACCATGATTTCTGGCAATATGTTTGCAACTGCAGTAATCCCACCCTTACCCCCTGCCATCAATGTCCATAAAATTAACGAATCATTCCCAGATAATACAGAAAACGTATCCTTCTCTGTATTTTCAATATATCTTAAAATATTATCAAAATTTCCACCGCTATCTTTAATCCCAGCAATATTTTTATAATTTTTTGCCAGTTTTGATACAGTTTTGTAGTCTAGGTTATTTCCAGTTCTTGCAGGCATATTATATAGTACAATTGGAAGATCTACAGAATCTGCTAATGATGCATAGTGTTCATAAATTTCGTCTTGATTAATTGCCGCAAAGTATGGAGAAATAACAGAAAGTGCATCTATCCCTATTTCTTTTGCTTTTTGTGAAAGTTCAATAGTATCTTTTGTTCCTACACATCCTGTGCCTGCATATACAGGTACACGCCCCTTTGTTTCCTCCACAAATAGTTCCATTACACGAATTTTTTCTTCCTTGCTTAATATATACGCTTCCCCATTTGTTCCGAGACAAAAAACTCCATTTGCACCTTTATTAATCTGTCTGTTTACTTGATTTCTTAACTCCACCTCATTAATAGATCCATCCTCAAACATGGGTGTGGCTATTGCAGGAATAATTCCACCTATATTCATAGTATTCACTCCTTCAATTATATAATATTTTTTTGCATCTCTTGTCTTTTCATTTCTATACAATGTTCTGTCTAAACCACGATTTTTTGATTGTCTTTACGAGACTTCATAAACAACATAAATGCAACTACTGCACCAATACTCATTCCTATAACAGAAGTAACGCTTTCTGGAACAATGATTAGAATTGCTATAGCAAATAACAATGCTCTTTCCCAAATCTGGTCAATCGCAACAAACATATATCCTGCAACGCCTCCAGCAAGGAAAAATATTCCAATAGTCATAATAATTGTTGTTGTCACTGTTTGCGTTGCTGTACCCATCAGCAAAATTTCAGGTTGAAATACAAATATATAGGGTGTAATGAATGAAACAAACGCATAGGTAAAAGCAAGCCATCCCGTTTTCCACGAGTTTGCCCCTGCGATCCCTGCGGCTGTAAAGGAAGCCAGACATACAGGCGGTGTAATCTGTGCAATAACCCCAAAGTAAAAAATAAACATATTTGCAGGTAATGCGGGAATTCCAAGTGCAATAATAGTAGGACAAAATAAAATGTTTGAAATCAAATATGCTGCCACAGTAGGTAGCGCCATACCAAGAAGCATACATCCAAGCATTGCAATTCCTAATGCAATAACAATGTTAGAACCACCAATAATTGTAATAATCTTTGTTAATTTATTTGCAACACCAGAACGTACAACGATACCAATCATGATTCCACAAGCTGAAGTTGGAATTGCAATTTGACCCGCTTGCCTAATACCATCTAATAATGCCTCCATAAAACGCCTACCATTCATACGGGTTTCAACAGAGAACATGCTCACAACAATGGCCAATGTTGTACCAAATAATGCAGAACGTGTTAGGGAAAATCCTTTGAAAATCATCCCCACAACTACAAAGATGGGTACTAATTGATATAATCTAGGAAGGATTGGTGCAGAAGTATATTTCACCTGCTCCTTCCCTCTATTCTCTAGCTTGCTCTTTTTCGCTAAAAAATGTACGAGTAAGAATATAGATCCATAATACGCAAGTGCTGGAATTATGGCAGCAGTAGCAATTTTTGCATAGCTAACACCAATCATTTCTGCCATGATAAAGGCCCCAACACCCATAATCGGTGGCATAATTTGTCCACCAGTAGAAGCAATGGCTTCTATCGCACCTGCCTGTTCACGCGTATATCCTGCTTTTTTCATAAGAGGTATGGTCATAACACCTGTAGTAGTTACGTTGGCAACTGCACTACCACTAATCATACCCATCAAGCCACTAGAAACTACAGAAGCCTTTGCAGGACCTCCTGCAGTCTTATCACTTAATTTCATACCAAGGTCAATCAACACCTGTCCTCCACCACATTTAGAAAAAAATGCCCCAAAAAGTAGAAAGTAGAAAAGTGAGTTAACAGATGTAATTAGAGGTGTGCCCATAATACCATCTGTAGATAATGTAAGCATTTCTGCGAATTGTTTCCAGTTCATCCCACTATAACGTAGTGGTCCTGTTAATTTTTGACCAAGGAACGCATATACAATAAATATAGAAATAAAGATAAACAAATTCATACCAATCGTCCTACGTACTGCTTCCATAATAATAACCAACATCCAAACAGAGCAAAGCAGATCGATCGAAAGCATTGGATCTACCATCATAACTCTGTATTGCAGACGCTCTAGGTTTGTAATAAAATAAATAGCTGTTACAGCTGTACCTGCTAGAAGAAATAGATCATAAAGCCACGTCCATTTTTTACCTGTTATTTGTGCCATAGGTTTATATAGGAATGTAATGGATAGTGCGAGACATAAATGCACTGGTGTTGAAACGATGGATGGTAAAGGCTTATACATACCAATATAGAGTTGAAAAAGTAAAAATGACACAGATAGGACTGTAATCGCACTAAGACGCGTTTTGGAGATCTTAGGGTTTATCTCTTTCGGCTCTTGAACCTCTTCGTTTTTCTCTTCTATTTTACTCATTTAAGCACCTCCTATCTTTATTATATAATAGAGACCTCTAAAAAGCTTTTCACATCAAAGGTCTCTATTAAAATTTAAATCCTCAATTAATTTATATCTATATTTTTCACTTCATATATCCCATTTCTTTGAAATATTTTTCTGCACCTGGGTGAAGCGGTACATTCCCAACCTTTTCAGGCTTCCAGCATGTTTCTGGATCGAAAGGCTCAATAGATGCATATTGAGAAACTAGATAGTCTCTACTTTCACACATTCCCTTCGCAAGTGCATATGCTACATCATCAGGCATGTCTTTAGAAACAAAGATACAATCTGGTGTACCTGCATTGACAATCTCTTCTGTTTGACCTTTCCAAGAATTTGCAGCAATTGTGATTCTCTCAAAGCCTTGTGTAGCGAACCAATCAAGTGTTTCGTCGCTCCATTGAGTAAAGTGTACATCGCAAGTCATAGTAATTTCAGCCATTGTAGAAGATTGTACAGAAGTATGGTCAAGCATCATGTCTAGCTTACCATCTCTTACTAAAGCAGATAGGTCACCACCTCCGCCATGAATAACGTCTCCACCCCAGGACTTGATATCATCATACGTAACACCTAAGTGATTTAGTAACATTTCAACAACTTTTTCATCCATAGAACCTTTTGGACTACATCCAATTCTAATAGGCAGTTTCTTTTCAATAACTTCTTCAATCGTATCAACCCCATACTTATCGATAAAATCTTTCGTAATAAAGTTAACTGCAGATACAGAAGTTAAGCTACCCACTAAAGCTCTATATTCTTGTGTTGGCTCTTTACCCAATGTACCTTCTTCATATGCCCACTTTGCAGGAGCACCATTGATAAAAGAAATATCTGCTAACCCATCTTTGAATAGATAAGGCGCACCCATACCACCTGGAGAGGTTGGTTGCACATCAACAAAAGATCCTTCTGGAAGAAAATCTACCCACAGTGTACCTAATCCAGCTGAAATCGTATAGTTAGATGTACCTACAGAATGCGTTGAGAATAATAAATCTACACCTTTTTGTGAATCCTTTGAAACTTCTGTACTAGAAGTAACATTTTCACTACTACAAGCTGTTGTAAAAACCATTAACAGTACTAACATTACAAGTACGATTGGTTTTGTTGCTTTAAATTTTCCCATAAAAATCCTCCTCATAAATTAATTATTTTTTATTTATTGCCAACTGAACACCATATTCAATGGCATTTAATAAACTTATTTCATTTGCATGTCCTTGCCCTGCATATTCAAAAGCAGTTCCATGATCTACAGAGCTTCTAATGATAGGTAGACCTAAAGTAACATTTATCCCACTTATTGACGCCCACTTTTTAGCTTTCTTATCATATACAAAACCTACAACCTTTAAGGGAATATGTCCTTGATCATGATACATAGCAACTACAATATCATACCATCCCCCCTGTGCTTTAGAAAAAATCGTATCTGGTGGAACAGGTCCATCTACATTGAGCCCTTCTTCTTGAGCCATTTTAATAGCAGGCTCAATTTCATTCTTCTCCTCTGTTCCGAAAATACCGTTTTCCCCTGAATGTGGATTTAATCCAGCTACACCTACCTTTGGATTTTCAATACCAAGACTTTTGCAAGCATCATGCGCAAGCTTAATCACATCATATACTCTTTGTTTTTTCACCCTATCACAAGCTTCTCTCAAAGATACATGGGTAGATACATGCACAACCCTCAAATCATCATGGGCAAGCATCATTGAATAATTACTTGTACCTGTTAACGCTGCATAAATTTCAGTATGTCCAGAATAATGGTGTCCTGCAAGGTTGATCGCTTCTTTGTTTAATGCATTCGTAACAGTCACATCAATTTTTTTCTCCATAGCAAGCTCGATTACCGTTTTGACACATTGAAAAGCTGCCTCTCCTGCCATAACTGATACCTTCCCATATTCATGTTTACTCATATCCACTAAATCAAGGTGATAAACATCAATTACGCCATATTGGAATTTTGCTTCTTTAACATCTGCAATCTTATGCAGTGTAATATCCTTTGCCCTTACTACTCTAATTGCATCCTCCATCATATTTATATCACCAACGACAATTGGATTGCATATTTCATATATATTTTTATTTTCCAGTGCTTTTATAGTCAGCTCAGGACCACAACCAGCAGGATCTCCCATTGTTATTCCTAAAACCGGTTTTTTCTTCACTTTCATGACCTCCTAGTATTTTTACATTACTTTTCTATAGATTTCTCTAATATCCTCAAGGCTTAATTCTTTCATGTTATTAACTAATAATCTTTGTTGCTCACTCCCTGCTTGCACAAGAAAATCAATATCCTCTCCCTTAACGCCAAACTGTTCTAATCTTGTAGGTATTTTCGTATATTTTACAATATCTGCAATCTGCTCAATAATGTATTGCGCCTTTTGATCTATTGTTTTCCCTGTTATTTCAGGATTAACTACATCACAAATCATGGCTAATTTATCTGCACAAGCATCCTTGTTAAATGCCATTACATGAGAAAATAATATGGCATTCGAAACACCATGTGCAATGTGATATTTTCCTCCTAAAGGATATGAAAGTGCATGTACTGCTGTTGTTCCTGATCCTGTAATTGCTACACCCCCATAAAATGCACCTAGTAACATATCTCCCTTTGCTTTTAAGTTATCCTCATCTTTATAAGCTTCTTTGATGCTTCCAAATATTAGTTTTGCTGATGCTAAAGCATATGTATCACTAAAAGGCGTGGCTTTTTTAGATGTGAAGCATTCCACAGCATGTGCTAAAGCATCTACACCTGTTGCTGCAACAATTTTTTTAGGTAACTTTGCAAGCAACGTAGCATCGAGTATTACATAATCTGGAATAAGCATATCATTGACAATACCTTTTTTAGAACTTTCTTCTGGTATTGCGACGATCGCATTACAAGTTGCCTCTGATCCAGTTCCACAAGTGGTTGGAATCATTACAGATTTTATTTTTTTCTTTGCTAAAGAAGGTTCCTTTACCAAATCAAATACCGTGTACTCAGCGCCCATTAATACGGTTGCCAGCTTTGCAACATCCATTACACTGCCGCCTCCGATTGCAATAACTAAATCACCCTTTACATCCATCGTTTTTTTTATCACATTGTCTACATCATATACAGATGGTTCAGGCTTTAAATTATCAAAAATCTCATAATCCACACCACAGTCTGTAAGCTTTTGTGTAGCCATATCACAAATTCCTGCTTCTCTTACACCCTTATCTGTAAAAACAATAACTTTTTTAGCATTTTCCTTCGTAATAACTTCCTTTAGTTTATCAATAGATCCCTCACCACCAAATATACAAGCAGGTATCTTAATTTGATAATTTTCCATTTATACCACTCCTAACTTGCTTTCTTTATAATTTATATTCTGCAGATATTCAATAATTTCAATCAATGCATCCCCTTCACCAAAGCCTCCCGACTTGGTTACAATAAGTGTATCATCCACCTGTTCGCTAACCATTTTACCAACAGGAATCCCTGGCATAATTTCATCTAACAGCTCAATTCCATACGTATCCAATATTCTACATATCTGAAGAGAAGTATCCCCCCCGGTGGAAACGATTGCATGTACGCAAGTTTTATCACACACGATCTTTGTGAGGTTGGCAAGTGTTTCTACAATGCATAATGCCTGTGCATATTCTTCATTGCTATTTTTTAATACCAATGAATAATCATCAAACAAACTGTCTACTGCTACCATAACTAGATTTTGTCCTTTTTCAATCTCATTTTCTATCTGCTTTATGCACTGTTTAATGACTGTCTGTTCTTCTCCTTTAATAATTTTTTTCGTATCTGCTTTAATAATAGGTACCTGCCATATTTCTGATGCACGCTTTACCTGTAGGGCTGTTTCTGGCGTACGTGATCCTACAACCACTAGCGTAATTCCCTTTTCTTTTTCCTTTAAATTTTTGTACCTTCTCTTTTTTTCTTCCGCAAGATCCATACTCAATTGCTTCGCTAGTCCTGCAGATCCACACAATACTTTTTTCTCATGGATTAGCTTAGATGTATCCTTTACTATTTTTAAATCTCCATCCGTATCCGCATCTAGTACAAATACCTCTATACCCTCGCGTTGCTTTAATGCAATATATTCCTTTAAACTTTTTGCTCCATTTCGTATGGTTTGTAGATAAACGCCCTGCACCTTACGTTTCATCCCTTTTCGAAAAACATCAACTACATTAATCTTTGTTTTTCCTACTGCTAACACACCATTCACAACATGTCGCCCATTTTCAGGAAAACTCGGTGCAACCAACGCAAGGTGACAATCCATTGCATCCATTACTGCATCTAATTCTGAGTCAGGATTTCCTCTCAAAACAGAATCTATTTTCTTATAGATATACCCATTGCCACTGTCACACACTTTCTTTGTTATTCTATATACTCTTTCATATGCCTGTTGCGTACTTAATGGTCTTGTATCTGCATTAATAGAGATAATGTCATAATCTTTGTAAAAATTATTTTCTTTGTTATCATCGTGTAAAACTTTTAAAATAGCAGAAAACCCAAATTTTTTATATTGTACTGCCGTATCATTTGCACCTGTTAAATCATCTGCAATAATAATCATTTAAAACAACTCCGTTTCTCTTTCCATAAAATTGTATCTTACAATACTTCCTCACCTCTTATGCAAAATAGAATATGGCTATCATACATAGGTCATATTTATTACTTATAATCAATTTTATAAATACGTAAATGTATTTACGTCCTAATATAAAAGCAATTTTTATGCCAACCAATCTATGATTTTTAGAAAACATATTTTTCCTTAGTATTGAAATATATTTATCATAGATCAACGACTTAAAACTCTAATCTTTAGAATTTTTAATCTATTCATATTTAAATCGTACATACCCTATCACGCGGAACACTTCTTTAAAAATTCACAAATGGTTGCATATAGCAACATTTTTACGTTGTAAAACGCAACTTCGTTGTAATATGCAACCACTTATTTCTTCTCACTTTTTCATTTTTCTCCATAAGGTGGTTCTATCTATTTTTAAAATCTCACAGGTTTTTGACGTAGATTTTTGATTCATGTTATATATACAAGAGATATACCGCTTCTCTATATCCTTTAAACTTGGTAGATCTTGCGCTATTTCTCCTAGCATACAATCCTGTGGTACTATCTGCTCTTGCTTTTTTATTTTATAATTTACATTATTTTCTAAATCATATTTCTTGATCATCGTATCCTCACAGATTATTACTGCACGTTCTATCATTCCTTGTAATTCTCGAATATTTCCTTCATAATCATAAATCATAAGATAGTCCATAGCACTCTTAGTAAATCCATCTATTTTCTTAGAATACTTATTACAGTACCGCTTTAAAAAATGGAGAACCATTACATCAATATCATCTTTTCTCTGACTTAAGGGTGGTATATAAAAAGATAGTGTGTTAATTCTATAAAGTAGGTCTCGTCGAAAGGTTCCCTGCTTCACCATTTCCTTTAGATTTCGATTGGTAGCACACACAATACGTACATCTAGCGGAATTACCTTATTATCTCCTAGTCGCATAATTTCACGTTCTTGTATTACACGAAGCAAACGCCCCTGTACATCTATTGGCAGTTCACTTATTTCATCTAAAAATATAATTCCTTTGTGGGCAAGCTCAAATACACCTGCTTTACCTTTCTTCTTGCTCCCAGTAAATGCCCCCTCAACATAACCAAAAAGTTCACTTTCAATAATAGAACGAGGTAAAGCAGCACAGTTTATAGCAACAAAAGGTCCTGTTCTTCTTCTACTTTCATTGTGTATACTTTGGGCAAAAAGTTCCTTACCTACCCCTGAACTTCCTTCAATTAATACACTCGAATCATATCTACTAAATTTTTTTGCTACAGTAATACAATGCTCCATTTCATTACTTTTGTGAATAATAGAAGAAAAAGTATGTTTTGCCACAAAACCCTTTTCTACCATCTTAATCCTTACCTCTTTTTCTAAGTTTTGAAGTTTCGTTATATCCTGAAATACAGTCACAGAACCTTTGTTTTCATCATTTACCATAATAGGAATGTTACTTATAGTCACCTGCGTATCCCCTAGCTTTCGCACCTCATCAATAAGCGTTTTACTCTGTAATATTTCTTCTAAAACACTTCCTATTTGGGTAAATTCCTGAATTTTTCGTCCAATAGCATATTCTTTAAGAATTCCTAAAATCTCCTGTGCTACAGAATTAAATAATAAAATCCTGTTTTTCTCATCTGTGGCAATTACCCCATCATGAACATAGTCAATAAGTGCCATATAGCGCTTTGATCTTTCTATTTCATACTTAGATACCATCAAAATACGGTTTGCTTCTTCTATTGCACTACGAATGGCATCTTGTCCACTTTCTAGCATATAACAAGTATATCCTAGCTCTTTGCAGATATTATTCACTACTGCATCTCCTATAAATACATGAACCCCCTCTGCCACACACCCTTTAATTTTTTGCGCTACACTCTCTCCACGCTCAATATCTACCTTCTTTACCTTTTTTACAATCTCTTTGATCAAATCATACCCATAGATAATATTATTATGGCCTATAATCGCTAACGGTTCATTCTGCCCTACTATATGTTTGATATTTGCAATTACATCATAAGCACTCGTTTGGATTTCCACTACTGGCACATTCAAAACATCTTTAATAAGTGTAAAGGTTCCTCCTCTAGAAATGACTACCTTGGCGCCACAATCTACCGCCTTATATGCAGCTCTTACCCCTTCTTGCAAATCACCTCTTACAACCTCTATATTTTTGTAATCATGTTGTGAAATAAGATCCACTGATAATTGATACATCTTTTCATAAGGTGCAATCAACACAACTTCCTTCATATATTCCCTCCATATGCTAAATTTAAATAAACTTATATACTCATTTTACTATTTTTTATCCTATATATTATTTACTTCCCTATGGGGTTAATGATAGTTTTTATGTTTCATTCACTCTATATTTCTATGAATTTTTCCATAATTCCTCTTTTCATGTTATTATTCGCTAATGTTATTTTTGTATATTCTATTTAACTTATCTATAAATACCACACAAAAAAGAGCCCCGCTTGAATAAATAAATTACTCAAACCTGACTCTTTAAAATATCTTATATTTTGTATTAAATACTTCTTTTACTTGCATATACAGGCTTTAATGCCTTAAAACCATCTATTTTTTCAATGCATTCTTAAAATGCATCATATCTTGCAATTTTCTCTTGCCAGTACATAATACAATATCCTTCACATAATTTCAATACAAAAATTCGCTTAAAATCCTTGCTATTTCTTATTTCTAAGATTGAAGAAGTAATATTTTTCAGCCTTTTCTTTTTTCTACTAATCCTTAAAAGAAAAGCCAACTAATCTATAGTCGACTTTGCGTTTATGCATGTACATCTGATTTTTTTAAGTATCCGATCAAGGCAACGAGTGAAATCATAAAGGTAGCCCCTAAAATGATCCAAGCCTTTACTGTAATCATCTTAGGATCATGTGCATTTGCTCTAAAAACATAATCCGTTGGAATACACCATGGAAATACATCTATATATTTTGAATTACATACTATAACATTTGTTATAACTGCACTTATTCCTAATACAATAGGCGGAATCACATTTTTACCGATTACTCCTAAAACTGCACTTACAGGGGATAATACAAAAAACATGCTACCTATCCATAATTGCTTTTTGATTTCTTCCATCAATAGATGGAAATTGAGGGACTCTTGAATTACAAACATGCCTCCAGCCAACATAAAACCAAAATTTATTGCTAATGTTGCAAAAATTATGATTAATATAACCATTAATTTTGCAAATACAAATTTCGATTTATCTACTGGATAGGTATATAAAGTATTGACCATATTTTCTGTGTATTCTCTTGAAAATACATATCCTGAAATGAGTGAAAATAAAGCAACTGCCATAATCAAACTCATAAATAAAATATTGTTTTCAAAAGCCAATTCCCAATTCCAATGTACTCCAGAAGTCTTTGAATTACCCATAATAATCAGTAATATTAATACACTTGGAAGTATTCCTCCAATCGGTAATAACCACAGAATCTTCGCTCTTTTTAACTTCAAAATTTCTGTATAGAGTACATTAAGCAATTCCCTCACCCCCAGTAGCCTTTATGAAATAATCTTCTAAGGTATCTTTCATTAAAATAATCTCTCCCACATCCACATGGTTTTCTACAAGCAAGCGATTGATCTTTGGACTATCAGAAAGCTTTTCATAAACTTGTAAGATATTTTTTTCACTGACCCTATAATCAAAAATACACAATTTTTCTTCTAGTAACATGGCTGCTTTTTTATCATCGCTTACCTTTATTTTTATGTAATGTCTATTTTTATTTTGAAGGGTTTCAAAGTCAATCTCCTCTACTAATTTCCCCTTATGGATAATGCCAATGGTGGTTGCCATCTGCTGTATTTCGCTTAAATTATGACTAGATATCAAAACAGTAATATTCTTTTTACTAGATAAATCTAATATAAGTTCTCTCATTTCTTTAATTCCAACAGGATCTAGCCCATTCGTAGGCTCATCCAAAACTAATATTTCAGGGTGATGAAGCAGTGCTCTAGCAACACCAAGACGCTGCTTCATGCCCAATGAAAATTCTTTTACCAATTTATTTTTTGTATCCTTCATGCCGGACATTTCTAAAGCTTCATCTATACATTTTTTCCCTTGTATCCCGATCAACCTTCTATGAATCTCTAGATTCTCCTTGGCTGTTAAATTCGGATAAAAACCTGGGAATTCTATAATAGATCCGATTCTTTCTAGATATTGATTTTTTTTTGAAGATATATTTTCTCCAAACATTTCAATACTTCCCTGTGTTGGTTTTATAAGTCCCATAATCATCCTTATTGTTGTTGTTTTTCCTGCCCCATTTTCTCCTAAAAATCCATAAATTTCTCCTTTTTTAATATGGATATTTAAGTTATCTACCGCATTTTTATCTTTATATTTTTTTGTTAAGTTTACAGTTTCTAATACATATTCCATCAATATCCCTTCCCTTCTGATAATAGAATACAATAAAAAACTTACATAGATTTTACTTAAATCTTACAAGTTTCTTAAATAAAGGAATCGTCAATGAAAATTCCGTTTTTTCATAAGGAATGCTCTCAACAAAAATGTCTCCACCATGCTTTTTTATAAGTTCTCTTACAATGGTTAAGCCTATACCACTTCCTTGAAGCTGATGATTTCTTGAATCTTCTAGGGTATATAATCGCTCAAATATATGCGGAATCTCTTTATTTGGAATGCCTTTTCCATGATCCCAAACAGATATACGCGCAAATTCCTTTTCTTTTTTTACCCCAATGCCTATTTCCCCTCCATCTTTTCCATATTTCAATGCGTTTGATAAAAGATTATTAAGAATTCTATGGATGCTCTTTTCATCTCCGAGTACATATAGCTTTTCATCTGGTACATGAATGACTGGTGTTATATTGATTTTTGTGAAATCTTCATAAAAGGTGAGGATACTCATTCTTGCTGCCTCACAAATATCTACTTTCTTAAAATTTAGCACAGCATCATTGGCCTCGATTTTAGATAATACAAAAAAATCTTCTAAAAGTACATGGAGAAGCTTTCCTTTTGCATAAACCACATCCATATATTTTTCTTTTTCTTCTTCTGTTATAGTAAGATCATTTTTCATCGCTTCTATATATCCTAATAGAGACGTCAAGGGTGTTCTTAAATCGTGTGAAATATTAGAAACCATTTTTTTTCTCGATTCTTCTGTTTTTTTATACTTCACAAGTATTTCTTGAAATTTATCGACCAATTCATTGATGTTTTCACATAATTTCTTCAGCTGTTTATGATTCGTATAGAGCCGCACTCTTTGATTTACATTTCCATTTTCTATTTGCATAAGTACTCCATTTATCTTTTTTATTTGTTTATTTTGACCTTTCATCATCCATAAAAGAAATATACACATGATTAAGAGTAAGAGCGTCATTGTTTTAAACATGCTTTATTTCCCCGAGCTTATAGCCTATTCCCCAAACAGTCGTAATCATTTTAGGCTTTGAAGGATCTTTTTCAATTTTCTTTCTAAGGCGTCTGATATGTACCATCAATGTATTTTCATCATGCATATATTCTTCTTCCCATACATATTTAAATATCTGTTCTTTTGTAAATACACGATTTGGATTTTTCAAAAAAAGCTTCAAGATTTCGAATTCTTTTTTTGTAAGTGAAATGTTTTCCTCATTCTTTACAACATAATAATTATTCAAATCCAAAAAAATATCCCCATAGGTTATATTTTCTTCTTTCAATGTTTCATTTTTATGAAAATGAAAGCTTCTTCTAATGGTTGCATCTACTCTTGCTAAAAGCTCTGCTGTGGAAAAAGGCTTTGTCATATAATCATCTGCCCCCATCCGAAGTCCGATGATTTTATCAATTTCTTCATCTTTTGCTGATAATATAATAATGGGTACGATACTTTCTCCTCTGATTCTTCTCATGACTTCTATCCCATCTATTTTAGGAATCATAATATCAAGTAAAATCATATGATACGCTCTTTCTTTATATTTTAATAAAGCTTCTTCTCCATCAAAGGCTGTATATACTATATATCCTGATTTTTTCAATGTACTTGCAATAAGATGATTGATGGCTTGGTCATCTTCAACAACCAAAATATTTATCGATTTCATAATACATTTCCCTCCTATACCGAGTCCTTAAAAATCATTGCATCATTATCCCATGTATTTCTAAATACAAAAAAATATAAACTTCCTCTTCTTTCATTTTATCAAATTAGAGAAAGTTTAGAAAATAATATTCTATTCTTTTTTAAACCATAAGCAATAGCCTTCAATTTAAAGTATATTACATTATTTAGATAAAAAATTCTACGCCTTAAGCACTTTCATCGATCTCTGTTTCATGCACTATACTAAGTTTACATTTACTCTTTTTCGCCTTCGTAGATGCTAAACTTGCGATATTGATTAGCTGAGAAACAGCCGCATATGGATTTGTTATTCTATTGTCATACTTTCTACCTTTAACAATCCCTGCTGAAATAGTAATATCAATTTCATCTTGAAACTTGTGTATTGCTACTGCGTTCATTATTTCTTTTACCATTGCTTTAGCTTGCTCAATCGTATAGGGTGTCACAATCATGAATTCATCCCCACCAAATCTACACAAATAGGTATCTGTATGTTTATACATATTGAGTAACATGCCAATATCCTTTAAAATATTATCTCCACAAATATGCCCATATGCTTTATCAACATGTCCGAAATTATCCACATCCATAAATATAATCGCTATTTCACTTCTATTTTTAATAAATTTTGCAGCATGATAATATACATAATCACTTTTATAAAGGCCTGTAAGCAAATCTATATGTTTCCCTAGTTCAATATCTAAAAGAGACGTTGTAATAAACCCAACTACTTTTTTATTCTCCTCCACTAAAAGAATTTCCATATTTTTTTCCAATAATTCTTTTGCTTTCCATATGGGGGTATCTACATTTATTTTTGTAAAATTTTGTATCATAGCGTCTGCTGCAATTCTATTAGGATGTGCTTCAATTAATTCTTTTGTTGTAATTACACCAAGAATTTCTCTGTGCTCCATTACAAAAAAATGGCTAATTCCTTTTTCTAGTGCACTATTCTTTATATTTCTAATCCCATCAATGGCATTCACAATCATAAAATCTTGATTCATAATATTTAAAACTTTTCTAATCATATTTCTATAGATTTGCTAACGTGAATTGTAATATTAATCTGGGCTTTGATAATCGTAGCTTCGTTAGCAATCCGTCCTCCTTCTTCCATGATTAATTCAATAAGCTTATCTTTGGGTAAAATATTTAATAGCCCTTTCCTAATTACAATGGCTTCAATAACAGCATCCTCAATCTTAACAATTTCATATTGATCTGGTGATAATATGTCTACCATTCTTCTTGCAGCTTCTGGCCCTATCGGTGCTCTTTTGCCAACTATCAATACATCCTGCATAGGAGGCATCTCAAATTCAGATAAACGTATCGTTATATCCGCTTTTTTTGTGCTTTCATTGTATGTTGCCATTCATATCCACCTTTCAGGTTATTTAACAATATTTTTATAAAAGCTGAGGTTTTTAAAGCACATAAAATCTATCGAAAAGTATAATATCTATTTTATTATTTGTAGAAGTACAACACACTCCGCATTCTCATAAGAAATGAATTCTCTGTTAACTGTATATTATATTGTATGTAAACACAAAAAATAATTATTCCTGTAAGTAAAATCAAAAACTATATAGTAAAATTTTCCTGTCTTTAATCATATCAGATTCTTATATAAAATCCTACTATTTAATGAGGATTTTTGAGATTTTTTCAAATAAAATAGGGTAAATAATCGATTGATTACTTACCGCATATAGGTTGATCGATAATTTTACCATATTTTTCTATACAGGCTTCTATATGGATTGTATCGTATTTTGTAATAATTTATAAAATAAAAAAAGCATGATCTATTTTGACTATAAAGATAAAAACTCCACGAGGGTTTCGTTGACTTCTTATCAGTTTCTTATTTGCTTTCAAAATTTTTCTATTTCAAATAATCATGTCGAATCTCTCGTCCATAATAACTAAGTGCCCCTGTATCTGCATCAAATACACTTTCATATAGGGTATTTTTATATTTTAAATGAAAGACGTATTGTGTTTTGCCTTCTATATTTCGAATCAGTAGATCATCTATGATTTTTGCTTCCTTGTCTATTTTTGATAAAATGGCTTCTTTCTTGATCACGGGCATAGTGATTGGTTCATGGTAAGGATACACCCTTTCAAATCCTGTGATTAATCCAGAAGATTGTATTTCTAGTTGCATTTTTTTTATTTCATCATATACCCCTTCGTTTTTTTCTATATAGGCGTAGGTAATCTCTTGGATCTTTTGTTGTTCATCATAGCTTATTTTTTTATCATAATTAAACCCTTGATCACTAAATTGAGTCATGATCTTCTCTGCCATATTGTCTAGTTCTTTTTCTGTATATTTTTTGCTATTCGGAGAGGTGCCATAGCTGCTGGCATATATGTCTATTTTCTTGGTTTTTTTATCATAGGTCAATCTGTACTCTGTATTTCCATTCATAAGATCTTTAGCAATATCTTTTGGATCATATTCTTTCAAATCCGTCTCAAATACATATTGATCTGCATTTTTTCCATCTTCTTTATTGTATTTTAAAGTTTTATTTTCTACTAATTTTGAAAAGATTTCTTGGCAATAGGCTTGAACATTTTCTAAACTTTCCGCTGTAAGCTCTCCTTTATAATCTTTTAATCCTCTGTATTTAGAGGTGTTTAGTAAATCCTCAGCTTCTTTTGAGTAATCATTATATATTTTAATAATTTTCTTCTCTAATTTTCTCATTTTATCAAAATCCAAACGCTCTGGCATATCCCCTACCACATTTCTATATTCTTTTAAGATTTCGTCATTGTATGCATATAATGTTTGTATATATTTTCTCTCAGATGGGCTAATCTTGTTATCAGATACAATATTTTCAATCACATGATTTACGTCTAAATACAGATCATCAATATAAGCAGGACACCACTTACCTTTTCCTAAATCTGCTGCATCATTGTTTGATCTCCAAAATTCTAACATTATCCTTCTATTGACAACCTTTTTTTCAGGATCAAAATCCTCCACCCCTAAAGTCAATAACTGTGATAAATGATCGTTTAATGATTCTATTTCCATCCCAAAATCCTCAAAATCATCATACATTCGATTTTTGTATGCATCATAAGTATTGTAATATTCACCAAAATAATGACCAACCACCGTAACAACAATATATAGTAAAATGATATAAAGTTTTTGTTTCGTTATTTTTATCATAATTCTCCTCTAGATTGTATTTTGACTTTTAAAAGATTTCTATTATTTTATCACTTTGATCTAATTTTTTATAAAATGTATTTATATAAACTTCGATATTTATTACATATTTCCTCCACTTTTACAAAAAATAAAAAAATCCTCCAAATTTCAGAGGATTGTGTTATTCTTAGCATAAATTTTACTTTTTTCCATTTAAAAAGTCAAATGCAAATTGTGCATACAAAGCTGCTGCTACCTCAAGTGCATCTTCATCAATATCAAATTTCGGATGATGGTGGGGGTAATTTTCAAGCTTATCTTCATTTTTGGTTCCAACAAAAGCAAAAACCCCTGGCGCTTTTTGTGTATAATATGGAAAATCTTCTCCACCTGTAGTCTTTTCATATATACCGATTGCATCTTTCCCACATATTTTTTCTACAGATCTTTGTGCAATAAAAGACATGTTAGGATCATTGATTGTAGGAATCACTACTTGTTTGTAACTAAAATCTACTTCTGCTCTGTAGCTTTTAGCCGTATTTTCTGCTACACGTTTTATTCTTTCTTCAAATGAGTTGTTTACTTCTGTATCAAAACAGCGTGTGGTTCCTTCCAAATATGCTTCTCCTGCAATCACATTGAATCTAGTGCCTGAATGAAATATTCCAACGCTGATTACAGCAGGGTGTAGCGGACTGATTTCTCTACTTACGATAGATTGTATATTCATAACCATTGCTGAACCTACGACTACTGCATCTACCCCTTGATTTGGCATAGATCCATGACCACCCTTGCCTCGGATGTTTATTTTAAATATTCCAGCAGATGCCATTCGTGGACCTGCCTCTACAGAAATTTTTCCAACATCCATATCATTCCATAGATGAATGCCAAGTATTCCATCTACAGTTTCCATGACGCCTTCTTCTATCATTTTTCTAGCACCCATTGCTATTTCTTCACCCGGTTGAAAAATCAATTTAACATTACCACGTAGTTCGTCTTTCATATCGTTTAATATTTGGGCTGCTGTAAGTAATGATGAAGTATGCCCATCATGACCACAAGCATGCATCATCCCATCTACTTTTGATTTGTAATCTTTTGTGGTTGCTTCTGTTAATTCTAAAGCATCCATATCAGCTCTTAGTGCTACAGTTTTGCCACTCATTTCACCTCTAATGATCCCAACGACACCTGTTTCCGCTACCTTTTTACATTCGATACCCATTTTTTCAAGTTCTTCTATCACGCGGTTTGATGTTCTAAATTCTTTCATGCTCGGCTCAGGATACATATGAAATTCTCTTCTTAAATCTACATTATATTGTTTATATTTTTGGGCTAATGCTTTAATATTCATGCTTTCACCTTCCTTTAATTAATGATGTGTATGATTATAATAGTTTGCTAAATATTCCCGCGATGATCACCGAAACAATGGTAACGGTTGTAAATCCTCCAACAAGCATTTTAGGAAGCATTTCATCCATCAAAAATTCTTTTTCTTCATCCGTTTTTGCAAGCACTTTTGATGCTTCCTCCGTAAGTATATAGTTTGGAGGGAATCCATAAAGTGCAGTAAGCGCTATTGCAAAAGACATTTCCTTCGTATATCCGAGTTTTTTCCCAAGAATCATAGAAAGGATTCCCATGCCTATCACACCTAAAATGATGATTCCTGCAAGTGGAATAGCTATTTTAGCAAGCATAGATGGTGTGGCTTTAGCAAGACCTGCAAATATAAATGCCATAAGCCCTGTCATTAAGAATCCAAATGAATTTGCAAGATTAAGCGGCTTTTGCTCAACAAAACCTAGTTCTTGTGCAATCACACCAAAGAATAGACACATCACAAATGGTGAAATATCCATGATAGGTTTGATTAGATTTGCAAATTGTACAGCAAGTAGTGAAGTGATTGCAAGTTTTGTAAGAATCACATATGTGGTTATATATTTTTCTGGAAGTGGTGGTATAAGTTTTTTTCTATTATTTACGTCACCACTCGTTTCATTCTGTTTGACATGTTTTAATACACCACTTCTAAACCCAGAGAGAAGTCTATTTCCTTCTTTCTTTAGCATTAAGGCTGTAAGCGGATAACCAACAAATCCTTGCATTACATAGGTGACGATTGCAAGCACTGCTAAATTTTCTCTTCCAATAGATGTAGCTGCCTCAGACATGATGATCGCAGCTACGATACCTCCTGTTAGTGGAGGGGTAGCTATTACAACTGTTTCCCAACCCCAAATTGCCTTACCGATTGTGAGTGTAAGCGCACAAATCCCTACAATCCCGATGAGTGCAATGGCAATAGTTTTCCATTGACGCAATAATTCTCGAACGGTCAACAACGTACCCATATGGGTTATTAATAAGTACATGGATAAGTAGATGATTGATTTTTCAAACCCTGCAAGTGCTACGATATCTTGTGGAAAAAAAGTCCAAAACCCAAATAAAAATAATAGTGCAGCAACAAACACAGAGGGAATAAATGCTTTTGTTTTAGTAGAAATAATATCTCCAATAGATAAAACGACTAAAACAATTGAAAACGCCATCAATAAAGACATTATAAAACCTCCTTTTAAGATATTTATAGTATTGTTACATACTCTATTCATATTCTGATTCATTGAATATAGAACTTTTTTCCTATTTGCATGCGATATACTTAAATTTCTTGCCATAAAAAAAAGCCTCTCTAGAGTTCATGCTACCTCTAAAAGCGCTTTTCTATTTAAAAACACGCCTTCTAATGAGGAATATATACACGCTAACCCCTACCAAGGAGTATGATAATTTTTATTTTTTCCCAAAACTATTATCAATACCAAACTATAAATATTCGTTTTCTGCAAAACTTCAAGAAATTATCACAAACTTTAGGACAATGCATATTATATAGCGAACATACAGATAGAAAAGTTGGACAAATTTATATAAATTAAAGGGGTGAATTCAATTGTCAAATGGATGCAATAGGCAAGCACCTGGATATTGCTCTGATGCTGAAGGCAACGGTACGAAAGCTATGGGTGGATGTACCCATGCAGAAGGTTTAAATACAACAGCAAATGGACAGATTTCTCATACAGAAGGTGTATTGACACAAGCAGATGGCGTTTTTTCTCATGCAGAAGGACTTCAGACAAAAGCTTGTCGTGATGCTTCCCATGCAGAAGGAATACAAACCACTGCATCTGGAGCTATCGCCCATGCAGAAGGTCTAAATACGATTGCTAGTGGAGATATTTCTCATGCTCAAGGCGAAAATACTCAAGCACAAGGAACTAATTCTCATGCAGAAGGAAATCAAACAACAGCTAGTGGAGACACTTCTCACGCTGAAGGTGAAGAAACAATAGCAAGCGGAAAAACATCTCATGCTGAAGGTCTTGGTACATCAGCGAGCGGAGAATATTCTCATTCAGAAGGTTTTGGTACAACAGCAAGTAATTTTAGTTGTCATTCTGAAGGTAGAAACACAACAGCAAGTGGAGAGTATTCTCATACTGAAGGTAGTGAAACAACAGCAAGTGGCAATATTTCTCATGCTGAAGGTAATTTAACAGAAGCAAGTGAAGAATCTTCACATGCGGAAGGTCAATTTACAAAAGCAGTAGGGCCTATTTCTCATGCTGAAGGAAATCAAACAACTGCAAATGGATATGCATCCCATGCTGAAGGCAGTGAAACAACAGCAAACTGTGATTATTCCCATGCGGAAGGTTATTTCACTATAGCAGGTGGCGTAGCATGGGTGCAGGCTGCTCATGCAGAAGGTATAGAAACAAAAGCAAACGGAAATGGTGCTCATGCTGAAGGTAGTAACACTGTAGCAGATGGAAATTACTCTCATGCTGAAGGTTTTAATACATTAGCAGGAAACACTGCTCATGCAGAAGGACACGTATCAATAGCAAGTGGTGAATATTCTCATGCAGAAGGATACGCCACAGAAGCAAGTGGATCTGCTTCCCATTCCGAAGGTGTTGATACAAAAGCTAGTGGAGATTGGTCCCATACTGAAGGCAATGGCTCAATAGCAACTAAAGATTATGCTCATGCTGAAGGCAGATTAGGAAAAGCAACTGGAGATTATTCTCATGCTGAAGGTAATGACACAGAAGCAAGTGGACTTTCTTCTCATTCTGAAGGTTCTGAAACACTAGCAAGTGGAAGTAGTTCTCACGCTGAAGGTTCTAGAACAACAGCTAGTGGTCACCAGTCACATGCAGAAGGTTTTTCCACAACAGCTAGTGGGAATTATTCTCATTCTGAAGGTTTTCGCACAAGTACAGACGTGTTTAGCCATTCCCACATTATGGGGTATAATGGCACTGCTAATGAATCTTATTCTTGGCATTTGGCTAATGATGGTTTAAAAGCAAAAATTTCAGGAATTACAGGTGTAGGCTGTTTTACTGGTGGAACTTCTACAGGTCCATGTGACTATGCTGAAATGTTTGAAACAGCAGATGGAAAACCAATTGATGTTGGGTACTTTGTAACTCTTAATGAAAATAAAATCGCAATAGCTACCTCAAAAGATAATTATATTCTAGGTGTTACCAGTGTCACGCCAGGTGTTTTAGGTGGAAGTGCAGATTTTGACTGGGATCAAAAACATTTGAGAGATGAATGGGGACGGATTCAATATGAGGAGGTTGTCATTCCAGCTGTGAAAGATCAAGATGGTAATGTTATTATTCCAGAGAGAACTGAATCTCAAGCCATCATAAATCCTGAGTGGGATCCTAATCAGGAATATATTCCAAGGTGTCAAAGACCCGAATGGGTTGCAGTAGGTTTATTAGGGCAATTACGTGTACGTGACGATGGAACCTGTAAAGTAAATGGCTACTGTATACCTAACGATGAGGGAATTGCAACAAAATCTGATAAAGGATACCGTATATTAAAGCGTACAGGTCCTAATCAAGTATTGATATTATTCCGTTAGTTATCTAAAACCTCCTAAACGAATCTAGGAGGTTTTGCCTGTAATATAATCCACTCCCCTTTTTTAAATCCTTTTCCATGATCAACATTACTGACTTCTACATAATTTAGTATTTGATTGGTCTTGGCATCTGGCAAATGGTCTCGCTGTCAGACCAACTTTAAATGCAGCTATCATCGATAATCTTGGGAATCTCTGGCTTGATAGTACCATCTTTTTCCCTGCTACAGACTATGCAGAAATGTTTGAAACAGTTGATGGTCACCCTATTGATGTTGGTTAACTTCGTTACCTTTAATAAATATAGCAAAAAATATATTTCACGTTTAAGAAGCCCTGAATGGGTTGCTGTTGATCTACTTGGAAAAATCCTTATTAAAGATCATGGAACATGTAATCCTGGTGGCTATTGTAAAACTAACAAGGATGGCGTATGCAAAGACTCTTATCCTAGAAAATGCACAAAAGAAATAAGCATACACCCTCCCCCCTAAAAAAGTAGCTCTTATTGCCAATTCCCATGGTTTCGATTGCAACCGTTCCATAAATGATTACAAATTTTAATGTACATATTCCTGCTAGGTGTCTAAATAACATTTCAAAGCCACTTTGAAAATATATAAAAGCCTAAAATCTTAATCTATAGATATATTGATGATTTTATTATAGATTTTGTCATATTTTATTCTTTTAATATGCAACGTCAAATCCTTTCCATCTCCCTTAAAGCGAAGGGTTCGCATATGATGAACCCTTCCATCTTTCTTTTTTTGATATGTATCTTTCGTAGTATCTTCTAATGCTATGGTTTTACCATCTATCTCTAAATTCACCAAAGACAAGCGTACACTTTCTTCAGTAGTAAGGGTAACATAAGTCTCTCCACTCGATGCATCTACTTGATTGATGGTTATATTTTGACCAAGGATTTTAAAATTTTGATTACTTCCATCATTTTTAAGCTTTATGACTTCATCTACATCATGATCTGCCCCAAAGCTTATGAGATGAACTTCTAGCTTATTCAAATCTTTTGGGAGTGCATCAAATTTTTCATCAAATTTCATGCCATTTATGTTTGTACGCATTCCGCCACCTTGGTAGACAATTTCTTTTCCATTGGCAAACAATTTTATATCTAATGTTTCTGGTCTAAAACGTTCCCCAAGGATTTGATCTTTGGCTAATTCTACTATATTTTGGATGGTTCCTTTGATTACTGTAGTCGTCGGTGTAGCCAAAATAGATTCAAAGCGTATTTCTGTTTCATCTACTTTAACCTTTTTGTTAAGGACTTTTTTCAATGTATGTCCCATTGCCTTATTTCGATCTAATATGAAAGTGATCTCTCCATGCTCACTTTGTTTTCCTTTGATTAGCATAAACGACCATTTTAATCTTTTTTCAAAGAAGTAAGGACTCTCAAAAGCCACTATCCATTTCATCTCCGTTTTTTCATCATTCATTTCTCCTTGTCCACTACCCATATGGTATTGTCCTACCATTCCTTCCATCGTAGTGCCACTAATGTCTACTTGATCCACATTGCCCGTTGGATCTTTCACAGTATAAAAAACAAGAAGCTGATTGTCATCTAGCATGATCCCATCTAATGTAAGTTTTACATTATTTTTAAATGTATAGCTTTTTTCAATCACTTGCCCTTTTTCTAATGTATTCAATTTTTTCAAAGTACTATTCATAATTTTTTCATATCCAATGTATTTTTTACTATAAAATGCCAAAGTATCCCCGTGATACCCAGTTAATACTCCAAAAATCAGTAAAGCTACCAACTTTCCTTTCCACTTGCTTCTTCCACCACTAGAAGATGTTCTACTTTTTAATGCACTACGCAATCTCATTTCCAATTCATCGGGTACTTGTAAATTCTCTATTTCTGCTTTCTTTTCACTGAATCTATTTTCAATGTTTCTCATATCCCTTCACCTCCGATTCTTTCTTTTAACTTTTTAAGTCCAATAGATATACGAGATTTTACGGTTCCAATAGGCACTTTTAATAGCTTTGCGATTGTTTTGTAGTCTAAATCTAAAAAATATCGAAGTTTAATGACCTCTTGATGCTTTTGATGCAATTGCGCTAAATATTCCTCAAGGACCAATGCTTCATCCTTTTGCTGAAACGTATCCTCATAAAATATTTCTTTTGTACGCTCTAATAAGATAATTTTCTTGTTTTTTCGCAAGCTATTTTTACAGCAATTGACCAAAATAGTCTTACTCCAGCTATAGAATGATTCTTCTTTTTTTAATTTATGAATACACTCATATAGGATCACAATCATATCTTCCATTGCATCTAATGCATCTTCACTGTTTTTCATATATATATATCCAAGCTTATAATAGTCTTGCTTCTTTGCCATAATCAGCTGAACAAGTGCCTCTTTGTCTCCTTGTTTTGCTTCTTTTACAAGCATTTTCGTATCCACATCCCCACCACCCTTTCCTATATAAGAGTATTATATCTTTTAAAAAGTTCATTTTAAAAATATTTTTTTTGCTCACTTTGCTACGATTTCTGTGCAAAAAAATAAGAGGTACCTCCTACCCCTTAAAAACATTCCATTTACAATAAGCTATTTGGTTTGATCATCAATTTTTACAACTTTTTTTAATGTATCATTACCAATTAAAATCACTTGATTGAGTACACTATTTCAAAAATTTTTTAGCACAAAAAATAAAAAGCCAACTAGAAACTAGTTGACTTATATCGCTTAAATTTTTTATACAACAGTCTAAAATGAAAGACTGTTTCAAAGTTACTATAAATTAGAGCTTTACTCTATATTATTCATAGTTATTAAAAGCAATATTCACCTCTATAGGAATCCCATCAGCCAATATTTCAATACATATGACTTTCTGTACATTCACTTGTACATTAAAATCTTTCCCATACATTAATGTAGGTGTTGAGATGTTTGTATTTATCTCCATATTTGAAAAATTGATACTCGCATTTGCAGTAAGCATATTCGATAGTTCAGAAAGCGCACTCTGTGCCATATCATCTAATGTTTCAACAGACATACCCATCATCATTTTCGAAGCAATTGTTTTTGCATTCTCTATGGTCATACCATAGAGAACATTTCCTTTAACATCACCTATTATTCCTAAATTAATCATCACGCCATCACTCTTAATATTTTTATCTTTTAAAGACATCTTTCCTTTTTTTATATCATTAAATCCAATCTGCGGCATTACAACAAGAAACGCCTCAATAAATGGATTGATTAATTTTACATCCATTCTTCTTCATCTCTTTCAAATCCTACATTTAAATACATTTCTCCAAAAGAAGTCTCCCCCAAAACAGAAGTTGTTCTTAGCATGGATTTAGATATCTTCAAAGATTCTCCATGAAATATTGTAGGAGGTGCTACACGTAGACCAAAAATTTTATTCTTTCTATTTAATATAGAACAAGCATTTCCACCAATAATATTTGTAAATTCACCAAGCATCGCTAAACATTCATCCATATTTTTTACTTCTCTTTTTAAAGCTGCCTCCGCTAATTTTTTAGCCGTTTCATGTGATAAATCAAGAATCATCCTGCCAGAACATTTCCCAATGATCCCTATGACTATGGAAATCCCTCTAGAATTTTCTGTATCATTTGATTGACCCATTTCACCATATGTAGGAATCGTCTTTGTGATTCGATTCAGGTTATTAGAAAAACTTTCTTTAAATACATCAAAATAGATTTCCTGTAGCTCTAGAAGCAAATCATCACCAGCCATTGCACGATTGATTACCGTTGCAATCTCATCTGGATCTACGGGTTTTTGCACATATCCTGCTACTTTATTGACTTTTGCTTTTTTAACAATTTCATCATCCTTCATAGAGCTTACAACAACAACTTTTATATTCGCATCGATTTTATGAATGGCTCTTGTACATTCTAAACCATCTGTTCCAGGAATCGTCATATCCATCGTCACCAAATCTGGCTTTGTTTCTTTTACCACCTTGATAGTTTCTTCTAATGAACTTGCTTGTCCAACCACTTCAAATTCTTTTTCCGCTAATATATCTCTCAGTATGCTTATAGAAAAAGGAGAATCATCTACAATCACAATTTTTACATTTTTCATCATGCCACCTCCAAATTAGATTATTTAAATTTTTATTTTCTTTAAAACAAAAACTGCTCCACAATACAAGATATACACTAAAGTCTATATATCCTCTATTGTAGAGCAGTTAAGGCTCATATAATATAAAATTATAGTCTTTATCTGCTTGCTACTAGTATGTTGTTAAATAATTTGACTTTAGAAACTATTTTTATCTTTCTTCCAAAGCTTGTTCAAATTATCGTGATTTAATTGTAAAATATTTGCGTATAAATGTCAAATTTTTTTGTAGAATTATGTGAATTTTTTATTCTAATATATTTTATGCCTCATTAATCTTATGCAAAACCTTTTTCTCTCAATATCTGAATCATTTCATCATTTTTTTTATTAAGTTTACAATTAAAGAGGTATATCTAATCGCCAATTTTTGTTCAATATCTCCACCTACTGAACTACCTAGTCCAAATCCTGCTGCATAAACAAACATGGACAATGTACTTTTTTCACCACTAAACACCAATGGTAACCCAAACACATAAATGAAACATTCTAAAAAACTATTCCTTTTCTTCCACCAAACTTCCATCCTCTAAATCTTCATTGCCAACCATAATGATCTGCTCCCCTTTTTCAACCCCTTCTAATATTTCATTATATGCATCACTTGAAAAACCTATCTTCACATATTTTTTAACAGCTTTTTTATCTTCCTTTACGAAAACATAGTATCTATCTTGTTCTTTTATAACTGATTTTTTAGGCACTGCCAAACCATCTTTATGCTTATCTAGTATAATTTCTACATTTGCAAACATGCCCGATTTCAAATTTCCTTTTTCGTTTTTAATCAATATCTTTACTGGGTAGGTTTTTGTTTCACTACTTGGTTCTGGTCCGATATTTGTTATTTTTCCCTTAAAGGAATTCGAAAACATATCTACATTTACACTACACACTTGCCCATTTTTTATAAAAGGCATATCTTTTTCCGAAACCCCTACTTCTACATATATTTGATCTATATTTACAAGCTTAAATAATTCAATGCCACTGGATACGGTTTGACCTATCAAAACTTTTTTATTGCTTATAATTCCTGATATAGGTGCTTTGATAAGCGTATCGTCTAGATTTTTTTTTGCCAATGCTACATCATTTTCTTTTATTACTAATTCTTCTTTTTGTTTTTCATAGTTTTTTTCTATTGTATCAAATTCTGATTTAGATTCTACATTGTTCTCATAAAGTGATTTTGTTCTTTCATAGTCTTTTGTTAAATTCTTAAATTCTATACTCCCTATCGAAAGGTCTTTCTTTTTATTTTCATATGTTAATAAATAGGTCGTATCTTCTAATTTACAAAGAGACTCCCCTTGGCTTACCTTCCTTCCCAAATCTGTATAAATTTGATTAACTTTTCCATTTACTTCTGCTGTAACGATTGCTTCTTCCTTTGGTTTTAAATTTCCAGGTAATAATAATGTATTTGTAAAATCCATACTTATAACAGGTTCTGTTTTTACATAGATCACCTCTTCTTTTTGTATGGATACATCTTTTCCATCTGCTTCTTTTGTCTCACTTTTGCCACAACCTACAAATAAAAAACTATTGATTAGAAGTATTCCTACTAGTATGCATAATCGCTTCTTCAAATTTTTCGCTCCTTTCTATTTCTTTTTTAAGATGAATCGTAAACACAGTGATTGCTTCTTCATTTGAGGAGAGGGTAATGGTTCCTTTATGCCGCTCTATAATCTTTTTCGTTATAGATAGCCCTAGTCCTGATCCATCCTGCGTACTCCTACTTCTATCCCCTCGTACAAAGGAATCAAAAATAACATTTCTTAGTTCTTCTCTTATGCCAACCCCATCATCTGAAATAATCAATTTCACATACTCATCTTCATCATAACAATGAATATATAGATTCGTTTTGGGTGGATTGTATTTTAGGGCATTAGATAATATATTGGTCACAGCTCTTGTCATTTGTTTTTTATCAAAATGAATTCGGATCGGTTTATGACTGATATCTATATTTAAATTGAAATTCTTCTTTTCAATTTCCGGATAAAATTCACCAACTATTTGTCTTAACCACTCTGCAAAGTCATCGGCTATATAGTTAAATTCAAAATTTTCATCCTCTAGCTTTGCATACTTAAAAAAATCATCAATGAGGTTCGATACGTGAAAAGCCTTATTGTAGATATACTTCAAATATTTTTTTACATCTTTTTTCGTTTTTGCTTCGCCATCATAAATCAATTTAGAAAACCCATAGATGGATGTGATAGGCGTTTTTAAATCATGAGATATATCTACGATAATGCGCTGTTTACTTTTTTCCAATTTCCTTTTTTCGATTTCTACCTTCTCAAGCTTACTGGCCATTTTATTAAAAGCATCTCTGATTTCTCCAAATTCCCTTTGGGCATGAAAATTTAATCGGGTACTATAATTTTGCTTTTCCATCTCTCTGATACCTTTTGTAAGATGTATCAAGGGTACTCTTATATATTTTCCTGTAAATCTACTATATAGCGTAAGGCTGATCAATAGAAAAAAGAAAAAAAAGATTAACAAAGTTCCATAGATCACATTCCCTATACTATTCCATTTTTCAGTATTCAACAATTCTGGCGTAACTGCAAAATGAAACTTATTTATTGGCCATTTAAATACATATAAATAAGGCTCTCCACCCGGTCCATCTACTGGAGAAATATTATACCAGTATGGATATTTTTTACGATCCGCGTGTATTGCAGCTTGATCATATAAAAATCGCTCATCATACTGATATATCTGGTCTAGCTTTTTCCCCTTCACATAGATAACCTTTTTATTTTCATCTAAAATTTCAATCCAACAATCCATCATTTCGATATATCTTGTATCCATTTCTTCAAAGGGAATCTTATAAATATCCTTCAATTCCTTATTATTCTCTATATTTCTATAGATTACTTTCTCTAAAATAAAATCTGTAACATAAACTGTTAGAATAAACGTCACAACGATAATTAAAAACATAATCATATAGTTTTTAAATAAAAAGCTATTGATGCTTTTTTTATCCTTCATTTTGGATATTCCCCTCAAATCGATAGCCAAGACCTCTTATTGTTTTCAAATAATCAGGCTTTTTTGAATCGTGCTCTATCTTCTCTCTTAATTTGCTGATATAAACCATGATGATGTTGTCATCCCCAATGAAATTTTGTTCCCATATGGATTCATAGAGTTGCTTTTTCGTAAACACTCTATTGGAATTTTTCATTAAAAATTGAAGGAGCTTGTATTCCATAGCCGTAAGATCAAGTATCTCTCCTTTCTTATATACTTGGGTGTTTTTTTCTTCCAGGCACAAATCGCCAATATGAATTTTTTCCATAACCCCTTCATCTTTGTTATAGTGATAAATTCTTCTGATTAAAGATTTTAAACGTGCAACCACTTCTAGGGGATTAAATGGCTTTGTCATATAATCATCCGCCCCTAGACCTAATCCATAGATTTTATCTATATCTTCATCTTTAGCAGATAAGAATATAACCGGAATATTTGATTTCCTTCTAATTTTTTTTATGAGTTCAATCCCATTCATTTTAGGCATCATAATATCTAATATCATAGCGTCTACCCTATTTTTCTCCAATAAGGAAAGGGCCTTTTCTCCATCATAAGCTTCTAATACATAAAAGTCGTGGTTTTCTAAATAAACCTTTAATAATTCTACGATTTCAGCTTCATCATCTACGATCAATATGTTTTTCATAGAACCCCCCCTCATGAATCTTAACCAGTTTCATCTGTTCATACGCATTTTCTTTAATGATCTTGCGCATTATTTAAACAGTTTATCTTTTTCTTATCCTTAAAATAAATCTTTATGTTCTCTACAAAAGAATATAATACAGGAACAATCACCAGTGTCAAAACTGTTGCAAAGCTTAGCCCAAATATGATCGCATAGCCCATCGGTGCATAAAAATCATTTTTAAGTGTAAGTGGAAGAATCCCCCCTACAGTAGTTATGGTCGTTGACATAACAGGTATAAACCGTGTCATTGCGGTTTCTTTTATTGCTTCATTCATCTCATATCCATTTTTCCTTAGATAATTGATGTAGTCAACCAATACAATCGCATCATTTACTGCAATTCCTACTAAAGATACCATCCCGATTAAGGATGTTAATCCTAAATAACTTCCAACTAGTGTAAGTCCTATGAATACGCCAATGACAGCCATTGGCACTGAAAATAATATCACAAATGGTTGCGACAATGAGTTAAATTGTATAGAGAGGACAAGATATACTAAAATCATAGCTATAAACATATTTTTCCCCATGTTTATAAAGTAATCATTAACCTCTTCTTGTTCTCGATCAAATCCTGTGGAATACCCCTTTGGCATAGGGTACTTTTCAATCATTTTCATGAATTTCTCTTGTATCACCATCTTCTCTTCTTGATTTTTTACATTTGCGCCAACCTTTGCGTATCTTTTTTCACTGTGATGAAATATTGCAGCACAGCCTTCTTCCTCTTTTGCAGTGGCTACATAGGAAAATGGGATGGGTTGATTATTTCTACCATAAAAATAGAGATTATTTAAATCCTCTTTATGGATTAATTTTTCTTCCGTTGTACGGATCATCACATCAATCTCATCTTGGTTGATTTTAAATGTTGTTGCCTTTAGTCCATGTACTGCATTTCTTATCCCCATAGAAATGCTTCGATGATCGAGTCCTACAGCAGCTGCCTTTTCTTTATTGATGATGATCTGCATTTCATTCAGACCATTTTCAAAATTATTCCCTGCGTCAAAGGTTCCATCTATCCCCTTTAATTGGTCCGTTAAGTCAATCGCTATTTTCTTTAATGTATCAAAGTTCTTTCCATAGATCATAACTTCTATATCTTTATTTCCAAAATCAATTCCTTCTTTCATTTCTCCTATAGTGATATCTGCGCCGGCAATATCTTTTATACGTTTTCTACAATCTTCTGCGATTTCCATGCTACTTCTTTTTCTTTGATCCTTTTCTACCAATTTCACTTCAATTCTTGCCTTTTCAGGGCTCATAATCCGCGTTGTAAAGTTCTTCATTTCAGGATAATCAAATAGTATTTTTTCAACTTGGGCTGCCATATCCGATGTAGTTTTTATTTCTGAACCTACTGGAGTTTTAATGTTTACATTAAATTCTTCTGCATCCGTAGCGCCAAAAGGTGTAATCTTTAATATTCCTGATACCGGAAGCATCACACTTCCTGCTAATAGTAGCAGAACAATGCCTAATACCGCGAATTTTTTCTTTTTACTGATGATAATATTATATAATATATTTCCATATGTTTTTATAAATGGATTGTCTAGTGGATTTCCCTTACCCTTTATTAGCTTATAGGAAATAGCACCTGTAAAGACAATCGCAAAGCTCCAAGCAAGTATATTTGTATTGATGATGCCTTCATGCTTATCCTTGAATGCAAGCATAGAAAGAACAAATACACAAAATACAGATATTCCTTTTATGATGATATCTACCACATGTTTATTTTTTCTATCCTTTTTTAGATGACTTTTTAAGAATATCGCACTTAATGCTGGTGTTACCGTAATTGCAATAAAAAATGATGAAGATAATGCTGCTATAACAGTTATAGGAATCCATTTAAGCCAATAACCATAGAGTCCTTTCGTTATTGCCATAGGCAAAAATGCCGCAAGGGTTGTAAGGGTTGCTGATAGTATTGCAGGTGCTACTTGATTTGTAGCAGCCTTTGCTGCATCCTTAGGATTTACACCCTTCATTTTAAGCCGATCTATATTCTCCATAACAACAATCCCATTATCAACAAGCATACCTACAGCTAAAATCATAGAGAAAAGAATCATCGTATTGATGGAAGCCCCCATATTTTTAAGAATCACTGTAGATGCTAAAAGAGCGAGTGGAATTACCACAGATACGACTAATGACTCTGATAGTCCGATAAATATATACAAAACAATAATCACTAAACACAAACCTGATTTAGCATTGTCAAAAACATCTCCAAGATTGGTTTCTATCATTTCTGCTAAATCCATCGTGATATGGGTTTCCATCTCTTTTGGATAAATACTGCCTTTTCCATTTTTCAGTATATCCCTTACTTCTTCACCTATTTTTATAGCATCTGATCCTTCTTTTCGTTTTACTATAATAGTTACTGATTTTTTTATATCCGTTTTATCTGTTCCTACACCTACAGACATTCTTGCATCAGACTCTATTTCTTTGTAACCATCTACCACTACCCCTATATCTCTTATATAGAGAGGTCCCCCTCCATTATAAGAAACCACCACTTCTTCCATATCTTCTACTGTTTTAAATTTTCCGATCGTCCTTACATTATATTTTTTATTATCTAGATAGATATTTCCTCCTGGTATAGTTGTATTGCTCGTTTTTAGCGCATTTCCTATCTGCTCTAAAGTCATGTTGTATACTACGAGTTTATGAGGGTCTATGATTACCTTGATCTCTCTCTCTAGTCCTCCATACACTTCTACATCAGATACACCCTGAATTTTTTCGATTGCATCCTTTATGCTATCTGCAGAATTTTTAAGCGCGATCAGATCATCTATTCCTGTTAGATTGAGTATCAATACGTATTTGTTTCCTGTTTCCATCTCACTGATATAAGGGTCATCTGCATCATCTGGAAGGGACGTTTTAGCTTCTGATACCTTATCCTTCACTTCATTCTTAACTTTTTCCATATCTGTACTCACATCAAAGCTTATATCAATACTTGAATACCCTAATGCGGATGTTGATTTTAAGCTTTTTATACCTTCCATCTCACTGATTTTGCTTTCTAATTCATCTGTAACTAATGTTTCTATTTCCTCTGGGGATGCCCCTGTATAAGTTGTCGTTACATTTATATAAGGGAGTCTGATTTCTGGATTGATTTCCTTTGCCATTTGAGAAAAAGAAACCCATCCTACATAAACAATCAAAATGATTAAAAGAATCATAATTCTTGGTCGATCTACAAACAAACATGCCCATTTACCAAGGACATTTTTCTCATCATGAAGTTCTGGTATATACCCATGTTCCTTTTGGTCTTTCATGCTTTCTCTCCTTTCTTATTATATATATCATGCTTTTGATGCTTCTACTTTTGTGAAAACCTCACTACGATTGTAGCTATTTATTTCACCAACGAAATTAAAAATAAAAACCATTCATTATCAGGATAATTTTACCACATTTCAATCATAAATATAGGCTATTATACTTTTTTAATGTTATATTAAGAAAAAAATCACCATGCTAACATAGTTTTTAGCGTATCCTTCCTATATTATTTTTTTCTCCCTATGTATTATTTTTTTTTATTTGGCAATACTTTTTATATAAAGAACCGGATGATTTGAACTGTGATATTTTAGTCCCCCTTTAATATCCACCATAATCATCCTGTTCTTTTATATTGTCCAAATCTATCCTATTCCTTTGTTATAAATACGATAAATAACATATATAATAAATACGATTATACAGATCCCATAGATTCTATAGATCTTATTAAAAGTTTTGTCTATTTCTTTTTCTCTTTTTTTATAATCTTCTCTACTCAAGTTTTTTCTGATATCAGGAAGCAATGGGGTTGTGATGCCAAGTAACATTACGTTTATAAACAAAAATAGCTCATCATACCTGATAAACCCTAAAGCATTATCGAAAAAATCAAATTTAAAAATGATACTGATTGTTGATAATCCACCCATTGCTGTTAAAACCCACATGAAGCTCTGAAGTATTTTTTTGTTTTTTATATATATAGAAAAACATACTCCCTTTAGTCCTATAAAATAACAAAGCAAAGTCAAACCACCTAAGCTTTCTATACTCAAAAAAATTGCTGTAAGCGAAATATTTTCATTTCCTATTACGGACATATAGAGACTATACCCCATCAAAGATATGATCGTTATGAAAACAGCATTTTTTAATGCCCGATTAAAAACCTGTTGTTCTAACTCATCTTTATGACCGAATAAACTCAAAAAAAATACAGCACTTACAAGACTTGCATTTAAAGCATGTATAGATAATAATAACTTTTCACTATCCATTATTCTTCAACCTCCTCTAACATTTCAAAGACTTCATCTACGCTTTCTCCAAAATATTTTGCTATCGAAAAAGCAAGCTTTAAAGAAGGATTAAACGTACCCCTCTCAATTTCCAAAATTGTCCCCCTGTTTACCCCTAAATCTATCGCCAAGTCTTCTTGGGTTAAATTTCTTTCGGCTCTAAGTACTTTTATTTTTGTATGAAATAACTTTTTCCTTTTTACCATAGAACCCCTCCTATGCAATATATAGTATCAATATTGTTGTGTATAGTCAACAAAAAGTTTTATATATGTAACAATTCATTCTTTTCACTGAAACGAAAAAGCTGTCTAAAAGATTTTTTAATGCTTTTAGACAGCTTCTTTAATTTATTCATTTATTAAAGTGGGCATTTAGAATCAGATATGCTTTTAAATACGCTTCAGAAAAACCTAAATAAGTTCTTAACATTTCCCAAAATAAAAACAAGGCTAATCCTAGCCTTGTTTTTATTTTAAGCAGATGCATTTTTAGGTTTATATACCGTTTTTTCTCTATTAAACTTATATTGAATATACTTAGGACAATATTTTACATCCCCACTTAAAATAAATTGCTTACAATCTTTTTCACAGGTGCTACACTTATACGCTATTTTTAGATTTTCCACAGCCTATTCCTCCTTTGTATTCTCCATCTATTGTTTTTGACATTTTATCATAATCCCTGTGAAAAATATGTAAAACTGCCATGTAAAAAAGTGACGAATCCTATATTTAAAAATATATATCTGAAAACTCGATGAATACTTTTTCAACCTTTTCTGAGTGCATGGTGTTACAATCGCATATATTATTAGGGGCTTTTATCCTTTTATTTGGAAGCTTTATAATAAACTCCGTCCCCTCTTTGTATGTGCTGTTTACCCCTATACTTCCTCCATGCATTTCAACTAAATTTTTCACAAGAGATAATCCAATGCCACTGCCTTCATGTTCTCTTATGAAAGACTTATTAACCTGCCTAAATCTTTCAAATATAATTTTTAAATGCTCTTCTTTGATACCAATCCCTGAATCCTTTACAGAAACCATTACACTCGCTTCTGTATTTTTTATGCAAACAGCTATTTTATCCCCTTCTTTTGTGAATTTTATAGCATTAGATAATAAATTGAGTATCATTCGTTCGATTTTATCTGGATCACATGCAATGATTTTTTTATCCATATCAGCATGAAATGTAAGCTTTAAATTTTTAACCGCTATAAATGGATCCACAGAATCTGTTATATCTTTTACAATTTTTACAATATCGCAGTTTCTAAGATTTAGTTGTAAAAATCCTGAATCAATCCTTGTAATATCAATCAAGTTATTTACAAGCCTTATGAGCCGATAACAGTTTTGCTTTATACTTTTATTCATCTTTGTAATTTTCTCACAATCTTTTGAACCATTCATATCCTTTAAGTATGTGTCCGTTAGTTGTATGGCCCCTAATATAACATTAATGGGTGTTCTAAACTCATGGGAAATATTCGCAAAAAATTCAGTTCTTAGCTTTTCATATGCCTTCGCCGCATTAAGAAGCTTCCTATTTTCTTTCTCTTTCTTTTTTATTTCTCTGATTTTTGTTCTTTCACTGATATCTCGCGTACAGCATAATATTTTTTCTACAATTCCATCTTTCATAATGGGTACACAATTGCTTTCTATTTGAAATGTATTCCCACGAATGTTTTTTGCAATAAACTGAATACCTACGATTGCTTCCCCTTTTAATAATTTAAATTCAGCTTTCCTTAATATATCAACACTCTCATCCGCTACAAAATCTGTAATCTTTACATGTCCTATGTCTTTTTTATCAATCAAAAATTTTCTTATAAAAGCTGGATTTGCATCCATGATCACATGATTTTTCATATCTACAATATAAATAAAATCAGGACATATATTAAAAAAATTCCGATACCGTATTTCGCTATCTTTTAGATTCTCTTGGGCTATTTTCCTTTTTGATACATCTCGAATGATGATGATGATTTCCTCTGTTGCTAGCGGAATGACTCTACTTTCATAATATTTGATTTGTCCGTTTCTCTTAATAGAAAGTTCTTTTTCAACCAAAGCATTGATATTTAGAGCTTCATTGATTGTTTTATAAGTAAATAATTTTATATCTTTAGGAACCGCATTGATAATGGTCTTCCCTATATATTCTTTAGGATTAATGTTAAAATCTAAATGCCTACTAGATTTACAATCTAATATATTCCATTTTGCATCTATACGAAAATAAAGGTCTGGTAGTACTTCAAATATTTTATCAAGTTCATTTATCTTTTTTCTTAATTTTTCTTCTATATTTTTCCCGTGGATCACATCAACCCCAAAAGCCCAACTACACCAACTATCAATAGAAAATTCTTTAGAAATATTGAACCCAGATATAGTTTTTATGCTACCATCCTTACATGCTATATCATACTCTACATCTCTAAAATTGTAATTCCCGACGCTTATTTCCTTCATGATTTTCTGTTTATATTCTTCATTTTGATATAGTTTTTCCCATATTTTACGATTATTTTTCATCACTTCTTGATCATATCCTATAACGCGTTCACATTCTTTGTTCCATAATATAATATTTCCTTTTTCATCAATAGCATCCATCACAATGGGCATATTTTTAAAAGCAGAATATAATCGTTCATTTTTTTCTTTCATCTCTATCTCTGTTTTTTTATAAGCTGTGATATCATTTAAAATCACAACAATACTTTTAAGCTGTGCATTTTCATCCAATATCTTCTTACATTGGACTTTGAAATATTGGAAATGATTATTTGTTTCTAATTTTTTTTCAAAAACAGCCCGTTGCTTCATATTTTGCTTAAAAAGGTTTAAATCATCGATCAACCATCCTTTTATTCCCTCATGGATACAATCAGATTTTATATGACTCAGATTGTATATTTCCTCATTGCATTTTATGATTTCCATATTCTTGTCAAAAATAATAATCGGTATCGGTAGGTGGTTACAAAAAGATTCTACATCCGTACACATATCAAACATACAAGCTATTATCTCCTTTCATTTTTTACAATTACAAACATATATGTCTGTATTCTTCCATTTGTCACCATTTTCCTTCCAAAATAGAAAAAAATGTATAATAATGATTTAATCATTATTATACATCTTCATAAAATTTCTAATACATTTTTTTCTCTCACTATATACCATTCTTTTTTAATATTCCAAAGACTACCCCGTCTACTTTCATTGTTTCAAATTCCCTATGTAAATAACAAAAATCTATACCTATTTGCTATCATATTTGCAGCTTTTTTACTCATTTGTTCATAATTATCAACACAAATAATCCTCATCCATATTCACCTCGTATGCAATATTTCCATCTATTATCGTGCTTAAAATGTTTATATCTTGGTCAAAAATAACCAAATCTGATTTCTTCCCTTTTTCTATACTGCCTAACTGATCATCGATCCCTATGGCTCTTGCTTGGTTTAAGCTTGCCATATTTATGATTTCATTTAATTTGTAAGTTGTATTGTCCCTTATATTTCTTATTGCTTCATTTAATTTAAGTATACTTCCTGCTAAAGTTCCATTCTCAAGCCTTGCTGAATGCGCATCTACAATTACATTTTGTCCTCCTAATGAATATTTACCACATTTCATACATCCTGCCATCATAGAATCTGTTATTAAAATAATTCGTTCCTTTTTATTGATATCTATAAACGCTTGAAAAAATCCTTTATGTACATGAATCGTATCTGCTATCAATTCACAATATACATCTCTTGAAAATACTGCACCTATAACGCCTGGATTTCTATGATGAAGTCCTGTCATCCCATTAAATGTATGGGTTACATAAGTAACCCCTTTGTCTATCGCTTTTAATGCCTCTTCAAAAGTAGCACCCGTATGTCCCATAGAAAGCCTTATGTTTTTGTGCTTTTTTGTATTCTCTATGAATCCATACCGTTGATCTTCTTCTGGTGCAAAGGTAATTATTTTCAATAGTTCTAAATAGGGTTTAATAAAGTTATAATCAGGTTTCATAATATATTTTTCATTTTGAGCCCCTTTATATTTTTTACTTATAAATGGCCCTTCCAAATGAACGCCTTGCACTTTTGCACCGTCTAATTTCTTATGCATACAATCCTTTATGTTTTTTAAAGATTTTGTAATAGCTTCAATAGGCATGGTCATTGTAGTAGGCAAAAAAGATGTAACACCTGTTTTTGCGATAGATTTTGAAATATTGTTGATTGCTTCAAAGGTAGCATCCATTGTGTCAAATCCAGCTGATCCATGAATGTGTAAATCGATAAAGCCAGGGGATACATAGTGGTTTTTCGCATCTATTACTTCTTTCACACCCGCTACATATTGTAATGCATCTTTTTTTATGATGCCGATTATTTTTTTATCATACAAAAGTACACAATCATTTAAAATATCATCTTTTACAATTATTTTTCCATTTATAAGTGCCTTCAAAAAAATCACCTTCCAAAACAGCTTATTACATTTTTATACAAATTTAAAATCCATTCAGCAACCCTAAGCATCAGGGATTTAGCTCAATATTCTACAACCCGTAAATTAATTTTTACTCCCACTTATATCAGTATCTATAGATAAACAATTTTGATACTAAAAATAGAATATGCTTAATCAATTTGCTTAAATAAAATAGTAGTTTATTGGTATTAATCACTTAGTATATCCATTATAAGCGGGAGTCTTATAAAATGGTAAACAATATTGAAAGAAAATCAAAATTGTTTATTTCACAAAATTACGTGATGTACTTAAAATCTTCTTCATTTTAGTAGATAAAATCTCTACCTTTGTTCCTATAATTACTTGCATACTTTTATCATTTATTTTTAATACCCCTGCTGCGCCAATATGCTTTAGTCTCTTTTCATCAACAATGGATGTATCTTTTAATATAAGTCTTAGTCTTGTAATACAAGAATCTAGTTCTACTATATTGTCCAATCCTCCTAAAGCAGCTAAATAATCCTTAGCCAACGTATCTAAGTCATCTACCTTGCTAAGATCTACTGTATTTTCGTCTATATCTTCTCTCCCTGGGGTTTTTATATCAAATTTTTTGATTGCGAATACAAATATCAAGTAGTATACAATAAAAAATGCTACTCCGATAGGTATTAAAAGCAATCCTTTTGTTGCCAAACCCATATTCACCACATAATCAATAAATCCTGCTGAGAAACCAAATCCATGATGAATGCCTAAAACATTTGTTACTGCTAATGCTGCACCTGTTAACACTGCATGGATAGCATATAACCCTGGCGCTAAAAACATAAACATAAATTCAATGGGCTCTGTAATCCCTGTTAAAAATGCTGTAAAAGCAACAGATAATAAAGCGCCTCCTACTGCCTTTTTGTTTTCTTTTTTCGCTGTCGTATACATTGCTAGTGCTGCTGCTGGAAGGCCGAACATCATTACAGGGAAAAATCCAGTCATAAATACACCAGCAGTTGGATCTCCTACAAAGAATCTTCCTAGATCTCCTGTCGCTCCATTAAATTCTCCAAATACAAACCAAACAACACTATTAAGTATATGATGAAGTCCTGTAGGAATTAATAGTCTATTTACTGTACCAAATACAAAATATCCAGGAGCGCCTGCTGCTATAATCCAATTTGCTACAGCATCTATTGCCCCTTGAACTGGTGGCCATACAAATCCATATGCAACACCTATAAGAATAGATGCAAAAGAAGTTATGATTGGAACAAACCGTTTCCCACCAAAGAATCCTAAAAAGTCTGGCAGTTTAATATCATGATACTTATTGTATAGATTCCCTGCTACGATTCCTGCAATCATTCCTACTAAAACACCCATCTTTTTCACTTCTATTGCTTCGTTGAAAGTGGGTGCAACAGCCGTTGCCGTAAAATATCCTATAGCACCTGCAAGACCAGCTGACCCATGATTATCCTTTGCAATCCCTATGGCCACACCTATAGCAAATAATATTGGCAGGTTTCCAAATACAGCATCTCCTGCCGCTGTGATAAAAGGTATGTTAAACAATACCCCAAGTCTTAAAAGTATTGCTACTACAGGCATTACTGCAATCGGTAGCATTAAAGATTTCCCTAATTTTTGTAGCTTTCCAAAAGCATTGCTCATTATAATTCCTCCTTTTTTCAAAATAAATTTATTTGTATAAAAAAAGACACAAACCTATATACAAATAAAATCCTTGCTCATTTGTATATAGGTTTATGCCTGATTTTCAGTAACACACCTAAATTCTCATTCAGTTATTATATTTATAATATCATATAAAGAAAATGTTTGTCAATCTATAACGTATATTTTTTTTGAATATTGCTTATTTTCATAAAATTTCATCTTTTTTCCTTAAAAACCTACAGGTACCCTTTAAAAAATAAAAGCATAACCCATTGGCTATACTTTCAATAAAATTTTTTCTCCTATTATCTATTGATCCTCTCTTAATCAAACTTTTACTCACCAAATTTTGAATTTACCAAATCAACTAAAGCTTCTACTGCTTCTTGTTCATCTGGTCCATTTGCAATAATTTTTATTTCAGCATCTTTTTTTATACCTACGCTTAATACATTCATGATAGACTTTGCATTTACTTTTTTTGTATCTTCCTCAATCACTATATCAGATACAAATTCAGATGCTTTTTTTACAAAAGCTGCTGCTGGTCTCGCATGTAATCCTGCATCATTTAATATTTTAACTGATTTTTCCATATTCTTATCCCCCTTAAATTTTTCACTTTTATTTTTATATTTAAAATAAAAAGACATTGCATCATAGTTCGTTAAAAACATATACAATCATGTATACGTTTTTATCAAAACCATTAGCTAATGCCTAATCTAATCAGTGACACGCTATTAAATTCAAATGATCCTCATTTTTTATACTTTGTTAAAATTTTACTCCAGTGTTCTATATATGTCAATAAAAACATTTCAAAAAATATGGACTGAGTCAGTATACTCATCTATTTTTTAATAATATTGATCTATTAAACTTTTTAATTGTTCATCCCCAATATTTCCACCAGTAATCACTAAAGCTACTTTTTTTCCTTTAAAACGTTCTCTATTTTCTTTATATGCAGCATATACAGTAGCACTAGAGGGTTCACACACTATTTTTTCATGTTTCAGTATCTCTACTGTAGCTTTTCCTATGGCTTCTTCTGCGACAATGATTACATCATCAATGCACTTGTCTGCCATTTCATAAGGGACTTTAGCAATCCCACCAATTAAAGCATCACATATACTTTCTGATGCTTCGAAATATTCGTAGCAAACCTTATCTTCTAAAGATTTTTTCATCGCTGGACTCGCTTTTGTTTGCACACCAATCACTTCTATATTTGGATTGATATGTTTGGCATAAACACCAATCCCTGTGATTAATCCTCCCCCGCCAATAGGTACTAGGATCACATTAATCTCTGGATTTTGTTTCAATATTTCTAAAGCAACTGTTCCTGCTCCAGCAATGCAAATCGGATCTTCACAAGGATTTACTTCAATAAGCCCTCGTTCGTTTATTTTTTGTTCCCCTATATGATGGGCCTCATCGTAATTTTTCCCAACCTTATTTACTTTTGCGCCAAAGCAACGTATTTTTTCAACTTTCGAAAAAGGTGTTGTCTCTGGAACAAAAATTTCTGTTTGCTCAATACCTAGCTTTGAAGCTGTATACGCTAAAGATGCCCCATGATTTCCAGAAGAAATTGCTGTTACCCCTCTTTTAATATCTTCTTCTGTTAAGCTTGTCGCTTTACTCATGGCTCCACGAATTTTATAACTCTTTACAACAGGTTGTTGGTTATCAAGTTTTAGGAAAACTTCTGAATCTTTGTCACTTAATCGAAAACTTTTTTCTAGGGCTGTTGTAGAAATATGTTCTTTAATTCTTTCGTATGCCAATGTAACATCCTTATATTTAAGCATATCAAATGCCTCCTCTATATTATGAATAATCATTCTTTTCTTTTGTATTATTATAACAAATCTTTTAGCATAAATGTTCTAATACGCAATAACTTGTTGAGAAAAATACAAGCATCTCCCACACTTAAACTTGAATTTTTCACCTAGATTCTACTGGAATATTATAAAAATCATATTTAAACACAAGATATGATAGATAAAACACATACGAATCATTGATATCTTTTCAAAATATTTCCTTTATAGTAATTGTATTCATACCAATGATCATAGGAATCCTTAATACTTTTTATCTTTCTCTTCATATATTGAATGGTTTTTATTTGGATTTTTGTCTCTTTACTATCTACTAATTTTGCAACCTCATCAAATGCATCAAAAGACAAGCTTTCAAGATAATCCATATCGATCTTTTGATCCATTTTATATCTCTCAATATTGTTTTTAGCAATGATTTTATCTACATTCATAAAGTTCAGTCCTATATAAACAACCATTGTTGCAATGATGATTAACTTTAGTACAGGCACTTTCTTCATCCATATACCAACTAATACAATGATCAGTAGTATGGCAAGTAACAACATAAATACCTGTACAAATAATCTAAGGCGGGTATATCCAAACATTTTTTCGTACATATTCATTTTATAATTTGCTGAAAATAACATATTAAAGGTAAACCCAATTAATAAGCTATAGGAAACATTGGCGATTTTATTTACTTTTAAATTATCACGCTTACAAAATTTCATACTTGTTGAGAGGATAATAAAGTTAATGATTGTGACAAAAACAAGTTCAAAAAATCCTTTTCGTGCATAAACTGCATGGGAAAATCCCATGGGAAGCTGTGCCCCTTCTGCATACAAATAGGAAAACTGAATAACCGTAAATAGTAAATACACAATATTGATAGTAAAAATGATTGTAATTAATGTAATTGGCTCCCACTCAATTCTTTTTATGTTAATAGCTTCTCTATCTACCTTATTTTCATACTGGAAACTCCATAAAAATCCAAACATGTATAGGGTGATCGGAATGACAATGATGCAATCCCCTAGAAAATTAAATAAATCTAATTTCCCAAACAAATTTCCTAGATCTTCAACATAGTACTGAAATACCCTATCTGCCGATGCAAGCAATCCTATAATCACAAGGAGTAATGGTAAGGATAATAGTAATCCCCTTAATATATTTTTCTGTGTACCATTCATTTTAGACTTTTTCCGTGAGCGGATGATTTCCTTTGTGAAATCAAATAACTTAGGGATTGTAGCAAATGATTCAGGAAGAATCCGCTCTACAATCCTTGCTAATAAATCGAGTTTTATTTCTTTGATCTCTTCATATCTAATGATTAAGATATAGCTCACAATCAATAAAGGAATAAGCATGCTATTGATTGTTCTTAAAACTTCGTTGTTATATATTGCATAAGTACTAGACAATAGTACAATCGGTACTAAAAAGATATAACTAATGCTTTTATTTAAATCGATTTTTCTATGCAAAATCCATATTGCTCCTAAAATAACCACGCCATGATAGATTACTGCTGAAACCCCAATATCATCCTCCGTAAAGAAATAGTTTACCAAAAGTCCTATGATAAAAGCTGCCCCTATAGCCTTTAACTTTTCAGCGATTGGTTTGTTTTCATCTATTAACATTCTTTCTGATTTTTCCATAATATCCCTCCTACCCAATAATTGATCCTCATTATCTTAAAACTTTACTTCATCTCCCACATATTCCAACAAATCCCCTGGCTGACAATCTAGTTCCTTACAGATGGCTTCAAGCGTAGTAAATCTTATGGCCTTTGCTTTGTTATTTTTTAATATAGATAAATTTGCATTGGTAATACCTACTCGCTCTGCAAGATCTGTTAGGGAGATTTTTCGCTTTGCCATCATCACATCTAAGTTTACAATAATTGCCATAATAACCCCCCCCTAAATCGTAAAATCATTTTCTTCTTTTACTGCAACCGCTTGCTCAAATACTTTTGATAAAATCAAAATAAAGCATCCTGCAAAGAAAAAGATAAAAAACTCCATATCCGTATGAACTCCTTTCATATCAATGGTTATGAGATTAAATGCTACATACTTTGGATTGATAAAGAAATTGATTAAATAGCAAAAGGTAATAATAAAACATGCTATAGCTATATTTCTTAGTCTTATTGCATTTTCTATTATAAATGGATTTACATGGATTAAAGAATCCACAATTTTTCTCAAATGGTAAATGATTAAGATTAAAGAAAACGTACCGATTAAAAATAAAGTATAGATACTCATTTTTCTAATCATACTGATGTTTAAATCATTTGAAGACAATACATTTTTAGATAGATATAAAAACATCCCGACCCCAATGATCAATAAAATATTTAACATGATTCTTAATAAACTTGTTAAAGAACCCTTTCCATAGTATTTCATATACAAGCCTCCTCTTTGTTTTTTATTCCTTTATAATAATCTTCTTTATCTATTTTTAAGCGCGGCAGCGTCTATAATTTGGAAATATTTTTTTCTTCAATTCCACTATTATATTACCATGCATTTAAATGTTTTTCAATATATTTTTATTGAAAAACGATAATATTTTATTAAAAAAGAATAAAAAAAATCCATAGTTTCTTCCAACATGGATTTTTAGCATAATTATTTTATAGATTTGCTACCTTAAAAATTAACTTTTTATCGTTTAAAATAATCTGGGCATTTTTCTTGAAGCATAATCTTATCAAATACAGCTCTTGTCAAATGCGTTTTCATCATTTCGGCAGCTTCATCACCATTTTTACCCTTTATGGCTTTTAGTATTAATGTATGATCTTGATAGGTAGTTTCCCACGTATCAATAGATGTGCTCACTAAATTTAACGTTCTAAATCTACGAAATTGTGCACCTATACGCTGTATACTTTCCCATACGCGACTTTTATTGGTTCCTTTAAATAAAGTTTCATGAAATTCATCATCATATTTCATCATCTGTGTATAATTTTTTTCCTTAATACAAAAGCTTTGCATATTTAAATTTGACTCTAAATCAAATAACAGCGCTTGTGGAAATTCTTTTGCAGCCAGTTTTGCTACGGCACTTTCTAATGTTTCTCTCATAAATCTTGATTCTTCCACCAAATCTAAATCGATCAAAGAAACATAGGTCCCCTTTTGCGGATAGGTTTCAATCAAATCTTCTTGTGAAAGCTGTATAAATGCTTCTCTAACAGGTGTTCTACTCACATTTAATAAATCCGCAATTTCCTTTTCTGATATGCTACATCCTGGTTTTAAATTTAAATTAATAATATTATCACTTAAAATATTGTAAACATATACTCTCGTCGATTCACCTATATTTCTAGCCTTTATATTTAAATCCATTTCATCACCCTCGTTCATAAAAGTCCTTCTTCGTTTCGCAGAGCATTTTCATCTACCCCTTTTATAAAATCATAATCTGTACACCTAATAGTAGTTAGTAGTATACTACTATAATTAGAATATCATTACTATTTTATTTGTTTTTTATGCTATTGTCAAATATATGCTGATTCTAAAAAGTATTATACTGTCATTAATTACAAATAAAAATACAGGATTATAGTCTTACTATTAGACTATATATCCTGTATCTATGATTTGAAAAATTCTTATCTTTTCCTATACACCAGAATATGCCATAAATCCACCATCAACAGGAATAACTGTTCCTGTAACAAATCCAGAAGCTTTCTCATCACTAAGCCATAGAAGGGTTCCTAATAAGTCACTTGGTTCTCCAAATTTTCTCATAGGTGTTTGGCTAATGATTTTTTTAGAACGCTCTGTATAAGAACCATCTTCGTTTATTAATAATTTGTGATTTTGTTGTGTTAAGAAAAATCCTGGTGCAATGGCGTTCACACGAATTCCAACGCCAGCCATATGTACAGCTAACCATTGTGTAAAGTTACTAATCGCAGCTTTTGCACCACTATATGCAGGTACCTTAGTCATTGGACAAGGTGCACTCATAGAAGACATATTAATAATGGTTGATCCTTTTTTATTTACCATTTTTCTAGAAAAAACTTGTGTAGGAATTAATGTTCCCATAAAGTTTAAGCTAAATACAAAATCAAATCCCTTTGGATCTAAATCAAAGAAAGTAGTAATACTATCATCTTTTTTCTCTAAGTCTACTAATTCTAAAGTTTCTTTTGTCGTTGTACCCTTTGGATGATTTCCACCTGCCCCATTGATTAAAATATTGCAATCGCCAAGCTGCTTCGCTACTTCTTTTTCTGCTTCTATAACACTTTCTTTATTTAATACGTCACAAGCAACCCCTATTGCGATGCCACCATTTTCTCTTATTTCACTGGCAACTGCTTCTGCTGCTTCTATGCGTAGATCAAGAACAGCAACCTTTGCCCCTTGCTTTGCAAGTTCCTTTGCAAATGCACTACATAAAACGCCGCCACCACCTGTTACAACAGCAACTTTCCCTTTTATATTTTCGTTCATGATTATTTCTCCCCTTTCATTCTTCCGATTGCTTCCCATAATCCATTTAAATAAGTAGTCCCTAATGCTCTATCATATAATCCATAGCCAGGTCTTGCACTTTCTCCCCAAATCATTCTTCCGTGATCGGGTCTTGCATATCCTTTAAAGTCTATATCATGATACGCTTTCATAATTTCAAACATATCTAGTGACCCATCGCTTGTTAAGTGAGAAGCTTCATCAAAGTTTCTTCCCTCATGAATCTTAATATTTCTGATATGTGCAAAATGAATCCTTCCTTTTTTTCCAAAATAGCGAACCATTTCTGGAATGTCATTCTCAGGATTTGCCCCTAAGCATCCGCTACATAATGTTAATCCATTATATGGACTATCTACTAGATTAATAATTCTTTCTAAGTTATCCTTGCAAGTTGTAATTCTTGGTAACCCAAAGATAGACCATGGTGGGTCATCTGGATGGATTGCCATTTTTATGTCGCATTCCTCTGCTACTGGGATAATTTCATTCAAGAAATATCCTAGATTTTCAAATAATTTTTCTTCATCTACACCTTTATATTGTTCAAATAAGCTTTTTAATTCCTTTAGTCTTTCAGCTTCCCAACCAGGTAGTTCAAACCCATTTGAGTTATTTTCCATTTCTTCTGCCATTTTGTTCGGATCAATGTTTTGTACCTTCTCATCCTCATAAGATAAAACATTTGATCCATCTGGTAACTCCTTTGCTAAATCGGACCTTGTCCAGTCAAATACAGGCATAAAATTGTAGCATACTACTTTTATGCCAAACTTAGCTAAATTCCTTAAAGTCTCTTTGTAATTCTCTATATACTTATCTCTCGTAGGGAGTCCAAGCTTAATGTCTTCATGGACATTGACACTTTCAATGACCTCAAGTTCTAGTCCACTGCGTGCTACTTCTTCTTTTAATGCTTTTATTTTCTGGGTAGGCCAAACTTCTCCAACGGGTACATCAAATAAAGAACCCACAATCCCTGTCATGGCAGGTATTTGTCTTATTTGATTGAGTGTAATGCTATCCTTATCTGAACCATACCATCTAAATGTCATTTTCATTTTATTCACTTCCTGTCTAGTCAAATTTTAAGATGATCTTTTGATTTTCTATATTTTGATCTTCTATTAGTAAAATAGCATCTTTAATCTCTGTAAAATGAAATACATGTGAAATCATATCCTTTGCAACAATTTCTTTGTTATTAAACCAATTGACTACTTGAGGAAATTTATGGTTATGTAGTCTTGACCCTCTTATGTCTAACTCTTTTGCAGTAATGCCTAATTGAGCGATTTCAGATGGTTCTTTGCTAAAACCAATTACAATGATTCTTCCTGCTGGTGTTGTTAAATTCACTGCATCTTCAAATGATTTTTTATTGCAAACTGCATCGATCACCACATTTACCCCTTGATTATTTGTTTCTTTCATGATTACGTCATTTGCATTCTCGCGGCTTACATCAATCACGCGATCTGCCCCTAATGCTTTTACTTTCTCAAGTCTTGATCCTACTAAATCAGAGATCATACATTTTGCGCCTATTTTTTTCGCAACTTGCAGGATACATTGTCCTACAGGTCCTGCTCCCATAATAAATACAGTGTCCTCTTTTTTAATTTCTCCACGAGAACATACTTGGGCACCAATTGTAAATGGTTCGATCATTACGGCTTCTTCAAATGGTAAATCCTTTGAAAGGATATGCAGTGCATCTTCTGGCACCAAACTAAATTCTCTATATCCTCCATCTTCATGTACTCCTCTAACCTTTAGTGAAGCACAAACATTTGATCTTCCTGCTTTACATGCATAGCACGCTCCACAACTAACCACTGGATCTATGATTACATGATCTCCGACCTTTACCTTAGATACATCTGTTCCTACTTCCTCTACAATACCCACCGCTTCATGTCCAATGATTCTTGGATAGGTAGCTACAGGTGAAGTCCCATGATAAATGTGTATATCTGAACCACATATACCCGTTGCTTTAATTTTTACCAATACTTCTTTACTATTTTTAATCTCTGGTTTTTCCACATCACATATCTCAATATTGTATGGTGAAACCACTTTGATTGCTTTCATTATCATTCACCCCTTCGTTTAAGTATATTACCATACTAGTTTATTTAAAAAAATTTTATTTCCCATATAATAAATTGGGTAAAAATAAACTGATTTGTGGAACAAATGTAACAAGCACAAGAACCACAAGACTTACCGCTAAGAAAGGTAATATGGCTTTTGCTATCTTTCCTAACGAAATTTTTCCAATACTTGATGCCACAAACAAACATACCCCAACAGGCGGTGTTGTAAGTCCAATGACTAAATTTAACACGGCAATAATTGCAAACTGTATTGGATCAACCCCAACAGCTGTAACTACTTTTAACAATACTGGAAATAAAATTAATAATGCAGATATGGTTTCCATAAACGTTCCTACAAATAATAGCAGTAAGTTTACTAAAATCAATATGACATATTTATTATTGGATATCCCTAACATTAAATCTGCAACCATTTGAGGAATTTGTTCACTTGCCATAATCCAAGCAAAAAGGGAAGCAAATCCAACTAAAATCATAATAGATGCCGTTGTTACCATTGATTCTACAATGATTTTCGGTAGGTCTCTTATCTTTAATTCTTTATATATAAACAATCCTACAACTAATGCATATACAACCGCTACTGCTGATGCTTCTGTAGGTGTAAAGATTCCCCCTAAAATTCCTACTAATATAACGATCGTCATCAAAATTGCCCAAAAAGCACCATAAAATGTTTTTCCGATTTCTTTTACGCTTTTTCGTGCTCCCTTTGGATGTTTTCTTTTTCTAGATATATAATAAGAAACAATCATAAGTCCTATTCCTAGTAAAAATCCTGGTATCGCACCTGCAACGAATAGTTTACTAACAGATATTCCTGTTAAAGTTCCTGCAATAATCATTGGTAAACTTGGTGGAATAATGGGTCCGATCGTAGAGGATGAAGCTGTAACAGCTGCTGAAAAATCCACTTCATAACCTTCTTTTTCCATTGCTGGAATCATGATTGCTCCAATGGATGCTGTATCTGCTAAGGCTGTTCCTGATATTCCTGCAAATATCATGGATGCTCCAATATTTGCAAGGCCTAAACCACCTCTTATATGCCCTACTAATGCATTTGAAAAATCTATAATTCTTTCCGTAATGCCACCTCTATTCATAAGGTTTCCAGCCAATACGAACCCTGGAATACAAAGGAGTACAAAGGAATCTATTCCTGTATACATCTTTTGGGGTATGATAATTAAGGGTATATCTGCTGAAAGAACATATATAAAAGAAGATAATCCTAAAGAAAAAGCTACTGGTATACCTAGAAAAAGTAACACCAAAAAGCTAAAGAATAACACTAATACCATATTTTATTCATCTCCTCTCTATACTATAGATCCATCCATTTTAAATTTAATCTTACAATTGTTCATCACTTACACATAGAAACTTGAGATATCATTTTTTCTTAATGCACTACGATTCAATTCGTATGGATCTACATAAAATCAAATCACTTCATATTCTATAAAACTTTCATATTGGGTTGTTATTTTTTTAAATCAACGGCTCCTTCGATAATCTTTTTCAACCCATATAGTCCTATAAATAAAGGTGCTATAAACATAGCAGAAAATGGTATTGCCATAGGGACGCCCATACTTGGAGAGCTTTGAATACTACCCAGCTTTACAAAATCAACAGCATAATATGCAACCATACATATAAATGCACAGATCACCGCGTCTACAACCACTTCTAAAATTTTCGCTACTTTTCTAGGTAAAATACTGATTAGCGTATCTACTTTTACAAATTCTCCTTTTTTCATAGCAATGGGCGCTGCAAAAGCCACAGAACATATAAACAAAATTCTAGATAATTCTTCTGTCCATGATGGTGCTTTTGGAAGTGCAAATCTAGCAAACACCTGCAATAATACAACCAGTATCATCGCTGTCACACTTAAAAATGTTAACCCTTCAAAGAAATGATCAATAGATTTAAAAAACTTTTTCAATGGCATTTTCCCCTCACTCATTTATAGAATTTTCAAATCATCTAGAGATTTCCCTAGATGATTTAGTATGATGATCTATTTTACTTCTTTAATTTTTTGGTACATTTCATATTGTTCTTCTGTTAAAGCATCTTTAAGCGAAGCTTCTACTTTTGTTCTAAATGCATCTTGATCTACATCTACAAAATTCATGCCTCTTTCTTGTAATGTTGTTGCTAATGCTTCTTCTTGTTCTAAGAATAATTCATGCTCATATGCTTGTGCTTCTTTTGCTGCTTCCATCACAACTACTTGTAAATCTTCTGGTAGTGATTCCCATTGTTTTTCACCCATTAAAACATAGATCCAGCTTCTTACGTGCGCTGTTTTGTTTACATATTTTTGTACTTCATAGAATCCTGCACTATTGATTAATGCTAATGGATTTTCTTGTCCTTCTACAGTTCCTTGTTGTAATCCTGTAAATACTTCAGAAAATGCCATTGGTGTTGGCTTTGCACCTAGTGCTTCCCAAGCTTTAACGAATACTGGAACATTTGGAACTCTTACAATCATTCCATTTAACTCATCTGGTGTTGTAATGGGTCTATTTGATGTTAAATATCTTGGACCTCTTTCATACCAGAATAATGGTCTTAATCCCGCTTTATCAATAATTTCTTTTTCTATTTCTTGTCCAATTTCTCCATTTACAATATTTTGTAATGTTTCTGAATCTTTAATCGCATATGGAATTGCCATAGCCCCTACTTTTGGTGCCCAGTTTTGTAGCGTTTCACCAGAAATAACCATATCTGCTGTTCCTGCTTGAACACCTGTAATATTATCCATTTCATTTCCTAATTGCTCATTTGGATAAACTTTTACTTCGATTCTTCCATTTGATTTTTCTTTTACTAATTCAGCAAATTTTACAGCACCTTTATGCCAAGTATTTTCTTCATCAGCTGCATGTCCTAATTTGAAAACAAATTTCTTTTCTTCTTTTTGTTCAGCTACTTCTTCCTTCTTTGCCCCACATCCTGCTAAAATACCTAGTGATAATGCCATTACTAAACCTAAAGCTAACACCTTCATCAATCTTTTTTTCATTTCTTATTCCTCCCAACTTATTTTGGTTTTCCTAAAAAATTTCACAACCTTTTCATGCATTTGAAAACCTTTTCTCTAGCATTATAAATATGTAATTATTTCTAAAAGTTTTCATACATGTACCATACATAGAAAAATTCCTAACGGATTCAACTTGTATACTAGTATATTAACATAGTTCTTTCTTTTGTTCAACCTTTTTTTATTTTTATAAAATGTAATAAATACTATTCAAAATGTGATAGTTATTTCTATAATTGTATTTCTAAGATTCTCTATATTGATGAATTTTCTAGAAAAATGTTAATACGTGAAATATCATTATGTTATAATTGACATACACAAATACTTATTTTTTATTTAGTGGAACTTTTATTTTTCTTAATACTTCTTTATACAGCAGGAGGAATGATACTATGCAAATCAAGAAAGATATAAAAGACGTAATAATTACAGTATCTATACTCGCTTTGGTTATATATTTTGTGAAAATTCATATACTCCCTCTAAGACCTACAGTAATCATTTTCTCGACTAGTTTTATACTACATCTGTTTGTGTATATACTAAAGAAAACGAAAAAAAAAATAGACTTCCCAAAGAACTGAGAAGCTATCTATAACAAATACAAAACCATACAATTATCACAAAGTACTTTACCCCTTCTATAAAAATATTCTGTATAAAAAAGGCAGAATGAACGGTACTGCAAAGGTTAAAATAGTTCCAGTAATAAGTGCAACCAGCCCTAATTCAGCACCTACAAATTTTGTTACTGGTGCCAGCATCGTGTCCATATTTCCAGCAGCTCCGCCAGCAATTGGACTCCCTTTGCTAATTTGAATCAGTAAAGGAATCATTAACACAGTAAAAAATTCTCTCATAACATTTACAATAAAACCATATGTACCTGCTTCAATCCCATATACACTTGTCATAAATGCCCCAGTTATACTATAGTAGCTCATTCCACTGACAGATGTAACAGAAATAGCATAAGGTATTTCCAAAAGCATTCCTCCAATGACTCCCGCTAAAACACTCCCTAGAAAAATAGCAATAGCAAGAAAGATGATTTTCCAACCCAACATTTTTACATATCGAAATACGTTCTTATTCATTCCTAAGCTTATTCCAACACCAATGTAGAGTGCAATTAGCAAAAATGTCAAAGCAATGGATAAACCGTCAGAACTGGTTTTCGGCAAAATAAAAAATCCTACTACAATCCCCAGCATGATACTACCCGGCATAATCCAAACTAAATGAGATGTTTTTTGATTTTCTTGTTCCGAAAGATCCACTTCATTCCTTATATTCAATTGATCTGAAAATAATTTATTTTGCATTTTTTCAAGTGGCAAAATTGTCTTTTCCACCAGAAAAACAAAAAGTATACTACAGGTTATCGCTAGCAATGCTAATACCGCACAATTAAATCCTACCATACCCAGTTTTGCCATAACCTGCGGATTAATGCCAATCGAAGCACCGATCACCAACATCAGCAGTACCAATGTGACAGTTATAGCCTGATCCACTAGTACCAAGAAATAGGCTGATAATTTTTGAATGCCTATAATAAACCCAATCGCTAAACAAATAAAAGGAAGCCAAGTCAAAAAAATCTCCTCCTTATTTTACTCTACATCCTTAAATCCAGATTTTTTTATAATCAATAAAATCATGCCTATAGAGATCATAATGATCATTATATTTAACATCCACTTATAATTTATTTTTTTTTGTTCATCCGTAGCCTTATTTTGTTGTTGATATAATGTAGATAGTTTACAAATTTCTTGCTCTTCTTTTTCTATATAGTTTTTATAGCTTTCTATATCATAATCAGGTCTTGTTGCTAATTTGTTATTAAATAAAATTTTATATTTCCCTTTTGTTCCTTTAAAAACAACTTTATCTGTATAATAACGAATGGCTATATCTTCTATATTTATAGGCTTATTGTCTTGATTATGAATTTGTATTTTCAGGGTATCTAGTATGTTCGTTGGTTCATCTATATGGATATTATTTTCTTCAATATGAAAGTTTTTAAGGCTTATTTGATAAATCTCCCCATTACCAAACATTCTAAATTCTCCATCCTTATCCCTATAAGAAATTGTATAGTCTCTTTTATAATCATCTTCGCTATTTATTTTTATATTGTTTATTTTTAGCCGATCTTTATTCTCTATAAGGATCGTTGTATTTCTTCCTTCTAACGCCTCCTTAAAGTCTACATTTTCTTCCTTTTGATAGCTCTCATAGATAACTTTTTTCTGATCAAATACTAAATTTAATGCTTTTATATTTGTGTTTTCTATATCATTTAAAAACACGATTCTATAATAATCATACTTATAACTTTCATCTAGACTAATATTTAATTTTTCTGCTGTATCTGTTCTATATAGATAGTCATTTTTTATGAAATCCCACTTTTTATCATCATGTCCCCCATACACCGTTACATTTTTCATGAAACGTGCTTGATTGATATCAAAGGTCAATTGATTTCCTAATAGATCCTCATGTTCTTTTAGTGGGATGATTTTAAAATCTGTATATTGGTTGTTTTCCTTGATAAAGGATAATATTTCATTTGACTGATACTTTATCTTTATTTCTTCCTTTTGGGATAAATATTCATTATATATATAGTAAGGTATAAATTCGTTCTTTTCGTTGCTGATCCGAATATCGCCTAAATCGTTTTTAGCATGCCTATAAATTTCTTTGTCTAAGAAAAATGTCTTGTATTCACTTTTATCATTGGCATCTATTTCCTTATAATATCTCCATCCTTCAACATCTGTTTGCGCAAAAGATACGCTATGCAAAAATAAGGAAATGATCATTGTAAAGAATATCCCATATTTTTTCATATTTATTCCACTCCATTTCCGTCTATATTGGCTTTCAGCTTATGATAGATATACGATATGCCGATTAATACGAGTCCAAAGCAAAAGTATGCGATGATTTTCCCTCCCGTATTTAAAAATGCCAAATCAAATATAAATAGTTTTCCAGTGGATAAGATAGACAATCCTAATCCAAGTCTTCTTAGATTTGCAAATCGCCTCTTAAAACCATAGAAGATATAAACAAATGACATGATGATAAATAATATACTTATAATCAAGTTTATATTGTTTAGGTCAAATTGATTTAAAAGAAATATTGTGCTAACCCCTAAAAAGTAGATAGCCATCACTACAGGGTAAAGCTCTATGCTTAATGCTTTTTCTTTTATAATTTTTAGTGTGATATCCTTTACGCTAAAGAGTACCATTAGATTGTAAAATACTAAAATGGTAATTTGTATGTTTGTATCATTTGAAATAACATACGCTGCGCCTCCATAGTTTAGAATCATCATGAAACCCATGAAATCCACGAGAATATAAAAGAGCATAGATATCTTTGTTACAACATGATCTTGTATGATCTTTATTCTCCCAATCCCATAAGCAAATACAGCTGTGATAAGTGCAATACTGATTAATAAGTAAAAATCATCTCTTCTATTTATATGATCATCAAAATAAATAACCACCATTCTTATGGTATAAATCCAGCTACTGAATATCGTAAAATATTTATAATATGTAAGCATTTTCCCTTTTTTTGTATATTTAAATAATGGATTTTCATATAAATCCTTTGCATATAAAGAAAATACATAGATGATCCCTACTGTAATACAAGAGTATTTTAATATAAAATAATCCGTATAGCTATAATCCATAAAATCTATCATGACAAAGGTTAACGTACAAAGGCCTAGTATAATCCATCCTCCAAGCTCCATTTTTTGAGCTTTGATTTTTACCCCATAATAAATGATGCCGATAGCTTCTATCAACCAACCGAGTGCTGCCCACTCAACGCCAAATTGAAAAGGAATCATCAAAATACTAAAGGTCATTGCGGTTATATAAAACAATCCTTGGGTATGCTGTTCTTGGGATGCACTTTTTTTAATAAATTGACCGAGCCCCAAGTATATAATAGCATATGTAAGTGCTAATAAGCCTTCGTACTGCTCATATCCATACTTTTCAAACAATCCATATACAAGTAAACAATTAATCACCGTATTGAGCGTTAATAATACAATATCTACAATTCTCAAGTGTATTTTTTCACGAATCGGATAAATAAGCGTAATCGCCATATACATAATAAATGTTAATATCGCATATAGGATGCTTATTATTTCATTATTTGATTTGGTGATTAAATAAATAAGGCAAGGTATATTGAGTAAAAAGCTTAAATAATTGATATAGATCCATCTTCTGTCTATTGAAAGGGTTAATAAAAGTCCATTTAAAACAATGAGATATCCCATAGCCATATACACAGCCGTATCTGATAATCCTTCAAAAAACACATAGCTAAAAAACGGAAGATACCCGCCTATAAGAGATATAGCACATATGGTCATAGACTTATATCTTTGGGATAGTACAATGGCTACACCCGTTATGATAATGGATACAATGATACTTGTTGACATGTTTAATATATTTAGCATAAAGTAGCTACTAAACACAGAAAGGTATAGTACACCGATTCCTCCACCCGTAAGGCCTATCGCAAATAGATTTTTATCTTTTCTATTAAACCACTCACCAGCACCTAAAAATACGCTCCCTAATAAAAAGCCTGCCATCCCCTTCATATAGTCATTAAACCATGTTGAATAGGTATATTTCATCCCCGTAGCAACCCCGAGTAAGACTAAAATGACCCCCACCTTGTTCATCCAACTAAGCCCAATCTTTACTTCTATATCATTGTACTTTTTCTTTTTTTGTATCACTCCATCACTCACATCTTGTGCCTTGAGTGTATCATATTCTTTCTTTATTTCTTCCATGATATTTTCTTTTTGAAGCGCGAGCTGTTCCTTTCTTATTTTTATTTTTTCAGTGAGGTTCGACTGCAGATGGTCTATGCTTCTTAAAATTTCATTTTTCTCCTCACCTAGCTCTTTTTTTGCAATGGTTCTCATTTGATCTATTTTATTTTTAGCCGTTTTTTCCAACAACTTTAACTTGTTTATATGCTTATTGTTTTCATCTTGAAAGTATAATTCGATTTTCTTTTTAGATCCATTTAAAATGGCATTCTTTTCATGGATCAACTGTTCCTTTAAAGAAATTTTCAAAGTCCTATTTTCTTCTATTACTTTCCTTTGTTTTATTTTAATGGTTTCTATTTCCTTTTTAGAATGTTCTATTTCTTTTTTCAGTGAAATATTTTCATTGATTGCATCATCCATATTCAACTCTGTTATCATCTCTTCATACTGCTTTACAATCTCCTTTTGATTTTTCAAAAGGCTATTTATTTTATCCTTCGTCTCCATCTATTCAACTCCTCTATGCCATTTTATCATAAAGCTACAAGTTTATGGTAAATCAATAAATTTTTAAGTATTTTGTCTCATGTTTGCATCCTGTTTTTCAATAAAATAATCCACATAAATCTTTATTACTGCCATTATGGGAATGCCTAAAATCATTCCAGTAATCCCTAAAAATCCACCCCCCATAGTCACTGATAATATTGCTAAGAAAGGATTCATTCCAACTTTTCCCCCAGTAAGTTTTGGATCTAGATACCATCCGTCAAATTGCTGAAGTAAAATCAAAAATACTAAGATCCAAATAGCATTTATGGGGCTGTAAAACAAATTAATAACAAACACAACCGTCATTCCTATAAAAGGTCCAAAATAAGGGATCATATTTGTAATACCTACGATCATCGATAGTAATAATTTATATTTTGAGTGAAGCATAGAAATTCCTATAAAAGCCATTACAGCAATGATTGTTGAATCTAAAGCCTTCGCACCTATATAAATCCCAATCATCCGATGCAGCGTTTTACCAAAGTTTAAAAACCGATCTCCATTTTTTTTCTTTAATAAGATATAAACAATCTTTTTTCCAAATTCAATAAATTTCTCTTTATCATGCAATACATATATAGATATGATAAAACTAAATAATATACTTAAGAATGAAGTAGTCAATGCGATTGTCCCTGTTAGTATTGTATCAAAAGATGTCATGAATAGATTGCTTAATTTAGGTATGTAAGATTTCATATCATTTTGTAAACCATTTGATAAATCTACATTTGTAAATATTTTATTCTTTACTACCGTTTGATTTATCCATTTCTGTGCTGTTTTAGAAAAATCAGGCATACTTTTAAAAAGTTCTACTATGTTACTCGTTATTCTTGGTAATACAAAACTTGTAAAAATAACTAAGATTCCAATGATCCCTATATATGTAATCAGTATACTACGTCCTCTTTTCAACTTAAATCTTCCTTCTAAGAATACTACGATCGGGTTTAAAATATAAGCAACGATAAAGGATAAAACAAATGGATATAGCATACCCATAAACTTATTTATTTTGGGTAAAAAAAACTCAAAATGGTCAATGAATTTTATTCCTATATATGAAATAATTACAGCAATGATCATATTAAAATAGTGAATCTTTTTATTTAACTTCAAATTTTCTTCCTCCTTTTATTCCCTCATAGAAATAATATCCCCATAGGAATATAGATGTAATTCCTCCAATAACATAGGCTCCAATCAAACCTTTAAAAATTTTTTTAGAATGATCTGTAAGCCTACAAAATATATAATCCATTGATTTTTTTCAATAGTCATTTGAATAATTTCATCCTCTTTGAATAGTTGAATAGAACCTGAGTATTTCAGGTTCTATTCAACTATTTCCTTTAACAAGGAGTATCCCTTATATACTTTTACCTTCACAAAAACTTCTCCATTTCTTGCCTTCTTTTCTAGTTCATCTCCTGTATTTTCAGATACAAAATATTTATCTAGTGTATAGTCTACATTGATTCCTCGTACATTGCTATTTTTATATTCTTTATTCTCATCCCAAAGAGCATACTTATATTTAGCTACAAGAAATATCCCTTCTTTTGGTTTTATTAAAGTTACGCCATCTACTTCATGAAATTTTCTATTTTTCTTTAAACGTACATATAATTTCTTTCCCTCTAAATTTTTAAAAATATTGTATTCCTCTTGATCCTTTAACTTTAATATTTCATTATCTAATTGCTCTAAAGAAATGTCATTGATTTCATAATGAAGCTGTACATAATCTCCTCTAAATAAATCTCTTGGATCAAAGGGTTTGGTTTTAATGAGTATTTCTTCTCCTTGCAAGTCCGTCATCATAGGTTGTATGGTCATGGCAAATAATATGAAAAATAGTATTAAAAATGATACTAAATATTTAAATCCTCTTTTCTTAATTAGTTTTTTCATCTAAAATTCCTCCACGATTTTTTCTAATTCTTTCAAAATAATGACCAAAACCTAAAAGAATCAATCCCCCAAATATAAAAAACATTGATTTAGGCATAAAATCATATAGCGTATCAAAATAATATCTCAAAATCAAAGCACAAGTAAAGAACAGTGGTGTTAAAAGACTTTTTCTCACTAAGTTCAATAAATAAATAAGTAGCAATACACCAAAGGCAATAGATACAGTATTCCCATTCTCAATAAATGGTAAATCCTCCCAAATATGTTTTGAAGTTAATATAAGACCACTTATTCCAAATACAATCATCCCTTGAAGTTTGAATATATCTATATTTAATTTATGATTCATAATATACATGCCAAATCCTATTAGAAAAAAGCTCATTCCAATATAGATAGGATCTACATGCATATAGTTTAGGAAATATAATATAAAATTTAATGCGACTAGATTATTACAGAAGGTTATCCCCTTAGAAAAATCAAAATATTTATTTCCAATATAGAAAATAAAAATAAAGATCAAGGAATAAGTAATTATATTTTCATCAAAACTTCCGTTAATATATACTACGGATAATACATGAGCAAAAACAAATAATATTTTTTCTCTTAATATAAGACTCATGGCCAATACCCCTATTGCCCATAACAGGAACGCCCCTGTAAATTCTCCACCATAATGAAAGATCTGACCCATTAAAAAAATTCCTGCCCCATAAATGAGAGCACTTAAGTACAATAATGCTTTTGATGTCTTTGGATAGGTCTTCTCTAGTTTAAAAGATGTAAATATAGATATTCCTAATGATCCTAAAATACTCATTACCTTTAAAATTTTTCCCATATAGTCCCAATTACTTGCCACAAAGCTTAAAATTCCAAGTCCTATTAATAACGACCCTATGGTTACCAAAACTCTTATGAAATTCAACCCTGACCCTTCTTCATAAAAGGTCATGATATCATCTAATTGATTTTGCGTGATGAGCCCTCGATCTCTTTGATGATTTAATTCTGTTACTAGGAATTTATAATGGGATTTATTCAATATCTTCTTCATTTTTTTTACCTCCTTCTAAAAGTAATTTGAATTTATCTAATATATAGTTTTTATCAAAAGAACTATACCATCGTCTATTGTTTCCATCAATGATTCGATAATGCGAACTAATACTATTCTTTTGAATTTTAAATTTCCATTGGGTATCTATATCCTTCCACCATACCATTCCTCCACCTGTTCGGTTTTTAGGTACAGCTATATTTTCAAATACTAAAGTTTCTACCAATTCTATAGGGTCTTCTCCTAAGGTCATCTTGATTATTTCACTTTCCCGAAATAGCCCACATATTGCCATCACTAAGGTCCAAGAAGCAAGAGCCCTTTCTTTTTCTATTTGGATCAATGTCTTTTTAGAAATCCCTAAAATTTCTGCCATCTTATCTTGTGAAAAATTATATTCATTCCTAAGAAGTCTTAATTTTTTAGAAACAATATCTATTAATTCTTCTCGTGCTAAATCATTCATACCCTCACCCCAATCACACATACAGTTTTATTTTTTATTTGGTGTAATTTTACACTAAACATATGGTTTTTGCAACAATTATTCTAAGTATATATGATCTATCCTCCAAAACACTTATACCATGTACGCTACCATTGTCCAATTTCACACTGTTTTCACCATTTAAATCCATTTTATATAACTCCATAGCTTCTGTCTCAATATTTCCAATCAACACCTTATTTTCTCCTGCTATATCCATTCTCTTTAAAAAAGGGACATAAGGACAGTAAACCTATCCCTATATCCCTTCATTATCTGCCCCTGTTTATTTTTTAATATTTTTTTCTTCTCATATATCCTCTTATTACTAATCCTACAAATCCTAAACCTATGCCAATAGCTGGTAAGGCTACACCATTATTCCCACCCTTTTTAGGTTCTTTTTTCTCTATTTCATAAGCTTTTACAGCAGTTTCTTGTGCCTCTTCTTGATTTTCTTCCTTTACTGCTTCTTTTTTGTTTCCCACACTACTTTGTCCTGTTGCTTTTTCAATTTTTTGATTTGCCCCTACAACAGTTGTATTGACTGATTGATCTATATTTTCTTTTGCTACTCCTTTTTGTACAGGGGTCGCTTCTTGTTTTACTGGTTCTGTAGTGGATAAAGGACTTTGTTGTTTTTGTATTTCTTCTTTTATATTCTCTTTGGGTACATCTTTTACTTCTTCTTTTACTTGAGAAATATCTTCTATTTTTATCTCTTTTTTTACTTCCTCTTGTTTTTGTTTATCTTTACTAGATGATGATGAAGAGCTTGGGACTTGCTGGTCTTTAGAAGTATCTATATCAATATCTTTATTTGTAGCATCTTTAAATATACTTTCAAATTTTTTCATTGTATCCTGATCAAGGGTAGAAAAGCTTGCTGCAAGTTCATTTACCTTTACATTTCCACAAGTATGGTGGCAACATACTACGCCATATTCTACTGCATTTTTTATATAAACATCAGCAATCTTTTTCATCGTTTCTTCATCCGCTTTCCACATATCTCTTCTTGCAGCTTCCATTTGCCATCCAATGATAGATTGAATCATATAAGGATCTAATTGCGCTCTTATTTTTTCATCTAATATAATGGTATCCGCTACATTTTTCCATTGATAATCATCAATCGCATCCAAAGTTGCATCCATCAAAAACATATTTCCTATATGTTTTGCTATTTCCGCACTTCCTGCATAGCCTTCCTTTAACATTCCTTCTAGCCATTTTGGATTTAAAATCCTTGTTCTTAATTCTGTCGCAATAAATTCAGATAAACTTTGAATTTTAGGATCTCCTGCTTGCCTTGTATTGATAATAAAAGTTTTTATATCTTTTCCTGATGCAGCTTTTGCAGCAAGTCTAAGTCCTCCCAAATATTGCGCAACATCATCATTATCCATCGTTCCCCATAAAGAGTCTCTTATTTGCGTAACCACATCTACATTTTTAAGCACTTCTTTAAATACATCCTTTGCTTCTTTCCCATAAATACCTTTTCCATAAATATAAGACATTCGGTTCATATAAGTATCTACAAGATCCTCTTGTGTTTCCCAAGCACTTGTTGTTTCTGCTAAAGTAGACACGCCTGTCCCATAGGTTCCTGGTGCATCTCCAAATATTCTAGCTCCTGCTAATGCATCTGCTTCTTCTTCACTTACTCCTTTTTCTTTTAATTGATCAAATATTTGATCATAATGTTTTTTAATATGGTTTTGATCATGGCTTTCATCTAATTTTGCTACCTGTCTAAAAGCTTCATCTAAAACCTCTGCTGTATTTGAAAAAGTATCTCTAAATAGTCCTGATATACTTACGACTGCATCTACACGAGGTCTTCCTAATTCTTCTATCGGTGTTATTTTTACAGCACTCACATTTCCTTTTGTATTCCATACAGGCTCTGTTCCTATGAGTCTTAAAATCATTCCAACACTTTCTCCATTTGTTCTCATCGTTTCAATTGCCCATAATACAACCCCTACTGAATCAGGGTATTTCCCTGTTTCTTGTTTATATCTTTCCAAAAGATCATCTGCAGCTTTTTTACCTGTTTCCCACGCAGCTTTATCAGGAATTTGTCTAGGATCAAATGTTGCAAAGTTTCTTCCAGTAGGCATCGCATCAGGTACTCTTATAGGATCTCTTGATGGACCTGGCTCAATATATTCTCCATTTAATGCACAGATTAAATTTAAGATTTCTTGACTTGCCATTCCTAGATTTCTTTCTATATTTTCTCGATCACTTTCACGACTTTTATCATATGCAATAATAGAATCTACCATTTGGTCAAACAAATCTCCTTTAGGTGATATCCCTAGCGTATGTAATCCATAAGGCATTAATTCTGTTGCAAGTTCTTCAAGATATTCATGAAGTTCTTCTGCTGATTCATAAAAGTTTGTTTCAAGACTTAAATTGATTTCTTGATCAATATGATTTGCTTTTACCATTCCAACAATTTGTTTTTGAAGTTCTAAAGCTCTTTTTTCATTGTTCTTTTTCATTTCATCTAAGTAACTTACTACAAGGTTTTGCAACTCAACCAAATCTCCATAAAGTTCTGGCTGAATCATTGGAGGCGTTAAATGATCAATAATCACTGCATATCCTCTTCTTTTTGCTTGCGTTCCTTCTCCTGGATTGTTCATAATATAAGGGTTAATATTGACCATATTTCCAATCAATTGATCTGGCCAATCTTTTTCTCCCATCCCTACACTTTTTCCAGGCAGCCACTCTAATGTCCCATGCGTTCCTAAATGAATCACTGCATCTGCTTTAAATTCATTTTGAAGCCAAAAATAAAAGGCGATATATTGATGCGGTGGTGGAACTGTTCCTGAATGGGCAATCTTACTTGGATCATCTCCCCATCCTCTCATTGGCTGTGGTCCTACAAATACATTTCCCATTTTCATTCCTGGGATGATCATTTTTCCATCTACAACCATTACATTCCCAGGAGCTGGTCCCCATTCTTTTTCTACTGCATCTTTTAAGCTTTGAGGAAGCTTTTCATACCATTTTATATATTCACCTACAGGAATGGTTAAAACATCTTCTTGTAAAAGCTTTTCCATTTCTCCTGGTGCCCAACTCCCCACATTTCTTCCTTGTCTTTGAATCATCTCTTCCAAACTTTTTGCATCGGTATTTCCATCTATTGTATATCCTTCTTGTTTTAATGCTTCTAATATATTTTCTGCACTTTCTATTACATTTAAGTAAGATGCTTTGATGCCATCTTTTCCGCCATCATGATTGTAGTAAACGAGCGCTATTTTTTTCTCTTCATTTTCTTTATTTCTTAAATTTGCCCAAGAAAGCACGCGTCCACTAAGCCTTTTTATATTATAATCAATAGGGGCTTTTTTAAGGATCGCCGCTCCTGTTATTGGGTCTTTCCCTACTTCCTTTGTTCCTCCCATAAATATCGGTTCAATTCTTCCCTCTAATTCAGGTAATACAACTTGCCAGTATAGTTCTTTGGATATACCAGCAGGATTATTTTCCCAATCATCTAAATCACTACTATATACAGGTGTAATGATCGGGATATTTAAGGTTTTGAAAAGTTCTACTGCTTTTTCTACTTTTTCAAGTTCCGCACTACTAAAATTAAATCCCAATCCTGCTATATACACATCTATATTGCATTGATTATTCTCTATATAAAATTCTTTTATTAATTCTTCTCTTTTACTATCTGTAAAAGATAATATGACATTTGCATTATTTTCTTCTAATTCTTTTAAAAGTGCTTTATACATTTCTATATCATCATTTTTAAAGGCACTATTATAGGTGCTGATTCCAATCCATGGTTCATTTTCCTTTTGATGATTACTTATTTTATACCAAGCCTTGTAGGCTTTTAAATTTTGAAATGCCCCTGGCATAGTAGGTTCTTTTAGGATACTTTGTTTTATTTTTTCAACGCGTACAGTATCCTCAGTGCCCTTTAATTGATGCATAATCAAGTTGTATAGATCATCTGCTGTCACACTTTTTTGGCTTTTTAATGCATGGTAAGCTGCATCTATAGTCCTTGCTGTTTTTGATAAATCACCATTTTCATAAACTGCGTCTGTTACAGTCTTTAAAAAATCATCTGAATTCTCAAAAGATGCAAGTAGATCTTCCCAATCTTTTTCATAAACTGCATCTACTACATTTTCTTTTACTAATTCTTGTAAAAGATTTAAATTTTCTTCATAAACAGCTCCATATACCGTTTGACAAACTGTATGATGTACATCATTTGTAATTAGCCCAATATTCGATGGATCATTTTGAAAAGCTTCTTGCATCGTTCGATAGAAATTGTCTGCATCCAAAGAAATTTTTTCTGCATCTGGATGATAAATAAATCGATCTGGCATCGTAACTGTTTTTATAGATTCATTTACTTCCATTCCTCCTATCTTTGCTAAATAAAGTAGGAGTCTTTTCATATTCTCTACGCCACCATTTACGAAGTAGGATTTTAATTCCTCGTCCTTACTATAATCTAGATTAGGATATTCACTGCTAAAATCACTACTTCTTGTAATATACATAGGAGAAGAGGTCCCGACATCTTTTATAACAGGTCCTAAAACATCAATTCCTTGTGAACCAATCATTTCCAGCAATGCAATATTTGCATCCTTTAAGTCTTCTCTTACTTCTGATCCATCTGCATTGGTTGTGCTGATTATTTTTAAATCTAGCGGATATTCATCCTTAAGCTCTCCATAAGCTTGGGCTATTGAAGCAATATAACTATCACTTCCCAGAATTAAAACTACTTTTGTAGCCCCTTGTGCACACGCAAAAGGTGTACTCATGCCTAAAATCATCGTAAATAAAATCATAAAGCTTATAAAAGATTTATAAGATCTTTTCATTTTTTTCCCACCTTTATTTATTTTTTTTCACATCTCCTTCAATCAAAATGAGTTTTCCTGTTTTAGGATCTTGAAATACCGTACCCATTTCACTAAACCCTTCTCCTGATCCATCTTGAAAATCAGGAATCTCTTTTAATTCTTTTCCTTTATCCACCTCCATAATCTGCTGAAGTCTTTGTTGCATTCTTTGTCTTTCCTCTGGTGTCTTTTGCTTAAAAATAACACTTTGAAGATTCCAAGAAAGAACCAATGCAACCATCAGTCCACAGCAAAATACCATCATTACATCCATCAAATTTGCCATTCCTGATAAAGGGTCAGTTTCCTGTTCTTCTAACATTCTTCTTTTCCTGTTCCTCAACAACTTCTTCCCCTCCATCAATGAGTTCTAATAACACTTCCATACGGTTTAAATCTTTTTGGTACCAGCCTCTTCTTATTTTAGATATAACAGATGCAAAAGCGCCCACAGCAACGCCTACCACTGTCGTATCAAACGCAATAATCATTGATTCAGAAAGACCTGCTACATCTCCTTGTCCAAGCTGCCCAAGTCCTGGCCCTAATGGGATTAATGTACCCATAAGCCCTAATACAGGCCCTATCTTTGTAATTAAATCTGTTTTGTTTAATATGTTTTTGATTCTTACTTCTTCTTGATCTAAAATATCTATAGCCAAAGCCTTTCTTGAATACTTGTCTATATTTGCTTTTTCAATATAATCAAAAATAATTTCTTTTTGTCTTTTAGATAATCCACTTTTTTCTACGACTTGACAAAGATTGTTTTTTTTCCAAACATCATCTTGTACCTGACAAAACACTTCCACTAACTCTGTTTTTTTGTTTTCTTTTCTTTTTTGCCTCTCCCCAATAAAATGTCCAAGCTCCAAAAAAATAAATATAACCATCAATAATAGTCCCACAATTACTGGGATTAAAAAGCTTTGTGCGATCGCATGTAAAATCGTCGTTAAAGCTTCCGAACATGGAATGTTCAATTTTATGTCCTCCTTTAATTTTGTATTTTATAATGAATAAACCCCATACTGATTACCCCTAATAGTCCTGAAAAAACGATTCCTAAAATTTTCAATGAATCTACTTTTATGGGTGAAAAACACATTTTCGCGGCATTTACATAATTAGGAATGAATAATCCTAGAAGTAAAGTAAGAATTCCTAAAAAAAGTAATATGCCATTAAAAATATTCATCGGATTTACCTTAAAGCGATAAATCACCCACTTCATTCCAGTAGCAATCAAAAAAATAAATACAAAAAATAAAATAGCTACACCTATTTCCAGTAGCTGATCATTTCTTTTTAACTGCACTTTTGTAAGCATTACACTAATCGCCATCGCTAAGAGGCAAAACGGACAAGGTAAATAAGCAAGGATTTTATGCTTAATCTGTCCGCTTTCACCTGCGTCAACATGTAATCCTAAATAAATCAAAAATACAGATAAAAGCATAGATCCTATAAATGTATATTGATCAATAAAACCAGCAATTATTTTTGTATAATGCGTAAGAAAAACACTTCCCGCATACAAAATACAAGCAAAACTAAAACTGATCAGCGCCATATTTTTTCTACTCGCACAAGATGTCCCTAAAATGATTCCTGTTTTGATGCTTAGTATAAAAAGAGCAAATAACATGTTCAAAAACACAATCCACATTCTTCGTCACCTCCATTCTTTTCATTAAAAAAACCTCTCAAATAGAGAGGTTTCATACAAAATATGGGCTTTTTTCAAAAAGCTTATTTCTATACACCTCCCTATGACCCGTAGCGATTATGTGTTCGTGTTTATAAGCAGGTCTTCTGGCTTAAGGATCATCATCTTTACTACCTTCCCAGTTTCCCAGTGGTTATTCGTAAAGACTTCCCTATTACAGCGGCGGCACCGCACAGGATTTTCACCTGTTTCCCTTTTCACCTATACTTCTATAGGCACTTATTAACAAATATTTACTTTTCAGGATATATTTTAGGATAAAATTAGTTCTTATGATGTATATTAGCATATATACACTTTTGTTACAATATATATTTTATCAATATTTTCATTAACGGTTCAACATATACCTATTTGTCTTAAATACTCTATATTTTTCAAATGTTTCTTCAACACGTCTTTGTCATCAAACGCTATTTTTTCATTTGTCATCAATTTAGAAATATACGCTATATTTTTTCTTATTACTTCTTTATCGTTAAGATCTCCATGACTTTGTACGATAATATCTGCCCCAATTTTACTATATTGTTCTAATGTATCCTTATATTTTTTTAATTCATTCCAACATATACAACTTGGAATAGGGTTGTCTATGTTATCTCCAACAAAGAGCGTATTACTTATATAATCGTAACACGATGCTGAATCTTCTGTATGTCCCGGACTATAAAAAAATTCTAGCCCTTCCTCCTCAAACGTGATCTTTTTTTCAAAAGTAATATTTGGTAAAACTATATGTATATTTTCCTTTGCGAATCGTTCAGCATTTTCAATTAATTCATCTTGCGCATTTTTTTCTATTAAGTCTTTACATTTTTCATGCGCTATAATCATGCAGTTATCAAACGCACTGTTCCCCCAAATGTGATCCCAATGACTATGGGAGTTAAATATAATATATTTCTTTTTTCCAAAATTCGATTCAAGATATTGCTTAACCTTTTTCATAAAATACGGTCCTAAATACGTATCACAAATAAAGAAATACTGATTTCCTTTGATTGCATATACGTTGGTTACACAATCGTATCTAGAATTTTCAAGTTCAAAAAATGTGAAAAGTATGCCTCTTTTTCCAACGTGCTTAATCTCCATAATCTCATTCCTTTCTTCATAACATCACAAAGCGACCTCTTATGAGATCTCTTTGTGTAGACTAATTTATTCTGTAAAAGCCAAAGCGTCCTCTTTATTTATATTTTCAAATGCCACTGAAAGCATTAGTTTGATCCGATTGATTTGATTCACTTCACTCGCCCCTGGGTCATAGTCTATCGGTACAATATTTGCTTTTGGATAGCTTCTTCTTAATTCTTTGATCATGCCCTTTCCTGTAATGTGATTCGGCAGACATGCAAAGGGTTGTAGGCAAAGAACATTTTGTGTACCGCTTTCAATGAGTTCAATCATCTCAGCTGTCAAAAACCATCCTTCTCCCGTTTGATTACATAAGGATAAATGTTTTTTTGCACTTTTTGCAAGTGTATCGATCCTTTTTGGTGGTTCAAATCGCTTGCTTTGTTCTAATGCTACTTTCAACTCTTTTCTATAAAATTCTATCCCCCGTATCGTCATATCCCCTAAAAACATACTGATAAAGCTTCCTGATAATTGTTCATACTTTATTTTATGATCAAAAGAACAATAAAGTAGAAAATCGATTAAATCAGGTACAACGACTTCAGCGCCCTCTGATTCTAAGAAATCCACTACATTGTTATTGGCAGTTGGATGAAATTTCACAAGTATTTCTCCAACTACACCAATCTTTGGTTTGACTAAATTTTCATATAAGGGTAAATAGTCAAAATCTTCAACAATTCTTTTGATATTTTCTTTAAAACATCTTCTTCCACCTGACATTAAAGTTTTTTTGCATTTTACGACCCAATCTTCATAAAGCTTGTTTGCTGATCCTTTTATTTTTTCATAAGGTCTTACTTTTAATAATACCCGCATTAAAAGATCTCCATATACAATACCCATCATTAAATGATTGATTATAGGGGGTGTTACCTTAAATCCAGGATTTTTCTCAAGTCCTGATGCATTGAGTGAAATAACAGGTACATGATTCATCCCTGCATCCTTTAGTGCCTTTCTGATAAATGCAACATAGTTAGTCGCTCTACATCCTCCACCTGTTTGTGAAATCATTACAGAAGTATTATTCAAATCATATTTTCCTGATTTTAAAGCCTCCATAATTTGTCCAATTGTAATAATGGCTGGATAACAGGCATCATTATTTACATAGGTTAGTCCTTCATCAATCGCTAAATTGTTTACTGTTTCTAGTATTTCAATATGATACCCTGCCTTTTTAAATCCAATGTCTAAAAATTGAAAATGAATTGGTGACATCTGTGGGACTAAAATTGTATGCTTTTTTTTCATATCTTTTGTAAATAATATTTTTTGACCGTTTTCATATATTTTTTTAGGCTCAAAATTTCGCTTATCTCTTTCCTGTATAGCTGCAATCAACGAACGTATTCGAATTCTTACTGCCCCAAGATTATTAATTTCATCAATCTTTAAAACCGTATAGATTTTCCCATACCCCTCTAAAATCTCTTGAATTTGATCAGTGGTAATAGCATCAAGTCCACATCCAAAAGAATTGAGTTGGACAATTTCTAAATGCTTCTTTTTTGCAACAAAAGTTGTAGCTGCATACAGTCTTGAGTGATATACCCATTGATCTACCACACGAAGTGGTCTTTCAGGTTTTTCTAAGTGGCAAATGGCATCTTCTGAGAGCACTGCAAATCCTAAAGATTGAATCATCTTAGGAATCCCATGATGAATCTCTGGATCTATATGGTAGGGTCTACCTGCTAATACAATGCCTTTTAAATTATTTTCTTCTAAATATTTAAGGGTTTCTTCTCCTTGTTTCCGTACATCATTTTTGTACTGATCAAGCTCTTTATATGCCAATTTTAATGCATCTACAATCTCTCTCTTTGGAATATCTTCTGATGCTAAGCTTTCAATTAACCGCCTCTCCATCCGCTTTGGATGATCCATTGGTAAAAATGGCTTTAAAAAAACAATATCATTTTCTTTTAAAGTATCTACATTCGCATAGATGGTTTCAGCATAAGAAGTAACCACTGGACAATTGTAATGATCTCCCGCTTCTTTATCTTCTTTTTTATTGTATGGAATACATGGGTAGAATATCTTTTTTACCCCTCTATGAATTAAATCCATTACATGTCCATGTACAAGTTTTGCTGGATAACATACAGATTCTGATGGTATCGTTTCCATACCTAATTCATAAATATTTTTCGATGAACGACCTGATAATACGATCCGATATCCCAACTGGTTAAAAAATGTAAACCAAAATGGATAATCTTCATACATATTTAAAACTCTTGGTATACCTATAATGCCCCTTTTTGCCAGTTCTTTAGGTAAAGGTTTATAGTGAAATATCCGATTATATTTATATTCATAGAGATCAGGCATAAGATTTTGTTCTTTCTCAATGCCAGCACCTCTTTCACATCGATTGCCAGAAATATATTCTCTTCCATCAGAAAAATGATTGATTGTGATCATACAATGATTCCCGCAAAAGCCACAACGTTTCATAGAATTTTCTGTTTTAAATATATTCATTTCATCCTCTTTTAGAAGATTACTCTTTTTTCCTTCTTCTGATCGTTCTCTTGCAATCAATGCTACACCAAATGCCCCCATGATTCCTGCAATATCTGGTCGAACCACTTCTTTCCCTATAATTTTCTCTAAAGATCTCAGTACTGCATCATTATAGAAGGTACCCCCTTGTACAACAATTTTTTCTCCTAAATCCTTTGGGTTTCTAAGTCTTATTACTTTATATAAAGCATTTTTTATAACAGAAACAGATATTCCAGCTGATATGTCGGAAACCTCTCCACCTTCCTTTTGTGCCTGCTTTACTCTTGAATTCATAAATACAGTACAACGTGTTCCAAGATCTACTGGATTTTTTGATCTTATTGCTTCTTGTGCAAAATCTTTTACATCTATATTCAGTGAATTTGCAAAGGTTTCGATAAATGAGCCACACCCTGAAGAACATGCTTCATTTAACATAATAGAGTCAATGGAGCCATTATGAATCTTAAGACTCTTCATATCCTGTCCACCAATATCAAGTACAAAATCTACACCTGGAAGGAAGAAGTCTGCAGCCTTATAATGGGCAACTGTTTCTATTTCTCCTATATCAATTTTAAGCGCTGCTTTTATTAAATGCTCTCCGTACCCTGTAACACCAGCATTTATGATTTCTATATTTTTATTCATCTTTTGATACATTTCTTTACATGCATAGATTGTAGATGTTAAGGGTTTACCCATATTGCTTCCATAATAAGAATAAAGTAATCCTCCGTCTTTATCTATCAAAGCAATCTTCGTTGTAGTAGATCCTGCATCAATGCCTAAGAAAGCTTTACCCGAATAATTTTCGATCTCTACTTTCCTCACTTTATGTAATGCATGTCTTTCTTTGAATGCTTTATATTCCTCATCATTTAAAAATAACGGCGCAATCTTTTTATTCTCTTCATTGTTTTTCATATAAAGATTTGGTACTCTTTCATGCAAACCCTCAAATGGCTGTGGATTTTCCCCCATAGAGGATAGCGCTGCCCCTATGGCTACAAAGTATTGAGAATCATCTGGAAATATAACTTTTTTCTCCTCAATCTTTAATGTATCTATAAAACGAGCTCTAAGCTCTGATAAAAAATGTAGCGGTCCACCTAAAAATGCAATATTTCCTTTAATAGCTCTTCCCTGCGCTAGTCCACTAATAGTCTGATTTACAACAGCCTGAAGGACAGATGCAGCAATGTCCTCTTTTGCAGCGCCTTCATTTAATAGAGGCTGAATATCTGTCTTTGCAAAAACACCACACCGTGATGCAATAGGATAAATGGTTTTGTGCTTTCCCGCCAACTGATTAAGTCCAGAAGCATCTGTTCTAAGTAGTGCTGCCATTTGATCGATAAATGCACCTGTCCCCCCAGCACAAGTGCCATTCATTCTTTGTTCAATGGATTCTCCTAAATAAGTAATCTTTGCATCTTCTCCTCCAAGTTCTATGGCTACATCTGTAGATGGGATTAAATTCTTTATGGTATGGGTACAAGCAATTACTTCTTGAATAAATGGGATCTCAAGCTTATTTGCAATATTTAGTCCTCCTGAGCCTGTGATCATTGCTGTTACAAAATTCCCTTGTAAGATAGATTTTGCATCTTCAAATATGCTTATAACTGTATTTTTTATATCTGAAAAATGTCTTACATATCTTTTGTAAAGAACATCTGCTCCTTTATCTAAAACAACTATCTTCACTGTGGTCGACCCAATATCAAGTCCCACATTGAGAACCCTTTTCATTCTCATAGTCCCCCTATTTCTCCTATTAATTTGTCTTTATTTTTTCCCAAAAAAAATCAATATGTTCTTGTATTAGATTATGCCGAAAGGTTATATTTTCATTACTTGAATTTCTAAGAAGATGCTCTAAGTTAAAAAAAATCAAAGGTCCTAAAAATTCATTCGCAAGGATTTGTGGATCTTTTTCTTTGATGATACCCGCTTTCATCATTTGTAAAAAAATTTCTTTCAACATCACTTTCCCATTTTCAAAAACATCTTCTTTGATCAGTTTTTTTGCTCTAGAATCTCGAAACATTTCCATCATAATGACTCTTAGGAATCTTGCCCGATTTTCATCATTTGCATAAATCATGATTCGGTCGGCAATTAAATATAATACGTCCTTCGGATTTTTTTGCATCATTTCAATGTCTACTTCTCTAAAAAACTCATTACGCACCGAATCAACTTCAATCAAAAATATAATTCTTAAGATATCATACTTTGAAGCAAAATGATTGTAGATGACACTTTCACGAAATCCTGCTTCTCTACATATTTGCCGTACAGATGTGGCGCTAAATCCATTTTTCGAAAACAACCTTAAAGCTGTTTCTAATATTTTCTTCTTTGTAATATTTCCATCTTCTATCATTTTTTTTCGATCTCACGCTCCCTTCCTGTTCACATTAAATATACCCGATTTATATATTAACTCTTTATTTTTCTGTATAACCTTTCCTATTTCTATCGTTTCTTAATTTAAATAGTTTTTGCATTGTTTCATCGCTTACATATAAGCAATGTGCGCACACTTAAACATATTAAAAATAATTTAACTCTCTTCCCAATATCAGAAGGTTATTTTTTTTATGCCTAAGAAAAATCAACTTACACGCTACTTATAAAACAAAATAACGAGCGTTATTATATATAATAACGCTCGTTATTTTGTTTGTCAATAGTTATAATTTTTTCTCTATAAATAAAACATTTTCCGACATAATTTGTTTAATATCCTTGCAACAAACCTATAGCTATGCTTACATTTATTTTTATATAGAAAGGATTTTGGTTAATGCATACATATCTTTATCAAATTTTTTCTCTACTGCCAGTGCTTCATGAATATCCATGTCCATTAATTGATTATGCTTCATACCGATCACGCTACTTGATTGACCCTTCATTAATAGTTCCACTGCATATGCACCCATTTTACTTGCAAGAATACGATCAAATGCTGAAGGATTTCCACCTCTTTGGATATGCCCAAGAACGGTTACCTTTGTTTCAATTCCTGTTACATCTTCTATTTCTTTCCCTAGTTCAAAAGCATTTCCTACCCCTTCTGATAGCATGATAATACTATGCAGCTTTCCTCTACTTCTTCCTTGAATTAGTTTTTTACACACTTCATCAATTTCAAAGCTTTCTTCTGGTACAATGATACTCTCAGCCCCTCCTGCAAGGCCTGCGTATAATGCAATATCTCCACAATGTCTTCCCATCACTTCTACAATACTTGCTCTTCCATGGGATGTTGATGTATCCCTTATTTTACTAATGGCATCCAGGACTGTATTTACTGTTGTATCAAAACCAATCGTATAGTCTGTATAAGCTAAATCATTATCAATCGTTCCTGGGATACCAATGGTTTTAATCCCTGCTTCACTTAGCATGCCTGCTCCTGCAAAAGAGCCATCTCCACCAATAACAACGAGTCCTTCTATTCCGAACACTTTTAACACATTTAAAGCTTTTTTTCTTCCTTCTTCTGTCCTGAATTCTTCAGATCTTGCGGTTTTTAGCATGGTTCCACCTCTGTGAATAATATCTGCAACAGAAGATAGATCCATCTCTTTTATATCTCCATTGATCAGTCCATTATATCCCCTTTGGATACCCATTATTTTTATATTATTATAAATTCCTGATCGAACGACTGCTCTTATTGCTGCATTCATTCCTGGAGCATCTCCGCCACTTGTTAAAACACCTATTGCTTTCAATGTCGTATCCCCCTAAAGAAATTATTTCCACGCTTTATCACTTGATCCAAACATGTTCATTTTCTCTGCAATAACTTCCTTCATCGCTTTTCTTGCTGGTCCTACAATTTTTCTTGGATCATAAGTATCTGGGTTGCTCGCAATAAATTCTTTCACTGCTTTATGGAATACCATTCGAATATCTGTATCTATATTGATTTTATTGATCCCAAGACTTACTGCTTTTTTTATGCTTTCCTCTGGCACACCAGAGGATCCATGCAGCACGATTGGCATGTTTAATCTTTCTTTTATTATTTTAATTCTATCAAAATCAAGTTTTGGCTCTCCCTTATATGGTCCATGCGCTGTTCCTACAGCGATGGCTAAAGAATCTATCCCCGTCTCCGCTACAAATTTTTCTGCTTCATCTGGATCTGTATAGGTTGCATCTTTTTCATCTACAGATATATCATCTTCTGTCCCACCAATTTTCCCAAGCTCTGCTTCAACAGATACCCCAACCGCATGGGCCATTTCTACAATTTGTTTTGTTTTACGAATATTTTCTTCTAACTCATAGTGAGATCCATCAATCATGACAGAAGTAAATCCATTCCTTATACATAGCATGATTTGTTTAAAATCTGTCCCATGATCTAAATGAATCGCCACAGGAACCGAAGCCTTTTCCGCTGCAACTTTTGCCATTTGTGCTATGTATTCTACTCCTGCATATTGAAGACCTCCTTGACTTGCTTGGATAATAACAGGAGATTTTGTTTCCTCTGCGGCTTCAATAATTGCTTGCACCTGCTCCATATTATTTACATTAAATGCCCCTACCGCATATTCATTTTCATGCGCATGATGCAGTATCGCTTTACCTGTTACTAGCATATTTTGATCCTCCTCGTATTTCTTCTTTTGATTTTTTACATTTACTTAAAATCATTATTTTTTCACTATATTCTTTTCATTAATGTTTCTCTTAATCCCTCATATCCGGGCTTTCCAAGCAACGCAAACATGTTCTTCTTATAGCTTTCTACCCCTGGCTGATCAAAAGGGTTGACCCCTAATAAATAGCCACTGATCCCACATGCCTTTTGGAAGAAATAAATAAGCTGTCCAAAGTAGTATTCATCCATCTTCGGGATACTTATGATAAGATTCGGTACCCCTCCATCTATATGGGCAAGGCGTATTCCCTCAAACGCTTTTTTATTTACAAAGTCCATTGTTTTTCCGGTTAGATAATTCAATCCATCCAAATCTTCTGCTTCTTCTTTTATTTCCATATCCAGCTTTGAACAATCTATATTTAAAACAGTTTCAAATAAATCACGTCGTCCATCTTGTAAATATTGTCCCATAGAATGAAGGTCTGAAGAAAAATCTACTGCTGCTGGGAAAATACCTTTCCCATCCTTTCCTTCACTTTCTCCATAGAGCTGTTTCCACCATTCGGCTATATAATGAAGGGCGGGTTCATAGTTTGCTAAAACCTCTATTATTTTTCCTTTTCTATAAAGTATATTTCTTACAGCAGCATATTGATAACAAAGATTTTTATCCAGATCTTCTTCCATATACAATTCTTTTGCTTCTTTTGCTCCATCCATTATTTTATCTATATCAAGTCCTGCCACTGCGATAGGAAGTAGTCCTACTGGTGTAAATATAGAAAACCTTCCACCCACATCATCAGGAATCGCAAATGTTTCATATCCTTCCTTTTCTGCTAATGTCTTTAAAGCGCCTTTCTCTTGATCTGTTGTCGCATAAATTCTTTCTTTTGCCTTTTCTTTCCCGTATTTTTCTTCCATATAAGATTTGAATACTCTAAAGGCAATAGCAGGTTCCGTTGTGGTGCCAGATTTAGATATAACATTTATACTAATATCTTTTCCCTCAATGACTTCCATTAAGTGTTTTAAATAAGTACCACTAATATTGTTTCCAGCAAAATAAATTTGAGGTCCATCTGAACATAGATTATAAAAAGAATGAGTAAGCGCCTCAATAGCTGCTCTAGAGCCTAAGTATGAACCCCCTATGCCTATTACAATAAAAACTTCTGAATCTTTTTTTATTTCTTGTGCCACTCTTTTGATCTTTTCAAATTCTTTATGATCATAAGTAACAGGATAGTCTACCCAACCTAAGAAGTCATTTCCTGCGCCCGTTTTTTCATGAAGCACTTCATGGGCTTTTCTTGTAGGTTCTTTTAAATATTGTATTTCATACTTTTTTATCCCTGCATTGGAATAATCAAAATAAATATTTTCCATAAATACGCCCCTATTTTTCTAAATTTTTCATATAATCTTCTATTTGTTCTGCCGTATCCATACTTAATACAGCTTCTGCAGTTTTTTTCATATCTTCATATTTACATGCTCGAATTAAATTTCTTGCGGGTAATATTGCAGAAGGACTCATACTAAATTCATCTAATCCCATTCCAAGTAATATTGGAATCATGCTTGGATCTCCTGCCATTTCCCCGCACATACCAACCCAAATGTTTTCCTTGTGCCCATTATCAATAACCATTTTAATGAGTCTCAAAACCCCTGGATGAAACGGATTATAAAGATGATGGATTTTTTCATTCATTCTGTCTACTGCACATGTATATTGTATCAAATCATTCGTTCCAATACTAAAGAAATTTACATGTTTTGCTAAAATATCACTGATGATTGCAGCAGACGGCACCTCAATCATCATTCCTACTTCAATTTTATCTGCATACGCAATTCCTTCTTTATCTAAATCAGCCTTTACTTCATTTAATACTTGTTTCACCTCTAAAAGTTCTTCTAAACTTGAGATCATAGGAAACATTATTTTAAGGTTTCCATGTACACTGGCTCTTAAAAGTGCTCTCAATTGTGTTTCAAAAATCTTTTTTTCGTTTAGACAAAGTCTAATCGCTCTATATCCTAAGAAAGGATTCATTTCTTCATCAATTTTCAAATAAGGAAGCTTCTTATCTCCACCTATATCTAAGGTTCTTATGACTACTGGCTTTGGATTTAAGCTTTCTAGTACTTCTTTATAAGCATCAAATTGCTCTTCTTCAGTAGGAAAAGTCTCTTTGTTCATATAGATAAACTCTGTTCTATATAAACCTACCCCTTCTGCATCATTTTTCTTAAGTCCTAAAAGATCTTTTGGCGTTCCGATATTTCCTACAAGTTCAACTTCTCTGCCATCTATTGTTTTGCTTACTTTTCCCTTTACATGTCCTAAAGCTTTCCTTTCTTTTTCATAAGCTATTTTTAGAGATTGATACTTTTCAATCTCTTCATGACTCGGATTGATTACAACCTCTCCCGTTTTTCCGTTGAATGCAATAAAATCGGATGAATTTATCCTTTCAGTAATATCTTTTAATCCCACAATTGCTGGGATTTCAAGGCTTCTAGCCATAATGGCTGTATGGGATGTATTTCCGCCAATATTTGTTAAAAATCCAAGTACTTTTTCCTTATCCATGGTAGCCGTATCAGAAGGCGTTAAATCATTTGTAATAAGTATAACGTCTTCCTCAAGAATTGATAAATCAACAATCTTTTCTCCTCGTATATTTCTAAGGACACGATCTGATACATCCTTAATATCTGCCGCTCTTTCTCGCATATATGCATTTTCCATCGCTTCAAAAATCTCAATAAATTGATCCGTAATTTGTTTAAATGCGTAATCTGCATTTAATTTTTCTGCTTCAATTTTATTAATCGTGCCATCCATTAGTTCTGGATCCTCTAAGATCATTAGATGTGCTTCAAAAATAGCCGCTTTATCCATTCCTAACTCTTTTGAAGCTTTGTCTCTAACCTTTCCTAGCTGATCTTTTGAAATCTTAACTGCCTCTAAAAATTTATTTTTCTCTTTTTCTGTCTCTTCAATCCTTTTTTTTTCTATCCCCAATGGGTCATTTTTTATGATTAATACTTTTCCTAATGCGATGCCTTCAGAAGCCCCTTTGCCAAATAACATATTTTAGAAACCTCCCTTCTATTCACTAAATTTTGAATGGATTAAACCAACTAAAGCTTCAACGGCTTCTACTTCATCTTCTCCATTTGCAATGATTTTTATTTCATCATCTTTTTTTAGTCCAAGGCTTAATAGATTCATGATAGATTTTGCATTTACATTTTTTCCATTAAATTCAATATTTATAGCAGATGTGAATCCAGTCGCCATCTTTACAAAAATACTTGCTGGTCTTGCATGTAATCCTGACGTATTCATTATTTTTGTTGTTTTTTCCATTTTTGTATGCCTCCTCGTATTTAGTTCATTTAGTGATACTTGCTCTATTTTTATAAAACTTTTATTTAACCGTACTTTCTCGTATAATAAAAAGTACGTGACCCTAAATTAAATGTTCAGTGAATAAATCTATATATTTACAACAATGATCTGTTTTTTCCTGTCGTCTTGAAATTTTTATTGGATATGAATGATATCCTTTTGTCCACATACTACCTTTGTTCCTACCTTAAAAGAAACTTTTTCATTTTCAGATAAATTTATAAAGATAATAGGTGTAATCATAGAAGGTACTTGATCTTTTATTTGTTTTAAGTTTACGCGAAGTATTGGTTGTCCCATCTTCACTGTTTCACCTTGTACTACTAATGATTCAAAACCTTTTCCTTTAAGATTTACTGTATCAATGCCAACGTGAATTAATATTTCACGGCCATTTTCTGCGACAATTCCTATTGCATGTTTTGTTGGGAATACAGTTTCAATGATACCATCTACTGGAGATACCACTTCTCCATCTGTAGGCTCGATTGCAAATCCATCACCCATCATTTTTTGTGAGAATACTTGATCTGGTACATCTTCTAACGCTAAAATTTTTCCATTTAATGGTGAAACCAATGCGTCTTTCTTTGTCATTCTATCTTTTATTATTTCTATATTTTCCTCTTTTTTCGTTGGTTTGCTTGACGCTTTACCAGCCATTGTATCTTTTATTTGTGATTTTAGTTGGTCTGATTTTGGACCGAATATCGCCTGAATATTGTTTCCAACTTCTAAAACCCCTGCTGCCCCTAAGCTTTTAAGACGTGCTTTATCTACTTTCTTGCTATCATTTACACTTACACGAAGACGTGTAATACATGCATCTAAGTTTTTGATATTTTCAGATCCACCCATCGCTTCTAGTACATTTACAGCTAAATCTCCTGCTTCAACAGTTGCTTCATCATCAGCTTCACGTCCTGGTGTTTTAATATCCCATTTTCTAATTACAAATCTAAAACCAAAATAGTAAATCACAAAGAATATGAGCCCTACTGGAATGACTAAATACCAAGCAGTTCTATTTGGTAATATACCGAATAATAGGTAATCAATTACACCCCCTGAGAAAGTCATACCTATTTTAACATTTAATATATGCATCGTCATAAATGATAAACCTGCAAACAATGCATGTACGCCAAATAATAAAGGCGCTACGAATAAAAATGTAAATTCAATGGGCTCTGTAATCCCTGTTAAGAAAGATGTAAGGGCGGCTGATGCCATAATTCCTGCGACAATCTTTTTCTTCTCAGGTCTTGCTTCATGAACCATTGCTAGTGCTGCTCCTGGCAGACCAAACATCATGAATGGGAATTTCCCTGTCATAAATGTGCCTGCTGTAAAAGGTACCCCATCTATTAATTGTTTAAAGAATATTGCTTGATCTCCACGTACTAATTCCCCAGCTTTTGTCGTATATTCTCCAAATTCAAACCAAAACGGTGAATAGAAAATATGATGCAATCCAAATGGAATTAACCAACGCTCAATTACACCGAATATAAATGCAGATAATGTTTTATTTGTATCCACCATTAAATGAGATAATGTATTTAATCCACCTTGGATTGGCGGCCAAATAACAATCATTGCAAGTCCTAATAATATGGCTGATACTGCTGTAATAATAGGTACGAACCGTTTTCCTGCAAAGAATCCTAAATAGGGTGGTAATTCAATATTGTAATATTTTTTATAAAGACTCGCTGCCATAGTCCCTACAACCACACCACCAAATACACCTGTTTGTAATGTTGGAATTCCTAAAATTTCTGTGAAAGCTCTCGTATTTTCTGCTAACTCAGGTTTAATAACTGGAATAATTACACCCATTGTAACGTTCATAATTAAATATCCAATGGTTGCAGCAATCCCTGCTACACCTTCTCCACCTGCAAGTCCTACTGCTACACCGATTGCAAATAACAATGGAAGGTTTCCAAATACAACGCCACCTGTTTGCTGCATAAGGCTCGCGATTAATTGACATGTATCACTTCCTAGCGATGGTATTTTTTCTAATAAAAATGGATTTTGTAATGTAGCACCTAATGCCAATATGATTCCTGCAGCAGGTAATAATGCAACAGGTAACATTAATGCTTTCCCTACTTGTTGTAAAACACCAAATGCTTTTTTCACAGACTCTGCTCCCTTTCTTCTTTAGTATTTTCTGTTTACTATGATTTTACGCAAAAAAGACATGAACAAAAGAATAATCGAGTAGATTGTTAAATCTATCTCGTCAAAATCTTTTACTCATGCCTGATCAAGTCAGTTACACGTAAAATCATATTTACTTTATTGTACGGATCACTCAATATATTTTTATGATAGCATAAAACGTTTTCACAAGCAACATTTTTTATTTTTTCTATATTTTTTGAGACACCATCATTCATTTTTTTGACTATTCATTCTATGTAAATGTAGTGCCATATATCCCACTTCACTTTCTGGAATGCTTACTTTTAGTGACTGTTCCATGATCTTTGATATATCATAAGCAGCTTTAAATTCAATTATAAGGTCTTCTTTTAATTTGGGCAATAATATATTTTCAATAGATTGATGATGCATCACACGATTTATCACACCTCTTAAATGCATAATAAATCGGTTGCAATCAAAAGAATTTTTATCTAATTTTATATGAAACTTCATTTCTACATATGTTAAAATTTTATTAAGCATTTTTGAATTTTCTAAAGCTTTTGTTTTGTTTTCATTACCTCTTCCACCATAGATATGCAACGCTAGAAACCCAACTTCTGCTTCTGGAATATAGATTTTCAAATTTTCCTTCAATATTTTTATCGCCTTTTGGGCTAAGTCAAATTCTACTGGATATAAAAGTTTTGTTTCCAATAAAAAAGGATTAATGATTTCGATGCCTTCTTTCAACCTATTTATCGCAAAATTAATGTGATCAATAAATCCAACATGTACATTGGGATTTAATACTTCTCCCAAATCATTTTTAATCATTTCCATAATTTCTTTAACCAATTCAATAATTTTAGGATCTACGTCTATAAAAAATTTTTCATATTCATTTTCTTTCAATCCATTTAAGGATATAAACTTTTCTTCAATGCCTTGAGGATTTTCTAAGGAATAACCCTTTTTTTTACCAAATCCGATTCCTTTTCCAACAAATATATAGTTTTGATTTTCCTTTTCTACAAGTACTACATTATTACTTAATATTTTTTGTATAACATACTTTCCCACAATGAGCCTCCATTACAAAGTCATCTTACTTGCATGAAAATTCTATTTTATTCTAGCCTATTGTATGCCATTTTTAACACCGTGTCAACGGATATCCGTCGACTAAATTCTTTGAAGGCCTCCCTTTTATTCAGCAAGATTATTATCTTCTCTCTTTTTTTTATCAATATTTAAAATTATACAATCTATTTTTTAAATATTAAATCATTAATGCTGCCTTTTCTTCTATAATAATGGTTACATCTGGATGTAATTGAAGTACTGAAGCAGGAACTTCAGGTGTAATTTTCCCCTTAATTGTACAATAAATAGCTTCAGCTTTTTCCATACCATTCGCTAGCAATAAAATCTTTCTCGCATGCATAATCGTTTTAATTCCCATGCTAATTGCTTGCTTCGGTACAACTTCATATGATTCAAAAAATCTAGAGTTTGCCTCAATTGTATCATGATCCAGCTCAACAATATGGGTTCTTGCCTCAAATTTAATATCTGGCTCATTGAATCCAACATGACCATTACGCCCTATACCTAAAACTTGTAAGTCTATACCCCCGCAAGCTTCTATTTTTTTTTCGTATCGATCACATTCTTCAATGATATCTTTACGCATCCCATTAGGTATGTTTATATTTCTTTCTTTTATATTCACATGTTTAAATAGATTTTCATTCATATAATAATGATAGCTTTGAGGATTTGCACTGTTTAATTCATAATATTCATCTAGATTAAATGTTTTTATATCATTAAAATCCAAATCACCATTTTTATATAGCTGCACTAATGCCCTATACATCCCAACTGGGGTTGATCCTGTTGCTAATCCTATCACACTATTCGGTTTTAATATTATTTGACTTGCTAAAATATTTGATGCCTTTTTACTAAGTTCTTCATAATCTTTGACTCTTATTAGTTTCATTTTTTTCACCCAATCTATATACATATTTAAATTGTAATACCATGAATAACATATCCTAAGTTCAGTTTTGTATTGAAAAATTACATATATCTTTGCACTCTACCCTTCTTTATACGATCTCCATATGGTCTTTGATTGATTAAAACAGGCTAGATGCATACAACATCAGCCCGTTTTAGTAAAGTTCAATTTTTTAGTCATTGGAAAACTGTGGAAGATATACCTGGTTCGCTTCTAGCATTTCATCTAGAATCTGCTTTGCAACAATATCTGATGGAACCAATGGATTTATAGTCATTGCAAGCAATGCCTTATGATAATCTCCTGTAACTGCCGCTTCAACTGTTGTACGTTCAAAAGATTTTATCTGCTGCACTAACCCTCTTACTGAAACTGGAAGATCTCCTACAGCAAGTGGTCTTGGTCCTTCCTTCGTTATAACGCAACTAACTTCTACAGCAGAGTCATTATCTATGCTTGCTATAGCTCCATTATTTCTTGTGTTTACTGGCTGTATATCACATTTGTCATTGTATATAGAACTAACAAGGTTACATGCAGCATCGCTGTAGTAAGCTCCACCTCTATTTTCAAGCTGTGGTGGCTTTATAACAAGGTTTTCATCCTTATAGATTTCAAATAATTTATGCTCAATCCCCTTTACAACCTCTGCCCGAACGCCTTCTTTTTGTGAATTTTCCAAAGCTTCTTCAAACATTTTTCTAGTCTGATAATAATATCTATGATAAGGACATGGAACAACACCAAGTGCTCTTATAAAATCCTTTTCCCAGGCTATACTTGTTATATTTTTTACATCGATGATTGGGTCATCATTTGCCATCATGTCAATTATTTTATCTGTAATCCTATCTCCATCAAGATATACATTAAGTCCAAACACCATATGATTAAGACCTGCAAAATCAACACGAACTCTGCTGCTATCCGTATCTAGCATTTTAGCAATTCCATTTTGTATGCCAATAGGAACATTACATAAGCCAACAACCCTCTTGATATTTCCATAACGTAATACTGCTTCTGTTACTATTCCTGCTGGATTTGTGAAATTTACTAACCATGCATTAGGGCAAAGTTCAGCCATATCTTTTGTTATGTCAAGTATAACTGGTATTGTACGCAATGCTTTAAACATGCCTCCTGGTCCGTTTGTTTCCTGACCAATAATATCGTACTTTAGAGGTATTCTTTCATCCTTCGCCCTTGCATCAAGCATTCCTACTCTTATTTGTGTAATAACAAAATCAGCATCTTTAAGGGCTTCTCTCCTATCAAGTGTACAGTAAACATCTATAGGTACTCCTGCCTTTTTAACCATTCGTTTTGCTAGGTTTCCTACTATATTAAGCTTTTCTTCTCCCTCTTTAATGTCTACAAGCCATAGTTCCCTAACAGGAAGCTCTTCGTATCTTTTTATAGCGCCTTCAACAAGTTCTGGTGTATAACTAGAACCCCCTCCAATTGTAACAATCTTTAATCCCTTCATTCATTTCCCCCCTTGTCATTTATAGTATTTTACTGTACATATCTACCATTTCACTGGCTAAATCCTTTACAGTCAGTCCATTCATTAAATGATCTTGGGCATGCACCATAAGCAAGGTTACTTCAGTCTTTTGTCCACATGCTTCGTTTTGAATCAAGTTTGTTTGAATATTATGGGCTAAACTTATTTCATTTGAACTATCCTCAAGCGCTTTTTTAGCCTTATCTACTTCACCCTTCTTTGCATAGGATATAGCCTCCATAGCATAACTTCTTGCATTTCCGCTATGAATAATTATATTAAGTACTATTTCGTTATAATCCATTTATTAAGCATCCTTTCATAAAAACAGCTATATATCTCTGTAGTTTATTTGATTTATGCCACGCTTTTCAAGTTCTCTCTTAATCATAGGATTAGTAAGTATAGCAAACTCCTTAATTCTCTGTACATTATAGGCGCTCCCTGATAATAAAATATTATCCACATATGCGGGATGACACATTACTTCAACAGTTTTATATTTTTTATCAACATTAATAATCTCTAAAAATTTCTCCTCTGATAAGTCATTTCCATAAAATTTTCCTGTGAAAAAGTCTGTTGTTTTTATACTTGTATTCCCTTTACATAAAGAATTCTCTGATGTCAATCTTACAGGTAATTTATATTTTTTTGCTAAACCTAAAACTACAGTTAACACCTTTTCATGTCTATGCACATGATGATGACTATCTATATGGGTAGGTTTAAAACCAGATGCTAAAAATTTTTCCATTTGACTTGCAAATTCCTTTTCAACATCTTCAATTTTTCCATTAAGTAATAAATCCTCTCTTCTTTGAAATTTTCCATATTCATCCACAAGCGACGATACATCGTTACAGATCGGCCTTCCTGCCGAAAGAACCAGATGAATGCCAACACCTAATCCAGGATTTTCCTTCATTAATTCAAATGCATGCTCTACACCAGGCATGTTCGTCATTAAGGTAGCCGAGGATACCACACCATTTTTATAGCATTCCACTATTCCAAAATTAACTGCTTTTGAATACCCAAAATCATCCGCATTGATTATAAGTTTGATTGTGATCATCTCCTTTAAGCTGTGTATAAATTATGATACCATTTCTTCCATGATATCTTCCTCTTCACACTTTTTCTTATCCCACATACGGAAGAATGGATAGTACAGTGCTAATGATATTATAAAGTTAATAATTTGCATAATTGATCCAGAAATCTTCCCTCCTGCTGCAAGATATCCACTTATTATAATAGGCGTTGTCCACGGCACTGCTATACCACATGGCTTTTCAACAAAACCTATATGCATTGCAAAATATGTAGTTAAGGCTGTTATTACAGGGATAAAAATAAATGGTAGCATTAATATAGGATTCATGACTATAGGTGAACCAAATATAATAGGTTCATTAATATTGAATATTGCTGACCCAAATGAAAGCTTGCCCAAACTCTTTAACTGCTTACTTTTTGCTCTAAATGTCAGCAATATAGTAAACGCTAGCGTTGCTCCTGCTCCTCCAAGGAAAACCCATAATAGAAAGAACTGATCGGTTGCAATGTTTGGCAGTATAGCATTTGAATCAGCCATAAATATCATTCTATTTTGGTCCCTAAGGATTAACCAAATTGGGGACATTACTGCTGAAACAACTGCCCAGCCATGGATACCCATTGACCAAAATAAGCCAACAATAAATACTGATATTATTATGCCACCAAGGCTTCCACCTAGCAGGCTTAATGGTACAGTAATTAATTTTGTTATTATATTGTGTATGTTTTCAAATGAAGTATGCTCAATTCCAATTCTTAATACCAGCATTAAAGATAATATAAATCCTGCAGGAATTAAGGCTGCAAATGACATAGAAACTGCTGGTGGAACTCCCTGTGGCATTTTTATTACAATATCCTTTTGAATAAACCTTCTGTATATTTCAGTTGATATGATTGCTATAATTATAGCAACGAAAAGTCCTTGGCTTCCCATATATTTTATTGGTATTCCATTCACCATGAATGTTTCAGTCATTTCCGTTGGTGTAAATGGTATTACTAGTGGCGTTACTAATAAAAATGAAGATAAGGAAATTGCGGCTGCGGATAATGGATCTACACTATATTTTTCTGCAAGACGATAAGCAATACCAAAGCTTGCAAATATGGACATGACATCAAATGTTACGTTAACAGGATATAATATCTTACTCCTCCACATATCTCCAAAAATTCCTGTCATGAATTCCCTATAGCCTGGAATAGGAAAAGCACTAATAAGTAAAAATAATGAACCAATTATCAATAATGGCATTGCTAAAGCAAGTCCATCTCTTACTGATTGAAGATGCTTTTGATTCGCAATCCTTCCAGCAACAGGCATTACCTTTTCTTCAAGAAAATAGTTGACTTTATTCATTATTAACACCTCGACTTCTTTAAACGCAATGCAAATTCAATAACTTTTTTGCCATTCATCATTCCATAATCAGTGGGACTAATCATTTCAACTGGAATTCCATAAGCCTCCCCTAGCTTTTTGAGTTCTGCAAGCTTAAATCTTATTTGTGGTCCTACTAGAAGTACATCTGCACTCTTGATGTCTTGTTGAACCGAACTCATAGCTACAGCCCATATTTTTGCGTCCATTCCCATCTCCTTTGCCTCTTTTTTCATCTTTTGTACCAAAAGACTTGTTGACATTCCTGCAGAACAGCATAATAAAATGTTCATAAAAACGCCCTCCTTTTTTATATACTTGCTTATCTTTGATGCAATCATCGTGCCAAAACACTATTTATTTCCCTACACACTACAAACTCTTTGATATACCTATACTCATTCGTTTTAAGTATTTAATTTTTTATATAGTGTTTCATTTTTCAAACAATTATTTCAGTATTTAAAACAAACTTAAAATAAGCAAAACACTAAACTTTTAGTGTTTTGCTTACTGTTTTTCACAATCGAAAAAATTCATTATATAACAAACTTCATCTGCATATATTTTCATTTTGTATTTTTTTTCAATAGTTTTTAGCGATCCCCTAATTAAAAAAAATAACTCCTTTTTATCAGATATATATTTATCCTTTTCCTTATATTCTACCCGAAGCTCATTTGAAAGGAGTCTATCCACCATACAGCTTATATGTAAGATAATTCCTATGAGATTTCCTGAATCCAAATTAATTCTAAGCTTTTTCTCTATCGTTGCTATACACTTTTTTATATCAAAAATAAGTTCTTGACTATCCACATTTTTAATATGATACTTAAGATTGTCACCTAGTTTCAGATATGTTACTTCAATATCTACTAAATACTGTATATCATCTATTGCTCTTAAATTTAAAACATCACTTAAATTAAATTGTGGTATCTTACTTCTAATATTAAAAGGACTTACGATACATACAACCTTTTTCATTTCACTTATTTTTCTAATTCTTTTTTCTATATCTACTTTCCCAACTATATTTAAAGGTATAATCTCCACAAGTTCCTTGTCTATACGCACGTGATGATCTAACAGACTTTTAATTGCCACTGCACTTCCCTCTCCAGTTAAACAAGCCGTAACAATAGCTAGCATCTGTTTTTTCCTTGCAAACCGTGACTTTTCTGTATTTGTATCAAAATGAGTTATTTTCATAATATCATCGTATATTTCATCAAGGGTATATCCAAGCATAGCCTTTCTCGCTGCTTCAATGACAAAAGGTGTGCAGACAAAATCAACTGTCTTTACTGGAATGCCTATTTCTTTTTCAATCACCTCTCCAAAGGTAAGAAGAGAACCCATATCTACCAAAAATATATATCCCTTTTTCCTGTCCGACTGCTTTATATGTTCCCTTACTTTACTCAATATGCTCTGGGGTGCTAAATCCAGTGAAGCATTTATAGCCACAGCATATTCCACACCCAACAGCTTATTTGCAACATCAACCATAGATGTAGCTACACTGTCCCCATGGGCAATTACAATAACCCCTACTGTATCATTTTTCATATTGCTTTCTTCCTCATCTAAAACAAAAAACATAGTCAAGAATCCTGCTTCATCTATGGGTAATACTAACTCAGTTTTGCGTTCAATAATATTCGTGCACGCCAATGCTACATTAAACGCTTCCTTATATTTTATCCTTACTTTGTTTAAATGTGGATTTATTATCCTCCTGCCCATTTTTATTCTCTTAACTGTGTTGCTCACATGCAGAGCCATTCCGAGATAAACCTTCTGACTAAAGATTCTATTAAGCTTTGTTTCACTATATTTTAAAACTTCATCCACAAGTTTTACAATATCTGGATCAATTATGTTATTATATTTATTGCCGCTCTCGTCCACACCATTAAGGTATCGGGTAAAATAACTTCTTATATCCTTTTCCATTGTCTTTTCTATTTCTTCATCACTCACTCCATTTTCAATCAAGTCATTTACCTTGTTCTCTATCATTTCATATATATTATCAGCTCCATCTTCTACTTCCACATCTTCCTTTTTAGTATTTGGACAAAATATAATATAGTTATTGTTAATACCTATTAAGCTGGCCCATTTTTCCCTATGCTCCCTGGCATTTAACAACGCCTCTCTAACATGCTCTGGTAAATCACAATTTTTTACTGCCATATTATCCCTTCTATGGCATATGAAATCAGCGTAGACCTTTGCACACGCCAGCTTTATATCTGATTCTAACTGTCCAATATTGTTGGTACAGTTATAGCTTAAAAAAGACCTTACTGCATTTGATGACACACTAATTTTTTTTTTCAGAAGAATAGATTGCCTTTTAAAAAAGTTTTTTATCAACTCAAACCTTTCCTCTGCACTTCTTTCACTAAGGGCTGGTATTCTTATAATCATAGGTATTCTTCTCGTAAATGTTCTAAGCAGGCTCGATTCTGGATTTTCGGTTGTTGCTGAAATTATAAGCACATTGGCTTTTCTCTCCATTTCAGTTTCCCCAAGTCTTCTAAAAATCCCCTTATCCATAAAGGTAAAAAACATTTCCTGTCCCTCTACGGGTAAGCGATGTACCTCATCTAAAAAAAGTATCCCTCCATTTGCCTTTTCAATGAGCCCTATTCTGTCAAAATCTGCCCCAGTATAGGCACCTTTTTTAACACCAAAGAGCTGACTTGTCAGCAATTGAGGATTATTGGAATAATCGGCGCAGTTAAATGTAATAAATGGCGCATCCTCCTCTATTTTCTTCATTTCTATTGCATACATGTGCATCATCCCTGCAAACATGGTCTTTCCAACACCCGTTTTACCAAGTATCAGGGAATGCATTCCCTTTGGAGGATATAGTAAAGCAGCCTTTGCTTGCTCAACTGCAGTAGAAAGGCTCCTATTGTCCTTAACAAACTTGTCTAAGTATGTTTTCTTTTCCCCAGTAAGTATTTGTTCATTTTCAAAGGGCAAATACAAAACAGGTCTTGTATCAGTTTTTCTAACCAATTCAGCCTTCCAAAGTTTATTTAAATCACTACTCACATTTGCCCTATTTAAGTTTAAAGATTCTGCTAATTCAATAGTAGATACCGCACCCTTCTGTGCCATTTTTTTTAACTTTTCATAAACTATGTCTACTCTTTTCATCAATCCTACTCCCCAGCATGTAATAAACACTAAAACATTATTAATTTTACATTCTATATCATCATCCATATTCCTCTTTGGTATGTTAAAATAAATAATAAATAATTTTATAAAAAAGAGCCTATCCATACGACTGTAATCACCTATAATTTTGTATCACAACCTGCAAAGTACTAGTCCCCCTATATTCATTTATGGAAGGTAAATAGGTTATATCAATCTCTATATTATTCGTTTGTCCTCCAAAAGCACGATCCAATTCCGATTGTCCAAACTTCTCTGCAAGATACCCCTGAAACGCATCCACATCTCCAAAGTGAATCCCTGTTAAAACCCTTCCATTTTTACTTACTAAAGCTATTTTCATCACTTTATAATCTTTTCCTAGAATATCAATTTTCTTAATACTTATACCTTTCTCTGCAAATAATGGCTTACGGTTTCCTTTTCCAAAAGGTTCTAATAGCTTTAGTTGTTCTGGTAAATCATTTGATAGTTTATCAAGTGGAACATGGGCGTCTATATAGACCTTTGGCATAAGGTCATCTTCTGTTAAGGTTGTTCTCTCATTTAATTGATTTCTTAGCTTATCTATATTTGAAAATTCTAAAGAAAGTCCTGCTGCCATAGGGTGTCCACCAAACTTACATAATAGATTTTTACATTTTGATAGTTCTTCAAACATATTATATTCTTCTATAGATCTTGCGGATCCCTTAGCGATTCCATCTTCTTTTGAATGGGTTAAAACAATGGAAGGTTTATTGTATTTATCTTTTACTCTACCTGCTATAATCCCTGCTATACTCTCATGAATACTTGACTCATAAACCACCAATACTTTGTCATCTATCAATTCACTTGATTCTATTTTTTCAACAACACTTTCAAGTCCTGATATGGTCATGGCTTTTCTTTCTTCGTTTAAAGTATGTAGCTTATTTGCATTTTCCTCTGCTTTTACAGGATCTTTTGTTAAAAACAGTTCTACTGCAATATCAGCACTTTCTAATCTTCCAGAAGCATTGATACATGGGCCTAATACAAATCCTAACGCGTAGGTATTCACTACTTTTTCTTCAATTCCTGTCTCCTTAATAAGCGCTTTTAATCCTAAGTTTTCCGTTTTATGAATTCTTTTTAAGCCTTCTCTTACAATCACTCTATTTTCATCGATTAAATCAACCACATCACAAACTGTCGCCATGGCAACAAACTCTAGCAGTTCATAAGATGCTTCTATTTTAATATTCATCTCTTCATATAACACCTGAATAAACTTAAAAGCAACGCCAGCACCACAAAGTTCTTTAAACGGATATGCACAGTCTAATCTTTTTGGATTGATGACTGCATCCCCTTGTGGTAAAAAATATTCTTTTTCCCCCTTTTTATTTTGCACATATGGAATATCGTGATGGTCTGTTACAATCACTTTCAGTCCTAATTCTTTTGCAAATTTTATAGGTTCTATTGCAGATATGCCATTATCACAGGTAATCATCAATTCAATACCATCTTCTTTTGCTTCTTCCATAATTCGATCATTAATCCCATATCCATCATGAATTCTATGCGGAATAACATAATCTACATCTGCCCCACACCTTTTAAGTCCATTATAAAGGGTTAAAATAGAGGATGTTCCATCTTGATCGTAATCTCCACAAATCCGTATTTTTAATCCATTATGAATACTTTCCTTCATAATGTTTACCCCTAATTCCATATCTTTCATAAGTCTTGGATTATGGAGTTTATCTAGGTTAGGATTAATGAAGCTATCCATTAATTTAGGATCTCTTATATTTCTGTTTAATATGATTTTACAAATAAGTTCACTTACTTTAAAATTATTGGCTAGTTTTTTATAATCCGCTTTAATATTTTTCAAAAGCCACTTTTCATTTGACATCAAAACAATTCACTTCCTCTTTATGATATAAAAAATCGGCATACAGCTATGTGATATGCTCATTTCTTCAACAAAATTTCCAAATATTTTTTTGAAATTTTCATTGGTCAAATCTCTAAAAAATATTTGCTGCAATTATGCTTATAAAATTTCCTTTATCTCTATTCTAACATTTTCACATCCACTTCGTATAATTTTTTATAATAAAAAGGAGCCTATCAAATAGACTCCTTTTTTTATGATCCAATCTAAATTTCCATTTCTTTTAAGTCCTCTGCCACAACAAATACTGCCTCTGTAGCATTCTTTACATCTTCTACTGTGTATTCTGGGTTTAATTCAGTAAGGACAATGCCTTTATCTGTTACTTGCATTACACCCATTTCTGTAATAATCATATTGACTTGACCTGCTGCAGTAAGGGGTAGATTACAAACCTTTAAGATCTTCGGCTTACCTTTTTGTGTATGGGTCATAGAGATAATTACTTTTTTTGCGCCCACTACTAAGTCCATAGCGCCTCCCATACCTGGTACCATCTTTCCTGGAACCATCCAGTTTGCAAGGTTTCCTTTTTCATCTACTTGAAGGGCTCCAAGTACGGTTGCATCCACATGTCCGCCTCTTATAATACCAAAAGAAACAGAACTATCAAAGAAAGCTGCACCAGGTACCACTGTTACAGGCTGACCTCCTGCATTGACTAAATCTTTATCTTCTTGTCCTTCCTCCGGTGCTTGGCCTAATCCCACAAATCCATTTTCTGATTGGAAAGTTACGTCCATACCTTCAGGAATATAGTTTGCTACCATTGTAGGAAGTCCAATCCCTAGGTTTACAACATCTCCATCTTTTAATTCCTTTGCAACACGTTTTGCAATAATCTCTTTTACGTTCATTTCTTACACCTCCACTATATAGTCTACAAAAAGTCCTGGTGTCATTACATCATTTGAGTCAATTTCTCCAACTTCAACAATTTTTTCTGCCCCTGCAATTACTAGCTCCGCAGCAGTAGCCATGAGTGGATTAAAGTTTTTCGTTGCTTTATTGTAATAAAGATTTCCTTTTTTATCCCCAATAGATGCACCCACTAAAGCAATATCTGCCTTAAGTGGCTTTTCTAGAATATACACTTTTCCATCTACTGTAATTTTTTCTTTTCCTTCTTCTACAATCGTTCCAACACCTGTTGGTGTTAAAATTCCACCAAGCCCATTTCCACCTGCACGAATTCTTTCAGCAAGGGTTCCTTGTGGTACTAATTCTGTTTCTAATTCTCCTGAATTCATTTGGCTTCCTACTTCAGGGTTTAGTCCTACATGAGAAGCAATTAGTTTTTTCACTTGCTTATTGCAAACAAGTTTGCCAATCCCTTTATTCGGCCATCCCCCATCATTTCCTATGATGGTTAAATCTTTTACACCTTTTTTTACCAATGCATCCATGAATTTTTCTGGTGTACCCGCAGCCATAAACCCACCGATCATGATGGTCATGCCATCTTTTATATGATGCATCGCTTCTTCAATTGTTACTACCTTATTTCTCAAAACAAACACCTCCATATTTTCAAAACTTTATGTGTATAAACGCCTATTGTCTAAGGAGTAAGACAAAAGAACTGATTTTTTCTTATCCCTAAAGAACTTTCATAGATCCCTTTTTATAAAAACATTAAACCTAATGAAATGATCACACCTGTATATAATAAGTCTATAATACAAAATCCCATAATATCTCTTGCACCAAGCCCAGCAATCCCTAATGCTGGTAATGCCCAGAATGGTTGAATCATGTTTGTCCAAGCATCTCCCCACGCAATCGCCATACCTGTTTTTGCTGCAGGAACACCTAAAGCAGCACCTGCTGGCATCATGATTGGTGCTTGAACAGCCCATTGTCCACCACCTGACGGTACAAAGAAGTTAACAATCCCTGCACTTAAGAATGTGAATAGTGGAAAAGTTGTTGCGGTTGAAATATCTACAAACCAATTAGATATTACACCTGCGAAAGAAACCCCTTCTGCATTTAAACCAATCATCATTCCCATAATACCTGCATAGAATGGAAATTGTAGAATGATTCCTGCTGTTCCTTTTGCTGCACCATTAATCGCATCAAGGAATCTTCTAGGTGTACCATGTAAAATAATCCCTGCAAATAAGAACATAAAGTTAACAATATCTAGATTTAACTTAAATCCATTTTCTTTAAAATAGTAGAAAACAACTGTTAATCCCATTAAACCAATAATGATTGAAAGAATTGGACTATTTTCCATTCTATCTGCTGGTGTTCGGTTTACAACTTTTGTAGCTGCTTCTTCATCTTCTAATAATCTTGGATCTACTGCTATTACTTCATCTGCTTTTGGATGCATCGCTTTATTTAAAAATGGCATTGTGATTAATATGATTGTACATACAATTAAGTTAAAAGATGAGAAAATCGTTGCACTTGTAGATATCGCTTCTGTTACAGCACCATCTGTTGCTTTTGTTAATCCCTCTCCTGCTGTAGCTAATTTTAGTGGAATAGATCCTGAAATCCCTGCGTGCCATACTACGAATCCTGAATAAGCTGAAGCAATTAAAAGTCTGTAGTCTACCCCTTTTACTTCTTTTGCTAAAGCTCTTGCATAAAGCGCACCAATTACTAATCCAAACCCCCAGTTAATCCAACATGCAATCGTTGAAATAAAAGTAACTGCTACGATTGCTTGTGTGGGTGTTTTGGCAATTTTTGCTAAATTGTTAAGGCCTTTTTTAATAATCGGTGCATTGGCCAATGTATGCCCTGTAACAAGTACTAGCGCCATTTGCATAGAGAATGCTAGTAATGACCAAAATCCGCTATTCCAATGCTTTGTCATTGGCACAAACCCTTGTCCAGTTGTAACCATTCCTAATCCAAGAACCGCTATTGTTAAAATAACTGCAAACAAAAACGGATCTGGTAAATACTTTTGAACAAGATTTACGCATAACTTTGTTATCCGTTTAAACATTTCAAACCGCCTCCTTATAAAATATATTTTATATAATGTATACACAATACATTATATTCCACATTATATATATTATCACAGTAACGATAACTTTCAATCTGCGCTATAAGCCTTCAATGTGAAAAAAGTAACGTTTTTCCTGTTTTTGTCCATTTTTCTTCTTGTCTCTCCTGTTTTTTATTTAAATTCCTTTTGTATTTCATGTATCAAATCATATCAAAATATAGAAGAATTCTTTGATTTTCATTGCATAATTTGAATAATTCTTAAGTTTTATTTTTTAAAAATTATTTAGAATCTTAATAATTATTAGTATTATTAAGATTTAGTAACATAGGCAAACATTTTCCTTTTCTTTATATTCTTTTTTTCTCCTAAAAATCAGATATTATAATAAATATTTCCTTTTTTTAGTCTTATAGTTTGAATTTTCAAAAAAATACATTTTTTTTGTAACATTTCAAAATATGTTATACTTATATTCGTTAAAAGTTTATCATAGCATTCTATTCACGTTACATACCGCTAGTTTTGAAAGGAGGACTTTTACGCATTCATTTAAGGAACAATCTGTAGTTGTATTCTATTAAAAGCAAAATAACAACTTATGAGGAGGATTTTTATGGGACTTTTAAAAATTTCACCTGTTTTTTTGATGGCAGGACTTATGATCGCAAATGCACTAAAAATAGCAGAAATAGATGTATTGCTTGCAGCCCCACTGGCTACCGTATATGCAGCAATCATTGCAATGATTACTGAAAAACTAGACTTCAAAGAAATTATTGATAGTGCTGTAGAGAATGTTAAGGAAATGCAGTTAGTATTCTTTATTCTTATGTTAGCTTATGCTATGGCTGCAACTTTTATGGCTACTGGCGTAGGTGCCTCTATTATTAATATGGCTTTGAGTTTAGGGATGACCGCGAAAACAGTCGCTGTTACAGGCTTTATCGTTACTGCTGTTCTTTCTGTTGCTACAGGTACTTCATGGGGAACCTTTGCAGCATGTGCGCCTATATTTTTATGGTTAAATCATCTCGTTGATGGACATCTATTACTTACTGTTGCTGCAATCGCAGGAGGATCTTGTTTTGGAGATAATATTGGACTTATTTCAGATACTACAGTCGTTAGTTCAGGCATTCAAAAAGTTGAAGTTATTCATAGAATTAGACATCAAGGTGTTTGGTCTGTATTATGTCTAGTCGTAACTGCTGTCATATTCTTTGTCGTAAGTGTTACAATGGGATTACCGAGCACAGTTGGAAATCCCGCTGATGCAATCAGTCAAATTTCTCCTGATGTAATGACTTATTTAGCAGATACAAAACCTGCTGCTGTTACTTTATTGAATCAAGTAAAAGAAGGCGTACCTGCCTATATGATTATCCCACTATTAGTGGTTCTAGCTGTAGCTATTAAAGGGCTACCTACGCTTGCTTGTCTTGGTTTAGGTATCATTTCATCTTTAGTATTCGGTCTATTTGCAGGGACAGTAGAATCTCTTCCAAGTTTCTTAGATCTTGTAACGAGTGGTTTTGCCGATGCTGGAAGCTGGGTTATTGTTATGATGATGTGGGTTGGTGCTTTTGGAGGGATCATGGGGAAAATAAAAGCATTTGCACCCTTATCTAATTTCATTATAAATATCGTTGGAAATGTAAGACAACTTATGTTTGCAAACGGTGTTCTTTCTATTCTTGGAAATGCAGCTTTAGCTGATGAAATGGCCCAAATCGTTACAATCGGACCTATCATTAAATCTTTAACTGATGAAAATGTAGCGGGTAGTGAAGAAGATCTATATAAACTACGTCTAAGAAATGCAACTTTCTCAGATGCACTCGGCGTATTCGGTTCACAGCTTATACCATGGCATGTATATTTAGGATTCTATGCAGGTGTTGCCTCTGCAGTATATCCATTATATAAATTTATGCCTACAGATATTATAAAGTTTAATTTTATGGCTATGATTGCAGTAGGATCTATCTTGATTCTAACATTATTTGGACTTGATCGATTTATACCTCTATTTGGACTACCATCTGAACCACAAGTAAAATTAAAAAAACATAGTACAAAGATAGGCGAAACAAACTAAAATAAAAAAGCACCCTAATTATGGTACCTATAGACAGGACACTTGAAAAAAGTATCCTAATCTATAGGTACTTTTTTATCTGTAGAAAAACAGAGGAATTTGTAGTTTGTTTATATGTAACACGCACAATTTCAAATAACGCAAATAAATGATAAGAAATAAAGCTTTATTGATGGATATAGGATTTTACTTATTCATTCATTAGGAATAGTATATAGGTTAGGCGCAAAATTCATATTAATTTAAAACGCTTATAAATCAACTATGAAAACGAGGTGTTTATTGATGAATCCATTTATTGGTTTAGGTATCGCACTCATTGTAGGAATTCTATTTGGTAAGCTTATGAATAACCTAAAGATTCCAGCTGTTGCAGGATATATTATAGCAGGGCTTCTATTAGGCGTATCCGGACTAAATATTGTCACCGGTGCAATGATTGAAAAATTATCATTCCTAAGCGATTTTGCTTTAGGGGTTATTGCCTTTAATATAGGGAGTGAACTACAGGTATCTGTCATTAAAAAATTAGGAAAATCTATATTTGTTATTGCAATTTTTGAAGCATTAGGTGCCTTCATATTAGTTACTTCCATCTCATTTGCATTAACAAAGGATATATCTACCGCTTTAATATTAGGTGCGGTATCTTCTGCTACTGCTCCTGCCGCAACAGTTATGGTTTTAAGGGAATCCAATGCAAGGGGTCCTCTAACGAGTACACTTCTTGGCGTTGTAGCCATAGATGATGCCATATGTCTTATGATTTATGCTATCGCCTCTTCAGTGGCAAAGGTATTTATAAAACATGAAGTCGTTAGCTTTTATAAAATATTAGTTCATCCTCTTATGGAAATTGGTCTATCCATTTTAGTAGGTGCTATACTTGGCATAATACTCACTTATTTCATAAAAATATCGAAAAAAGAAGATGAGCTCCTTCCCTTTATTACAGGAATGATTATCTTACTTGTTGGTGTGGCTGCTAAGTTTCATTTATCTCCACTCCTTTCTTCAATGGCTTTAGGGATCGTTGTAGCAAATGTATCTTCCCATAGCCGAAGAGCTTTTTCAAGTATTGAAAGTTTTTCACCACCGATTATTGCAGTATTTTTTACATTAGCAGGCTCAAGGCTTGATATATCCCTACTACCTCATATTGGTTTAATTGGTATTGCCTATTTACTATTTAGAATTATTGGTAAAATAGCCGGGGCTTCACTCGGTGGAATAATCTCTAATGCACCTCATGTGGTAAAAAAATATATAGGTCTTGGGTTATTGTCACAAGTAGGGGTAGCTGTTGGACTTGCAATTGTTGTAAATCAAGAGTTTCCTGGTACAGAGTTAGGTTCACGCGTTATAACCATTCTTTTAGCAACAACAATTATTACAGAAATAGTAGGCCCTTTAGCTACAAAACATGCTATAATAAAAGCAAATGAAACGCATTTATAAAAGGAGGAGAGTTTTTATGTATGCTCTATTTCTCATATTAAATGAAATAGAAAAATTAGATCAGATCCACAATATATTTTATGATATGGGTGTGGGTGCTACCACCATTGACAGTGTGGGCATGGGAAAAGTATTACTCGAACACAATATAAATGTCCCAATATTTTCAAGCATCCGTAAGCTTGTAGATGGCAATAAACCTTATAACAAAACCATCGTCAGTGTGATCAGATCTGAAGAAAAGCTTAGAAAAGTGGTTGATCTCATTAATGAAGAATTAGATCATATCCACAAACCCGGTGTTGGATTTATGTTTGTACTACCCGTACTAGAATGCTATGGATCAAAACATAATGGATCAGAAATTAATAAAGTCGTAAAAGGCTAATCCATATATGAAAAAGTCTACCTTTAGAAAATTTAAAAAGGTAGACTTTTTTGAATCGATCCTCAGTTTCAATTTTTGATTATCCTTTACGAATTGTATATAAATCTGTTCTTCTATGCTTTAATAAAGGAAGTTCATTTCTCACTTTTTCAATCATTTTAAAATCAATTTCTCCATATATAATGCATTCCTTCTCGTCTGCTTGGCTTATTATCTCTCCCCATGGATTTACAATACTTGAATGTCCATAAGCATGATAAGATGCATCCATATCTCTCGATGGCGAAGCTGCAATAAAATATACCTGATTATCAAGAGCCCGTGCTCTTAGGGTTATATCCCAATGTGCAGGTCCTGTTGTCATATTAAAAGCAGCTGGTACAACAATCACCTTCGCCCCTTCTAGTGCCATAAGCCGCATAAGCTCTGGAAAACGCATATCATAGCATATGGCAACCCCAATTTTACCATATAGGGTATCTACTACAGTCATCTCTTCTCCATATCCCAAACTATCTGATTCTTTAAATCTTATTCCCCCTAATACATCAATGTCAAACAAATGAATTTTTCTATGTCTACCAATCATCTCTCCGTGATGATCAAATATGTATGAAGTGTTATATACCATATCGCCATCCTTCTCAGGAATAGATCCTCCAACAATATAGATCCCTAATTCTTTTGCTAGGCTTGCTAACTTATTGGTTGTTTTACCAGGATAGCTTTCTGCAAAGGGAAGAAAATATTTGTTTTCATAAGGACAATTAAACATCTCAGGAAGTACGACCAAATGGCTCCCATTTAAAGCAGCTTCACGAATCATTCTTTCAGCATTTTCAATATTTTTGTTTTTATCTTGTACCACTTTTATTTGACATATGCCGATCTTCATTTTTTACGCTCCCTTCTATCATTATTTTTTCTTTATTTTAGTATACTACTAAAATAATATTTATTTTATATTTTCTCTATAATTTCTTATAAAATGGGTATCTCTATACTGTGGATTATAAATAAAGGAATTCCTATTTATAATGATCTATTAGAAAGGAGTTATAAATTTGATTGCATTTTTAGAACAATACAATATTATTCTTGTAGGTTTTATTGCAAGTGTTGCCGCCGGATGTGCCACAGGCCTAGGTGCATTGCCTATATTTTTCACAAAAAACATTTCTCATAGAGCACTCGATGCTTTACTTGGCTTTGCGGCTGGTGTCATGCTTGCTGCCACTTCCTTTAGTTTAATCATTCCTGCCATAGAAGCAGGGGGAGGTGGGGTAAAAGGTGCTACCATTACCCTTGTAGGCATCTTGTTCGGAGGAATATTTCTTGATTTAATAGAGAAATATTCTCCGCATGTTCATCTGATGGAAGGAGAAAAAATCCAGCATCAATCTAGTCTTTTAAAAGTATGGCTTTTTATTATTGCTATTACCCTTCACAATTTTCCAGAAGGTCTAGCCGTTGGGGTTGGTTTTGGAAATGGAGATATAGCAAACGGCATAAGCTTGACTATGGGCATCGGTCTTCAAAATATGCCTGAAGGATTGGCTGTTGCATTAGCTCTTATAAGAGAAAAATATCCTACTTCTAAAGCATTTTTCATTGCCCTTTTGACAGGTCTTGTTGAACCAATTGGTGGTTTGTTCGGTGTGGCATTGGTTCAAATTGCAAGACCCATACTTCCCTTAGGGTTATCTTTTGCAGCAGGAGCAATGCTATTTGTTATCAGTCATGAGATTATTCCAGAAACTCACAAACATGGCTATGAAAGAGTGGCTACCTATGGTCTTTTGATTGGATTTGTGATCATGATGTTTTTAGATGTTACATTAGGATAAGTATAATTCATGGAAAAATTCATTTTTATACCACAACAAAAGCATGCCCTATAATATTTGGGGCATGCTCCATTTTTATTCGTTTCCAATTGAATGATCATCTCTTTATGAAATCATATTGATAAAATATTGATGCATTCTTAGATCTTCCGTAAGTTCAGGATGAAAAGATGTTACCAACATATTGTCTTGCTGAGCCGCAACGATTTGATCGTCTATCTCTGCAAGAATGCTAACCCCTTGTCCAACCCTTTCAATATGAGGTGCTCTAATAAATACCATAGGAAATTCCCCTTCGATTCCTTTGATTTTACCATTACAAACAAAGCTACCTAATTGTCTTCCATAAGAATTTCTTACAGCTGTTATATTCATGGTTCCTAAATGAACAATAGGATCATTCTTAATTTTTTCAGCAAGAAGAATCAACCCAGCACAAGTTCCCCAAACTGGAATCCCATTTTTTATCAATTCAATCATTCTATCTTTAAGATCAAATTCTCTCATTAGCTTACCGATTGCGGTACTTTCCCCGCCAGGTAAAATAATGCCATCCAGATTGCCCAGTTGTTCTGCTTTTCTTATGGGTATCGCTTCGTGACCCAATAATTTGATCATCTTTATATGCTCTATAAATGCACCTTGAAGGGCTAAAACACCAATTTTTTTCATCTTAGTATCCCCTGTTAGCCATTCTTTCTTCTTCATCTATCGAATATACATTGATCCCAACCATGGCTTCTCCAAGATTTTCTGATACTTCAGCTAGTATCTTCGTATCATTAAAATTTGTAACCGCTTTAACGATGGCACAAGCTCTTTTTCTTGGATCTCCAGATTTAAATATGCCTGAACCAACGAATACGCCATCACAACCAAGTTGCATCATCATTGCAGCATCAGCAGGAGTAGCAACACCACCAGCTGCAAAGTTTACAACAGGAAGTTTTCCATTTTCATGAACGTATTCAACCAAATGAATAGGTGCTTGTAGTTCTTTCGCAGCATTCATTAATTCTTCTTTAGACAAACCTTGGATTCTTCTTATTTCAGAATTCATCATTCTCATATGTTTAACCGCTTCGATCACATCACCCGTTCCAGGCTCACCCTTCGTCCGAATCATTGAAGCACCTTCTCCAATTCTTCTTAAGGCTTCCCCTAGGTTTTTTGCGCCACAAACAAAAGGAACTTTGAAAGCTTTTTTGTCAATATGTAGCGTTGGATCAGCAGGTGTTAAAACTTCACTTTCATCAATATAGTCAACTTCAAGGGCTTCTAAAATTTGTGCTTCAACGAAATGTCCGATTCTTACTTTCGCCATAACTGGAATAGAAACAGCTTCTTGAATCTCTTTAATCATTTGTGGATCTGAAGCTCTTGCAACACCACCATCTTTTCTAATATCAGCAGGAACTCTTTCAAGAGCCATAACAGCACAAGCACCAGCTTCTTCAGCAATTTTTGCTTCTTTGGCATTTGTTACATCCATAATGACTCCGCCCTTTAGCATTTGTGCAAGGTTTTTGTTTAAATCGTATCTGTTTTCCACGGTGATTCCCCCTTAAATTTTGTTTTGTATCGTTACAATTTATATATTGTATCGGTCTTATGTTATGTATTATCTCATATTTATCCGATTTTTTCAATACTTTTTTATAAAATCATGAATATAGTTAAATCATATGGGTTCAATTTTGTTATTGTATTGATTGTAGCATCACACTACAAAGAAAATAATCATAAAAAAAGAGCCGATCATCGGCTCTTTCTTAACATTTTTTCAAATTCCATACTTGGTACGGGTGGGCTAAATAAATATCCTTGTACATAGTCACACTTTTGATCTTTTAAAAAGTCCCATTGTTCCTTTGTTTCTACCCCTTCTGCAGTAACTTTCATATTCAGACTGTTACCCATAGCTATAATTGTAGCTGCAATGGCTGCATCATTCTGATCTGAAATAATATCTCTCACAAAAGATTGATCAATTTTTAAATTGTCAATGGCAAACTTCTTTAGATAGCTTAGGGAAGAATAGCCTGTTCCAAAATCATCCATCGCTATTTTTATTTTCATATCTTTCAATTTATTTAACACCTCTATGGTATAATTAATATCCTCTACCGCAATGCTTTCAGTAATCTCGAGCTCTAAATATTTAGGATTTAATTCTGTTTCTTCTAAAACTTTTGCCACAAGCTCTACAAAATTAGGTTGTTGGAATTGACGGACAGAAATATTCACAGCCACACAAACCGGTTCATATCCAGCATCTTGCCATTGCTTGTTTTGATGACAAGCTGTACGCAACACCCACTCCCCGATCTTCAGAATACAATCATTTTCTTCAGCTAGTGGAATAAATATTGCTGGAGAAATCATTCCCTCCTGTGGATGCTTCCATCGTAATAAGGCTTCCATCCCCATAATATTTTCCGTATTTATATCTACCTTTGGCTGGTAGTATACCAAAAGTTCTTGGTTTTCTAGTACATTATGCAAATCTTTTTCTAAACTCAATTGCTCCCTTAGCTTTTCATTCATCGAGGGTGTATATAATTGATAATTATTCCCACCTTTTTCTTTCACACGATGCATCGCTATATCTGCATTCTTTAAAAGAGTCCCTTCATCCTTTCCATCATCAGGAAAATATGCAATACCAATACTGGAAGTTATATAAAATTCATTCTTTCCAATTTGCCAAGGTTTGTTTATTTCATCTAATATTTTTTGCGCAATTATGGCAGGCTTTTTTCCTTTTCCAATCTCCGTAAATAGTAGTGTAAATTCACTTCCACCGATCCGTGAAACCAAATCCTCTTCTGCTACACAATTTTTCAATTTTGCTCCTACCTCTTGTAAAAGTTTATCTCCTACATCATGCCCTAGGATATCATTAATATTTTTAAATCGATTCAACCCTAAAACCATAACGGCTACTTTTTCTTTATTTCTTTTGGCATGAGACAGTGCAAAAGTAAGCTGTTTATGGAAAACTCCCCTATTTGGCAAATCTGTTAAAATATCATAATCCGTCATATATTGAATCTTTTCCATCATTATATTAAAACTATTTGCTGCCATCCCAATTTCATCATGCGCATTTATTTCAGCACGAACTGCTAGATCTCCTGTAGCACCTTTTAAAAATACTTCATTTAATCCAATAATGGGTTTTGAAATTTTTCCAGCCAACACAAAGCCTGCAATATTTGTCAAGATAATACCAATGATCCCTAGCCAAAACAATTTTGTACTCACTTTTCGAATCGGTTCTTTTATATATTGCACGGGCACTTTTGTTATTATTTTCCATCCATCTGTATTAGGAATTGCATGAAAATAGTTTGTACTTATAATATGATTTTCTTCGGTTACGATACTTCCTTTGGATTCTTTTAAAATCCGTGATAAATCATCTTTTTTGACCCTATTCGGTGCAATATAATCTTTCATAATCTTATTTTTATCAAGATTCGTAATCATAAGTCCCTCTTTTGTTACAATATAAGAATAGGAACTTTTATGTTCTACTTTTATTCTTTTCATCAAATCATTTAATTCTCTTAGGTTTACATCCGCTCCCATTAATCCTATTACTTTTTCTTTTTCATTTTTAATGGGTACAGCAATCACTACGGTTTCTTTTCTTGTTGATTTTGAAATCACAGGGTTTGATAATGCTTTTTTCCCTTCCATAACCCTATGAAAATATTCTCGATCTTGGATATTAACGCGATCCTTTGATAAAGTACTATGGCTGTTTCCTACTGTATCTGCAATAAAAAAATTATCATAGGTATCTAATTTATGATTAATCTCTTTTTTTAAATAAGGTTCTATTATTTCCCAATCCATTTCCTTTAGCAAGGGACTATTTGCATAAATTTCTATTTCATTCATTCTTTCTTCAACTCTAGCACCAATGATTTTAGCATATAGTTCTGTATTGTTTATCTCATTATTATGCAATAATTGGATTGCAGTATTTATAGATAAATTTTCTGACATGAATATTAAAATAGCAGCAATGACTAAACTTGTCACAAAAAACATGGTCAATATTTTTGTTTTGATACGCTGGTGCAACTTTATATTTTCCATAGTATCTTCTCCTAATTGTAAATACAAACAAATATTAGCACAATTATATAGTATTAGAATATATTTCACAATATGCTTCTCTTTTTTTCTACAAAAAATAACAGCAAATCAAAAACTTACGATTTGCTATTATCATCTTTCCACTTACTAGGAAATTATAGCTTTCTTCGAACGTTTTCTTTTTATCTTTTGCTTTTAGCAGTTTGGAAGTATCTATAGTTTTTTCTTTTTTATTGGGTACTTGCATTTCTTCTATTTCATCCTGCACCTTTTTATCCTTTACTTTTTCTATAGGAGGATGCTTTTCTACTTTTTTTATTACTTGACTTGTCCTATCCCTAATCTTTTCTTCTATAAAGCTTAATTTCCTAAAATTCACATTCAGTCTTCTTAATCCAATGTCTATCACAAAAAGTACTACCGTAATCATCAATAAAATCCTAGACAAATCCTTTGACCCATACACAAGTTCTAGCTCATTTACAAAAACTTCCTCTGGTTTTTGAATCATTTTTCCATTCAAATCTTCATGATTATTTCTTATCTTTATTTGAATTGGTGTCATTTGATCACATTTATAGTATCCGTGAACCCCTGCTTCAACTTCTATTTTAAACTTTTCGTTGGCATAGCTAACCAATGAAAAACCTATCATAAATATGAAAATTATCATGATCCATAAAACCTTTACTGTACTTCTATCCTTTTTCATACGCTTCCCCCTATCGATTAAAATAGTGTCTATTATTCTCTCTAATTTAATGGATTTTTTACATAATATACAATTATTATATATGGATTACATAATATTTATAAACTTAATAAAAAAAATCACATCTATTAGATATCATTCTTATCTTCTTATCAACATGATTTTAAATTCCTCTATCAATGGGATTTAAAAAAAGATGACCCCTGTAGTATACAGCAATCATCTCGTAGCATAATTTTTAATCATTATTTTTCATTTAAAAAATCAACTGCAAACTGTGCATAAAGACCTGCTCCAATTTCCAATCCATCTTCATCTATACTAAACCTTGGATGATGGTGTGGATAATTTGCTCCTTTTTCTTCATTCCTTACACCAACAAATGCAAGAGCACCTGGTACTTTTTCTAAGTACATAGCAAAGTCTTCTCCTCCTGTTACCCTTTCCATATTTACAAGACTTTCTATCCCCAAAAGCTTTTCTACTGATTTTCCAGCAATTTTCGAACAGCCTGCTTCATTAATAGTTGCAGGTGTACCTTGCGTATATTCTAATTCTGCTTCTGCTCTATAGCTTGCTGCTGTATTTTTAGCTATTCTTTCAAGTATTTCTGGGAAATCTTTTCTTATATTATTGTTAAAGCATCTTGTTGTACCTTCTAAAACTGCTTCATCCGGTATGACATTAAATCTTGTTCCTGATTGAATCTTTCCTACACTTACAACAGCTGATTCTAATGGACTGATTTCTCTACTTACAACAGATTGCAAATTCATTATAATAGCTGAAGCTGTAACTACTGCATCTACCCCTTGATGAGGCAAAGAACCGTGTCCACCTTTTCCTTTTATATAAATCTTAAAAAGATCAGCTGATGCCATGCGTGGTCCTTCCTCTACCGATACTAATCCACATGCCAAATCACTCCATAGATGGATACCAAATATACCATCTACACCTTCCACAACACCTTCTTCAATCATTTTTTCTGCACCTTCAGCTGATTCTTCTGCTGGCTGGAAAAATAATTTCACTTTTCCATTTATTTGATTTTTGCTTTCATTTAAGATTTTAGCTGCACAAAGAAGCATCGCACCATGTCCATCATGACCACATGCATGCATGATTCCTTCATTTTGAGATTTGTAAGAAACATCATTTGCTTCGTTTACTTGTAATGCATCAATATCTCCTCTTAATGCAACGGTCTTTCCTGATTTTTTTCCTTCTATCGTTGCAACAACCCCTGTACCTGCTACACTAATATAAGGAATTCCCATCTTATCAAGCTCTTCCTTAATTCTTTTAGAAGTTCTTTCCTCATGCCAACTTGGTTCAGGATACTTATGAAACTCCCTTCTTAAATCTACTACATAGTCTTTATTTTTTTTTGCTAATTCTTTAATGTTCATAATTATATCCATTCCTTTCGCTTCGCTCAAGGCACAAAACGCTATGAAACGTGTTGGCTTCGAGCGTTATTTCTTTTATCCTATAGATATTG
>NZ_SLWV01000008.1 GCF_004345705.1 Marinisporobacter balticus
ATTTTATATAAAAATGAGCTCTAATGATAAAATTTATGGATTTTTAATGTATTGCATAAAAATTAAATTTTATACATTAGTTTCCGTGACTACTCTAATAATCCACAATTTTCATTGTCTACAACTAACTTACCATCTTTAATCACTTTCTCAACCGTATTCACTGCTATGTGGTAAGGAATAAATTTGTATGAAGGAAATTCTAAAATCACTAAATCTCCCTTTTTCCCTTCATCTATACTCCCGATTTCATGCGCCCTATCTATTGCAGCTGCACCATTAATCGTAAGTGCCGTAATCGCCTCTTCAATCGTCATTTTCATATACAATGTTGATAAAGCAAATAAAAGAGGGATCGATTCTGTATGACAGCTTCCTGGATTAAAATCTGTAGCAAGTGCAACGGCACAATGATTATCTATCATAAATCTTGCACGCGCATATTCTTCTTTTAAACTAAAAGCGGTACATGGAAGTAATGTTGCAACCACTTTTTTCTCAGCCATTGCATGAATGCCTTCATCGGATGCTTGAAGTAAGTGATCCGCTGATACAGCGCCCACCTCTGCTGCAAGCTGCGCACCTCCGATTCTTACAATTTCATCTGCGTGAAGTTTAAGCTTCATGCCCATTTCTTTCGCTTTGTTTAATAATTTTCTTGATTCCTCTATAGAAAATACATTTTTTTCACAGAAAATATCACAAAACTCTGCTAAGTTATTCTCAACTACATAAGGGAGCACTTGATCTATGATAAAGTCAATAAATGCATCCCCTCGACCTTTATACGCACTAGGTACTGCATGCGCCCCTAAAAAAGTCTTCGTAATATCCATAGGATGGATCTTATCTAATGCTTTCATCACTTCTAATTGTTTGATCTCTGTATCAAAATCAAGTCCATAACCACTCTTACCCTCTACAGTCGTTACCCCAAACTTTAGCATAGCATCTAATCTTTTTTTACCAAGAGATATTAATTCTTCCTTAGCAGCCTTTGCTGTTCCTGTTGTAGAATTTGCAATTCCGCCTCCACGATTCATAATCTCCATGTATGAGTACCCTTTAAGCCGCATATCAAATTCTTCTTCTCTATACCCACCAAATACAAAATGTGTATGAGAATCTACAAATCCTGGTAGAACTGTTTTTCCTGTCGCATCGATTACTTGGTATTTTGATGCATCAATTCCTTCTAAAACCTCTTTCGTTGTACCTACTTTTTTAATGACGCCATCCTTTATGATTACAGCCCCATCTTCTATCACATGGATCTTTCCCATATCTTTACCAGCTTTCGCTTCAAACCCACTACAAGTTACTAATTGACTCGCATTTTTTATGATCATATTATTCATCATCATCTACTCCATTAAACTCGTTTCGATTACTTTATCCATAGAAAATCCATATAACCCCAAATAATACTGTGCACTATCTATTAACGCTTCCATCGGTACAAGACCTACCACTTCACTACCTAAAACATTAACCCCATATCTTTTCGCTTCCATCTTTACAGTTTCAAATACTCTATAAACTGAAGTCTTTGTATAATCCGTAATATTCATCGTTACTTGTGTAATCCCTCTTTCTTTGATCTCAACCCCGCCCGCTTTTATATATCTAAATCCACCACTTGAATGTCTTATTACTTTTGCAATTTTATTTGCAATCTCAACATTTGGTGTATCTAAATCAATATTATAAGCTACGAGTGGCATTCTTGCACCAACTGCTGTAACCCCTGCTGTTGGATGGATCTCACATTTTCCAAAATCAGGTTTCCACTCAGGGTCTTTCAATTTTTCAGGCATTCCTTCAAATTGCCCTTTCCTAACCGTTGCAAGATTTTCTCGCTCCGGCTTACTCGCTGCTTTTTCATATAAAAATACTGGAATATCATGCGCCTCATTTATCGCTTTAGCTGTTTCTTTCGCTAACTCTACAGCTTCAGTCATGCTCATATTTTTAATCGGTATAAAAGGTACAACATCGGTTGCGCCCATTCTTGAATGTTGTCCTTCATGTGTTGTCATATCTATAAGTTCTGCTGCAATACCAACAGATTGAACGACAGCATTTTTTACAGCCTCAGGCTCTCCCATTACAGTAACAACCACTCTGTTATAATCCTTGTCTGCTTCATAGTTTAAAAGTTTAACCCCTTCTTTTGCTCTATAGGGTTCAATAATTTTTTCTATTTTATTTAAATCTCTCCCTTCACTATAATTTACTACACATTCTACAATTTTTTTTATATCTGCCATTGTCATATCCTCCTATTTTTTAATCTATTCTTCATTTTTTGAATGTTACGCCAAATCATTATAGATCATCCCTATTTATCCTATATACATTTTTCGAGTGACTTGGCACACGAATGTGCCATACGTCACATTAGAATGTATTACTTTTCTATTTTTTCCAAGCTTTATCCACTAAATACTTCACCAAATCCTCTTTTGGAATAAATGGTAACGTTATATGATCTGTTCCTTTTCGGATATCATTATACTCAACACAAGTACTCATCGCATTTTCATTTCTTGCCCAAGCACGTCTTGCAACTCCACCCATTACATCCCAAGGCATTGCTGATCTTAATATATCGTCTACTCTCTTACTTCCATCTAGTACCATACCAAATCCACCATTGATCGATTTTCCGATTCCTACACCACCACCATTATGCAGTGCAACTAAACTCATCCCTCGCGCAGCATTTCCTGCAAAAATATGTGTTGCTTGTTCTGCCATGATGTTACTTCCATCTTTGATGTTTGAAGTCTCTCTAAATGGTGAGTCTGTTCCACCTGTATCATGATGATCACGTCCAAGCATTACAGGTGCAATTTCTCCATTTCTAACCATTTCATTAAATTTAAGTGCAATTTTAGTTCTACCAAAAGCATCTTGATATAAAATTCTTGCTTGACTTCCTACAACCAATTTATTTTTATCTGCATCTCTAATCCATATCCAGTTGTCTCTATCTTGATATCTTCTATTCGGATCTATGCAGTCCATCGCAGCCTTATCTGTTTTTAATAAATCTTCATGCTTTCCACTTAAACATACCCATCTAAATGGTCCATATCCAAAATCAAACAATTGTGGTCCTAATATATCTTCTACATAGGATGGCCAAATAAATCCATCTTTATCGTTTAATCCATTTTTAGAGATTTCCATGATTCCTGAATCATAGATAGATTTCATAAAAGCATTCCCATAATCAAAGAAGTAAGTACCTCTTGCAGTAAGTTCTTTGATCACTTCAAAATGCGCTTTTAATGTTGCATCTACTAATTTGTGGAATTTTTCTTTATCTACTGCAAGTAATTCAGTTCTTTCTTCAAAAGTAATCCCTTGTGGACAGTATCCACCAGTATATACTTCATGACAAGAAGTTTGGTCAGATAATAAATCTATATGAATATTTTCTTTCACGGCATATTGTAGTAAGTCTACTATATTTCCATGGAAAGCGATCGCACAAGCTTCTTCTTTTTCCATGCATTTTTTGGCCATACTGAATGCTTCTTCACAAGTTTTAGCAACTTTACTTACCCATCCTTGTGTATATCTCGTTTCTATTCTTGAGTAGTCCACTTCAGCAATGATCCCTACCCCATTCGCAATTTCAACAGATTTACCTTGAGCGCCACTCATACCACCAAGCCCTGATGTTATAAATAATCTACCTCTTAAATCTCCATCATTAGGAATGTCAAGTTTTAATCTTCCTGCATTTAATATCGTACTATAAGTTCCATGAACAATCCCTTGTGGTCCTATATACATCCATCCACCAGCAGTCATTTGTCCATAGTTCGCTACCCCTAGTGCAGCTGCTCTATTAAAGTTATCTGGATCATCAAACATACCCACCATAAGACCATTTGTTATAATCACTCTCGGTGCATCTGGTTTTGAATGAAATAATCCTACAGGATGTCCTGAATGAATCACGAGTGTCTGATCTTGTGTTAGTTCTCTTAAATATTTTTGTATTAAAATATACTGCATCCAGTTTTGACATACTCTACCTGTCTCTCCATAAGTAACTAATTCATAAGGATATAAACAGATATCAAAATCTAAATTGTTATCCATCATTAATTGAAACGCTTTTCCTTCTACACATTTCCCTTCGTACGCATCAATAGGTTTCGCTTTAATTTCTCCATGTGGTCTGAAACGGTAACCATAGATTCTTCCTTTTGTTAAAAGTTCTTCTAAAAATTCTGGTGCTACTTCCTCATGAAATTCTTCTGGGATATATCTTAGTGCATTTTTAAGCGCTAATTCAGTTTCATCTTTTGTTAGTGTAAATGCTCTTTTAGGCGCACGTCTATATTTAGGATCGAATTTTGGATACTCAGGCAATACTGAATCTAATTTTACTTTCATCGCTTTTGAAACATCTAAATTTGATAACATAAAATTTCCTCCCTTAAAGTAAATCCCTATTTTTTTAAATTTATAACGCGATCATTTGAAATTCAACAAAGCTAGCAATTAGCCTCTTTGTACAATCAGCTAGCTACTAACTTTATTAACATCAATTGTTTAAAATTCCTAGAATAGTCCTACAATGTTTCCATCTTCATCAATATCCATTTTATTTGCAGATGGCACTTTAGGAAGCCCTGGCATGGTCATAACATCCCCTGTTAAACAAACAATAAAACCTGCTCCAGCAGAGATCTTCACTTCTCTTACCGTAATTTCAAAATCTTTTGGCGCACCGAGTAAACTTGCATTATCAGATAAAGAATACTGTGTTTTTGCCATACAAATTGGAAGCTTATCTAGTTCTAATTCTTCAAGTTTTTTAATTTGCTTCTTTGCAGGTCCTGTAAATACTACCCCATTACCACCATAGATTTTCGTTACAATTTTGTTCACTTTCTCTGGAATAGACGCTTCTACATCATAAAGTAGTTTGAAGTCTGCTTCTTCTTTTTCTACGATGTTAACAAGCTTTTGCGCCATTTCAACACCACCATCTCCACCTTTTTCCCAAACTTCATTAAGGGCTACTTCTACACCTGCTTCTTCACATTTTTTCATTAATAGTGCTATTTCAGCCTCTGTATCGTTTACAAATCTATTCACAGCTACTAAAACAGGCAAACCAAATGTTCTAATATTTTCAACTTGTTTTTCTAAATTTTCAAAACCTGCATCAAGTGCTTCTAAATTTTCTGTTCCAAGTTCTGTCTTTTTCACACCACCATGCATTTTCAATGCTTTTATTGTTGCAACTACTACTACTGCTGCTGGCTTAAGATTGCCGTATCTACATTTAATATCTAAGAATTTCTCTGCGCCCAGATCCGCACCAAAACCAGCTTCTGTAACTACATACTCACCCAATTTTAATCCTAATTTTGTTGCCATGATACTATTACATCCATGTGCAATATTTGCAAAAGGTCCTCCATGAATCAGTGCAGGTGTATTTTCCAAAGTTTGTACGAGATTCGGTTTGATTGCATCTTTAAATAGTAATCCCATCGCGCCATGTATCCCAAGTTGTGCTGCCGTTATAGGATCTCCATCCATATTGTATGCAACAATCATTCTTCCAAAACGTTCTTTTAAATCCATCAAATCACTTGCAAGACATAATACTGCCATTACCTCTGACGCAACCGTAATCATAAATCCATCTTCACGAACAAATCCATTTCCTTTTGGTCCAATACCTACTACGACACTTCTAAGACTCCGATCATTCATGTCTAATACTCTTTTCCAAACAATCTGTCTTGCATCAATTTTCAATGCATTTCCTTGATGTATATGGTTATCAATTGCTGCTGATAATAAGTTATTTGCAGTCGTAATCGCATGCATATCTCCTGTAAAATGAAGATTGATATCTTCCATAGGCACAACTTGGGCATATCCGCCACCAGCTGCTCCACCTTTTACACCAAATACAGGTCCTAAAGAGGGTTCTCTTAATGCAATAACCGCTTTTTTTCCGATTTTATTCAGTGCTTGTCCAAGCCCAACCCCTGTAGTAGATTTTCCTTCTCCTGCTGGAGTAGGTGTAATGGCTGTTACAAGTATCAATTTTCCATCTTCTTTATCTTTTAATCTTTCGAATATATCTAGCGATATTTTTGTTTTATATTTTCCATATAGTTCTAGTTCTTCATCCAAAATACCCCATTTTTTTGCGATTTGCGCAATAGGTAACATTTTCGCTTGTTGTGCAATTTCAATATCACTTGGTACTTTTACTGACATATTATCCACTCCCTTTATTTTTCGTATTTATTTTCTTGACTTGATTATACACATATTTCGTCTATAAAACGTCTATAATTATAAACATATGATTTTTTTATTATTAAATCATACCCCTATCTATAATTTTTCTCTTTTCATAATCGTTTTACACAACATATTGCTTCTTTGTACGCCATTCTTTTCTACATCTATAGCTCACATTCTTTTACATGTGTATTACAGAAAATTTTAATCTTCCATTTACATAAGCTGATAAAAAAAGACCTATCTCCTGACTTTATAACCAAGAAATAGATCCTTAAATATTATAATAGCTTAATATAGTTCTCCTACAACCGCTTCTACTGCATCTACAATACTGTTATTGTCAATTAATGCTGCAGATTTGTTAATATCTTTATACATCACGCGATCTTCATGAAGTGTTTCTACTACTTCACGAACCTTATCATAAGCAACTTTTGTTCCTTTTCCTAATTTTTTATCAGCAGTTTCGAAATCAATAGCTTGTGTTGATGCCATTAATTCAATTGCAATAACTCTGCTTGCGTTGTAGTAGATTTCTCTTGCTTTTCTCGCTGCAATCGTTCCCATACTTACATGGTCTTCTTGATTTGCTGAAGATGGAATAGAATCCACGCTAGCAGGATGTGCCAACACTTTATTTTCTGATACAAGGGCTGCAGCTGCATATTGCGCAATCATAAATCCTGAATGAAGTCCCCCATGCTCTGTCAAGAATGCTGGAAGTCCACTTAGTTGAGGATTGACTAATCTTTCAATTCTTCTTTCAGAAACATTTGCTATCTCTGCAATCGCAATTCCTAAAAAGTCAAATGCCAATGCCATTGGCTGTCCATGGAAGTTTCCTCCAGAAATCGCATATTCATCGTCTACAAAGATGAGTGGATTGTCTGTTACCGCATTGATTTCAAGTGCTACTTTATCTAAAACATACTTGATCGCATCTTTACTTGCACCATGAATTTGTGGTGTACATCTTAATGAATAGGCATCTTGTACTCTTATTTCTCCTTGTCTCGTCGTTCTTTCACTACCTTCAAGAATATTTAATACATTCTTCGCCGTATTTATTTGACCTTGATGGGGTCTAAGTGCATGTGTTCTTGGATCATAAGCGTCTGTAATTCCGTTTAATGCTTCCATTGTTAACGATACTGAAATATCCGACAACTTCAAAAGATTCATTGCATCGAAAGCTGTTAATGCACCTACAGCAGTTAGTACTTGTGTCCCATTAATAAGGGCTAATCCTTCTTTAGAAGTCAATGCTACAGGGTTTATTCCTGATTTTTCCATAGCTTCTTTCCCTGACATTAATTGACCTTTATAATAAGCTTCACCTTCTCCAATTAAAGGAAGTACCATATGGGCTAAAGGAGCTAAATCTCCACTCGCACCCAATGATCCTTTTTCTGGAATGGCTGGATAAACTTCTTTGTTGATCATCTCAATTAATGTTTGTAATGTCTCTAGCCGAATTCCTGAGAAGCCTTTTGCTAATGCATTGGCTCTTAAAAGCATAATCGCGCGCACAACATCTATCGGAAAATATTTTCCAACACCACAAGCATGACTGATAATTAAATTTCTTTGCAAATCTTTCGCTTCATCTTTTGAGATCATCACATCACTAAATTTCCCGAATCCAGTTGTAATACCATATACAACTTTTCCTTCATCTACCAACTTGTCTACAAAAGCTCTTGCTTTTTTTACTTTTTCAACCGCTTCATCTGTTAAACCCACCGTATAATTTTTTCTTGCTACATCTACGATATCTTGTAATGTTAAGCTGTTCCCATCAATATATACTTTCGTCATCATTCACATCTCCCTTTTATAATAGATAAAAAATTCGCATACTGCTATTGCAGTTGCTCAAATTTCTTGAAAATAATTTTAATTGAATCATTTATTATTCATCATTTCATCTTTGTGTTTGTTTAAAACTTTTATATTATTCTGATTTCATTATATATATGTTCTGCATATTTTGTCAATTTTAATTGTATATATTAAAACAAGTTGCAGTGTTACCACTTTTTCACGGTGAAGTTTTATTTGTGTATAAGCTTTATCTTTATCATGTTTTATCACATTAAAGCGGTATATATTTTATTTTTATAAATTGTATACCCTTCATTTGATTATGTATATTTATGCATTTTTAGTATTTTAGAAAACAAAAAATTTCTATCATTCTCTAGTAAATAAATAAGAGCCTATAGATTAGGCTCTTATTTATTATTTAATTAATTTTTCACTTCTATGCTATTTTCTTTTTTTACCCGTTCGTTTATTTTTTTATTCTTAATCATTATTATATACTGATTCCGTAACAGTAGCATCCTGGCCTTCTTCCACTATTATTTGTTCCTCTTCTTCTGTATCGTCTTCATCAATTTCAATCACGCCCGTATCTTCATCATAATCTACACCAAGTCCTAACTGCTCTGCAATAAATCTTAAAGGTACAATGGTTCTATTGTTCATAATTTGAGCGGGTACATCGATAGCCGTTTCTTCTCCATTTACAAAAACTCTTCCATCATCTAATTGGAATACCATTTCTTTATCACCCTTACTCACTGTTACTTTTCTTTCTTCTCCATTCCAATTAACATCTGCACCCAGTCCTTCCGTAATCGCTCTTACTGGAATTAATGTTCTTCCTTCTTTGATAACAGGCGGTGTGTCGAATTTAAACTGTCCTTTTTTCTTTAAAATATTTTCTATTTGAATTACTTTCACATGAGGATTTTTAGTCATAATTTCCTCTGCTCTTTGTCTCAATTTTTCTAATTCTTCCTTTGAATAGCTCTGTTTAATTAATTGCTTCATTTCATTCCTTACTGTTTTCATTTCTTCCTTTAGCACTTTGATATCTTTACGTGATTTTTTAATCTCCGCTAATAAATTTTGGAATTTTTCAAGTTTCTTTACTTTTTCTAATCTTTTTTCTTCATCCTCTTTAGGTCTATTATTTTTTATCTCCGCTATTTTCGCTTTAATATTTTCTTCTTTTTCCTTTTTAGCGTCGTTTTTTTCTTTGGCATTTTCTTCTCTTTCTTTTTTATCTTGAATTTTTTCTTTAACATGCTCCTTTATACGATTATCTCTTTTTACTGTTGTCTTAGCTTTGCTTCCCTTTGCACTCGGTTTTTCTGCCTTCGCAACCATCCCCAATGGACTTGCAAAAACAAATGCTGAGATGATGGATAATGCAACAACTCTTCTAAACTGCTTATTCATGTTTTTTCCTCCTTTGTTTTATCAATTGCTTTTCTATCATAGGATACGTATGTTTTTATTTTTTTGAGTACCCTTTATGAAATTTTTTTTTAAAACATTTAAAAGCACCATCTTTTTAAAGATCGTGCTCTCTCTTTTCAATCCTTCTTAGCCTTTTTAAGGTTCTCTTTATAAGGTTTTGTGTTTCTAGTTTCTTTAGTATTCTTTGGTTCTGTTTTCCTATTTTCTTTTAGTTTTTTTGTTACTTTTTTGTTATTTTCTTCATTATTCATTTTTTTCATTTCCACTTTCTCTTTTTTCTGTTCCTTTTTATTCTCTTCTATTATTTCTCTTTTCTCTTTTTCAATATCTTTTTTGTTTTCTAATCTTTCTTTTTTGTTTTCTAATCTTTCTTTTTTATTTTCTTGATTGAACGTTATTTTTTCTTTTTTCTCTTCTTGTTTGTTTTCTATCTCATCTATCTTAGCTTTGTTTTTTATTTGTACTGCTTTTTTCTTTTTTTCCTTATTTTCTATAATATTTTTACTCTTATTTTCTCGATCTTGTTTTATTGCTTCCTTCTTTTCTTCTTTTGTTGTTTCCTGTTGTTTTTTTATTTTATCTTCAACCTTTTCTTTTATTTTCGTTTTTATCTTCTTTCCTTTTAATTTACCTATTCCTTTATCTACCATTTCTTGCACCTTCATATTTTTGACCTGCTCTAATGTAATTTTTTGTTCTTTTTCCTTTGATTGTTTATAGACCTGATATTTTCCTATAGAGATCTTTTGTTTTTTTGCTTCCTTCAAATCTTTTTTATTTCCTTGTACATAGATCAAATTTAATTCTTTTAGTTTTTGATCGTCTTTCATCTTTTGTTCAATCTCCTTTTGTAGCTTATCCGATTTTTCTTTAAAATGATTCTCTACAGCAGCCGTAGCTATTAAAACTGTATTTTTTTCTTTTGTAATATAGTGTTTTTGTTTTGCATTATTAATCACAAGCAGTACGGCTTCTTCAATAGACATTCCTATAAATGTTTGATCAATTAATTCCTCCCCATCCATATTAAGCGCGCCTACATGTAGCACCTTCTTTTTTTCATTGATTTCAAATTCAATGCTTGGGTTAATGTCTATGCTGACTACCGCAGCCACACGCATAGGCTCTACGATATGAAACTTTCCGATCCCCGTTATTGATAAAATCATTGTAATGAAGACAGCAGCAATCAACCCTATGTTTTTAATGGTCACCCGTCTATCCTTATAAATATCTTCTTTTACAAAAATAATTTTTTTGCCAACAACTAAATCCTCTTTCTTTATAATCTTAAGGTATTGTCCCTGATCCGTTAAAACAATTGCAAAATCTTCTTCTATTTTTAGAATACATCCTCTATAGACCACCCTCAGCACCCCCTTTTGTGCTTTCTATATAGTTCCTTAGTTTTTCTAGATCACGGTCTAATATAATTACTGTTGCAATGATAAATTTCCTACTTCTTTTTAATATTTTTGCTGTACTGTCTAACGCATTGATGAGTTTTTTACTCGGCAGACTTTTTTTTCTAAAGAGTTCTTCCTTCAATTCCTTACTTTCTGAAATGTATTTTGCGATACGTATCCCATTTGCTCTTGTATCCATATGCTTCGGTGCTTCTTGAACCAAGTCATAAAAAGTAATCTTAAAGTCTTTTAACACATCTTCCAATTCTTGTATTTCTGTCTTCATTGCAAAACTTTCCGTAAAATCTTCTACTGCAAAATGTTTTTGTAGTTTTCCATTCTCATCTTCTTCAAATTGGCTGATTGGAATGTTTTTTCTATGTTTGCTGTTTTTTCTAAGATAATCTGTAACCCTGTTTTTTATCACAATCTCTGCAAATCCTATGAAGCTTCCTCTGGATGCTTCATATTTATCAATCACTTCATTAAAAGCTTCTATCCCTACACTAAATTCTTCGCTATTTTCGGATTCAATATATTTATTTAATTTATCAGATACTGTCTTTATGATAAATGGTATGTAATCTTCGATCATCTTCTCTCTTTCCGCGGTATCCCCTTTTTTAATTTTCTCAATTTTTGCTGTCAAAGAATTTATTTGAAAAAAATTCAATAGGCGCGCCAAATTTATACACCTCCGTCTTTATAGGTATACGTAAATTAATAAAAATTTAGGTACATAGAAAATATTATTTCTTTTAGTATATATGGTAAAAACCATCCTGCAAAGAGATTGGAATAAATTAGAAAAAGAGATGAATTATCATCTCTTAGTTTAAACATTTAAAGTATATTATTTTTCCTATATAGTAAATTAAAGGCATAAACATCGCTGGAAGCATATTTCCTACCTTAATTCTTCTGAAATCAAGCATATTAAAACCTAATGCCATAATCAAAAGGCCTCCCACTGCTGACATCTCCCGTATGACATCTTCTGTCAAAAATGCTTTCATAGAAGAAGCTGCAAGCGTAATGGCGCCTTGATATAAAAATACTGCAGCAGCAGAAAATATAACCCCAATTCCCAATGTAGATGAAAATACAACAGAAGTAATTCCATCAAGAATCGATTTTGCAAAAAGCGTTTGATGATCCCCCGAAAGTCCACTTTGCAATGCCCCTACAATTGCCATCGAACCTACACAAAACAACAAGCTTGCTGTTACAAATCCTTTTGCTACCCCTCCCTCTTGATCTCCTAGCTTATTCCCTATAAATCCTCCCATTCTATCTAAATTCTCCTCTATCCTTAGAAATTCTCCTATAATACTTCCAATAACCATACTAAAAATCACAAGCATCATATTTTTCGTTTTTATAGCGCCCATAATCCCGATCAACAAAACACTTAAGGCATTCGCTTTTATAATCGTCTCATTATATTTCTCGGGGATTCCCCCCCTAAAAAATAGACCGATGATACTGCCTCCAATGATAGCTAATGCATTTACAATCGTCCCTAACATGTCCAACTCCCCCGTTTCATACAATCCTTTTTTTTCGAATTTCATTGTATAAATATGTATTATTCTATATAAGGGATAAAATTCCTGCATTTATATACATTTTAATTTTTTCATATGTATAACTTGTCGTTAACGTAATATTTAGTTTTTAAATCATTGCATAAACTATTTCCCAATACCTAGCTCTCTTGCATAATAAAAGAGATATTGTTGCGCAAAACCTGCATAATCTCCAAATTTTTTTTTTGCAAACACTTGTACTTGTTTCAAAGTTGCTGCGTCTGGCAAATAAAAGTATTCCATCACCCGTTTGACCCATACATCAATTGGAAAAGCATCATACTTATTCATTGAAAATAACAAAATACAATCTGCAACCTTTGGACCTACCCCACTAAATCTTAGTAATTCTTTTCTTGCATCTGTTGTTGATAGATTTTTCAAATCATATATTTCTATCTGTTTTTCCATAATCATTTTTGTTGTGTCTACAATATATTTCGCACGATACCCTGTATGACTCGCCTTTATTTCTTCTATAGATTTTCCCACTAACTCCTCAGGGTTTGGAAAATCATAATATTTTTTCCCATTGTAGGTTCCTATAAATTTACCGTATCTACTGCATAGCGCTTCAATCGATTTTTTGATGAGCTTAATTGCACGATTCGATGAAATAATAAAAGAAATTAATATTTCCCATTCATCTTGGTTAAGAATTCTTATTCCTCTTCCATGTAATATAGCTTTTTCCATAATGGCATCATTTTGTGCCACGTTCTTTTTAATCCTTCCATAATCCCGATCTAAATCAAAATAATCTATCCAAGTATTTAAAAATTCTTCCTTCGTCGTATTGTCAAAGATGATTTGTTTTCCCTTTTTTTGAATATTAATCAACTTCCCTTTTGCTACCCCTGTAAAACTATCATCCTCTTCCCTATTCCATCGAAAGCACTGTCCACACTCAAACGTATCGCTAAGTTCAAAATCTATGATTCCCTCCACAATGACTTTTCTATGCTGTTCTTTTATTGTATATCTCATTGTTTTTTCCTCCTACGTCTTCTTTTTTGTAAAATACAATGCTTTACAGTCATCCTATTCATTTAAATGATTTCATAGCTTACAAAATTTTGATCTCCTGTTTAAAATTTTATCAATCTGCTTATATGTTACCCCAATTTCTTATCCATCAATAAATTTTTGTTCTAATGATCGTATATCGTTTTTTCCTTATTGAAAAAAGACACAAATTATTCTATAATAAAGATAGATATCTCGTGATAGGTGCCCAATTAGGGAGAATAGGGAATGAAGTAAAAATCTTCAACGGTCCCACCACTGTAAAGAGGAGCTTTGCACAAAATGCCACTGAATTTTTCGGGAAGGCGTGTAAAGTGTCGATTCTAAGTCAGGAGACCTGCCTAAAACGATTGAAATACGTGAATGATGGTAAAGTTCATGGTTTGTTTCTTATGGAAACAAACCATGAACTTTTTTTACTTTAAAGGAGGAATCTTAATGAAATTACTAAATCAAACACTCAAAAAAATAGGTTTACTCGATCAAGAAACTATGGCAAAGACAAAAAATAGAGTAGATAATCTATTTAAACCATTAGGCAGTTTAGGAAGATTAGAGGATTTAGCTGTACAACTAGCTGGCATTACAAAAAATTCTTTTCCAACTGTAGACAAGAAAGTCATTATTGTTATGTCAGCAGATCATGGGGTCTACGTGGAAGGGGTAGCCCCTGATCCTCAAATCATAACCGCGCTGCAAACACCTAATTTTGTAAAAGGTATAACAGGCGTATGCGCTTTTGCAAAACAAGCACGCGCTGATGTAGTTGTCGTAGATATGGGCATTGCTTCAGATATTGATGAACCGAAAGTGATTAACAGAAAAATAAGATATGGCACAAGCAATATGGCAAAAGGTCCTGCCATGAGCAGGGAGGAAGCAATCAAATCTTTAGAAATAGGCATAGAAATAGCAAATGATCAGATTGATCAAGGTAAAAATTTACTCGCTACAGGGGAGATGGGCATTGGCAATACCACCCCTAGCACTGCCATATTCTCAGTAATCGGTCATTTAGATCCTGAAACAATTGTAGGTATTGGTGCAGGACTACCTATAGAAAAGTTAAAACACAAAGCATCTGTCATAAAAAAAGCAATCGCAATCAATCAACCGAATCCAAAAGATGCCATTGATATTCTATCAAAGGTAGGTGGGTTTGAAATAGGTGGCATGGCTGGTGTATTTATAGGCGCGGCTTCAAGACGCATACCCATTGTTGTAGATGGATTTATCGCTACTGCTGCAGCCCTTCTTGCGATTACCATTGCCCCTAAGGTAAAAGATTTTTTGATTCCCTCTCACCATACAGCCGAACGCGGAGGCAAAATCGCAATGCAATTATTAGGACTAACGCCTTTATTTGATATAGGACTTAGGTTAGGTGAAGGTACAGGTGCAGCCCTTGCTTTTAATTTTGTAGAAGCTGCTACTTATATGGTGAAAGAAATGGCTACACGGGAAGAAGCAGGCCTTGTTATTTAGAAATTTTTATATGAATAGCATAAAAAAGCAGATAATGCATTTTTCTATGCATCCTCTGCTTTTTTATATTTATTCATTTTTCAATAAAACTATCAAATTTTCTCCAATAATTTTTTTACAATTACAGCTGCTTCCGCTCTTGTTGCGAAATCCTTTGGTGAAAATGCGCCTGTATCTCGCCCTTTTATGATCCCTAGTTCATAAGCTGCTTTTACATATTTAACAGCCCAAGGGCTTATATCATCGTTGTCTTTAAAAGATAGCGTAGGCAATTGTTTTATTTTATTTAAGTCGCCTTTTTTCTCATAACCTTTTATAATAAGCGCTGCAATTTCTTCTCTTTTGATCGTACGATTTGGATGAAAGGTGCCATCTCCCATCCCTTTTATAATTCCTTCTCTATAAGCGGCTTCAATATACAATGCCTTATCGGTTTTCTTGTTTACATCTTTAAAAATGACTTGATGCACTTTTGTTTTTATCCCTAAAGCTTTCACAATCATTTCTGTAAATTCTGCTCTCGTGATTTTGTCATTAGGTTTATAACGATCATTTTCTTTTTCAGATATGATCCCTTTTTCACTTAAATCCAGTATATATTTTTGTGCCCAATGTCCTTCTATATCTATATAGATAAATTCTTTCATCCATGCGTTTTTGTCTTTTTCATCTACTTCTGTTGTAAACGTCCATGTCTTGTTAATTACTTTTGCAACTTTATCCTTAAATAAAATCTTTCCTTCAATGGATGCAGTATATTTTTCACCTTTTCCCAAAGGCTTCTTCGGAATGATCAATATGCTTTCCTGAAGTTTCTTATCCTTCTCTGGTGTATTGATATAGACCTCCACCATATTCCCTTTACTGTTTTTTAACGTTGCCTTTTCAATGGTCAATTTTTCAATATTATTCTTACTGAAATAAGAGAAAGAAATAGGATATCCGACTTTTCCTGATTTTCCATAAAACCTTAATGGATTGGGTATTTCATTGTTATCCCATGAAATGGGTACATGGTTTTGATTTTCTTTAGGGTAGAGAATCGTCTGATCTTTTAGATCTTTGTTTCCTCCAAAGTCAAATGTATAGTATTTATTCTTTACCCCATAGCCTAAATCTATCATAAAAGGATTTATCCATGCAATCCGATGATAAGGTGCATCCACCAAACCATCTATAGCCTCTTGATAATCTTTTTGTCCAGAACTAATATTTTCAGCTACATTGCTTCCTATATATCCAAAAGTACCTACGCGATTATAAAGCGAAATTCCAGTAAAGCCTTTATTATTCGTAGATTCATCATGATTTAATTTGTTGTTAATTGCCATATAATTAGAATGCGCCATTGCAGATGCATTTAAAGCATCATCTAATTTAAATTCTGAAAGACTTAAAAGTTTTCTATATCGATTCACATAATTTAGTGCATTTTTTTGTGCATCTGTAGTAGCAGGCAATGTATCTACTGCATTTTCACTCACGCGAAACTGCCAACTTTGCGTAATAGGCTTCCAACCTTCTAAATGAATAGATAAATCTACTTTGTAATTCCCTTGTTTAAGGGGATTTTTAGGTTTATATGAAATGGTCTGAATGGCTGGGTCATACTGCGCATCCACTTGATTTCCATTTAATTTCATCTCCATTTCTTTTACCTTATTGTTGTTTAAAATTAATTGTATACTTATATTTGGCTTTGATACCAACACCGTAATATCCTTTGGCTGTGGCGGAAAATAGCCTATTCCATCCTCAGCATAGCTAATCAAAAAGATTCCACTAGCCAAAAGCATAAGTACTATCAAAAGCATATATTTAAAATTGTTTTTCATTTTTCATCCCTCCTCATATCTATTTTAATATATCTTTTGATAAATTATCCTAATTGTCTCTAAATTGTAATATTCGTTCATAAACCGTAATAATATATCAATCAAAAAGAGAATTCCAAAACTGGAATTCTCTTTTTTACCTTATTTATATATATTGCTTAATAAGTTCCTTGTGCGTACATTGCCTCAGCAACTTTTAAGAAGCCAGCAATATTTGCACCAGCAACTAAGTTATATCCAAATCCATATTCTTCAGACGCTTTAGCAGAATTATCATGGATATTCACCATAATTTGATGTAATTTTTGATCTACTTCTTCTGCTGTCCAAGAGTATCTCATACTATTTTGAGCCATTTCAAGCGCAGATGTAGCAACACCACCAGCATTTGCAGCCTTAGCAGGTCCTACAAGTACACCTTTTTCTTGGAAATATTCAACCGCTTCATTTGTACAAGGCATATTCGCACCTTCACAAACAAACTTAACACCATTTGCAACAATTTGTTTTGCATGCTCTAAGTGAATATCATTTTGTGTTGCACATGGAATTACGATATCAACTTTCACATTCCATGGTTTTTCTCCTGCATGGAACTCAGCACCAAACTTATCTGCATAATCTTTTACTTTATCTCTACCTGAATTACGCATTTCTAGTAAGTACTCAATTTTTTCTCCAGAAACACCATCTTTATCATAGATATATCCATCTGGTCCTGATAATGTAACTACTTTACCGCCTAATTCAGTAACTTTGATTGCTGTTCCCCAAGTAACATTACCAAATCCTGATAAAGCAACTGTTTTACCTTCAAAGCTTGTCCCTTCATGCTTTAACATTTCTTGACAGAAATAAGTAATACCAAAACCTGTAGCTTCTGGTCTAATCAAGCTTCCACCATAAGCTAATCCTTTTCCTGTTAACACGCCGTTTTCAAACGCGCCTCTAATTCTTCTGTATTGTCCATAAAGGTATCCGATTTCTCTTCCACCAACACCAATATCTCCAGCTGGAACGTCAACATCTGGTCCAATATGTCTATATAATTCTGTCATGAAGCTTTGGCAAAATCTCATAATTTCAGCATCAGATTTTCCTCTAGGATCGAAATCAGAACCACCTTTACCCCCTCCGATTGGAAGACCTGTTAATGAATTCTTTAAAATTTGCTCAAATCCTAAGAATTTAATAATTCCAAGGTATACAGAAGGATGGAATCTAAGTCCGCCTTTATAAGGTCCAATCACGCCATTAAATTGTACTCTAAATCCACGATTTACTTGTAATTCACCTTGATCATCAACCCATGGTACTCTGAAAATAATTTGTCTTTCAGGCTCTACAAATCTCTCTAAAAGATTTGCTTCCATATATTTTGGATTTTTTTCCATTACTGGTTGTAGAGAAGCTAATACTTCTTCCACTGTTTGTAAAAACTCTGGCTGATCTGCATCTGTTTTTTTTACTTTCGCAATAACGTCTTCGATGTATTTCTGTGCATTTAATTGTTTTGCCATTTTCTTAAACCTCCTCATGATATAAATACTTTATATTTTGTGTGTTTCATCATGTCAATGTGATTATAGCACAACCCTATGTCTTTGTAAACGTTATCATTTATATTCATTTACACATCGACGTACAAAAAAACTGAATATATAGAAAATTGAATAACGCACACAAAATGTATTCCTGTAGATTTATATTTTGTATGCGATGTGTAGGACATTTTGTATAAATATTAATTATTCCGCAACAATTATCTTCTTTATCACTACGTTTATAGCAACGATATTAAGCGCTGTCATATCCTCTACTTCTTGTTTTATCTTCTCTTGAGCATTTCTAACTAATTTGTGTATAGGTTTTCCATAAAGAATCGTAAACTCTATATGCATCACAATACCATCTGGATAATTGCGCACATTTACCCTTAAAACCTTATCTATTCCTTTTATCTGCTTGACAGCATGCTGGGTTAAATCACTAATGACTTTGTCAGAAATTGTATATTTTCCCATATAACTAAAGGTAGGTCTAACAATAGATTTTTCAGATATTTGCATCGTATCGTCTTTTTTCTTTCTTAATATTTTTAAAGGATCTATAAAATATCCCGAAAAATTTTTTTTTATTTCGAAAGTTGGAACAGGGATCACATGTTTTCCTAATTCTGTTCTTTGTTTTTTGGCTATTTTTCTTTCTTCTTCAGAAGAAATTTCTTCAATAGATACATATTCATAAATCCCATCTACTTTTAACTGTGTCGCAATCTTTTGAATCATCCTTTTAGAAGTTCCTAAGATGAGTATTCCATTTGGCTCCTCTTTTTTAATTGCATTCATTACTTCTTCTCTATGTTCTTTATGCATAAATAGCGCCGTTTTTACTGCTGTCACAGAAGTATTCTGCCTTTTTGCAGATTTGCCTCCCAAAATTTTGTTCCCTTTTATAAGCAATCCATCGTCAATAATGTAGTCAATATCCTTTTCATGCGCAAGACTAATGGCTCTATAGCTTTTCCCTGTACCACTCGATCCAACAAGGCCAATGATCTTCATATCGATTCTCCCTTTCCAAATTAATATAGAACGATAATCATTATATTTTTGTATTTTAAAAGGATTTTTTCTTATTTTTTGTTGTCCCTCTATGTATATTTTGTTAGAATATAGTCATGTCAAGATGTAAAAAATTATAAAACTATTTAAGTTTAGAGGAGGATTTTATTATGGCTTATGTAATTAATGAAGCATGTATTAGTTGTGGTGCTTGTGAACCAGAATGTCCAGTTAGTGCAATCAGCGCTGGAGACGACAAATATGTAATTGATGCAGCATCTTGTATCGATTGTGGTGCTTGTGCAAATGTTTGTCCTGTAGATGCACCTGTTGCAGAATAATTTCAAATACATAAAATAATAATGCCCTACCTACTTGTTAGGGTATTATTATTTTTTTGTATCAACAGTATCCTTACTACAAAACAATGTGGTTTGATTTATTTTGCTTAAAAATTTCAGTATTGCCTTTTCTTCATTTAAAGTCACATCCGCCAATACAAAATTTAATAAAACCTCTTGTATTTCTAGTGTTTTTTCATACATTTTTTTCCCTATATTTGTAAGCTTTAATATATATACCCTTTTATCCTCATGATCTTTCTCTTTTAAAATATATCCGTTTAATATAAGCTTCTTTGTAACAGATGCAATCAAACCTCGGTCCATTTCCATATCTTCTACCAATTCATAAAGTCTTTTATTTTTCACCTGCCCAATTTTTCTTAAAATATGTATATCTAATAAAGATAAATTTTCTGCTTTTCCTCCTATTTTGAAACCTTTTCGATCATAAACCAAGACCTTATGCATCAACTTATCCATCATTTTATTAATTTCATTATAATAGTTTGCCATCTTTATCCCCTAATCTTTCTAATATGCTGTTATTATATCATTATTGATAATTTCTTTCAATTATTATCAAAATCATACTTGTTTTTTTGCATAAAAAATGGGTCAACTGCTCGTTGAGTCAGTCGCCCGTATATTTAAAAACATTTATAATTTATTTTGCTACTGCAACTTCTTTTAATGATGCTACAAGGTCATCCACTTTGTCTAAGGATTGTATTAATTGAGGAATTACATCATATAAGTCTCCAACAATTCCATAATCTGCAACATCAAAAATGGGTGCATTTGCATTTTTATTGATTGCAATGATCACATCTGAACTTTGCATACCCGCTAAATGTTGGATCGCTCCAGAAATACCACAGGCAATATAGATTGTTGGCTTAACTGTAGTACCTGTTTGACCTACCTGATGAGAATGATCAATCCATCCAGCATCAACAGTCGCACGGGATGCACCCACTACACCACCTAATTTATCTGCTAATTCTTTGATTAATTTAAAGCCATCAGCATTTCCAATTCCACGTCCACCAGATACAATAAACTCTGCATCTGTTAAAGATACTAATTCTCCTACTGTTTTAATAATCTCTAAAACTTCTGTTCTCACATCCGTTTTTGTTAATTTCACATCAAGCTTAATGATTTCTCCGCATTTAGAATCATCTTTATGCGCTTTGTCCATAACCCCTGGTCTTACTGTAGACATTTGTGGTCTGTGGTTTGGACATACAATTGTCGCCATGATGTTTCCACCAAATGCTGGACGTGTTTGCTTGATTTTTTTATCTTCTGGATCTATTTCAAGTTTTGTACAATCTGCTGTAAGTCCAGTATCTACTCTCGCAGCTACTCTCGGTGCTAAATCGCGTCCGATATGTGTAGCCCCAAGTAGCACGATTTCTGGTTTGATTTCATTAATGGCATCTGTGATTACTTTTGTATATCCATCCGTAGTAAATGTCTCTAGTAATTCATGCTCTGCTATATACACTTTATCTGCACCATATTGAGCCAATTCCTTCGCTAAACCTTCAATATTATTTCCAAGTACAATTGCACATAGCTCTACGCCGATTTCATCTGCTAATTTTCTACCTTCTCCTAATAGTTCGATTGCTACAGGCATAACTTTTCCCGCTCTTTGCTCAGCAAATACCCATACATTTTTGTATGCAGATAAATCTTTCTTCGGCGCCTCTGCTACTTGCTTTTCGATCGCTTCAAAAGGACATGCCTCTACACAAGCACCACAAGCAGTACACTTTTCATTGATTACAGCAAGTTTGCCTACCATATCGATTGCATCAAAAGGACATGCTTTTAGGCAAAGCTTACATCCCCTACATTTATCTTGTAATATGACAACAGCCATTTTTCTCCCTCCAATTCCTATATTAGATGATATGTTTTTGTTTTAAGCTAACAGCTAGTTTTTCTACCATTTCTTTTGTCGTTCCTTGTAACATTATACCTTTTCCTTTTGGTGCTGGTGTAAATGAACGGAATACTTTTGTTGGTGATGCATCTAATCCTACTTCGCTCTTATCAACGCCTAAGTCATTTGCTGACCAAACGATTATATCTTGCTTGCAGGCTTCATAGATTCCTTTTACAGACATATATCTTGGTTTGTTTAATTCTTTGATTGCAGTAAGTAATACGGGTGTTTGTACTTTGATTATTTCATAACCATCTTCTAATTGTCTTTGTACAGTCACTTCTTTTCCTTCTATTTTGAAATCTTGTACATAAGTAATCTGTGGTATATTGATTCTCTCTGCTAATTGAGGTCCAACTTGTGCAGTATCTCCATCGATTGCTTGTCTTCCAGCAAATATAATATCATAATCTGCAATTTTTCTTACTGCTGCTGCAATTGTATTTGAAGTTGCCCAAGTATCCGCACCTGCAAAAGCTCTATCACTAAGTAAAACCGCTTCGTCAGCACCCATTGCTAAACATTCTCTTAACATTTCATCTGCTTGAGGAGGTCCCATTGTAACTACAGTTACGTGTACATCTTCATATTGATCTTTTAGCGCTAGCGCCTCTTCTAATGCATTTGCATCATCTGGATTTAAAATACTTGGAACACCATCACGAATAAGGGTTCCTTTTACAGGATCTATTTTAACTTCGTTTGTATCTGGAACTTGCTTTACACAAACTATTACCTTCATCTTTCTTCCTCCTTTTATCCCATCTATATAAAATGATCTATACTATTTATTTATTTATTTAAATAAGTACTTCAATTATTTTAAAATGCTTGCAGCAATTACCATTTTTTGTACTTCTGAAGTACCTTCATAAATTTCTGTAATTTTTGCATCTCTCATCATTCTTTCTACTGGATATTCTCTTGTATATCCATATCCACCATGTAATTGAACCGCTTTTGTTGCTACATACATCGCTGTTTCAGCTGCAAATAATTTTGCCATCGCTGCTTCTTTTCCATAAGATAATCCTGCTGATTTTCTCCATGCTGCATTATAAACTAAGTGTCTTGCTGCTTGCACTCTTGTTTCCATATCCGCCATTTCGAATTGTAATGCTTGGAATTTTGCAAGCGGTCTACCAAATTGTTCTCTTTCTTTTGTATATTTAATGGTTTCCTCTAAAGCCCCTTGTGCGATGCCTAGTGCTTGAGATGCGATCCCAATTCTACCACCATCAAGAGTCGTCATTGCAACTTTAAAACCTTTTCCGATGTCACTTAATAGGTTTTCTTTAGGAATTCTACAGTTCTCAAAAATAAGTTCTGTTGTAGCTGACCCTTTAATCCCCATTTTCTTTTCTTTTTTACCAATAGTAAATCCTGGTGTATCTTTTTCAATAATAAATGCACTAATTCCTCTTGTTCCTTTTGTTGTATCTGTCATTGCCATGACTACATAAATCTCTGCAGTACCACCATTTGTGATAAAGATTTTAGAACCATTGATGATCCACTCATCCCCATCTAATTCTGCAGTTGTTTGTTGTCCTGCTGCATCTGTTCCTGCATTTGGTTCTGTTAAACCAAATGCACCTAATTTTTCACCTTTTGCAAGTGGCACTAAATATTTTTGTTTTTGTTCTTCTGTACCATATTTCATAATTGGCCATGCACATAATGAACTGTGTGCTGAACAAATAACACCTGTTGTTCCACATGCTCTTGAAAGTTCTTCTACAGTAATTGCATAAGCTACTTCATCTGCTCCTGCTCCACCGTATTCTTTTGGAACGAAAGTTCCTAGCATATGATATCTAGCCATTTTTTCAACGGTTTCCCATGGAAATCTTTCCGTTTCATCTACTTCTTCTGCTAATGGCTTTACTTCATTTTCTGCAAAGCTTCTAACCATCTTTCTAACCATTTCTTGTTCTTTGGTTAATTTGAATTGCACATTAATTCCCTCCTCTATTCTATTTAAAAATTGACATTTTTTTCACAGTTACAGTTATTATATTAGCATAAACTATGCCAAACATTCAATATGATTTTTATATTTTAAATCATTTATATTTTTTTACAATATACGAAACCTTTTATTATTTAGAAAGATCATATGCTAGTGTTTCACTTTGTTTGACTTTTAAGTTCATTATTCTACCGTTCTTTTCTAAAGATATTCCATTCCATTTATTACAATATTTATATATTTGTATAGATATCTATTCTATTTTAATCCAATCATTTTGATGCAAAAATAAAAAGATGTACATTTTTCTGTACACCTTTAGGCTTTGTTTTATACATTTTCACATTGAATTTTGTTAATTTGATGTCAATTTGTTTGTTGTTTGATACACTGTTTTCTTTACCGGACAGTTTTTGTAAAATTTTTTTACATATTTTCACACAATCTATTCTAAAGAATTATGTTTTAATAAAAAAGATAATGTATACAAACTTTCACTTAAATGAACATTTTCGGTCATCACATTTTCAGGAATATCCAAATCTGTAGGTGCAAAGTTCCATATTCCTTTTATGTTACTTCTAATAAGTTGATCTGCTACATCTTGTGCACGTTCTTTATTTGTGCAGATAATCCCGATATCGATATTATTTTCTTTAATATATTCTTCCATTTTATCTGAGTCCATTACTTCAATGTCTCTAATCCTTAAACCGATTAGTCGTGGATTAATATCGAACATTGCTTTAGGGATAAATCCAGATTTCTCAAAGTTTGTATAGTTTGCTATTGCTTGCCCTAGATTTCCTGCTCCTACAATAATTGTACTATAACGATTATCTAATCCTAGAATTTTCCCTATTTCTTCATAAAGTGCAGCAACATTGTATCCGTATCCTTGCTGTCCAAACCCTCCAAAGTTGTTTAAATCCTGCCTAATCTGCGAAGCTGTAAAACCAATAATCTTACTTAACTCTCTAGAAGAAATCCGATCAATTCCCTTATCTAATAATTCTTCTAAATATCTTCTATATTTAGGTAATCTTCGAATCACAGCCATTGATATTTTTATATTTCCTTTTTCCATATTGATCTTCCTTTATCTCCCGAATTATTTTTTATTACACATTATATCATTGTGGTATATATATGTCAATTTAGCCAAAAACATCTTGCTATACACTTTCCATTTTATCTTTTCCATTTTTTTGATACAATATAATATGAATATATCTGTAAGGAGGCGTTTTATGATCGCAATGTCATGTAATGGTATCTATAAATCCTTTGGAATTGATATCATATTGGAAAATATATCTTTTACGATAAACAGTGGAGATAAAATAGGATTAGTGGGTGCAAATGGTGCAGGGAAATCAACCCTATTTAAAATCATTATTGGAGAATACACTTATGATCGTGGAGAGCTGTATCTGTCTAAAAATATGAATCTCGGCTACTTAGAACAAACCCTCACTTTATCCTCTTCAGATACAATTTGGGGTGAAGTGCTTCACGTGTTTGACCATTTAATTAAAATGGAAGAACACTTAAGAGATCTAGAGAATCAAATCACAAAACAAAGTCTTAACCCATCAGAAAGTTTAACCAAGCTGATGGATCTTTATGCGCAAACTACAGAAGAATTTCAGCATAAAAATGGTTATGGTTATCAAAGTGAAATACGTGGTGTATTAAAAGGCTTAGGTTTTTCTGAAGAAGAATTTCACCAACCCATCATAGAGCTAAGCGGTGGACAAAAAACACGGGTAAATCTAGCAAAGTTATTGCTTAGAAAACCAGCTGTTTTATTGTTGGATGAACCCACAAACCATCTTGATATTGATGCGGTAGAATGGCTTGAATCTTTCCTTAAATCATATAGTGGAAGCATTCTTCTTATCTCTCATGATCGATACTTTTTAGATGAGACAGTAGACAAAATCTATGAAATCGAAAATAAAAATCTTACCCAGTATAATGGCAATTACACTTATTACGTTGAAAAGAAAAAAATAATCTATGAACAACAACAAAAGGAATTTCTCATTCAACAAAAAGAACTCGAAAAACAAGAAGAAATCATTCGTAGATTTAAGCAACATGGTACTGAAAAGCTAGCAAAACGGGCAAAGAGTAGAGAAAAGAAATTAGCGCACATAGATTTAGTAGACAAGCCCCTTCTCTTTAATAAAAACGCAAAAATCCATTTTGAAACACAAGTGAAAAGTGGGGAAGATATTTTACAAGTTGAAAATTTATCCAAAAGTTTTGGAGAAAATCATCTATTTAAAGATGTTAGTTTTCGTATATATAGAGGAGAAAAAGTGGGTCTTATAGGTCCTAATGGCATTGGTAAGTCCACATTATTTAAAATTCTCCTCGATAAGCTCCCCTCTGATACAGGATTGCTTCGATTAGGTCATAATGTATCTATCGGATATTTTGATCAAGAGCAATCTAGTTTAAATAAGCACAATACCATTATCGATGAAATTTGGAATGGAAATATTCATTTTACACAAACAGAAATCCGAACACTCCTTGGATCTTTCTTGTTTAGTGGCGATGACGTATTCAAGCAAATATCTACGTTAAGTGGCGGAGAAAAAAGTCGTGTCTCTTTACTTAAGCTTATACTTTCAAAAGCTAATTTTTTACTCATTGATGAGCCAACGAACCACTTAGATATTGCTTCTAAAGAGATTTTAGAAGAAGCACTGACCCATTACGACGGTACCTTGTTTGTAATTTCTCATGATCGTTATTTCTTAAATAAAGTAGCCACCAAGCTTTTGGTTCTTTCTTCAGAAGGCGCTGATGAATATCTAGGGAATTATAAGTATTATCAAGAAAAAAAGAAATTTCTAGAAGAATCTTCTATTTTTGTACCGGATATTAGCAAGACAAAAACCCAGTTGAAAGATGAAAAACGTAAAGAAAAGGAAAAACAACGAGAAGAACGTAAGCAAAAAAAAGATTTGCAAGAACTTGAAGAAAAAATAGCCTCCTTAGAGGATCATATTCGTCATCTTGAACAAGAAATGTGCAAAGAAGAAATTTATTCTGATCCTAAAAAAAGTAAACAGCTTCATGAAACATCTACTAGTTTAAAAATAGAACTCACATCACTTTATGAAAAGTGGGAAGATTTTTTAGTATAAAGATGCAGGGATATTTTTCTATCTTCTACCAATAAAAAATCAATATTTTTTATAGTATTTTTTATCTATATGTGGTAAAATAATCACGATAAAACCCACAAGTGTGGATTTATGAATTATTTTAGGGAGGTATATATATTATGAGTTTTGAAAAAATAAAAGAAATTATTATTGATCAATTAGGACTAGACGAAGATCGAGAAATCGCAATGAAAACTTCTCTTATGGGTGATTTAGAAGCAGATTCACTTGATGCTGTTGAAATTATCATGGCAATCGAAGATGAATTTGATGTTGAAATTCCTGATGAAGTTGCAGAAGGTTTCAAAAACATTGGCGACATTGTTAATTATGTAGAAGAAAACAAGTAGTTTGGATTATCCAAACTACTTGTTTTTTTAATATGAATAACGCGCATAACGAAATGAGTACTTACGGTATAGCATACAAATTTTTTATGCATATTTTATATGTTAATAACATATATATGATAGGGTATACTTATACCCATTTATACTCACAGTTTTTCCACATTTTTTCCTAAGTTATCCACATGTTCATTTGGAAATCATCCAGTTTTACTAAACAATGATCTTTTATCCACATGTTCATTTGGAAATCATCCAGTTTTACTAAACAATGATCTTTTATCCACATTATCCACATTTTTATCCACAAAATTTTCTGAATAATTTTTCATCTGCTTTCTCCCAACTTCAAATTTGGAATCGCATTTAAATATAAATCTGAAATCAATCCATTTAAATAGTTGTAATATGCTGCACAGCCAATCATAGCTGCATTATCTGTACATAATTTCGTAGATGGATATTTTATACAAAATCCTTCTTTTTCTCCTTCCTCTTTAAGCACTTCTCTTAATTGACTATTCGCAGCTACCCCACCTGCTACAACGATGGTATCCACAGCCTTAAGCTTTGCTGCCTTTATTGTTTTATTCACTAATACTTCTATAACCGCAGCTTGAAAGCTTGCTGCTACATCTTCTACTTTAATTGGTATATCCTTCTGTTTTTGAGAATTTAGATAATTTAATACAGCTGATTTTAATCCACTAAAACTAAAATCAAATTGATCCTTTTCTAAGTATATTCTTGGAAAGGTCATTGCTTTTTCATTTCCATTTTTTGAAATATCATCTATAATCGGTCCTCCAGGATATCCTAGTCCCATCGCTCTCGCCACTTTATCAAAAGCTTCCCCTACTGCATCATCTCTTGTTCTTCCTAAAATATCATAATCCCCATAATCTTTTACATAGACAAGATGAGTATGTCCTCCTGATACAACCAAGCATAAAAAAGGAGGTTTAAGCTCCCTGTGTTCTATATAATTTGCACAAATATGTCCTTCAATATGGTTTACCCCAACGAGTGGCGTATTTGTTGCATAGGCCATGGCTTTTGCTGTAGATAATCCCACTAGTAAAGCCCCTACAAGACCTGGTCCATATGTAACTCCTATATGATCAACATCACCTAATGTAACATGCGCTTCATCAAGGGCTTCTTGAATAACCATATCTATATTTTCAACATGTTTTCTAGATGCAACCTCAGGAACAACACCTCCAAATTTCTTATGCACATCTATTTGTGAAGAAATAATATTCGATAAAACTTCTCGACCATTTTTCAAAACTGCAGCAGATGTTTCATCACAACTGCTTTCTATAGCAAGCGTTATGAAAAACCCACCATTTTTAGGAGATAATAACTTACTCACACTACGCACCTTCCTTATCTTTTGTTCATATTTTTATAGTCTATAGGAAATTATAATCTTCCAAAAGAACACTTTTTTATATTATATCCAAAGATATTACAAATAGCAAAATTTACTACAATCCCTGTTTAAAACAATTCCCCAAAATCTTCTTTTTCCTCATGATTTTTCTGAAGTTTTACCTCGTTTATCACCATCTGTTCCTTCATCTTTCTTACTTCTTTATCTTTTGTCAAATTTAGCACCTTATAATTTCCCATAGACAATGCAGCAATAAATATACTATTAAGAAAGATTAAAAACAAGAGTTCTATGATGGAGTAATCAAAAATAACTGGACTTTTTATCCAAAGACGATAGTGATAGGCAGAGACAACCATCGTAGATGCTAACAATGTAATGATCTTAGGAATTCTTTGCCCTATATTTTCCCTTAAAAACACTTCTTTTATCACTTGTGTGATCAGATTCACTGCCAAAATCATCGCTGTGACAGAAGAAAGAAATTCCATATTAAACAAGGTTAATGCTTTACTTGCTTCCTCAACACCCAATTTTTTCATCTCCTTTTTTTATTAGGGACCATCAAAAATAAGTTTAATTTTTTTCTTAATTCTATATATGCAAAAAACCTGCGTATGGTTCAGCATACGCAGGTTTTTATTTGTGAAATTCCGTTGCTCAAAGTTCTTCGAAAATATTTTATTCCGCTCTGTGAGTCAACCATTTTTCTCCAAATACTTTTATTCCTATAGCTCCTAGTGGCGCTGTAATAATAATAGAAAGTACTGCAATTGCCAATATTAATTCTCCCGATGCAACACCCGCTTCCAGTGGTACAGCACCAATCGCTGCTTGTACAGTTGCTTTAGGTACGTATGCAATCATACAAAAAACTCTTTCTTTCCAATTCAGTTCTGTCGCCAAAGTAGATATGAACACACCCATACATCTTGCAAGTAGTCCTATCGCAATCACCACAAGACCTAAAATTCCTGAATTAAAAGCTACATCAATATTTACCTGTGCTCCCACTAAAACAAATAGCATTAATTCTGCAAAAACCCATATTTTATTGAACTTTTGAGATAATGCATCTGCGATTTTAGAAGATTTTTCACGTATATAGAATCCCACCATCATCACGCCTAACAAACTTGCAATAGGAATGATTCCCTTAAAATATTCTTCAATAGTAGTAAGCACAATTGCTGCTGCTAATAGTATTAGGGTCTTTTTTGTATCCCTTATATGATATCTTCGAAAAAGAACCAGCATCACCATACTCATTATTAGTCCCATAAGAATTCCCAAAATAATAGATATAGGAATTCCTGCGATCTGCATAGAAATATTTACATTTTTCCCTGTATACATCCCTAAGAAACTTGAAAAGATGGTAATGGCAAAAACATCATCAATAGATGCACCTGCAAGTATCAGGGTAGGAATTCCTTTTTTTTCACCCAATCCGCTATCAATAAATGACAGCATAAGGGGTACTACAACCGCAGGAGATACAGCTGCTATAATAAATCCTAACATACCCGCTTCTATTTTGGATATACCAAATAAGTAACTGGCCAATAACATGACCATAAATCCTTCACAAAGTCCTGGAATACAACTCATTTTTATAGCTGGAATCCCTACCTTCTTCAAAGCATCTCTTTTTATACCAAGACCAGCTCTGATCAATATAACAATCAATGCAATTTTTCGTAAATCCGCTGAAATATCTAAAATATCAGCGCTAATAATATTCAATCCATAGGGTCCAATCATGATTCCTAATATCAACATACCTAGTAGTCCAGGAAGCTTTATTGCATCAAATATTTTATTTAATGCTAAACCTAAGAGAATAATAATTGCTAAACTAAATCCCATATCTATCATCCCTTCTTTTACAAAATATTCTAACACCGCTATCGCAACTGCTCATTTACCCAATGAAATTACAAATAAGACATTTTAAAAAACAAAAAACTCCTACTTAGATGTATACGATCTAAGTAGGAGCCATCAACTGCAATTTGCAATGTTTAAAGGTGAGCTCCATCACCTAAACACATTATACTATAATTTATAGCAAAGTCAATCTTTCCATCTTAAAATATATTTTTTATTTTACCCTTCATCCGTAATTTTTATAAGGATTTTATCCACCAGATCAATATCACATTTATGCGCTTTTGTGAAATGTTTGCAATTTTCACAGGTACAATTTGCCCCAATTTCAGAAGTAAAGGTTCCTTCATAGACACTTCTAAACTGACTACAATTCTCTGCTACTGCTTGTAATTGTTCTGAACTTGCCATATAATATTCCTCCTCTGTTTTAAACTTATCTTTGCACAAATAACCCATCCAAAACTTAAAATAGCATCAAGATTTAGCATAGGTTATCTATATTATTTGTAGCCTTATATAAAAAAATTCATATACATCTGTCGCAGCTACTCATTTCGCAAACAAAATCTTTTAAAAACTATTTCATACGGTAGTTATTCACAATCTAGCATTTCCTCGTAAGTAAAATATACAAATCCAGAGGAATCTTCTGGATTTGTATATTAAGGTAATGGTTCTATATTTTTTGGTTTTTGAATAATCACTTGCCTAGTTTCTTATTTTTTCGTTTTATATCATACATAAAAATACTACTCATATCTTAAAGCTTCAATCGGATCTAATTTTGAAGCTTTGTTTGCAGGATATATCCCAAAGAAAACCCCAACCCCTGCTGAGAAGATCCATGCAATAGCTATGGTACTGATAGATACGCTTGGAGGTATTTTTATAAAATTTGCAATGATGATAGATATTCCTATCCCTAAGAGCGTTCCAATAACCCCTCCAATACCTGATACAATGATGGATTCTACTAAAAATTGCAGTAGTATATCTTTTCGTTTTGCACCAATTGCTTTTCTTATACCGATCTCTCTCGTTCTTTCTGTAACTGAAACAAGCATAATATTCATAACCCCAATACCGCCAACCACAAGAGATATTGCAGCAATGGCACTTACAACAGCAGTGATTACTCCTGTAACCTTATTGACAGATTCCATTTCTCCTTCTGCTGTATAACTTCTATACTTGTTTTCTCCATCATTTCCATGTCTTCTTTCTAATAGCTTTATCATCTTTTCAATCGTACTATTTGCATCTATCCCTTTTTTTATGCTTAGATCGATCCCCCAAATATGTTCACCCATACCCCTTACTTTTGCTAGCGTTGATACAGGTACAAATATTTTTGGCGTTTTTTCGCCGCCTCCCATATTACCAAGATTGCTCTTTGGTTCTTCGTACAAACCTACGATTACAAAAGATGTTTTGGTATATCCCATATCCACCATAATGTTTTCTCCTAAAACATTGCTTCTTCCAAAAATATCCATAGATGTTTCGTTGTCAATAATTGCTACCGATCGTTTTGCCTTTACATCACTGTTTGTTAAGTACCTTCCATTTATCATGTTTACCTTTTCAATTTTGTCATAATTTTCATTTCCACCCACCAGTGATACCTTAATGATTTCATTTTTCGATTTGATTTTTCCACTTTCTTCTAAACTCTGAATGATCGCATCGAATTTATCTCCAAAAGCATTCTTTAATGCTTCTATATCACTCGTAGTTAAATAATCCTTTTGCGTAAGCGTTTCTCTCCAATTCGTGCCGATATATGCTCTACCTGTACCAAATTGTTCAAATTCTTTATCGATTGCACTTTGACTTCCCTGCCCTAATGTAACTACTGTAATAACAGAAGATATCCCAATAATAATGCCTAACATCGTAAGCAGTGAGCGCATTTTATTTACCCAAATGGCATTCATTGCCACCTGTACACTTTCTAAAAAATTCATGATACCACCTCTATTCCTTCACAGTACTAACCCCAAGTATAATCTGATTTTCTACCAATTTATCTTCTACCACTTCTCCATCTCTGAAAGTTATGATCCTTTTAGTATGCGCAGCTATTTCTGGTTCATGAGTTACCATGACAATGGTCGCGCCTTCATTATTCAACTGCTGAAATATAGCCATAATTTCATCTCCAGATTTCGTATCCAAATTTCCAGTAGGCTCATCAGCCAAAATAATATCAGGATTATTAACAAGTGATCTTGCAATGGCAACTCTTTGTCTTTGTCCTCCTGATAATTCGTTTGATTTGTGATCTATTCTGTCTCCTAGCCCTACTCTTTCTAAAGCTTCTATGGCTCTTTTATGTCTTTCCTTAGGAGGAACCCCTGCATAAATCATAGGAAGTTCTACATTTTTTAGTGTGGAAATACGTGGTAATAGATTAAAGGATTGAAAAACAAATCCTATTTTTTTATTCCGAATAACTGCAAGTTCTCCATCACTTAATTCCTCAATCTTTTCTCCACCCAATTCATATTTTCCTTCACTTGGCTTATCTAAACATCCTAATATATTCATCATTGTAGATTTTCCTGATCCAGATGGTCCCATAATCGATACAAATTCTTTCGGCTTAACTTCTATAGTGGCCCCTTTTAATGCCTCTACAGAAATACTTCCATTTTTATAAATTTTCTTTAAATTTTCTATTTTTATCATACTACATCACCTTTTCACTGACTTTATCACCATCTTTAATACTTTCTGTAGGATTCATAATCACATGATCCTTTTCTTTAAGGTCTTTCCCTATTACTTCCACTTCAAGATCACTTTCTATCCCTAATTGAATCTTATGTTCTTGCACTTTTCCATTCTTTACAGTAAAAATAACTTTTTCTCTATTTTTTCTTGTAAATATAGTTTCATAAGGCAATACAAAAACATTTTCTTTACGCTGTGTTAATACATCTATCTTTGCTGAAAACCCTGGCTTTAAGCTTTTATCTATATCTTGTATCTCAACCTTTATCTCTACAACATTCTCTTTTCCCTGTCCTGTTTCAACTGTTTGTGCAAATGAACCAATATATTTTACTACGCCTTCATAATTCTTTCCTTCAAAAGCATCCCCCGTAATCTTTACAGGATCTCCTAATTTTATTTTACTTGCATCATATTCATTAATCTCTGTAACGATTTCTAAATGCTCTACATCCTGTATAAACATTAAAGGCACAAAGGTCTCCACAATCCCACTTTCTGCAATCTTGGTATCTACAACGGTTCCTGTAATAGGGCTCTTGATCGTATGTTTTTTTAAATCATCATTTAATTTTTCAACCTCTAATTGAGCAAGCGCTACTTGCTTTTGCTGCTTACTAATTTGTCCAGTATTTTCTCCATCTCCTAATTTTTTCTTTGCTTTTATATAATCATTATTCATTTGGTCTAAATTATTTTTTGATTCATCTAATTCTTTTTTGCTTAGTGCCGAAGCTTCATAAAGCTGCTTATTTCTTTCATATGTATCTAGTGCATCATCAACCTTTATTTGTGCATTGTTTAATTCGATCTCTAAATCTGTCTTTAACTGTTGTAATGTATTTTTTTGAATCTCTAGTCTCGCTTGTGCTTCTTTAATTTTGTAGAAAATATTTGTCTGTTCTAATTCCATCAAAACTTGGTCTTTCTCAACCTGATCTCCTTTTTCAACGAATACCTTTTCAATCTTTTCCTCTACATCAGAAACAACCTCTCTCTTATCCATCGATAAAATTTGACCTGTTGCTTGTATGTGTGATTCAATATCTTTCTTTTGTATTTCTGTAGTTTGAACACCTATATCAGAATTCTGTTCCTTTTTATTCGCTATAACCGTTCCTACCCCTACTAAAGCAATCCCTACAATAATCAGTACGATAATCAGTATCTTCTTTTTCTTCCCCTTTGACATGATAAATCCCCTTTCTCATATATATAGGGCATACATATGCATGCCCTATAAACATTTCCATTATTCACTTTAGTACATTTTATCAAATTCTGATAAATTTTTCCTTACAATTTCCTTACAATTTCTTTACAATTTACTTAAATTTTCCTTTAATCTCATTAAATTTCATTTTTTGAGATTATTCTCTCCACATGATCATGGCATCTTCGCCATTGTCCTCATAATATTTAGGCCGAATACCACAATCTTTAAATCCATATTTCTTGTATAAATTTTGGGCAATCTTATTAGACACTCTTACTTCCAAAGTAATTCTATTTATGTCTTCCTTTTGCGCCATTTCAATTAACCCTTTAACAAGCATATTTCCATATCCATATCCGCTTGCCTCTGGATGTATGGCAATGTTTGTAATATGTCCTTCATCCAATATATTCCACATTCCCCCATAGCCTATGACACTTCCATCTAATTCTAAGACCATATATCTCGCAAATTTATTTTGTTCAATCTCCGCTAAAAAAGCATCATAACTCCAAGGAATAGGAAAGCATAATTTTTCTATCTGACAAACTGCTTCAATATCTTCTACATCCATTGATCTAGTCTTCACATTCCCCACACCTTTTCATTTTTTCTTCATATTGTCTTTCAGCTTCCGATTTTCTTAAATAGGTTGGGGTTAATTCATAATAATTTTGTAGTTTTTTATTTTTTGCCTTTTGTAATCCAATCTGCGCAACAGAAGAAGCCCTTGGCATTTTCACACTATTCGGTGCAAATACTGCACGTTTCTTTAGTTTTTCTATTAAATAATCTTTATTATTCTCTATGCCATCTCCTAAAAACAGAACATTTTCAGGTCTTTCTGATAATTTTTCTACTAGATTTTCTATGGATATTGCCATAGGTTCTTCTATGATATGTAAATTTTCATGATCCCATTTATATACACCTGCATATACTTGACTCCTTTTAGCATCTAAAATAGGACATATGATGCCATGGGAAAAAGCACTATTCATTGCTAATGCATCGAGTGTAGATATGCCTACAACAGGAATATTTACAGCATGCGCAAGTCCTTTTGCAGTAGCTACCCCAATACGCAGTCCTGTAAAAGAACCTGGTCCCTCTGCTACTGCAACCACATCAATATCCTGCATTGTTAATTCACAGTTCTTTAAAAGTTCTTCAATCATTGGCATTAGCTTTTGAGAATGTGTTCTCTTGTGATGGATCGTATACTCTCCAATTAATTTACCTTCATCCATCACTGCCACTGTAGCAACAATAGATGAAGTATCTAATGCTAGAATCTTCATATTTTCTTCAGCTCCTCTATGATTCCTTCAAAATGATGGTTTGTTCCAGTAATTTCTATTTTTCTCGTATTTTCATCTATCTTTTTTATATGAATCCATAAATGTGCTTTTGGAATTAATTCTCTTATTTGCGATGCCCATTCAATCAAACATACACCTTCCCCATAAAAATATTCTTCATATCCTAAGTCTTCCATTTCTTCTATTTCACCTATTCGATATACATCAAAATGGTATAGTGGCACACGTCCCTCATACTCATGAATAATGGTAAAAGTAGGGCTTGTCACACATTCACCAACCTCTAGTCCTTTTGCAATTGCCTTTGAAATAGCCGTTTTTCCCGCGCCTAAATCGCCTGTTAAGCATACAACATCTGAAGCTTTAAGTAGTGTTCCTAGTTTATATCCTAAATCATAAGTTTTTCGTTCACTATTACTGATCATCTCCATTGTTTTCACCTCTTTTTATAAAAATCATACCATCATTATATATTTTTAAAAAAAATGCTGCAAGGGCAAAGAATCATACAATCAAAAACAGAATTCTTTTTTACAAGAATTCTCTTTCAAGTGTTACTGGGTAATTTTCTTTAGCCAAGTAAATTCATTCAATAAGGATATATCTTTTTTATGTCCTATGTACACAATAAACGCTAATACCCCTTCGTGAGGCAATAAAAATAATAATCTCATCCCATTCTTAGACAATAGATGTATTAGATTCACATCAATAAATATAAACAATGATCCTTCAATTAACGTAACGATAATGCATGATACTAAAATAGCGATGCTCCCAACAATCCATTTGACTTTCATAATCAAACAAGTATAGACAATCAAAGTGCATAATATTGCAAATGTATGTACACCAAAATCTACATATTGCCTTATGAAATAAGTAGTAACGCCTTGCAGAATTCCTATAATAATTACTTGCCTAAGCTGCGGCTTTACTCTCATTAATAATAACCCTGCCCATACCATTAAGATAGCTTCTGGGATCGCACCAAGTATTACTATTTTTATAGGCATTATATCCATTCACATTTCCCCTTTTTACTCTCTACTATTTCCTTTGAAAAACAATCTTTCCATCGATCCATGTATACTCTCCCTTTAACTTATTCATATTCACCATATTTTCCATAATTCCTCTAAATTTTTAAAGGATTATTCTCTTACTTTATAGAACATTACTCTATATCAACTGGAGGGATTTTCTATGAATAGGCGCAGTAAATTTTTAATCATTTTTCTTCTTTTAGCTTTTTTCATACTGAATACTATTCCTATTCCTATATTAATCTTAGAAGATCTAAAAGCTTCTAAAATAATATTTGTGCATAAAGTTTCCCCTAATGACCAATTCACCATACATTGGATGCACTCTGTAGAATTAGCCCCTTGGGAAGAGATCTTTTCTATTGATGATGATTGCAATATCATCCTAGATTCTACAAGATTCAAAGCATTTGGTGCAGGCGTTCCTGATGCTGCTGGGAAAAAAACTGTCATCAAGAATGGATGGATTTATTTTTTGAATATCGATAAAGATATGCCCAACCTTACTTATGGTATATCAAACTTTGCAAAACATACCTTCTATTTTAAGAACAAGACTTTAAAACTTTATAATATGGTTCCAAATGATAACCCTATTAAAATATATACAAAGAAAATTTCACTTCTTTCTTATCTATACTACAAAAACATATGATTTTATATAAATCGACAAGTTGAGTATTCAATTTATAATCATTCTTCCACGTTCTATGAATATACAGTTTCTATTTTGTGTAAATTTTTCCTATGACCTAAAAATAGCTGTTTCCAAAGGAAACAGCTATTTTCTATGCGGCAATCAAATCACTTTTTTTCCCACTCATCTTTTGAATAAAGAAAATTACTAAAAACAATGCAATCCCGATAATATCTGTTGTTGTTCCAGGCTTCATCAGTAAAATGGCTGAAGCAAACATAATGATTCTATAGATCACATTTACACGGCTAAATAAATAGCCTTCTACCGCTACCCCTAATGCAACAACCCCAACAATTGCTGTAATCGTTGCAATCGTTATTCCTATAGGTGTTGTGTTAATTAATAACAGTGCGGGTGAATATACAAAGATATACGGAACAATAAATCCTGCTGACGCTAATTTTACTGCCTGAAAACCTGTTTTCGCTGGGTTCCCTCCTGCAATACCTGCTCCTGCAAAGGCTGCTAATGCAACAGGTGGCGTTAAATTTGCAAGCATTCCAAAGTAGAATACGAACATATGTGATACATGATGTGGCACACCCATTTCCGCAAGTGCTGGTGCTGCCATCGTTGCTGTAATAATATATGCTGGAATAGAAGGCAATCCCATTCCTAAAACAATACACGCGATCATCGTAAGGATTAATGTAATAAATAAATTTCCTTTTCCTAGGAATAAAATTGCACCTGCAAGTTTTAATCCAAATCCAGTAAGTGTAGCAACCCCAATGATCAATCCTACAATCGCACAAGACATAGCAACACCTAATGCAGTACGCGCGCCCTCTTCTAGTGCATCAACCATATCTTTAAAACTCATTCTTGTATCTTTCTTTAATGAACTTGCAACAATTGTTGAGAGTATAGAATAAAACGCAGCATAAATCGGTGTAAATCCTTTAATTAATAAATATAAAAGAATAATAAGCGGAAGTAATAAATGTCCTCTTTCTTTTAATACATCCCAGACCTTTGGTAACTCTTCTTTTGGAATTCCTGTTAGCCCATTTTTAGAAGCTCTTAAGTGAATCATTACAATCACGCCAAGATAATAAAGTAGTGCTGGAATTACTGCAGCCGCTGCAATATGAATGTATTTCATCCCTAAATACTCTGCCATAATAAATGCTGTTGCACCCATAACGGGTGGTAAAATCTGTCCACCACAAGATGCTGTTGCTTCTACTGCTCCTGCAAATTCAGGCTCATATCCAATCTTTTTCATCAGTGGAATGGTAAAAGCTCCTGTTGTTACAACATTTGCAACGGCACTTCCATTGATAGATCCAAGTAAACCACTAGAAATTACTGCTACCTTTGCAGGTCCACCTTTTCCCTGTCCTGCAATCGCCATTGCCAAGTCATTAAAAAATTGTCCCATCCCTGACTTAGATAAAAATGCGCCAAATAGTACAAATAAGAATATATACGTTGAAGATACCCCTATAGCAATACCAAAAATACCTTCTGTCGTTAAATACATATATTCAGCAATATCTTTTAGTCCATATCCTCTATGGGCAATAAGATTGGGTAGTTTTGGTCCTATATAAGCATAAATCAAAAATAATATGGCTAAAATTGCGATCTCATTTCCAGTGATTCTTCTTCCTGCTTCTAATACCAATAGAATTGCCATAAATCCAAAAGTAACATCCGTACTGCTTGGCATTCCTGCTCGCATAACAATTCCATTATAATTCATAACAATATATATCCCTAAAGACAATGACAGCATTGAAAAAATCCAATCGTAAATGGCTGGTTTTTTCTTGGAAGATTTTCCACTAAAAGGGTATAAAATAAATACCAAAGCCATCACAACCGTTGTATGCACCGCTCTATGCATCAAAGTAACCAATGGTCCGTCCCACGCTGTATACAGATGAAATATGGATAATCCAATACACATGATAAATACAATCATTCCAGGAATACTATTTCTGTCAAATTTTCTAAACCGAGATTCTGTATCATACTTTTCTAATAATGCTTCATGACCTAATCCTTGTTCTTGCTGGTTTGACATTTTATCACCTCTCCTTTTTGTCTGATCTAGAAAAGGGCATTTATAATGCCCTCTCTTTGTATTTTGTCTTATTTTCCTTGCTCTGCAAAGTATTTTTCTGCTCCTGGATGTAGTGGAATAGGCATTCCTACTCTTGCTTTATCTAAACTGATTTGCTTTCCTGATGCATGGGTATTTCCAAGTGCATCTAAGTTTTCAAAGATTGTCTTTGTCATATTATAAACTAAATCTTCACTAGTATCTTTATTTGTGATCAGTATAGTCGTTACTGCTGCTGTTTGTACATCTTCCTGATCATCATACATTCCTGCTGGAATAAATTCTGATGAATAGAAAGGAAAATCTTTTGCCAATTTTTCTACTGCTTCTTTTCTAATTGGAACAATTTTTACATCCTTTGTTGTTACGATATCCATAATGGCTGCATTTGGAATTCCTGATGTTAAAAATGCCGCATCAATTGCACCATTCTTTAATTGTTCAATCCCCTCTGCATAGGATAAGAAATCTTCTTCAATATCATCATAAGTAATACCATGTGCTGCTAAAATTTGACGCGCATTTACTTCTGTACCACTACCAGGAGCGCCTACACCTACTTTTTTTCCTTTTAAATCTGTAATCTCGTTAATGTTTTTATCTTTTAATGTAACCACCTGTACAAAATTAGGATATAATGATGCTACGCCTCTTAAATTTTCAACTTTGCCTTTCTCTTTAAATACTTCTGTTCCAGTATAAGCATAGCTAACAACATCATTCATAGCGAAAGCAAGGTCTGCTTTTTTCTGCCCCACAAGGGTTGCATTTACTGCTGATGCTCCTGTTGATTGTACAGATGCATTCACATTTTCAACTTTCTCATTCAGTAAGTTTGATATGGTTCCGCCTAGCGCAAAGTATGCGCCTGAACTTCCACCTGTAGCAATTGTAACAAACGCTTTCTCTGCAGGTTTATCTTCTGATGCAGCTTGCTCTGAAGAATTTGAACATCCTACAGCAAAAACACTCAGTACTAACATAAGTGCTAAAAGTATAGATAATTTTCTTTTCATGATAACGTTCCCCCTCATCATATCTTTTAACTAAATTATATGATGATTTGGAATAGATTAAAATCCATTTACATTTTGTTGCACTATTTTCAAATAACATGCATTCATGCTCATCCTACTTCACATGCCTACGATTCTTTTAAACTTCTTTAGATAATTTCTACTTACAGGTATTTCTATATCTGGTTTCCCTTTGATCTTCACTTTAAAAGTATAGTTAAACCAAGGAATGATCTCATCGATAAAGTCAATATTTACGATATAACTTTTATGGGTGCGAATAAATCTTTTCTTTTTAAATCTTTCTTCTAATTCTTTCAACGAATAATTGCAACCATACACTTCATCCCTTGCATAAACGCTTATCCCCTGATTGGTTGATTCTATATATAAAATCTCTCCTATATCTATAAGAATAAAACGATTATTTTGAGATACACATAACTTGTGAAAATCCATTTCTTGCGTTTCTATCGTTTCTTTATGTCCATTATTTTTTTGCTTATCAATTCTATCAATTGCAAGCTTTAGTCGGTCCTCTGAAAAAGGCTTTACCATATAATCTGCCACATTAATTTCAAACCCTTGGATGGCATATTCATTGTAAGCTGTTGCCAATATCACATAAGGCGGATTCTTCAGATCCAATATTTTTCGTGCTAAAAGCAACCCATTCATATTCTGAAGCTGAATATCCAAAAACACAAGATTAGGCTCTAATGCTTCTACTAATTCCATTACTTCTTGCCCGTCTCCTGTTTCACCAACAATTTGAATATGATCACGTTTTCCTAAAAAATATTTCAACTCATCTCGAATATATTTTTCATCATCCACAATGAAAACCTTAAGCACTTTGACCACGCTCCTCGATATGGGTTATAATAGGGATTCTTAAAAGTATCGAAGTTCCTTCTCCTATTTTACTATCAATTTGTAAGCCATACAGTTCTCCAAACATGCCCTTTAATCTTTCATTTACATTGTTTATACCGAGAGAATCTTTGTGTATATTATCCTCACCCATTAATCTTACAAGTTTTTCTTCTTTTATCCCTACACCATCATCTTCAATATGAATGATTACTTCGTTTTTTTGTTTGATCCCAATAATTTTTACCATTCCACCATTCTTCTTTGGAAGCAAGCCATGTTTTATCGCATTTTCTACAAGGGGTTGCAGGGTTAGTGGTGGAAGCATACAATTTATATTTTTCTCTATTTCGTAAATCACCTCTAATTTATCTTCAAATCTAGCTTTTTCTATTTCTACATAGGATCTTACATGATTGAGTTCCTCTTCTAATTCTACAAGTTCTTTGTTCATATTCAAATTTTTTCTGAAGGTATTACTAAGATGCGTGATCAGACTTCTTGCTTTTTTAGGATTGATTCTACAAAGTGATCCAATCACTGTCAGAGAATTAAATAAAAAATGCGGATTAATCTGCGCCTGTAATGCTTTTAATTCTGCCGTTGCCAACAATTTTGAACGATGCTCTAATTTTCCTATAGTCAATTGGGTAGAAAATAGTTTTGCCAGTCCACTTGATAACTCCACATCAATAGATGTAATGGCATTAGGGATACCCTTATATAGTTTAAAAGTTCCAATCACTTCCTCGTTTTCCTTTAAAGGAAACATGACCACCGACTCAAGGGGACAATTTTTATCCTTATATTCACACCTTATCTCAGTACAACGTTCTAAAATGACAGGTTCTCCGGTTTTTAGCACTTTATTTGTAATATCTGTTACAATGGGTTTTCCTATCTCATGTCGCACTGTCCCAACTCCAGCGTGTGCCACAATCTTTTCTCGGTCTGTAAAACTTACTGCATTATATTCTGTCATATCACACACAATTTCTGCTACCTTTTGAATTTCTTTAGCCCCAAGTCCTTTTTTTATAAAAGGCAAAGTTTTATCTGCAATGTTTAGTGTCAATTGCGCTTGTTGTGCACCCATTTTTTCTTCTTCACTAAATATATTATCTATAATTACAAAAAGGAGTGCAAGCCCTAAAGAGTTAATGACAACCATAGGAATCCAAATGGCTTTTACAAGCATAACTGCATCTTCAAAGGGCCTTGAAAAAAGAAGAACAGAAATTTTCCTCATACTTTCCGCGATCACTCCTGTAAGCGCTGCATACATCCACTTCTTCTTTTTGTTTTGTATGAGTTTCCCCATAAATCCCGCCATAAGTCCTTCAAACACTGTAGATATACCACAAGCAATGGTTGTAAATCCTCCAATATTAATCATCCCACGATGAACCCCTGCAATCAATCCTGCTAATAGTCCAACGAACGGTCCTCCCAAAAGGCCCCCCGTTGCAACGCCGATAATCCTTGTATTTACCAGTGCACCTTCAAATTCTATACTAAAATAAGTTCCTATAATTCCAAAAATACCGAATACAAAGGATAAACCTAATTTATCTGATATTTTTACTGGTTTTTTTGCAACTAATTTTCGAAAAGATTTTAATCTTGATAATATAAATGCAAAAACGAATAAATTCCCAAATTTATTTGCAAGTCCTAATATCATATTTAAAATTATAAAAATCACTCCCTATAAGAAATTTTGAAAAATTACTATAAGTTCATTATACTGTAAATACGATCACTTTTATATCCCCTTCTAAGTATAGGTTTTTAGCTAGATCCTTTTTATCTATTAAACTATCAAATTCTTAGTTTTTTCAACAAAAATAAGCACTTGCTTTTGGAAGTAAGTGCTTATTTCTTGGTCACTAATCAACATATTTTATATTCTGCATCGATCATTTATCTATTTTTTTTTATGAAAATATTCCCTTTTGTTAAAAGCTACTATATTTATGTTTCATTTGCTTTCTCTATGATTGTTATTAATTCTTCCATACGCTCCACTACATAATCTGGATCATGTTCCATATACATAGCTCTTGGTAATGCACTCCATCCTACTGCTACCGAAAGTATTCCTGCATTTTTTGCACATAATATATCGTATGGGCTATCTCCAACCATCATAGTCTCTTGTGGTTTGCTATTTAATGTTTTTAGTGCCAAAATGACAGGCTCAGCATCTGGCTTATGCTTGTCTGTATCATTCGCACCAACAATCGTTCCAAAATACTTCTCTAGATCAAAAAGTTTTAGTCCACGTCTAGCGGATTCGTTCAATCTTGAGGTTACAACCCCTAGTTTATATCCCTTTTTATGAAGAAATACTAATCCTTCCTTTACACCTGTATGCATAGTAATGAAATTTTTAAAATTTAAGTTTTGAAAATCTCTATACGTCTTTATCGCTTCTTCACTACACCCAATGCACTCTCGATCTAAGGTTATTTTCAGAATCTCTCCAAAGGTCTGAATAATTTTTTCTCTTGGAAATTCTTTATCCAAATGCTTATTATAGGTATGCTGAAAGGACTGAATAATCAACTCATTTGTATCTAATAGTGTGCCATCTAAATCAAATAGAATTGTTGTTATTCCCATAACTTTCTCCCCTCTTTTTATATAGCTGAAAGATCTATACTCTTGATTTAAAGGTATCCTAAATATTATCTTATCCCTTATATATCCTTCATACTCAGAGATACTTTTCCTCTTTCTAGATCCAATCCAATAATTTTCACCTTTACTTCATCGCCAACTGAGACAACATCCATTGGATTTTTTACAAATCGATCACTCAGCTGTGAGATATGTACTAATCCCTCCTGTTTCACGCCAATATCAACAAAAGCGCCAAAGTCAACGACATTTCTAACTGTCCCTGTCATGATCATATCTAACTTTAGATCTTCCATTTTTAAAACATCATTTCTAAATAGCGGTTTAGGCATTTCTTCCCTTGGGTCTCTACCAGGTTTTTTGATTTCTTCCATAATATCTTGTAACGTTGGCAATCCAACTTCTAATTCTTGTGCTAATTTGCTTATGTTTCCTTCTATATTTCTAAGTTTCCCTTCTTCAATATCCTTCTTTGTATATCCTAGTTTTTCTATTAAACCCATTGTTATCGCATAAGATTCTGGATGTACAGCTGTATTATCTAAAGGATTATCTCCATCAGATATTCTTAAGAAACCTGCACATTGCTCGTAGGCTTTATCCCCTAAACGCTTGATCTTTTTTAACTGTTTTCTGTTTTTAAATTTCCCATTTTCTTCCCTATATTTCACAATATTTTTTGCGATAGCTGATGAAATCCCTGATACATATGCAAGCAGTGATGGAGAAGCTGTATTTAAATCAACCCCTACACTATTTACACAATCTTCAACAACATTTTTAAGTGTCTCTCCTAATTTACTTTGATTTAAATCATGTTGATATTGCCCAACACCTATGCTTTTGGGATCAATTTTTACGAGCTCTGCCAAAGGGTCTTGTAGTCTTCTCCCTATGGAAATAGCCCCTCTAATAGATACATCCACATCAGGGTATTCTTCTGTTCCTAGTTTTGACGCAGAGTAAACAGATGCCCCAGCTTCACTAACGATTGTATAATAAACCGTTTGTTCCATTTCTTTTAACATTTCTGCAACAATTAATTCTGTTTCTCTCGATGCTGTACCATTACCAATAGGTATAATATCAATATTATGCTTCACGATGAGACTTTTCATAACCTCTTTTGATGCTTCTACCTTATTGTGAGGTGCATTCGGATAAATAGTAGTATACTCTAGTAGTTTACCCGTTTCATCTAATACAGCAATTTTACATCCGGTTCTGTAACTTGGATCAATAGCCAATACTTTCACATTTTTAACAGGCGCCACCAACAATAAAGGCTTTGTATTTTTCCCAAATACCTTGATCGCTTCCTCTTCAGCTCGTTCTGTAAGACTATTTCTTATTTCTCTTTCAATAGAGGGTGCGATCAATCTTTTATACGCATCTTCTATGGATTCCTCTAATATATCTGTTGTAATGGCTTTCAGATTGTTTATTATTTTATTTTTTAAATCCTTTACGATTTCTTCATCCGGACTTAATAATTTCACTTTTAGTACCTTTTCTTTTTCGCCTCGATTCAGGGCTAAAATTCTATGATTTGCAATTCGGTTAACCCCTTCACTAAATTCATAATACATTTCATAGACCTTTTTTTCATCTTCATTTGAAACATCTGAACAAATAATCCCTTTTCTAAAATTTAAATCTCTAATTTTTTCTCTATATAAAGGATTATCTGATATAATTTCTGCAATAATATCTTTTGCGCCATTTATTGCATCTTCCACTGTACCCACTTCTAATGATTCATTGATAAATGGTGCTGCTAATTCATCAATTGTCCCTTTTACCACATTTTCCTTTAAAATTATTTGCGCCAATGGTTCAAGTCCTTTTTCTTTTGCGATAGTAGCCCTTGTCCTTCTTTTGGGTCTAAAAGGTCTGTATAAGTCTTCTAATTTTTGAAGTACCGTAGCTTCTAGAATTTCTTTTTTTAATTCATCCGTTAATTGACCCTGTTCATCGATAAGTCGTATAATTTCTTCTTTTCTTGCTTCTAAATTTCTCAAGTATGTAAGTCGGTCATTTAAGTCTCTTAAAATTTCGTCACTTAATCCTCCTGTCATTTCCTTTCGATACCTAGCAATAAACGGGATCGTACTACCTTCATCGATTAACTTTATTGTTTGTTCCACCTGATTATTTTTAATATTAAATTCTTTTGCCAACTGATTTGCTATTTTCATCAAATTCCTCCTATATGCAATTTTATTAAAATATCATGTTCTTCATCAATATATTTTACGATCTTTTCTTCTCTATTGTCTTATTCTTTCTTTTCATTGACAAATTTTATTGCCCAATCTTCTATCTTGCCGTCGAATATTTCCCGGGAAAAAATTGATTGACAAATCCCCCTACAAAGATAAACAAAAAGCGTGAATATTTTTCACGCGCTTCATTTTTTATGCTTTTTTTAAATATTCATTTATAAACAAATCAATTTCCCCATCCATCACTGCTTGGATATTTCCAATTTCAGCATAGGTCCTATGATCTTTTACCATATTATAAGGATGGAAAACATAGGAACGTATCTGACTCCCCCATGCAATTTGACTATAATCACCCTTTAGATCTTCGACTCTTTCCTTATGCTCTCGCTCTTTTAATTCGATCAATTTTGCCATAAGCATTTTCATCGCTGTTTCACGGTTATGATGTTGTGAACGCTCATTTTGGCATTGTACAACAATCCCAGTAGGAATATGTGTAATCCGAATGGCTGAATCTGTTTTATTTACATGCTGTCCACCTGCACCACTCGCACGATACGTATCTATTCTTAAATCATTTGGATTTAAATCAATGGCCATATCTTCATCTAATTCGGGCATGACATCTAAGGATGCAAACGAGGTATGTCTTTTTCCAGATGGATCAAAAGGTGAAATTCTTACAATCCGATGTACCCCTTTTTCACTTTTTAAATATCCATAGGCATTTTCACCTTCAATAAGTAAGGTTACATTTTTTATCCCTGCTGCTGTATCTGGTAAGATATCTAATGTTTTGATTCGATAGCCTTTCTTTTCAGCCCATCTTGTGTACATACGAAGAATCATTTCTGCCCAATCCTGTGCATCTAAGCCCCCTGCTCCTGCATGAATAGAAATGATCGCATTCTTCTTATCATATTCCCCTGATAGTAATGTCTCCACTCTTAGTGTATCTATTTCCTCTTTAAGATTTTCAAGATCGTTTGCGATTTCCTTTCCTACAGACAAATCATTTTCTTCTATACCCATGTCGATCAATAAATCTAATTCTTCATATTTTTCACAAGCGTCGATGAATCTTTTCATCTTATCTTTTAGCTGTTTTGTTCTTTGCAAAACTGTTTGTGCTTCCTGTGGGTCATCCCAAAAGTCAGTTGCCATTGATTTTTGGTCTAGTTCTTCTACTTCAGATTTTAAAGTATCTACGTCAAAGAGAAACCCTCAATTCTTTTATAGGCACTTCTAATAGCCCTAGTTCATACTTTAATTGTTCTAATTGTATCATTTAACCCCTTCTTTCTAAGACCTTTTATTAACCCTTATTATAGATAAACAATATAAAAATTATATTTTATTTTCCACAACATTTCTTGTATTTTTTCCCACTTCCACAAGGACAAGAATCATTTCTACCGATCGTCTTTCCCTTTACAAAAGGCTTTTTATTATCGCCTTCATCGGTTCCACTAGTCCCTGTAACTTTGACCACTTGTTTCCTTTCTGTTTCTGTTTGAACTGTTACATTAAATAAATATTTCAACGTATCTTCTTGAATGCTTTCCGTCATTGCTTCAAACATATCAAACCCTTCAATTTGATAAGCACGTACAGGGTCTTCCTGTCCATAAGCTCTAAGTCCAATACCTTGTTTCAGCTGATCCATCGCATCAATATGATCCATCCATTTTGTATCTACCACGCGAAGTAAAATCATTCGTTCTAATTCACGCATTTTCTCTTCGCCCACTTCATCTTCTTTCATTTTGTATAATTCGTCTGCCAACCCCATGATTCTATTCTTTAGGTCTTCTATTGTCATATCCATTAAATCCTCAAATACAAGACTTTCCTTCGGCAAGAATATAGTATGCAAATACTCTTCTATGCCTTTTAAGTTCCACTCTTCTGGGTATTTTGCTTCTGCTGTATATGTTACAACTGTAGCATCTACTACACTCGATAACATACCCATAATATGCTCTCTTAAATTCTCTCCTTCTAAAACTCTTTTTCTTTCTTTATACATAACATCTCTTTGCTTATTCATTACATCATCGTATTGGAGAACATGTTTTCTTATGGAGAAGTTTCTGCCTTCTACCCTCTTTTGAGCACTCTCAATAGATTTCGAAAGGATTCCTGCCTCAATAGGCTGGTCATCCTCCATCCCTAATTTCTCTACAACCCCTTGTATCCTTTCACTACCAAAGAGTCGCATCAAATCATCTTCTAATGAAATATGAAACTGAGATGCACCCATATCTCCCTGGCGCCCTGAACGTCCCCTTAACTGGTTATCAATCCTTCTTGATTCATGTCTCTCTGTACCCATAATATGAAGACCACCAGCTGCGACTACCTTATCTCGTTCTGCATCTGTAGTAACCTTTATTTTTTCATAAATCTCATTATAAAGTTTTCTCGCTTCTATAATTTCTTCATCCTCTGTTTTCGCAAAGCTTGTCACCATAGAAAGAATCGTATCGCTATATCCTTTTTTCTTCAATTCTTTTTTTGCCATGAATTCATAATTTCCACCTAAAACAATATCTGTACCACGACCTGCCATATTCGTAGCAATCGTTACAGCACCATATCTTCCTGCTTGAGAAACAATTTCTGCTTCTCTTTCATGTTGCTTTGCATTTAATACTTCATGCGTAATTCCCTGTTTCTTAAGCATTTTACTCAAAGTTTCAGAATTTTCTATAGATATTGTCCCTACAAGTACCGGCTGACCATTTTGATGTTTTTCTATAATTTGACGAATAACCGCATCAAATTTTCCTGACTCTGTTTTATAGATAGAATCAGGTAAATCTTTTCTTTGAATCGGTTTATTTGTTGGAATGACTACAACATCCATATTATAGATGTGCTTAAATTCATCTTCCTCTGTCTTTGCAGTACCTGTCATACCCGATAATTTATTATACATTCTAAAATAGTTTTGAAGCGTAACCGTAGCGAGTGTCTTTGATTCTCTTTGTACCTCTAATCCTTCTTTTGCTTCTATCGCTTGATGCAAACCATCACTATATCTTCGTCCAAACATCAGTCTTCCTGTAAATTCATCAACAATAACAATTTCTCCATCCTTCACAACATAATCCTTATCTAGCTTCATCAGATTATGTGCGCGTAATGCTTGATTCACGTGATGGGATATTTCCATATTTTCTGGATCTGCAAGATTTTCAATGCCAAAAAACTTTTCTACCTTTTCAACAGCGCCACCTGGTTCATCTGTCAAAACAATCGTACTTGCTTTTTCATCAATCACATAATCTGTTTCTTTTTTAAGACTCCTTACAAATTGATCCACAATAAAATAAAGTTTTGTTGACTTTTCTCCTGCACCCGAGATAATCAAAGGTGTTCTAGCTTCATCTACCAAAATACTATCTACCTCATCCACGATGGCATAGTTTAGGGGCCTTTGTACCATTTCCTTTTTATATGTGACCATATTGTCTCTCAAATAGTCAAATCCAAATTCATTATTTGTACCATAGGTGATGTCTGCATTATAAGCAGCTCTTTTTTCTTCATTATTCATCCCATGAACAAGACAACCTATAGAAAGTCCTAAAAAATTATAAATCTTCGCCATCCATTCCATGTCCCGTTTTGCTAAATAGTCGTTTACGGTTACAACATGTACCCCTTTTCCTTCTAACGCATTCAAATATACAGGGGCTGTTGCAACTAATGTTTTTCCTTCTCCGGTCTTCATTTCTGCAATTCTTCCTTGATGCAGTACAATACCCCCTAAGAGCTGTACAGGAAAGTGTCTCATCCCTAAGGTTCTCCATGCAGCTTCTCTTACTACAGCAAAGACTTCAGTAAGTAATTCATCTAGTGTTTTTCCTTCTTTAATTGCATCTTTAAATTCAGTTGTTTTATTTTTTAATTCTACATCTGTTAATTTTTTTATTTTTTCTTCTAATGCCTCAATTTGATCCACAGTCTTAAATAATTTTTTTACTTCTCTATCATTAAAACTTCCAAATATCTTTTCTAAGAAATTCATTTATCCTCATCCTCTCTAAAGGAGTACATATTACTCTACCCTTCATTTTAACATAACAATACCATCGTGAAAAGGCAAATATTGTTTTAAAAAAAGGAAGAATCTTTATTCCTCCTTATTATTTCCCTCTGTATGGAATTTTTATCATTTTCAACGAATTGCTAGCAAATCTATTTCTGATCATTTCTCCTTGTATAAACAAAACAAAACCTAAACTAACCAATAAATCCCCTACGCTCATAACCTTTGACAAAAGATATGGTTTTGGAATCACAATATATTTAGCAAGTAGCTTCGTAATCCCCTGCGCTTCATTCAAAGGAACATATCTTAAAATTTCTCCACTTTTTATGCCTTCTATGGTAGCATACTTTCCTGCTAAACTTAAACTTTCAATAGATATCGGCATCTTTCCACCATTAAAGCTAATCACCATTAAGTTCATAATTACTCCTATCAGTATGACCCATATCCATTTTTTACTTGTATTCATAACCAATAGAACAACTAAAAGTAGTAAAGAAATATCGTAGATGAATCCCCCATATTTCAATAAAAAATGAATTTTACTAGAAAAAACAAGCGCCAGCTGAAGTGTAAAGGAAATTAGAATCAATGGCCATGCCCTTATAGATAACAATCTCAAATTGCTTATTTTACCCCCTCTTATTTTTCCGATTAATAGTCCCATACCTATTCCTTCAATTAACAATTTACACCACTCCCTAGAAGCCAATTTTTACTATAATTCTATTTTTATCATGCTTTTTCCTTTATTTTTTAACATTTTTTGTAATAGAAATTCATATTCTACTATCTTAACTGCTCATTTCACCAACGAAATTTCAAAGAACTTATTTCAAATTTTCGTTGCTTACAACTAAAAAGAGCAGCTTTCGCTGCTCTTTATTAAAATGTTGGTTCTATTAATCCATAGTTTCCATCTTTTCTTTTATAAACTACATTTACATCATCTGTATCCCCATTTGTAAATACAAAGAAATTATGTCCTAAAAGTTCCATTTGCAATATAGCTTCTTCCGCATCCATAGGTTTTACTGGAAAACGCTTTGTTTTTACGATTTTCGCATCTTCACCATAACCCCCTTCTAAATTGGGAATATTCTCAAACCGAATCGTGTCATGCCCCTTATTTCTTTTTTCTAATCTTGTTTTATATTTTCGAATTTGTCTATTTAATTTATCTACTGCTTTATCCACTGATGTATACATATCCTCTGTAACTTCTTCTGCGCGAAGAATTGATCCATTCATTGGAATTGTAATCTCAATAATTTGTCTATTTTTTTCTACACTTAATGTTGCTTGAGCCTCTGTATCCTCCTTAAAGTATTTTCCACACCTTTCAAGTTTCCCTTCTATCATATCCTTTAGTGCATCTGTAACTTCTAAATTTTTTCCACTTACTTTTATTATCATATACTTCAGCTCCTTCCAGCATATATAATCAATGAGCTAATCCTAATTAACTCAAATTTAACTCTTTCCAAACTGTAATTAAAATCTAGTTCCACTTTTATATATTATTCCTTAGATCCTTAATATATTTCCTTTAATTTTTTTAAATACTGATCAATCATTAGGACAAAGTTTATATTTATATTTTACCCACTGTAGAGGGTCTCAAACAAATATTTTTATTTTTTATTACAGGACTTTTCAACAGCATCCACTATTTTATCCACAGAATTTTCTAAACATTTCACCTTATACTTATACTTTTATGTAAAATATGCATCTTCCCTTTATACAGTATATGTAATTTTATTAATTTATACAACTTGTCCACAATATAATAAGCTGTTACATATTTTTATGTGGGTAGTGTGGATAATACTGTTGATAATCTGTATTCCACACTTTTTATCTGTGGAAAAGTTTGTGTATTTTTCGTGGACAAGTATTTTTTTGACGCTATTTGGAATAAATTGTAATACTTTTATACCCTATTTATGCATCATTCTCCATAAATCTTCTTTTCTATTTTTCATGCTCAAGTAACAGTATATTTTTACAACTTATTAATATATGTAGTATTATAGGAAAATATTCTCAAATATTTTGTAATCTTTTCTTACACAAAAAAACAAATCCTTAATATTTACATCAAGGATTTTGCTTATCTTATATTCCTATTTTAAAAAATCACACATGTTTAGCTGACCTGGTCTTTGACCCCACACTCGCCTGCTGGAACTTTCGCTCTGGGGTTACCATCACTACTGATTCTCTCAGTTTTTTACTGGCAGGTCTTACCTCTAAGCCGCACCATGCTCACTAGTTTCTTTTTTAAAACTACCTTACGTGGATCCTTTTGCCTGCGACTGGCATGGACTTGCAACCACAGACCTAAACCGTGCGTAATATATTATATATTGTTTTTTATGTTTTTGCAAGAGGTAAAATTTGTTGTATCCCCTGCACACTCTATTTATGATCAATAAATACCCCTTGTACTTGTGCATATTTTTTTGTATAGCTCGATGCAATCTTAGTACTTTGCTTTTTTTCTTTTAATTTTTTCATATCCATCTTTACTTTTTCAAAATCTATCTTCAAATTTTTTGTATTGTTTTGATCTATTTCTTCTATTTGTTTCAACAATCCCATAATATTACTAATATTCAGTTTTAATTCTTTTAATGCTGGATATTTCACTACATCTATGTCTTCGATAGATGTAACCCCTAAAGATCTTTTTAATCGATTATAGCCGTTTAAAAAATCTATATCCATCTGATTAATTTTTTCTATGGTAGACTGCTTTTGACTAATGGCAGTTGCCAATTTATCTAAGTCCCCATTTTTGATAAAACTTTTTTGTGCTATGGTCAAATCTAAGAGCGTTTTGAGATTCATTTCCTTCTTTTGTGAAGCATATATTAATTCATCTATCAGTACTTTTAGGTCCATTTTATCACTCCATTCCTATTAACTTTATTTTTATAATGGTTCATCTGCTTTTTCCACAAACATCAATATTTTACCCATCGTCTTATAAAACTCGTCCGATAACTGATTTTTCTCTTCGGATATAGCACGATCTTCTTGGCTTTTTGTATCCATAGAAGGATATTCTTCTAAGTAGTATGCCTTTTCTATCCTCTTTCTAGAAACTATTTTCTTGATTTTTTCCATATTTTTCTCCTTCTAGAGGGTAATATCTAAAAAAGTATTTTCTCTCCTTTTATTCTCCCCCTTCATTTCCTCTGTGAGATATATATCGTCTTTCACCTTAAATGATACATCTTTCAAAGTATATCCACCATTGTGCAACATCTCTTCTAAAAAAGAAACCTGCTTTTTTAACTGCTCCTTTCCTTTATTTGCTTCTACTCCTATAGCCAAATCCACTTCTTTTTTATTGATTTTTAGGGCCATATGTATCTGTCCCAAGTTATTTGTATCTAAATTCATTAGCACAGTTAAAGGCATATTTCTTGTTTCCTTATTCATACTAGTAGGAGGCACATAGATTTGCAAATTTTTAATTTCATTACCTACTATAATTGGTAATTGCTGCAAGAAATTTTTCTTATTGATTTTTTTTTGCATTTGAAGAGATGCTCTCATATCTTCCATCTGTTTTTTTAATTCTTTATTTCCTTCTTCAGAAAAAGACTTCTCCTTTTGCATATCCTCTATGTAGCCTAACAACTCATGATAAGCTTTACCAATACCTGGAATGCCATTTTTTAACCTTCTTGATAAATCTTTTGATAATCTTTCTAACTTTAACAGTTCCTCTCTCAACTTTGGGTCCTGCACATTCCCTAAAAATTGAAGAACTTCGCCGATTTTTTGACCCAATTGCTGCTGATTTTTCAAAAGAAAGCTCATGCTTTCCATTTCTTTTAATGACAAATCCATATGATTATTGATCATTAGCGGTAATATGGACATTTCTTCTTTCCCTATTTTTGTAATATTTCCTACTAATTCTTTCACACCCTCTAGTTTTATTTTTGGTTCGTCATTAAGGACTTCTTCGTATTTGGAAGATTCCTCTTTGAAGCTTTCTTGATGCGTGTTTGTAGGATCTCCCTTTAAAACTTTTTTCATCACATAGCTGTCTAATGCTTCCAATTTCATATTATACAAATCTTCCTTTTCTTGAATGCTATCCATTATCATTTTTGATGTAAGACTTGTACGTATCCTATTATACTGACCATAGGCTTCAAAAGCATACTGCATATTCGAGATACTTAGTCCCACTTTATTTTGCAATAACGCCTTACTTGCATCCATTATTTGCGCTAATGGCTGAGATATTTCATTTAGATCTTCTTTATAGGTATTCAAGTAATTGTTTATTTGTTGCGTATCTGTTTTATTGATCTCATTGTTTGTACCTTTCAATCCTTCATAGGTATCCCCAATGGTTTTTAGTGTCATTATTATTCCTTTTGACACATGGGATGCAATTTGATTGAAATCCAACGTTTTAATTTTATGAAAAATCTGACTAACCTTATATATTTGATCTACACCCTTTTTAACAGGGTAATCTATCCTATTATGATCTTTTAAATACATACTTTGATTTTGAGGTTTTTGATGGAAAACTACCTTTTCAATTTTATTTAATTGAAACTCCACTTTATTCTTCAAAAGTTTTACTAAATCCGTATCTTTTATTTCTTTTAAATTTTCTAGTCTTATTTGAATCTCTTTAATTCTATCTATATGATCAACCATATTTTTAACTTGCTCACTTTTCCCTTCAGTAAGCTCACCTATTAGCTTTGCCATTTCTCGAATATCTGTCTTTTCAAGATTCATTCCTCTTTTTAGCATTTTTGATGCATCTTCTATGTTGAATTTTTCTATCAAATCTTTTAAGGCTTTCTTCATCGCTAAAATTTCATTGATATTTTCTTTTGTAAGAGAAGTTCCCTTCCGGATCATTTCTTTTGCTAATTTCATGGTTTCCTCTGTTGGCTCTATGTTCATGTCCTTTAGCAGAAATCGTATCTTCTCATCCATCCTACATAAATCTTTTTCTTCTGTCTTCTTAATCTGGAGTGTATTTTCTTCATAAACAGCGGTTGCATAAGCTGAAACCCCTTCTTCAGCAGGAATAGACCCTTCTTTTACATACTGCTTTTGATTATACAGATTTTCAATAGTAAGTTCATTACCCTTTTTATAAAGTTCTACAAAATTATCCGTCTCTACTCCCTCAAGTTTGTCTAACTTATAAAATACATTATACACTTCTTCTATCGTATTTTTTGTAATATTGGTACCTTCTTTATAAAGGGATTTGATAATATTCGTAATATCTTTTCCCATGCTACTGCCATAAATTTTTCTTGCAATCTCCTGTGCTTGTTCTGTTGTAAGCTCTTTTCTTCCATTTAGAAACTTTAAAATTGCAGAAATCTCATCTTCTGCTTTTATCTCTTCTACTGCATCTGCTACCTTTTGAATAGAATCATGCTCCACATCAATACTTTTATCTATGAGTTTTATAGTCATATCATAAGTTAAATTCTGTTTGATGGTATCAAAATATTTTTGGGTTGCTATAAGTGTTTCAATGGCATTCTTATCTACAGGTACATTGAATTTTTCTAGTGTTTTAAAAGATTCTAATGTCTCATTATTGCTCTCAATCCCATACATTTTTAAAGTTTCTTCATAGCTATTTTGATGTTGTGTCTTTAGTTCCTCGCTTTTGTCACAAATCTTCATAGAAATAATATTGGATTTATCAATGAGTATATGATTTCCCACATTTTCTTTTATTGGATTTTTCAATACTGCTTCTATTACCCTGTTTCCTATATCCACTTTTACCGTATTATGATCTTTATTTACTAAAAAACCATTTATATCAAAGGTTTTTTTTACTGCTAAACCTAAACGCTTCTGCACACTGAGGTAGTTCAAATTTATAAAATTTTTCATTCTTGCACCACCTTTATTATTTCTTACACATATTTATCGACGAAATCTTTCACTTTCTTTAGATAAAACCCCTTAAGGATTAACATAAAACTGCCGATAATCAAATTAGTATTCCTGATAGAAAGGATGTGTTATTTCTGAATACAATAAAACCCATTCATCCCAATCATATGAAAAAAACAACGAATCTTATAAACCCAAATAAAGAAATGCTTAACAATACTTTTTTAGAAAAATTCGAAAAAATAAAATCAGATAAGGTAAGAGAACATTCTCAGGCATTATTTGATAAAATAAACGAACAGTCAGAAAAATTTGGAGATAAGCTGTATTTAAAAGACCTAGTTGAATATAAAAAACTGGTAAGAGAGTTTTTAGATGTAGCTATAAACAATTCCCACGCTTTTTCTAGAGATAGTTTTTTAGATCGCAGAGGCCGCCATCGTGTATTAAGCCAAGTAAAACAGGTAGATCGTGAATTAGCATCCCTCACGAATGCATTTTTAAAAGAAGAAGCGGATAGAATCAAAGTTCTCAAAAAAATCGACGATATCCGCGGACTCCTTATGGATATTTTTATATAAAAAAACTACCTCAATTAAGGTAGTTTTTTATGCCTTCTCATCTAAAAATAGTCCATTTCTTTCTATCATTGATGCGACCATGTCTAGTATTTCCTCTGATGGAATCTCTTTGATTGTTTCCTTTGTATTATTATCTATTATTTTTACAATTACTTCTTTTGTCTTTTCATGTATCGAAAATTTCAAGCTTGTATCTGTCAGCTTTAAGTCCTTATTCGATCTTTCAATGGCTTCAATCAACTGCTTCTCTCCTGGTAAGCGTGTATTGCTTTTTTGAATATACTCTACTTGCTGTGTTTGTTGAAGAGCCTTTCTTTCGCTATTTTGATTTCCATAATTAGCTTGTTGTTGTATTCTAACGCTTCCCTCAATTTTCATTTTTATTCGCCACCTTAGTTCTTATAATTTTATATCTATATTTGCTCCTACATAAGGCTGTACTGACATTTTCATTCTATCCCTGCTAAAAATTTGTTTGACTTTCAGAACGCCCTACTTTTTTTTGGGAATTTTTATCGCTTCTTGCCAAGCATCTCTCAATTCTGTTACATACTCTAATACTTCATCTAAAATAGTTGTATCTTTCTTCATATTTGCTTCCATTAATCGATTTAGTATATATTCATACATACTTCTTAAGTTTTTTGATATGTCATACTTCATATTCAAAGTAGCATTTAACTCTGCTATAATCTCTTGGGCTCTCATAAGTACATTATGCGATTTTTGTATATTTTTCTCATCCATAAATAATTTAGCTTGATTAATAAACTTGATTGCGCCATTATACAACATCAACGTTAATTCTTCCGGACGTGCTGCCATAATAGCGTTATTTTGATATTTTTCATAAGGATTCTTCAAAGCCACCAAATCACCTTCTCTCTTTGCTTTTTTTACATTTAGCCCAACATAGAAGCTAGAGATGCACTCTGTGACTGCATATTAGCTATAGCCTTTTCCATAGCAGTAAACTTTTTCCAATAACTATTTTCTAGCTTTGTTAAACGATTATTCATGTCACTTATTTTTTTATTTACACTAGTTATATCTTTATCAATCATACTGATACTACTATAATTTTTTACAAAATCAAGGAGCATATTTGACTGAACATTTCTATATAATGTAACATCATCTCCCGTTCCTGCTTTATTGATGACTTCCTTCATTCCATCTATCATGGTATCATAGAGCCTCGTTACTAACCCACTATTCTGTCCAACTGCCTTTTCTTTCTCTGCATCAGTCATCACATCATAACCAGCTATTGATGAAGTATCTGCTTGTTTAAATAAAAGATCTAATACGCCATCTGCATCGTTTCTTATTGCTTCTTTTAAATCCTCTTCATCTATTTGAAGCTTTCCACCTACTGTGCCAGTAGCATATTTTTCTGTCGTGATGCCTATATCAAATAGATTTTCATAGCTTCCAGATACACCCTCTACAGCTTCATAAAGTCCGATTCTCATATTAGACATAGTCCTTGTATATGTATTATCACTTCTTAAAAGACCACTTTTAGCCTTGCTTTCCCATCTCTCAACGTCCTTGTCTGAAAGTTCTTTTTTCTGATCAGCAGTTAATGGCGCATAATCTCTGTACTTTTTCTCAACTAATTTTTTCCCTGTTTTGTCAATCAAAGCATTATACTTTTCAACAAAACTACTTATCTTTGCATATATCGCATCCACATCTGTATCCGTCTTCACTGTAATACTTCCCGTACTCTTTAAATTTAGATCTATTCCATTGATCGTGAATTGATTGGATGATTGGGTTATATTGGTAGCAGCACCAAAATCTATTAGTGCATCTTCCCCTAATTTTTGCGTATTATTTTCAAGATCCGTTAAAACGCCCCCGTTATCATAAGCAAGCTTTAATCTATCATTTATAAAATTCTTTCCGTCTATAGAAGTAGTATCATTTATCTTAATCCAGTTTTCAGATCCAGTCTCCTCTGTTTGAATAAAAAATCTATCTATACTACTATCGTAAACTGCTGTTACTCCTAAATCAGCATTGTTGATTTCCTTTACAATATCATCCATAGATTTTGTTGTAACATCAAAAGTAAATGTTTGAGGTGTTCCTTCATTTTTTTGAGTTTCTATGCTAAATGTTACAGTACCAGTCGTTATATCACTAAACTGATTTGCAATAGATGTTTTGTCTGTACCTGTAGTAATATTACTTTTACTAGCTGCTGAGAAAGTATCTGCCAATTTATGTACAGTTATATTATATGTACCATCTATCGCATTTGCCGCTGCACTTGCAGTAGCTATACTTTCATTAGATGATGTAACCCCCTTCACCCAATCTAGATTGCTTACAGATGTAGTCGTGAGTCCAAAGTCCTTCTTCGTATCTAATATAAAGTTTGCAAAATCTTTATTTAAATCATTATACGCTTCTTGTCTCCATAAAGTCAGCTGTTTAGATTGTTCTACCTTATCTACCTTCGCACTTTCAGCTTTCATGAGCTCTTTTACCATTGTCTCCGTATCCATCCCCGAAGCCATTCCACCTATTCTTATACCACTCATTTGTTTGTCGACCTCCTTTGTGCAATATATGCACGCCTCTAAAATATGCTTCTATTTATTTTATCGGCAAAAATTTATGTAACTTTAGATGTTGTTTAAAATCTAATACTGAACACTTGCTACCATGGTAAGATCCACTCCCACACGAATGCCAATTTAAAAAAATAACGACTAATCAAATCACTGATATCCGCTACTTTTAAAATCTGTCCCACACTGTAGCCATAATTCTTTATTTGACTTGTAGTTCATGAAAAAATACACCTCCTAATGTTTCTTTCGGTGTATTATCTCATACTATCAATATTTCTGATATATAGGTATAATTTGACGCTTATATTTGAAATTTAATAAATAATACATGGCAAATATTTTAAAAAAATTACACTTATCGAAAGTTATTTCTGAACATCTAGAACCTTTTGAAAAGGATTAATAGGAATCACAGAAACTCTAGTTTTTATATCTTGTATCTTTTCTCTCAAGATTTCCTTTATTTCAATTTCATTTCTTTCCATTCTTTTTATCATCGTTACAATATCGTCCTTTTTTCTTATATTTTCAATGGGTAAAACATATTCACTAAGACCCAAATCTTTAGCAATTCCTCTTGCTTTTATAGAATACCCGATTGCTAGTGTAGGAATAAGCGATGAATATGATGCTATTGACGCATGCGTTCTTGAACAAATACTAAACCTACAGTTTGAAAAAATATATTTGTATTCTGCTGCCTCTAAACCATCACTTATTATAGTTACTCGATCTGGTCTATGTACCATCTTATATATCCGATTTAACACTTCAAAATCATTATCTGTTGGCATCACAACATGCGGTATTAAAGCAATATTCATTGAAGTATTTTCAATAATATACTCAATTGTGTATATTATATTTTCAACAACAATTCCACTTTGTTCTTCTCTTCTCATTACTAAAGGGCTTACATTTATTGCCACAGTATCTCCGCTTTTTATAAGTTTATTCAATTTAATTTCTTTTGGTTGTAACATAAAAGCTATATCTGGACACAAAACCAAATTTGTCAATCCATTTTCTTTAAGCAACCCATAAGTCAAGCTTTCTCTTACTGTAATTAAATGATGACTACTTAGTACTTCTATCATTTCATCATTTAACAATGATGGATCAATGGAACACCCCCATAGAATACTTTTTGCACCACATTCTATTGCATATTCATGTATTATTTTCCACCGATGCCAATTATCATAACAATAATTATCTCCCCCTACTGATACGCAGATTGTATCTTTATCAATTACTTTCAATGTATCTGCATATATTTTTTTATCATTTATTCCTTTTCCTTTTGTCTTTTTATCATATACCAAAAGTTCATAATCAGGTTCGCAATATTGATTTACTGGCATACCAAACAAGCAATCTTGTTTTTTAAAGTGTGTAGATAATATAATATATGCATTTGAGTCAAAGGCTTTAATCCACTTAATTGTCTCTTTAGTTATTGCCTCTGCTCCGTGATTATACGATCCTCCATGTCCATATAATAAATACTTATTCATACATTGAACCCTCCCAAACGTTTTTAAAATTAATTACATCTTCATCATCTGGGCACATATCCATCAAATCTCCTAACACAATCTTTGCTTCCTCATATTTTTTATTTTTTAAATAGTAATCACATTGAATTTTTTTAGCATAAATAAAAAATTCTTCATTTTCAACATAAGCAGCAGTGTTCACAAAAAGAAATAGTAGTTTTTCTTCATCTTGAACTTCTTTATTCCTTGAAATATAATGATACATCTTCTCTAGGGCAAATACATTTTTATATTCAAACAATTCAAAAATAAACTCACGATATCGTACAACAAACGATTTACTATCAATCCAACCTAACAAAGTATATTTGCTAAATATTTCTTTGATAGATTCCCATAACACTTCTCCTAACAATTCATCCTCTAATAAGTTAATCGATGTTTTAAATAGTGATTTGTTATCAAAACTTATTGTCTCAACTAAAAAATTCTTCTCTTTTAAATACAATTTAATTGTTTGCGTATTAACAAATTCTTTATAGTTATTATTTAATAACAATAATAAATCAACTACTGTCTCGATTGGAATTTCTTTAGTTAACAGTTGCGTATTTATCTCAAATACTAACTGCATTATTTTTACTTTCGTTGTGTTAAGTCGTTCGCTTTCATGAATAGCTCCAATAACTAGACGAGACAAATTTTCTTTTAATATTCTATTGATTTCTACTATTTTATCTGCATTGGATAAATTTGAACGCAAAACAACTTCAAGAGAATCAATCATGGCATTCATATATACTAAGTATACAACGCTATAATTTTCTACACTTATTTCCCCAAATTTTTTTAGATAATTTTCAGCCTTTTTAAATAAAAAAACATCAGATTTTACTCTATTATTATTAAACATAGACGATGTGGATCGCCTTCTTACTAAATAATGATGTAAAACTTTATCTGTAATTCCTATGTGGTTTGTTAGTTCTAATGCATCAAAACAGTAAACTGTATCACCACCATAGCCAGTTTTATAGATTTCTTCAAAATCAGAAAATTCAATTTCTTTAATGATGTTCATTCGGAATACTTTCCCCCATACAGTTCTCAAAAATTGATATAAAACTCCAAAATGATAAGTCATTGTACTTTGATCTATCGTTAACTCACTATCAATTTTCCTGTATCCTTTTTTACCTATTTCTTCATAGTGAAAACATGATCCGGCTACTGCAATATCTATTTTTTCTCTTTCCATAAAACGAATAAGCACTTCCAAAAAATCATTTTCAATCCAGTCATCTGAATCCAAGTTTGTAAAATATTCGCCTTTTGCTTCCTTCTTTACAAATCCAGGCCAAAACCCTCTTATATTGTCTTCAAAGCGAATCGCTCGAATTCTACCATCTTGTTTTGCATAGTCTTGAATAATTTTTTTAGTTCCATCAGTAGAACCATTATCTACAATAATATACTCGAAATCATCAAGTGTTTGATTCAAGACACTTTCTATACAGCGAACTATATAATCTTCGGTATTATATGCTTGAGTAAAAATCGTTACTTTTGGCATTCTTTTTCTCCCCAATTCTATTCAAGTTGCTCCGCTGCACGAAATCTCAGGGAATCCTCACACATACCATTACAAAAAGCACATGCTTGCAATGACTTTAAATTTTGCATTTTACAAATTCTTTGTTGCTTTTCATGAATCGATATATCTTCAAATAAATCCACATATTCTTCTGGTATTTTTTTAATCTTGCCTAATTCAATACATCGATATGAGGGCCCACAAGGATGAATTTCGCCCTGTTTAATTGTAAAACAAAATTTCATTTTTTGAGGAATAGCACATTTTTCGAATAATTTTTCTTTCTCTTCATTTGTATATAATTTCTGACTGAAATCACCAAAATCAATCCATCCACCACAATGACCATCTTCAGTCACATGATTTCTAACCTGATATTGTATTTTAAGTTCATCAAATATATTACTTATTTCATCTACTTTAATTGATAAATCTTTGCCATAATCATCTATTAAAAACTTAATTTTACTTCTTTTTTCCATAATCGCATCAATCAACTTTTCATTTGGTACAACCGTACCGTTTGTAATAATCTCGATAAAACCGATTTTCTCAGAATAACGTATAGTATGGCTTATTATTGAATCTAACTCTTTATGAACCATCGGTTCTCCACCTGATATCGTAAACTTTTCAACATAATCAACAATTTCAAAGTATTTATCAATTGATTTTTTAAGTTCTTCAAAATTAAAATGAGGGGGTATTTCGTAATAAGGCGAATATGCAGTACATAGTTTACACCTTAAATTACATCGATATGTGATGATGATTCCACACCTATGCATCTTAAATAATCCACTTTTTTCTATGTTCAAAAAAACACCTCCATACTTGAGTATTATTCCATTACTCACTTAATTGTTCAGCTGGTACAAACCTTTCTGAATCATCACATAATCCATTGCAGTAGGCACATGCAGACAAATAACTTTTGTTAAGAATTGAAATAAACTTCTGTCTTTGTTCCTCAACAGATACTTGTTCATCAAACAAGTCAATATATTCACTTTTATCTTTCTTAATAATTCCTAATTCCATACATCTTCTAGATGGTGTACATGGATGAATTTCTCCATTCATAATTGAAAAACAAAACTGGAGCTTTCTTGGATATGCACATTTATTAAATTTTTCAATAGTTTCTTCTTCTGAATAATGTTTGCGACTAAAATCACCAAAATCCACCCAGCCTCCACAGTGTGGATTCTCTTTACCATAATTTCGGATTCTATAAGAAATCTCTTTTTTATCAAAGCAAGCCTTAATATCTGCTACTTTTTTTGACAAATCACCATATTCATCAATCATGATATTGACCTTTTCCTTAAATTTAGCCATCGTTCTTATTAACTTATCATTTGGTATAATTGTGCCATTAGTAATTATTTCAAAGATATCTATCCTATCAAAATAGTTTGAAATATGTTCAATAATTAAATCAAGTTCTTGATGCAAAAAAGGTTCCCCACCTGATATTGTGAACTTTCCAACATGATTGACTATCTCAAAATATTTATCCACTGTTCTCTTTATTTTATCAACAGTAAAGTGCAGTGCTGGATTATAATAAGGAGAAAACGTACAGCACAATTTACATTTTAATGAACAACGCAACGTACTAGTCAATCCTGTTCCTTTTAGATTAAGCTGATGATTCGTATTAACATGTTCCATTAATTCTCACTCCTTATAGTTGTTCTGCCGATGGGAATCGTTCTGAATCCTCACACAAACCATTACAATAGGCACATGATGTAGTACTCACTGATTCATACATCCTATTAATTCTTAGCCTTTTCTCTTCAATTGATACTTTCTTATCATTTAAGTCAACATATTCATTTGGATTCTTAGGGATAATGCCTAACTCCATTCTTCTCATAGATCTTCCACAACTATGCAGTTCCCCATTTATAACTATTGAAACCTTCCTATTCCTGATAGCACATTTTCTAGCTTTTTCATCAATTTCTTCTTGTGTAAAGTGTTTCTTCTTATGATCTCCATAATCTACCCAACCATCACAGAAAGTATTATTACCACTATATTCTATAACTCTATATGATATATTATTTTTTTCTAATTCATTAACTATATGATCTACTTTAGATGACAATTTACCATAGTCACTAATAGTTACATGACACTTTTTATTGCTTTTTATTACATTAATAACATCATCAGAAAACTCTATAGTTCCATTTGTTAAAATTAAAATTCTTCCAATTTGATCACTATATTCAATAACACTTTTTAGAATTTTATCTAAATCTTTATGTAATAAAGGCTCTCCACCTGTAATTGAAAAATCTTCAACATAGTTTATGATAGAAAAATAATTCTGAACCGTTTCTTTAATCTCTTCATATGAAAAATGTGGTGGAATAGCATAATATGGTGCGTAACCACCACATAATTTGCACTTCAGCGTACATCTAAGCGTAATAACTATACCACTTCTTAATAAGTTTAATTCATCCTTTTTATTCATTGTTTTGCCTCCATATCAGTTATCTTATTAATCAAATCTAAAAAATCAGTTTCTTTTACTTTTTCAAAAAAGTAATTGCGATATTGACCAGCTTTTGTTGATTCTATCGCGCAAAGATTGTTAGTTATTGCCTCTTCTAAAGAACTTTCTTCTAAATAAATATTACTTTTAATTTCATCAATTATTTTTAGGGCCTTCTCACTATGAGCAATAATCAACGATGTCCCTTTTTCTATATCTAAAGACTCGTCCCGCAATTTAACTCCCCAATAGTCTGCAAGTGTTATATCCGAATTTCTTTCAACCGACTTAAACTTACATTGATGACAAGATGGCCGCATATAAAGATTATGTTTTAAATATCCCACCATAAAAGGATCTTTATATCTGTCAGCGAAATAGTATTCCCCATTTAAAAAATCAATCTTCGTTCCAAATTTATTCCATCCATTTTTCTTGTTCTTAAACCAAACTCTTTTTATTTCAGAGTCATACTCATTCATTAAGCTTTCTAAGTAACATTTGAATGCTTTTCCTGAATTAACACCTCTACAGATAAAATCTACTAAAATTAAATTATCATATTTCTTTGTTAAATAGTTAGATAATCCTACTACTTGACATGGTGTTCCAACAAAAAGAACCCACCTATCCTCTTCTAACTTTTTCTTAATTAATCGATATATATAGCCAATTTCACTTTGAACATATTTTGACTGCATTAGTTGATGAAGTTCACTTTCAATATTAATCAAATCATGTTTAACAACAAACCCTTTAGTATATTTTGCTCCTGAAACACAACCACCCTTTTGTAAAACTTTAAGCGCTAATTCAGAAAAAATACCCCCCGAGGTACTTAATAGTCGTATTTCATTATTGTTTGACCATGCGGCAAATGTTCTTAATCGTGAAGTTTTTTGTTCTTTTTGTTCATTGATTACTGGGCAAACTTTTAGGCATTGTTCACATTTTATACATATCGTACTATCAAAAAAAGGATATAAAAACCCTTCTTGATCATAATCCATTTTTATTGCGTCTACTGGACAAATATTACTACAAGCTGCACACCCATTACATATTTCTGACTGAATATTAATCATATTTAACCCCATCTTTGAATATATTTTATTATTTTAGCTGGTACACCTGCTACTATAGTATTTGGTGGAACATTTTTTGTAACCACAGATCCAGCTGCAACAATTGAACCTTTGCCAATATCAACTCCTTTCAATATTACCGAGTTTGTTCCTATCCAAACATTTTCACCAATAAATATTGGCTTCGAAGGATTCAATGTATTGCCTTTGTCATCTTGTATTTTATGATGATCTCCATCATATATATATACTCCTCTTGCAATCGTTGCTCCATCACAAATACAAATGTTTTTACTACAAGCAATAACAGAATTTGAATTAATATATCCTTTTCCAATAGTCAATTCAGCATCTTTAAATATTTGTATGGTGGAACCATAGAAAACTTTAAATTCACCATTAACATGCAACTTAGAATTTTCATGCATCTTTAAATAGCCTTCTGCCTTCGAACCTTTAAAATGGTACATATTCATGTGCAAATCAGCATTTAGATCAATCTTAGCTGTGCTATGTAAATCTAGCTTCGCACCTCTATATATTTTTAACTGCCCATTTTTACAATTTAAATTTCTTGAAAACGAATTAATTAAGCATGTCTTAATCAAACTATAGTCTTTCATTTTCTACCTCTAGGAAAAGTATTTGTTTCATCCATACAATTATTAACAACATAAGCAAGTTGATTTTTGGAGTAATTTTCATATTTAAAATCTCTAGTCTTTTCCAAATATTCATCACCTCTAATATACATATTCATCAATTCTTTTTCAAAATCTTCAATAAACTCACTCTTGTAGAGTTTATCAAAGTTTTGAGCAAGAGTTTTTTTAACATACTTTAATTGTTCTGAACACTGAACAAGCCTATTTCTAGTAATTTTATTACACATTGAAATCATATAGGACCATTCTGTATATTGTACAAAATCAGCAATTTCAGGAAGTTTATTAGAAAGATATATAGTTCTTTCTCGAAAGACCTTAAAATATTCCTCCAGTTGATTAGGCGTAATATATAGATCATTAGTGGTGAATTTAGAGTTATTGTTTGCGTGTCTTAGAATAAGATACTTTGGTTTTCCATATGCCACAACCAAATTAGAAGAAGCAACTAATTTGTATCCAATTGCAATATCGTCATATTTACTCAACTCATTAAATCTAATTTTATCAAATAAATCTTTTCTGAACAACTTTGTAGGCATGCCTACACTATATTTCTTTCGTTTCAACATCTCAACAACAGCCTGAGCAGCATTCATGACTAAATACTCATCAAAAACATAATTGAATAATATTTCGCCATTTACCTCCTTCATTGAGCCACATATTGAAATTTCAGCATTATTATCTAGAGCAAGTTTATATAAAAATTCTAGCATATCTGGTTTCGCAACATCATCATCATCAATAAAAGTTATATACTCTCCTTTTGCATTATCCAAACCTGTATTTCTACCTGTACCAATATTGCTTTTTTTTATATTAACTACCTTGATTCTACTGTCCCGTTTCGCAAATTCTTTAGCTATTATACCACTCTTATCTGTTGAACCATTATCAACAATAATAAACTCAAAATTTTTAAATGTTTGTCCAATAATTGATTCTATCGCTTTATCTACATAATTTTCTCGATTATATGTAATCATAATTACACTTATTTTCAAAACTAGTCCTCCTTTCAACAGCTATCTATCTTGCTACCAAACCTTCCATTTTGCATTATTTTCTGCCCATAATCTTTCAAGCAATGCTTTATCTCTTTGAGTATCCATACATTGCCAAAACCCATAGTGCTTATATGCATTTAGCATTTCTTTTTTTGCCAAATTTTCTAAGGGTTCCTTCTCCAATATAATAGTATCCCCTTCAATGTAATCGAAGATTCCTGGTTCTAAGACCATATACCCACCATTAATCCAACCACCATCTTCTTTCGCTTTTTCTACAAAAGATTTAATTGTTGTATTATCATCTTCTATATCTAATACACCAAATCTTCCCCCTGGCTGTATTGCTGTTAGTGTTGCTGTTTTTCCAATTTGTTTATGAAACTTTAACAAATCAGTAATATTTATATCAGATACACCATCCCCATATGTAAGCATGAAAGTTTCATTTCCTATATATTTCTTTACTCTCTTTATTCTTCCACCCGTCATGGTGTGAAGTCCTGTATCTACCAAAGTAACCTTCCAAGGTTCTGATAGATTATTGTGAATCGTCATTTTATTTTCATTTGAAAAATCAAAAGTCACATCTGACATATGCAAATAATAATCTGCAAAAAATTCTTTAATCATATAGCCTTTATAGCCAAGACAAATAATAAAATCATTATATCCATAATAACTATAACTCTTCATGATATGCCATAAAATTGGTTTGTCTCCAATTTCTATCATAGGCTTTGGTTTCAAATGACTTTCCTCGCTTATTCTTGTTCCAAATCCGCCTGCTAAAATGACTACCTTCATGTGCTCATCTCATCCTTTATATTTTTTATAATTTACACCAAGTATAAATTATCGTCAAAAAGTTTAATTCCTATCATCTATATTAAAAAAATAAAACACCACTATCATTAATTTTCTGATTTAAAACACTTTTTTCATACTCTTTTATGTATTTTTCTCCGTTATCGACCATAATAGTTATCGTTATTACTAGTACTCTTTTATATGCTTTCCTTGTTCATTTTTATATGCTCTAACAGCTTCTATCTTTTCTAATTCTTCTATTTTTTTTATAACTTCATCTATCATTTCTTCATTTGCAACTTTGATAATCTTTTTATACTGTTTATATGCTTTTATAAATTTTTCTTGTGCTTCATATACATAAGCAAGGTTATATAACACATCACAATGAAAAGGTTTTAACTCTAACCCTTCCATTAAAATCTGCTCAGCTTCATCTAAATCATTGACCATCATAGCGATTACTGCTTTTATATTAATAATTTCAATATCCGCACTTACTAATTTTTCATATTCAATGATGATACCTTTGGCTTCTATCAGATTTCCTTCTTCAACAAGTTTTTTAATACTCCTTTTGATTTTTGTTTTATATGCTCCAAACTCTTTATTTGCTCTAATTTCTTCATTTTTCAGTTCATTTATTTCCTCTATTATTATTTCTACTCCTTCACACATATCTGGATATACTTTCAAACTTTTTCTTATGTATTGTATATATTTAACTTGATCACAATTTTTATATCTTTCTGCTATAGTCATGTACATAAAAAAAGCATCTTCATCATTTCGTGCATTATAAATTAATTCATGCTCAAGAATATACTTGCTGTATATTTGTTGTATATAATTAGTTCCTTGTTCTATATATTGTTTGAAAACATATTTATAATCTTCTTTCTTTAATTTTCCTAAAACCAATATATTTTTTTGTAAAACCTTATTTATTCTTAATATATTTAGGTCATTTGATATTTCTTGATTATTTAAATGTATTAAAATATAATGACTCAATTCATCATACTGCTCTGATAAATAGGTTATAAAGTTTTGTATTTTATATTCTGGTACCTTTGATAATATATTGGTTAATAAATATTTTTCCTTTAATAGATAATATATAACATCACCATAGTAGAATGGCAAAGTGTTAAAGTCAAGGTTTTTTATTTTTGTTAACAGTGTTTCTCCTAAATCTTTTTTGTGATTTATCATTTTCATTCTTATTTGATTTAAAATCGAATAATTTTCTTCTCCATCACTAAAAATCTTTATGATTTCTTTATTTTCTTTTTCACTAAGATTTAATCTTATATGTTCTAGACTCATTAAAAATTCATTGATTACATCTTTATTTTGGTTCAAAATTTCTCTATCATATTTGTTTTTTAAATCCCTATATTTGTCTAATTTTATATATGCTTTTATAATCTGTGAGAATACTTTTTTTGAATACCTACTATCTTTAATTTTAGAAGCATATAATAAAACCTTATCATATGCTTCTAACCGATCGTACAATCTAGTTAGTTCAGCATATGCATGATCACTAAACCCTATTGAATAAGCTCCTGAAGGAATATTTTTCATACCTTCAGATTTATAATGATCTAGCATTTTAAAATATATATGATAATTTTTCACTGCTTCTTCATTCTTAAAATTTTTCATCTGTGCTTTTGCTAAAAAGAAATACAGATCTATATGTCCACCACTTTCTTTTATTGCTTCTTCACATATTTTTTCTAATTCTTCATACTGACCATTCCAAAAATATGCTGATACTAACTGTATATAAATATACATACTTTTATTCAACTTTCTTTTTTCTTTCGCTACTTCATAAGCTTTCAAAGCATATTCTAATGCTTTTTCATATTCTTCATAAGCTACATATGATTGTGACAATTGAAACCAATAATAGTCATGCTCAGGATTTTCTTTTAATTGCTCTTTAAGAAGAGATACATTCCTTTCAAACTTTCTTTTTATTTGTTCTTTATCGGTTTTTATATACCCATAATGTGTAAACTCCGTTTTCAATCTATATACTGGCTTTTTAAATACTGGTTGTTCATGGATAACCCCTTCATACTTTAATTCGTCATCTTTTTTAAATAATCGAATCAGTGAAACTGTTATATATTTCAAATTTTTATTTTCATCTGAAATGCTTTTTATAATCACAGATGCTGAATTGTATTTTTTGTATTGATCTGTTTTAAAAAAGGAAATCATTTCGCTCGGGTCATTTACTATTTCATCTGCATCAAGAATCCATACCCATTCCCCTGTAGTATAACTGATACTTATATTTCTCATCTCTGCAAAATTATTATTCCATGGTTGAAAATAGACTTTATCTGTATACCTTCTGGCTATTTCTACCGTATCATCTTTTGATCCTGTATCTACTATAATCAACTCAGAATCTATCTCATCCATGATAGGCTGTAAGCTTTTGAGACATTGGTCTAGATATTTTGATTCATTCTTTACCATCATTGCTATACTTAATTTCATGTCATCACCCCTTAGCCACTATAATAAAAATATCCTTTCTTATAAAAAAAGAGAGTGGAACCATCCACCCTCCTCTTCTTATTTTTTATTATCTTAATAACTGAATTACTCCTTGAGGAGCTTGGTTTGCTTGTGCAAGCATTGCTTGAGAAGCTTGAAGTAATATATTGTTCTTTGTTAATGTACTCATTTCCTTTGCCATGTCTGTATCTCTGATACGTGATTCTGCAGCTTGTAGATTTTCTGCAGTTGTGTTTAAACTCTCTACTCTATGCTCTAACCTATTTTGATGTGCACCAAATGTTGATCTTGCTGTATTAATAGTATTAATTGAAGTTTCTACATTTGCAGTAGTTGATGTAGATGTTAAAGTTTGACCAGCTACATTGATTCCAACAGCAAGCGCATCTGTATCATCATCACTTACTACTACGCTGATCGTTCCAGCAAACACCTTTGTACCGTTGAATTCTGTTTTACTGATAATATCATCAATTTCAGTTCCAAGTTGTGTCATCTCAAGCTCTAAGTTTGTTTTATCATCAGCATTATATGTTCCATTCGCCTTTTGTACTGTAAGTTCTTTTAATCTTGTCAACATAGAACTAACTTCATTCAATGCACCCTCAGCAGTTTGAATATAAGATACACCATCTTGTGCATTTTTTGAAGCTTGCTCTAAACCTCTGATTTGTCCTCTCATTTTCTCTGAGATAGAAAGTCCTGCAGCATCATCTGCGCCTCTATTGATTCTTAAACCTGATGATAATTTTTCCATACCCTTTGAAGCACTGTTTGTAGCTACACCCATTTGTCTGTGCGTGTTGATTGCCATTAAGTTGTTGTTAATTCTCATTGTTTATTCCTCCTTGAGTTTTGTTTTTGTGAGCTTCCATTCTCACATTTTATATAATAAACATCACAACTTATAAGTTGTTAAGATGCTTATTGGTAAAATAAAAGGACGAGCTAATTTATATGACCCTATCTGAGCATCCTGCCCCCATAGTCATAAAAATCAACTCGTCCCTGAGCTAAAATTTTCAATTATCTTGCTTGTTGCATATTTTTTTCTTCATAGAGCTCTCCACGAACAATTCTTATGTCTCTTGGAGCATCTATCGCAAGTCTTAAATCTCCATCCTTGCTTTTTACTACCTCTACTTTTATGTTGTTGTTGATCATAACATATTCTCCCGGCTTTCTGCCGATTACTAACATAATATTTCCTCCTCGAAACATAACTCCTTAATATATTTAGCACTAAAAGACTATATACATAATAACATATCTTTGTGTCGAACCATGTAGAATTTTGGTTTTATTTCATTATTTTTCTTTATTTTATATATATTTACAAATATAAAATATTTATTTCTAAATATTCTATACCAAAAGACGAGTTAGCAATTCTTGTTTTATGCATTTGCAAAAACAAGAATTGCCAACTCGTCCCTGAGTTGAATAATCATCCATGATTGTTTGTTGTTCATATATTATATCGGCTGTTTTATAATTATACTTTAGTAGTAATTTAAACTTTTTTTCATTTTTATGTTAAAAAATATTCATATGATATTTTATGTTTGCTCTCATTAAATATATCGACCCTTTTGTTACTATACTTTAGTCTTACTTAAAATTTCCCTTAGTTTTTTATTAAAAGAAGCAGATACGTTAATGTTAAATATTTATTTTCTTTTAAAAACTCCATGATTTCTCCTAAAAACGCTTGATCATGCTCTACTACTTTAGAAAATGATTGTATGAGTTTCACCACATACTCTGTACAAAATGCATTCTTATGAAAAGCTGCCATTCCGACAAGATACATTTTTATCAGTGCATAATGTATGATCATCAAGGTATACTCTTCAAATAAACTTTTGTTTTTAGAAAATGGAAACAATAAACGAAATACATAATTTACCAAATAATTTTCTAAAATATATTCCTGCTTGTTCATATATGGATGATAATATAATTCATAAGCTTCCTTATAATGCTTGATTATTTCATTTTCATCATTTTGTTTAAGCTCTTGTACAAATTCATTATGACATTCAATAAATCTTTTATTACTAAAACCTTTTTTCGTTCGTTTATTCATAATCTCCTTTAACAATTCAATCTGAATATTCTCATTCACAGGAATTTCTTCTAATAATGTATCAAATATGCCTTTTTCAATTCCTTCTATATACTCTTCAATCAACATAGGAATTTCTTCAATCTTATTTTTTTGAATAATCTCTTCTATTCCATGATAAAAATTTCCTAAAATAATCAATCTTTCCCATAATTCATATTCTCTTGCTTGCAGCACTTGGATGGTAAATATTCTAAGCTCCCAAAAGTATTTTTGTTCCTTATTTTTACAGCTATGATTATTGGTATTGACTATTTTTCCATGAACTTTTTCAAGATCTATTTCTTCCTCTACTTGCTCAAACTCCATTTTTGCTGGATTTAACAATGCAAGACGGACAACTTCAGGGCAGGATGTTTCACCAGATTTTTCTATGACGCCATTCACCATACTATATTTTCTTGGGTAACCGGTGCAGGTATTACAAAGATATTCTTCCCCTAGTTTAGCATGTATGTTGCACCATCCATCTTGCGTTAAAAATGTGCATCTACCCTCTTCTGTTAATTTGAATTGGGCATAACTATAATCTGTAGGTTCTTTACGGTTTCTAACTATATTTTTATCAAATTCTTTTTTCAATTCTGACTGACTGCATTTTTTATATTTCTTATATGCTTTTTTATCTATTGTAATTCCCCATCCTGCACAACATGTATCTTCGCAATCAGATCCTATACATTTAAATTTCTCCATATACTGTGGCATTAATTGGGTTATTTTTTTCACATTTGTCATTATGCTTTCACTTCCTTTAGAAAACTTTATGCGTCTTATTATAGGAAAAGAGTCAGAGAATAATTCCCTGACTCCTTATATATCATTATCTCAATAACTGAAGTACTCCTTGAGGAGCTTGGTTTGCTTGTGCAAGCATTGCTTGAGAAGCTTGAAGTAATATATTGTTCTTTGTTAATGTACTCATTTCCTTTGCCATGTCTGTATCTCTGATACGTGATTCTGCAGCTTGTAGATTTTCTGCAGTTGTGTTTAAACTCTCTACTCTATGCTCTAACCTATTTTGATGTGCACCAAATGTTGATCTCGCTGTATTAATAGCATTAATTGAAGTTTCTACATCTGCAGTTGCTGATGCAGATGTTAAAGTTTGAGCAGCAACCACAGCTCCAACAGCAAGCACATCTAGATCGTCATCGCTTACTACTACATTGATTGTTGCAGCAAACGCGTTTGTACCGTTGAATTCTGTGTTAGCGATAATATCATCAATTTCAGTTCCAAGTTGTGTCATCTCAAGTTCTAAATTTGTTATATCATCAGCATTATATGTTCCATTAGCCTTCTGTACTGTAAGTTCTTTTAATCTTGTCAGCATAGAACTAACTTCGTTCAATGCACCCTCAGCAGTTTGAATATAAGATACACCATCTTGTGCATTTTTTGAAGCTTGTTCTAAACCTCTGATTTGTCCTCTCATTTTCTCTGAGATAGAAAGTCCTGCAGCATCATCTGCGCCTCTATTGATTCTTAAACCTGATGATAATTTTTCCATGCCCTTTGAAGCACTGTTTGTAGCGATACCCATTTGTCTGTGTGTGTTGATTGCCATTAAGTTGTTGTTAATTCTCATGCTAATTCCTCCCTGAATTATATTTTTTGGCATCCCTGCCATTTTTTTATTAAAACAATACTTTTTCGGCCGATAAAAAGTATTATTTTCTTATATTATAGTTATCGGACAAAACAATTTCTACTTTATAGTTTTTTATTTATTTTTTAATTTTTTTTTTAAGTCTCCAAGGTTTATTTGAATATTTGTCGCATCCATATTTTCTTTTTGAATTTCAACATATACTTCTTTTCTCAATATTTCAATATCCTTAGGCGCTTTGATGCCTAGTTTCACTTTTCCATCAGCGATTTGTAACACTTGAATTTCTACTTTCCCATCAATGATAATGCTTTCTTCTTTTTTTCTTGTCAGTATTAGCAAATCAACGCCCTCCTAACCTTTTTTTTCTTGAAAGATATAATATTTCAGTGGATAGCGTTCATCCTCTAATACGAATTGTTTTCCTATTTTTTTATGAATATTGATAATAACAGGTGCTTTAAGATTTGCCGTGATCTTTTCAACATTTTCGGGTATCACTATAATAGATAAAATCATCACGTCTTCATATTTTTCTATTTGAAGCTGTTTTACAATCCTGTCAGGTATTTCAAAATCATAATCCTCTTTGATTTCAAAAGGATTCACCACTACAAATGTTAAATCTGAATTATCTACGCACTGTAGCCAGTGAAAGTCATTTTCTGTATCTGGGTTTTTGATCACCACATATTGCTTAAAATCCTCAAATGCTGGTATTCCTTCTGGAAAATTTATAATGGTTTCATCTTTTATTTCTATTTCTCCAAAATGTCTTGTTTGAATGATCAATTTAAACCACCTCTCCATACATTAAGGCCATTATAAAAATCATATAATGACCTTAATGATTAAATTTTATGATTTAGCTTTTTGCCAACATATTCAATGTTTATGCTGTTTTTTTGTCTTAAGTATACTTCTACATTTCCTCTAGTATAGTTAAGCGTAGGTTTATTTACTTTCACCTGTAGATTGACTTTTCCTTCAACTACATTGATTTCCACATTTCCACCCGTAAAGTCAATATTAGGCCTACTTTTAGGAACACTCCCAAAGTTAAATTCTTTATCAAATAAATGATACGCATTTTCCTCTGCCTGTTCTGCGACAGCATCAGTTTTGTTTTGAATCGCTGCAAATTGATTGCCTTGCCTTACAATCCGTTCAATTCCCTGCATTGCCTTTTGTTTAGCAAAGACTGCTGTATCCTTTAATAAATCTATATTATTCTTTAGCCCTTCTTCTGCACGACAAGGATATTGATCGATTTGTACTTTCCCTTGTTCTGTATGGATTTCTAATTTGGGCTGTTCTATGTTCATCTGCATATCTGCTTGTTGCTGATGCAGTTCAATCTTTGCTGAATTTGTTTGGATTCCTATTAATGCTGGCGTTGTGGTAATGCGTAAATCCATTTTTTCACCTCCAGTAAAAACTACCTTATAAAGTCAACAAGACTCGGCTGAATCACTTTTGCTCCTGTTGAAAGCGCAGCTCTATATACATTTTCATCATTTTTAAACTTCATAATCACTTCTGCCATATCCGCATCTTCATTTTTAGACAATAGTGCAGTAAAGTTTATAATATCTTGCTCAATTCTATCGATGCTCATTTCCATCCTTCTCGTTTTTGCTCCGATTTCACCTCTGACACTTAAGACATTATCCAAATGCTTTTCTATTCTTCCTATCGACTTTCCTATATCCGTTTGATTGTCATCTCCTAATGCCTTACTTAAGGCTTCAAAGACTCCAATAAGCTGTGCTGTTTCTCCTGCATTTGCGCCATCATTAGGTGTAGTCCCACCCGTATTTACTGTATCTAAATCTGCTGGATTTGGTACATTTGGTGCTATCCCAAATAATTTATGTCCCAATGTATTTACATCAATAGTATCTCCAATACTTACTTGATAGTCCATCTTTTCTTTGTTTTTTATCTCATTGATATACTTTCCATTTTCATCCAATAATTTTTGTTCTGTTCTATAACCTGAAAAAACATGTTTTCCTGAATAGCTAGTATTCGATAAATTGACAAGTTCCTCTGTCAATTGATCAATCTCAACCTTTATCTTTTCCTTATCCACCTTTGATTCTAACCCATCTGCACTAACAGCCAATTCTTTTGCTCTGAGTAGTATATTGCTTACCTCTGCCACTGCAGTCTCTGTAATTTGAAACCACGATGTAGCATCTTCTGCATTTTTCTTGTGTCTCTCTAGCTGTGCTACAGCTGTATTAAGCGCTAAACTCTTAGATACCCCTATTGGATCATCTGAAGGCATAGAAAACTTCTTTCCTGTAACCATTTGTGTGTTTCCTTTATTCATTCGTCTTAAACTATTATTTAAATTCATAAGCATAGTACTGCTCATCATAGAATTTGTAATTCTCATTTCAATCATTCACCTCTCTCTTTTATCTTCCTACTACACCCATTCCATTGATAATCTTATCTAGCATTTCATCAGCAACAGTAATCATTCTTGCACAAGCATTATATGTTTGCTGGTACTTGATCATATTCGTCATCTCTTCATCTAGCGATACACCCGATATTGATTGACGTGTATTATCAATTTGCGTAACCAATGCCAGTTGATTGTCTGTCATTCTTTGTGCTTCTTGCCCATCTACACCAAGATTTGAAATCAGAGATTTAAAATAGTCATCTGGTGTTCCCCAAGAAAATATATCCTCATCATTTCTCAGCGCGTTTAAAGCCAATGCATTGCTTCCATCTCCTGCTAATGCACTATCTAAAATGCCATCAGGAGGATTACTGCTGTCATATCCTTTTTTACCTGCTGCAATATTGTTTAAATCCTTATGAATTTCATCAGAAATATCGATATCTCCAGCTTTCACCATTTTCACCTTAAGCCATATACTTCCAGATGCTCCTTCTGCCTTAAAAAGCGTATATCCTTTGTTCTTCTCTTCAAATTTCTGAATAATATCTGTATCTGTGGTTCCACCTAAAGCAGTTATATCCGCATTTGATACAGGTTCCATGCCGCCATCACTTAAATCTTTAGTTATATAGAAGTTTCCATCTTTATCTTGAATTTTAGTTCCAGCTGTATCTGTAAGATATTTATATCCTGTTGGAACAGGTGTTGGTGTTGGTGGTATTGTTGGTGGATCAGTCTCAGGTACCTTCATTAAATAAGCACTATTAAAAAACGGAATACCTGTTCCTGCTCCAGCTAATCCATATCCCGAGCCATGCTGCATATTAAACTCAGCTGCAAATACTGTAGTAAATTTATTGAGTTTATCCATATAGTATGGGATTCCTTTTTCTTTTCCATCTATATTGTCCCTCATATCTAAAAGACCTTTTAATTTACCTGATTTGCAGTGAAACATGTCGCCATTTTCCCATTCAATCTCCAGAAGTTTTGGGTTATCTACATAATTTTTCTCCTCGCCTACTTCTCTAGACGTAGTTTTTAAAGCATTATAATTTTCATGAGAAACCAATATATTCCCACCAAGCATAATTTTCATTTTAGAAGATATATTCCCTTCATCCCCAACAGGTGTTTCCGTTACTTCAATATTTACCAAATTAGACAGTTCATCAATCAATAAATTTCTCTGATCTCTTAAATCATTCGCATTGCTACCATCTAACTCATATGTAAATATTTGCTTGTTTAATTTTGAAATTTGCTTTGTATATCCATTAATTTGATCTACGGTTGTCTCAACAGCAAAATCTGTATTTTTCTGCATATCTTTAAATTGATTGTACATCTTGTTTAAAGTCTTTGTTAAAGCAATTCCTCTTTCCCTTACTTGTGTTCTTACTGTAAGATTATCTGATTTTTCTCCTTCACTTAATTCCTGTATGGAAGAAAAAAATTCATCCATGACCTTTCTTATTCCACTATTAGAAGGTTCATTAAAAGTTGCCTCTAGCTGCTGTAGTGATTCTAACCTTGTTTCCCATTCTCCGCTGGTTGTAAATTCTTTTCTAATCTTAAAATCCAAAAATTCATCCCGAATCTGTCGTATACTTGTAGTATCAACACCTGATCCTAGCATACCTTGTCCGCCAGATAGTGTCATTGGGTTTGATTCTGTAACATTTAATCTTTGTCTACTATATCCTGGTGTACCCGCATTTGCGATATTATGTCCAGTTACATTTAACGCTCTTTGACTGGCAAACACTCCCGATTTTGCAATATTTAATCCAAAAAAAGCTCCACTCATCTTTATCCCACCTTATATTTTTGCATCAAATAAATTTGGCCTTTGTTTTAAATCTTTGTCATCTGCCTTACTCCCATAAGTGTTTCCTTTTAACTCAACACTTGTCAATAAATTCACATTAAAATCAATATAATCTAAGGATTGTTGGATCAGTTTGCTATTAAATTCATTTATATGCTTTATTTCTTGTAAAAGTATTCCTAGGTTTTCTTTTAAATTTATTAGTTCTGTTTTTGATGATTCATCAAAATAGTTCGTCAATTCTGTTATATTTTCTACCCAATCTATTTTTTCCTCAAATAAGATATTCCCAATAATGGTTATCCTAATTTTCTCGATTTTTCCCATATTGGCAATCATATTCTGTTCTTTTTTTGTAAGCTTATCTAACGCCTTCATATTTCCCTGTACAACCATGTCTCTCTTCTTTTTCGCCAATACTAAATAATCTTGATAAATCTCATATTCTTTGTTTAGTGCAAGGATTAACTGTTCAATCGATTTAGACATTTCATCTCCTCCTTAAAAAAGAGAATGTATAAGAAAATTTGAAGGTATATTGACCTTCAAAAGTTCTAAATTTTTCTATCAAATATGCTGTTGACAACTTCTTCTGCTGAAGGATTATAATTTTCTGACGCGATTTGTTCTTTGATCAAATCTACCTTTTCTTTCCTAATATTAGGAAGATTTTTATACGCATTCCGTGCAACTTGAAACGCTCTCGCATTTTCAGAAATCTCTATTTTATCCTTTTCTTGTTTCAATTTCTCAGCTTTATTCACACCTTTTGTATTTTTCTTGTATTCACCCATTATTTTTTGTATATTTTGATTGTTACTAATTTTCATAAAAACACCTCACTTTTACCGATTCTTTCTGTACTTAGTATCGGCAAAAGTGAGGTTTATGTTTACATTTTTTATATAATTTTATGATTTTAACTTCTTTTTTTTCTTTCTGCTGTATACATTTTTTCTGATTTTCTAGCTTTTATCTCTTTTGTATTTGTAAATCCACTCTTGAGCTCTTTCTCTAATTCACGCGCACAAGCATCACAAAATCTACCCGTTTTAATTCCTTTCCCGCATCGCTCACATTCTAATATTAAAGCTGAATTTTCTCCTGTGATTTCTAATCTTCCTTCTCTTAAAAATTGAAGAATCTTATCCTCATCTACGCCTGTTTCTTCAGACACCTCTGTGATCGTAGCGCCTTTATTCTCATATATATATTCTCTTACGCTTTTAAAATCATCTTCCCTTTTTCTTTGACACTTCGTACATATTTTGCTAAATCCATTATATTGAAAAAGTCGACCGCATTCTTTACAATTTCGTATTTCTGCCATTTTATTTCCCCCTAGTACTTGACTTATATATTTTTCCCTGTAGCAAATGACATGATAAAAATTCCTCTTGGCTTTGCTTTTAATATTTCTTCGCTACAAGCATTCATTGTACTTCCTGTGGTATATACATCATCAATGATGAGTATTTTTTTATCTTTAAATGCATCTTTTGAGACGACATAAAAAGCATCTTTTAGATTGTTTTTTCGTTCATCCTTTGATAATTGATTTTGTGACTGCGTCTCTTTTGCTTTGATTAAACTCTTTCTATCTACTTTTAAATTCATCGCTTTTCCTATGTACTTTGCTAAAAGATACGCTTGATTAAACCCACGTTTTCTTTCTTTTTTTTTATGTAATGGTGTAGGTATAATCAGATCAATGTCTTCTACTCCTTGTTTTTGTAGCTTTTCTATCATCATTTCTGCCATGTGATAAGATAAATATCTATCGTTTTTATATTTCAGTTTATGCACTAACTTTTTCGTATAATCATCATATTCTACACATGAAAATCCTTTTGTATAGGCGTGGTTGGTTTTTATACAATCAGGACACTTACTTTGGAAATATAACTCCGCTAAGGGTTTACCACATTTTTCACAAGAATGATCATCAATAAACTTTATTTTTTCTCTACATGCATTACACAGGGAATACTTTTCAGTTTTTTCAATACTTTTTCCACATAAGATACAATAAATATTTCGAGGATATATAAAATTAAGTACTGTATCTATATATAAACTAAACCTTTTGTCATTCATTTCATTTTCTCCTTGCTGTAGGCAAGGTTTTTATTTTTATATGTATAAAGAAACCTTGCAAAATAAATATCTATTATCTATTCTACAAAGTTTTATCATTTATTATTCTTTATTTGGCACCTTTTATTACCTGCAATCTTATTTCTTGATGCTCCACTTTATCTGTTAATTTCTTCATTTCCTCTTTTAGTATATATATACCTTCCCTGTTTTGCTTGTATCCATCGTATAACGCCTTATGATTATCATCCATTTTATTTTCAAGTCTAACAAGGTTTTGACTAACTTCGTGTATGTCTCCTTTAAGCTCTTCTCGAAGTTCTTTCACTTCTCCTCTTATGCTTTTAAACCCTTCCTGCATTTCACCATATATCTTCGATAATAATTCGAAAGTTTTATCCTCCATTGTATCAACTCCTTATTAGAATTTTACCATCATTTAAGCATCTTGTCTAAACTTTTTATGGTCAAAACTCTATCAAATTCTCGGTTAAAAATCTTTTTAATCGTATTCCAAGACCTGAGTTTCTCTGAATGATCCTATGATTGTCTACCATATTCTTCAGACTTGCTTCGATGCCTACCATCACCACCAATTGTTTTGCCCTTGTAACGGCTGTATACAATAAGTTTCTCGTAAGTAACATTGGCGGTCCCCAGAAAGTTGGCATAATAACAATAGGAAATTCTGATCCTTGGCTTTTATGAATGGTAATGCAATAAGCCAGTTCTAATTCATCAAGCTGTGAAAAGTCATAATTGACCCATTTTTCTTCATCAAATAAAATACTCATTTCTTTTTCTTCTACATCAATGCTTTGTATATAGCCAAAATCTCCATTAAAAACGCCTTCTCCGCTCGTACCTTTTTCTGTTTTCCACTTTAAATTATAGTTATTTTTCATCTGCATCACTTTATCCCCTACACGAAAAATCTTATCCTTCATCTTTTTTTCTTCTTTAAGGGGACTTTTAGGATTTAATATTTCTTGCAAAGCATTGTTTAGTTGAAACATCCCTACTTGTCCTTTTTTCATAGGCGTTAATACTTGTATATTTTTCACAGGATCACAATGGTTAAATTTGGGCAATCTTTCTTTGCATAACTCTTTTATAGTTTGTACAACATGCTCTTGACTTCTTTTCTTGATAAAATAAAAATCTTTTTCTTTTTTATTAATATAAGGATATTCCCCTTTGTTTATTTTATGGGCATTTACTATAATCATGCTCTCTCTGGCCTGTCTGAAAATCTCATCTAGTTTAACAACTTTTATAACACTACTGTCTATAATATCTCTAAGTACATTGCCAGGCCCTACCGATGGGAGCTGATCCACATCTCCCACTAAAATCAATCTCGTTTCTGGTAATAATGCTTTTAATAATGCATGCATTAGTCTTATATCTACCATAGACATTTCATCAATAATCACAACATCTGATGCTAACGGTTCCTCTTCATTTTTTCCAAAGCTCATGCCTCCGCCTTCATCCATATAGGCATATTCTAATAATCGATGAATCGTTTTTGCTTCTCTGCCTGTTGCTTCACTCATTCTTTTTGCAGCCCTTCCTGTAGGTGCTGCGAGTGCCATGGTAAGGTTGTGGTTTTCAAACATTTTTATAATACTATTGATGGTTGTGGTCTTCCCAGTTCCTGGTCCTCCAGTGACTACAAGCACACCGTTTTTCGTAGCCTCTTTTATTGCATTTCTTTGGTTGTTTGCCAAAACAATATCTTCATTTTTTTCAATTTCTGCTATTTCTTCATCCAGATCTTCCGAAAGAGATTTTAGATCTACCTGCGCCATTTCAATCAATTTTTTACATACATAGGTTTCTGCATAAAAAAGAGGCATAGCAAATACAACGATTTTGCCTTCTAGATTTTCTAAATGAATCTCATGCGCTATCGCTAATTGCATGATGGCATCTTCTACAAGTTCTTTTTTTACCTCTAATGTTTTTGCTGTGTCTTCCATCAATTCTTCTCTTGGTGTAAAGGTATTTCCCTCTAGGTTATATTGAGCAAGTATAAACTTTACCCCACACATGATCCGATAAGGTGATGTTGGATTTAGTCCCATTCTTTTTGCAATGGCATCTGCGATCTTAAAACCAATGCCAAAGATATCATCTGCTAAACGATAAGGGTTTTCTTGTATATACGCAATCGTATTTTCTTTATACTGTTTATAGATTTTTATAGCATACTTAGGGGTAACTCCATATTCTTGAAGAAAGAGGATTACTTCACTAACCTCTCGTTGCTCTCTGAAAGCCTCTGCAATTTTTTTCGCCTTTGCATCCCCTATGCCGCTTACTTTAGTTAACAAATGGGGGGTGTATTGCATCATATCAAGGGTCTCTTTCCCAAATTGATCTACAATTCGTTTTGCAGTTTTAGGTCCAATTCCTTTAATGATGCCTGAAGCTAGATACTTTTCGATTCCTTCTATTGTATTTGGCATGATTCTTTTATAAGATACGATTTCTAATTGTTCTCCATATGTAGGATGCACAATCCATTTCCCACAAAAATTAAATGTTTCTCCTGTATTGATCATGGGCATATATCCTACGATTGTAGCCTGTGCTTCTTCCGTCTCAACAATAGCAACTGTATAGCCATTTGATTCATTTTTAAATATAATTTCTGATAAAATACCTTGTATTTCTACGGACATAATTTCCTCCCAAAGGATTTGATAAATACATTATAGCATAAAAAAAGTTGAGGACTCTAGTCCTCAACTTTTTTACTATGCTCCTAATCCTTCTTTTCTTAACATTTCTGCTTTATCTGTCTTTTCCCATGGAAGATCAATATCGGTTCTACCAAAATGACCATAAGCTGCTACTTGTTTATAGATCGGTCTTCTTAAATCTAAATCTCTAATAATTGCGGCTGGTCTTAAATCAAAATGTTTGTTTACAAGTTCTTCTATTTTTTCTTCTGCTATTTTCCCTGTTCCAAATGTTTCAACAAATACAGATACAGGTTTCGCTACCCCAATTGCATAAGCAAGCTCTATTTCACACTTATCTGCAAGGCCTGCTGCTACAATATTTTTGGCAACATATCTTGCTGCGTAAGCTGCAGAACGGTCAACTTTTGTTGGGTCTTTTCCTGAGAATGCACCGCCGCCATGTCTTGAGTAGCCACCATAAGTATCTACAATAATCTTTCTTCCTGTTAAACCAGCATCTCCTTGTGGTCCACCAATAACAAATCTACCAGTAGGATTGATATAGTATTTCGTTTTTTCATCTAATAGCTCAGCTGGTACGATTGTTTTCACTACATATTCGATTAAATCTTTTTCTATTTGATCACGCGTTACTTCTTCACTATGTTGTGTAGAAATAACGATTGTATCTACTCTAACAGGCAAATCATTTTCATATTCGATAGTAACTTGTGTTTTTCCATCTGGACGTAAGTATTTTAATGTGCCATTTTTTCTAACTTCTGTTAATCTTCTAGCTAGCTTATGCGCAAGTGCAATAGGCATTGGCATCAGTTCTGGTGTTTCATTACATGCAAACCCGAACATAAGCCCTTGATCTCCTGCACCAATCGCTTCTATCGCATCATTCATTTCACCTTTTTTACTTTCTAATGCTTCATCTACACCCATAGCAATATCAGCTGATTGCTCATCTATAGAAGTTAAAACTGCGCAAGTTTCCGCATCAAATCCATATTTTGCTCTTGTATAACCAATTTCTTTAATTGTATTTCTTACTACTTTTGGAATATCTACATAACAGTTTGTAGTAATCTCTCCTGCAACCAATACAAGCCCTGTTGTTACAGATGTTTCAGCAGCAACACGTGCATTTGGATCTTTTTCAAAAATTGCATCTAATATAGAATCAGAAATTTGATCACATATTTTGTCTGGATGTCCTTCTGTTACTGACTCTGACGTAAATAGTCTTTTTGCCATTTGTAATCCCTCCTCAACTTTATAACTCTTTAGTGTATTTTACCCTAAAAATCGTTTAAAAAAACCTCTTCTTTACAAGAAGAGGTTTACTTTTCATCGCCCTCATCTTTCAGAAATAAATTCTGCAGGATTTAGCACCGTGTACATTACCGGTTGCCGGGTTTCATAGGGCCTAGTCCCTCCACCACTCTTGATAAGGCATCAAGATTTTTATTCAATTTTATCATAAAAAATATATCATATATCTATAAGTGTGTCAACAATTTTCTATAAATTTACTGCTACATGGCTTAAAGTCATGACAATAAAGGCTGCAATGCAGTTTCCAACCAATATAGAAACAAATGCATATCTCAAAGGTATATTTAATAAGGCTGCTGCAATAGACCCTGTCCATACACCTGTAGTTGGTAAAGGAATAGCTACAAAGAGTAATAATCCTAGACTTTTATATTTTTGAATTTGTTTGGTTTTTCTTAAAGTTCTTTGAGTAATGCGATTAATAACTTTTGTCCAGTATGGACTTTTTCGGAGTTTTATAAAAACAGGCTTTAATAATATTAATAAAAATGGCACTGGGATCATACTCCCTATTAATCCTAAAATCGCTGCATGAATCGGACTAAGCCCTAAAGATACCCCAAAAGGAATTGCTCCCTTTAACTCCATCACAGGCATAGCCCCCATTAATAGAACCATTATTTCATTAGATGCAAATTCGAGTATTTGATTTATCATAATTTCCCTTATCCTTTAATTAAAATTTATTTTTTAAATATTTTATCTAGAATTACTTCTCACCATAGTAGACAAAAAACTTACATACAAATTTGAAATAGTGAAAATCAATAATACAATAAAACGATTTTGACTTTTACATTTACTATAATCATTATATAGTAATTATCATCTTTTATGAAGTAATATTTCTTTCATTGTAATAAGATTTTAATATCTATTTTTTTATGTTATTAGATATAATAAAATTTATATTTACTATGATTAAATTTCTTTGTAGTCTACACATAATCTATTTCAACAAAATAATTTACAATTCTTTATCTCTAAATTAGAAAGGAATCTCTTTATGCGAAAAATACTAGGATGTATCAAAAAAGCTGTAACTGATTTTAATATGATTCAAGAAGGAGATGTAGTAGGTGTTGGTGTTTCCGGTGGTAAGGATAGTACCGCACTTCTTTATGCTTTAAAATTATTTCAAAATTTTTCACCTGTAAAGTATGAATTGAAAGCTTTGACCCTTACTTTAGGATTTGATAATTTCGACCTTACTCCTTTAAAAGATCTATGCGCCAAATTAGAAATCCCCTATATCATCCAACCCACTCAAATTGGGAAAGTTATCTTTGAAGAACGTAAAGATAAACATCCTTGCGCCATGTGTGCTAGAATGAGAAGAGGAAAAATTTATTCTCTTTGTAATGAAACAGGTGTCACCAAACTAGCACTTGGTCATCACGGGGATGATGCTATTGAAACATTATTTTTAAGTATGTTTTACGAAAGTAGAATCAGTACTTTTGACCCCGTTACTTTTTTGGATAGAAAAAATCTAACCATGATCAGGCCACTCATTTACGCATCAGAACAAGATATCATTTCTGCTGTAAAAAAACACGCTTTACCTGTTGTAAAGAGTCCGTGCCCTGCCAACGGAAATACTCAAAGGCAGTATATGAAAGGTTTATTAAATAACATCTATAAAGATATCCCGAATGGACGTGAAAGAATAATCAGCGCACTGAAAAATGGAGAGCAATTAAATATTTGGACAAAATAATAAGTATTTTTTAATCATATTTTTCACTTCCTTCATATATATATCATATAAGGGGGTGTTTTCTCTTTGAAAGACGATTTTCATAAATACCCATATAAATCACGTATACACTATTTACAAGAGAATGCTGTGCCTATCTTATCCCAAGTAATAAAAGAAAGGATCTTTGATAAGGCTGTAGTCATATGTATTGGTACAGATCGATGCATTGGTGATTCCTTAGGTCCGTTAGTTGGTACAATGCTTAGAAATAAAAATTTTAGATTTCCTGTTTATGGTACTTTAGATGAACCGATTCATGCAGTCAACTTAATAGAAGCAACAAGAAAAATCAAGCAAAATCATCCTGATGGCTTCTTTATTGCAGTAGATGCCTGTTTAGGTGCTGAAGATTTAATTGGTTATATACATATAAAAAAAGGTCCTATTTCCCCTGGTAAAGGTGTCGGGAAAAAACTTCCTGGAGTAGGAAAAATATCTGTTGTTGGTATTGTTGATAAAATCAATAATGATGATTGTTTTTCCATACATAACATTCGCTTAAATCTTGTGATGAAAATGGCAGAAACAATCGTAGATGCTTTCATGCTTGCTACATATTTGTCTTAAAAAATTCGTATGCAGTTATCGTAGCTGCTCATTTCGCCAACGAAATTCTTAGAGACTATTTCATATTCTAGTAATCAAACTGATAAGAAAATGTGTCCTTTCTTTGTAAGTAAAAAAGGTTGTAGGTAAAATTTTAATTCTTTTGCCTACAACCTTTTTTATTTTCCCTTTGTAATCCCCTTCAAATACTGCATAAATTCATCTTTTAAATCCTCTCTTTTTAACGCAAATTCTACTGTGGCTTGTAAAAATCCTAATTTATCTCCTACATCATATCTTTTCCCTTCAAATTTATAGGCATACATCGCTTCTTTTTTCGCTAATTCTTTCAATGCATCTGTAAGCTGTATTTCTCCACCTTTTCCAGGCTTTGTGTGTTCTAGGATTTCAAATATTTTAGGTGTAATAATATATCTTCCTAAAATCGCCATATTCGAAGGTGACTCTTCTATTTTGGGCTTCTCAATTAGGTCTTTTACTTTATATACGTTCGCTTCAATATCTTTTCCTTTTACAATCCCATATTTATCTACCTCTTCTATTGGTACATCCTGTACCCCTAGAATAGTTGTCTTGTATTCATTATAAGCATCAATCAGCTGCTTTAGGCAAGGTTTTTGGGCATCAACAATATCATCCCCTAGTAGTACTGCAAAGGGTTCATTCCCAATAAAACTTTTGGCACAATAAATGGCATGACCCAGTCCCTTTGGTTCTTTTTGCCTTATATAATGAATATTTACCATATCCGATACCTTTCTAACAACCTCTAATAAATCTATTTTCCCCTTTTTCTCAAGCTCTAATTCTAATTCTACTGACTTATCAAAATGATCTTCAATGGATTTTTTATTTCTACCTGTAATAATTAAAATTTCTTCAATACCTGATGCCACAGCTTCTTCAATAATATATTGCAAAGTAGGCTTATCTACAATTGGAAGCATCTCTTTTGGTTGTGCCTTTGTAGCTGGCAAAAACCGTGTACCAAGACCTGCTGCTGGAATAATTGCTTTACGTACGATCATTATATAAAATCTCCTTTCACTTTATCTATATTTTTCTAAAAACTCCCATAATGCTTGATTGATGATCTCCTGCTGTTTCAATTCTCTGTGTCCGTCAACAAATTCATTAAATCCTTCTAAAACCTCTTCATATAATTTTATACTCTTTACATATAGATTTCCATCAAACTTTTTTATGTTCAGACTTCGGATACTTGTTGTTGCTTGTTCTTTCCAAATATTCACGATCGCCTTTAAATCCTCACGCATATCAACAATTTCTATCCATTGCTGGTACATTTCTTCTGTAATATTTATATTACTTTTTATTTCTTTTTTTCTTTTTACCGTATTTGTATTCTCTTTTACGCCTTCTTCCTTTTTAGTAATCTTTATATTACTTTCCATTTCTTTTTGTTCCTTCATATTTTGATCATTTTTTATATATTGATTTTCTTCCCTATTAAACACATAGTCGTTTTTTTCAAAGCGATTTCTTATGGTTGTTTTCCCAATCTTAAGTTCCTTACATGTCTTTCTGATACTCCTTTTTTTAAGTAGTTCATTAAAAGCTTTTACTTGTTTCTCTATGACTAAAAGATTAAATGATTCTCGATCCATACCAATCCCCCTTCCTATAAATACATAAACACCCTCTTTGCTTTTATGCTATTCTCTTAGTTATTTGTCTTATATATAAAATCAAGTATTTTATACCATCATTACTCTTTGCCAAGATATATTTTTTTATTTTAGTAATAAAAAGTAATTTTCAGTAATATTCTCTATTCTTAGCTTGATTTCCTTCTTAATCATATTATTAAAAATATCCTAAAATACACTTCAACGATTATTATAAAACTGAAAAGTACATCCTTGTAGCAGCAAGTAAACTTTTGTGCTCTATTTTTCATTGACATATAAAATACTATATGTTAATCTTTAAGTAAATAAATAGCCCTTTAAATTAACCCAGTGAGGTTAAAAAGGCTGAAAAATAATGATTATATATAAATATAATAAGTTATGTATATCCTTATGCCTTTTTACCTTATGGTAAAAAGGCTTTTTAAATACCTTTAAACTGATACTGCGAGATCAAAAAGGAGGAAAAAAATGATCCCTCAACCTATCAAACATCTTATTGAACCTGAAGATTTTACAATCGAAGAACTAAATACGCTCATAGCGCTTGCAAAAGAAATGTATACTTTTCCTGAAAAATATAGTGAAAAATGTAAAGGAAAGATTTTAGCTACACTCTTTTATGAACCTAGTACTAGAACTAGACTTAGTTTTGAATCTGCCATGTTAAGACTTGGTGGAAAAACATTAGGTTTTAGTGATGCAAATACAAGTTCCGTTTCAAAGGGTGAATCGATTGCAGATACAATAAGCGTGATTTCAGGATACGCAGATATTGCAGTCATGAGACATCCTAAAGAAGGCGCGCCAAAGCTTGCCTCTCAATATGCACACATCCCGATCATCAATGCCGGAGATGGAGGGCATCAACATCCGACGCAAACTTTAACAGATTTATTAACCATCAACATGCATAAAGGTTCTTTTGAAAACCAAACCGTAGCATTTTGTGGAGATTTGAAGTTTGGTAGAACTGTCCACTCATTAATCAAAACCCTTGCTCGATATAATATAAAAAAATTCATATTAGTCTCACCAGAAGAGCTCACTTTACCTGACTCACTCAAAACCAAGCTTCTTCGCGAGTATAATGTTGAACTCAAAGAAGTAAGATTTCTAGAAGAAGTCATTGAAGAAATAGATATATTATATATGACAAGAATACAGAAAGAACGTTTTTTCAATGAGGCTGATTATAATAGATTAAAAGATTCTTATATATTAGATTTACAAAAAATAAAAGCTGCGAAAGAAGATATGATTATTATGCATCCATTGCCTAGAGTAAATGAAATTGCCTATGAAGTAGACGCTGATCCACGTGCTGTATATTTTGAACAAGCAAAGCTTGGTGTATATATTCGAATGGCACTGATCACAAAATTACTGGGGGTGGAATAATATGTTAGAAGTTACAAGTATCCAAAAAGGCATCGTGCTAGACCACATTACTGTTGGAAATGGTTTGAAAATATTTAACAAATTAATGTTAGATCAAGTAGACTATCCAGTTGTACTATTAATCAATGTACCGAGTAAATTCATGGGTAAAAAGGATATTATTAAAATCGAAAATAATATTGATATCGATTTAGACTTCTTAGGACTTATTGATCACAATATTAGTGTAAATATTATTGAAGATGGTGCATTGACTCAAAAAAAGAAAGTAGCCATTCCAAATAAAGTGAAAGGCCTATTTTCTTGCCATAATCCAAGATGCATCACAAATTTTGATGATTATGTTAAACCAAAGTTTGAACTAGTATCCCCATCTACTTTAAGCTACCAGTGTGAATACTGCGAAGAAATCACAGAATATAGGCTCTAGTCAATTAAACCTACTCAACACAACATATGTGCCTAGAATCTTTGATTTATAATATTATTGATTCTTAAATTTATTTCCTTAACGCTAAAAAGCTGTGGAATGGTTAACCGATCCACAGCTTTTTATTCGATAAAATATACTCTTCTATGCCAATTTTTCATCTTTTGCAGTTTTATCATGGCTCCAACGGCCACACTTATCTCCCCATCTTGCAACCATTTTCTCATCTCTACGAAACTCTACTACTTCACACATATTTGGACAATATTCACATTCAAAGCTTTTCACAGTATAGTTACTATCAGCAACCTCAAATCCCTTAAATTTGCTCTCGCCAGCTTTGGCTGTTTCTTCCTTTGCCAAAAGCGCTGCGCCAATTGCACCCATAACATTTGCATGTGGCGGTACCATGACTTCATACCCCAATATTTTCTCAAAGGCTCTTTTAATGCCTATATTTGCAGCAACCCCTCCTTGAAATATTACAGGAGATTTTATTTCTTTTCCTTTTCCTAGATTATTTAGGTAGTTTCTTACAAGTGCTTCACATAAACCATTAATAATATCCTCTTGATTGTGTCCTAGCTGCTGTTTGTGGATCATATCTGATTCTGCAAAAACAGCACATCTTCCTGCAATTCTTACAGTTGATTTCGATTTCAAAGCCCATTTTCCGAATTCTTCTATAGGTATGTCTAGTCTTTCTGCTTGCCGATCTATAAATGATCCTGTTCCTGCAGCACATACTGTATTCATTGCAAAATCATACAATACCCCATCTCGCAGAAGAATAATTTTAGAATCTTGTCCCCCAATTTCTATGATTGTTTTTACATCAGGTACAAAGTTTAGTGCAGCAATACCATGGGCTGTTATTTCATTTTTTATTACATCCGCCCCAATCATAATGCCCCCAAGCTGTCTACCACTACCTGTAGTCCCTACCCCATAAATTTCAATGTCCTTATCTAATCGATTCTTTATTTGTGATAGTCCTTTTTTGATTGTCTCAATAGGTTTTCCTTGGGTTCTTATATATAATGTATCTAATATCTGTTCATCTGCATCCATTACAATAATATTTGTACTTACAGATCCAATATCAACGCCAAGATAACATTTTCTCATTTTTATGTTTTCCCCTCCTGTTTCTTAACAAATCAATATATGCTTCAAGCCTTGTAACATAGCCTGCTTCGCCTGTCATTTCATCAATAATCAATGTTAAAATAGGAATATTTTTATCATTTTGTATTTGTGGCAATAAACTCATAGCAACAATCTCAGGCATACAAGTAAAAGGCATTACCTGTATGACACCATCATACCCTTCTTCTGCATACAAAATGGCATTGCCTATGGTCTCTCTGCCATGTCCGCCTACCATTGTCTTCATATATGGATTTGCAGCTTTATATACTTTTTTTTCTCTCGTACTACCTATATTATTATAAAAAAGATGTTCAAAAATCCACCCAGACGCAGTGTGAGATTTATGCACCGCTACGCCAAGTTCATTTAATTTTTTTCCAATATCGATATTTGCAAAATCTTCTATGATTGTATAAATTTCTCCAATAATCCCAACTTTTAAAATTTCTCTATTTTTATCAAGTTTCACAGATTCTATATTTTCTTGGGTTTGGTCAATCACTTTGGCCATCTGATAAGTACCTGTACTTTTTTCTAAACTTTTTATTAGTGCGTTGTATAACTGATCCATCTCCCCTTTATTTTTTTCATAAGGGCGAAGTTTCAATATACTTTCTTCAACACGATCTAATTTTCTTAGTACTTTGATGCCATTTTTTAAAGCATTTGCGATCTTCATCATATTTTTTGTATTTGCAACCTTGCTTACACGATTGAAAAATTCCTTTTTATTCCCATTAGGTGCTTCTAATACGACAAATTCTGCATCATATCCTAAGTCCTTTAATATCTCTTTTTCCACTTCTACAAAGTAACCATATCTACAAGGACCACAGCTTCCTGTTACAATAATCGTATCTGCACCTTTTTCAATACTTTCTATATAATTTCCTAGATTTATTTTCATAGGTAAACAAATTAATTCTGGTGAATATTTTGTGCCGATTTCTAAAGTTTTTTTGCTGTTTTTAGGAGGTACTACAAATTCAACCCCCAAATCATCAAACATGGCTTTAACGGGTAGATAGGTTTTTCCCATATGTGGAAAAGTTATTTTCATTTTTTCCCCTCCATTTAATCATATCTACAAAGGCTTCGATCCTTGTATTAATTCCCGCTTCTCCTGTATGCTCATCTATAGTAAGTAGAATAAATGGTTTATCTGAATTTCTTCTCGTTCTACGTTCAATAATATCTGCAATCACAGAATCTATCCCACAGCCAAAGCTTGATAGATAAATAATCCCTTGAATATCTTTTTGCTCCATCGCGTAAAAAGCAGCACCTATTACCTTTCTTCCAAAACTCCAAAATATCTTTTTATCCATGATCGCTGCCTTTTCATTCATTACTTTCGTATCAAAACTATCTTGGGTAATCACATCCATATTATGCTCTCTTAATTTTTCAATGATATTCATACTAAGATAAGCATCATAAATATTATAAGGATGCCCTAATAAAAGGATCTTAACCTTTCGTCTATGAAGATTGATATTTTTAAAAATTTTATGATCCTCTAAATCAATAGGCAACATCCCATTTTTTATTTGCACTTTATAGCTTTCATGTTCCTTTAAAGCTTTTTCAAAAGCAAAGTCAATTTTTTTTCGATCCTTTGTAATATAATTACCCATTTCATATACAGTTTTCGATAATTTCTTCTTTGACTTATGAAAATCTATTGTGGTATCAATCATTTGAGGTAAATCCTTTATACCACTCCTTACCATTTCTGGTAAACCACAAAATTTAGGACAAATATATTCATCTTTATGAATACTCATCATTTTAGGTACAAAGATCAAATCAACCTGATTCTTCAAATCCATCACATGTCCAATATATACCTTTATAGGTAGACACGCATCATCTACTGTATTTTTTACACCATTATCTACAATTTTTTTATTTGTTTTTTTAGATATTAACACTTGTGCACCTAAAGTTTCAAAGAACTTCCTCCACAAAGGGTAGTAATAGTAATACAACAATCCTCTAGGGATACCTATTTTCATATAGACCTTTCCTCTCTATCTTTTGTCTCCTATAACATTCTTTACAATTTGGATAAATTTTAAACCCATTCATTATAATTTCTTATAATTCAAAAGACCGTGCTACGATTTTCATCATAACACGGTCTTTATATCTACATTATTTCAATAAATCATCTAATCTTTCTTTGTCAAACCCTTGGATGGTTTCTCCTTCTATTTCAATAACAGGTACACCCATAAATCCTTTTTTCATCAATTCTTTTCTAGCAACCATATCTGTAGAAACATTTTTTTCTGTATATGCAACACCTATTGAATGAAGATAGTCCTTTGCATCTTTACAGTATACACATGTATCACTTGAATATACTACTACATTTTTACTCATGTGAAATTCCTCCCTTAATTTTATACTTACTATTATTCTATACCCACTATCATGTGGATTTATTCATAAATTTAAATTATTTATTTCAATTCTTTCGTTGTACTCTTTATTTTTTTATCTTTACTTTCTTTGATTAACCCTGTCGCATGACCCATCGGGCAAACTTGACACCAACTTCTTGGTTTAAATATAACCCCCATCATCACACCTAGTACTAATGATACCATCATTAATCTAAAAACACCAAAGGCTACAGCTTTTATAATATCTGGTTGATGAAAAGCATGGTATAAAGATATGCTAAACATCACCATCATTACTGTTAATAATGTATTTTTTGCTCTTTTCCCTCTAAATGATTTAGGCAAATTATTTTCAAAGCTTATATTTTGAAGAAATTTAGCCAGTATAGATCCTCTCGGACAATATTTTGAACAATGAATCTTCCCATCACCTCTTAGCGCATGATAAATAGGTGCACCGATACAGACAAATCCTAACAATCCAAAACGTATATCAACAATGGACAATGTAATAAATAAAACCATTAAAATCCATGACCATGATTGATGCGATTTTTTTGTAGCCATTTTCTCACTCCTTTAAGAACAAGAGGAACCTCCTCTTCCCGCTATAATTGTAAATCCTTTATGAAGCCATCCAGCTGAGTAATCCACCGTAAAATCTTTAAATTGATTTAGCAAATCTTTTTCTACGATTATTTTTAATCCGTTTACTTCTTCATAATAATCCTTTTCATCATCCTTTGACCCTTCCAGGGTTATTCCAAATGTTGGACCACCTCATCCAATACCTTTGACAAAAATCCTTAAAAATGTATTTTTTCTATTTTTATCTTCTAATTGCTTTTTTATATTTTCTTGTGCTTTTTCAGAAATATGCATATACATATCCTAACCTCCTCTTTGTATATCCCCCTCCCTATAGGGGTGTATCTTTAATATCATTTTAGTATATTTTTCTATCTGTGTCAATACCCATTCAGAATAAATTTTTTTATACATATCATCACATACCGAAAGTTTCAAATGAAAAACGAAAATCTAAAATCAAATACTCGATCTATTCATGCAAACTTTATAAAGTACAAAACAAATAACTTTACATTTATAGTATTCCTCTAAAAATTAATTTTTAAAAAAATAAAAGTTTCTGCGTATTGCAGAAACTTCTATCGTTTCATAATTTCAATAATATCCTTTGCCTTATTCAACACTTCTCTTATTTCATATCCTTCATTAAATTCTAGTATTTCTAATATATCTGTAAGATTTTCAAACTCATTTATAATATTTTTCTTATTCTTAGCATTTTCCTTTAACCGATGTATTCTATCATTTACCATAAGTGCTTGATCTATTTTTTTCCCTCCCTTCCCATGTACATGTGGTCTTATCACTTCTAATACTTCAATTACGCTCTTTGCTTCTTGATGCTCTGTTTCATTATAAGTATTGGCAGATACAGATCTATTTTTTGCATATCCATCTAATGCATACATAATATCTAGCATATTTTCAGCTTTTCCAAGTACTCCTTTTAATTGATCTCCCAAATAAGATTTGACTTCTTTTTTTTCTTCTTTTGCTAATAAAGTAAATAATAGAATCGGAAGAATCTTATCATTACTAAACAGGCTCGTAATCATATTTGCTAAAGTAGTATTCGGTTTTTCTATATTTTTATCCTTTATTTCTTCCAACACTTTTAGATCTAACACTTCTGCATCTGCCTTTTGCAAATTCAGTTCCTCCCTTTTGTTATCTTCCATTGAATTCCCTCCCTTAAAAAGGCTAGTACACTGACTTTTACGATTTCATTATATAGTATGTTGCCTTTATCATTTTCGTGCATAGTTCTTCTAAAATTTCAAAATATTTGAATTTATTCTTAAGTCTGTACCATACGTGTAAAATGCAATATTTTATCTATCTAAAGAAGAAACGCTGTATTCTATAGAATAGCATCTTAAAGAAAATAGGTGCTCATTTTACAATTTTTCTATAAAAATAACCAGCAATATGCTGGTTATTTCTCTAAAGACCTATATTTTTTTATAATCATTTCAGCTACTTTTATGCCATCTACCGAAGCAGAAACAATTCCTCCTGCATATCCGCCACCTTCTCCGATAGGATACAGTCCTTCTACGTTTAAACTTTCTAAGGTATCCACATCTCTTTCAATCCGAATTGGCGCAGAGCTTCTTGTTTCCACCCCTGTCATCACTGCATCGTTCATTGCAAATCCCTTTAATTTTTTATCCATTTCAACAATAGCTTCTTTCATTGATTCTATCACAAAACCCGGAAGGCATTTCTCTAAATTTGCTAGCTTCACATTTGGTAAATACGAAGGTTTTACTGCTCCTATCTCGCATGATGCTTCGCCTCTTAAAAAATCACCCACCAATTGTACTGGCGCACAAAAATTACTACCTCCCAAAAGATAAGCTTCCTGCTCCCATTTTCGTTGAAATGCTACCCCTGCTAATGGATGATCACTTCCAAAATCATCTGTATTTACTTGCACAAGCAAGGCACTATTGGCATTTTCTTGATCCCGCCTATATTCACTCATACCATTTGTTACAAGCCTTTTTTCCTCTGAAGCTGCTGCAACAACACTTCCTCCTGGACACATACAAAATGTATAAACAGCTCTTCCCTTTACCGTCTGATAAGTCAGTCGATAATCAGCAGCACCTAATCGTTGATGTGTTGCAAATTCCTTATATTGCGCATGATCAATTACATGTTGTGGATGTTCAATTCTTACACCAATAGAAAAAGGCTTCTGTCTAATTTTCACTCCTCTTTCATGTAAGTTTTCATAAGTATCTCTTGCACTATGGCCTATAGCTAATATTACTTCTTGTGCATCTATTTTATCATTTCCATTAATCTCTAGTCCTTTAATTGCCCCATTTTCTATAAAGAAGTCTGTTACTTTATTTCCAAATCGAACTTCTCCGCCTAAATCCTCTATGGTTTTTCGCATATTTTTCACAACATTCTTTAAAATATCCGTACCAATATGAGGCTTTTGCACGTAGGATATTTCTTTTGGTGCACCCGCATTTATAAACTCCTCTAATACTTTTCTACATCTTATATCTTTGATTCTTGTGGTTAATTTTCCATCAGAAAAAGTCCCCGCTCCCCCTTCCCCAAACTGTACATTAGACGCTGGATTGAGTTTGCCCATTTTCCAAAAATGGTCTATATCTTTGCTTCTCGTATCTACATCTTGTCCTCGTTCTAATAATATAGGATTGTATCCCCTTTGAGAAAGGATTAATCCTGCAAACATGCCAGCAGGGCCCATACCCACTATTATCGGCCTATGTATAAGTCTTTCGTCTCCTGCCTCTACATCCTCATACGTTAGCCTTGGACTCTTTTTTACTTCTTTGTTTTTCTTTAAAACATGCGCTTCATTTTTAAGCATCACATCAATTGTATATACGAAAGAGATATTATTTTTTCTAGCATCTATGGATTCTCTAAAGATTTTATAGTCAATAATTTCTTCTGGCTTTACCTTTAACTTCTTTCCTATTTTTTCTTTCAAAATGTTTTGATTTTCATCTAGTGATAATTTCACTTCATTTATACGGATCATTTCATTTCTCCCTTTCCTTTTAACTATCACATATTATACCACATTGATTATAAAAAATTCACACGCTCCTATCGTAGCTGCTCAAAAATCTTTTTCTATTTATGTATATAAGCCTTTGGCTATTGAAAAACTAAAAACATAAAAATCTTTTTAATGAAATTCGTATCATCAACTTCAGATAATAACATTAAATTTATAAACTCAAAATACAAAGGAGAGATACACTATGAACATTCAAAGAGCACAAGAAATATTTCAATCCACTAAAAGCATTACCGTATTTCACAACGGGGAGTCTATTTGGATTGAAAAATTAGATCCAAGTACCAATACAGCTTATGTAAGAGCTATGTCTGGTGAAAAAAATGTACTCGTGAGTGAACTTCAAGAAGTTCATTAATACAAAACATCCAATCATTTTTATGATTGGATGTTTTGTATTAAAACACTATATTTTATATTCGCAAATTATGTTTTTGCCATGTCATCATTATACTAATACAAAGGCTCTGGTCTTTGGATAAAATGCATGATATTCCCTTCTAAATCTTTAAACCATGCTGTTTTAATGCCTTTTGAGCTTGTAGTCAATTCTTCAATGATTTCCACATCATTCTTTAGAAGATTTTCATATTCTTTTTCTATTTGATCTGTTCCAAAGGCTATATGGCGAATTCCTTGATATTTTTTTGTATCTTTTGGCGCAACAGCATGCTCCATTGGATAGATTTCTATCATGTTTTCATCTTCCATCAAAAGAAAATAGGTTGGTTTTTCTTTTTTATTGTCATAAACAATTTTAAAATCAAATACTTTCACATACCAATCTTTTAAACGCATTGTATCTTTTGCACAAATTCCTATATGTTCCATTGTTAACATAGTTAATTCCTCCTATCGATCAATATGTTTTTCTTTGCCCATAAACTGCATCACTTGTGAAATTGTTGGAAATCCTTCCATATCCCCTCTTACTAAAGTTGCCATAGCCCCTACGCCATTTGCCAACTGGGCACATTCTTTCAAACTTGATTTTTTCAACACCCCAGATAAAAACCCTGCTGCATATCCATCTCCTGCTCCAACTGTATCTTCAAATTTTTCAACAACATATCCTTTTACGAATTGTTCTTCGTTATTACTTGCAACATAACATCCTTCTTTTCCTAACTTCACAGCTACTATTTTGCAACCCATCTCAAGGAATTTTTTTGCAATCTCGTTAGGATCATCGATACCTAATAACAGCTCACCTTCAGAAATTCCAGGAAATATAATATCTACCTTTTTTGCTACATCTAAAAGTACTTGGCGCGCCTCTTCAATACGCCATAATTTCAGTCTTATATTCGGATCAAAAGAAATAAGTACATTCCCCTCTTTGGCAACCTCTATTGCTTTATATACTGTTTCTCTCGCACTTTTTGATAGTGCTAAAGTGATTCCTGTAATATGGAGTATTTTTGCTTTTTTGATATATTCATAATCTAAATCTTCTACACTTAAATTACTTGTAGCAGAATTTTTTCGATAATAATAAATATTTGGATCAACATGGGCAAATCTTTCTTTAAAAAGAAGTCCTGTACTTTTCTCACGATCTTCAACTACCCGTGAAATATCTACCCCTTCGCCTCTTATAACTGATTTAATATATCTACCAAATTCATCATTGCCAAGTCGCGAGAACCATCCTGCTTCATGTCCTAATCGTGAAAGGGCTATAGCCACATTAGATTCTGCTCCTCCTATAGATTTGCTAAAACTATGCACATATCTTAATGGCCCAGTAGAATCCGGATTAAAAAGTACCATCGTTTCTCCAAAGGTTATAACCTCCATATTCCCGCTCCTTCCAGATATATTTATTCCTAGTTATTTTGTATATAATTATTTTTCAATATTTTAGTTGTAGTTGTAGTTGTCTGATGTCTGTCATTATATTTAAATTATATACCAATTTTCGAAAAAATCAATATATAATTAGTAAAAAACACTCGATGTACTTTTGGAAATTCGAATCATTTCTATGATCTTTTCAAGAAAGCATACAACGTCACACCCACTAAATTTAGAAAAGAAACTGATTCAAAAGTTTAGTCCTATACTAAAAAATCGTTAAGGTTTTTTTAACCTTAACGATTTTTTGTCCTTGACCAAATGTACTTACACTGTAACGCCTGTTTTAAAAATAGCCATTTCTCTAAAATCATTTTTTTCATTATTTACAAATGTACCACTAGCCACTTCTATTATATAATCAATAAAATCTTCTAAAACCTCGTCCATTCCTTTGTCTTCTACTAAAACCCCTGCATTGTAGTCAATCCAATGTGTCTTTTGTTTATATAGTTGTGAATTTGTAGCAATTTTCATAGTGGGCACAAAGCTTCCAAAAGGTGTTCCTCTACCTGTTGTGAAAAGCACCATATGGCATCCTGATGCTGCTAGAGCTGTTGCAGCAACTAAGTCATTTCCAGGAGCACTCAGTAAGTTTAACCCTTTTGTTTTTAATATTTTCCCATATCTTAGTACATCCATAACAGGGGCATCTCCCCCTTTTTGTGTACATCCTAATGATTTATCTTCAAGAGTTGTGATTCCTCCAGCTTTATTCCCTGGTGATGGATTTTCGTATACAACTTGATTATGTGATATAAAATATTCTTTAAAATCATTAATTAAATGTACCGTCTTGTCAAACACCTCTTCATTGATACATCGATTCATCAAAATCGTTTCTGCACCAAACATCTCTGGAACCTCCGTAAGAATTGTGCTTCCTCCTTGTGCAATTAAAAAATCTGAAAATGCACCAAGTAATGGGTTTGCTGTAATCCCTGAGAGTCCATCAGATCCTCCACATTTTAGTCCAATGTTTAGTTCTGATAAAGGAAGTTCTTCTCTTTTGTCTTTCATCATATTTTCATACAATTCTTTTAAAAGCTTTACACCTTCTTCAATTTCATTATCTACTTCTTGTGCCACTAAGAATCTTACTCTATTTTTATTATATTCTCCTAAGCTTTCTTTAAAGGCTTCCATATAATTGTTTTCACAGCCAAGTCCTAATACCAAAACACCGCCTGCATTTGGATGCTTTACCATATTTCCTAAGATCGTTCTTGTATTTTTATGGTCCTCTCCAAGCTGAGAGCATCCATAATTATGCTTAAATACTTCTACCCCATCAATTTTTTCTGTATTCACTTCTTCTCTGAATTTTTTAATGATTAATTCACCAATGCCATTGACGCAACCTACTGTAGGTACAATCCACAATTCATTTCTTATGCCTACTTTTTTATCTTCTCTTTTGTATCCTTTAAAAGCAAGATTTTTATTTTCTGTATTTAATGATGCTATATTTTGATTAAAAGTATAGTCTAAAACGCCATCTAAATTGGTTTTTGTATTATGGGTATGCACCCACTCACCTACTCCAATCTCTTTTATAGCATAGCCAATAGCATAGCCATACTTTATAACATCATCCTCTTTTTTGATATCTACTAAAGCAATCTTATGGCCTCTTTTAACAGCTTGTTTTAACTGGATTTCTTCATTTTCTACTGTCAAGACAGTATTTTTTTCTAAATCCTTAAGTGCAACTACCACATTGTCTTTTCCATTGATTTGGATATATGGCTTCATTACATCACCTCATTTAGGGCTTTTCGTACTCCATTTTTCTCTATTTGTGATAAATAATAAGTAACTTTATCTGTAAGTCCCTCTACTTTATTTAAATCTATCTTCCAAATTTTTTCTTGCGCAAGTACAGTGGTTACAATGTTTCTTAATCCTTCTTCTGTAACATCATATGCACCCCAAAGCTTTTCATACATATCTAGGATCTCTGGGCTATCTTTTAATGCTACTACTTCTCCATTGATTTCTCCTTTAAATAAGTACATCATTGATGCTAACGAAAACACTAATTTGTTTGGCAATTCACCTGTACGTTTTTTATACTCAAGGACAGAAGGAAGCACTCTTGTTTCATATTTAGAATTAGAATTGAGCGAAATACTCATTAAGAAATGCTTGATAAATGGATTCTTGAAACGATCCAATACAGCATTTGCAAAATAATCTAATTCTTCCTTTGGTAGATCAAGGGTTGGTACAATTTCATCATAAATTGCTTCTTTTACAAAACGTCCCATTACTTGGTCTTCCACTGTTTCTCTTACTGTTTTTATTCCATATAGCAAAGATACAGGTACCATGCTTGTATGTGCACCATTTAATATTCTTACCTTTCTTGTTCTATAAGGGGTTAAATCATCTGTAAAGATCACATTGAGTCCACACTTCTCTGCTGGTAGTTCTTCTTTAATCCACTGAGGACCTTCAATCACCCATAGATGAAACTGTTCTCCTTCTACCACCAATTGATCCTCATAACCTAGTTCCTTTGTAATTTTCTCCATTTTATCTCTTGGATATCCTGGGACAATTCTATCTACCAAGCTATTGTAAAAAGTGTTTGCTTCATGCATCCATTTTATAAATCCTTCTTCTAAATTCCAAAGTTTTGCGTATTTAAGAATAATTTCTTTTAGTTTTTCTCCATTTTTTTCAATCAATTCACAAGGAATCAAAATAAGTCCTTTGTTTTTATCTCCATCAAAAGCTTTATATCTTTCGTATAAAAGCGCTGTTAATTTTCCTGGATAGCTATTTTGTGGACGATCTTCTAATCTATCTTTTTCATCAAATGCAATACCTGCTTCTGTCGTATTTGATATAATAAATCTTAGTTCTGGATTTTTGGCTACTTCTAAGTACCCTTCATATGCATCATACGGATTAATAGCACGGCTAATCGCTTCAATTACCGTATGTTCACTAACCACTTCTCCATCCTTAATGCCATTTAAATAAAGTGTATATAATCCATCTTGTTCATTTAATTTATCCACAAGACCTTCCTTTAATGGTTGTATCACAACTACACTGCTGTTAAAGTCTGCTTCTTTATTCATCTTATCGATCATTCCATCCACAAATGCTCTTAAAAAATTTCCTTCTCCGAATTGCAAAATTCTTTCTGCATGTTTTTCCTTTTTATGTATTTCTCTTCCTAATCTCATTTCCTCGCCCCCTACCCTTAGTCAAATTTTACAACGACTTTTAATTTTGACCCGTCATTATGAATTAATGTTTCAAATGCATCTGTCACTTTATCTAATTCAAATTCATCTGTAATCATTGGGTCAATCTCTACTTTTCCTTCTGCTACTAAATCAATCAGTGGTCTAAAGTCATTTAAACTATTTCTTGATCCATAAACATCTAACTCTTTTTTAAGCAAGATAGAATGATTAAAAGTTGTCTCCATTTTACCGTTTCCAATTAAAATGATTTTTGCACCAAAAGCAGCATTCTCTATGCAACTTAAGAAGGTTTCTGGACGTCCAACTGCTTCAATGCATACATCCATACCATTGCCGTTTGTAATTTCTTTTACCCGTTCTTCTAAGTTTTCTTTATTTGCATTAATCACGCCATTTGCGCCTAATTTTTTCGCTTTTTCAAGTCTTCCATCAAAAACATCTGAAATATATACATTTGCACCTCTTAATTTTGCAGCAATCATAGCAAACATACCAATAGCCCCTGATCCAATAACAAGTACATTGTCTCCCTTTTGAACATCGCCTCTATTTACTGCATGATAGCTTATAGAAAAAGGTTCAATCAATGCTAATGTCTTTGCTGATAATCCTTTTCCATCTCGAAGTCTCTCAATCGGCATAGTAATATATTCAGCAAAAGAACCATCTCTTTGAACACCCATCGTTTCATTGCTTTCACAACAATTCACTTTTCCTCTTTTGCAAGAATAGCACTTCCCACAATTAAAATATGGATTTGCTGTTACAATCATCCCTTCTTTAAATCCTAAATCATTTTTCTCGATTTTTATAATTTCTGCTGAAAATTCATGACCTGGAATTCTTGGATAACTTGCAAAAGGTTGATTTCCTGTATATGTTGCAACGTCTGATCCACAAATCCCACAATATTTTATTTTAATTAAAGCTTCACCTTTTTTAGGCTTTGGGATCGGCTTCTCTATCACTTCTATTTTCCCTGCTTCTTCTATATGTACAACACGCATTTGTTCCATAAATATCATTCCTTCCCTTCCAATTAAGCACATATGCTTAATAAACAATTTTCAATGCAGCACTCCGTGCATTTTCTATATGTTTTCGAATTTTTTTTTCTAGTGTATCTTCATTTTTTTCTAATAAAGCATTAATAATGCCTAGATGTTCTGGTCTATTTCTCTTTCTTTCCTGTTCATCTGATCTCGTAGTCATTACACGAATTCTATAATCCTGATCATAAATTTTATTCATAAATTCAATTAAGCGATTATTATTTGTACTATCTACAATATATTTATGAAACTCAATATCTAAATCATAAAATTCTTTCTCACTGATGAGATTTCCTTCTATTCCTAATTTGTCAAACCTAGCTTGAAATTCCATCAGTTTTTCCCTAGCAATAGATTTACAAACAATTTTAGCAGATTGTATTTCAATCATTTCTCGAATTTGAAAAACTTCGTAAATATCTTTAATCGTTATATAAGATACAATAATTCCTTTTCTAGGATAAATATTTACAAGTTTTTCTTGTTCTAGTCTTAGCAATGCTTCTCTAACAGGCGTCCTACTGCTTCCAATTTCTTTTGAAAGTTGTTCTTCGGATATATCCATCCCCGGCATCAACTCACATTTAATTAATTTATCTTTAATCAACCGATATGCTTTCTCTTTCAGTGGTAATTCATCAATTTTTATCCTATTCACTTTTCAATTCCTCCATCTAATGCTTAAAAGTTTAGTTTATAATCTATGCATCCTTATCCTATTCTTTCTGTTTCCTAGTATGAGACTCTTTACTTATCATTATTTTACTATATTTCATAACATCCTGTATGTCTTTTTGTAAGATCCTTCTATCTATACTAATTTTATACTCATTCTTTGATACTTTTAAATATTGATGGATGAATTTTTAAGTCATAATAACAAATATTACTCTATTTTATTTAGTATAATAGATCAACAATACCTGTTGAGAACACTGGAACAAATGTTAATAACATCAGACATATAAAAAGAAGGATATAAAATGGCACCGCTTCTTTAATAAAATTATTAATTTTACACTTTGTTATCCCACATGTTACAAACATGAGTGTCCCCATTGGTGGGGTGATACAACCAATAGCACTATTAAATATAAAGATCATTGCAAATTGAATTTCATCGATCCCATATGCTTTCGCTACGGGTGCTAATAAAGGTACCAATACAATCATCGATGCATTTCCTTCAATAAACATGCCTACAAAAATCAAAAATATATTAACGACCATAAGAAATATATACTTATTAGAAATCATTTCTATAATTAACTCCGTTATTTGCTGTGGAATACGTTCTTTTGTTAAAATCCATGCAAATGCAGATGCTGCACCCACAATCAACATAATAGATGCTGTACTATTGATCGTTTCTTTTATCCCACTTACTGCGTCTTTAAATGTCATCTCACGGTAAACAATCCCAAGCATTAGTGAATATATGATCGCAACAGCACCCGCTTCAGTTGGTGTAAATATACCAAGACGAATCCCGCCAATAATAATGACTGGTAAACAAAGTGGCAATGCTGCATTTTTTAATGCAACCATAAATTCTTTTGGCGCTATAAACTTTTCTCTTACCGGTTTATATCCACGTTTTTTAGAAATAATAGATACTAGTAGCATCATAGATCCACATAGTAATATCCCCGGTCCAATACCCGCTATAAACAATTTACCAATGGAAACATTTGCTATAGATCCATAAATAATCATTGCAATTCCTGGTGGAATTAAAGGTGTAATCATTGCAGAAGAAGCCGTAACTACTGAAGAAAATTCTTTTGTGAACCCTTTCTTCTCCATTTCAGGAACTAACATTTTTGCCTGCATTGCTGCATCTGCGAGATTAGATCCTGATAAACCTCCCATTAAAGTAGATAACAATACATTTACCTGTGCAAGCCCTCCTGACATATGGCCTGTAAGTGCTTCAGCAAAGTTCATAACACGCTTTGTTACACCAGAATAATTCATATATACACCAGCACAAATAAAGAATGGAACTGCAAGAAGCGGTATACTCTCAATACCAGCAATCACACGCTGTGCAATAATTTGTGTAGGTATATTTGGCGAAAGCGCAAAATATACAACTGAACCCGAAAGAACAGAAGTAAAAACAGGGACTTTTAAAAACAAAAATACCAACATAACAACAGCTGCTATACCAACAACATTCATCTCCATTTTTATTCACCACCTCTTGTATTCACATACTTATTTGATAATGATTTTGCCATAATCATACTATAATTGATCATCATTAGTACGCAACCTGTTGGAAATGCCCCATATATGATAGGATAAGGTGTATGTAATATATTTGTATTTCTTCCCGTATGAAATAATTGTTTTACAAGATTTGTTCCATGCACCAATAAATAGGCTAATACAAACATAGATACCAGATATCCAAATATCTCTACAATTTTTCTTGCAGTAGGGGGCATACGATCTACTAAAACATCAATGGCTACATGACTCCCACTACGAAAAGCTGCGCCTCCTCCAAAAAATACAACCCATGTAAAACACCAAAGCTGAACTTCTTGTAACCAAACAAAAGGGTCATTAAAGAAATAACGCATGATGACACCAAAGAATGTTATCAATACCAGTATTATTAAAGAAATGCTTGCAATAAGCATATCTATATTTAATAAATAATTAAAACCTTTATGATTTGTTTTCATGCATTTCCTCCTTTCAATCATAATATCCGGAGGCAATGATTGCCTCCGGGTACTAAATGTATCCTTTACTTCATAGCCTTTTTAACAGTATCATATAGTCCTTCTGACCATTCTGATGTAATCTCTGGAAGAGAATAGAACTTCATTGCAGCTTCTTTAAATTCTTCTTTATTAATATCAATCACTTCAACACCTTCAGCTTTTAAACTTTCTAGTGCTTCCGTATTCAATTTTTCTTGAATTTCATTGTTATATATACCCGCTTCTCTACCTGTTTCCATTAAAATTTCTTGTTGTTCTGGCGTAAGTGTATTGAAGAAATCTGCACCAGCAATCCAAGTAGTAAAGTTTTTAACGTGTGCATCTAATATTAGATACTTCGCAACTTCATGGAATTTTCCATTATAAAGAACTGTTAATGGATTTTCTAATCCATCTATTGTACCTTGTTGTAATGCTGTATAAACTTCTCCAAATGCCATAGGCGTAGGTGTTGCACCTAAAGCCTCAAAACCTTTGATTTGTATGGTATTATCTGGAACACGGATCTTCATTCCCTTAAGGTCCGCTACGGATTTTACAGGCTTTGTTGTAAGTGTATGACGATCTCCATACATCCAATTGGAAGCTAATAATTTTAAACCTTTTTCTTCAAGTTTGGCACTTTGATCCTTATACCAATCACTCTCAGTAAGTTTCCAACATTCTTCCCAACTATCAAATAGATAAGGTCCGAATACAATTCCAAAATCTTTCACACCGCGATCTGCATAAAAAGCACCATCAGCAAGTGTTATTACTGAATCTCCTGCTAGCATTTGATCGATCAAATCATTTTTAGATCCAAGTTGAGCTGATGGAAATAACTCGATCTTCATCGTTCCATTGCTCTTTTCTTCAACAAGCTTCTTCCACTCATTTGCGGCAAGGTCAATTGGCTCACCAGGATTATTTCCATACCCTATTTGAATTACAACAGGTTTAGTCTCTTCAGTCTTTTGCGCTGTTTCTGATGCATCTTTAGCTGGAGCTCCACATGCAGTCAATAAAGATAATACCAATAAAGCCACCATTAAAATAATACTCTTCTTTTTCACGTTCTTGTTCCTCCCTTAATATGTATTTTTTGTGCCACTGCACATAAAAAAACTGCAATACGAGTACAAAAGTGAAAACATTTTCCTTTGATATTAAAAACATATCGCACTGATATATCAGTTCAATATTAGTATACATGAACTTACATATTTCGTCAATAATGAATATAGATTAAAAAACAGCATCTGCTATATATAGCAAATGCTGTTTTTTAATCTATATTAATTTATGGGGAACAAATATTAAAAAGTATTATCTTTGTACTCTTCCTGATGCATCTCCTTGAATCAATGTTTCTACTTCGTCAACCGTTACAAGGTTAAAGTCGCCATTAATTGTATGCTTAAGTGCTGAAGCCCCTACTGCAAACTCAAGTGCTTGTTTGAAGTCATCCTTTGCAAGTAATCCATAGATTAATCCTCCTGCAAATGAATCTCCGCCACCCACTCTGTCAACGATCCTCACATCATATTTTTTAGAATGATAGAACTCTTCTCCATTATAGATGAGTGCTGACCATCCATTATCAGATGCTGAATAACTTTCTCTTAATGTTGTTACTACATACTTAAATCCAAATTGTTCTTTCATTTGCTTGAATATATCTTTGTATCCTTCAAGCTGTAATTCACCTTTTGTTACGTCTGTTTCGCCTGGTTTGAATCCTAATACTTTTTCTGCATCTTCTTCATTTCCAATGCATACATCAACATACTGCATTAGATTACTCATTACTTCTTTTGCTCTTTCTGGTGTCCATAATTTTTTTCTATAGTTTAAATCAACACTTACAGTAACATTGTTTCTTTTTGCAGCTTTTAACGCCTCTTCTGTAAGAACAGCAGCTGTTTCACTAAGCGCTGGCGTAATCCCTGAGAAATGGAACCACGCTGCATCTTTAAAAATTGCATCAAAATCAAAATCTTTCGATGAAGCTTCTGCAATAGATGAATTTGCGCGATCATATACAACCTTTGAAGGTCTCATAGATGCACCTGTCTCTAAGTAGTAAATCCCTACACGTTCTCCACCTTTTGCTATATAATCAGTGTTTACACCAAATCTTCTTAAATGATTAATTGCACTTTGCCCAATTGGATTTTCTGGAAGCTTTGATACAAAATGTGCATCAAATCCGTAGTTTGCAAGTGATACAGCTACATTCGCTTCTCCTCCACCATACACGACATCAAAAGATTCTGCTTGTGTAAATCTTTGGTATCCTGGAGTAGATAATCTTAACATAATTTCTCCCATTGTAACAACTTTTTTAGCCATTTCTATTCCTCCTTAAGCTCTCGCATTTTTTACTGCTTCTACGAACTTTTTAGCAGTTTCTGTTACTAGCGCATAATCTCCTGTTTTCGCACCACTTGTTAAATCTCCACCTGTTCCGATTGCAACGGCTCCTGCTTTGATCCACTCTGCTGCATTTGCTAAGTTTACACCACCTGTTGGCATGAAGTTTCCTTGTGGAATAGGCCCTTTGAATGCTTTGATAATAGATGGACCATATGCATTTCCTGGAAACACCTTAGCAATTTCGACGCCTGCTTCAAATGCTGTTAAAGCTTCTGTAACGGTCATAATTCCAGGCATTACAGCGATTCTATATCGATTACATAATTTTACTGTTTCAAGATTTAAAGCTGGACTTACAATATATTTTGCACCTGCTAAAATACAAGCTCTCGCTGTTTCTGGATCAAGTACTGTTCCTGCTCCAATAATTACATCTTCATCTTTATACATTTCTGAAAGCTCTTTGATAATATCTACAGCTCCTGGCACGGTCATTGTAATTTCTAATGCTTTAATTCCACCCTTTTTTACTGCCTCTATCATTTTCATTCCTTGTTCTTTGGATTCTGCTCTGATTACAGCAACTACACCACTTTCTGCAATTTGCTGAATAATTTCCATTCTTTTCATATGATTTCCCTCCTAAAATAGTTTGCCTCTATTTATTATCCGTTGTCTGATGTCTTATACCTCTATTATATATCCCTTTCAGAAAAAATCAATAGGCTATTTAATATTTCATTAACTTTTTTCAAAAAATCATAAACAGTTCGCACCCTACTCCAGATGCTTAATCTCTTAAAAAAAATTATACTTTTCTAAGTAAATAAAAAACCCTATCCATGAACACATTTTCTTATTGTATCCATGGATAGGGTTCTCATTTATATCTTCATATTTATTTTTTTCTAATTTGACCCATTCCATTTTCTATGTGTTCCTTCATGTATTTTTTTGCAGCTTTTTCATCTTTATTTTTAATAGCATCCAGTACCTTTTCATGATAGTAAATGACTTTTTCTCCACTTTCAGGAATATCTTTTGTTTCTAAATACCCTTCCTTAATACAATCATTAATAATGGGAACAATTCTTTTGATAATTGGATTTTGACTGCTTTTGGCAATGATGTTGTGAAAATCCATATCTGTCTCTGTATGGTCCTTCCCTTCTAAAATATCTTTTTCCATTTTCATAAATGCCACTTCTAAAGCTTCCACATTTTTCTCCTTCGCTCGTTTAGCAGCTAATGCAGCGATCTCTGGTTCAATGATTAATCTTGTTTCAAACAAATATAATAGCAAATCTTTTTTGTTCATAAATGTAACCCCAAGAGGATCTGTAGCAATCCCTGGTTTTTCACATACAAAAGTCCCTTTTCCTCTGCGTATTTCTAATATATTCATAGACACCAAAATTTTAACAGATTCTCTAATAGTAGACCTGCTTACATTTAGAATCTTTGACAATTCGATTTCATTTGATAGCTTATCACCAGGCTGTAGTTCATTATCTATAATTAATTTTTTTATATTATTCGCCACTTTTTCAGAAAGCAGTACTTTATCAAACATACAAACCATACACTCCTCAGTTTCATTTTTCTATGAGTAGTATACCATATATTTTATTTAAATCATAAAATAAGTATTAACAAGCTTGTTTATAATTATTCTGTAGTTACTCATTTCTCCATCGTAATTTAAAAAAGGAAGTATGTACAATCATACGACCTTTCGTTTTTATCTATTGATTATATTCCACCCTACTACCGCAGCCCCTAAAGCTCCAACAGTCTGTGAATCCTGTGCTCTATAAATAGGCTTTGTAATTTTTTGTTCTATTGCTTTTTTTACCACATTGCTTTTTGCAACACCACCTGTGAATGCAACTTGATCAGAAACATTTATTTTGCTAAGAAGTGCTGCTGCCCGATTGGCAATAGATTGTATAATGCCTGCAGCAATACTCTCTTTACTCGCACCATTTGCTAATAGACTTATCACTTCAGATTCAGCAAAAACTGTACACATGCTCGTAATCGACTCAGGGACAGCTCCATCTGCTAAAATATCAATCTTTTCTATTTCTTCTCCTAGCAAATTTATCATAACTTGTAGGAATCTACCTGTTCCTGCAGCACATTTATCATTCATTAAAAAATCTATCACATTTCCATCTTGGTCTAAACTGATTACCTTGCTATCCTGGCCCCCTATATCAAGAATCGTTCTTGTCTCTTTTTTTAGAAAATGGGCTCCTTTTGCATGGCAAGTAATTTCTGTAACCACTTTATCTACAAAATCCATAGAAATTCGCCCGTATCCTGTTCCAATGATTTTTTTTACTGCATCTTTTTCTATACCCGCATTCTTTAACAAAGTTTTAAAAACTTCCTCTGATGCAGATTTCGGACTCCAACCTGTAGGAATAATTACAGTTTCAACAACTTTACCATTAAATAAAACTCCTTTTGTTGCTACAGACCCTGCGTCAATCCCTACTGAAAACAAATCTATTCCCCCTTATAAAAACCAGTTTCTTTTCATCGTATGCATCCATTCTATCTTAAATTATAATATATTGTCTCACAAGCTTTTATATATATAGAAAAATATTATATATCATTATTGTACTATTGATAATTTCTATATTGCAGGGGTAATGTTATGGAGAATTCTAAATTATGTGTCTTAGGAAGCATATAAGAGAATAACAAAAACTATGCCATAGAAGGCATAGTTTTTAGAAATGTACATGAACCAACCAAAACTTTACACCTTTATCATTCCATCCAAGATCCCAAGGTACCCGATATCTATCTGTATTATGAGAATTTACAAGTGTATATCCTTTTGAATCTGCTCCTGTTACAACTGAAATATGCGTAACTTTTCCTTTTTTTTCATAAGCAACAAAATCACCTGGACTAAGCTTATAAGCTGCTTTATATATCTTGTCATAGGTTCCATGTGCAACAACCGATGCTCTTCCGCTATAAACCATATAATCTTTAAACCCATGGGCATTGACCCAAGCTTTCGTCGCACCTTTTCCATAATTCCATGAATGGTTTTTTCTGAATTTTCCTCCCTCATATAGTATTTGAGAAGCAAAATTTGCACAATCTCCACCTTGTGGATTATAATTTTTATATTTTTTGTTATATGTATATTTTTTATCTCCTGCCCCACCACAATATTCATCTGCATATGCTAAAGCATTTTTTCTTCTTTCGATCATATTTGAAAAATCTCGACTACTTTGAGATAAAACATATTCCTTTATCTCTTCTGACTTCATCTCATCTATATGCATTGAATCTGCAAATGGATCTGTATACCATTCCCTGACAATCACCCATCCCTCACCTTTTTCCTTAATATCTAAAGAATGATAGGTTCCTATTCTAAAGAAATTGACTTTCTCTGGATTATTTTCGTAATGATATTTATATTCTGAACAGACCATAAGGTTTATTGTTATAAGGTCTCCTTTATCCTTTACCCATTTAATCATAGCTTTTGAATCAATATCTGTAAATTTTATGCCTTGCTTATCCGACCAACTATGCAAATACTTCATTTTTTTCAATTCATGCTCATATGCCCATATCCCATATTTTTTTGATTGCTCATACAAATTCCCAAGTGATTTCATATCTTTATTTAAAATTGATTCACTTCTTTCATTAAAGATTTTTTGTATTTCTTGTGAAAATTTTTCCTCTACGAAAACCGTAGATACTAGTGGAGTATAATACCAAAATGATATCAATAAAGCACAAATAATTACAATCCCTAATATAATAAACAACAATTGTTTTTTCTTAATCGTAACAAATAAAACCACCCTACTCCCTCCTCAAAAGTTCTACATAAAATTATATGTAAAGAGACAGAAAAGTAGGATGAATTTTTTTATATTTTTTCTAGTACTTTATCAAACTTTTGATAATTTGTAGATACCCCATCATCTAAGTCGATCTCTATTTTCATATTTTCTATTTGTTTCATAGTTTTATCATATTCCTTTAGCTCACTTAATTGCTTTTTAATAAAAATGATGTTTTTCAGAATCTCCTTATTACATTCTCTTTCTTCACGTAATTTTTTTTCCATAATCCGTTTTTCAATAGCTTTTCTTTCTATAATCTTGTGCAGATATTTTTTTCTTATATTATTTATCGTATCTTTATCAAATCTATGCACATACACCAATGCCTGAAAAGCTTTATTTTTTCCAGATGTAAATAGCCAGTAGATTGGATGTTTTTTATATGTTTTTACATGATCTTTATAAAAATCATACATGAAATATCCTCGAATACATGCCATCGAACTTTCTTTTTTTCTTCCTAGTGCATCTGCAATAAAGGATAAATTTTCGTTTAATGCATCTTCTCCAAATGTAATCTTTAAAAATGCTATAAACCTTGATACAATATCCTTCCCAAAATCATCCTTAATGAGCATAATTCCACCTTTATCTACTTCCAAAACTACGTCTAACCCCTCTTTGTCTAAGGAATATCTCCCAAACATACATCCCACAGCAAATGAAATAAATGACCGTACATCTCTTTCTTTATCTGCTCTTTTAATGGTAACAGCTCCATCATCCACATTAGGCATCAAATCTTTTTCAAGTTGATACATATCAATAAATATTTTATTTAATTTTTCCTCATGCTCTTTTAACTTTTCAAACTGGTTTTGCTTAAATACGTGCCAGTTCTCAAAGGCTTTTTCAATTGTACATGCTCCTTTTTTATACATCAGAAAAGGATGCTTCTGAAAATCCCATGAATGCTCATACGCATCCCAATCATTTTTAGATATATGGATACATGCTCTTGCCAGATAATCTATTTCTACCTTTATTGCTTCATCCTCTGGAAAGAGTACTGGGAGCATGGCAATATTCCCTGGTTGAAAATTCAGCGTGGGGTTTAATATCATCAGATACACATAAGTAACCTTTGAACACAAAAGCGCAATCAAAAAGTAAATTTGTTCTTCTGTTGGAAACGCAGATGATCCTGCTGTATCAAATAAAAATCCTTCTTCTGTAATCCTTACGCCAAACTTTGCAGAACTTACAAAAGACCACGTAATTCCTTTTTTAAAATAATAAGCTGTATTGGCAATACCTATATTTGAACTTCTTGAAGCATTCAATTTTCCATTATATGTACGAATTGCAGCTCCATCATTTTTCCAATTTACAACATATGTATGATTTCCATACCATTTTCTAAAATGCCCACCTTTATTATATGGAAACCATTTATATTCACTATTTTTAGCACTTTCTCTGTCTTTAAAACCAAATCCAATGTGATTTCTATCCACCTCATACCAAAGCCTAACAAATCTTTTATTATTACTTGTCTGAAGCCCCACCCGCGCATCTGCAATAGCTTCTAATGGCAATCCCTTCTGGAATCCAGCTTTCACCTCATCACTCACCCAATACGCAATGGGCATGCCTGGAATTTTTTCAAAACTCTTCGTAGCGCGTCTATACCGATAAGTAGTTCTTTTATTTTTTATGGCTTCTAGGGCCTTTATTGGCTGATTTTGTTCTCCTTTGAAATCTGATAACTTAATAAAATCTCCTAAATCTTTTTTTGAATTATTCCTTAAAACAAATGTGCAAATAGGTACAGTAGCTCCTTGAAATCCTGAATACTCTAGTTGCACAAGACTTTCAATTCCTTTGTTTGAAACAATATATTTTCTTAATTTCTCATATCTTTTTATAAACATCCAAACAAAAGGCGTCATGAAAGCAGCATAGCCATCTTCCTTTGTATAGTCTAAATTTCTCTTCATAAATACTGAAAACAAATCTCCATTATAATCTTCAAAATATTCATCTACATATTTTTTCAATTTCAAACTCATCATCTTATTGGATAAATAAGGAGGATTTGCAATCACAATTTCATATTTTTGTTTAATCATCTTTCCTACTCTTACAAGCTTCTCTAAAATTGTTTTTATCTCCTTAGCTTTTAAAGTCTCTACCCGCTCGTCCCAGAATTTCTCATCAAAATCTCCCATTTCTATAATTGATCCATACTCCTTCGCATCATAAAAAACTTGTAACAAATGATCAATTTGTTTCTTTGCATAAGGCATATCCTGTTTCGCTATTTTATAAAATACCATTTCTTTATCTTTAATGGTTCCATTACTTTCCTCTATAGCACATATATTAAAATCAAACTTTTCTTTTCTTATTTTTTGAAAAAATTCATGATCTTTCTCTCTTCCCTTCATAGTCAATGCAAAATTGGCTAGACTTGTAGCCTTTTCATCTATATCCAACCCGTATAAATTATATTTAAGAATATATATAGGAATATCTTTCTCTTCATATCCTGCCTGCTTATAAATGTCATAAAATACATCAAAAGCATATACCAAAATATGCCCTGCTCCACAAGCAGGGTCAAACACTTTTATACTTTTCGGATCTATCCGGTTTTTAGATTTTTCTATTCCTTCTTCATTCTCTATGTAAAACTCCAGCTTCTTTTCTAATCGTTTATCTTTTGTTTTTTCAACCCAAAACTTCCCTAATGTGTTTTCTACCATATATTTTACAATCCATTTTGGCGTAAACATTTGGGTTGCTGCCCCTATATCTTCTTTCTTAATCCTACTACGATTTAGTTTCACTATTTCTTTATGTTTATAGGACATATAATATTGATAAAACCACCCAATAATTTCAACTTCTCTCCAATCCTCATTAGATATTATTTCAGCATTGCATAAATCCAGTATCAAAGGATCATCTTCTAATAAGTCTGGAAATAAAACCTGCATATCCTCTGAAATATTTTGAAAAACAAACGGAAGCATTTCTCTTAAAATATTCCATGCATTTAATAACTTTTGTTTGATAAATTCAGTTTTTTTATGTTGCTTTCTACTCGAAAATACCCACAGTTCCGTTGGTAAATAATCATTTACTTCCATATACCTTAAAGCAATCAGCATGAAAAAATATACATAACTTGCTTCTTCTATCTTTTTTTCTTCTGTCTCCCCTATTTCAAAAGCTTTGTCTTTTACTTTTTCTATTAAATTTTCCCGTGCACTGATGGCAAAGTATTTTATACTCTTTTTATTCATCCTCATCCCCCTAAAGGATATTTCTTTATCCGAATTTCTCCTTTACTATGTATTATTTCTACAACATTCCTACACATCCTTTTAATGATACCAATTCATTTACATTTTAGTATAAAAATAGTAAAAGCTTCTGCTATTTTAAACAGAAACTTTTACTCAAATAATTCAATGCTCAATGCATTATAAAATTCTTGATCTATATTATGCGTATTTTTTAAATTGTGATCCTTTCTAAACTTCAATACATAAATCTTCATTCCCTCTCCGTAAATGCCATCTACCCATCCTGGATAATATCCTTTTTTCTTCATATATCTTTGTACTTCATATACATCTGATCCCCTAAGTCCTGGCTCTATCACACGAAATCCATTTCCAAATGCTCCGTAAGGCCCTCCCCATATGATTACAGGAGTTCCTACTTTAACTATTTTATATAACTCTTCTATATCTTTATTTTTCATCCTTATACACCCATGAGAAGATGCCCATCCGATGGAATTGGGTTTATTGGTACCGTGTATTCCGTATTTACCCCAGGGTACATTTAGTGCCATAAACCGTGTACCAAATCCTTCTCCCCAGCTTCCTTTTCCAATAATTTTCCAACTTCCAATTGGAGATGGCGTATCTTCTTTTCCACTGGCAATATTATATCTTTTTAGTATCTCTTTATCATCTAAATGAATAAGCTCTAATGTCTTTGTATTAAGATCTATAAAAATCGTAAGATTTTTATAATTAGGGTTTTCTTTTATTTTTCTTTCTTCCCAGCATACATATTCATTTCTTTTATAACAGATTCCACTATTCCCTGTATATTCAACAAAGCTATATGCATGCACTGCTATACTTACACACATGCTAGTAAGAATTGTCCAAAGTATCCACTTTTTCAACAGCATCCCTCCCCTTGCATAATTCATTATATGCCGAAGAAAGGATTGTCTATTCCTCCCCTAATAACTACCTGCATCATTTAGTTTTTGTTTTTAAGTAGATAGAATATGCATAAAAAAACTTCCTCATTGTAAATGTATGCGGAAGTTTGAGAAATATAATATATATCAACTTAATCTGTCAAAAAACTATAATTTTATCAATAGATATTCCTATCATTTATTATACTATATATTTTGTTTCTAGTTTTCAATGATAAAATATACCCTCTTTTATAGTATGAATAAATACTTAATAAGATTAATAGGCAAATCATTATTATTTCTATAAATCCGCAAACAAAAACATCTATACTCATATTGATATTATTAAAATATCCAATAAAACCTGGAGATACGAAAGTAAAAAGATCCCATAAAAAATGTGAAACAAAAGCATATACTATATTTTTTGTCATTACATATATAATTGATATAGAAATAGATAAGACTAGACTTGCAAAAAATCTTGATATACTACTACAATGATAAATTCCAAATATGATTGATGATAATATAATAAAAATTTTTACATCCTTTTTTTTCTCAACAAAAATTTTATAGAAATTGTATCTAAAAAAAATTTCCTCAACTACTACTGCAATAGCAACTATAATGATATGAATGAATATATCCAAAGTAATGATATGCATTAATATATCCAAAATACTATTCATAGAATAATTATCATAATTCAAAGATTTTATAAGATAACGAATCAATTTTGTTCTATTAGGATTAATCATAAAATCAATTTGATAGATCAAAACGACAATAAATCCAGAAACTGAAGAAAAAAATATTGTAACAAATAAATTATCCATAGAATCATATTTACTAAGTTTAATCTCTTTAAATAACTCACTATAGTTAATATTGAAAAATATTTTTCCTACTAATATAAACAATATTAATAATGTAATTGATGAAAGAAATTGTCCTAATAGAGTCATACCAAAAAAATTCAGTATTGCTCCTATAATTGACAATATTATGATACATACAAAAGATAGAATAACCGCTATAATTATAAATTTACTTTTATCTGTCTCATTGTTTATATAATCATCTATTTTCATTTTGCACCTCCAGTAATACACTTTGCTTTCATATTACAATATTATTATTTTTTCATTTTTCACATTTTTTTTGAAAATCATCGTTTAATTTCAACTTCAGTTCTATTCCAAAACTTTTCAATATTATCAAACTATAAACTCCATCACTATAGAATAAAATTGTGCTGGTATTTATTGCATTGCTACATACTATAAAAATGAAACATATTTAACTATTTCTTCTTAACAAAAAAATTAGTTATTGTTCCCCATAATAATGCGGGGAAAAATTGCTACAATCGCAATTGCAAAAACACTTCGCACTTTAACAGGATTCATCAAATTCATTCCATATATTATTATAGTTAAAATATAAAAAATTATATAATCTTTCTTTCTAAATCTCATATAACTTCCTCCCCCTCAATCATTTCGCTATTTCCTATTATCACGTTACAACGTATAACCGTCATTCTTTATCTAAGTTCTTTCCACATATTCATCAACTTCTTTCAAAATATTTGAGAATTCTTCTTTTAATGTATCACCGTCCACAAGCAAAAAATCCCTGTCACTACATAACACACTTCTATCCACGGAAAAAACTTTCTTTCTGTACCATTTAGTCTTGTTTTCAATGCATCTAAAATTCTTGATGTATTTGTACATCTCTTATTTGATGTAAATCTAATCCTGCAACATTAAAAAAGATTGAATATAACTCTATTTCTTTATTTTCATGAGTTTCCAAAATCATTAATGTATTTCTATCTCCAAAGCTTATCTCTTTTTCTATTAATATCTGTTTTAATAATAAAATAGTTGTTTTTTGATTTATATTTTAAATAAAATATTTACCTTTCATAGAAAAAATAACCATTATGACAACGCTTACTCCAATTCCTATGCTCCAAAGTAATCTCACAACTTCCTCTTCAACAATTCCTAAGATCAAATTAAAACATATTATAGTCATAACAAATGATTGTTCAATGACTCCACTAACTATAATTTTCCTCCTAGCTAAAATAACTGTCCCAAATACAGTCAATATCAATCCAGCTATTATAAAAAAATATTCTCTCATTTCAGTATTCTCCTATCAAAGTTCCTTGATCTTCATTATAATCATTCATTCTATTCAAAAAAGTCTTACTTAATCTGATCAGCATGTGCGGAGTTTGTCAAGAAAATTGTCGCATAAAGTTGTTAAAATTTATTTTTCAAGCTTATTTGAATCTTCCGGTTTGCTATTGACATTGAGCCTCCGTAAGTATGGTTGCTTGCCCTGTGCGTAGCCATCTGAAGAAGGCAACGCCCGAAGCAGGCTACCATACTTACCCTCAATGTAAATAGTTCACTTCGTCAAACCTAGTCTATCCACTTATCTTAGCATCTATATGTTCTTTTTCTTTAACTGGGTTCAATGCAACGGTTTCTGGAAGCTCCCAATTGCGTATATCATTAGCCCATCTCTCAGGATGTTGCTCTTTTGCTTTTTCATAGACTTTTTTTCGTTTATCCATAATGGTTTTTCCGTTACCATTATGTCTATCATTTGGTGTCATGTAATTAATGCCGCTATGATAATGAATATTGTTATACCAACGGACGAACTCTTTTACCCATTGTCTCGCATATTCTAATGATTCAAACCCACTTTAAGGATATGTAGGGATATATTTTAATGTTTTAAATAAAGATTCTGAATAAGGATTATCATTACTTACTCTTGGTCTTGAAAAGGAACTTTGCACACCTAATCTTTCTAGTGTTGCTAAAAATGTGGCTGCTTTCATAGGTCCACCATTATCGGAATGAAGTACAATAGGTCTTCCTGCTATATTTTCAGCCAATAAAGCTTTTCTGACAAGGGTTTCTGAATGAACAGCATTCTCTTCTTCCCATACTTCATAACCAACTATTTTTCGACTAAAGATATCCACAATCATATAAAGTTTGTAATATAGCCCTTTTACGTTCCGATGAAGCCATGTAATATCCCATGTCCATATCTCGTTAGGTTTTACTGCAATATGCGTAGAGCGTGTTCTTTTAGCACCAGGTTTTGCTTTTCCTCGATGTGCAAGCATTTTATTTTGCCTAAGGACTCTATAAAATGTAGATTCAGAAGCGATATATTTCCCTTTATCAGCAAGTTTAGGAACAATTTGTGATGGTGGTAAACTAGCATATTCTTTAGAATTTACTGTTTCTAAAATCTTTTTGCGTTCTTGCTGAGAAAGTTTATTTTTAGGTTCAGGCCTGATGGAATCCGGTCGTCCATCTGATTTAATATCGCCATCTTGTTTCCACCTTTGATAAGTTCTGCTTGTAAGTCCAAGTATTTTACATGCAGGTTCTAATCTTGCCCCACCATCTCGTGCTTCATCAATTAATTCCACCGCTATTTGGCGATCTGAAAGGTATATCAATCTTCCTCGTTGTCCCCCCAGATCGCTTGGGCCTTTTTTTTGAGAACCAACAGAGCAGCTACTTCTGCTAATGCTTTTTCTTTACGGATAAGTTCTTTAGCCAGCTGCTTAGAACGATTCTTCTCTTCTTTTAATTCAGTTTGAAATTTCATTATATCTTTAGGATTTGAAGAATTATTTGCCCATAAGCACTGTTCACGCCAAGCATTCACTTGTTCAACATACAACCCTTTTTGTCTACAATAAACAGCCAAATCTGCTTCATTTAGAGCATATGTTTCCAGTACGATATGAAACTTATCTTTTGAAGACCAATTTTTTGATTCTTTATTGTTCGATAAATGATCAATATTATTATTGTTTATTTTTTTTTTCCATGTATATAAAGTGGACTTCGTTACCCCAATTTCTTCTGCTAATTCTTGTATACTTATATTTTCAGGTGCTAACATTCTTTTTAGTATTTGTTGCCTTTCTTCCCATGTGTAGTTTGTTGGTTTTGCCATTTTATTTTCATCTCCTTAGAATCTCTTGTCTTTATTATAGTATAACTTAACTACTTACGACAACTATCCTAACACATAGGGTGTGCATCCAAATTAATTTTCTTATCAAAAAAGTTATAATTTCTCGTAACATACTCGGGTTCAATTCTAAATTTCTTGGTAATATTATTCTTTTTATCCGTTACTACAATAGTTAGCTCATTATTTATTCTGTCTATAGGAAATAAATTCCCACTTATCTCAAAAGGAACTATATTATTCCCCTCTTCATACTGCCATCGACTACTACTTGAATGATCAGCACCTGACTCATCAATCACATCTACTTTAATATCTTCTATAAGCTGTTCTCGATCTTTTCCTTTAAACTTATCAGATATAAATTTCCCTCTCAATTTTAATGTGAGCAATTCATCATTGACTTCATAGGGTTTACTATAAAAAGTAGGTATTTGAAACAAAGGTTTCATTATTTTCAATGCTCTCATAGGATCTTCAAATCTTTGAGCAAATTTATACATTAGTTCATAGCTCTTTGGAATTCTATAATTGTTATTCCTTTTCCTATTGGAAGTTCGGAGTGAAACTTCCTTTATTTCTACTTTTACATCCTTCAATTCAATCTGTTTATCTATGATATAATTCCTAATGGTAATACAATGCTGCCTATAATAATAAGCAGATATAATCAACCATACAATGAATATAACAAACATCACTTTTACCCAAGTTTTTTTCCACATCTTCATCATTTCCCTTCAAAAATAATAACACTACCTTTTTTATTTCACAGCGGTCCCTAAGTAAAGACTGCCAAATATGATATAAATAATTCCTGCATAAGGAAATAATTTTTCATCTATGAACTTTAATCTTACTTTTATTTCTTTGTAAATATCTGAATACATTTCACTATCTCTTATTTGATTTAAATTAATATCTACTGTATTTATAATACTTGAATGTATCTCAATTGCTAGATTTTTATCTTCTTTCTCTTTTAATGTTTCTTCTATCAATAAAGTTGCTTCTCTCATATTCATATTGTAAATTGAATATTTTCCTTTTGAAGAATAGTTGATCATTCCGATAAAAACTATAGCAACTCCTATACTCCAAAGTAGTTCCCTGAATCCCGCTTTTCCATTTGATGAAACAACGTTTGAACAAATAATAATTGTAACAAATGACTGTTCAATAATTCTACAAATCATAATCTTTTTTCTTGTCAAAAGTACCACTCCAAATCCACTCAATAGCAGTCCAATTATTAGATTTAACACAGTTCTCATTTTATTTATTCTCTAATCTTTATTATTTATTTTCACTATGATAATACCTCAAAATATCTTCGGCAATCATATCATAGGTATATTTTAACATAATTTGCCAATAGTCAAAATAGAGGGGGGATCGGTTTGAATAAACTTTTTAAGAGTTTTGGAAAGAAAGTGAAGAAATACAGAAAAGCTAAAGGTATTACTGGGTCTGATCTAGCCAATCGACTAAACGTCTCCGTTGGACATATAAGTAATATTGAAAATGGAAAAAAGATATATTCAATCTTGAATTATTAATAGGTCTTTCTCAAACACTTGATATCCCATTAGAAGAATTACTGAATTTTAAACCTTTAGAAATTAAAGCACTTACTATTTATCCCGATAAAACTAAGATTCATATTGATAAAACTAACGATATTCCTGATAAAACCATATTATTGATTCATCATTACCTTGATATTTTAGCTACAACCTTTCTAGCTAATATCCATATTGTAATGCTTTTCTCAAGTGGAATGCTGTTTATGAAAAAATACGTTATCTTCGACATACTTATATTTTCAAGAATTTATTGGTGTGTATATGCGGTGAGAATATCCATACCAAAAACTATAGATATATGTGTCCTACAAAGGGCTGTACAAGCAGGGATACAGATATTCTAGAAAAATTTGTCCTTGAAAAAATCATTCAAGATTTTATTAGCACTAATTACTTTGATGACTACATTCAAGCGCATATTGAAAACAAGAAAGAAAGCTTAATAGATATGATTACACAGAAGAAAGCAGAATTAAAGCAGAATAAAAACGAAGAAAAACAGTTTATCAAAGCGCTTATAGAAAAAGTAGATGATACCTATATCCAAGATAAAATAAATCATCTTCTTGAAAAAGAAACGCTTCTGCTCAATCAAATAAATGAAAAACATTAATGATACTCAGAAGCTTATAAATTTAATTATTGAAAAGGTTACTATAAATGGCAAAAGAAGTATCTGTAAAATAAAGGAAGTCACTTACGTGAACTAAAAAAAGAGCTATCGCTTACTTGAGAGTTTCAACAGAAGAACAAATGGAAAAGCATAATTCCATGGAAGAACAACTTATGAAAACAAACAACAATATATATCATCATTTTTCCATATCTGTAGTTGCTTTATTCATTTTGGAAAGTTTTACTGCTTAGATTTTATCAATAAATTTTTTTTCCAATTTTTCAAATCAACTAGAATACAACATCATTTTATCTATATCTATAACTACTTTGGCTTTCTTAAGAAAATCCATACCAAGTATCGCATCAATATCAAATCCATAATCCATGGCACCTACATCAAGTTTTAAATTAGATACAATCACTGTTTCTAATTGAATTTTGTCAATATGCTTTTCATATACGTATTCAGACCCTCCAACTCCACGAATTCTAAATAATTCATCCTCTGGACTAGGTCCTAAATCTAAGTCAATAGCTACATCTGATGATATAATAGTAGATGCTGATCCAGTATCTATAAGTACATTTTTTAGTGTTACTTTTTTATTGTTGTGTATAAATTCAACTTCTATAAAAGGTAATTGGATAGGTTACAATTAATTAGACAGATATTTTAAGGTCATGTACAATAAATTTATTAAGACAAAGGAGAATAACCATGACCGATTCAAACAAA
>NZ_SLWV01000009.1 GCF_004345705.1 Marinisporobacter balticus
TGCTAGAATTAAAGTTTCTGGTTTTAATATTTTAAATTTATTAGAATAACAGTTTAGCAATTAAATATAATTTTTTCAGCTTACACTTTGTAGGTGTATTTGTTGTGCCCATTTTCATATATAAATGAGCTCTAATGATAAAATTTATAGATTTTTAATGGATTGCATAAAAATTAAATTTTATACATTAGTTTCTGTGACTACTCTTAATATCTTTTTGTATGGTTATAATCTGTTTTAGAATTCATTTCACAACAACACATGAACGATTGCTCATATGTTCAGTTACATAATATTCTTTTTTTATATCTTTGTCAATATTATTTTACAAGTAAAAGTATTTACTGTATAATATTTTCTAACTCTATAGAATCATCAGACAAAATATTCTGATATAATACATACAAATATATTTTTAAAAAGGAGCCATTTGTCATGAATAAACTACAAGAAATGTTAACCCATAATCAATCCTTTGTAAAAAATAAAACTTATGAAAAATATAAAGCAACAAAATATCCATACAAAAAAATGGTCATATTCTCTTGTATGGATACAAGATTAACCGAACTACTTCCCCGTGCATTAAATATAAAAAACGGAGATGCAAAAATCATTTCAAATGCGGGTGCAATTATTACGCATCCTTTTGGAAGTATTATGAGAAGTATTTTGGTAGCAATCTATGAATTAAATTCTGAAGAAGTTTTTGTAATTGGTCACCATGGCTGTGGCATGAGTACCATTAATCCAACAAATACCCTTGAAAAAATTATTAAAAAAGGTATATCACAAGATACTCTATCGACCCTTGAATATTCAGGAATCGATTTAGAAAAATGGCTACATGGCTTTGATTGTTTAACTTCTTCTATAAAAGAAAGTGTCTCCATCATCAAAAATCATCCTCTAATCCCTAAAGATGTTTTTATTCATGGCCTTTTAATTGATCCTGAAACGGGTGCCTTAGAGGTTGTTGTAGATGGATATAAGTAGCGAACTTCCCCCTAAAGCATATTCTTTAAATTTATGCTTCATACTACTAGCTTAGAAACAAGCCCCCACTTCAAGGCGCTAGCTTTCGATTGCCGAAACTATTTCATTACATACAAACATTGCTGTAATATCCTTGGGAAGATCCAATATCTTTTTCAAACTCTCCTTAGTGTAAGTAACATAATAAATTGATAAAAAGCACTTACTAGCCCAATCATTTTTGCTAGTAAGTGCCTTTTATTGAATAGATATATCACTAAATATTTGTAACAAACAGCAACCTCTTAAACATTCCTTTATATCACCGATTCTTTAATTTTTCTAATTCTTTCTCACTTATTTCTCGATATTCTCCTAATTCCAAACTTTCATCTAATTTGACACCACCCATAGTGATTCGCTTTAGATAAATTACTTCTTTTCCGACAGATTCAAACATTCTCTTTACTTGATGAAACTTTCCTTCATATATGATTAATTCAATCTCTGAAATATCTTCACTTTTAATAATATGTAATTCTGCTGGCTTTGTTTTATAGCCATCCTCTAATGTAACACCTTCTTTAAATTTAAAGATATCCTCTTTCGTTACCATTCCTTCAATGCATGCAAAGTAAGTTTTAGGCACATGTTTTTTAGGAGATAATAATTCATGTGCTAATTTCCCATCATTCGTAAGCAGTAATAATCCTTCTGTATCCTTGTCTAATCTTCCTACAGGAAAAGGATCAAATATTTTATATTTTTCTTCTAATAAATCAATAACCGTTTTAACCCTTTTGTCAAAACTTGCAGAAATCACGTCCTGTGGTTTATTCATCATAATATATATAAATTCTTTGTATACCAATTTCTCTCCATCAACTTCTATAAGTTCTTCATAAGGATTTACATGCATACTCCCACTTTTTATAATTTTCCCATCTACCTTTACTCGTCCTTTTCTTAGAATGTTTTTTATATCTTTTCTAGCACCATAACCCATATTGCTTAATATTTTATCTATTCTTTTCGTCTTTGCCATAAGTTCCTCCTAATCTAACCATCTCCAAGCGGGTGGATAATAATTTTTTATCATACTGCCTGTCTGCTTTGCCCATCCTAATGGAAAATGGTCTACGCAAACTAATGTCCATCCCTTTTCTCCACCAATATTTAAGGTTTCTCCTTTTAAATATTTATAAACCTCTATATCGTCCCTATGAAAATTCAGCACTCTTTTTACATCTTTAAAATTAAGCCCCATTGCAAGTGCTTGGCTCGGTTCAAATCTATTCTTTTTATCCGTTCCTAAGAACCAACCAGATCTTAAAACCTTTAGTCCCTTTAACTTTGGTAAACCTTTCGGAACCAAATAAAGATTATTATTGTATGTTTCAAATTCACCTTCTAGTGAAATATTTAAATTTTCATCAACAAAATTATGAAATGCATCGGACGGCTTTAAATTTGATCTTTTTTCAAAATCAGGATGATTTATATATCCCTTCAAATCTTTTTGCATATACGCTAAGAAGTGCCCTTCTCCTTCTATTTTATGGGGCCATAGCCTTGCACAATAGGTTAATGATTCCTTTCCATCCACCCACGTGGGCATCCCTTTTGAAAAGCTATTATTTTTAGGAATATTTATTAGATCAAATCTTGGGTGATGCTCTATAAATTCTTTGATAATTTTTTCATTTTCTTCTGGTGAAAAGGTACAAGTAGAATAGATAAGTTTTCCTCCCATTTTTAGCATAGCATCCACACAACCCATGATTTCCTTTTGAATCGGTACATACGTACTTTCGTCATTTTTTTCCCAGCTTTTTACCATTGATGGATCTTTTCGAAACATCCCTTCTCCTGAACAAGGGGCATCTACCAATATTTCATCAAAATAGTTTTGAAAGTAGCTTTGGATTTTCTTTGGATTTTCATTGGTCACAATGGCATTTTTAACTCCAAATAATTCCATGTTTTTAATCAATGCCTTTACCCGATTCATATTAATATCATTTGTTACTAAGATCCCTTCTCCTTTTAAACCTGCAGCAATTTGTACAGACTTTCCTCCTGGTGCCGCACACAAGTCTAATACTTTATCAAATGGCTTAGCATCTAAAATTTCTGCTGCTGACATGGCACTAGGTTCCTGTATATAATATAGTCCTGCATGATAATATGGATCCTTTGCAGGTCTTTGTCCTTCTTCGAAATAAAAGCCATTCTTACACCAAGGAATGGGTTTTAGGTTAAAGGGTGATATTTTTTTGAAATTTTCTACTGAAATTTTTAAAGTATTTACTCTTAATCCTTGAAATTTTGGCTGATCATATGATTTAAAAAATGATTCAAATTCATCTCCTAACAGAATCTTCATTTTGTCAAGAAATTTTCGCGGTAAGTACATATTATTTCTCCTTTTTCTATAGATTTCCTACTTTAAAAATCCAACTTTTTCATTTATGATCCATACTTCGTAGCAACTTGAATGTGCTTTTTCTTATATTATTACCGATCTTTGGGCAAAACGATACCCACCATGATGGTGGGTTTTGGGTTATCTTTTTTTCAACTTGATCTTTTTACTTACCATAGCATAAGATAAAAATAGCATGGCAATCAACATGAAATTTAAATTTGCAACATACTTCGTAGAATATAAGGACATTAACGCTACAAGCCCTCCACACATAGTGATTGGAATCCCCACATAAACCCCTTCAAATTCCATAACATTATATCTAGCAAGTCTTACAGTTCCACAAAGTGCAAATATCAATGTAATTAGAATACCTTTTGCACCCGTTTCCATTAAATTCAGATGCCACATTAAAATCGCTGGAGCTACGCCAAAAGAAATAAGATCACACAGTGAATCCAGTTCTTTTCCAAAATCACTTACTACATCAAATTTCCTTGCTAATTTTCCATCCATCCGATCTAATATACCCGCCGTAATAATCAAAATAGCTGAAGCACCATATGCTTCATAGAATATTGAAATAATTGCTAAAATTCCCAATACTAAATTCAAAAGTGTACACATATTCGGTATTTGACTTTTATATTTCATTTTTGATCCTCCTATTTTACAATTCATTTTCCTACTTCATGTATTTTCTGTTATATTTCGTGTTATATTATAGTATTATATTTCAATAGATATTATGATTGCACCACAAGAAACTAGCAATAACTTCAACTCCTTTATATTTAATCAGTGGGCAAAACTAGCTATAATATAGTTTATATGCAAATTATTGTTTTTGCAATCTAATTATAACAAGTCTATTCTATATCTACTATTTTACAGTAAATTTTTTCATTATTCAAAGCTTTTTTGTGGTATTTTAAAATTTAATGTTATATAATTACATTTGGATGGATTCATCCCTATAAAGCGATAGCCTTATTTAAAATAGATCTATCTAATATATCCTACTTTTTTATATTACACTTTATTGTTTTTTTATTATTAAAGGCATCTTCAAAAAATAGCGAATCCGTATGCTCGTCTATTTTTAAATGCCTAAATTTATCTCAAATACATAGGAGGGTTTGACCATGCCACTTATTACATCTACTCAAATGTTTAAGAATGCACATAAAGGCGGATATGCAATTGGTGCATTCAATGTGAATAATATGGAAATTATTCAAGGTATTGTAGAAGCTGCAAAAGAAGAAAAATCTCCCCTTATTCTTCAAGTTTCTGCTGGTGCAAGAAAATATGCAAGTCCTATTTATCTTAAAAAGCTTGTAGAAGCTGCTGTTGAAGATAGTGGACTAGATATTGTACTTCATCTTGATCATGGAGAAAGTTTTGAAATCTGTAAAGCTTGTATTGATGATGGTTTTACTTCTGTCATGATTGATGGTTCTAAATATCCTTTTGAGGAAAATATTGCGCTTACGAAAAAAGTTGTAGACTATGCCCATTCAAAAGGGGTTGTCGTTGAAGCAGAACTAGGAAAACTTGCAGGAATTGAAGATGATGTAGATGTCAGTGCAAAAGATGCCACATTCACTGATCCTGATGAAGCGGTAGAATTTGTTAAAAGAACAGGTGTAGATTCTTTAGCTATTGCCATTGGTACAAGTCATGGTGCTTACAAATTTAAAGGAGATCCTCGATTGGATTTTGAAAGACTAGAAAAAATCACAAACTTACTTCCAAATACACCATTGGTACTACATGGCGCTTCTACAGTCCTTCCTGAATTTGTAAAAATGTGCAATGAATATGGTGGTAGCATTCCAGGTGCCCAAGGAGTTCCTGAAGATATGCTTTTAAGGGCTTCTAAATTAGGTGTTTGTAAAATAAATATCGATACGGATCTAAGGCTAGCAATGACTGCTGCGGTAAGAAAGTTTCTTATCGAAAATCCTTCTGAATTTGATCCTAGAAAATATTTATCTCCTGCACGATCTGCTATCAAAAATATGGTACAACATAAAATCAAAAATGTTTTAGGTTCAAGCAATACACTAAAATAATCAATAGCCATGATCTCCTGGCTATTCATCTTAGGAGGGCTTATCATGAAAACTGCTGCTCTTGGTATTGTTGTAAATAAAAATGAAATTCTTTTAGTACATAGAAAATGGCATCCTATTCTTTGGGCACCAGCAGGGGGATTTATAGATCCAGGTGAAACAGAAGAAGAAGCCGTTGTCCGTGAAATAGGGGAAGAAACGGGTGTGAAATCCCAAGTCCTAGAAAAAATTCATGACTTTATATACGATAATGGCTATGACGTATCACATATTCACGTATATGCTTGTCAATATATTTCAGGAAGTCTAGAATGTAGTTTTGAAAGCAATGATGTAAAATGGTTTCCTATAGATCATCTTCCTCATCCAATTTCTCCTGAAAAATATGTGTTTGACAAAGCTATAGAAATCTCTAAAAAATATTTGCTCCGCGAGTGATCTATATAATTGAAAATAAGGTATCTCAAAATATACAAATAACAGGAGATTTTTTGAGAATACCTACCTTATTTGTATAAGATAATAGTAAAAGCACTATGAATATAATTCAAATCCATAGTGCTTATTTAAAATGAGAAAATTAATTCTATGTATCTTTTTATAATTTTTCAGGTTCTGGATATATTTCTCCAAATAATTCTACGCTTACTTTTTTTATTCTTTGTTCCTCAAGAGGTCTATCTTGAAAATTTGTCTTTGCAGCTGCAATACGATCTACTTCTTCTAAACCTTGTGTAACTTTTCCAAAAGCGGCATACTGTCCATCTAAATGCGTAGAGTCTTTGTGCATAATAAAGAATTGTGAACCTGCTGAATCTGGGTGTCCTGATCTTGCCATAGATAAAACCCCTCTTTGATGTTTCAAATCATTTTTGAAATTGTTTATGTTAAATTCACCTTTAATGCCATATCCAGGTCCACCTGTTCCTGTTCCTTGTGGGCATCCTCCTTGTAACATAAAACTAGGGATTACTCTGTGAAAAATTAATCCATCATAAAATCCTTTTTGTACCAAAGATATAAAATTATTCACTGTATTTGGTGCTACCTCTGGATATAATTCTATTTTTATTTCTTGTCCATTCTCCATTTGAATATTGACGATAGGGTTTTGCATATTTCATCATCCTTTCTATTTTTACTTTCTCTCTATTCCTTTTTACTACATTTCAGTTATTTCTGCAAGGCAAATTTTTTCGTAACATAAATTTAACCTATATCCGCTTTACAAAAATGTAGTTTACGTAGTATCTTATAGATAAGAAAATCATTAAAACACAGTGCAAGATTTGCAAACTTATTTTTTGATGATACCTTGATGATAATCTCTTCGTTCTATGCATATATATTACTATTAATCGCTCTAAATATAGAGGAAAAAACTTATCTAAGGAGGAATTCTATATGATCAATGGGTTTAAGATCAGAGAATTACGCTTAAAAAAAGGATATACCTCACGAGATTTAGCAAATTTAAGTAATTTATCGAAAAGTTATGTTGAAGAACTTGAAAGAGGCGATAAAAACAATCCAAGTTTTACTACAGTTGAAAAATTAGCAGATGCATTAAATGTCTTTATCGATGATTTACGCTATCCAATAGAATGTATATAAATAAAAAATTTGCATACGCCTATCCTAGTTGCTCCTTTTGACCATGAAATTTCAAAGAAATTCTTTAGGATTTTCGTTGCTCGAAATTATTTATTCATGAACTTTTCTTAATTTATAAAAAGCTATAATGCCTATTATAACCATGACACAAAAAAACCAACCAACCACGCCCATAGCAATATCTATGAAGAATCCTAATGGAAGCATTTGAATTAATATATCTGTTTTTGGATTTAGGAGCCATAAATCATTTTGGAAAAAAATCTTATGAAAATAAGTGAAATATTTATAAAAATCTATTTGCATCAATATAAATAGAAATCCTATCGCCATTACAGATAAAATATTGGCTCCTAATAAGCTTTTATACACATCTTTAGTTCTATTCTTTGATATTTTCATAATCAAAAAAAATGAAATTCCTATTAATAAAACACCTCCATTCCTTAGAATATATCCCTGCTGAAATAACTTTTTTACATCTACCATATGTTCTTTTTCCCGCTTTCCAAAAACTTCAGATAGATTTCCTTTTATTTTCACCTGTATATTTAAATTTTTTTCATCATCTTTTAAATAATCAACCATTTTTACTACAATCTTATTCAAATCTGCTAATTCTATTTTTGTATCTTCTGACACATGATATTTATTAAATTCTTTTAGATAAAAATTAGGATTCAATGCATAGACTTGAAGAATTGATAACAATATAGTGATTGGCAATAAAATAACGATTCCAACTCGACTGATTTTACAAATAAGCTTCCTTTTCTCCACCTTACATACTCCATTCTGTTTAAATATTTTTTTCTTCTTATAATCATAACCACATGTATTATAATTTATTATAACATTCACAGAAGTTACAACATAGACTATTATATAAAAAGAGAAGAGCGCAATGATCATAGCTAAATATACAAAATAAATAGCCAGTTTATTGGCAACTGATGCTTTTTACAAGATTGCCACTACAAATGCCCTAATATTTTTTTAGAAGCAGGTGGAAGTATCTTTGGCAGAACGAACCTTGTCTAAAACATATTATTTTATAAAAATAGCATATATTTTAAAGCAAGAAAAACTAACTAATCCAGCTACAATAGGTGTTCCGATCCATGCCAACAAAATATTTCTAGTCATTTTAAAATTCACTGTTTTTACGCCTTGTACAAGCCCTATTCCTATTACTGAACCAACCATTGCTTGTGAAGTTGATACAGGAATGCCTATTTGTGCATAAATATAGACTATAATAGATGCTGTTAAAACTGCAATAAAACCAGCTGTAGGTGAAAGGGGTGTTAGGCTGTTTCCTACAGTTTTCATCACAGGTTTCGAAAAGGTTAAAGCACCAATTGCCATGGATATTCCACCAATCACTACTGCTTCATTTGTTGTTAAAAGATTTAATTTGCCAGCATAAACAGCTGTAACATTTGCCACATTGTTTGCCCCTAATGAATAGGCTGAAAAAGCCCCTGCTATAATAAAACCTATCTTTATAAAGTAATTATAAAGCTTCCCCCTTCCAAAGGGCTTTTCAATAAATATTTTTGCGAACCTATAGAGAATATGTCCACTAATCATTGCACCAATAGGTGTAATGACCCAAGCTCCAAAAAATTTGACGCCCTGTGAATAATCTATTTTATCAACTAAAATCGCACAGCCAATGATTGCTCCAATGATTGCCTGAGACGTAGATACTGGGAATTTAAGAATCGTCATGAGTATCACTGTAATCCCTGCTCCTAACATCACCAAAAATGCATCTATTGGTGTATCTACACCACTATCAAATGCATATTTGCTTAATTCCTTTACGCCCTTATCCCCTTCTAAAATCGCACCCAATAAAACAAAAATCCCTATGATCATAACAGCCTTTGAATATTTAATTGCTTTCGTTGATACAGCTGTAGCGAAGCAATTTGCAGCATCATTTCCCCCAAGCGCCCACCCTAAAATAGCACCAGATATAACTGCAGGTGAAATCATAAAAGTATCCTACCTTTCTTGTTTACAGAATCACACAAAATTACCGGAATAAATCCGGTAAGGTTTAAAAATCTTTATTTTTTAGTTTTTCAGCTCTTGCATTGGCTCTTTCTAACAATGATTTTTTATTTACGATGATTCTTTCGTGAGTTCCTCTACCAATTACACCGATTTCATCAAATGCAACCATATCTAAAAGTATTTTATTGCCATCATAGCTTTTAATTTCAACTTTTACACTTATGGTTTCACCTAATATGGTTGTTTTTTCATGCACTACTTTCGCCATTTTACCCACCGTAATAAAACCCTTCGGAAGTTCATGGTCTATTAATTTAACGGAAGCTTCAATCATTAATGCTGTCAATCTTGGTGTTGCAAATAGCTTTTCTAATTGTCCACTACCATAGTTTAGTGCTGTGTCTTCCTTTGTAACTTTTCGTTGGATGGTCAAACTACTATTCAATTCAATTTTAGGTGCGTTTAACATATTATCCCACCTTTCTATTTTTATACGCACTTACTTATACTATATTTTATAAATACCCCGTAATACCCTATTTATTCTAAATATTTTTAATTATTTCCCTTCCCTTGAATAATTGCGTTATATAAAGTAACATCGATATAACTTACTAATATTAAAGACAACTAAAATAACAAAATAGTGAGAAATTTATTTTAAAATGAATCTATCTATATATTTCCTATGATAATATTGAACTTTTTATACTGTTCTTGATGAAATAATGATAAAATAATTAAAAAGGAGGTATGTCCATGGCAAAATACTTTTTATTAATGATTTTAGGATATCTTACTGGGAGTATTCCGTTCTCTTATCTTACTGCAAAATTTTTAGGGAATATTGATATAAGAAGTCATGGTAGTGGAAATTCTGGTGCGACAAATGTCCTTAGAACACTAGGCGCAAAGGCAGGGGCCATTGCTTTTATACTAGACTTCCTAAAGGGATTTATTCTTGCCGTTATTGGAAAAAACTTATTAGGGATTCAAGGTGGAGTCATAGCTTCTACTTTTGTAGTCATTGGCCACTGTTATCCATTTTTTCTAGGCTTTAAAGGAGGCAAAGGGGTTGCTACTGCTGGTGGAACAATTTTCGCGCTATATCCTCTTATCGGTGTTATATTAATGATCATCCATTTTTCAATTACGGGACTCACAAGAATGGTTTCTTTAGCTTCCATTACTGTTGCTGCATCCTTTCCAATTGTGTCTTTTATTCTTAAAAAGCATATATCATTTACATTATATGCGCTATGTTTAGGATCTTTTGTTATTTATAAACATAGAGCAAATATAAAAAGATTACTCTCTGGAAATGAGTCAAAAATTCGTTTTAAGAAATAAAGAAAATTCTTTGTATTCTCAAAGAATTTTCTTTTTTTATCAACCCTCACTTTCTATAATCTTATATTTTCTTGCTTTTGATGCTACTGTCTTATGTGTAACCCCTAATGCGTTTCCTGCTGCATTAAAACTTCCAAAAGTATTTAATGCCATTTTTATGATTTCCTTTTCATATTCTTCCAAGGTTGCTAAAGCACCCTTTTTATTCATATTAATTAAACCAATAGATTTTTGCTCCACATGATGTATCTTATAAAGATTAGATATATTCCTTGGTATATGTTCAATATCTATAATAGTTTCATCTGCTAGTGCAATGATTCTTTCCACTGTGTTTTGAAGTTCTCTTATATTTCCAGGCCATTCATATGCAGTCAAACACGCTTCAGCTTCTTTTGTTAGCTTTACAGAATCTACTTCCATGTTTTGTGAAATCTTTTTTATAAAATATTCAATCAATAAAGGAATATCCTTCGTTCTCTCTCTAAGAGGCGGTAATTCTATAGGGATTACATTTAATCGATAATATAGATCCTCTCGGAATTTTTCCTTATTGATCATTTCTTCCAAGTTTTTGTTCGTCGCTGCAATAATCCTAATATCTACATGAATGGTTTCATTTCCACCGATTCTTTCAAATTCTTTCTCTTGTAATACCCGTAGGAGTTTCACTTGCATTTCCATAGGCAAATCTCCTATCTCATCTAAAAAGATCGTACCCTGATTTGCTCGTTCGAATTTTCCGATTTTTCTTTTTAAAGCTCCTGTAAAAGCTCCTTGTTCATGACCAAACAGCTCTGACTCTAATAATTCAGATGGAATCGCTCCACAGTTTATGGCAACAAAAGGACCATTGTTTCTTTTGCTATTTTCATGAATTGCTTTCGCTACTAACTCTTTTCCTGTCCCACTTTCTCCTATTATCAACACGGTTGATAAAATTTTAGAAGCCTTTTGTGCTCTTAAAAGCGCTTTTTTTATAGAAATACTATTTCCAATGATTTTGAGGAAAGGATGATCCAATTGAATCTCCCGTTCTTCAAAAGAAGTAGGGAGATTCAATATATTTGTTTCCTTTTCTTTCATAACATCTTTTCTATATATAGCAATAATTCCTTTAAATTGATTTTCTTCATACAATGGAGAAGCAGACCCTTCTATGTCATTTGACGCTTTTAAAAACTGAATTTTTCCTTTCAAACTTTTCTTTTCTCGAAAGGCGGTTAGAATAAAATCGTCATTTTTAGTAACAAAAATACTCTTTCCCTCTTGCAAAAAATTATTTACATGAAATATTTTTTCATAAGCCCTATTCATATATGCTATATTTCCAAACTCATTAATGATACACACACCCTCTTGAAAATGATCAAATAAATGAGAATAACTGCAACCCCCTTTTCCTACATTTCTTTTTTTATTGAGATAAGAAAAATTTGCCATTCCCATTGCGCCCCCCATCTTCATATTTTTACTATGTTTTTCCCATAGTTTTCGTGGCTACTACATCTATCCCTATTTCTAATATATTATAAATGATTACATCTCCCATTTTTACTGGTGCTTCCACTTCAACATGATTCATAATTTCCATGCATTTGAAAATAAGTTCTTTTGGAACAGATCCATTTGTTTTTACTGGAAGCCTCTTTAAGAATCCATTTTTTATTTTTACAGTAGTGGGAATGACGCGAGTAGGATTTGTCATTTCCTTTATCCCATAAGTTTCTCCTCTTTTACAGCTATTTCCTGTAACCTTGTATTCATCTTTGTCTTTACTTACTGTGAGTCTGCAGCCTATTGGACAAACAATACAGATAATTTCTTTTTTATCCACCTTATTCACCTTCCTTTACAATAGCCACAGATATTTCCCGTATGTTTTTCTCTTTAAATATACTTGAAGGTATGTTTATTCTCTCCATTTCTCCTGGTGCCATATGTCTTTTATTTATTTCTTTTATGATTTTTCCGTTAGCTTTAACCATCAATTTAGCATCTTTATAAACATCCTTTACCCGCATCAGTAGATCTAATGAATTTTCAAGATTATCCGTTCTTATAACATGCGGAACGATATAAGAAATCCCATCATTCGCAAACGTTTTCACAACATCTATAGAATCTTTTAATTGATTCTTTATAAATTTTGCTGCACTTTTTCCTGCCTTTTGACTCTCTTTTGTAACCCAGTCTACAAGATCATGTACATGAACAACATTCCCACATGCAAAAATACCTTTTATAGTGGTCTCCATAGACTCATTCACAACAGGTCCACTCGTTACAGGAGATAACTTCACATGCACACTTTTTGATAGTTCATTTTCTGGAATCAATCCTACTGACAAAAGCAATGTATCACATTCATATTCCTTTTCCGTTCCTTGAATTGGTTTTTTCTTACCATCTACCTCAGTAATTACAACAGATGTTACTCTGTCTCTCCCCTTTATCTGTGTAACTGTATGATTTAATAAAAGTGGAATATTATAATCATCTAAGCATTGTACAATATTTCTTGTAAGTCCACCTGAAAAAGACATTAATTCAGCTACTGCTAGCACTTTGGCACCTTCTAATGTAAGTCTTCTTGCCATAATAAGACCTATGTCCCCTGAGCCTAATATGACTACTTTTTTTCCTACCATATATCCTTCCATATTCATATATCTTTGAGCTGTACCTGCAGTAAACACCCCAGCAGGTCTTGTTCCTGGTATGGCGATTGCGCCTCTAGTTCTTTCCCTGCATCCCATAGCTAAAATAATTGCTTTTGCTTTTATTTTCATAAATCCATCTTTTGTATTAATGGCACTTAACTCTCTGTTTTTGCTAATATCTAATACCATCGTATCCAATTTATATTCTATGTCCATCTCTTTTAATTCATTAATAAACCGCTGCGCATACTCAGGACCTGTTAATTCTTCTTCAAATACATGAAGGCCAAACCCATTATGAATGCACTGTTGCAAAATCCCTCCTAATTCCCGATCTCTATCAATGACTAAAATACGCTTCGCGTCATTTTTCTTAGCTTCTATGGCTGCAGCAAGACCTGCAGGCCCACCGCCAATAACAACAATATCATAGTTTAACATATACTCACCTCCTGCTTTACGCATCGCAAGACGATGCCACGAACTCTTTTGTTATCTCATATTCACTATCTTCTTTTGTATCGCCTATAAGAATATATGAATTTGTCCCTTCTTTTACAACAGCTTTCATATCTTTTCCCTGTTCTCTCGCTAGAATTTCCATAACCCTTGGTCCGCAAAATCCCCCTTGACATCTACCAGCTCCTGGCCTTACCCTTCTTTTAACACCATTTACCGTTTTCGCTCCAGCATTTCTATGGATTGCATCTACAATTTCTCCTTCTGTGATCGTCTCACACCTGCAAATAATTCTGCCGTATCTTGGATCTTTTTTGATGATTTCCGCCTTCTCCTCATCACTTAATTCTGCAAATCGAATTCTTTTTCTTCTTCTTGGATTAAAATCTTCCTTTTCGTCAAGATGTCCTGCCATACTTTTTACGCGTTCAACTACATATTTTGCAATAGCTGGTGAAGATGAAAGTCCCGGAGATTTTATGCCTGCAACATTAATAAATCCTTTTGCTTCTGCTGATTCTTCAATAATAAAATCCCCTGTACTTGGTTCTGCCCTTAAACCTGCAAAGGTTGTTATATTTTTATTAAATGGTATTTTACTACATGTTTTTATTGCAGTTTCTTGTACAAATGAAAGACCATCGCTTGTAGTCTCAACATCTTCCTTATCCTCTAAGTTCGCTGCATCAGGACCAATGATAATATTTCCATCAACAGTTGGACTTATTAATACACCTTTTCCTAATTTAGTAGGACATTGAAAAATAACTTTATTCACAATATCTCCTGCACTTTTATCTAATAAATAATATTGACCTCTTCTAGGTACAATCTTAAAATAACTATTCGTGACCATACTGTAAATATGATCTGCATATACGCCTGCACAGTTTATGATATATTTTGTATTGATTATATTTTCATTTGTATAGATTTTATATCCACCTTTAGCTTTATTGATCCTCTTTACTTCATTATTCAATAATAACTCTGCACCATTATCTAATGCATTTTCAGCTAGTGCAGTAGCTAACTCAAAAGGTCCAACAATTCCTGCTGTAGGTGCATACAAAGCCCCTAAAATAAGATCATTTAAATTAGGCTCCATTTTTTTTACTTCTTTTGCATCAATCATTTCCATATCGGGTACCCCAATTTTTATCCCATTTTCATAAAGGGTCTGAATCGTATTCATATCTTCCTCATCAAAAGCAACTACCAACGACCCAATCCTTTTAAACGGCACATCTAGTTCTTCACATACCTTATCAAACATAACATTTCCTAAAACATTGAATTTTGCTTTATTACTTCCTACCGTTGCATCATATCCTGCATGTACAATGGCACTGTTTGCTTTTGTTGTACCATTTGCAACATCATTGTCCTTTTCTAAAATAACAGTACGTAATTTATATCTAGATAATTCTCTTGCGATAAAAGTACCTGTTATACCAGCTCCTATAATGGCTACATCATACATCCATATCCCTCCCTGCTCTATATAAAAAACCGTACGAATTAACCTACGTTCCCATAGATTAATTCATACGGCTCTCCGAATCTCCGGCCTTCAATATGAAATTCTTATTATTATACTTACGCGCTACTTCTTAAAAATATTCCTATAATTTTATTCTGCTGCTTCCCATTTCAGTGACCGATTTACTGCTTTCTTCCAACCCGTATACAATTTTTCTTTTTCTAATTCATTCATTTCTGGAGTAAATGTTTTATCAACATTCCATTTCTTGGCAATCTCTTCTTTACTTTCCCAGAACCCTACTGCAAGACCCGCAAGATATGCTGCTCCAAGAGCAGTTGTTTCAATTATTTCTGGTCTTTGAACAGATACCTTTAAAATATCAGACTGGAATTGCATTAAGAAGTTATTTGCAACAGCACCACCATCAACTTTTAATGCCTTAAGATCAATATTAGAATCTTCCTGCATTGCTTCTAATACATCTCTTGTCTGATATGCAATAGATTCAAGTGTAGCACGAATAATATGGTTTTTGTTTGCTCCTCTTGTCAAACCTACAATCGTACCTCTCGCATACATATCCCAATAAGGTGCTCCAAGACCGACAAAAGCAGGTACTACATATACGCCATTTGTATCCTCAACTTGTATAGCAAAATATTCGCTATCTTTTGCATCATCAACGAGTTTTAACTCATCACGTAACCATTGAACAGATGCACCAGCAACAAAGATGCTTCCTTCAAGTGCATATTCAACGACACCATCTACTCCCCAAGCAATCGTTGTAAGTAGTCCATTCTTAGATGGAATCAAATTTCCCCCTGTATTCATCAGCATAAAGCATCCTGTTCCATATGTATTCTTTGCCATACCTGGCCCAAAACAAGCCTGACCGAATAATGCTGCTTGTTGGTCTCCCGCAGCTCCAGCAATAGGAATTTGTGCGCCACCAAAAGTTTTTTCATCTGTATAGCCATAAACTTCACTAGATGGTTTTACTTCTGGAAGCATGGAAACAGGTATATCTAATTCTTTTAAAATCTTCTCATCCCATTTAAGATCTTTAATATTATATAGCAAAGTTCTTGATGCATTAGAATAATCTGTTACATGTACTTTTCCACGTGTCAAATTCCAAATAAGCCATGTATCCATCGTACCAAATAGCAATTCTCCCTTTTCAGCCTTCCCTCTTGCCCCTTCAACATGATCTAGAATCCACTTAACTTTCGTTCCTGAAAAATATGCATCCACTACAAGCCCTGTGTTTTCACGAATATATTCTTCAAGACCTTTCGCCTTTAATTCATCACAAATGCTTGCTGTTTGACGGGATTGCCAAACGATTGCATTATAAATAGGTTTTCCTGTAAATTTATCCCATACTACAGTCGTCTCTCTTTGATTAGTAATACCAATAGCAGCAATCTCATCAGGTCTAACACCTGCTGTTTCTAATACTTGTCTTGCTACGCCACTTTGTGTTCCCCATATTTCCATAGCATTATGCTCAACCCATCCAGCTTTTGGATAAATTTGTGCAAACTCTTGTTGTGCAACCTTTACAATTTTACCATCATGATCAAATAATATTGCTCTAGAGCTTGTTGTTCCTTGATCTAATGCCAATATGTATTTTTTATCCATCGTCCTTCCCCCTTTAAATTATGTAAACCTTCTTATTTATATCAAATATATAGTAAAAAATCTTATAAAGAATGAGACCTATTTTTTAAACTCTAGGGCATAAAAGCCCTAGATGTTAATTTTACAAACATGAAAGTATAAATCCACCTATTGTTCCTCCAACAATTGCAAAGAATCCGTTTGTTAAACCTTTTCCAATATTATCCCCTGATGCTGTTGATGCTGCGAACAACCCACACCCAGCTGCCCATGCCATATCAATCCAAGCATCACCTGATTGTACGATTAGCCCAACACCATGATTGATACACCATGCAGTTCCTACAATAAATCCGGCTGCCATCCATCCACCTATTGCTCCCCAATTATCAACCATTTTACCCCAACATAATCTGATCAAGAAAGGAAAGATGAAGGCTCCTGCTAAAGTCGTAATCATATTAGCTGATGTCATATGGTTACCCCCCTTCATAAATTTTTAAACGATTCTATGCTGCACTTTCTGCTTTCTTCTTTTCAGCTAAATATACTTCTAGTTTGTAAGCTACCAAGCCCCCGATAATTCCTCCTATTATGACACATCCTAATGTTGGTATTGAAGATGTACCAGCAGCAACGCCATGTCTAAAGACATCTCTCATTGTTCCACATACACCAATTCCTAGTGCCATGTCTACAAATGCTCCATCATTATTAACAAGTCCAATATAGTGATTTATAAACCACATTGTTCCAATAATGATAAATCCTGCAAACCAGCCTCCACCAATTCCATATTTTGATGCAAATGCTCCCCAAACACTCATAACAAACATACCTGCAATTGCAGTTCCACAAATTGTACCTATATGTTTCATTTTTTCACCTCCTTTTTTTTAATTTTAACTTCTTATTATGTTATATAAGCAAATATCATGCCAGATACAATTTTCATAATTTTCTTTAAATTCAATATATGATTCCCCTATTGATTGATATTTTTTCCCAATCCACGGTGTTTTTTCCAATAGTGATTGGTAAAAAGTATCAAGTATTACGCATATCATATTTCTTCTTTACTTGTAGAAATAGTCATAGCCTTAGGTCTCGTAGAACGAATTGATTTTATCCCTATATCTAAAGAATTGCTGCATCTAATTTTTTCAGATCATTTACAGCTGCAATAATTGGGTTATTAAATACTTTATGATAAAATTGACTTTTCAACAATTTCATCACTTTTTAAAATTCATCTCTTATATTAATAATACTATGAAAACATTCTATTTCCTTCTTAATTATGAATATTTTACCATTTTTTATTCAAGAATTTATTTGAAATTTTCCATAAAAAAAACTTTCCTTATGGTAATAGGGAAAGTTAAGATTTTATTAGGTTCAACCATAAATATTTTGATAAATCGTACACATACTCTGTCAAGATATACGATACAGGAAAATTATTGATATATTTTCCACGAACGTAGAAACATAATTTTAGATATATTTGATATTTTTATCTATATATAGTTATTATTCCTATAAAGGATAATTATAACAACATAAGTAGTTACACGTATCCTAGGCACCTTGAAAAACTGAAATTTTAAGCACATTTAAATTCGTGTTTCACTCTAATTTCCCAATTATCACGATTACGATATCCGTAACTTCTGCGCTTAATATTTTTTATCTTATGATTATTACCCTCTGTAGTTCGATTGGATATAGGATAATCATAATAATTTAGAATATATAGCTTCCAGTTATCAAGAGTTTTTTTGAATTTTTTTAGTTCAGGAATATCATATTCTGTTGCTAAATCTTTATAGAAATCCAAAACGCTGTAGCATTCTCCTTTGTTGCAAGGTCAAAGAATATTCTAAATACTTCTTTGAGATAATGAAGCTGTTCAAGTTTTGGATATTTAGCAAAAGCAATCCGTAGGTTTTCATGTACAGGCTTTGCATTAGGCAGGCATTCTAGTACGGAAAAGTAATAACTCCTGCTCATAATGTCGGATTTTTTGTACCCTTTTTACCAGTGAATGGGTAATGTAATTTATGGAAATTTTATTTAATCACAAAACTCGTCGTTGAACCTAAATTTTTATATTTGAAAATCTTCATTTAAATGTTTACAATTCTTTGAAATGGCGTTCATAGATGCTTCGTTAATAGGGTATGCAACAGGAGATGCTGAAACCAAAGGATGCGTTGCTACCTGAAAAGTATTTAATTCAGAGGCTGTAATTCCTTTTTGTATAGCAAGACTTAATATATTGATCATCTCACCAACTGAGTCCCCTCCTGAAATTTGAGCCCCCAAAATTACGCCTGAGCATTTTGAAAAAATTAATTTGATATTAATTTTTTTTGTATTTGGTAAAGAACCAGGATGCTTATCAAAAGTAGAAAATTCTCCTATCATAATGCTAAACCCTTCTTCTCTTGCTTTCGCTTCTGTCATTCCTGCTGCTGCATAAGTTGTACTAAAAAACTTTGTTGTAAATGCACTAATCGTTCCTTTATTCTGTCTGATTAATCTTAATTGAAAAGCATTACATCCTGCTATTTTTGCTTCCGTTGCAGCAGTAGACGCCAACAATACAGGCACGTTTTTACCTGTAAAGAAACATTTCTTCTCTGCACAGTCTCCTACAGCAAAAATATCTAAATTAGAAGTTCTCGTATATTGATCCACCACAATTGCACCTTTTTCATTTAATTCAAGACCTGCATCCTTAGCTAATTTTGCGTTTGGTTTAACACCCATTCCTAATATTACCAAATCCGCTTTGATTCTTTCTCCACTATCTAATTGAACCGCTTCTACTTTCGTATTCCCTAGTATCTTTTCTACCTTAGTTTTTGTTTTTACTTTAATACCGTTTTCCCTAAGATTTTCTTCAATTTCATTTGTGAATTTTTTATCAAAAGCTTGCCATAAACATGCATCTGCTAATTCAACTAACGTTACATTTTTATCTAATAGTCTCATTTGCTCAGCAAATTCTACCCCTATAAATCCGCCTCCAATAACTACAATATTCTCAGCTTCTTTTGTTTTTTCTAATACTTTTTTCAAATAATTTTCCTCTTTTAACACTGTATAAACATTTTCTAAATCATGACCTGGAATAAAGGTAGGAATAAAAGGAAGCGATCCTGTAGCAATAATTAATCTTTTATACTCAATCAACTCATTATTTTTTGTTTCTACCACTTTATTTTCTTTATCAATTTTTATTACTTTATCAATCATAATTTCAATATCATTATTTGTTAATATTCCATCAGGAATAGCATTCTTGCTTGTATCTTTAAGTCTCCCAAAAATATATGGAATTCCACAAGGTACCATTACTTTTTGTGTATCACGTATTACAGTAATTTTTATATCTCCATATGCCTTTCTAGCAGTATTTGCACTTAATATCCCTCCTGCACTTCCTCCTATTACTAGTAAATCTGTCTTTTTCATAATCATTCTCCCTTCGTTTTTTATATTTGATTATTTGAATATTAGAATAATCAAATGTTTAGATTAAAAAAAATCAAAATAATATTTGAATAATTTTTTTTATTTCATCATTTTTTATAGAATAAGTAATTTCTGTACCCTGCCTTTTTCCAATAATGATATTTGCAGATTTTAATTTTGAAATATGTTGGGATATAGTTGATTGAGGTTTATCTAAACAATTATGCATATCTGTCACATTCGTAGGTCCATTATTATAAAGCGTTTGTATGATACAAAGTCTAACTGGATGAGCTAATGCTTTGAGTATTTCTGATTTTTGTTCAAAAAACTCAGGATTTGTTTTATAGGTATGCACAAAATATATCCTCCCCTCTAATAATAAATTTATATCTTATATCTATGTATTATAATACATAGATATAAGATTTTCAATAGATTTAATTATTTTTTCTTATCCTTAAGAGATTTGATCTACAGCTTACTCAATAATTTCATAAGCATCGGTCTATGAATTTCAACAGCTTGCACTGGACAGAGTTCTTGACAACAAAAGCACCGAATGCATCCATCTAAATCTACTATAGGCTTTTTATCAATCATTTCAATGACCTTTGGTGGACAATTTTTTGCACAATCACTGCATCCTACACACTTATTATGGATAAACACTGGTTTTGGTTGTAACAGCCCATTTAAAATCTCTCTTAAAAATTTTGGTAAAATCCCTTCTAGTAGGTCTAAACTTCTTATTTCAGGAACGACAAAATCATCTAATATAAAATTCTCTATATTGTCCCCTCTTAATAGAATATCTTCAAGATCTCCTTCACACAATCCTCTTTCCACGCATCTTTTAATTGTCGGTACTTTCGTAGGTTCAAGTCCAATAATCTTCGTTGCGACTACATCTAAATGATATGGGCTGCTAGACGCAATCACTGCTCCTATCTCTCTTGGTTCTCCACCACTAGGACCAGCGCCTTCCATCCCAACGATCCCATCCATGAAGGATAAAATTGGCTTTGATGCCAAACAGATATCTACTAATGCATTTGAAAAATCATCATTATTGGGCATTCGTACATGGTATTCTGCCTTTTCTAGTCCACCAACCACACCAAACATATTTTTTACAGCGCCAGTAAACATCATCATCCCATGGGTTTTTAATTTTGATACAGATATGACTTTATCTACTTGTTTTAAAATTTCGATGGCTTTTATTTTTTTTAAAATCAATCCTTCTTGATTTTTAATCTCTATGGTATTTGTATTATCATTTAATTTAGCACCCACTTCTTCTGCGATCGCTTCAATACCACACGCTTTATAAACCCCTCTTAAAAGTGACATATTAAAAGGACCTCCAGGACTATCTCCAATAACCACCTCTGCCCCATAATTTATTAATATTTCTGCTAAAGCTTTTGCAAAAATAGGGTGTGTTGTGGTTGCATCTTCTGGTTTCTTTTTCATTAAAAGATTTAGTTTTAATAAAACTTTATCTCCTTTATCGATAAATTTACTGATTCCCCCCAAATTTTCAAAACTCTTTTCCATGGACACTTTTACAACATCATAATCATACGTTCTACATTCAATGAGTGATACGACTTCTTTTTTCAATTTCATCACAGCCTTTCCCATATGTATCTCATTCTCGGAGATTTTCATAATTGCATTTTACTGACCTATCTAAGAAATATACTTATATTGATTATATCAACAATTTACTATAACCTAGATTCTACGTCAACATATTTAGAATCACCCTTCAAGCCATAGTATGCAAAGGTTTCAACCAAATCCAGCTTTTACCCAATGGGTGAAAGAAAATAACGATTGAAAGGTTCTTTTTTTGCATTTTTGCTCATATATTGAGTAAAAATATAGCAGTAAATGTAATGTAAAAGATAACGAAATTTTTCGAACTCATTAAAAATGACCTTGTATTGGATAATAGATTCGATATTCCAGTAGAAAACCATCAATAAGGTGCAATCAAAGGATACAATCGTAAAATTCCAATTATGTTAAAATACAGAACATTCTACTTGGATTTTTCGTAGCATAAACCAACTTATAGCGTTATTCAAGTTGCCGTGAAATTTAGGTAAAACTAATAAAAAATTATTTCAACTGAAAAAACCGCAAGAATAAGCAAAACAAATACTTATTGGTCTTGTTATACTTGTTGTGAAAGGAGGCGCCTGTTATGAGAGGCAGCATTGAAAATGTTATGGCTGTAGTCGACGTTCTCGTTTTTTGTAAAGAAACTGGTCGCATAGATTTTTTAGGCGTACATCCACAATATCGCAGGAAAGGTGTCACCAAAGCATTTTCAAGTAAACTGATGACTAAATACCTGCCAGGAGGAACTAACAGATGAAAGAAACTGAACAGATTGATAGCGAGCAATCTATTAATCCTTTAGCTCAAAAATTCAATATCAAATTGCTTCTACAATTTGCTTTCCCCACCATTTTTATGATGGTATTCATGGGGCTTTACACCATTGTGGATACTATATTTGTTGCACGGCTCGTGAACACAAATGCATTGTCGGCAATCAATATAGTTTGCCCAGTTATCAATATCATCGTCGGCTTGGGTACAATGCTTGCAACAGGTGGGAATGCAATTATCTCACGAAAAATGGGGAATAACAACGAGCAGGAAGTTCACGAAGACTTTTCACTTATTATTTTAACAGGTTTAACTATTGGCGTGTTGATTGCCATATTGGGATTGCTCTATATCGAGTCGATCATCAAGGTGCTGGGAGCAAGCGATCTATTATTTCCATATTGCAAGGATTACTTGAAAATACTTCTTATTTTCACGCCGGCAAGTATCTTACAAGTGCTTTTCCAAAATCTATTCGTAACAGCTGGAAAACCTAGCCTTGGATTTTGGCTTGTAGTTTTTGCAGGTTGTACTAACGCCTTATTTGATTATGTATTTATTGCAATTTTAAAAATGGGGATCGCTGGAGCAGCTCTTGCCACCAGTATGGGGTATATGATCCCTACCGTTGCAGGTTGTATCTTCTTTTTACAAAACAAAGGAGGATTGCACTTATGCAAACCTAAAATGCGATTGTCTATCTTGTGTGAAAGCTGTTTCAATGGCTCATCAGAAATGGTAAGTCAGCTTGCAACTGCAGTTACTACATTTTTATTTAATGCAACTATGTTAAAGTTACTTGGCGAAGATGGCGTTGCTGCTATTACAATTATCATTTACTCCCAATTCTTATTAACGACTTTATATATAGGTTTTTCTATGGGAGTTGCACCAATCATTGGATATAACTACGGTAGTAGAAACATAAACCAACTACGATCAGTTTTTCAGCTATGTATTGGGTTTGTTTTCACAGTATCTATACTGGTTTTTCTGATTTCATTTTTGGGTGGTGAGTACATTGTTCGCACCTTTGCAAAAGATAGTGACACTGTTTACTCGATTGCTCAAAACGGATTTGCGATATTTGCTTTTAGTTTCTTGTTTAGCGGATTGAACATTTTTGCTTGTGCTATGTTTACTGCATTATCTAATGGGAAAATATCAGCTATTCTTTCGTTTCTCCGTACATTTGGGTTTATCACAATAGGTCTGATTGTATTACCTAAAATACTAAATATAAATGGCATATGGTTGGCAATCCCTGTGGCAGAGTTTTTGACTTTCTTACTGTCCGCTACGGTTCTTGTTATATATAAAAAGCAATATCGCTATATTTAATTTACTTATAATCGATAGCCGTCCAACGGTAATAAAAAAACGTTGTTTTGGTAGCTGTATAGTTGCACCAAAACAGAATATTATAGGCTAAACAGCGGTTTTGAAATGACATTCAAAGCCGTCGTTTTTCTTTTGCAAAGATAGGTTAACGGTGCAAGAAATAAATACCATTTTTATATGTCGGAATATGTGCAAATTTCAATTGCCATTACCAAGTTTCTACAAAAAATCGTTGAAGCTATTGAAATCATTTTAAAAAATCTACAGCATCCTTGTTGAGCTATTTTTAGACTGTAGCGATCAAATGGTCTTCATAGCTGATCCAATCACTAAAGCTTCCAATATACACCTTCGAATGAATCCCTATTTCATTTAACGCTAAACAATTCACACAAGCTGCAATTCCAGAACCACAATAAAATATAATTTCCTCATACTTCATTATTTCTTTAAAATCCTTTTCTAATGCTTCTTTTCTCTTGAAAAAACCATTTTCTATATTATTCTTCCAAGCATAGTTTATAGCCCCTGGTATATGCCCTGCTTTTTTATATAAAGGCTCATTTTCTCCTGTGTATCTTTCATAAGCTCTCGCATCAATTAATATTACATCATCTAAATCTTTTCTTTCTTTCACATATGTCCTATCACAAAAAATACTTTCATCTACTTTTATATTGTATTTCCCTTTCTTTATCACTTTTGGTATTTCTTTCGTTATAGGATAACCTTGTTGTGCCCATGCTCTCATGCCACCATTTAACACATAGACTTTTTCATGTCCTAAATATTTCAAAAACCACCAAAGCCTAGGTGTGCCATCTAAGTGCTCATCATATATGACAATCGTTGTATCGTTATCAATCCCCATATGTTCTAACTTTTTCCGAAAAACATCTAGATCTGAAAGTGGTCGGGATCCACCGTGTTCTTTTTTTTCACCTGATAAATCAGTATTCATATCTAGATAAAAAGCATGCTCAACGTGGGCTGCTTCATACACACTTCTTCCATATTCTGGATCGAACAAGTCAAATCTACAATCTACAATAACAATATGATCCTTCTCTAAATTTTCAAATAAGCACTTTGTGTTTATAAAGTTTTTCAATGTAACCATCCCCCTCCCCGTTTATTTACAAATTTTCACATCTTCATTTTACGCCTATTTAAAATATTATTCAATATGAAAGTACATGATCATTCTATAGAAATAATGTATTTTATGCCATTACATACAATAAATATTATAAGAAGTTTTTTATTATCTAATCCTATTATCACCTTTCATCATCATACACCCAAACATCCATTTTTCGTGTTCTTTACTTAAAATTTAGATTGTCAGCCTATATCTTTATTTAAAAAAGGAGAATAAAATGAAAAAAAAATCTACCATTATGCTTATCATTTTTTTACTAATCATTGCTTTTACCATTCATCACATATATACAACTACATCTCTTATAAATCGTATACAAACATTTATCCCTTTTGATACAAATCATTCAGAAATTATTCGAAATGGCCCTAATGACAAAAAAGTCATTGCTTTAACATTTGATGATGGTCCCCATCCTAGATTTACACCACAAATATTAGATCTATTAAAAAAATATGATGCAAAAGCTACTTTTTTTGTTCTTGGAAAGCACGTAGCGTTGTATCCTGATGTGGTAAAAAGAGAAGTACTAGAAGGTCATGAAATTGGTAATCATACCTTTACACATATCGATGTAAAGCAAACCCCTAAAAAAAAGATACAAGAAGAATTTGAAAAAACACAAGACGAAATTTTTTCAGTAGCTGGTATTCATCCAAAACTACTTCGTCCTCCATTCGGATTTTGTAACAAAACCGTCATAAATATCGCCAGTGAAAAAAATTATAAGATTATATTATGGTCAGCACATCAGGATTCCAACGATTGGCGTAATCCAGGTATAGGGGTAATTATAAAAAAAACTCTTTCTGAAGTAGGAAATGGAGATATTGTTTTATTTCATGATTATGTTGAAGGTCCTAGTCATACCCTTGAAGCTTTAAAAGTAATTTTACCTACCCTAAAAGAAAAAGGGTATGAATTTGTAACCATATCTGAATTATTAGAACATGCTTCTATAGATGAAGAAATAAGGAAAAACAATTGAATACAAGAACATCTATCATTTCTAGATAGATGTCCTTTATATTCTTGAAAGATATTCATAAATCATTGTACACTTTTCAGATCATTATTAGCCTTTTAATATGCTATACAATAAAAATCGCAACAACAGTCGTCACAATTATACCGATCATTACAGGTATAAAATTTCTTTTTGCAAGTTCTATTGGTGATACTCTACATATTGCAGCTGCTGGTATTAATCCCCAAGGAACAATCGTCCCTCCACCAACCCAAATTGCAGTGATTTGACCTAATGCTGATAAAACTGATGCTTTTACATTCACAGCTTGCGCAAATATTTTAGCTAAAGACCCTGCTAAAGATATCCCTGAGAAACCAGATCCGTCTAATCCTGTTATTGCTCCCACTGTACTTTCTATTGAACATACCATCCCTTTATTCATAGGGATAGAGGTAGATAATGCTATTCCTATATCTGATAAGATCCCTTGAGATCCCTCTAATAAAAAACTTCCTCCTAGTGCTTCTGTAAAAGGTCCTAATTGCCCTAAATAGAAAAAAGCAGCTATGGGAATAATAGGGCTAAAAATTTCTATTCCAAATCCAAATCCATCTTGAATGTATGTTGTTATTTTTTCTAATGCTTCTTTTTTATAATTAATGACTGTAATAATGATTAACAGAAGTACAGCAGTTCCCCCAATTAATGCTGTAGCATCTCCACCTTTTAGATGAAATAAAAACATACATACTACATCAGCTATAAATCCTAACGGAACTAACGCAGCTGATATTTTTGCCTCCTTACTATGTGTTTCATATTTAGAGATCTCCATACTGTCTTCAATTTTTAGTTTCCCATTTTTAATATCTCTATCTAGCATAAAATAGGCTATGCCAATGGAAACGATTGCCATAGTCCAATATAAGATCATACCATCTTTTATTATATCTGATACCTCTACGCCCGCTGCTGCTGCTGTTATAGTAGGCGCACCTTGAATTACAAAATCAGTAGATAATGCGAATCCATGCCCAAATAAGTTTATTGCCATAGCTACCCCTATAGCTGGAAGTCCTGCTCTAATAGCAATAGGTAAGAAAATTGCTCCAACTAATGCAGTAGCAGGAGATGGCCAGAAGAACCATGCTAAAATTAACATTACAATTCCTACTGAAAAAAATGCACTCGTTCTATTTTTTATTACTTTTATAAATGGTGTTACCATTAATTGTGTCGCTTTTATTTCTTCTAATGCTTTAGATAATGCAACGATAATAGATATGATAAGTATGATCCCTATCAGCTCTTTTGTTGCTACTACAAATGCGTTAAATATAGCTCCTATGGAGAATATAATATCCTGACTCGCATATAGTCCCATACAAAATATCCCTAGTATACATGGGATCAGTGTATCTCTCTTTCGTGACATTGTTAGTAATACAATTAGTATAAACAGCATATAAATATAATGGATACCCGTTAACATTTTTAACCCTCCCTTTCTCTTGATTTATATAATATGAATATCTAAGGTTTTTCGTGCGGATTTATAGAAATAGAGGTAAAATAGAGCATTTTCTCATATAGATAAACAACATCATTTAATTATAAAGTATAAAAAGATAAGCAAATAAAAAACTATCGGAGATTTATTCTCCGATAGTTTTTCTATTGTGCTTCACCCAGATATGCCTTTTGAACTTCTTCATTATTTAATAATTCCATTCCTTTTCCTTCTAATACGACTTTCCCTGTTTCAAGTACATATCCATAATCAGCAATTTGAAGTGCAGCCTTTGCATTTTGCTCAATTAAAAGAATAGTAACCCCTTCTTTGTGGATTTGTTTGATGATTTCAAATATATCCTTTACGATTAAGGGTGCTAAACCCAAAGAGGGCTCATCTAACATGAGGATTTTAGGTTTTGTCATAAGTGCTCTTCCAACAGCAAGCATTTGCTGTTCTCCTCCTGACATAGTTCCTCCCTTTTGCCACATACGTTCTTTTAATCTTGGAAATAATGAGTATACCCACTGCATATCCTTTTTTATTGCTTCTTTATTTTCTCTGACATAGGCCCCTAATATTAAATTTTCTTCTACTGTCAAATTCGGAAAAATTCTTCTTCCTTCTGGCGCTAATACAATTCCTTTCTTTACAATATCCTTTGTTCTTCTATTGATGATCGGTTCTCCTTCATAATAAATCGTTCCTTCACTCGGTTTTACAAGCCCCATAATAGTGCCTAGTGTTGTAGTCTTTCCTGCGCCATTTGCACCGATTAATGATATGATTTTTCCTTCCTCAACATCTATGTTAATCCCTTTTAGTGCATGAATACCCCCATAAAAAACATTTAAGTTGTTTATTTTTAGCATCTAATCAACTCCTAAATAAGCTTCTATTACTTTTGGATTGTTTTGTATTTCACTCGGATTTCCTTCAGCGATTAGAACCCCATAGTCAAGTACATACATTCTTTCACATACACCCATAACCACTTGCATATGGTGTTCGATCATTAGTATAGATAGCTTATGATTTTTTCGTATTTCTTTAATAAAACCCATAAGCTCTAAGGACTCTTGTGGATTCATCCCTGCTGCTGGTTCATCTAGAATTAAAAGTTTTGGATCTGTTGCAAGGGCTCTTGCAATTTCAAGTCTTCTTTGTTTTCCGTAAGGCAATGAAGAAGCTTTTTCATCCTTTAGATCCTCTAGTCCTACACTTTTTAAAAGATTGATAGATTTTTCATGAATATACTTTTCTTTTTTTATGTAACTAGGCGTTCTTATCACTGCGCTCACAATATTTGAATTTAATCGCATATGATTTGCAATCACGACATTATCTAACACTGTCAAGTCTTTAAATAATCGAATGTTTTGGAAAGTTCTTGCAATCCCAAGCTTTGTTATGTTGTGGGTCTTTTCATTTGTGATATCTACATCTTTAAAATGTATTTTTCCTTCTGTCGCTGTATACACGCCAGTAATCATATTAAAGCACGTGGTTTTACCTGCTCCATTTGGGCCAATTAATCCGACAATTTCATTTTCTTCTATGTTTATATTTAAGTTTGAAACAGCCGTAAGGCCTCCAAATCTCATGGTAATATTATCTGTTTTAAATATAGACACATTTTCACTTCCCTTAGTTTTAATGTTTGCTAGGTTTAAATCTTTTGATTAAAATATCCCACGAAAACTCATTCGTTCCCATAAGTCCTCTTTGGTAATAAAGTATTACAATCATAAGCAGTAACGAAAATACAACCATTCTCATTCCAGGTATTCCTTGAATCATATATCCACCGATTTCAATATTTCCATCTAGAACTCTTAAAGCTTCCATCGCAACCGTTACAATTACCGCTGATATTACGCTTCCTGTGATACTTCCTGTACCCCCTAAAACAACAATCAATACAATATTAAATGTCAATAAGAATCTAAACATAAGGGGATCGATCGTTCCGATTAGGTGTCCTAATAAAGCGCCGCCTATCCCTGCTAGAAATGCACCGATCACAAAAGCCATCATTTTATGTTTAAATAGATTGATTCCCATTGCCTCTGCTGCGATTTCATCTTCTCTGATTGCTTTAAATGCTCTACCATAACTACTACCTATGAGGCGAACCATGAAAACAATGGTTAAAATAACAATCCCCCATATCCACCATATACTTTCACTCGATGCATTAAACCAACCTATTTTAGCCAAACCTTTGAGTCCCAATGAACCATTTGTAATACTTTGCGTGTTGGTAAATATAACACGAATAATTTCACCAAATCCCAGTGTTGCTATGGCCAAATAATCATCCTTTAGTCTCAAAACAGGTGCGCCTATTAATGCACCCGCGATCGCAGCCATAAGCCCTGAAACAATTAATGCACTTCCAAATGGAAGGTTTATATTTTCAAGCCATGGCGCAATCGGCTCTAAAAAAAAGTTCATTGCTTTCATATCAGGACTCATTGTAAGTAATGCACAGGTATATGCGCCCACTGCCATAAACCCTGCATGTCCGAGACTAAATAATCCTACAAAACCATTGATCAGATTTAAACTCAAGGCTAATATGACATAAATGCCGCAAAGGTTAAATATTCTCATTTGAAACGAATTAAACACTTGATTAAATATATATAACAAAACAATGGCAAAACAAATTGCTCCAATATTGAGTAATTTTTTTATATTTTTTCTTTCCTTCATTCTCTACACCTTCTCCTTAATATTCTCACCCATTAATCCACCAGGCATAAATAAAAGTATGAGTATTAAAAATACGAATGCAAATGCATCTCTATATCCTGAAAGTTCGGGTAAAAATGCTACAATGAGGATTTCAGAAAGCCCTAAAATAAATCCACCAATAACGGCTCCTTTTATATTTCCTATTCCTCCTACTACTGCAGCGATAAAGCATTTTAGTCCTGGCATAATTCCCATAAGCGGCATAAGCTGAGGATAGCGCATAGCCCACATGATCCCTCCAATAGCAGCAAGCACGGAACCTATTCCAAATGTAACAGATATAACATGGTTTACATCGATCCCCATCAGCATAGATGCTTGATAATCTTTCGATACCGCACGCATTGCCATCCCTATTTTTGTTTTGTTTATAATATATAAAAGAATGGCTAACGATATAATCGTAATCACCGGAATGATAAAGACAATATTTGCAATTCTAACACCACCTATATTGATGATATTTCCAAACAAAGGTGGTATTGGAAATGCTTTTGGTCTTCCACCAAACAAGACGATTGCAAGGTTTTCTATTAAAAACGATACCCCTATTGCAGAAATCATAACGGATATTTTTGGAGAATTTCTAAGAGGTCTATAGGCTGTTCTCTCTATGATCATGCCAAACACACAAGTTAAAACGATGGCTATAACAAAAGCTGCCCACCAAGGAAGCATAAAAGACGTCATCGCATAAAAGGCAAAATAAGTCCCTAGCATAAATATATCTCCATGGGCAAAATTAATCAGTCTTAAAATTCCATAAACCATCGTATATCCGATAGCAATAAGTGCATATAAACTCCCTAACGAAATACCATTGACTAAATGTTGCATAAAGGTTTGAAAACTCATCATATGATTTCCTCCAAACAATCTCTTCATTTCTATTATTTTCAATTTATAATTTAAGAAAATAAAGACTTCCGTTTCTGGAAGCCCTTATTATTTTTTTGATTTATTTAGGATCTACAATTGTTTTAAAAGTAAATTTACCGTCTTTTACTGTTTTTATAACGGCTGATTTAACCGCATCTCCATTTTCATCAAAGTTTACGATTCCTGCAGCACCTTTAAAATCTTTTGTTGCTGCAATTGCATCTCTTATTGCCTTAGGATCTGCACTGCCTGCTCTTTCAATTGCATCTATTGCTAAAACATATGCATCGTATGAAAGCGCTGTAACTGCAGCAGGCTCTTTACCTGGATATGCTTTTTCATAAGCTTCTAAAAACTCCGTTGTATTTTCATTAAAAGTTGCTTTTGCATCGAAGAATGTTGAGAATACTACACCTTCTGCTGTTTCTTTTGCAATATCTAAAAGATCAGGCGTTTCCCAAGTATCTCCCCCTAGTATAGGAAGGTCAATCCCTAACTCTCTTGCTTGCTTCATGATAAGTGCTGACTCTGTAAAGTTCCCAGGCGCAAATATTGCTTCAGCACCAGAATCTTTTAAATTTGTAAGTTGTGCTGAAAAATCTTGATCTCCAGTGATATAGAAAACTTTTGATACAATTGCATTTTCGTCACCTGTTAATGCTACAAATGCTTCTTCAAAAAATTTAGCAAGACCTACTGAATAATCGTTTGACTTTTCGATTACAAGCGCTACTTTTTTAGCACCTACTTCATTAAAAGCATAATTTGCCATAACCTTTCCTTGGAAAGGATCTATAAAACAAACTCTATAGTAGTAATCATTGTTTTTTGTTACAAGAGGATTCGTAGCAGATGTTCCAATTGCGGGAACCTGCTTTTCCTTTAATACTTGACCTGCTGCAATTGAAAATCCACTTCCCCAAGACCCGAGTACTACTGATACATTATCCTTATCTACAAGTCTAGTAGCTGCATTTGCTGCTTCAACTTTATCTGATTTATTATCAACAATAACAAGTTCCACTTTTTTTCCTAATACTTCTGGATATTTTTCATTTGCAAGTTTTATTCCTTGAACTTCTAATTCTCCACCTGCAGCATTAGCCCCTGTTAATGGTTCAAATACACCTATTTTTATTACATCTTCTTGTGCCCCCTGCTCTCCTTCTTGAGCCGTTTCTACTTTCTTAACACATCCTACGGAAAACAATGACATCATCAACACAAGTATCAATAATATTGCTACATGTTTTTTCACTTAAAATCCCCCTTTTTATTTTTGTTCGCATACAAAACACATTTGTTTTTATGGAATGCACTATATTATATTACTACATTTTATGCTTCATGTCCATTTATTATTTCAACAATTTGTAATTTTATAAATATTGTAAAGATCATCTAATACTTGCTGTTATCACTACTCATTTCATCAATAAAATGCTTTTAATCTTTAATTCTTTAAACTTTGTTTTAATAAACAGCACACGCTTCAAAATAACAAGCATGATCATATATTGAATGAACAAATCTATAATAAATAAAATAAGTCGCCAAAACAGTAAAATACTGATTTTACGACTTATTCATATACAAATACATCAATGGATATGTTTATACTAATCTTTCAACCAGCATTCATACCATCCTGCTTGCTCAAATTAATCTTATAACTTAATTGACTTTATAATCTTTCTCTCTAAATCCTTAATCTCAAACAAATCATCCTCTAAAATCCCATAAGAATTTGGATTATTTCCCTTTGGTAAAGTAATGGACCCTGGATTTAGTAAGTATATCGTATCTAATTTTTGTGCTACAGGAATATGTGTATGCCCATGAATGAGCACATCATTTTCACATAAATTTGGCAGATGCTCCTTATTAAAAATGTGTCCATGCGTTAAAAATAACTTTCTATTATTATAAAGAATGATGGAATAATCACCCATCATTGGATAATCAAGCATCATTTGATCTACTTCGCCATCACAGTTTCCTCTTACTGCTATAATCTTTTCTTTATATGCATTTAATAATGATGCTACTTCCTTTGGCTTATAATCCTTTGGTAATGGATTTCTTGGTCCATGATATAGCGCATCTCCTAAAATAATTAAATGGTCTGCCTTTTCTTTTTTATAAGCTTCTAACGCTTTTTCTAAAAAATATAATGACCCATGAATATCTGATATAAAAAATAATTTCATGTTTTTCCCTCTTTTCTAAATGTTTTTTGTCGTGCAGATGTTTCTGCTTACACGAATTATTATGGTACATATAAAATACTATCTTTATTTAAAAATATTTTCAATAGCTCTTTTATAAAATTGCTCTACTCATAATTAAAAAAGCATCTACGCCTTTTTGTAGATGCTTTTTTCTTATCTAATCTCTTGTTATTTTTTCATACGCGTTGTTTCTATAAAGCTTTCATGAAACGATAGTACTTCTTCAAAGTATGCATTCAACGTATGTCTATAATCTCAACTGCACTTTATAAATAGTTCATTTTTATAATTTAAATCTGCTCGTTGCCTCTTGTAATCCTTGCGCTAATTCTGATAATCCTTCACTCGCTGTCGCAATTTCATTCATAGAAGCTGTTTGTTCTTCTGTAGTAGCAGAAGCCTCTTGTGTACTAGCAGCATTCTGCTCTGCGATTGCAGATAAATTTTGGATAATATCTATAATTTCATTTTTCTTGCTTTCTACTTCTTTTTCAGCATGGATTAATTTCTCAATCACTTTCTCTGATATTTGTATCGCATCTGCTATTTCAGCATATTTCTGTTCTGCTGTAATTACTTTTTCAGACTGTTCTTCTGTAACTTTTGAAACTTTCTCCACCATTACAACTGTTTTTTGAGAATTCTCTTGTAATTCTTTTACTACCACATCTATTTCTTTTGTTGAAGTAGTAGCTTGTTCAGCTAATTTTCTTATTTCTTCTGCAACTACAGCAAATCCTTTCCCTGCTTCGCCTGCTCTTGCAGCTTCTATAGCTGCATTTAAAGCTAATAGATTTGTCTGTTCTGCTATTGAGGCAATCATACTGCTTGCTTGTCCAATCTTTTCTGAACTTTGATTCGTTCTTATGATTTCTTCATAGATTTCATTTGATACGGTTTTACTTTCAGCAGTTTTATAGGTTAAATCATTAATAATTTCTAAACCTTCTCCAATTCGTTTTATAATTGCATTAGATGCATCATTCAATTCATTTACATATTGTTGGTTTGATTCTATGATTTTACCTAATTCTACTGTTTTAGAAGCACCTTTTTCTGTATCTCTTGCCTGATCTGTTGCACCCCTTGCGATTTCTTCAATCGTTTTGGCCACTTCTTCAGAAGCTACTGCTAACTGTTGCGATGTAGCTGTAAGTTCTTCTGAAGATGCCGCCACCTGCTCCGAAGAATCTGCGACACTGCTTATTAATTGGCGTAGATTATTGCCCATTTTATCAAAAGCTTTTGTAAGTCTTCCTATTTCGTCTTTTTTGTTTAATAATTTTTGGGGAATATCTTTTGTAAAATCACCATTGGAAATAATTTCAGCTAATTCTGTCGCTTTCTTTATAGGGTTTGTAATAGAATTTCCAATAATATAAGTAAGTACAATGCCAAATATTAAAGAAACGGTTGTTGCTATTAGAATGGAAAGCTTTAAAGAATTTAAACCTGCTAAAACTTCCGATTCTAAGGTAGTCACTCCAGTAGACCACTGAGTACCTTCTATTGGAGCATATCCCATATATTTATATTCCCCTTTAAATTGATAGCCTCCTACGCCATTTTCTCCATTTATCATTTTTTGTGTATGCTCTGCTAACGCTTCTAAATTTTTATCTTTTTTTGCTTCATCCAATATATTATATTTATCTAAAACTAGTTGTCTATCTTTATGTCCTATCATTGTGCCATCACTACTAATCACATAAACATATCCATTTTTTCCATATTTGGCATCTTTCGTCAACTCACTTATAAAGTTTCCATCCTGTATGGCTAGTAATACACCTGTTATTTCATTATTGTATTTAATCGGCACAGCAAATACAACAACCACTGAACCATCTACTTTACTGACAATCGTATCTGACACTGCCCTTTCTCCTTTTATTGCCTTTTGAAAATAGGGACGCTCTATTAGATTTGCTTTCGTATTATCATAATATGTAGCATTACCATTTTTGTCTATAATCGCCATTCTTAGATATCTATTTCTATCGACTTCTTGTTGCATGGCTAACTGCTTGTTTTCCATAGGATTTTCTTCTGAAGAAATTCTAGTTCTTCCTGCAATCTCTTCTAAAACCCTAAACTCTGTTTCAACTTTACTCGCTATAACTTTGGATGCTTCTTTTGCAATTTGTGGCAAAGTGTGATTTATTTCAGCTGTTAAAGTATTCGATGCACCAATATAAGAAGTAATGCCAAGTCCTCCACTAACAATTAATATAATTGCTGAAAAAATAATGATTAACTTCAATTTTATACTTTTCATGTATACCCACCACCCTTTCATATCTTACATATTCGACAATTTCCTCTTATATTCCTCTTTCCAATTTTTTCTATTTTGCATTTAATCATTTGTCTAAATCATCGAAATCAAAATACTTCGTAACGATCAAACTGAAACAGAAATAAAATCCTCACCGTTGGGATCATTAGCATATTCATTACTTTCATCATAGGCTATTTTTTATCTCGCATTATTACCAATCCAATAAGAACTTTGATGAAATCGTTGTTGATGTATTTTTACTTATTTTAAATGATAAAAAACCTGTTGCATTTTAGCAGCAGATTTTTCTATGTTCAACGGTTATAAAGTCTTATATTTTTGTCTTTTTCTAACAAATGTTGAAGCATCTATGCCTAAAACTTTTGCTGCATCCCTTACATTTCCATACTTTTCAAAAGCTTTATCTAACAGATTTTTCTCCACATTTGCCACAGCATCCTTTAATGGTATAATTTGAGGGCTGATCATTAAATTTTTATCATGCTTGTATGCAATAATTTCTTTGGGTAGGTCATTTAAAATAATACGATCTTCATTGCTCATAATAACTACACGTTCTACAATATTCTTTAATTCCCTCACATTTCCTAGCCACGCATATTCATATAAAGATTCCAAAGCCTCTTTACTAAATTCTTTATTCCAACCATACTTCTCATTTAACTCAGAGAGAAAATAACTCACAAGTGGAAGAATATCTCCTCTTCGTTCCCTTAAAGGGGGGATATTCATGGGAATCACATTTAATCGATAGTAGAGATCTTCTCGAAAACATTTTTCTTTTACCATTCGTTCAAGATTACGATTTGTAGCGGCCAAAATCCGAACATCTATTTTTATACATGTATTTCCACCTATACGCTTAATTTCATGCTCTTGTAAAACACGAAGTAATTTCACTTGTATATCTAACGATAATTCCCCTACCTCGTCTAAGAATAATGTTCCACCATCTGCGATTTCAAACAACCCGACTTTACCTTCTCTATTTGCTCCAGTAAAAGCTCCTTTTTCATATCCAAACAATTCAGATTCTATTAGGTTTACTGGTATTGCACCGCAATTGATTTTAATAAATTGGTTTCTTCTTCTATTGCTATTCTTATGAATAAATTTTGCAACTTCTTCTTTTCCAACACCCGTTTCTCCTAATACCAATACGGTTGTATCAACCTTTGCAACTCTTTTTGCAATCCTCATTGTTTCAAGCATCTTTTCATCTTGAGCAACAATATGTAGTGTGTTTAAAAGTTGCATACGCATTTCTTCGATTTCAGAATAATATTTTTGTGTTAATTCTTTATTTTTTTCCAGTTGTTTTTTTAATTTTGCAAGTTCAGTAATATCTCTCACATTTGTTACAACCATGATAATTTCCCCATTTTCATCAAGAATCGGTGTACTCGTAACCAATGCATTTTTTCCAGTACGAAATTTTTGATGAATGGTAACTGTTCCTTTCGTTTCTAAAACTCTTAACGTTGCAGATTCAGAAACACACCTTGATTTTTCTAATTCTAACATATTTTTGTCTAACATTTCTTCTCGATTTACGCCCGTAATTCTTTCATAGGATTTATTAATTTTAACAGTATTTGCTTGTCCATCTGTAATATAAATACCATCATATGAAGATTCAATCACTGCATCTAGTTTTTCGGATAATTGTTGTACAGTATTTAATTCATCTATAACACTTTGTAAATCATAGCTATCCTTAAAAGCAATAACCCCAGCAAAAACTTCTTTATCTTTGAACAAAGGAATACGCTCACATATAAGCGTTTTGTTTTTGAAATAGATTTTTTCTGCAGATGCATGAACACCCTTCTCAATAACCTCATGCAATTTCAATTCTGGTAAAACATCTTTTATTTTAAAACCAATAATACTTTGGTTATCTAAATTTAATATTCTCCTTGCTGCAGCATTGCATCGAGTAATAACCCCTTCCCTATTGATGATAATAATCCCATTATTTATTAAATTTAGAACCGTTTTCAATTCACTCGATTCCTGAACTTCGTTTTCAAAAAGTCTTTTAGATAAATCTGTACGCGTAAGTATTCCAACCAAATTTCCTTGTGCATTTATAACAGGAAGGCATCCTACTTTAATATGCCAAGCATCTTGTATTTCTGCATCTTCCAAAATAGTAACGACCCTTTTAGAAGCAATCTTATTTATTTGCATAAGCGGAGAAACCTTATTCACAAAAGCTTTCATTATATCTGTTTTCGTGATAACATTTATTAATTTTCCTTGTTCATCAACAATTGGAATGCCATCTATATGATTTTTTATAAAAATATTTACAGCATGATTGAGCGTATCATTCATAGTTAATATAATTGGATCTCTTGTCATAGCTTCCTTAACTTTCAATGAATCCCCTCCCTATTTCGGTTTATGCACTCATTATATCATATGGCTATAATGTAAAAACAAAAAATCCTAGAATTGACTAGGATTGTAAAAGTTCTATTTTATATTATTGGAGGCGGCACCCAGATTTGAACTGGGGAATAAAGGTTTTGCAGACCTCTGCCTTACCACTTGGCTATGCCGCCATATATGGAGCGGAAGACGAGATTCGAACTCGCGACCCTCGCCTTGGCAAGGCGATGCTCTACCACTGAGCCACTTCCGCATATATACTAGCTTACACATCTATCTATGCTATATTCTGTATCTTTTCTTTATAAAAATTGGCGACCCGGAAGGGGCTCGAACCCTCGACCTCCAGCGTGACAGGCTGGCATTCTAACCAACTGAACTACCGGGCCATTCAATAAAACCAAGGATGTTAGTAATCCTTGCTCGCTAAGTGACCCTAGTAAAATTAAAGATTTTAGATGTCTACTTATGGTGGGCGCAATAGGGATCGAACCTATGACCCCCTGCTTGTAAGGCAGGTGCTCTCCCAGCTGAGCTATGCGCCCTTAAAAAATCCAAAATATTACTTACAAAAGATATTATACACATGGATTTATATTCTGTCAATATCAATTTGAAAATTCCCTCTGAAGAGTAAAATATCCTATTCGATTACACCAACGATACTTTGTATCTATCTCTTTTGTTTGCTTATTCACTTTATTTTTGCAGTTTATATAAAAAACACAATACTATCTTTCAGCAATGTTTTTATGCTCTTTTCTGAATTACAAAAGGTGCTTCCTTCGATAAAGCAGAAAAAAACATCCTTTCGGATGTTTTTTCAATTTATCTACTTATTATTGAATCGCCTCTTCAATTCTTTTTAATCCTTCTTTAATATTTTCAAGTGAGGTAGCATAGGAAAGTCTAATATAATGATCTGCGCCAAAAGCAATACCTGGAATTACTGCTACTTTTACAGTTTCTAATAAATAATTGGCAAAATCCATTGAATGATTGATTGTAAATCCATTAAAAGTTTTTCCAATAATTTTTGATATATTTACCATTACATAAAAAGCACCCTCTGGCATTCTACAAGATAAATGCTCAATTGTATTGATTTTTTCTACCATGTAATTTCTTCTTTCAACAAAAGCCTCCACCATTTTTTGAATGGGCTCTTGATCTTCTTTTAGTGCAGCGATACTTGCATATTGGGCAATAGTATTTGGATTAGAAGTAGCATGACTTTGAATATTATTAATCACATGCACAATTTCTTCATTTGCAGCTAAATAACCAATTCTCCAACCTGTCATTGCATACGCTTTTGACATCCCATTTATAACAATTGTCAATTTCTTAATTTCATCTCCAAGAGAAGCAATGCTGACATGCTTTCCGTCATAAATCAATTTTTCATAAATTTCATCGGATATCACAAAAATATTATGTTTTACTGCAATTTCTGAGATTTCTTTTAATTCATCTTCTGTATAAACCGTTCCTGTTGGGTTATTTGGGCTGTTTAAAATAATCGCCTTTGTATTTTGATTGATTACTCTTTGTAAGCTTTCTTTTGTATATTTAAAACCACTTTCCTCTGAAGTCTCCACTAAAACAGGCTGCGCATCTGCTAATTTTACAAGTTCTGTGTAACTTACCCAATAAGGGACGGAAATAATCACTTCATCTCCTGGATTACAAATTGCTTGTAATACATTATGCAAGGAATGCTTTGCACCATTTGAAACTACAATATTTGCAGGTTTATACGCTAAGTTGTTATCATTTTGTAACTTATCACAGATCGCTTGTTTTAATTCTGGAAGTCCTGATGCAGCAGTATAGCCAGTTAGTCCCTTGTTCATTACATCTATAGCTGCTTCTCTAATATGCACTGGTGTATTAAAATCTGGCTCACCAGCTCCAAAACTTACCACATCTATTCCATCAACTTTCATTTTTTTTGCTTTAGCTGTAATGTCTAATGTAATAGATGGAGAGATCTCCATATGTTTTTTTGATAATGAAATATTCATCATTATTCTCCTTTCGTTTATACAGGATATGTCTTCTCTTCTTTATCGGCATAATTACTATCTATTTCATACTTTTTTGCTTGTCGATACTTAAAAAATTCCATAGCTACTGGTGGAAATAATGCATACGATAATACATCTTCTTCTTGTTCTAGGTATTCTTTCATTTCATTTTTTATATTTTCTAACTGTGGCTTTATTAAATCTGCTGGTCTGCAAGTAATAACCTCTTCATTTCCAATTATTTTTTTGATCATTTCTTCTTTCATTGGCACTGTAGATTTTCCATACATTCCTTTTACATAAGCTTTTATTTCTTTTGGAACCATTTTATACCTTTCACCCATTACTACATTCAATACAGCTTGTGTTCCTACCATTTGACTTGTAGGCGTAACTAAAGGCGGATATCCTAAATCTTCTCTTACTCTTGGTACTTCTTTTAATACTTCTTCATATTTATCAAGCGCATTTTGCATTTTTAACTGTGCAACAAGGTTTGAAAGCATTCCTCCTGGTACTTGATAAATCAATGTATTAATATCTACTCCTAGTATTTTGGGATTTAAAAGTCCACTTTTCAAGCTTTTTTCTCGTATTGGTTCAAAATACTCTGCAATTTCATTTAATTTTTCAATTTTTAGTCCTGTATCATATTTCGTGCCATTTAGCGTTGCAACCAACGATTCTGTAGGAGGTTGTGATGTTCCAAGTGAAAAAGGTGATATCGCTGTATCTATGATATCTACACCTGCTTCAATTGCTTTTAGATACATCATACTTGCAAGTCCACTAGTTGTATGAGAATGTAACTCTAGTGGAATTTTTACAGCTTTTTTCAACGCTGCTACAAGCTCATAAGCATAATAGGGTGTCAATAATCCTGACATATCCTTTATACAAATAGAATCTGCGCCCATGCTCTGCATTTCTTTTGCTAACTTTACATAAGTTTCTGTTGTATGAACAGGACTTATCGTATAAGCAATGGCTGCTTGTGCGTGACCGCCCTCTTTTTTCGTTGTTTCTAACGCAACCCTTATATTTCTTGTATCATTTAATGCATCAAATATTCTTATAATATCAATCCCATTGGCAATAGATTTTTTTACAAACTCAGCAACTACATCATCTGCATAATGCTTATATCCTAATATATTTTGTCCTCTTAACAACATTTGTAAATTAGTATTTTTTACTTTTTTTCTTATGGCTCTAAGTCTTTCCCATGGATCTTCATTTAAAAATCTTAAAGAAGCGTCAAAAGTAGCTCCTCCCCACATCTCTAAAGCATGATATCCTGCTTGATCTAATTTTTCAAGGATCGGTAACATTTCTTCTGTTTTCATTCTAGTAGCAATCAATGATTGATGGGCATCTCTTAAAATTGTTTCTGTAATTTTAACTTTTGCCATGTTTTTACCTCCTACCTTTCATTTCATATTTATTTCAAATAATTCCTTCAAATTTACTATTGTTTAAAAACGATTTCACACCATTACTATCTCACGAAATCATACATTTTTATGCATCTTCCTCAATATAAACTTGTAAAAGCTTATTTCAATATCATTTTACCAAGCTATATGCTATGTGTACAGTTACTATAAAAAGTGTTATAATATAATTGCTTTATTATTATAGTTAAAATTCTATTTTTCTTTATTTTTTAAAAGGAGGTAAAAGTGATGGATACTACAGATTATAGAATTATAGAAATATTACAAAATAATGGTCGAATTTCTATGAAAGATTTAGGTAAGATGGTGGGTCTTACTTCCCCTGCTGTAACCGAAAGAGTTCGAAGATTAGAAGAAAATGGTGTTATTACGGGCTATAAGGCTATCATTGATCCAGAGAAACTAGATAAAAATATTCAAGCATTTATTGATATATCAATGGCTGCAGATAAATATGCAAAATTTTTGGAATTTGCAATTGCAATAAATAGTATTGTTGAATGTCATCATGTAACGGGTGGAGATTGTATGACTTTAAAAGTCATGGTAAAAAATATGAAAGAGTTAGAAATTTTAATTGATGAGATAAAAAAAGTTGGGAATACACGAACTTCTCTCATCCTTTCCAGTCCGATTGCACATAAAATTATATTATGATTGAACCACAAAAACTGATAATCCTTTTTATCTTCTTCTAATTTTTACAACCTCCAACGCCTTATGACAACGTGATATTTCATCATAGTTTTCATATATACCTTTTATTAATTCACAAACTAAATTTAGATACTATGATTCCGAAGATAAAATTCTTTTAAACCAATTTAAATCTCTTCTATCATTATGAATTATTTTATGCATAATATATGATTCTTTTTCAAATAAAAATTCAGGTAGAGATTATCCCCCACCTGAATTTTTTATTTTATTCTCTTTAATACTTCACATAAAAATTCAAATACCCTTTTTGTAGATGAAATACTAAGATGTTCATTTTGTGTATGTACATCATACATATTAGGCCCTAGAGAAACCATATCTATATCTCCTAATTTTTCTTTTAAGAATCCACACTCAAGGCCTGCATGAATCGCATCTATTTTCACTTCTTCTCCATACTTCTCTTTATAAACCTTACCCATTAAATCTCTAATCGGTGAATTTGATTTATATTCCCATGCTGGATAGTCTGCTACTAACACCATTTTAGCACCTACTAAATCACATACGTTTTGAATTCTATCATTTATTTCATTTTTCAAAGATTTAACAGAACTCCTTACTGCACTACTAAATTCAATTTCCTCTTCTTTTGTAACTAAAACCCCTATATTGTTTGAGCTTTCTACTAAGCCATCAATGGCCGCACTCATTGTCTGAACCCCAAAAGGTAACAATCTTAAAATATCTATACATGCTTTTTTTGTTTCATCATCAAATACCTGATCAATACCGTTGATTTTTTCTAATTGGATCTCAATTCTTGGATCTGATATCTGAAATTCATGTGATAATATTTGTTGGTATGTTTTTATAATGCTTTCTAATTCTCTAATATTTTCTTTGCTAATCAATAGTTTTCCTTCGGCCATTTTAGGGATTGCATTCATCTTTTCCCCACCACTAACACTTGCTAGATCCATATCCATCTTTTTGTCAATTTCTCTTAAAATTCTTCCAAGTAATTTTATAGCACTCGCTCTATTTTTATTGATCTCCATACCAGAATGGCCACCTAATAATCCTTTTATAGCAATCTTATATCCTTCTTTATCTCCATCTGTCATTTTCCACGTAATAGGTAAACGTACAATATTATTTACACCGCCTGCACAAGATGAAAGAATGGTTTCCTCTTCTTCTGAATCAATGTTGATCAAAATATCTCCTGCTATATTTTCTGGATTAAGATTCAAAACTCCATCCATTCCGGTTTCTTCTGCAACAGTAATAAGGGCTACAATTGGAGGATGCGCTAATTCATTAGATTCTAAAATCGCCATTGCCATAGCTACAGCAATGCCATTATCTGCCCCTAATGTTGTTCCTTTTGTCCTAATCATATCTCCATCTACCATTAGTGGAATCGGATCCTTCGTAAAGTCAAAATCTAAATCTTCTTTTTTTACACAGACCATATCCATATGTCCTTGAAGGATTACTGTTGGTGCATGCTCATATCCTTTTGTCCCAGGTTTTTTTATAATAACATTTAAACATTCTTCTTGAATTACATCTAATCCTAATTTTTCCCCAAATTTAACTAAATAGTCGCTTACGCCTTTTTCATTCCCTGATTCTCTAGGTATTTGGGTTAAGCTTTCAAAATTTCTAAATACGGCTTCCGGTTTTAATCCCCCTAGCACATTTTTCACTTTTAAAAACCCCTTTACTTTAGTTTATATTTTTTAGGATTGCTTTTTGATACTTCCACAATCAATCCTTTATTTAATAGATCCGTCAATAAATGCTTCATAACTATTTTTGAATCTGTAACCTGTAATTTATTTTTACTCCAAAATAGAGATGCTTTCGTTCCATGAATGATTTTTTCAACTTCTTTACTCGTAAAAACTTCTCCATTGCTAAGTTCTTTTATGATTTTTTCTTCACATTTTCTATATAATTGATTGAATAATTCTTCCGTTTTCCGCTGTTGCTTGATGTAGCCCCATGCCAGTAAAAAAGTGATTGTTACCGCAAATAAAACTACTTTTACTACAAAGCCAGCCATATTAATCACTTACTTTCTCTAGTGTTATAAATTTATTATTTCTTAAAATACTAATATACTTTCCAAGTCTTTCGTAAAGTGGCTCTGCATTTTCACCAAATTCTGCTTTTACTATTTTACTAATTTCCGCTACATTCCTTTTACCATCTATAGCTTTCCAGACACAACTTCCATGACCATCTAAATCGATTCGCATTACTTCAGGTGTTTTAAAGAAAAATCTTACAATTTTGTCCAACAAACTATTTCTTGGAATAATCAATTGCACCAATCCTTGATCATTGAACTCCCAGTTTTGATCTTTATTTTTAAAAGGAACAAGTTCTAAATAATTGTCATCCTTCTTTATCTTTTTAGCCATGATCCCACCTCTTTATTATAAGTTCAAAAGAGGATATTTAAATATCCTCTTTATATTATTTCATATATTTCACTCTTTATTTACACTAAATTAAAGTTTCTTTGATGAATCTTTCTTTAGTAGTGAATATTTCATCAGTGACAATACCAATAAACCAAAGAATATAATCGCTCCTATCTGTCCTAAATTAAACCCTAGCATCTCTGCAAGATTAACTTCCGCTACAGCAAATACTGCAAGTAGTATCCCTATTAATCCTTCTCCTGCAATTAATCCAGATGCATAAAGAATCCCACATTCGATTTTTTCTTTGATACTCTTATCTTCTCCACCTGCTTTTTCTAACTTTTTGTCTAAAATACCTCTAATAACACCACCCACCATAATTGGTGTACTTAAATGGATTGGTAAATATAAACCAATTGCGATTGGAAGAACAGGTAATCCAAGTAATTCCATTGTAACACCTACACCTATTCCTGTAAATACAAGTGCCCATGGTAAACTTCCACCCATAACACCTTCTATAACCAATCTCATCAATGTAGCCTGTGGTGCTGGTAATTCAGAAGATCCAAATCCCCATGCTTTATTTAATAATGTTAAAACAGCACCAATCGCAAGAGCTGCTGCTATTGCACCAATAATTTCACCATACTGTTGTTTCTTAGGCGTAGCACCTACTAAGAAACCTGTTTTTAAATCTTGCGATGTATCCCCTGCCATAGCAGCTATGATACAGATGATTGCACCTACAGTTAATGTACCAATCATTCCATCTTGCCCATCATTTCCCGTAGCCTTAAATATAATCGCCGTTATGATTAATGTTGCAATCGTCATTCCTGATACAGGGTTTGATGAACTACCAACAAGACCAACAATTCTTGAAGAAACGGTTGCAAAGAAGAAACCAAAAATTGCAATTAATAAAGCACCCATAAATCCTACTGGTATCATTGGTAACATCATCATTGCTAAAATAACCGCTAAAGTACCAATTAAAACTAATTTCATCGGCATATCTTGTTCTGTTCTAAGGTTTGTAGTACCACCAACGCCACCTGAATAATCCTTCATTGCATCCTTGAAAGTTTGAATAATCAGTGGTAAAGATTTAACCAAACTAAATACACCACCAAATGCAACAGCTCCAGCACCTACGTATCTTATATAATAATTCCATATTCCCCAATAATCTAATTCAGCAATAGGCACAGTTGCTGGGTACATCACTACATCACCCATACTTCCAATGTTTGCAATAAGTGGAATAAATGCAAACCATCCAAGTACCGCACCACCTAGCATATATGCAGAAATTTTAGGTCCTATAATAAATCCAACACCCAATAATGCAGGTAGTACATCTGCACCAATTGCTGCTCCTTTATACCCTGGAATAGCTGTTTCTATTTCACTTGGAAATAATTTAAAACCATCTGCAATAAACTTATATGCTGCACCAATCCCTAGTCCTACAAATGTAATTTTCGCCTTTTCTCCACCTTCTTCACCTGCATGCAATACTTCCGCACAAGCAGTTCCTTCTTGATAAGGCAATATACCATGCTCTTTTACAATTAATGCTTTTCTCAAAGGAACCATGAAAAGTACACCAAGTAAACCACCACATAAAGCAATCGCTGTAATTGATATTAAATTTGGCGCACCCATATTCCACTCTTCCATCCAAATATATAAAGCTGGTAGTGTAAATATCGCTCCCGCTGCTAGTGATTCACCCGCTGATCCAATCGTTTGAACCATGTTATTCTCAAGTATTGATTCTTTTCTTAAAACACCTCTAATAATTCCCATTGAAATTACTGCAGCTGGAATAGATGCACTAATTGTCATACCTACTTTTAATCCTAAGTATGCATTAGCTGCACCAAAAACAACTGATAATAATATCCCTAAAATAATTGAAGTCCAAGTGAACTCTGGTAATATTTTGTCTGCAGAAATAAATGGTTTAAATTCCTGTGTCTTATTCGCGCTTGACATATTTTATTCCTCCTAATTTATTAGATTGTGTTCATAAACGTTTTCCTATTTGTTATCTAAATTTCATAAACATTCATATTCTGTCGTTCTTAAAAATGCTAAAAAATAATTACCTTTTATTTGTGCATATACACATTTATTCGCTAAGTCTCGGCCTTGTTTGTAAGTATAGACAGCCTTTTTCAAAAAGTCAAATAGAGATTTTTATAGGAATTTAAATGTATATTCATTTTCATTTTCACACTATTTTCAAGAATTACAGCCGTTAGGCTATATTTTTTATATTTGCCTAACGTTCGGTACATTGATATAAAAAGGGCTCCCATATCATTATTTATCCTATAGCAATAATACGATAAAAAATATCTCTCTTATCTAACGCACATTCCATAAATATCTACCTTTATTCCAGAATAATTATTTATAACTTTGTATTTTTATTAAATTATTAAATTTATATTTTTTTATAATTGATAGATTCTAACCCTGTAACGTAATAGATTGAAAATTTGGGTACATCTGCAAGCAATAAAAAAAGGGCATATCCGCCCTATCGTTTATTGATGTTGTTTAATCTCTTTAAACAATGACCATTTCATTAACATATACACTAAAATACAAAATGTAATGTTTGTTCCAATACTACCCATATTCAATCCTATGGAAATATCTATATTCCATACCGATAATAAGGCTACTATAATACCAACAACACCCTCTCCTGCAATAAGGCCAGATGCATATAAAATGCCAAAATCAATTTTTCCATTTCTCTCAAAATCATCACATCGAATAATATCCCATTCTAATATTCCTCTTACAAGACCTCCAATAAAAATTGTGGTCGTAAGATGTATCGGAAGGTAAAGACCTATTGCTATAGGAAGTATTGGCAATTCAAGAAGTTCTACAACAATTCCTATTCCCACCCCAATGAATATTAAAGACCAGGGCAAATTTCCTTGAACTACCCCTTCAACGACCAATTTTGCTAAGGTTGCTTGGGGAGCAGGGAGTGCTGATGAACCAAATCCTAAGGTCCTATCCAATAAAACCAACACCCCACCTAGTACAAATGCACTTGCCACAACCCCTATCATTTCTCCTATTTGCTGCTTATATGGCGTTGCGCCTATTAAAAATCCCGTTTTAAGATCCTGAGATGTATCCCCTGCCATAGCTACAATAATACATATAATGGATCCCACCGTAAATACAGCGAATATTATTTCATTTCCTATCCCACTTTTCATTTTAAACGCTAAAGATGCAATGATTAATGTAGCAATGGTCATCCCTGAAATTGGATTAGAGGAACTTCCAATAATTCCAACAATTCTAGAGGATACTGTAGCGAAAAAAAATCCAAATACTACAATTAACAAAGAACCTATTGCACCAATTTTCGCATATGGCAATACAGTTATTGCAAATATGATAAATACAATGGTTAATCCTACTGTAGACAAGGGGATATCTTGATCTGTTCGAAGGGCACTTTTCCCACCTATAATTTCATTATAATCGTTTATTGTTTCTCTGATGGTTTCATATATTAGGGGGATGGATTTTATAAGACTACTCACACCTCCAAAAGCTACAGCCCCTGCGCCTATATATCGTATATACGTATTCCATATATCCCAACTACTCAGTTGCCCAACAGCAACAGATGCTGGGAATATAACCTCATGGCTATTTATTCCAAATTCTGATATCAAAGGAATGATCACAAACCATCCCAGTAATGATCCTGCTAGCATAAAACCTGCAATTCTTTTTCCTATTATGAATCCTACCCCTAAAACAGCAGGTAATGCATCCAAACCTATCAATGTGCTAAAAGGTTTATTTATATGAAATTCTAAATTTGATGGAAATAATTTAAGACCATCTGTGAGAAATTTATATATTGCGCCGAATCCTACTCCAGCGAATGTTGCTTTGGCTTTTTCGCCACCTTCTTCACCAGCTAGAAGTACATTAGCACAAGCTACTCCCTCTGGATACGGTAGATGTCCATGCTCCTTTACGATAAGTGCTTTTCTTAAAGGAATCATAAACATAACACCCAATATTCCCCCAAACAAGGAAATTAATATTATAAACTTAACACTTGGCATATCTACCCCTACTGATTTTGCCCATAAAAACATTGCAGGAATTGTAAATACTACGCCAGCAGCCAATGATTCTCCAGCCGATCCAATGGTTTGAACAATATTGCTCTCTAGTATTGAATCTCTTTTCATTATTACTCTTGTTACACTCATCGCAACAACTGCTGCAGGTATTGAAGCACTTATTGTCATTCCAACCTTTAACCCTAAGTATGCATTTACTGCGCCAAATACAATTGCTAATACAATTCCTGTAATAACTGATATAAAAGTCAATTCAGGGAGTATCTTCTCTGCTGCTATAAAAGGTTTAAAGGATTCATGATTCTCATGCATTGTATCATCTCTCCTATATGTAGCCATTTAAAATACTTTATCCACGCTTAATTTTACTTATTTTATTATATACTACTTGTATGAAGCTGACAATTTAATTATTTTTTGAACATATTGATAATTTGAGATATAATATTATCAAATGGAGGTATGTGATATTATGAATACAAAGGATAGAGTTCTAATGGCTTCATTAAAGTTTTTTTTAATCCAAGGATATGAAAATACAACTTTAAGTATGATTGCAGATGAAGTTAATATAAAGAAGCCTTCAATTTATTACCATTTTAAGTCAAAGGAAGATTTATTATTCAATAGTATTTATTTTATAATAAATAATTTAGAGGAAAAGATCAACCATTCAGTAACAAAATTTGTTTCTCCTAAAGATCAGCTTCAATCATTTTTTGAATGTGCTTTAGATTTTAATACGAATCTTTCAATTATGATTGGCAATGACTTCAACCATCCTATAAATTTCATTACAATTTTTCAACTGTATTCAAATAGATTTAATGCACTTTCTGAAAAGATTGATACATATTATAAAAATATCAGTACAATCTTAGAAGAAATCATTGATACAGGCCAAAAAAATGGCTTAATTAAAGGCTCAATTGATAAAAACATAGCTGTACTTGATATTATTTCAAGAGTAGAAGGGCTTATAGCCATTTCAACCCTATATAAATCTGTAGATATGAAGAATAAGCGAAATCAGCTATACGAAAATCTATGGTTAAGTCTTTCATCTGAAAAGCCTCAATCAAAAACAAAAAAATTCTTTGAGTATAAAAATATTGGTTTAGGTAGAAAGTGGTAAACAATCAACAAAGGACAGATTTTTTCAATCTGTCCTTTGTTGATTAAAACTTAAATTCATTTACATTTTCTATCAATATTTTTGATAAATCTTTTGTTTTTTTGTGCATGTCGCATCATTTCTTGCAATTCAGCCGATTGTTCTTCCAATCTTTATCTCTTCTTCTCGCTTATATTTGGTTATCTATCACTTTTTTAAGTCTGCTTAGCCCTTCTTTCAATATGGATCGTGGACAAGCAATATTAATCCTTACAAACCCCTCTCCTTCTTCTCCATAAGTATATCCTTGATTTAGTACGAGCTTTCCTTCATTAAAAATAATATTTTCTAAATCATTTTTATTTAATCCTAGTTCTCTTAAATCTAACCATACTAAATAAGTAGCTTCTGGCTGAATTACCTTTATTTTAGGAATATTTTCTTCTATATATTTTATCAAGAAGGTAAGATTTTCTTGTAAATAACCCAAAAGTTGCTCTAGCCATTCTTCACCATGTAAGTATGCTGCTTCTAACGCCTCTATTCCAAATACATTTGGCTTTGAAATGCCTACACTTTCTCTTTCCTTTAAGAATTGATTTCGTATTTTTTCATTTGGAATAATAATATTTGAAGTTTGAATTCCTGCAATATTGAAAGTCTTACTTGGAGCTGTACAAACAATCGTATTTTGAGCAAACTCCTCACTTATTGAAGCAAGAGACGTATGCTTATGGCCTTTTAACACTAAATCAGCATGAATTTCATCTGATACAAGTATTACATTATTCTTTATACAGAGATCTCCAAGCCTTTTTATTTCTTCTTTGTGCCACACTCTCCCTACTGGGTTATGAGGACTACATAAAAACATAAGTTTTACTTGATCCTCCATTTTTTTCTCTAAATCATCAAAATCCATTACATATTTCTTTCCATCAAACTTCAATGGGTTATTCACTACATGACAGCTATTATTTTTAATTGAATTAAAAAATGGAGGATATATAGGCGACTGAATGATCACTTTATCTCCAGGATGCGTGAATGCTTTTACGATCATATTTAATGCTGGAACAACCCCTGGTGTAAATACAATCCATTCTTTTTTTATATCCCAATGATAACGATGCTTCATCCAATGAATTACTGCATCATAATAAGTGTCATACCCTCCAGCATATCCATAAATACCGTGCTCAGCTCTATTCATAATAGCATCTATTACACACTGCGGCGCCTTAAAATCCATATCTGCTACCCACAAAGGTAGTAAATCTTTATCCGAAATCCCAAACCGTTCTTCCAATCCATCCCATTTTAAACAATTAGTATGCAAACGATTGTTTACATCATCAAAATTATATTTCATAAAGAACCCTTCTTTCATGATTAGGAATGATTTTACTTTTATATTTAAAATTTTATATTTTTTCAATAATACTACATATTTCATTATAATTTCCATTTACCAAATGATCCAATAGAAAAAAACTATATACTTTATCTATATATAGAATATATTTATACTAATATATTCCATGAAAAATTCATCTATATAGATATTTTATGTTTACACAAAACCGCTCTAATCGCCAGATAGTTCACTGCATCAGGCAATGCTTCTTTTATAGGTTTTAATTTTTCTGCACCTATTTTTTCTATGGTCTCTATAATTAGAGATTCATATTCATTTGGAATGAAATTATCCAAATCTACATCTAACCCTTCAGATACACAGCGAATGATATGATTTTGAATGGTTATCTCTGTCATCTCTCGATGCATAGCAATTTCTTTTAAGGAATTCCCTTCTTTGTACATATTAAAAGTAATCATATGACTAGGTATTTTCTCTTCTTTTGGATCTTTTTCAATTTCTATATGTTCTATTTTTCTATTCTTTATCCCATTTTCTTCTACATATTCTTTAATAGCATTTAAAAATTCATCCCCATATCTTTTAAGCTTTTCTTCCCCCACCCCTTTAATTTTAAGCATCTCTCGTTGATCTATTGGATAAAATTCACTCATTTCACGTAAGGTACTATCTGCAAAGATAATATAAGGTGGTACTTTCTCTCTTGTTGAAATATTTTTTCGAAGCTCTCTAAGCTTTTCAAACAAAGAATTGTCTACAGATACTTTTTCTTTCCTTTTTTGTATCTTTTGTAAAACTTTTTCTTTATTTTTCAGTACCCCTACCGCTTTCTTTCCTAGCTTTACGATAGGATACTGACCTTCTGTAAGATCAAGATATCCTTCTGCAATCAATATGTTCATAATATCTTTTATTTCTTTTTCTGTATATTGTTTCATAATCCCATAGGTAGATAATTGGTCAAAGTTAAGACTTAGCACCTTCTTATTTTTAGAACCTCTTAAAACCATTGCTACAAGGGAAGTACCAAACCGTTCTTTCATGCGGTAAATACAAGAAAAAATCTTTTGTGCCTCTATTGTAATGTCTGTAAGTTCACTATCATCTTTGCAATTACTGCAATTATCACATATATCTCCTACATTTTCTTCTCCAAAATATTCTAGTATGTATTTTCTTAAGCATTTTGTTGTGTGACAATAATCAACCATCGCTTGCAACTTTTTATATTCATTCTTTTCTCTCTCTACAGATACATCACCTTGTTCTATAAAAAATTTTTGCAAAATAACGTCCTGTGCTGAGAAAAGTAGCATGCATTCACTCTTCTCCCCATCTCTTCCTGCACGCCCTGCTTCTTGATAATAAGCTTCCATATTTTTAGGTATATTATGATGAATCACATATCGTACATTTGATTTATCGATCCCCATACCAAAGGCATTTGTTGCGATCATGATGTTTATATCATCATATAAAAAAGCCTCTTGACTTTCCTTCCTCTCAATAGGGTTTAAGCCTGCATGATATTTTCCTACAGCGTATCCTCTTTTATATAAATTTTCATAAATCGCTTCTACTTCTTTTCTCGTTGCTGCATAAACAATCCCAACTTCTTCCTTATTCTCCCTAATATAATCCATTACAAAATCTTTTTTATTTGCACCCCTTATGACAGTGAAAGATAAATTTTCACGATCAAATCCAGTCATATACACATTTGTATTTTCAAGAGATAAAAGCTTTATCGCATCCTCTTTAACTTCTTTCGTTGCAGTTGCAGTAAATCCTGCTACAATCGGTCTATTAGATATTTTTTTAATCAATGGTGCAATAGCGCCATAGCTTGGTCTAAAATCATGTCCCCATTGAGATACACAGTGCGCTTCATCCACTGCTATCAAAGATATATTCAGCGTGTTTAATAATTGACAAAAACCTTCTGATTCTAATCTTTCAGGTGCAACATACAGGAGCTTGTATGCACCGTTTTTAGCATGATCAATCCGTTTTTTCACTTCTATTGATGTTAATGCACTGTTAATGTATGTTGCGGGTATCCCTACACTTTTTAACCCATCTACTTGATCCTTCATAAGTGAAATCAAAGGAGAAATAACCAATGTTAATCCTTCTAATAAAAGCGCTGGTATTTGAAAACAAATCGATTTCCCTGCCCCAGTAGGCATAATCGCAAATGTATCTTTTCCTTGTAGGATACTCTCAATAATATTTTTCTGTCCGCTTCTAAAGTGCTCATAGCCATAGTACTTTTTTAATATTTTTTTTGCCTCTAACATTCATTTCCCTCCTGATGTGATGATTAAAAATAATTTTATATCTCATAAATTGATCGTTCTATTTTTTTCTAATATTCCTATTCCCATTCCTCTATAGTAGCTATTATATCTAAATCTGTGCTATCCATCAATTATATATACTATAAATTCATCTTTTGCTCTAACAGTGCATAGATCCGCTAGAAAAAACAATTTTATTTAACTGTATAATCTATACATTAAATACAAAAAAATACAATAATCCTACTTTTGCTCTATACAATAACATTTGGCTGTTATATAATTATAAAATACGGATATATAAACTAGGAGGTGGTCACCTATATGAATATTAAAGAAAAAATCAATTCACTAAGACAGTGGATGTGTTCGAAAAATATTGATGCCTACATCATACCTAGCTTTGATGCCCATCAAAGTGAATATGTAGCTGAGCATTGGAAGTCAAGAACTTTTATATCTGGCTTTACAGGTTCTGCTGGAACAGTAGTTGTTACAAAAGATAAGGCAGGTTTATGGACAGATGGAAGATATTTTATACAAGCTGAAAAACAGCTTGAAGGTTCTGGTATTAAATTATTTAAGATGATGCAACCTAATGTACCTACGTATGTAGATTGGATCTATGCTTTGCTAAATCCTGGTGGGACAGTAGGCTTTGATGGAAAAGTATTTCCAACTTCAACTGTTAAATCTATGGAGAAAAAATATGCTAGAAAGAATATCCGCATAAACGCTGAATATGATTTAATTGATTTCATTTGGGATGATCGACCTGCATCCCCATTGGATACGATTTTTACACACCCTATAAAATATGCAGGTAAATCAAGAACTGAAAAAATTGACCAAGTTAGAGCCCATATGCAGAAAAAAGATGTAACCCATTATTTACTAGGGAGCCTAGATGATATTGCTTGGCTTTTTAATATCCGAGGAAATGATATACATTGTAGTCCTGTAGCCATTTCCTATGCTTTAATTTCACAAAATGAAGCAAATCTTTTTATAGATCACAGAAAAGTTCCTAAAGATATTAGGCAAGAGTTAGAAGATGCTGACATTATTATCAAAGAATATAATGAAATAGAAAATTGTTTGAAAAACTTAAAGAATACGGATCGTGTTTTATTAGATCCAGATAAAATAAATATATGGTTATATCATGCAATCCCTAATGCCTGTGAGAAAATTGAGCAATTAAATATTACTACTTCATTAAAAGCTGTTAAAAATCCTATAGAAATAGAGAATATAAAAAATTGTCATATCCGAGATGGTGTTTATATGGTAAAATTACTCCATTGGTTAGATCAGAATCTCGGAAAAGAAAAAATCACCGAAATAACTGTAGATGAAAAGCTTACTGCAATCAAAGCACAAGATGATCAATTTGTTGGGCTTAGCTTTGATACTATAGCAGGCTATAAAGACCACGCTGCGATGATGCACTATAAAGCAACCCCAGAGATTACTTACGAACTTGAAAAAGAGGGGTTTTTACTTTTAGATGCAGGCTCTCAGTATTTTGATGGGACAACAGATATTACAAGAACCATTGCTTTAGGAACTTTAAGCGAAGAAGAAAAAATTGATTTCACCTTAGTTTTAAAAGGTCATATTGCTTTAACGATATCGAATTTCTTATACGGCAGTACAGGTGAGCGAATGGACATATTGGCAAGAATGCCATTATGGGAACATGGTATAGATTATAAATGTGGAACAGGTCATGGTGTAGGGTTTTTCTTAAATGTACATGAAGGTCCTCATAGCATAAGCCCTCGTGTAAATACTACAATACTTGAAAAAGGAATGATTGTAACCAATGAGCCTGGCGTATATAAACAAGGAAAACATGGCATTCGAACAGAAAATATCCTATTAATAACAGAAGATAGCAAGACTGATTCTGGACAATTCATGAAATTTGAAACCATCTCTTTCTGTCCAATTGACCTCGAGGGAATCATTCCTGAGATGCTTATAGAAAAAGAAAGAGATTGGTTAAATACTTACCATAAGAACGTTTATGAAAAACTTTCTCCCTATTTAAATGAAGAAGAAAAAGCTTGGCTAAAACAAGAAACAAGAGCAATCTAAAAAAATCGACCCCATAGATATAAAAATCTATGGGGTTTAATATCTATAAATTTTTTTACAGGTTGGAAGCATAAAATTACTATCAATTTTTTTGACTACGCATAGCCTCAGCAGCATGATAAGAACTTCTTACAAAAGGTCCTGAAGTAACAAATTTAAAGCCTATCTTACGTGCCTCTTTCTTATATTTTTCAAAAGTCTCTGGTGGTATATACGCTACAACAGGATAATGTTTTATACTAGGCGTTAAGTACTGTCCAATCGTTAGAAAGTCACATCCTATATCTCTCAAATCTTCTAGAACCTTCATGACTTCTTCTTCCTTCTCTCCAAGTCCAACCATAATTCCCGACTTTGTAAATATATGTTTATTCATTTTCTTTACATTCTTTAATACTTCTAAAGAACGTGCATATACTGCCATAGAACGTACCTGTGGGTACAATCTAGAAACGGTTTCAATATTATGATTAATAATCTCAGGCTTTGCTTCTATCACTTTATTTAATGCGGCCTCATCCCCTTGAAAATCTGGAATCAAAACCTCAACAACAATCCTGTCATCTCGTGATTTTATGGCTTTAATCACATTGGCAAAATGCCCCGCTCCGCCATCTGGCAGATCATCCCTTGTTACTGAAGTAATGACAACGTGTTTTAATCCAAGTTCTAACGCTGCATTTGCAACATTTTCAGGTTCATTCAAATCAACGTCTTGTAGTTTCCCATGTGAAACATTACAAAATTTACAATTACGAGAGCATTCACTCCCTAAAATCATAAAAGTTGCTGTTTTTTTACTAAAACACTCCATTCTATTTGGACAATTTGCTTCTTCACATACAGTATTTAAATCATACTTATTCAGTAAATCTTTTATATAGTCTAAACTACGTCCTTCACTTAAGTTTATTCTAAGCCATTCTGGTTTCCTTTGTATCACCATATATAATCCCTCCCGCCCCTTGGTTTATCCATACATTCCCATTTATGTCGTTTTGAATCATTTCTCGCTGACTAATTTATTTAAATGTATTTCTTCATAGTTTTCATAATTGAAAGTTTCACAAAAATAATCTAATACTAATTTATTTGCATGTTTAAAATCAATCGCTCTTCCAACAATATTTTGAACAGAGGTAACACCCCTATCAGATATACCACAAGGTATGATCCACTTAAAGTGATCCAAATTTGTATTCACATTAAAAGCAAACCCATGCATTGTAACGCCTCTTTTCACTGCTAAACCTATGGCAACAATCTTTTTATCATCTACCCATACCCCTGTATGTTCTGCATCTCTTCCTGCTATGATATTGTATTCTTCCTTTAAAATATTAATAAACACTTCCTCAAGATTACTGACAAAATTTCTTATACCTATACGAGAATTTTTCAAATCAAATATAGGATATCCAACAATTTGTCCATCTCCATGATAAGTAACATCTCCACCTCTATTAATTTGGAATAATTTTGTTCCTTTATCCTTTAAAAATTCTTCACTTCCTAGAATATGTGCCTTTTCCGCGCGTCTTCCTAATGTGATAACAGATGGATGTTCCACTAAAATCAACGTATCTCCGATCTCTTGATTCTGTCTCTTTTTTAAAAAATCATACTGAATTTCTAAAGCTTTTTCATATTCACATCTTCCAAGAAATAGAATATTTATTTTCATTGCACCAGCTCCTTTTACACTTAAAGAGTCCTCCAAAATAAACCTATCTTTTGGAAGGAATCATATGAATAGCTTCCTCTTTCAATCCTAAAATAGCTTCCGCAAAAGCTTCAGATAATGTTGGATGCGCATGAATTGTATGTGCAATATCATCAATTTTCATTTTCGAACTAATTGCCAAAGCACCTTCGTGTATCAGGTCCGATGCATGAGGACCCATAATGTGTACACCAATTATTTCATCTTTTTCATTGGCTATAACTTTTACCATCCCTTCAGATTCTCCTAGGGCAAGCGCCTTTCCATTTCCTCCAAATAAAAACTTGCTGGTTTTATATTTTATCCCTTTATCTTTTGCTTCTTCTTCTTTGATTCCTACACTTGAAATTTCAGGAAAAGTGAATGCACAATCAGGAATCACTTCATGATTCATTTTACTTTCTATTCCCATTATATTTTCAGCTGCTGTTATACCATGATGTGATGCAACATGAGCTAGCATATTCTTACCAATTACATCCCCAATAGCATAAATTCCATTGATATTTGTTTCAAGCTGCTCATTTACTTTTATTCCTTTTTTGTCAAAATTGATTCCGACACCTTCAAGATTTATGCCTTCTATATTCGGTTTTCTTCCACTTGATAATAATACCTGCTCACTTTCTACTCTTATTTCTCCCTTTTTCGTATCTGCATAAACAACAAATTTATTATTTTCCTTTTTAATTTTTTTTCCTTGTACACCTCTATGAATAGTAATCCCCTTCTTTTTTAGTGATGTAGCAAGTCTTTTTGTCAAATCTGCTTCCATTCTTTTTAGGATATTCGGTGAACGAGATAAAACTGTTACCTCTGATCCTAAAGCATTAAAAATCGTAGCAAATTCTATTCCTATAACCCCTCCACCAATTACAGTAAGGCTCTTTGGTATTTCTGTAAAATCTAATATCTTTTTACTTGTAAGCAATTCATCTAAATCTGCTCCAGGTATAGCGGGAATGGATACTTTAGAACCTGTTGCAATGATAATATTTTTTCCTTTAATATCTATTTGTCCACCATCATTTAAATTTACTAAAATCGTATTCTTATTCTTTAATACACCTACGCCATAAACAACTTCCACTTTATTTGCTTCCATCAATTTAGATATCCCATCAACAAGTTGTTTTACAATATTTTGTTTTCTTTCTTGAATCTTTGGAACATCAATATGATAGTTTTCAATATGAATACCATATTCATCTATATTTTTTAAGGTATTCAATATTTCTGCATTTCTATATAACACTTTAGTTGGAATACATCCCCAGTTAAGACAAGTTCCACCAAGTTCTTCTTTTTCTACAAGTGTAACCTTTGCTCCTAGTTGAGCGCCTCTAATCGCTGCATAATACCCTCCTGGACCCCCACCTAATACAATAATACCGCTCTCCATTTTTTCACCTTCCTTTAAAATCATATCTTTCTTTTTCATAACTGATTCTTTCTAATACTTTCTTATCGTCTATATGTTTAGGTAGCGGAAGCTGTACCAAAATACCATAAATTTTATCACCACTATTTTTTCTGATACTATAAAATATTCATTTAAGCAAACCTACAAAACGAGGTCTTATTGATTCCAACAAATAGATTATTCGTTGGAATCAATAGCTTATATACCCTCTATTTTTCCCATTTTACAATGAGATTTCTTGCTGCTCTCGCTTCATCTATTCTCTTAACAGGTGTATTATGTGGTGCGCTCTTTAAAATCTGTGGATCTTCCTTTGCCTCTTTTGCAATTTTTATCATCGTTTCGATAAATCCATCAATGGTTTCAAGACTTTCCGTTTCTGTTGGTTCAATCATCAATGCTTCATTCACAATTAATGGGAAATAAATAGTTGGTGGATGATATCCATAGTCTAGTAACCTCTTTGCTACATCAAGGGTCGAAACTTCTAAAAGCACTCCCCCTACCCCCCCTAAAACAAATTCATGCTTGCATACTTGATTAATTGGCAAATAATAATGTTCCTTCAATTTATTCATCATATAATTTGCATTTAAAACTGCTATTTCACTTACTTCTTTAATGCCTTCTGATCCCATTGTAAGAATATAAGCATATGCACGAAGCATAATTCCATAATTTCCATAAAATCCTTTAATCTTTCCGATTGTATCCGGTCGATCATAGTTTAATAGATACTGATCCTCTTTTTTATCAATTACCGGCACAGGCAAAAACTTAACAAGATGCTCTTTCACGCCTATTGGCCCACTTCCTGGTCCGCCTCCACCATGTGGTGTAGAAAAAGTCTTGTGTAAATTATAGTGCATTACATCAAAGCCCATATCTCCAGGTCTTACTTTTCCCATGATCGCATTCATATTTGCCCCATCATAATATAAAAGTCCACCTGCTTCATGTACAAGATCTGCAATCCACTTTATATTTTTCTCAAAAAGCCCTAGCGTACTTGGATTGGTTAACATTAAACCTGCAATTTCGTCATTCAACACAGCTTTTAATGCATCTATATCTACTGCACCATTTTTATCAGATTGAATTTCAACAATTTCAAATCCTGCAACAGCAGCAGTTGCTGGATTTGTGCCATGCGCAGAATCAGGTACAATAATTTTCTTTCTTTTTACATCTCCGCGGCTTTCATGATAAGCTTTTATAATCATAAGCCCTGTAAGTTCTCCATGTGCCCCCGCAGCAGGTTGCAATGTTGTTTTATCCATCCCCGATATTTCTGATAACATATTTCCTAAATTGTACATCATTTCAAGCGCACCTTGTACCGTTTCTTCGGGTTGATAAGGATGTATATCAGTAAGTCCCTTAATAGATGCCACATCTTCATTAATTTTTGGATTATATTTCATTGTACAAGATCCTAAAGGATAAAATCCTGTGTCAACACCATAATTTAAATTAGATAAATTGGTGTAATGTCTAATCACATCTACTTCACTTACCTCAGGTAATTCCACTTCATGCACTCTTAAAAACGCATTAGGAATAAATTCACTCATTTCTCCATTACATAAGTCACAGTTTGGAAGAGAATATGCTGTTCTTCCTTCTTTACAAATTTCAAAGATCAATTGATCATATGCCTTCACTATATCACCTCCAAAACGCTTGAAAGCTTATCTATTTCATTCTTTGTTCTTTTTTCTGTTACAGCAAACATGATTCCATTCTCAAGTTCAGGATAATCCTTTCCAAGTTCATACCCACCAAATATTCCATTTTTTAACAGATTCTTATTAACATTTTCACTGTCCATATCACTTGTTACTACAAATTCTTTAAAAAATGGTTGATTGAATAAGGGTTTAAATTTACCACTCTTTGTAATTTCATTGCATGCATAATGGGACTTTTGAACACACCGCTGCGCTACTTCTTTAAGTCCTTTTTTACCCATTGTTGTTAAATAAATCGTTGCCATTAACGCATTTAATCCTTGATTTGAGCAAATATTTGAAGTCGCTTTAAATCTTCTAATATGTTGTTCTCTTGCCTGTAATGTCAATACAAACGCTCTTTTTCTATCTACATCAACCGATTGCCCAACAATTCTTCCGGGCATTTTTCTTGCTAATTTTGATTTCGTTGCCATAAATCCTAAATAGGGGCCTCCAAAATTCAACCCATTTCCTAATGATTGCCCTTCCCCTACAACAATGTCTGCTCCTAATTCTCCTGGGGCTTTTAATATGCCTAAGGAAATTGGATCTACATATGTAATAAGCATTCCTTTATTTTCATGGGTTATTTTTTCTACTTCTGTTAAGTCTTCTATGATGCCAAAAAAATTAGGGTTTTGCACAATTACGCCTGCTGTATTTTTTTCAACCACAGATTTTAATTTTTCAATATCTGTTACACCATCGGCCATATCTACTTCAATCACTTCAATATCTCTGAATTTCATATAAGTATGCATTACTTTTCTAACCTCTGGATGGACTGTTTTTGATACGACAACAGATTTTCGTCTTGTATTTGCACAAGCCATCATTCCTGCTTCCACACAAGCAGTTGGTCCATCATACATGGAGGCATTCGCTACATCCATCCCTGTAAGATTCGAAATCATGGTTTGGTATTCAAATATAACACGAAGTGTTCCTTGGCTAATTTCTGGCTGGTACGGTGTATAAGCTGTAAAAAACTCTGATCGACTAGCAATATGCTTAATGATCGCAGGAATATAATGATCATAGGCCCCTGCGCCTAAAAAAGAAACCCCTTCATTCATACTTTTATTCTTATTTGCAAGTGCATGCATATGTTTTGTAAGATCGGTTTCTGATAAAGCTGTCCCTAAGTTTAACGCTCTATTTAAACGCAGTTCTTTCGGTACATCTTCAAATAAGTCCTCTATGGACTTGGCACCCATACTATCAAGCATTAATTTTTTATCCACTTCTGTATTTGGTATATATCTGTGCATATTTTCCCTCCTTACTTTACAAATTTATTTTTATTAATGACTTTCACTTTTGCAAAATGCTTCATATCCTTTATCATCCATTAAATGATCAAGTTCAGATCTATCCGATAACGCAACTGCTAAAATCCAGCTTTCATAAGGCTTTTCATTAAGCAGTTGTGGCGCATCTTCTAATTCTTCATTGATTTCTATAACCTTCCCAGAAACAGGCATATACGAATCAGAAGCAGCTTTAACAGATTCTACAACACCAAAAACATCCGCTACATTTAATTCATCATCAACTTCTGGCACTTCTACATAAACGATTTCTCCTAAAGCATGTTGCGCATACTCCGTAATACCAATATAAGCCTTATCTCCCTCTACTTTTACCCACTCATGATCCTTTGAATAATATAATCCTTGTATAATTTTCATTACAACTTCCTCCTTTTTTTATAAATATATATTATATTTTGTTAATTGATCCATTCGCTTCTATTTACCCTTGTATAGAAAATTCATTCCACCACAATCCATTATTTTTTATAATTTTTAGTATAAAACTTCTTGCTAATTACTTTTGCCTTTGCAACTTTTTTTCTAACTTGTATCTCAATGGTTGTATCTAATTTTGCATATGCTATATCTACCATTGCCAACCCGATGTTTTTCTTTACGGTTGGCGCTGCATAACCAGTGGTTACAAAACCGATTTTCTTGCCATCTGCCATCACATCATATCCATGTCTTGGAATTCCTTTATCGATCATTTCAAATCCAACTACTTTTCTCTTTAATCCTTCTGAGTTTTGTTTAGCCAATGCTTCTTTCCCAATGAAATTGGGTTTATCCAGTTTTACAAAGAAACCTAATCCTGCTTCGAGTGGTGTAATTTCTTCAGAAAGTTCATTTCCGTATAGAGGTAGTGACGCTTCAAATCTCAAAGTATCTCTCGCCCCTAGTCCTGCTGGCTTTAATCCTTCTTCTTTACCAGCTTCCATCAATGCACCCCATATTTTTTTTGCATCTTCATGGAATAAGTAAATTTCAAAGCCATCTTCTCCTGTATATCCTGTTCTTGATACTAAACAATTTGCGCCCGCTACCGCTACATCTCTTTTACAATAAAAGAATTTAATTTCTGAAAGATCTGTATCCGTTAACTTTTGTAATATTTTTTGTGCATTTGGACCTTGAATCGCCATTTCAGATACATAGTCAGAAATATTGTTTAGTTTCACATCAAAATTCCCAACGTTTTCTTCCATCCATTTAAAATCCTTTTTCACATTACTTGCATTGATTACAAGATAAAAATGGTCCTTGTTAAACTTATATACCAGTAAATCATCTACAACCCCGCCATGAGGATAGCACATAAAAGTGTATAGTATCTGGCCATCTTCTAGTACTGAAACATCGTTTGTGACCAAATTTTGTACAAAATCAAATGATTGACTCCCTATAGCCTCTACTTCTCCCATATGCGATACGTCAAATAATCCTGCAAAATTTCTTACAGCCTCATGCTCTGCCGTGATCCCTTCATACTGCACAGGTAATGCCCATCCTGAAAAGTCAATGATTTTCCCCCCATGATGTTCATGTCGCTCAAACAAAGATGTTTTTCTAATTTCATTCATCACGCATCCTCCTTTACATTTTTAGTACTATTGCTTATCATGGTTAAAAACATAAACAATATGATTATTTTCCTTTGCGTCCTCTTTTTTATAAAATAAAACAGAGGAATATAATAGCACAATAAACACCTATGCCAATATATTCCTCTGTTCCATAACCTGAGAGTTTCTACATGAAACCATGTATTTCTCCTTCGGTGCCGATTATTCGGACTCTTCAGAGTTCCATCCAATAGCGATCCTTTTTGCCTGAAAGTTTCTATAAAAAGTTAGCGCTTTTTATATTGCTCCTTCGGCTATCTTCACAAAGATATCTCTCGCTATCCTCATCTGGTACAATATTTTATTTATATCTCATATTACAAATTGATTTATCACTATAGTATTATAATTTTCTAAATATTGCAACAATAGATAATTTTTTAACATGTTTTATTAAAAAATTATCTTATTTATTGTTCACCTTTTTCCCTACAAATTGAATAGCACTGTATGCAAGTACTTTTGTAGGGTCTACACATGCAAACTCCTTATCCATTTCAAATATTTCAAATGCTACAGGCAGTTCTGTACATCCTAGTATAAAAATGTCCACCTCATCTTCTTTTAATTCCTTCAAAACATTTTTAAAATTTGTAAGATCCATATCCATTTTACCTTTTTTGATATTATAAATAAGCTCCATAATATATTTCTTATTACCCTCTTTTGGTTTTACTAAAGGTAAATCATATTTTTCAAAGATTTTATCATATATTAAAGATTGATACGTTCCCTCTGTTGCCAAAAGCCCGATCTTTTTGACATTTGGATATTTACTTTTAATTTCTTTTGCCGTTTCTTCAATCATATGAAGAAACGGTACATCCACATATTTTATAATTTTTTCATAAAAATAATGGGCTGTATTACAAGGCATAATAATCACATCTGCCCCCATCTTTTCTAACCCAATCGCAGATTTTATTAAATGCATTGTTGGATCTTCTCCATTATTAATAATATGCTCTGTTCTATCAGGAATTTCTGTATTATTATCTATTAATATAGGAATGTGCTCATTATCACTATTTGCATCTGTTAGTAGCACAATCTTTTTGAACAAATCAGCTGTTGCAAGAGGTCCCATTCCTCCAAGTATACCAATTTTTTTCATCTCCATCCCCCCTATACTTTTGTTTTATAGTAATCTATTTTCAAATAATTTTCCAGTGCTAATTTTTATAAACCATGCTTCATGGTGCATAAATAATATTTATTTCTTCACCGATGAAGCTTCAACTTACATATGCTATAATTTTATATAAAATAAGGTTTTATGGAGGCTTTTTATGAAAAAATTACTTATTGTGAGTATCGGTCAAATTACAGGAAATGCTATTGCCAAACAGCTTATTGATTTAATCGGAGATTTTATTATTATTGAACCCATACAGTCAACAGAAATAGAATCACACCCCATCGATTGTGACCTTATTTTATTTACAAGTGATCTTGTTCAATTATCTTCTATACAAAAAATCAAAAAAGATATGGATTATATAATCGCCAAAAGAGTTATTAATCATAAAAATATTGAACAACTCATCTCTTTAGCCTATGGAACAGAAGTATTACTTGTAAACGATGCTAAAAATTCTACTTTTGAAGCTATTCGGCAGCTTGAAGAAATTGGACTTGATGATATAAAATATTATCCAGTCTATCCTGGATGTGAAAATCATCCTAAACTCACTACTGCAATAACACCAGGTGAGTCCCATTTAGTTCCCCATTCTGTTGAAGAAATCATTGATATAAAAACCAGAATACTAGATATAAGCACTATATATGAAATTATATTAAGGCTTAAATTAAGTAAATTTGTTAACGAAAGCTTGACCACAAGATATATAAAAGATATCGTTGAAATTTCTAAATCTATTGATATTAACAGAAAAGCAATCAAACAATCTGAAAAATTGTTAGAAACCATTCTAAATAATGTAGAATCAGGGGTTGTTTATATCAATGCACTCGGAAAAATCATAAGAATTAACAAACAGTTTGAAAACATGTTAAATAAACATAAAAAAGATCTATTCATGCAATCGATCCATACATTTTTTCCAAATCTAGATCTTTCTATCTCCGATACGACTTCGATCATTACAACGATCGGCAGACAAGAGGTATTAGTAAAAGTAGATCCTATTATCTTTGAAGACCATTTAGGCTATGTTATTACAGTAGAATATACTGAAAAAATATCCAAATTAGATCATTCCATAAGAAGAAATTATGTAAGTAAATTTATAAACAAACACTATACCTTTCATGACTACATTACAGTAAACCATCAAGTCGAAAAATTATTAGAAAGAGCCGAAAAATTTTCTAAAACAGATGCAACCATTCTAATCCAAGGGGAAAATGGAACGGGTAAAGAAATCATCGCCCAAAGTATCCATATGAATTCCTATAGAAAAAAAAATGTGTTTATCCCTGTAAATATTGCAGCTATCACACCCAATTTATTAGAAAGTGAATTATTTGGCTATGAAGAAGGTGCTTTTACAGGCGCTCGAAAGGGCGGGAAAGCCGGTCTTTTTGAAATCGCCAACGATGGCACTTTATTTATAGATGAAATTGGAGATGCCCCTCTAGATTTTCAAGTAAAATTATTGAGAGTTCTACAAGAAAAAAGAATAAGAAGAATTTGCGCAGCAGAAGAAATTCCTATCAATGTACGCGTCATCACTGCTACAAATAAAAATTTAATATCTCTTATAGATAAAGAAGCATTCAGAGAAGATTTGTTCTTCAGACTCAATATATTGCCATTAAAAACAATTCCATTGAGGAGCAGACAAGAAGATATCCCTCATCTCTTGAAACATTTTATAGAAATCTATTTTAGCAAAGAAAAAATCAAACCCCTTGATGATCTATTCGAACAAGATACGCTTGCGTTTTTAAAAAGTTACAGATGGCGAGGAAATGTAAGAGAACTTATCAATCTTGTAGAATATCTCACTTTTGTATATGAAGAAAAAAAAATAACCCTTTCCGATTTACCTTATTATTTGCTTGAGAGTGTGCATCAAGATGAAAAGATCTATTTGAATCGTCATGAATTATGGGTTCTTGATAACATATATAAAAACGAAGGCATCGGCAGAAGTAAACTGAAAACTTTAGCAGATAAACAACTCTTCTCTTTAGGTGAGGGAAAAATCAGAAGCATCCTAGCAAGTTTTAATCAAAAAGAATTGATTGAAATAGGCACAAAAAAAAGAGGCTGTTGTATCACAAAAAAAGGCATCCACCTTTTAGAAAAACTAAAATAAATGCATAAGATACGGTTAAATCCATCCACTATATGGATAAAAAAAACCCGAATAAAGACTTTTATTTTTTATGATTATTTTTTTGATCATTTATCTATATTACGAAAATGCACGAAGCTTCTGAAAAATGTATCTTTTGCATATAATTTTTCAAAGTATTCATGCATTTTTTATATGCATACAATTCTGGCATGAAAATTGCTAAATATATTACCAAATAGAAAAAGGGGGACTTATAAACATGAAAGAAACAAACAGAAAAAAGCCTACATTGGTTCAGGCACTCATTCCTATTATTTTCATGATTCTAGCATTAGCAATCGGTTATGGGCATTTTCAATTTAGAACAGAGCCATTATTAATCCTATCTGCTTTTGTTGCTGGAACCATTGCGATGCAGCTAGGTTATACTTGGAAAGACATGCAAGAAGCAATTGTCGAGAAAATTGCACAAGCCCTTCCTGCAACACTTATTTTATGGAGTGTTGGGTTCTTAATAGGTTCTTGGATGTTCAGTGGAACCGTGCCGATGATTATTTACTACGGTGTTCAGATCGTAAACCCTAAATTTTTACTTGTAACCGCTTTTATAATCACAGCTGTCGTATCTACGGTTACAGGAACTTCTTGGGGGTCAGCTGGAACAATCGGGGTTGCCCTTATGGGGATTGCAGGAGGACTTGGTGTTTCATTACCAGCTACAGCAGGTGCCATCGTTGCGGGTGCATATTTTGGAGATAAGATCTCTCCTTTATCAGATACTACCAATCTTGCGCCTATCGCTGCTGGAAGTGAACTATATGAGCATATTAAACACATGCTATATACGACGATTCCTGCTACAATCGTTTCTTTAATTGTCTATTTTATTGTAGGGCTAAAAGCATCTGGACATATGAATACACCTGAAACAGTAGGTATCATGCTTAAGCAATTAGATACTATGTTTAACTGGAATATCCTATTAATTTTACCTGTTTTTCTTATCATTACAGGTTCCCTTAGGAAGTGGCCAACAATCCCTACTATGCTTGGAACAAGTCTTTTTTCTGTAGCTTTAGGTGTATTTATTCAAGGATTTACTTTCAAAGATGGTTTCACTTCCCTTGTAAATGGTTTCAATGTCACTATGACAGGATTTGAAGGAGAATCTATTTTTGAGGTAACAAAACTGATCAATCGTGGGGGTGTTGTTTCTGTTACTGGCACTACCGTTCTTATTTTCTGTGCTATGGGTTTTGCTGGTATTGTTAGTAAATCTGGCATGCTCGATATGGTTCTTCAAGCAATCATGCATCATGTAAAATCAACCGCTGGTATTATTCTTTCTACCATTGCTTCATGTTTTACCGTAGCTTTTGTTACAGGAAGTTCTTATTTATCCATATTACTTCCTGGAGAATTATTTAAAGACGTTTTTATTCAAAAAAATCTTCATCCTAAAAATCTTTCAAGAACATTAGAAGATTCAGTAACAGTTTTAGTTCCCCTCGTGCCATGGTCAGCAGCAGGAGCATATATGGCCGCTACTTTAGGTGTTCCAACTTTAGAATACCTTCCTTGGGCAATACTTAACTTATATGGGGATCATGTTTGCTATTATCCTTGCAATAACAGGTATAGGTATTGCACCTCTTGATCCTAATAAAAAGAAGTAAAAGTTATAAAACTAAACCAAAAGGGGTAGAGGCAAATGCTATTAATAAAAAATATTGAAATTTATGCGCCAAAGTTTCTAGGCAAAAAAGATGTATTAATCGGTGGCAGAAAGATATTATTAGTAGAAGATAAACTGCATCTTGATCATAAAAAAGTACAAGTAATTGATGGAAAAGGGAAAAAAATGGTTCCTGGATTTATTGATCAACATGTGCATATTACAGGTGGCGGTGGAGAAGGTAGCTTCAAAACAAGAGTTCCTGAAATTACGCTTTCTAAGCTTACAAAAGCAGGGATTACTACCGTGGTAGGTCTTTTAGGTACAGATTCTACTACAAGATCTGTAGAGAATGTTTTAGCAAAAGCTAAAGCTTTAAAAGAAGAAGGAATTTCAGCTTATATTCATACAGGTTCTTATGAATACCCTACAAAAACACTTACTGATTCTATCAAAAAAGATATTGTTTTTATTGATGAAATCATCGGCGCAAAAATAGCCCTTTCAGATCATCGTTCTTCAAATATTAATGAGGATGAACTGGCTAGGTTAGCCTCTGATGTTCGGGTTGCAGGAATGATGTCAGGAAAAGCTGGTATATTGGTAGTGCATATGGGAAATGGTGATAAAGGATTAAAACCAATCATGAACGTAGTTGAAAATACAGAAGTTCCCATAAAAATCATCAGACCTACCCATGTGAACAGACGTGAAAACTTACTCATAGAAAGCTTTGACTTTGCAAAAAAAGGTGGTATCATTGATTTAACCTGTGGTATCTATGACAAATTGGCTCCAGGAAAAGTAATTTTAAGAGCAAAAGAAAAAAATGTACCCATTGAAAATATTACCATGAGTTCTGATGGATATGGTAGTTGGTCAAACTATGATGATTACGGAAATCTTATTGAAATTGGTGCTTCACAGGTTGATAGCCTATTCTATGAATTTAAGAAAATGGTTGATACATTAGACTATAACATTGAAGAAGCTCTTATGTACCTTACATCAAATGTTGCAAAGGCATTAAATCTTTATCCTAAAAAGGGATGTATACAAGAAAGATCTGATGCAGACTTGCTAATTCTTGATAAAAATCTAGATATTGATACGGTTATTGCAAATGGGCGTATCATGATTCAAAAAAAAGAAATCTTTGTAAAAGGAACTTATGAATAATAAAAAGGTTTCAAACAATTCTCTTTGAAATTTTTATTGTTCAAACTTCTGTAATAAAGAAGCGACCAACCTTGGTCGCTTCTTTTTAATGTTTCACATCAACTTCCACTTTAACTTTAAATAGTCAGTAAACATCATATTATTTTACAAAACCATTATAAATAGCCTGTACCGCTTTCTCAAAATCATTTGTTTCAACACCTATAATAATATTGATTTCACTTGATCCTTGATCAATCATTCGGATATTAATGTTATTCTCTGCTAGTGAAGAAAATAATTTTGCTGCGACACCACGAGTATAAGCCATTCCATGCCCGACAGTAGCAATAAGTGCCATATTGGGATATATTTCTATTACATCTGGGTCACATTGCTCTTTGATTTCTTTCAAAATTTTATTTCCTTTATTTCCTAAATTTGAGTCAGATATAACAATAGATATTGTATCAATCCCAGATGGAACATGCTCTACAGAAACGTTATTTGCTTCTACAATCGAAAGTATTTTTCTGATAAAACCTACTTCTCCATTCATACGATTTTTTTGAATCCCAATAACGGTAAAATCTTTCCGCCCTGCTACACCTGTTATTGTATTGATACTCCTATTGGATTCATTATTACTTACAATAATTGTTCCTGGATTATCAGGTTCATTTGTATTTCTTACATTAATAGGAATTTCTGCTTCTCGAACAGGAAAAACAGCTTCTTCATGTAAAACTGTTGCACCCATATAAGAAAGTTCTCTAAGTTCTTGATAAGTAATTTTCTCAATTTGTTTTGGATTATCAACAATACGTGGATCTGCCATTAAAAAACCTGATACATCTGTCCAATTTTCATAAATTTCAGCTTCTACTGCTTGCGCCACAATAGAACCCGTAATATCAGAACCTCCTCGTGAAAAAGTTTTGATCTCTCCATTTGGCATGCCTCCATAAAATCCTGGAATCACTGCATATTTATGTTGTTTTAATTTTTCACGGATAACTTCTTGTGTTCTTTGTGTATCTAGCTCACCATATTCGTCAAATAAAATCATTTCTTTAGGATCTACAAAATCATAATTTAGTAAATTTGCTAAAACAAGTCCGTTCAAATACTCTCCTCGACTTGCAGTGTAATCAGCAGATGCACCTTGAGTAATTTTTTCTTTAATCTCATCAAAATAAGGATTTAGATCAATCGATAGATTCAGTTCATCAATAATTCCTACATAACGATCAGTAATCATGCTAAACATTTGATCAAAAGGAACAGCATGCTGTACATGGGCATGACAAAGATAGAGTAAGTCTGTAATTTTATAATCTCCACCATATCTTTTTCCTGGAGCTGATGGAACAATATATCTACGATGGTTGTCTGCTAATACAATATCTCTTACTTTTTGAAATTGTTTGGCATCAGCTACCGAAGAACCTCCAAACTTTGCTACTTTTATGTTCATTTTTATAATTCCTCCTTAATATAAAGTTTATTGAATAAATATTAATATTATAAACTTAAGATTCTCAAAAGTCAATGTAATACAGGGGTTTTTCCAGGGCAATCGCTCCCACGCTAATACTTAAATTACATTAATTACCTTCTTGAGATATTCTACATCTATTGCACATTCATACATTTTACCTGAAATACCTCTTTTATATCTTTGCGAATATTTCTAAAAATCCTAACAATATATATGGCGGCTTTTTTGAAAAAACACCTCTTTAGCTACAATGCAACTAAAATTTAAAATAAGTTTCGCTTCTAAAACTGAATGAAAATATACGGTTTTCTAAAAAATTATTAATAGTACCATGATAGGGTAGCTCTTCTAATTCATCATATCCCAATACTTTTACAATATTATCAATACATTCGTTTCTATTAAATTCTGTTGTCATTTTATTCATGTTTTTTATACCATCTACATTTTTCATTATTATAGTAAATAACAAAAAACCGAGGTTTCCCTCGGTTCATCTTATCTAAAATAATTCACACCAGCTTCAAATAGCGTCTGATCTTTATTTCCCAAAACATTTACCGCTATATTTTTACCCATTCTTTCTGTATGACCCATTTTCCCAAATATTCTTCCATCAGGGCTTGTGATTCCTTCGACTGCTTGGAATGAGCCATTTGAATTGTAGGCACTATTGTAAGTTGGGTTACCCTCAAGGTCTACATATTGAGTTGCAATCTGCCCATTTTGAATCATTATTTCCAGTTCCTTTTCATTTGCAATAAATCTTCCTTCTCCGTGAGATACAGCAACTGTATGAATATCTCCAACACGAGCATTACTTAACCAAGGTGATTGATTTGAAACAATTTTTGTTCTCGCCAAACCTGAAATATGTCTACCTATCTTATTAAATGTAAGAGTTGGCGAACTAGCATCCATTTCTCTGATTTCTCCATAAGGCACAAGTCCTAGCTTAATAAGCGCTTGGAATCCATTACATATTCCGATCATTAATCCATCCCTTTGTTTTAACATGTTCATAACAGCTTCTTCTATTCTTGGATTTCTAAAAACTGCTGCAATAAATTTCCCTGAACCATCAGGCTCATCCCCTGCACTAAATCCACCAGGAATAGCAATAATCTGTGAATTGTTTATACTTTGAACCATTGCTTCTATAGACTCTTCGATATCCGATGAAACTAAGTTTTTAAAAACTAGCATCTCTGCCACACCACCAGCTTTTTCGAAAACCTTGGCTGTATCATATTCACAGTTATTCCCGGGAAATACAGGGATCAATATTCTTGGCTTTGCAATTTTTATAGTTCCTTTACTTTTAACCCCTTGTTCAAAACAAATTTTCTTAGGTGTTCCTTCCATATCCTCTTTACTTGGGAATACCTTCTCAAGTGGTTCTTCCCATTCTCTCATGGCATAATCCATATCTATTTCTAATCCATTTATAAGGATTGTATTTCTTTCTTGCGTATGGCCTAACACTGTATATTCTATATCTTTTAGTAATTCTTCTATATTTTCTTGCACATCTATTTCTAAGAGCATCGAACCATATTCCGCTAAAAATAATGTTTGAGGATCTATTTCTTTTTCAAATACCATACCTATTTTATTTCCAAAGCTCATCTTACTAATGGAAGCTGCAATACCTCCAATTCCAATAGATTTTGCTGATAACACTTTATTATTTTGAATCAAAGTAGTGATTTTACTAAAGTTTTTATCTAAATGATTAAAATCAGGTAATTCATTTTCATCACGGTTTAATTTTACAAGAACAATGTTGCTAGCAATTTCTTTAAACTCTGGTGAAATGACCTTTTCTACATTTACTGTATCTACTGCAAAAGCTACCAAAGTAGGTGGTACATTTATATCTTTAAAAGTACCTGACATACTATCTTTTCCACCAATTGCAGGAATGTTTAATTTCTTTTGTGCATAGTGCGCTCCTAAAAGGGCACTAAATGGTTTCCCCCATTTTGTAGGATTATCTCCTAGTTTTTCAAAATATTCTTGAAGTGTTAATCGAATATTTTTGTGGTTTCCACCCGTTGCTACAACCTTTGTAACGGCTTCAACAACTGCATATAATGCCCCATGGAAAGGACTCCATTTTCCGATTTTTGGATTATATCCATAAGTCATAACTGTACCTGTTTTTGTATCCCCTTTAAGTAGTGGAATCTTTGCTACCATCCCTTCAGCAGGTGTCATTTGGTATTTGCCACCAAGAGGCATCAGGACTGTCGCTGCACCTATTGTACTATCAAATCTTTCGATTAAACCTTTTTGACTCGCTACATTTAAATCTTTTAGATTTGCAATCCATGCTTTCTTTAAATCATTTATTTCCAATCCTTCTGGTAACTTTTCAAAATAATTTTCCGAGTTCTTTGGTGCTGCTACATAAATATTTGTCTTTTGTTGTACGCCATTTGTATCTAAAAAATCACGACTTAAATCTAAAATTGTTTTCCCGCGCCATTTCATTTTTAATCGCCCATCATCTGTCACATTTGCAACGACAGTCGCTTCTAGATTTTCTTCATGCGCAAACTTTATAAAGTCTGCTACATTTTCCTGATCTACTACTACTGCCATACGCTCTTGTGATTCTGATATGGCAAGCTCTGTCCCATCTAAACCTTCATATTTTTTAGGCACTTGATCTAAATCTATTTCTAAGCTATCTGTTAATTCTCCTATTGCTACAGAAACGCCTCCTGCACCAAAATCATTGCATCTTTTAATCAGCTTACTTACAGATGGATTTCTAAATAATCTTTGGATTTTTCTTTCTGTAGGTGGATTTCCCTTTTGTACCTCAGCGCCACATGTAAAAATGGATTCTTCTGTATGCTCTTTGGAAGAACCTGTTGCGCCTCCACAACCATCACGTCCTGTTCTTCCTCCTACGAGAATCACCACATCCCCTTTTTCGGGTTTCTTTCTTACTACATTTTCTTTTGGTGCGGCAGCAATCACTGCGCCAATTTCCATTCTTTTTGCTACAAAATCTTCATCATAAACTTCTGCTACTTGTCCTGTAGCAAGACCGATTTGATTTCCATAAGAACTATATCCTGCTGCTGCGTCTGTAGTGATCTTTCTTTGAGGTAATTTCCCTGGAAGGGTCTCTCTCATACTTGCTCTTGGGTCCGCACTACCTGTAACACGCATCGCTTGATAAACATAGCTTCTTCCTGACAATGGATCACGGATTGCGCCACCTAAGCATGTGGCAGCACCCCCAAAAGGCTCGATCTCTGTTGGATGATTGTGTGTTTCATTTTTAAACATAACAAGCCATTCTTCCATTTTTCCATCTACATCCACATTTACTATAATACTACATGCATTAATTTCATCAGATACATCTAAATCATTTAATTTTCCTTGCTTTCTAAGCTCCTTCATGCTTATTGTCGCAATATCCATCAAAGTCATATCTTTTTTCTTATTTTCATAAACATAGGCTCTTGATGCTAAATATTCATTGTATGCTTCTTCAATAATTTCACTAAATGAACCCTTTTCAATCTTTACCTCTTCAATCTTTGTTGAAAAAGTCGTATGGCGACAATGATCTGACCAATAGGTGTCAATCACTTTAAGTTCTGTAATGGTTGGATCTCTCTTTTCTGTATCTCTAAAATATTTTTGACAAAACTTTAAATCTTCAAAACTCATGGCAAAGCCCATCGCTTCTTTAAATTTTAGAAGTTCATCTTCTGTCTTTGTCATAAAGCCTTCTATAACAGCTACATCATCTGGAATTTCTGCTTCCATTTCCAAAGTATTTGGCTTTTCTAAAGGTACTTGTTGCGAATCTACAGGATTGATGCAATAATCTTTTATAGCTGAAAATATATCCTCTGTAATTTCTCCTTCTAAAACAATAATTTTTCCTGTTATAATCGTTGGTTTTTCCTTTTGGGTAAATAATTGTACACACTGCTCTGCTGAATCTGCTCTTTGATCGTATTGTCCTGGAAGATACGCCATAGCAAATACACGATCCGAATCACTATATTCAAAATTTTCATCATATACATCGTCTACATTTGGCTCAGAAAAGATCGTACCCTTCGTTTTTATATATTCTTCATTGGATATACCTGAAATATCATAGCGATGAAGGATCCTTACGCCTTTTAATTCCTTTATCCCTAAATTTTCTACCAATTTCGTATATAAATGCTTCGCTTCCACATCAAACCCCTGCTTCTTTTCCACAAATATTCTTCTAACCTCTTTTGTCATTTTATTCCCCACCTTTATCTCTAATTTTTTCAAACCCTTATATATTAAATTTTATATTTCATCATATAGTCCTGCTACCTTAAAAATTAATTTATAATGCATTATTCGAGCACCTTGAGGGTATTGAAGGATCCTCATAAATTAATGTCTTTACAATTTAATTTTAACATAATACAATTAATAAATATAATTAATACTATTAATATTAACTATTAGGGGTGCTTATAATTGGAGATCAATTTTGAATTATACAAGGTATTTTATTTTGTCGGAAAATATTTAAGCTTTTCTCAAGCTGCCAATAATTTATATATTTCCCAATCTGCTGTCAGTCAATCCATCAAACTATTAGAAGAAAAGTTAAATAGTAAACTTTTCTTTCGCCATACAAAGGAAGTAAAATTCACCGTAGAAGGAGAACTATTATTTAAACATATTGAACAAGCATTTAACTTCATAAAATCTGGCGAGAGAAGTGTTGGTGAGATTCATTCCTTAAAAAAAGGCGAAGTAAGAATTGGCGCAAGTGACACGATTTGCAAATATTATCTTCTTCCTTTTTTAAAGAAATTTCATGAAATTTATCCAGATATAAAAATTCATATCATCAATAGACCTTCTCCTGTGTGTGCAGAGCTGTTAAAAAAGGGAAGTGTTGATATGAGTGTCATTAATCTTCCACATAAAATAGTTTATAAAAATATGCATTTCAAAGAAATCAAAAAAATTCAAGATGTTTTTATTGCTGGGAGCTCTTTTAAAAATCTTAAAGGTAAAGTACTTTCTCTAAAAGAACTCGAAAACTATCCTTTATTGTTGCTTGAAAAAAATTCAACGACCAGAAATTTTTTTGATGCTTTTATCAAGAAACATAATGTAGCCATTACGCCAGAATTTGAATTAGGCAGTATTGATTTGTTAGTCGAGTTAACAAAGATTGGACTCGGCATTTCATATGTTATGCTTGATGCCATTAAAGATACACTCGAAAAAGAAAAATTTTTCATCTTAAATATAAAAGAAAAACCCCCTCAAAGAAGTATAGGGGTTCTTCATAATACGAATATTCCAATTCCTATTGCTACACAGAAATTTATTGATCTTTTATATGATTAAAAACTTTTATTTTTTGAGTCTCGCGCCAGGATAAAATTTTGGATCATTGAAAAATTCATTTTTCAATTCCTTAATTTCTTTTGTCATCAATACAACACCAATCATATTTGGAATAATAATTGCTGCCAATAAAATATCAAGGAATTGATATAAGAATTCAATACCTCCAACTGCTCCTAAGAAAATAGACAAAATGTATATGGCGCGCATAACTTTCGAAAATCTTGTGCCAAAAAGATATTCTGCTTGTTTTTCACCATAATAAACAATAACAATGATTGTAGAAACCACAAACAACAATATACTAATTGTTACAATACCTCCACCAAAACCTTCACCCATCAATCCTTGAAAAGCACGAGCAGGTATAGAAGCCGCTTCAGATGGTGGAACTTCCTTCCAAAGACCTGTTGTCAAAACAACCAATGCAGTTGTTGTACAAACAACCAATGTATCTACAATTACTTCAAAAATTCCCCACATAGCTTGACGAGCAGGATGATCCGTAACTGCTGCTGAGTGAGCAATTGGCGCTGTACCCATACCCGCTTCATTAGAGTAAGTTCCTCTAGCGATCCCCCATCTCATGGTTGCTGCAATACCAGCTCCAGCAAAACCACCCGCAGCTGCAACAGGTGTAAATGCATATTTAAATATTAAACCTATTGCTTCTGGAACTCTACCAATATTGATTACAATAATAATCAATGCACCAATAAGATATAACATAGCCATAAATGGAACTAATTTTTCTGTAACCTGTGCGATCCTCTTAATCCCACCATACACAACCAACCCAACAATTAGCGCTACAACAATGCCGGTTGCCATATTTGGAATGCCTATCGTATTTGCAGTTTGCACAACAGAAACAGTTTGTGCTGCAATAGAAGGAACTAATTCAATCATTAAACCAAAAGCAAATATTGTCCCTAAAATAGGTGTTACCCCTTTTGTAAGGTAATACATAGGTCCACCTACAAATTCTCCTTCTTCATTTTTCTCACGATATTTTATACCCAATATAACTTCTGAAAATTTAAGTGCAGAACCTAAAATAGCAGTAAGCCACATCCAAAATATTGCTCCTGGACCTCCAAAAGCTATGGCAACAGGAACCCCAACAATATTTGATGCACCAATTGTTGAAGCAAGTGCTGAAGTTGCAGCCTGAAAAGGTGATATGGTTCCCTCTCCTTCAGCTTTTGCAAACATCTTACCAAAAGTTTCTTTAATGATGAATGGAAGATATCTAAATTGAAAAAAACCTAATGCTACCGTCATCCATATTCCTCCACCAACAAGAATAATCATCATTGGCGTACCCCAAATCCATCCTGATATTGCGGCAATAAGGTCTAAAAAGCCTTGCATAAAAGCATCCCCCTTTATCATGTATTTTCAATAGAGATAAAATAAATTCGATACCTCTATTCTTATAAACTTATGCAAAAACAAAAAGGATATGACTTTCATCCAAAGTCATATCCCTAAAAAAAGCAAGTTTCATTCACTATTTTAAAATTTATTTTTCAAAAAATTTTTCTTCATAATGTGTACAATTTTGCCCAGTAGATTGATACACAAGTACAGAGGGCATATACTGGGTTTTCATGCTAAATAATTTACAACCATTTGGAAATTTTATATCCCATGTAATATAATAATTTTTACACTTTTTGCAGTATATTCTTGATTTGTTTTGCATAGAATCATCCTTTTCACACGCTTAGAGATTAGAAAAAATAAAAATCTATTATTAGGATAATCTATAATCTCTAGAAAATAGAAAACACTGTGAAAAATGCACTTAAAACCATCATCCCCGCAATGGTTATGGCCACAATTTTTTTTGTATTTTGGTTCATAATTATTCCTCTCCTTTATTCAATTATATCTTATTCATAATCTTACTGTATACTCTAAGAAATTTCAACAAGTATAAAATTGCTAAACCATTTTATTTCCATTCATTCTTTCATTGGTAGCTTCTTCTATCTTTCATCTTTAGACAATAAAGACTTTATTGCTTTTGCGATTTCTTCTTCAGATACATTTGATAATTGATGCTCTTTTTTTTTATAGGTTATCTCAGCAATAGCAGTTTCTTTTTTATCCATATTTCCTTCTTCCTTCAACCTATTTTCTTTCTTCTTTTTAAATAAGCTTTGAAACATGATTCATTCTCCTTCTTATCTAAGTATTTGCTCACTCATTAAGCTTTTAATTATTACCATAATTTACTACATATAAACGTACCTTAAATATTTTCCATCTGTCGTATTCTTTAGAAGCAAAGCACACAATCATACATTGATCAGGAGGGATAGACTATGGGTATATTGATGTTTCAAAAAAATATAAGCTTAATCACAGTTTTTATTCATAAGCTACAAAGAGAAAATGTTCCAATGACCCTACGCCAAATTTTTATAAAGCATTATTCTGATGACTTAAATATTCATTTAACAGATACTATGATTAAAGAGTTATTATATCATCAAAAGTATTTCTATTCATAAAATAGAATAATATGCCGTTCACCCCTAATTATTTATTTGACACTAAAATAAATAATCCTTCAAAAAAAATTCACTTTGCTCATATATTTAGAATATTCTTATCAAATCCTTTTTCTTCTAACATCTTCTATATAACCATAATAAAAGGCACTCAATTCATAGGATTGAATGCCTTTGCCATTTATTATTACTCAAAAAAATTCTTCACAAATTCGGGTGCATTCTCTTGCGTCATCCAAACTAGATCATTCACACCATTCGTATAATAGATGCCTATCATATAGCTTTTTTCATCACGCCAATCAACTCCATAATTAACCAATATTTCTTCCATTTGTTCTTTATCTTTTATTTCTAGTCTCTTTTCATTTTTATTTTCTTTTAATTCTTTTTTTAATTCCATTGGATCATAAGAATCACTATTTTTTATCTCTTTGCTTGTTTTTTCAATGATTATATAATCTATATCTTTAGGCATAATTCTTGATTTTTCATAATATCCATTTTGTTTAAGCCAGCTAGATAGATGCTTATCGTGTTTTTTCCATGCTATATATATATCGTTATTTCTATATTCAGATTCCAAACTTTTTTCTTTATCATGGTATATTATATGTATATCTGCCCAATGACTTTTATTATTCATAAACTCTTTGTAGGTTTCATCTAGTATGTCAGCTTTTATCGCATTAATCATCTCACCCATCTCATCTGATACTACAATTTTTACTGGTTCAGATATATCCTTTAATTTTGGATCAATATCAATATAGTTTACCTTATTAAGATTTAAATGAAAAATATCGTAGTAATTCATTTTGTATTCTGTTGATTCATATATTTTAGAAATCGCATCATTTGTATTTACAAATTCTGTAGGAACATCATATTCTCTTGTAAGTGTTTTTCCATTTTTAAGGTTATATGCAATACCAATACGTTCCGTAGATCTATTTTCCCGTTTCTGTATAAATTCATCTTTGTGTGCGATTACTTCTGAATGGAGCGCTCTAACGAGATGAATATTTTCTGCGGTTTTTAAATGATTGTCACGATCTTCTTCATCTGACCAATAGCGATATAAGCCATTTCCATAATACACACTCTGTATATCCGCTATATTAGGGATTCTTTTTTCATAGCCCACTAAGTCAAATTTTATTCCTGTAAAAACAATCAGTATTACTATCCCATAGATGGCAAATCCTTTTAAGTTTTTGAAAATCCAAATTGATTTTTGGATAATCATCTCTGCAATAAGATATCCTAAAATTGCACCCATAAAATATCCAATATATAACCATGAATCTATTCTTTCTATCATATAGAAGTATGCGCCACCTAAAATCATTGAACAAAAGGTAAATCCATATTTGAATATAGGTTTTAATAGTTCAAAAGCAATTGTGTCTGATGCACTTTCTAAATGTCTTTTTTTATAGACAAGGTATGCTATAAAATATAGGGCTATACTTAGAAATATATACCATAATACAAAATTAGAATCGATTGTTTCGTTACACATAAATGATGTGATAGGTATTATTTTGGCAACAGATCTTTCAAGTAAGCGATCATTAATGACAAAGCCATATAAAAGCTGATCAAAGTTATGAATCATTAAAAAGCTAATTCCTATAGGTAAAAAAATAGATATAAATGATAAAATCATCTGAATTAGGGATATACCAGTAATCATTGCTGCCAAAACTGAAATAACATAAACAATGAGATTTGTTAATGTGCTAAACCAAACCCATTTCAATATACTGGAAATTGTAAATATTTCTTCAAATAATTTACTTCCATCATGATGTATATTTAAAAGAACGATTAAAATAACAGCGGTTAGCACTACTGGAAGAAGCAGTAATACAACACCTGCTATATTGTGACTGTGAAATAGCTGTCCTCTTGTAATTGGAAAGGAATGCATTACAGTAGTTGACTTATTTTGGTGCAAATATCGAAAGATTAGCACCGCTAATAATATTGGAAAGCCTATTGAAAGCACCATTTGCAAATCTGCGTGTCTTAGGTTTAAGAAGTTTTTTATGGCGCTATTAGGAGATTCATTCGGATTATTAAATAAAGACATTATATTTAATGGACCTGAAAAAAACAAAGTCAAAAAGTAGAGTACTGCCATTCCCCAGTATCTTTTTAAATCTTCTAATACGATATGTATATTAAAAAATAACATTTTGGATTTCATATCCGACACCTCCTAATTCATATATGAAAATTTCTTCTAATGTAAGGGGAAGAATATCTAGTATCATTGGGTTATATTTATTAAACTTAGAAACAATCTCTTTTTGCTCTCCCTTAACGATAAAAAGATATACAGTTCCACGTTTTTCTTGATGCAAGACATTTACATCTTTCGTTATTTCTTCAGGAATTTCTGTTTTATAAACAACTTGAATCTTATGTACATCTGATTTTAATTCATCTAAATCTCTTTCAATTAACATTTGTCCTCTATTTAAAATCCCAACATAGTCGCAAATACTTTCAAGCTCCTTTAGATTATGAGAAGAAATCAGTACGCTCACATCTCTTTCTGCAACATCCTCAACGATATATTTCCAAACTTTTTTTCTCATCAATGGGTCTAATCCATCAATTGGCTCATCTAAAATCATTACCTCTGGCATGGTTGAAAGCGTAAGAATAAAAGCTACTTGCCTTTGCATTCCCTTTGATAATTTGTTGATTCTCCTATTCTCATCTAGTTCAAATGTATGTACCATATTTATATATCTTTCTTCATTCCAATTCGGATAGATTTTTTTGTAAAATGATGCCATATTTTTCATGCTGTACATTGGAAAATAATACAGTTCATCAGGAATATAACCAATACTTTTTTTTATATCATTATTTTCAAAAACCTTTTCATTGTTTATAAAAACTTCTCCTGCATCCTGTTTATAGATTCCCATTAAATGCTTTATCAAAGTGGTTTTTCCAGAACCATTCGCACCAATTAACCCATAAATCGAACCCTTTTTCACCGTTAAATCAACATCTTTTAAAACTTGATGCTTTTGAAAGGATTTTGAAAGTTTTTTTACTTCAATCATCTCTACTTCCTCCCTTTATCATTGCATAGGTTTTTTCAATTAATTCAATCAATTCTTCTTTTTCTATTCCTAAATAAATAAGTTCCGATAAGGAGTTTTGAACTTGCTGTTTTAATTTATTCAATTTTTCTTCATCCACCTTTTTTATTTTATTAGAAACAAAATTTCCTCTTCCTCTAACAGAATAGATGTACCCTTGTCTTTCTAGCTCTCGGTATGATTTTTGTATTGTATTGGGATTAATCGTAAGCTGCGTTGCTAATTCTCTCACTGAAGGGATTTTTTCATCAGCACTAAGTATTTCTTTTATAATTAACTGCTTAAATTTATCCATCACTTGCTCATATATGGGCTTTCTGCTCGTTAAATCGATTTGAAACATATTACACCTCCTCTGTACTAATCGTATTAAGTGTGTTATATATAATAATACACTTAAAATATAACAAATTTATTTTCATCTGTCAAGTATTGGTTTTTCGGTCGATAATTTACTTATCATTTAGTGCATTTTTCTAAATTACGAATTATAGATATTGCCAAGACATCTAAAGTCAAGACTAGTGGTTCTAAGTGTGTATTGCTACTGCAATTGATAGAAACAACAATATTGTAATGGAAATGATCTCTAAAGGTAGCATCAAAACAAACAATTTAGAAAGGCTTTATGTTACTTCTGTGATTTGTACAGACTGGCATAAGCGTTATATTAAGTTTGCACAGGATAATATTATATAGCGCCTTATTTTAAAATCAAAGTCTATCCCTATTAGATTTTTTAGAATATATATCTAACACCACTATATTAATACTTTAGCAGCCTGCCTCTTGTTTTATTTCTGTATTATTCTTATCTAAATTCATCAACAACAACAATCCAATAACTACTTCTAAAATGGTATATATAACATATGCTATTATATCACTTTTTAAAACAGTTAATCCTATTATACCTGAAGCATTTAAGCTAGCATGAAAAACAACGCAAAGGAAAATACTTTTTGTATTAACATAAATCCAAGTTAAGAAACCACTTATACCTATACAGGATAAAATAAAAATAATAAATGAGTATTCAAATTGTCCTGTGCCAGGTATATAAAAAAGTGGAAGATGCCATAAAGCCCATATCACACCTAGAATAACAGTGGCAATCATAGCATTATATTTTTTTAATAATTCAGGCAAAACTACCCCTCTCCATCCAAATTCTTCAATGCCACCAGCAATAATAGAATTAAGAAAAGCTGGTATATATAAATAAAAAGGTTCAATAGGATTATAAACTAAACTTTGATTGTCACAAAAGTATCCTATGGCTACTGCCACACCGCCCAAAACCACAGGGGTTAGCACTACCATCAGATGCCATTTATAATTTACTTTTACTTTTAGTACCCGAGAATGAAATTCTTTCTGATCACCCTCATCTTTAGTATGAGCTATAGCAACATACGCTGCAACAATTGGTCCACTTCCTCCTACAAACAACAATAGCTGACTCAATGATTGTTCAAGTTGTAATATATCATTCTGTATAATATAAGCCAATATCCAGTGTGTTGCCCATGTTACAGCAAATGTAAAACTTAAGAATATAACATTTCTTTTTGAATTCATAAGCGCCCCCTCCTTATATAGAAATAATAGCATTTAGCATAACTTTAAATGCTTTATATTGCTTATCTTTATGGTTTTGATCTATTTAAACCTTTACATTCTTATTGGACTTTTGAAAGATTTATTAAAAATACTCCTAATCAATATTTTTCTAATATTATGCAGAATTTAGTTTTGCTTGTTAAAGATTTAGGCTTTATTGATAATTCTTTTGTATCAGCAGATGCTACTCCGGTCTTTGCTAATACTAAATTTAATAATCCAAAATCATTTACTGATATAACATGCCATTTTTGTTTTTCCAATCAATAACTACTACCAATGGTCTGTTTCCATAAAATTTAATTTCACCTATTGGGTGACAAAAAAATAAAAAGAAAGTTCCTAAGAAGTTACGAATATCGTAATCGTGATAATTGGGAAATTAAAGTGAAACACGAATTTAAATGTGCTTAAAATTTCAGTTTTTCAAGGTACCTAGGATACGTGTAACTACTTATTTTGTTATAATTATCCTTTATAGGAATAATAACTATATATAGATAAAAATATCAAATATATCTAAAATTATGTTTCTACGTTCATGGAAAATATATCAATAATTTTCCTGTATCGTATATCTTGACAGAGTATGTATACGATTTATCACAATATTTATTATTGAACCCTATTTATTTTAAAATAAACTTATCTATAGTTTATCCAAAAATTTTATTAGATTCAATAAAATAATAGAAAAATTCTTATCATTTTGTATATACAAATAAGGATGTGTGAAAATTTTACACTTCCTTATTTTATATCATTGTCTAACTGGTTTTTTAAATCGTCTGAAGGAACGATTCCTGGATCTTCTCCATAAAGTACATTCTCTGGCATTTTACTAATTAATCCTACGTTTGATTCCCTCTTTTTAGATTCTTTTCTGGTCAGATTTCTAAAAATCCTATTTATAAATTCATTCATCCAAGTAACCTCCTTAAATATATTTATACTTGCTTTTAGTTTTCCCTATCTTCCTTTACTTATAAATATATTTTTAAAAAATTTTATTCATTCCTTCATTCTTACAATTATTGTATGTAATACTTTTTATTATAATTCACATACTAATCAAGTAAACAAATAATAAACTATATGTTACAAAGGAGGAATATTTACAATGCCAATGAACACGAAAGCACAGCTAGATGCACCTAATTTAAAAGTTTTAGAAGATCAATTGAATTATGAATGCATGATGAATAAAAAGTTAATCCAATACGCTGAATATTGTACAGACCCACAGCTTAAAAATGTTTGTCAGCAAGGTGGACAAAAGCATAACCAAAACTTCAATAATTTATTAAATTATTTGAATTCTCATCAATAATTTACCCTATATTTTCATATCCTAAAGGAGGTATTTCAGTGGCACACCAAGCAAGCTTTACAGAAAAAGAATTGATGAATGACTTGTTAATGTCTGAAAAACAGGTTTCATCTGCTTACACAGTAGGTATTACTGAATCATCTTGTTCTAATTTAAGAAACCTATTATTACAATGTGAACAAAATGTATTGTCTAATCAAGAAAATATCTTTCAATCTATGAATCAAAGAGGTTGGTACCAAGTAAAAAAAGCACCTGCTCAAGATGTACAAAGTGCTAAGGATAAATATAACCAAATGAAGAGTGAATTAAAATAAAAAAAATAAGAGAATCGCTTTTACCGCGATTCTCTTTTATTATGCTTACATCATACCTGGCATTCCGCCACCCATTGGAGGCATTCCTGGCATCGAACCTTCTTCTTTAATATCTGCAACAGCAGCTTCAGTTGTAAGTAGCATAGCTGATACAGAGGCAGCATTTTGTAGTGCTGAACGTGTAACTTTTGTTGGGTCAACAATACCCGCTTCAATCATGTTTACATATTTTTCGTTTAGTGCATCAAAACCGATACCAATTTCGCTGTTTCTAACCTTCTCTACGATCACTGATCCTTCTAATCCTGCATTTTCAGCAATTTGTCTTACTGGCTCTTCAAGGGCACGTCTAATGATCACTGCACCCGTTTTTTCATCTCCATGTAATGTAGCAATTAAATTTTCCACAGCCCCAATTGTATTGATCAGTGCTGTACCACCACCTGCTACAATACCTTCTTCTACAGCAGCGCGTGTCGCATTTAATGCATCTTCAATCCTTAATTTTCTTTCTTTTAATTCTGTCTCAGTTGCTGCACCTACTTCTATTACTGCAACACCTCCAGAAAGTTTTGCAAGTCTTTCTTGTAATTTTTCTCTATCAAAATCAGAAGTTGTTTCTTCTATTTGCGCTTTAATTTGTCTTACACGGTCTTGAATGCCTTGTGGTTCTCCTCCGCCATTGACGATGGTTGTATTGTCTTTATCGATTTTAACAGAATTTGCACGACCTAGCATATCTAAAGTAGTTTCCTTAATATCTAGCCCTAGTTCTTCAGAAATTACTGTACCGCCTGTAAGAATTGCAATATCTTGAAGCATTGCTTTTCTTCGATCTCCAAATCCTGGTGCTTTTACAGCTACACATTCAAAAGTTCCTCTTAATTTATTTACAACAAGTGTTGCTAATGCTTCACCTTCTAAATCTTCTGCAATGATTAATAATTTTTTACCTTGTTGTACAATTTGCTCTAAAACTGGAAGAATTTCTTGAATATTGCTAATTTTTTTATCAGTAATTAAAATATATGGATTTTCAAGCAATGCTTCCATTTTTTCTGCATCTGTTACCATGTAAGGAGATACATATCCTCTATCAAATTGCATACCTTCTACCACATCTAATGTCGTTCCCATTGTTTTAGATTCTTCAACAGTGATTACACCATCTTTTCCTACTTTTTCCATAGCTTCCGCAATTAAATTCCCGATTGTTTCATCTGATGCAGAAATAGACGCAACCTGTGCAATGGCTTCTTTACTTTCAATTGTTTTAGAAATCTTTTTAATCTCGTCTACTGCAACATCTACAGATCTTTGAATACCTTTTTTAAGAATCATTGGATTTGCACCCGCTGCAACATTTTTAAGACCTTCTCGAATGATTGCTTGCGCTAATAATGTTGCTGTAGTTGTACCATCTCCTGCAACATCATTTGTTTTTGTAGCCACTTCTTTTACAAGCTGTGCACCCATGTTTTCATAAGCATCTTCTAGCTCAATTTCGCGAGCAATCGTAACCCCATCATTTGTAATAAGTGGTGAACCGAATTTTTTATCTAAAATAACATTTCTTCCCTTTGGTCCTAATGTTACTTTTACTGTATCTGCTAATTTATTCACACCTGTTTCTAACTTTCGGCGTGCATCTTCACAAAATTTAATTTCCTTTGCCATTTTTAATTACCTCCCAATTATGTATGATTATTTTATTATTCAACAATCGCTAAAATATCACTTTGCTTTAAAATTGTGTATTCAATTCCATCATATTTCACTTCTGTTCCTGCATATTTTGAGAATATTACCTTATCGCCCACTGTTACTTCCATTTTTACTTCTTTTCCATCTACCATACCACCTGGTCCAATTGCTACTACTTGAGCCATTTGTGGTTGTTCTTTTGCTTGTGTTGGAAGGACAATACCACTCTTTGTCTTTTCCTCTGCTTCTAGTTTCTTAATTACAACTCTGTCGCCTAACGGTTTAATATTATTCATTAGAAACCCTCCTTGAAATATATATTTAATTTACAATCTTCTTAACATTGTTAGCACTCACCACTGTCGAGTGCTAACTATAATTTATTACATCTATATCTATTAGGCAAACTTGATTTTGCCACATTTATGCGCTATATTTTTCATTTTTACCAATTATTTAACATTTTATTCAATTTTCTTATAAAAACTATCTATTTCTATGCTTTTCTTCAATTTCCTTTCTATTTACATATATATATGTGTTTTATCAAAATATACTATTCATAAAATATATAAAATAGGATAAACGCTTATACATGTTGTGCTTAATTCAGTCGCATATTACAACGATGAATCATGAAATAAAATTTTCTTACCCCTTCTTGCTAAAAGTTCTTCCATTAAGTACCTAAAGGAATATTATATGCTATATAGAATACTTATACCATAAAAAATTTATAGGAGGCTATTTCAATGCAAAATCCCAGTAAAATTATGGACTTTATCATTCAAAAAAAATTCAAAGAAATATTACATGCAACTCGGCAAGGAAAATTGTACAATTTTAAGGATGAGTTAAAAAAAGAACTTGAAACTATATTAAGCAAACTAAATAATCTAGATCACAAAAAAGAAATAGTAGCTCTTTTGCAGGAAATAAATAATCAACAGTCTATAAAGGACTGGATGAATTAGATCCATGTATTTCGAATATTTCCTTTAATATAGAAAGCTTTTATGTTATAAAATACCTGTTGGACTATTTTTGTAGTATACGTCTTTTCTAACTTTATTAGTAAACCAATCAGGTAAATCCGCACGGTTTTTATAATAAAAGTAAGGTTTTATTAAATCTATTCTTGCTTTATTCGCACACCATTTCTCAGGATAATCTTTTAAAAAAATTATCAAATGATCTGGCTTTGTTTGAAGTGTTTTCTTTTTCCCAAAACACTTCCCTTTAATAATTCCATCTTTTATCCATCTATAGATTAAACCTGGATTTTTATTTAATAGATATCCTATATCTCCAGTAGTTAAAAATTCACCATTAGCAATCCTCTCAGGCCCCAATTTCAATTCAATTGCTTTTTTCTTTATCGAAAGGATGCTTCTATTTAGTTCCTTTGCTATATCATCAGCAGGTTTTTTTCCCCATTTATCTACCAAAAAATTAATTTCATTTTCTATCCAATGCTTCATTTCTGTTGTTAATCCCAATCTTTTTGCTTTTTTAAAAACAGAATCTTTCGTTCTATTTAAATTCGCACCAATCGCAATAATACTTTTTCTAGAATAATTAAAAATTAAATAATTGGTCTCTTCTTTCGTCCATCTTTTGTATATCATCCTTAATGCCTCCTATTTATTTAATACCAATATGGATTCTAAGTTATTGCATTTTTCGTATTCTAAAAATAAGAAGTAAATAAAAATGGCCCATAACAAAAGACAGTACGTCTTTTATTATGGGCCACTTAAATTGCAAATAAGTATTTGATTTAAATAGTTCTTCCATAACCTACCCTATAAAATTTTTATTGTATCATAATATAATTTTTAATATAAAAACAGTTTATATATTTTAATATATCTGCTTTTATTTATTAAAATTTTTCTCTATATAAAATGCAATTTAGGAATCTATACAAATTATATCATTTTTGTTTATTTTGTCAATAGCGCTGATTTCTCTAGCAAGAGTTCATCTTTCTCCCTTATTATTGTCATCAGAAACAAATACATTAAAAATAAATAAGTCTATACGATTAATTCGTAACATGTACGATAATTCTTTCATATTTTTCTTTTGGACATATTTCTATTTTTTTAATTGTCACATTTCTATTGATCAAATCAGCGATTTGCTTTTCAATATCTACTTTTGTATGTTCATATACAGTTTTTCTTATTATTTCTATCGCTTTAAAATTTTCTCCAGCTAACAGTAAATTTTCTTCAATAGCCGTTAAATTTTCTTTGGATAGTATTTCTATTTCTTTTCCTTTTATAAAAACTTGAATTATTTTAGCGCCTTTTCCTGTAACTTTTTTTAAATATCTTGAATATACGTTTCGAATTTCAAGTTCTAATTCACTTTTTTTATCATCTGTTAAAATAAACTGTCTGTTTATTACTAATAAATTTTCACTACATTCTAATTCTTCACTTACGATATCTTTTAAGGATTTTACCAATGCATCCACATCAATAGGTTTTATTAAATATTTTTCAATTTTTAAATCTACAGTCTCTAAAATTGTTTTTGAATCTGATAATGCTGAAGTAATAATGCAAGGACACTTATAACCATCATTTCTAATTTTTCTCAGCATTTCAATACCGCTCATATCTGGCATTATTAAGTCGGTTATAATAATATCCGGTTTATATTCAATAAATTTTTTAATTCCATCCTCTCCATTTTCTGCCAAAACCACTTTCCCAACTCTTTTTTTTAAAAATCTAAAAACTTGATTTTTAGTAATACGCTCGTCTTCTACATATAATATTTTGATATTTTGTAATATATTTAAATCTTCCAAAATCATCCCTCCTTTAAATCTATAAGGAAACTTAAAATGATTATTTTTCCCGTATTGTGGTACATTAAGTTCATATTTCCTTGCATCTTTTTCTTAACTATATTCTTTATGATCAATAAATCCTTTAAATTTATATTTATATATTTTTCTCTATCAAACTATACATTTTATTTGTATTCGCTTTTAATCGCTTTAATTTTTCGTTCAAAAAAATGCTCACCTCTTTCATTCAGTTCATCTATAAGCCTTGGTATATTTTCTAACTATTTTTTTTTAATATTTCTAATATTTGAATTTCATAAGGATCTTTTAACTGTCTTAAAAATTCTATCCCTTTATCGCAATACTGTTTTATATCTAAGGTCAGATAATCACTAAATATTTCTTTAATACTTTCATTTTCTTTCATACGCACTCTTACTTCTGCTTTTATACGATATAGTAACCCTAGTTCATAAGGACTTCTTAACTGCTGTGCATATTTTTCTGCCCTCATTAAATATTTTAATGCCTTTTGATAGTTTCCTTCTCTTATGAGAAGCATTGCCATATACCCTTGTGCTGTAGATCTTCCCCATAAGGTGTTTAATTGATTATATAACTGAATCGCTTTTTCAAAATAAGTTCTTGCTCGGTCATCATCTCCCATATCAAAGGCTACCTGTCCGGCATTGGTATAGAATATGGTAAGTCCATGAATGACTTTCTTCTCTGCGCACACGGCTATGGCACGGTCATAATATTCTAAAGCACTCAGGAATTTCATATTCCTACGCCTGATTTCTCCAATATAATTATAGCCTGCTGCCATATTTAATGTATATTGATCTTCATATTCCTTTGTCTCTTCAAAAATGCGAATAGACTTTTTTAATATTTCTTCAGCTTCCTCATAATCTCCGTCCATTATTTTTTGAACTCCTTTTAATCTAAGCATTATTCCCGTGTCTTTTTGATAATTACATGCTTCTGCTAATTCTAAGCCAACGTCAATATATTTTTTCATCCACGCAACATTATGAATTTGTATTCCGTAATAAATCATTTGCCTATATCCCTTTAGCGCATAATCTGCATCATCCATCTGTAGTGCTAATCCTATCATATTTTGAATATCTTGAATGCCTTTTCCATATTCTCCTTCTCTGATAAAGTACCTTCCTCTCATGTGCAAAAAAACAATACGAAGCATTTTTGTTTCTTCAGATACAGGTTCTTTTTCAATTACGCGCAAAAGGTCTTTTTCAATATCTTGTAGTTGCCGAATCGCTTCTTCTTGGCTTAGGTAACTTCCATACTCTTCCTCAATGTTTCCATCTTTTAAAACTGGAAATAACTCATGTGTAAAATTAAAATGTACATCTAGATTTTTCATCTTATATTTGAGTGCAAAAACATGATTTCCTCCATTTTTAAAGTGATAAATTAATTTAGAATAAAGAAATCGATCGCTTTTGTTATGATGTAATTTCTTCTCAAGAAGGATTCCGATTTCATTGTGTAGTATTTTTCGTCTTCCACTTGATTGTTGAAGATAAATAAATTCTCTTAACTTCTGGTGTGTAAAGGCAAAACTAATCTCTTCACTGTCAATAACTTCTTCTAAAATTTCTCTACTTTGAAGTTCTTCCACAGTATCCATTATTTCTAATACATTTTTTGAACTAAGGAGTTTTAACATATCCAAATTCACTTTGTCAAAGAACATAGAAACAATATTCAATAGATTTTTTCCTTCTTTAGAAACATCTACAAATCTACTTTTTAATATATCCTGCATTTTTGCAGACATTTGTGTAATATATCCTTTTTCTTTTATACTATTTAATACTTCCCTTAAGAAAAAAGCATTGCCTTCCGTTTCTTTATAGATTCTATCATATAATTTTTCATTCCACGAATACTTCGGCAGTCCCATTTGTACAAATTCTTGTACTTGTGATTTTGTAAATTGATTCAGCGTGATTTTTTCAAGTTTATTATATCTAATAGCAGATGTAATCAATTCACTAATTCTTTCTTTATATCCATTTCTACAAGTTACGATAAAGCATATGTTATTATGCACACGTAATAAAATACTTCCTACCAAAGCGATACTTAGTTCATCCATCCACTGAATATCTTCAAAAATCAATACAATTTTTCTTCTTTGTGCTACTTTTTTTAGTACTTCAATCATCGCCTCTTCTATTACTTGATACTTCAATGAATCTATTTTCTCCACAGGATTAATACTGGTTTGTCCATTTTCTATTGCAAATGTTGGAAATACATGACTAATCATATTTCTCAATAAGCTAGGAATGCTTATTTTCTCTTTTTTTATAATATCTACTAGTTTTATAAAAATTTCATTCCATGGTTTTAATAAATGTCCTTGCTCTGCTTGATAGCAATGCGCTTCTAATAAAATCTCACTTCCTTTTACATTTTCTAAAAATGTATCTTTTAATTTTGTTTTTCCTACACCTGCTTCTCCCATAATAATGCATGATTTGTTCCCTTTATTTTCTTGAAAAGCTTTATAGTTTTTCTTTAATATTCCAATTTCATTCACTCTACCATAAAAAAAATCTGATTCTTTTTTTTGATTTACCTTCTTTATATTACGTATCAGTAATATCTCATCAAAAATCTTACAGGTATCAGCATCTGGTGCTATTCCAAGTTCTTTTTCTAGTATATAGGTTAAATGATTGTATACCTCAACCACTTTATTAAATTCTCCTTTATGAGAATATCCCTGCATCAAAATTCGATATGCCTTTTCATCAAAATCATCTACTTTAATCATTTCTTTTGCATAAAAAATGATTGCTTCTATATCGTCTTTCGAAAAAGCATCTTCAATTTTTTGATTTAACCTTTCAATATACACATTTTTTAAATACATCCTATATTGTATCATCCAACTACTAAATTCTTCAGCATCTTTTACATGAAATCCTTTTAAAAATTCTCCGTTATATACTTCAATAGCCGTTTCTTTATTCTTCAAAAATTGGTGAATATCTATTTCTATTTGAATGTCTGGATTTAACATAACGATAGATTTTTCAGGAGAAATAACAATATCCATATCAAAGGTCTTTCTGATTTTATACATAGCTTGTCTTAAGTTTTTCTTTGCAACCTTTTCTTCTACTTCTCCCCATAAAAGATTCACCAATGTATCCCGAGTAGCCTGTCCATAAACCAATAAATAATAAAACAAAGCTTCCGCCTTCTTAAATGGAAAGGTTATTTTTTTTTCGTTTTTATAAACGAAGGCACTATCAAATAATTTCACACGTATTAAATCCATTTTCCTCACCCTTTATCCTCACTTAGGGATATGCTAAAACAAATTATTTTCTCTTATCCCTTAATTTGAAATTTCGCCTATAGTATACTGCTATTATATTATTTTTGCATAGTAAAGGAAAGTTTCTTCACCCTCACTTTGTTTTTTCGTTAATTTTATTTATATATTGACGCTTTAGTGACGGCAACTATATAGTATATAAGAATGATTAGACTAATAGTATAGTCTTCGTTGATTATTAACTTTTTGTCGTTCAATCCTAAGAATAAAATCTATAAATTTTAAAAAAGGGGCTGATACAATGGATCCAAAACAATGTTTAACACCTGTTGAAATTGCAACAGCTACAGTACAAACCGGCATTAAAAAGACAAGACTCTCCATGCTTTCTCAACTTATATTAGGAATTTTAGCAGGATCATTTATTGCTTTTGCATCAGAAGGCTCTAATATGGCTGCATTTAATTTATTTGCAAAACCTGAAACCTATGGTCTAGGAAAAGTTTTAGCAGGTTCAATTTTTGGTACGGGTTTAATGCTTGTTCTTTTGGCAGGTGGAGAATTATTTACAGGAAATACATTAATCATCATCAGTGTTTTAGAAGGTGAAGTAAGTATTCGTGATATGCTAAAAAATTGGGTTACTGTATATATAGGAAATTTCATAGGTTCTTTGTTTATCGCTTTCATGATTGTACAATCAGGATTATTAAGTAGTGGTGCAGATGTACTTGGTGGCGTAACGATTAAAATTGCTTCTTACAAAGTAGCATTACCATTTCTATCTGCTCTTTATTTAGGCATTATGGCCAATTGGCTTGTTTGTTTAGCTGTGTGGTTAGCATATGGTACCAAAAGTATGATTGGAAAAATATTTGGTATATTTTTTCCAATATGGTTATTTATCACATCTGGTTTTGAGCACAGCATTGCAAATATGTATTATGTTCCTGCAGGTATTTTGGCAAAAGCCAATAGCAGTTGGGCAGCAGCCTCTCATCTTTCGCCTGAAAAATTAGCAAATTTAAATTGGACCACCTTTATCACCAATAATCTAATTCCAGTAACCATTGGAAATATCATTGGAGGCGCATTATTTGTAGGGACTGTTTATTGGTTTGTTTACCTACAGGGAGAAGAAAATAAATCCACAAAATCTTCATAAAAAAATGCTTAGCTGCTAAATATTATTAAGCAGCTAAGCATTTTTTTTGAGTACTCCTAATATTTCTATTTCATAAGGATCTTTTACTTGCTTTAAAAATTCTATTCCTTTATCACAATAATTTTTTATATTTAGTGTTAAATAATTTTTAAATACTTCATGGATACATCCATTGTCCTTCATACGCACCTTTATTTCTGCTTTTACACGATATAACAAACCCATTTCATAAGGACTTTTCATCTTTTTAGCATATTCTTCTGCCCTCATTAGACATTTTAATGCTTTTTTATATTCCCCTTTTCTAATTAACAATAATGCCATATATCCCTCAGCCGTAGATCTTCCCCATAACGTGTTTAATTGATCAAACAACTGAATGGCTTTTTCAAAATACACTTTTGCGCGATCATCATCTCCCATATCCAAAGCTGTTTGCCCCCCATTCGTATAAAAGATCGTAAGTCCACCAATAACATTTTTCTCTACACATACATTTACTGCACGATCATAATATTCCAATGCACGCATAAATTTCATGTTTTGTCTTCTAATTTCTCCGATATAATTATATGCAGCTGCCATATTTAATGTATATTTATCTTCATATTCGTTCACAACTTCAAAAATACGAATAGATTGTTTTAAAAATTCTTCAGCTTCTTCATGCTTTCCATCCATAAGCTTTTCTATTCCTTTTAATCTCAGCATAATTCCAGTATCTTTTTGATCATTATATGCTTTAGCTAAATCCAAACCAAGTTCAATATATTTTCCCATCCATTCTACATTGTATGTTTGTATTCCGTAATAAATCATTTGTCTATATCCCTTTATTACGTAGTCAGCATCTTTTATCTCTCGTGCAATTTCTATCATTTTTTGAATATCGCAAACCCCGTTCTCATATTCTCCTTCTCGAATAAAATATCTTCCTCTAATATGTAAAAAATTAATACGGAGCCTCTTTATTTCTTCTGAATCAGACTCTTTACGAAGAATCTTTATCATATTTTTTTCAATATTTTTGATTTGCTTGATCCCTTCCTGTTGGCTCAAATAACTTACATATTCGTCCTCTATGTTTCCATCTTTTAAAACAGGAAATAACTCATGGGTAAAATTAAAATATACATCTAAATTTTTCATTCTATATTTCAGCGCCAGAAGTTCATTTCCCCCTTGTTCAAAGTGATAAATCAATTTTGAATACAAAAATCGGTCTCTTTTATCATAATGTAATTTTTTTTCAAAAATCAATCCGATATGATTATGCAATATTTTTTTTCTTACGCTGGATTGATCTATATAAATGAATGCTCTTAACTTCTGATGTGTAAAAGCAAAGCTAATCTCTTCACTATCACTTACTTCTCTTATTATCCCTCTACTTTGGAGTTCCTCCACAATATCCATTACTGTCAATACATCTTTTGAAGTAAGAAGTTTCAACATATCTAAACTTACTTTATCAAAAAATAAAGATGCAATATTTAAAAGTTCTTTTCCTTCTTTAGAAATATCTAAAAATCTATTTTTTAATATATCCTTCATTTTTGGAGACATATATGTCATATTCCCTTTCTCTTTTATACTATTTAATATTTCGCTTAAGAAAAAGGTATTCCCTTTTGTTTCATGATAAATCTGATCATACAACCTTTCATTCCATGAATATTTTAGCATACCCATCTGAACAAATTCTTGTACTTGTGCTTTATTAAATGGGTTGAGTATAATTTCCTCAAGTCTATTATGTCGTAAATCAGATCGTATAGATTTATGAATTTTTCCTTCATATCCATTTCTCAATGTTCCAATAAAAAATATATTATTTTTTTTCTGATGCATCAGCATATTGTTTAGCAAAGATATACTTATATCATCCATCCATTGAATATCTTCAAAAACCAATAATATTTTTCGTCTTTTTGATACTTCTTTAAGTACCGCAATCATTACTTCTTCTATTACTTGATGTTTCAACAAATCCATTTTTTCTGCTAAATGTGTAATTCCGTCTCCATTCTCTCTTGCAAAACTAGGAAATATATTACTGATGATAGTTTTCCACAAATGAGGAATTTCAATTTTCTCTTCTTTAATAATCTCTACTAATTTTATAAATATCTCATTCCATGGTTTAAATAAATAATATTGTTCCGCTTGATAACATTGACCTTCTAATAAAATACATTCCTCTAGATGAATACTTTCTAAAAATTTCTCCTTTAATTTTGTTTTACCAATTCCTGCATCTCCCCGAATCATTAACGATTTGCTATCTTCATTTGTTTTAAATTGTTTATAATATTTTTCAAGTATGGAAAGTTCATAAGTTCTTCCATAAAAAAAGTCTACTTCTTTCTTTTTTTTCACTTTCATTGTATTACGCGTAAGTAAAATTTCATCAAAAATTTTAGATGTCTTAAAATCCGGTTCTATTCCAAGTTCATGATCTAATACATGTACCAAACAATTATATACATCAATGGCTTTATGAAATACACCTTCATCTGCATAAGTCTTCATTAAAATCCGATAAGGTTTTTCATCAAAATTATCTATTTCAATTAGTTTTTTTGCATAAGCAATTACAGTTTGTACATCTTTTTCTGAGCGCGCATCTTCTATTTTTCTATTTAATCTTTGCATATACAAATCCTTTAGTTTATCTCTATATTGCATCATCCATTCATCAAATGGTTCTCCATCTTTCACATGGAAACCTTTTAAAAATTCTCCCGTATATACTTCAATACTATTTTCTTCATCTCTTAAAAAATGATGGATATCCGTTTCGATCTTAATATCTTTATTTAACATGACCACAGATTTTTTAGGAGAAATAATAATATCCATATCAAAATCTTTTTTGATTTTATACATTGCTTGTCTTAAATTCTTTTTTGCCGTTTTTTCTTCTACTTCACCCCATAGAATATTCGCCAAAGTATCACGTGTAGCTTGTTGGCAAATCAATAAATAATAAAATAGCGCCTCAGCCTTTTTAAATGAAAAATCTATCTTTTTTTCATTTTTTATAACCACTGGTGTATCAAATAATTTCACACGTACTAAATCCATTTTTTCACCCTTTATTTGTATTAAATTTTGAATTTCAAATTCTATTTATCTTGTTTGACACTTACTCTTTTACGCTTAATTCAATAAAATCAAATTTTGTAACATCAAACAAACCCATATCCGTCAATTTTATTTGTGGTATTACAGGCAGTGCAAGAAATGACAATGTCATAAATGGATCAATCTCTTTGTTCACCCCTAACCCATAAGCAATCTCTATCATTTCCTTTAGATTCATATGTACTTCTTCAATCGTCATATCTGACATAAGTCCTCCAACAGGCAATGACAAAGTTTTTAAAACCTTTCCGCTTGAACAAATCGTAATACCTCCACCACATTTTTCAATCTCATTGATTGCTAATAGCATATCTTCATCACTATCCCCAATAACAACAAGATTATGAGAATCATGTGCCACTGTAGAAGCAATGGCTCCATTTTTTAATTTGAAGTCTTCTACCAGTGCAAGCCCTATATTTCCTGTTTTGTTATGCCTCTCAATCACAGCCATTTTTAAAATGTCCAATTGTTTATGAAATTTAAACGCACCATTTTCTGTTTGAATTTTTCTTACTACTTTTTCTGTAGTTAAACTGTGCGGAAATATTTTTATCACATTCGCAATATCCGTTTGAACATTCACGCGTAATTTTTCTAAATCTACTTTATCCATGTGCATAGTATTTAACACTGAAGGATTAAGATGTTTATCTACATGGAATAGCGCCTTTCCATTTTGTGCTACACATTTTCCTTCTTTAAATACTGTTTTAACATTAAATTTTTTCAAATCATCCACTACAATTAAATCTGCTTTATACCCAGGCGCTACAGCACCTACATTTTTCAATCCATAGCATTCTGAAGCATTTAGTGTTGCCATTTTAATTGCAGATATTGGATTTAAACCACCCTTGATTGCTTCTCTAATATTGTTATCAATATGCCCATGCATCAATATATCTTCAGGATGACGATCATCTGTACAAAATATACATCTTCTAAGATTTTCTTTTGTCACACCACGAAGCAGTACCTCTAAATTTCTAGCTGCAGAACCTTCTCTTATTTGAACATACATACCCAAACGCAACCGATTGATCATTTCTTCTACAGTAGAACACTCATGTTCTGTTTTTGTTCCTGCCACTACATAAGCATTTAATGCTTTATCCGAAATGACAGGTCCATGCCCATCTATTAATTTATCTTTTACAATATGAATTTTATCTAATATTTTTTCATCCCCGTTAATTACAGCTGGATAATCCATCAATTCTCCGAGTCCTAATACTCTTGGATGATCAACAAGTGTTTTTAGCTTTTTAGCATTCAATACAGCGCCTGAGTTTTCAAAAGAAGTAGCTGGAACACAAGAAGGCAACATAATATATACAGATAAAGGTAATTTCTCACTTTCATCAATCATATATTCTATTCCTGCTAATCCACATACATTTGCGATTTCGTGTGGGTCTGCAATGATTGTCGTTGTTCCTCTTGGTAAAATGGCTCTTGAAAATTCAGATGGCGTTAGCATTGAGGATTCTATATGCAGATGTCCATCAATAAGTCCTGGCGCAACATATGCTTCATACATATCTATTTCTTCTTTACCTTCATATATGCCTATACCTATAATTGTATCTTTTTCTATTGCAATATCACCGTAAATAATTTCATCAGTAAACACATTCACAATGTTACAGTTCTTTAGCACAAGAGACGCTTTTTTTCTTCCTGCAGCTATATCAATCCTTAATTTTATAATGTCTTTCATCCCTTATTCACCCTCTCTTAATGAATCATTTATTGCCTTTAATACTTTATCTGGCGTAATAGGAATTTCATAAAATCTTACGCCTATTGCATCATATACAGCATTTAATATTGCTGGTGTAACAGCCGTCATTACTGGTTCTCCGATTCCTTTTGCACCAAAAGGAGCGGTAGATTCTGGATCTTCCACAATAATTTTTTGAAGGTCTATCATATCTAGTGCAGTTGGAATTAAATATTTTGAAAATTTATTATTATGAATCTTTCCATTTACACAATTTAAGTCTTCCATAATGGCATAACCTAGTCCCATTGCAAATCCACCATCGATTTGTCCTTCCACGAGTTCTGGATTAATTGCTCTTCCTACATCTTGCGCACATACACCTTTTATCACTTCTACGATCCCTGTTTCTGTATCCACTTCTACCTCAACACCGTAGCAGTTAAAGGTATATGGCCAATAAGGAGACCCTTGACCTGTTTCTTCATCCATTTGTGTTGATTGCGCTGTAAAACTTTCTGAAACTTTTATGTTTTCTTTTTCTACTAGTTGATTAAAATACACACACTTTTCCGGTTCCATCTTTAAATATATTTTATGATCTTCCATTTCTAATCCCAAAGTAGCATTTAACTTCAAATAATCTTTTGCCAAGTTTAGTAGTTTATTTTTCATAGATTCTGCCGCAAGTTTTATCGCATTTCCTGTATTATAAGTTTGACGACTCGCTGCGGCTGTTCCTGAATCCTGTGTTAACGAAGTATCTTCAGATATAAAGTTTATATCATTTACACCTAACCCTAATACTTCACCAGCAATTTGCATCATAATCGTTTTCGCACCTTGCCCTACCTCTGTTGCACATGAATAAATAGACACCTTTCCGTCCTTGTCTATTTCAACTACTGCTTTTGATACATCTGGAAACCCATTTCCATATCCTGTACCATAAAAAGTTGCCCCTATGCCTTTACCTCTTTTTTTCACACTATCACCTCTCTTCTTTAAAACAATTTGTTTTGAACTTCCTCTATACACTTCTTTAATGGGACACTTTCATTTAATAATTGACCCGTAGCTGTTTTACTTCCTACCTTAAAACAGTTTCGTAATCGTATCTCAATAGGACTGATCCCCAATTTTTCAGCAATAATATCCATCTGTTGCTCAGAAGCAACAGGTACTTGTGTAGCACCAAAGCCTCTCATCGCGCCACAATATGGATTGTTTGTGTAAACTGAATAACTATCTATCGCTACATTTTGAATTTCATAAGGTCCCGTAGCATGAACGCCCGCTTTTCTCATTACGTTTATTGCCCATGAAGCATATGCTCCTGTATCACCTATGAGTGTTGCTTCCATCGCTATTAATTTTCCATTTTTATCAGCACCCGTTTTATATTTCATGACTATTGGATGTCTTTTCGCATGCGCATAGAAAGATTCTTCCCTTGAGTAAGTCATCCTTATAGGTTTTTTGAGCAAATATGCGCCTAATGCTAGATGAATCTGAAGTGTTATATCTTCTCTTCCACCAAATGCCCCACCTACAGCTGGATTAATAATTCTTACTTGCTCCTTATTTACACCAAGTCCCTCTGCAACTTCAAGCTGATCAAAATGTGGATATTGTGTAGCTGCACATACATTTATCACACCCTCTTTATCTACATAAGATACACCTGATTCTGTCTGCAAAAATGCATGTTCAACCATGGATGTTTTGTACTCTCTTTCTACAATCACATCACATTTTTTAAAAGCTTCTTCCACATTCCCTTTTCTACATTTATAATAATAGCGTATATTGGTCGTATCATGTATGATGGGTGCATCCTCTTTCATCGCTTCAACAGGATCGAAAACTGCTGGAAGCTCTGTATACTTAATTTCTACCATCTTAGAAGCTTCTTTTGCTACCTTCTGTGATTTTGCAATCACAAAGGCAATTGGATCGCCAATTCTTCGAACCTTTTGGCTACAGAACACTTCTTGATCCTTAAATAAAACACCATGCGCATTCATTCCTGTCACATCTTTATGGGTTAATATTTTTACAACACCCTCTATTTCTTCTGCTTTTTTTATATCAACTTCAATTTTCGCATGCACTTTTGTAGATCGAACGGTATAGCCGTATAAAGCATTTTCTAAAAATATGTCTTGAGGATATATCGCTTTACCTGTTACTTTTGCCATCCCATCCACTCTTATTTCTCTATTTCCTACTATTTTCAGAGGCTCCATCCGACTCTTCCTCCTTTAAATATTTTGAAGCTAATGCAACTGCATCCACAATTTTGTTATATCCAGTACACCTGCATAAATTTCCTGAAAGTCCTTCACGAATTTCTTCTCTCGAAGGATTACTATTCTTATCTAATAATGCTTTCGATGACAATACCATTCCAGGAGTACAAAAACCACATTGAACTGCTCCAGCATCTAAAAATGCTCTTTGAATAGGATGAAGTCCATCTTCTCTTTCAAGCCCTTCTATCGTGGTAATATTACTGCCATCAGCTTGAAATGCCATAACAAGGCAAGACTGCACAGTTCTTCCATCCATAATGACTGTACAAGCACCACATTCTCCTTCTGCGCATCCTTCTTTCGTCCCCGTAAGCTGAAATTTATCTCTTAATAAGTCAACCAATCTTAATGCTTCATCTACATCAACTGTATACCCTTTATTATTTATAGTAAAGTTGATCCTAAACATTCTTTTTAGCCTCCTCTACTGCATCCTTGCATGTTTTTATAAACAATCCAGAAATAGCACTTCTTTTAAAATGCATTGAGCTTCTTCCTTTTAGTCTCTGTTCTACAATGTGAGACATATGCTTAGATACAGTATTTAAGAGTCCTGTACTAATTTCTTGATTCTTTAACATGCATTCTAATTCAACTTCTCTTTGCGGATATTTTCCTAGCGCGCCTGTTGCAATTCTGATATTTTTTATATAATCGTTTTTCTCAAGTTGTATATAAATGGAGCATGAGATTCTAGAAATCGCTAAAGCTTTTCTAAGTCCGAGCTTTTCAAATGCAATTCCTTCATTTCTTTTCAAAGTATTGAATTTTATAGCATATAAAAGTTCATCTTCTCTTCTATCCACACGCCCTTTATCTAAGTAAAATTCCCTCAGCGGAATCACTCTTTCTTTATCTTTAGAAATCATAATTAAGTTAGCATCTAATGCTAACAATGGAGGGACAGAATCTGCTGCTGGAGAACCATTGCAAATATTTCCTCCTATTGTTCCCATATTACGTATTTGAGGTGCTCCTACAGATTTGCACGCCTTCCACAATCCTAAAAATAACTTTTCAACTTCACCATTTTCAACAATGTCTGTGAATTTTGTTCCTGATCCTATAGAAGTTTTGTCTTCATTTATGTTAATAAACTTCAGTAATTTAAACTTTGCAATATTTAGAAGTTTACTTTTTTTGAATTTTTCATTTCTTATATCAATCACTAAATCAGTTCCTCCAGCTATCAGTTCTACATCTTTTCCTTCTTCATCTAATATATTTAATACCGCTTCTAATGTTGATGGTGTAATGCACTGTCTAATCATTGTATCAACCCCTAACTTTTTATTGAATTTTTGCTTTCTTTATTTGTTTTTTTAATATTCTATTTGCATCATTCATTACTGAAGATTCACTAAGGGTTGTTAATTCTCTATTTTTCATTAAGATCTTTCCATCCACAATCGTTGTCATTACATCTCTTGCAGATGCTGAGTAAACCAATTTGGATATGATCTCTGTATTTTCATGCGGTGCATTGTGTATATTCCTTAGATTAATAATCGCTAAGTCCGCTTTTTTCCCTATCTCAATACTTCCAATTTCACTTTCTAGTCCCATCGCTTTTGCACCACCGATAGTAGCCATTTCAAAAACACGGTTTGCAGGCATTGTTGTAGGTTCAAGTAGTCTTGCCTTTTGTATGAGTGCTGCGCTTCTCATCTCTGCAAACATATCTAGATTATTATTACACGGTGCGCCATCTGCACCAATAGACACATTTGCTCCCATATTTAACAATTCAGGTATTTTTGCAATTCCAGAAGCTAATTTAAGGTTTGAATTTGGACAATGCGCTATGTTCGTTCCTGTATCTGCCAATATTTTCATTTCCTCTTCATTTAGCCAAATACAATGTGCCAAAATCAAATTTTCACCCGTTAGTCCTAATTTATGAAGATACACAATATTGCGCATGCCTCTATCCTTTTGGACAAATGCAATCTCTCCTTGATTTTCAGATGCATGCGTATGAACCATAACATCATAATTTTTTGCCAAATCTCTTACCTTTAATAATAATTTTTCTGTACAAGAAACAACAAATCTAGGCGCGAAAGCATACTTTATTCTTCCATTTCCTCTTTGATGCCATATTTTTAATAACCTTTCACTTTCTTTTATTGATGCTTCTGTATTTTCCATCAAAGCATCAGGTAATCCTTGGCCATAATCCATCATACATTTTCCTATATGGGCTCTAAGCCCTGACTCCAATACAGCATTTAACGCAGATTCTGTATGATTTACTGTCTCCATATCTATTATGGAAGTGGTCCCCCCTTTAATCAACTCGGCAATACCAAGCTTTGCTGAAATATAATTTGATTCTTCTGTATGACTACCTTCTAATGGCCATATTCTCTTTTTTAACCAATCTAGCAATTCCAGATCATCTGCTTGTCCTTTGAATAAGCTTTGGGTTAGATGAATGTGTGTTTGAATAAGTCCTGGAATAACAACCATTCCATCTGCATCAATCACTTCATCCGCATTGACATCTAATTTAGATCCAATGCTTTTTATACGATTATCTTCTATTAATAGATCTCCACTCAATATCTCTTTGTTTTTATTCATCGTCACCAGATTTCCATTTTTTATTACCAAAGTCTTTTTTTCCATTTTTATTCTCCCCTTTAATCACTATAGAAAATATTTGTAATCGTTTTACTACCCTATTTACTCGTCATTCTTTGATCCCTAAAGTATGGCGTTTCTCCTAGCAAATATTTTATTCCATTTACATATCCACTTATGTGAATGACTATGATTTATTGCTTTATTTTGTATTTACCATAGTCACTCATATAAAAGAATAGGTTAGAAATAAAGCCTCTCCCCCTTGTAGGATAGAGGCTCTATACACTACATTGCAAATTTTAAAATAAATAAAATCGCCAATATATACATTGGAATAGATAATTCTTTGGTTCTTCCAGTTAACATCTTTAGAAATACGTATGCCAAAATACCAAAAGTTATACCTTCAGCAATACTATATGCAAGTGGCATCATAATGATTGTTAAGAACGCTGGAATGGCTTCTGTAAAGTCATCTAAATCAATTTTTTTGATCGGAGACATCATGAAAAGTCCAACTAATATCAGTGCTGGAGCTGTTGCAGCAGCTGGAATAATACGAATGATTGGTGAGAATAATAATGCTAATAAAAATAATACACCGCTCGTAAATGCAGTTAGCCCTGTTCTTCCTCCTACTGCTACGCCTGAAGCACTTTCTACATAAGTTGTTACTGTACTCGTACCCATCAAAGCGCCAAAAGTAGTTCCTACTGCATCTGCAAATAACGCTTGTTTTGCTTTTGGCAATTTTCCATCTTTATCTAACATATCTGCTTTCGATGCAACACCCACTAAAGTTCCTAATGTATCAAATAAGTCAACAAATAAGAAAGTAAACATAATTACTAACATATCCATACTAAATATATTTTTAAAATCAAGCTTAAATGCGATGGGTGCTAATGAAGGGGGTGCACTCACAAATCCTGTAGGCATTGATGTCACGCCAAAAGGAACTCCTATGATTGTTGTCGCAATAATTCCTATTAGTAATGCACCCTTAACGTTCTTAGCGAGTAGAATCCCAGTAATGATTAGACCAATGATCGCAACTAGCGCTATCGGATTTCCCATATCTCCTAAAGATACTTTTGTAGCAGGATTTGCTACAACAATTCCTGCATTTGCTAATCCTATAAATGCAATAAACAATCCAATCCCAACACTCACTGCATTTTTTATATTCATAGGCATTACATTGATAATTGCTTCCCGAATATTAAAGAAGGTTAAAATGATAAAAATAATCCCTTCTATAAAGACAGCGGTTAATGCAAACTCCCAAGAATATCCCATCCCTAAAACAACCGTATATGCAAAAAACGCATTAAGTCCCATCCCGGGTGCTAAAACGAATGGATAGTTTGCTAAAAATGCCATAATCAGTGTAGCAACTGCTGCTGATAAACAAGTAGCAGTAAATATTGCGCCTTGATCCATACCTGTTTCACCCATAATCAATGGGTTAACAATGATTATATATGCCATTGTCATGAATGTTGTAATTCCAGCCATTATTTCTGTTTTTATATCTGTATTATGCTGTGTCAGTTTAAAGGTGTTCTGGAGAAATCTTTTTTTTTCTAAACTATCGTGTTGCATATTCATTGATTAATCCCCCTTTATTTTTCTCTTTTTTTACAACTTCTGACGAACATTTTTTCATGCACTTGTTATATGTTTATTAAATATTTAAACAATTCATGTTAAAAAAATATGCTTTTTACACCTTATAATAAGGCCTATTTTTATTTAATAGGATCTAGCACAGTAAAATGGTTGACATCTATCAATCCCTTATCCGTAATCTTCCATTTTGGACTGGTCGATAATGCTAAAAATGATAAGTGCATAAAAGGTGCATGTACCTTGCAATCTAGTTCCCGTTTAACTGTTTCTTCTAGTGATGCAATTTTTTCACTCACTTGCGTACCTATTAATTCATCTGTAATGAGTCCTCCTACCGGAAGTCTTAAATCATCTAAAATTCTTCCATTTTTAGAAATTGCAATTCCTCCACCTATTTCAATGACATGATTTACTGCGATCGTCATATCCTTAAGGTTCGTTCCTACTACCATAATATTATGGGTATCATGTGCTACACTCTCCGCAAAAGCACCTGTTTTTAATCCAAAACCATTCACAAAAGCTTTTCCGATGTTTCCATTCCTTCCATATCGTTCAACACAAGCAATATATAAAGCATCTTGTCTTAAATCTACTTGCACAATACCCTTTTGCACTTTTACTTCAAATTCAAGGCATCCTGAAAGATTTTGATCTGGAATCAATTCAATTGCTCTTACTAAAGCTTTTGAACCTTTTGCTTCTATAACAAGTTCTTCCTCTTTTAATGGTTTTCTTTTCACTGAATTTTTCACTACATCTGAATAGATATACTTTGGCATATCTAATAGCAGTTTTCCATTAATCGCCGCTAATTTTCCTTCAATAAAAACACCCTCCACAACCATATTTGTTAAATCACTAATAATAGCAATATCTGCAAGTTTACCAGGTGCCAAAACGCCTCGATCTTCTAATCCAAAATAGGTTACTGGATTAATCGTAACCATTTGTATTGCTTCAATCGGATCAACGCCTTGCTCAATTGTTCTTTTAACGATCTCATTCATATGTCCTAGTTTTTCTAAGTCCGCTGAAAGCATATCATCTGTTGCTAAAATACAACGTCTAGAGTCCATTTTTTCTTCCGTAACAGCTCTAATACACTGTGCCATATTTTTTTGCGTAGAACCTTCACGCATAAACACGTAAACCCCTTGTCTCAACTTCTCTATACACTCTTCCTTTGTTGTTGTCTCATGGCAAGAACATTTTCCACCTGTTGTGATAATATGTGCTGCCAACTCATTTCCAAAAATATCCGGTGCATTTCCATCAACAATCTTTCCAATACTTCTTGCATAGCTTGTTGATGCGATAAGATCTGTAATAATCTCTGGCGTATTGCTATATACATGTTTTGCATTACTAAAACCTTGAAGTTCTCCAATACCTATCACATTCGGATAATTTAGAATTTCTTTCATATCTTTTGATGTTATATCATAACCAGCAGTTTCTAAGCTTGGACAATCTGGTGTTAATGCAGGTAGCACCAAATGAACATGATTTGGTACTACACTTGCTTCTTGTGCCATTGCTTTCATCCCTATAGGTCCAAGTGCATTGCCAATTTCATGTGGATCTGCTACGAGCGTTGTTGTTCCTGATGGAATAGATAATCTTGAAAATTCAGTAATTGTCAACATGCTGCTTTCGAAGTGCATATGTGAATCCATAAATCCAGGCGAAATATATTTTCCTTCAACATCTATTACTTTCGTATCCTCCCCAATTAATTTAGATGCATCGCCTACCATCAGAATGTATTTTCCCTTTATGGCTACATCTGCTACATAAGCTTCTCTCGTAAGTACATTAATTACATTTCCACCACGAAGCACAACATCTGCAAATGCCTTATCTCCCATTAAGACATCTACTAATTCTCTATACTCAATTGCTTTTTTTATTCCTAAAGCATCTAGCAATATTCTGCCTCCTCTCTACTGTTTTATTTTTTTGAATCTATCAGTTCATGATGCACATCTAAGTTATCAATAATTCCTATAATCGCTAGATCAATTGGCGATTGTGGCTTATTCGTAGCATGGCGTGCTGCTGCACCTGCTACATACAAAACTAATTCTCCAATCCCTGCACCTACTGTATCGACAGCAATAATAAGTGAACCTTTGGGATTGCCTTCAAGATCTAATTCTTGCATAATCATTAATTTTTGGCCCACAAGCCTTTCATCTTTTCTTGTGGCCACTGCCGTTCCAATAACTTTTCCAATTTTCATAAAATTTTCTCCTCCTGATTTACGTATTCCTTATGAGTTCAATATTTTTTTCTTTTGCATAATCTCTTGCCAGGGGAGTTATAATTGTATGCTTATGGATATGCAATTGATTCATTTTTCCTACCATTGCATAGATATCCTTTTGTGTAATGATTTTTCTTTTTGCTTCTTCTTCATTGATTGCTAAAATATCTATTTGTTCTTTTTTTTCTACATCTTTTGATTGGTTCTCTTGACATAAAGTTTTATCTTCATGCCTTAAAATAGTATCTATTGCAACAAGATAACTTTTTCTATCCAAAATTTTTAATCCCATTTTTTTTAAAAATGATAAGTTATCTTCTACAATTTGGTTTAGTATGGCATTTTTTGTATCTTTCCCATTACAAACAAGTCCTCTTGTATCTGCCAAAACCATCTTTTCTTGCCAAAGTGCTTGCCAAATACATAAAGATGCCATTGTATCTTGAATACCCGCTCTTAATTTAGCCGCTGTATTTTGGGTGAGCAAAGGTACGAGTACTAAATGAGATTTTTCAATTAAATCTAAATATTGTTCTTTATTTTCTTCTAATGAAATGGATACGCTATACAATTCCTTTTTTAGTCTATCTAACCCTATAATATTTTCTGCAGTTTTAGATAGGACAATATTTAGACAATATCCATATCTCTTTAACTGATTTAAATGATTTAGGATCTCGTCTATTCCATTATTACTACCTGTTAAAACAACCAAAATATTTTTAGTTTTATTGACTAAACCAACACTTCCCTGTCTATTTTTCATTTGAACCGACTGCCTTGTTACAATATTACTTGCTATATTATTAAGAATTTCTTTAACCAGAAAATTGTCTTTCATTTTTGCACCTCTTCATACATAACGCGAATACTTTTTTCATGTTATGTAGGTTTATTTCTTATTCTGATTTTAATAAAACTCTTTCTACTTCTGCATGAGGTCTTGGGATCACATGTACAGAATGTAGTTCTCCAACATTTCTAGCAGCTTCTGCACCAGCATCTGTAGCTGCTTTTACAGCCCCTACATCGCCTCTTACCATAACTGTAACCAATCCCCAACCAATTTTTTCATAGCCTACGATGGTTACATTTGCAGATTTTACCATTGCATCTGCGGCTTCAATCGCGCCTACTAATCCTTTTGTTTCAATCATTCCTAATGCTTGACCCATTTTTTTATTCCTCCTTATTATTCTTTTATCTGATTATTTTCAACTTTCTCGTTAGATTTTACATCTTTTTCAACCTTTTTTTGATCTTCCACTTTTTCTCCTTGCTCTTTTTCCAAATTTCTATTAAAAATATTAATGAGTGTTTGTACTTCCTCATGGGGTCTCGGAATAACACTATGAGCTAATACGGTTCCTACTTTTTCAGCTGCCATCACACCTGCTTCGACTGCAGCCTTTACCGCCGCTACGTCTCCAGCAATATGAATGGTGACACTTACAGCTTTGCCTGCTCCTATCACTTTTTCATAACCGACAAGACGAACTTCTGCTGTTTTACAAGCGCCATCAAGTGCAGTCACGGCTGTTGCTAATCCAAGTGTTTCTATTAAACCTAAAGCACCTCTCATTTTACACCTCCAACCATTGGCATATGGCTTGCTTACATACATTATTTATCGCAAAAAACATTATTTTCATCATTTATTACTTAGTTCTTCTAATGTCATCATTGTACTTTTTTTATTTGTATTCTTCTCACTTGTTTTGTTTTTTGATTGTTCTTTTATTGGGTGATCTATAAAATTTTCTAAATATGCATCCCATTTCACAGGCTCTTTTTTAACTGTTTTGTGCGTTGCTTGATCCTCTTTATGATATATCACCTCTTTTAATAATGATTCATATTTCTGATCAATCGTTCGTTCCTTTTTTGGTAACCCATACACTTCTACATTTGATTCAATATCTTTATTCATCTTTTTAGCAATATTCTTCATGATTCTTATTGCTAATGGATTTGCCATATCAACACCCCATTAAACTACTTTAATAGTTTTGCCACTTCATCATGTGGTCTTGGAATTACATTTATGGAAACTATCTCTGCAAGATCTTTCGCAGACTTTTCTGCACTCTCAATCGCTGCTTTAACGGCTGCTACTTCTCCTTCTACCATAACAGACACGATCCCTGAGCCAACAAAATTGAAGTCAACAATCGTCACGTCAGCAGCTTTTACCATTGCATCCGCTGCCGTAATAGCGGCTAACATACTTTTTATTTCAAATATTCCTAAGGCTTGTTTCATCCTCATTAATCCCCTTTATTCTTATTTTTCAATATTAGGAAAATATTTCTTAATGTCAATCTTTTCAAAGTTAGGTATGCGCGCTTTTTCAAATTTTATACAATCATCCCCTAGTGGTTTCGTAGCATCTAATCCCATTTTTGTTGTAATTCCTCTCACTACATGACTAGGTTCAAGCCCCGAACCTAAGGCCCCACCTATTACAACCAAATCATGATCCGCTTGAAATCTAGATGCCATTGCACCTTCTACTTCATCATGATCAAATATATTTACATCTTCATCTACAATAACTACATGCTTTACATCCGTACTACTTGCTAAAACGCCTAATATTGCACTTTTCCCATCTCCATCAAATTTCTTGTGAATAGAAGCAACTACATGAAATCTATAACCTCCTCCAATTGTAACATTCACGTCTTTAACATCGACTAATGCTTTTAAACGGCTATATACTTCAATTTCTCTTATGAGTCCATTTGAAAGATGTTCTTGTGGACAAGGAAAAGCAGTTTGGAAAATCGGGTTATTTCTATGCATAATCACTTTAACTTCTATAATTGGATGGGGTGCTTGACTTCCATAATAACCCATCAATTCTCCAAAAGGTCCCTCAAGTTCTCTTTTATTCGGTGGAATAATGCCTTCAAATACATACTCTGCGTGTGCAGGTACCTCTAAATCAACACTATGGCACTTCACAAGCTCTAATGGTTCTCCTCTTAACGCACTATCCACTTCATATTTGTCTAATCCATAAGTTTCTGAACTAATTTGTGATGCTAATAAAAGATTGGCATCATATCCTAGCACAACTGCTACTTCTAATGGTTTATTTTTAGATTCTAATGCTTGAAATTCTCTTGTTAAAAAAGGAGAAGCAATAAGTGCACTCATCTTATTCCCTTTAAGCATTTGAAATCTACGAACAGATACATATCTTTTCCCTGTTTGTGGATCTTTGACAACTAACATACCTGATGTAATATAGCTTGAGGAATCTTTTCCGTGATAAGTAGGTACGGGTAACATACTTTTAAGATCAATATTTCTCGTTAAAATATTCTCCATGATAGGTCCTTTATCTAAAAGCTTCGTAGGCTTTGGGTTCATCATCGCATTTATGAATTTTGCAATTCTCTCTTCATGCGTTACATTCAATAAATCATAATAAATTTCACGATTCCCAAAAAGTGCACCTACCACAGAAGTTTTACTTCCCCTTACTTTGTTAAACAACATTGGTCTTTCATTTTTGTAATGTTTTAGCACGCCACCCAATTCATATTTAGGATCTACCTCTACATCACAAATCTCTAAATAGCCATTTTTCTTTAGCTTATCTATTGTAGCTCTAAGCATTTGTCGTTCCACATTCTACCGCCTCTCCTTATTATTTATTCACCCCATCTTTTCATCAGATTGTGTTCTATTCCGATTTGGTCTAACATTCTACCCACGATAATATTTACGATATCTCCTATCGTCTGAGGCTGATGATAAAATCCTGGAGAAGCAGGCATTACTTTTACACCGATCTTTGCAAGCTTGAGCATATTTTCCAAATGAATCACACTAAGTGGTGTTTCTCTAGGTAATATAATCAGTTTTCTACCTTCTTTAATGGTTACATCTGCTGCTCTGCCCACCAGATTTGATGAAATGCCATTCGCAATAGCTGCTACCGTGTTCATCGAACACGGCGCAATAATCATTCCATCATTTTTGAATGATCCACTTGCAATTGCTGCAGCCAAATCATTATTGTCATAAGAATAACTTGCCAATGACCTTAGTTCTTCTAAGTTCATATTGCATTCATGTTCAACTACATATTCTCCCATTCTTGATACAACAAGATGTGTCTCTACGCCAAGTTGTTCGAGTGCTTTTAGTAGCGCAACGCCATATATTGCACAGCTACCTCCAGTTATCGCCACAGTTAGTCTCATCTTTCAATCCCTCTTTCTTCTAAAGGACTATTTCACTTTGTTTTCTGCGTCTCCGCCACCTGCCCATGCATCTTCTCCATTTTCCCATGCTTTTTTATAGGCATCAACCGTCATAACTTTTGTGAATATACTTAAATCATTTAAACCATATGCATGCATTTCTTCTGTTTTTGAAGCACAACCATCACTTAGCGTAATCACTTTATAAGCGTTATAAAGTGCATCCGATGCAGTACTTCTTACGCAAACATTTGTCCAAACCCCTGTTAGAACAACTGTGTCAATATTTTCTTCTCTTAAATATAAATCTAAATCCGTATGTGCAAAACCGCTATGTCTTCGCTTAGGTACGATATACTCTTCTCCTTCTGGATATAGCTCTTTAATAAAATCTGAACCCCAAGTCCCTTTTACTGCATGAACAGGTCTTACTCTAAAGTCAGCATCATTTTTTCTATGTGCTTCTTGAATGTGTACGAGATGAATATCGTCATCTTCTCTCGCTCTAACCCATTTTAATAATTCTTGTAGTGTTGGAACAATATCATCTCCACCTGGACATCTTAGTGGTGCTTTTTCTCCTATAAAATCATTTAACATATCTATTACTAATATCGCATGTCTTGCCATATTAAACGCCCCCTTTTTTTTAGCATAGCAGGCATTTATTTTTGCCTGCTATGCTTTATTGTATTTTAATAGTATGATCTTAGAACTTAATCGTTTTATCTAATTTCTGAATACTTTGTCTTTTAATCCATGTGCCAAATCCAGGTTCTACCATGATTCCTTTAATAGACTGCACTTCTTTTTTCACTTTTTCTGGATGATCTTTTCTATAGCTTACTTGATACTCAGCACTCTGTAAATCATCTGGTGTGTTAAATACAACATCCCAATTGTCATAGCTTGGTAGTACCCCTTCTTCACCATCTGAATAAACAAGATTTCCTCTAACGATTGTTTTAACAGGTTTTCCTTTTAGTTTCATGCCATGTAGTGGATTGTATTTTGCTAAAGTCACTTGTTCCTCTTGCTTAATCGTCCACGCTCTATCTAGATCAATAATGGTAAAGTCAGCATCTGATCCAATAAACATTGCCCCTTTTTTAGGATATAATCCATAATGAATCGCTGCATTCTTAGAAAGTACCTCTACTAATCTACTTAATGAAATTCTTCCCTTATTGTAACCTTCACTCACAAGAACAGGTACCATTGTTTCTACGCCAGGAATTCCTGGGAATGCAGTCCAAATATTTGTTCCCGCTTTCGCTTTTTCGCTTTCGATTTCATAAGGGGCATGATCCGTAGCAACAAAATCAATACTTCCATTTCTTAATGCTTCCCAATGCATTTCATTATCTTCTTTTCTTCTTAGTGGCGGTGCAATCTTCGCACATGCCCCATGCTCGGTCATTGCTTCTTGTGCATTAAGTGTTAAGTAGTGAGGACAAGTTTCTGCTGTCACACTTAATCCTCTTTTTTTAGCTTCCCCTACAAGCTGTGCACCAATACCTGTACTCATATGTACGATGTGCAGTCTAGCGCCTGATTCTTCAGCAAAGCTAATCCCTAACTGAATCGCTGTCTTCTCTGCCAATATTGATCTTGCTTCTGCCCAAGCAGGTCCATCTAATCGTCCTTCTTCTTGATATTTTTTAACATAAAAATCACACATCGCAAAGTTCTCTGCATGAATCCCTACAGGCAATCCCGTTTCAGCAACTGCTTTAAAGCATTCAAACATTTCTGGATCTGATACTCTAGGATAGGTTGGAACCGATGGTGTCATATAAAGTTTAAATGCAACAACGCCTGCATCTACTTGTTCCTTTACGTTGTGCAACCAACCTTCTCGTACATCTTCTCCTGTTACCCCACCCCATAAAGCAAAATCAACTAACGCTTGAGGTTTCCATAAAGATACTTTTGTATTTAGCTGTTCAACACTTCTTACAGATGGAACAGAACAGCATGGCATATCAATAACCGTTGTAACGCCACCCGTTGCAGCAGCAGCAGAGCCTGTTAATGTGTTTTCTCTGTGACCAAAACCTTGATACATAAAGTGCGTATGCGAATCAATGCATCCAGGCATTGTTAAATTTCCCTGTGCATCTATTATATTACCCGCTTCTACATCTGTTAAATCTTGTGTGAAACCTGCAATTTTTTCATCTTTCACTAAAATATTTGTTAAAATTGTGTCATCACCTTGCGGAATTCTAGCGTTTTTAACAATTACATCTACTTTCATTCCAAACCCCTCCTTATGTTTATTTCCCTATATTTATTTCATTAAATGCGTTTCTAATATTTGTTGTCTATTAAGGTTTTCTAATCCTAAGAAATATTCAAGAGAATTCAGTAAATATTCTAATTTAACAGGTCCTACAAGTTCTGAACCCGTAACAGCTACACCATATCTTGCTGCTTCTTGTTTTACAAAACTAAAAGTTCTATAAAGTGGCGTATTTTCACAGTCAAACATATTCATAGATACTACTACACCTTCTCTTTCTGGAAACTTAATCCCTACTGCTCTAACCGTTGAAAATCCTCCGCTTGGCCCTCTAACACCTTTTGCTATTTTCTTTGCGATCTGTACATCTTCAGTGGCTAAGAATACATTATATGCAGTCAAGCCTTCCATATCTGCACTTACAATCGTTGCCCCTCTTTTATCGCATAGTTTTCCATCTACACTTAAATCTGGTTTTCTCTTTTCATAATCAGGATGTGACTTATCCTTTAATAAATCTTTTAACCCCTCATATTGCCCTTTTCTAATGAAAGCCAATGCTTTCTTATCTTCTGTTTTTGCATTTACCCCTGAAAAATAAACAGGTACTTCATATCTATTAAATAGTTCTTCTCCAATTTCTTCTGCTACTTCCTTGCATTCATCTAATGTAATATTTTTGAATGGAAATAATGGAATCGTATCTTGTGCACCGATTCTAGGGTGTGTACCTTTTTGTTCTTCCATATTGATTAATTCATACGATTTTCCAGCCATATTTAGCAATGCTTCTTTTAAAGGTTTTGGTTCTCCTATAAGGGTTACAACGGTTCTGTTAAAATCATGCTCTGGTTCAACACTGACTAAAGTTACACCTTCAACATTTCTAACGACATCTGCTATTTTTTCAACAACATCTTTTCTTCTTCCATCACTAAAATTTGGAACTGCTAATACATACTTTTTGTCCTCCATAAAATGACCTCCATTTATTTGATTTGTATTTTGTATTTGTTTTTTATTTCTGTATATTCTAAATATTCTAATCAAACTCATGAATACCTTTATGTACTATTTACAAAATATGCAATATTTACAAATGATATTATTATATATTTTTGTGTTATTTCTACAATTTTCTTAGTGCTATTTATTTTTTCTATTCCTTTTTTTACTATTGAACCTTATTATTTCAACGGTTTGTTTATTATTTTATTACTTCATTGTAAAAATTTTAGTATAGAACAAAAAAAAGGAATTTATGAAACTGTATTTAATAATTCATAAGAGCCGAAATTGATCTAGTAAATATTTAAAAATAATCAGAAGGAGCTGTTTAAATGAGTTTAAGATTAATTGATCTTTCACAGGAAATTTTCCAAGGTATGTCTGTTTTTCCAATGCATCAAAATACATTTATTATGACAAACATGACCCATGAGGAAAATATGCAAGCAACAGGTAGCAAATCGCTCGGTTTCTCCGCAAGAAATCTCTTAATTAGCGAACATGGCGGTACCCATTGCGATGGAGTTTGGGAATATAAACCATCTGGACAAACAATTGATAAAATGCCCATTGACTATTTTTGGGGAAGTGCAATTTGTATAGATTTATCTCATATTTCACCCACAAAATACATTGAACCTAAAGATTTGGAAGAAGCTTTAAAAAATTCAGGTCAGACTATTTATCAGGGAGATATTGTCTTACTATATACAGGTCACTATGACAGATATTTCAATACCGACAAATGGCAAACAACCTATTCTGGACTTAGCTATGCATCCGCCACATGGCTTGCTAAGCAAGGTGTTGTAAATATCGGTGTAGATGCCCCTGCCATTGATCATCCAGATGATTTGAATTTTTCAGGTCATTTAGTTTGCGGAGAATATGATATAACCAATACAGAAAACCTATGCAATTTAGATAAAGTAGTCAATCAAAGATTCTTATTCTTTGGCCTACCTCTAAAAATTCGAGATGGTTCTGGTTCTCCTATTCGTGCTGTAGCTCTTGTAGAAAAATAGTAAAACATCAACTCCATTCTATGGAGTTGATGTTTTACTATTTATATTTAGTATATTCATAATTTTTAACGCAGTTTCTAAATTGAATCGATCTTCTGAATCTTCGATGTCTCTTTTTGTTATTTCTTTTATTCTTTGCATTCTATATAGTATGGTATTGTAATGCGTGTATAGTATTTTTGAGGTTTTCTTCAAATTCCCATTCGTCTCAAAATATATCTGTAGCGTTTTTACAAACTCTGTATTTTTATTTTTGTCATATTCTACAAGGGGCGAAAGTGTATCTTTATAAAATTCATATAGCTCTTCATTCAAATATTCATTACAAAATATTTTATATATTCCTAAATCTTCAAAGAAAATCGTTTCCTCTTTGTTAAATATTACGCCCATTTCAATTGTTTTATGTGCATCTTGCATGCTTTTATATATTCGTTCTAATCCTTTGTAAATTCTTCCAATTCCAATTGCATATTTCTGTTTAATACTATTTTCTTTGATAAATTTATTTATTTTATCTCCAAAACTTCTTATCTTTTTTCGTTCATCCTTTTCTAAATGCCACATACTGAGTATGTAAATTCTGTCTTCCTTCAATACAATTAACGTATGCCATTTATGATTTTCACAGAATTTTTCCAATTCTAATATCAATTTGTTGTTTAGTCTAATTGTTTCTTCTGTATTATTTTTATTTTTTATAAGAATGTTCGTTACAATATAATATGCATCACAATCGAATTTATAAATATTTGCTCGGTTCATAGCGTTTTGTTTTCTCTTACTGTCTTTTGAAATAATATCTTCAAAAAATTCTACTTTATATCTATGTTCCACAGCATAAACAGAACTTTTCATTAAAAGATCCAAAGCAATAATATTAGAGGCAGACTCTAATACAACTGTATCATAATGACATATTTTTCTATTCATTTCCCAAATCAAAATGTGTCCATAGATACTCCCTTTTACCAAAATAGGAATAATTATTTTTTTTACATATACATCCTCAATTTGATCCATCTTTTCAACTTTCTTATCGATCTTCATATTATCAATATTTTTGAAAAAGAAATCATCACTTTTTTTTATAAGTAAATCATACGGATAAGGTTCATTCTCCATTTCATGATATATATATTCTCTAAAATAATGATTTCGTATGAGTATTGGATTTTGAATGATTGCTTTGAGTGTTTTAATAATTTCTTTTACGCCTCCACCCTTCAAAACAACACCCATAAGCTCATTATGCATCCAATCTACTTTCTGTAATAAAGCAACTTGCTTGTTAAAGATCTCCTTAAAAATGGGTGTCATAATATCTGTAAGTGATTTGGCATATTCAATGTCTATGATAGGAATTCCTAATGTGTCTGCAAGATTAATAACTTCTTGCGAAAATTCATTCATATACGGATATATTTTAATACCGATTCCAGCCAATTTCTTCTTCCTTGATTCAATAATAAATTTTCTCTGCATATTAATATCATTTTTCTTAAAAGAATATGCCGTTGTAAGTAATAATTCTCCTTCACTAACCCATTCCAGGATATCTGGATCTGCCATAATATTTACTCTACTAATAATATTGTGCGCACCATTATGCCCTGCAATTATTTTGCTTTTCTTCAAACAATCCATTTCCATTGCGCGCTTAATTGTAATGCCACTTTCTTTTAGCATAATTATCTCCATCCTTGATCAAATTATAAAACAATGGACACTTATTTTTTGATAAAGCTTTCATTTTTTTCTATTTCTATACATAATTTCTAAAAAACACTATGAATTCCTTTAATTTATTGTGATTACTTCAAAAATATTATTTATTTACAGATTGTATACTTTTAACAAATTAAGCAATCGTTTGTTTTTTCATATTTGTCGAATATCTTATGAATTTTATCTTTTATTCCATGTACATTTATCCTAAAATATTATTACTTTTCACCAAAGGATTTTTCAGAAATCTTCAGAATATTATAAATATTATGCAAGGTTTTGTATTATTCTTAAAAGGAGGTGTTCCTAAGTTTCTTTCCATTTTAGAAAATTAAATTTAGGAGGTTAACACATATGGAAAAAAGCACTTCAATGGGTACCGCAAAAAACATTTTAAATAATACAGAAATCATCTATAAAATTGATGATAAACCACCGCTTCACTTTAGTATTCTCCTTGCGTTACAGCATATAATGGCTGCATTTGGTGGTATAGTAGCCGTTCCGCTTGTTATAGGCGGTGTCTTAGGTCTTCCTATAAATGATATCGCTTATTTAGTAAGTGCCGCTCTTTTTATGGCAGGGGTAACAACTTGGCTTCAAGCAAGAGGTTTAGGGAAGATAGGGGCTCGTGTACCCTGTGTAATGGGCACAGATTTCACATTTGTTGGTCCATCAATAGCAGTTGGTCTAAGTGGTGGTCTTCCTGCAATTTTTGGTGCAACAATCCTCGGTTCATTTGTTGAAATTGTTTTGAGTAGATTTATAAAACCTTTAAGAAAATTTTTTCCACCAATTGTTACAGGTACAGTTGTTATACTAATTGGTTTAACATTACTCCCCGTTTCAATCGACTGGGCTGCTGGTGGTTATGGTGCACCTGATTATGGTAGTCTTAAAAATGTCGTAGTTGCTATGTCTGTTTTATTTGTAACAATGCTACTAAATAGATATGGTAAAGGTTTTGTAAGTTCAGCTTCAGTTATTCTTGGTCTAATCTTTGGTTACATCATAAGTTTTCCTTTAGGTTTACTTAATTTTCAACCAATAAAAGATGCAGCTTGGATTGCTTTCCCTACTCCTTTTAAATATGGTATAAGCTTTGATTTTAAATACGTTATTCCTTTCCTTTCTGCCTATTTAGTTACAACAATTGAAACAGTAGGGGTTTTAATGGCTGTTGGTGAAGCTTCAGGAAAAGAACTTTCTTCTGAAGAAATATCATCAGGTATTTTATGCGATGGTGTAGGAAGCTGCCTTGCAGGTTTCTTTAACGCTGGACCAAATACTTCTTTTAGTCAAAATGTTGGTTTAATTCCGCTTACTAGAGTTGCAAGTAAATTTGTTGTTATTCTTGCTGGTATTATTCTTGTATTATTGGGTATATTCCCTAAGATTGGTGCACTTGTTGCGATCATGCCAAACCCTGTTCTTGGTGGTGCTGGAATTATTATGTTTGGTGTTGTTGCAGCTGCTGGGATCAAAACAATCAAAGACGTTCCACTTAACAATCGAAATATGCTTATTCTTGCCATATCATTAGGTTTAGGTCTTGGTGTTACAGTGCGTCCTGATTTTATTGCACAACTACCTGAAATTTTAAAGGGTCTTTTCTCTTCTGGTATCAGTGCAGGTACAATTTCTGCTTTGTTTCTAAATATTATTCTTAAAGAAGAAATTATCCAAGAGGAATAAAATTCAGACTTCATCTATTAAACTTCATAACCTAAAAAGACATAGCCAATGTATTTTGGCTATGTCTTTTTAGGTTAATATTAAAGCACAACTTTTGATAAAATATCTTTTTCTACTTTTTCTACTTTTGATTCAATCGCCGTTACTTCTTTTGTTACTTTTGCAACAAAAGCTTCATCTTTAATAGAGCCTAAGTTGATTTTAACATTATATAGTGCAGATAACACAGCTGTTCTTGCCATCATCGCAGCTACTGCCCCATCTGTAACAGCATTTTGGTTTCCTTTTACCACAACTTTTTCGATCATCTCCATAATCTTAAATGCGTCTTTTGCTACTTCAAGTGGTACTAATGAAGCCTTCTTTGTGCCTTCTTGAATGGCCTCTTTTCTCTTTTCTTTTTCTTCATCTGTTTCTTTTGGTAATTTAAATGCTGCCATTACTTCGTTAAATGCATCTGAATCTTTGTCTATATCCTCTACGAATTTAGATCTACATGTTGCTGCAACTTTAGCAATTTCTTTCATCTCTTCTTCTACTTCTACATATTTTTTCTTTCCAATGGTTAAGTTTGCTACCATTTCAGTAAGTGCTGCTGCAATTGATGCACTCAGTGCTGCAATACTTCCACCACCTGGTACAGGGTCATTTGATGCTGTTTTACCTAAAAAATCTTTCACGTTCATTTCTGCTAACATATTTTTTCCCCCTTAGTATAATAGAGCTCTCACGGAAACTCTTCAGTCCCTGTGGTTACTCTCTTATATTAATCAAAATTTTTATTGATTCCCCCATTTTTTTTACATAAAATACTTGACACGCGTATAAAAATTTGCGGTCATGCTCCTGAAAATACATTTTTTAGGAGGAATATTTTATGCTTAAAACTTGGACTTCTCATGCTGAATATCAACAA
>NZ_SLWV01000010.1 GCF_004345705.1 Marinisporobacter balticus
TTTTATATAAAAATGAGCTCTAATGATAAAATTTATGGATTTTTAATGTATTGCATAAAAATTAAATTTTATACATTAGTTTCCGTGACTACTCAACAAGTATAGTAAGACCAATAAGTATTTGTTTTGCTTATTCTTGCGGGTTTTTCAGTTCTAATAATTTTTTCTTAGTTTTACCTAAATTCCACATCAACTTGAATAACGCTATAATTTGATCTACCACTTCCCTATAAGGATATTTTTCGCTAAGCTTCATAATCACGGTTCTGGAAATAACAACTTTTTCTAACGGTAATTCAGTGCTTCTTATCCTCTTTAAATTATTTCAACCTATTTTCACTTCAATTATTTAAGGAAGTACTACAATATTATTCACTACAGGTCTTTCCTTTCCATCTGAAGGTTTATTTAGAATTCTACCATTATAATACATAGCACTTGAACCCCCACCATCTAGATTGTATGCATCTTTTACACCTAATTCTAACAGTTTATCCTGCAATCTTTCTAAAGTAATACCCGCGCTCCAATTTCCGCGTCTTCCATCTATCACGATTACAATCAAATCATCATTTGCATATTTCCCAATAATTGTTCTAGGATGTCTTGTCTTTTTCCATTCCGATGAAATTTCCTGTTTCTTGCCATTTTTTAATAAAACAGGTGCAAAACTTACTCCTTGATAGGGGGTAAGATTCATAATGTCTTTTTCTGCATGAGGTACCGTTCCTATAACTTCTCCATATTTATTAACCCCAGCGAAAAATAAGTCTCCTGGATACCCATTAAAGGGTTCTACCAACTTCCCATCTATGACTGTATTTCCTATCAATTGCGCATACATCTTGCCATTTTTTTTCTCTGTATAAAATCCGCCTCCATTAATTGCAAGTATCGCATTTTTCCGCTTTGCTGCTTGTGATGTTGTTTCCAACGCTCCAGGGGTATCTTTCCCTAATACAACTTTAAAGGCCTTTGGATCAAACAGTTTGATTTTAGCAATATAGCCTCTATACCCTAGTTCTGTTAATTCGAAAATTTTTATCTCTGTACGATTATTGATATGGTTCTTCACTGCTGGTCCTAGCATTTTTAATATCTTTTGTTCATAAATATCATCTGATAATTTTCTTTGTGCGTCACTAAATTTTGATAACTGGTTAATCTGTTCATCTTGATAATTAAAAACCTCCGCTTGGGTTTGTACAACCAATCCCATTTTTGCAATGTTCTCTTCTAGATCGGCAACTCCATCATATAATTGCTCTACATCTTCTTCCAGTACACTTGTAGAAAATTTTAGCCTCTGACTATCATTTTTAAAGTCTGCACTTACAAAAAACAACCCAATAAAAGGCGCGATCAAAAAAAGCATAAATATATTAATTTTGCCCATTTGGTGCCTCCCGTAATATTTTCAAACTTTTTTCTAGTGTTTTTAATTGCCCATCTAAATCCAATAGCTTTTTGTCGATTTTTTCCTGCACCACCGTAGAATCTGAAATCGTATCCCCCGTGTTTTCAATTCTATTTTTTAGATTTTTGATCTCTTGACTAAGTAATTCAATTTCTTCACTTAAATTCTGAATATTCAATGCATTTTGTTGTTGCACATTTTTTATAGACCCATCAATATAGTTTTTAGCATAAGTATATCCATAATATACTGCACCACTCCAAACCCCTACACTTACAAGAAAAATCAATAACTTAATCCATATTTTATTATTTTTCTTATTTTTCTTCTTTGAGCGTTCTTTGACTTGCCCTTCTTGTGATAAAGTCATATCCGTGTCCATCATCTCATCCTTTCTAAGCTTACGATTATACAAATAGGTTATCGCAAATATCAGCATTTATCAACAAGAATAAATTTACTACTTTTAAAAAGTTAGTTTTTATAACATTTTTATACATAACCACTCTATGACTAAAATTCAAGACAAAAAAATACACATCAACAATCTAACCATTGACGTGAAGAAACATAAGATGTCACTTCTCTAGTTTTGTAATATGTCCCTGTACTGTAAATATTTTTGTACCCTTTTATACATATGCATTTCTCCATCCTTGTTTTTTTCTTTATCATAAAAAGGATTTGATTTATAAATTATAAACTACTTCCTATTTTCCTTGCTTTGCTTAAAATTTTTTCAGAAATATTATTATTTATTTTCGTTCCAGGTTTTACAATTTTTCCCGTTACCTTATAACCACCATAATGCAGAACTTCTTTTACAGCGCTAACTGCTCCTCTACTTTCAGCTGCAATAAAGTTAAATGGCCAAGGAGTAGTACAAGAAACAACAATTACTGCTCTTTTTCCTTTCTGCTTTGCCAAAGGTATACCACTGGCTTTTTCACCCATAAAAACAGGAACATTCCGTTCAAATAGTACTTTTAGTTGTGCGCTCATATTTCCCCAATAAGTAGGCGTTCCAACAATTAGTACATCTGCTTTTTTTATCTTTTCCCCAACAATATGTGCATCATCTTTAGGTAGTACACATGTATCATCTGTTCTACATTTCATACATCCTATACAAGGCTCCATTTGTAGATTATATATATCAATCCATTCTATTTCATTGTTTTCTTCTGCACATTTTATGATTTCTTTTAATAAAGTATAAACGATACCATCTCTACGCGGACTTCCATTTAGTACAAGTATTTTGTTCATTTTATAATTTCTCCCCCTTTACGTTTTTATTGCCCTCACCATAAATTTGAAGGCCTCTTCTATTAATTGAGATGCTTCTACATCATGATAATGTCTTAGGTAGCTTTCTTTTTTGATAATATTATTAAAAACACCTGTAATACTTGCCCATAAAATAACTGCTGTATGATTTACATCTATATTTTCTAGTATGTCTCCTTCCACAATTCCTTGTTGAAGTATTTTTTTTAAACTGTCTAATGATTTCTCTCCTTCTTTATAACATGCGATGATTACCTTATCTTGACTATTAAAATCTAATTTTTGAATATGTATTTTTACATTCTCTGTTAATCATTCCATGAGATTTTTTCTTTTATACTCTAAAGAAAACATCCATTTGCTCCTCGTGCACCTCTATGTTTTGGCATAAAACATAGCGTATAATTTTATTCAAATGATATAGCAAGATTTCTATCAAACATGTACATCATTATGAATACTATTAAAAGCAGGCACAATGCCTGCTTTTAATAGTATTCTCATTCAATATTTTTCAACAAACTAGTATCGTTTAGAAATTTGATATACCTTACACAGCTTTCCATGTTTCGCATATATCCATGCTATTATATAAATGTTTCTTCTAAGGTTTCTTTCCAATTTTTTAATCCTATTTTATCATTACTAACATCTTCGATTATAAGATGATTTCCAAATTCATCTAATTTACCCTTAACTTTATTTATCATTCTCATTGCATCCTTATTCTTCAAGGTTGAAGTTCCTCTAATTTGCTCGTATACGGATGCATTATTAATAATAATTGTTATTTCTTTCTCTTTAAATTCTTCTAATCTCTTTAAAAGAGCAAGTAAAGCCATATGCTCTACGATCACTGGTTTTTTATATTCCTTAAAAGATGCTTCCTTAAATAAAAGCGCCCCCTCTTTAAAAACACAAAATCGAATTTCAATATCTTCACCTTCATAATAGCTTGGCATTCCTAGTAAATAAGCTGTAATCATATTTTTCCTCCCTCTAACGATTTATTGCTTATGCTTTTTTAGTATATCTATAAAGTATTGAATAGGCAATCTAATTTAGTAATTATTATCCCTTAACTATACTCAAGCCTTACCTTACTTCCATCTACGCTATGTTCTGCTGGTGTGACGATAATCTTTACAGGGACTCTATTTTTTAGTTCTTCTACATGGCTGATGATCCCTACTGATAGTTTGTCTGTATGGAGCTTTTCAAGAGATGTCATAACTACCTCTAAAAGATTCGCATCTAATGTTCCAAAACCTTCATCTAAGAAGAAAAATTCCAATGGGGCACTTCCCTTTAATTGTATTTGTGTTGATAATGAAAGTGCTAGCGCCAGTGACGTCAAAAAAGTTTCTCCTCCTGATAGTGAAGCTGTTTCTCTTACAACACCTCCATTTTTATCATCTCGTACTGTAAAGTTTCCTTCATCATCAATCTCTAAGGCATATCGATTGCCTGTAATGGACAACAATCTTCTCGATGCCTCTCTTGCTATATATTTAAGCTGATTCATCGCCACAAATTCTACAAATTTGTTTCCTTGAATAAGCTTATCCATATCATTTAAAAGGCTCAATTTATGTTCAATTTCTTTCGCTCTTTTGTTAAGTTCCTTTAATCCTTCTAAGTCATTTTTCATATGCTTCAATGTGATATCTAAAGCGCCAATTTGTGTGTGATTTTCTTTAAGGCATTCTTCATATTTTTTCTTATCTCCTAAAATTTTATTCCACATATCTCCATCTATGGTTTCATTGTCTAATTGCTTTTTAATTCTTTCAATATTATTCAAAGTATTTCTTAATTGCTCCTCATGTTCTTTTACTTCTTTGTTGCAGTTTTCTATCTTTTCTTTTGTAATGAATGCTTGTACTACCTGTTCTTTACTTTCAAAATCATATTCTTTTAGAAATTGCTCTAATTTTTCATTTCGTTCACTAAAGATCTTTTTGAGATTTTCTTTATTTTGTTGTTTACTGATTACCTCTTTTTCTATTTTTTCTTTTTGAATTTTTTCATTTTCCAATTGTTCGCTTAAAGTTTTTGCACATTCATTGATTTTTTTTATATTATTTCTTACTTCAATTATATATTCTGAAGGATTTTCACCATTTGTCAGTTTTTTTACTTCCCTTTTTTTATGATCAATATGTTCTCTTTTTTCCTGTCCTACATCCTTTACACTTTTTATATCTGCACTTAATCCCGCTATTTCTTTAGTAAATGCGTCCTTTTGTTTATTTATTTTTTCTATTTTATCTCTTAAAGTTTTTTGTTCCTTTTGTAATTGTTCCATTTCTTTTTCATGATCTTTTATTCTCTGCATTTCATCATGGAAATTCCCTATTGCAAGTTCTTTTTTTAAAGTTTCATAGGTATTCGTTAAGTCTTTAAATTCCTGATATTTTTGTGAAAATTCTTTTTTTAATTCTTCAATGGATACTTTATCATGATTTAACCCTTCTTTTATGGATGCCTCTTTTTTATCTATTTCATTTTTTTCATCTTTTAATTTATTCAGTTGTTCGTCTATATTCTTTTTTTCATCATTCCACTTATCTATCTCTTTTTTAAGGACTTCAAAAGCTATTTTCCTACTTTCATAGTCTTTATGAAATGTCTCTAAATCTATGTTTTCTAATTTTTCATCAATAGGCTGTATTTCATCTTTTAGTCTTATTTCTTCATTATTGTAATAAACAAATCGACTTTCTATCTCCCTTAAATTTTTATCTATATTTTTTATTTCACTGTCTAAAGCTTCTTTTTCTTCTTTTATCTTTTGTAGAACGTTGTTTTCTATGCCTACTGCTAATTTTTCATGATGTATAGAACCACATACAGGACAAGCATCACCTTTTTTAAGATTTGTTGCCAATAGTGATGCTATATTTTCCGTTTGTATTTTATCGATTTCTAATTCTAGTGATTTTTTTCTATTTTCTTTATCCTTTATTGCTTCAGTTATTTTCTTTAAATTTTCTTCAAACGTTATTTTGTTTTGATTCGCATCCTTATATTGAAACCTTAACGCATCTCTTTTCTTTACATTCTCCATATTTTCATTTAACTTTTTTTCTAATTGATTTAAATCAAATTGAGATTTCAATAAAATATCATGATCTCCTGGAAAACTTTCTTCTATATTTTTTTGTTTCTGTATAAACGTATGTAACTCTTTTTCCTTTTCTATTTGTCTAGTTACGATTTTACCATGTGCACCTTCATTATTTTTACAGCTTGTCTTTTTATCCTCTAGTTTTTTACTTAAGTCTTTTTGCTCCTTTTGTTGTTTCGTGTAATCACGCGCTACCTCTAAAGCTTTTTCAATTTTTTCTCTATATTCAATATCAATCTTTATTGCATTGCCTCTTTCTTCTTTTTCCGTAAGTTCTTTGTCCAAAATCTCTTTATTTTTTTTATTTTCATCTCGTTTTTCATCTAAATCTTTCTTATTATTATTCAACGCAGTATACTTTTTTAACAACGCATCTCTTTGTTCTTCTAAGTTTTTTATATCTTTTTCTATTTCAATCGCTCTATTTAATTCATTTTCTTTACTGATCAGCATAGGAATTTCAAGTTCTTTTTTTTCCTGTGCTTTTCTATGGCTTTCTTCTGTAATTATAATATTTTTTTTAATTGTTTCTAATTGTTGATTATACTGATTCAGTGCTGCGTCATTTATTTTCATTTCATTTTGTGTATGGATACATTCATCTATATATGGTTTGATTGTATTGGCTTTTTCACCTCTTAAGCTCCTAGCTTTGATATGTTCTATATGCTCTTTTTTATGATTTAAATGACTTAATTTATCATGATAATCTTTTAATTCGTTCTGAAACTTCCATACATCTTTGTATTTTTCATAATCATTTTCTGCTTTTTTCTTTTTCTCTATGATGTCTTTTTCTTCATTTTTTAATATTTCAAGTTCCTGTTTTTTCTCCTTATAACCTTCCTCAGATAGATTTTCAAATCTTTTCAATTCCCCATTTAATTCACTTTGTTTTTTAAGTTCTGTATTTCTAGCACCTTTTATTCTTTCGCCTAATTTTTTACCGTATTTTTCAAGCGCAAATATTCGCTCTAACATATCTCTTTTTTCTCTTCCTTTAAGCTTTAAGAATTCACTAAATTTCCCTTGCGGAAGCACTACTGAACGCGTAAAATCATCTAATGTAAGCCCTACAATTTTTTCAACCTGATTCTTTACCTCTGTAGGCTTTTCTGCTAAAATACATAGTTCTTCATTGGATTTTTTTAGCATGAGTCTTGCGTATTTTGTTTTGATATTGTTATTTTTATCTCTCCTAAAATTTCTCTCAGCTATATAGCATTTTCTATACGCTCCTAAACCAATCTCAAATTCATAGCCAACAAATAAATTATCACAATTTGTATTCATAAAGTCCCTATTTTTTCTTACAATCTCTCCAAATAAAGCAATGGTAACCGCATCTAATATGGTAGATTTTCCACTTCCTGTAGGTCCAAAGATTCCGAATAGGCCCTTATCTGTAAGCGTTTTAAAGTCTATTTTTTGCTCTTTCATAAAGCTGTTTAATCCTGATATTTTTAATGTGATTGGCTTCATCTATTCTTCCTCTCCTTCCTCATTTGCAATACTCAAAAATAAGTTCATTAACTCCTTTGTAGGATTTACTTTTCTCTGATTGTAGTAGAAATCTTTAAATAGTTCATCTATCTTTTTTTCATTTATATCGTAGTCATCTTGCTCTTCCTCATTTTCTCCACAAATAATTGGTTTGATTTCTAATATATCTTTCTTAAGTGCTTTCATGTTTTTTATATCTTCTTGACTAATATACTTATCTGTTTTAATCTCCAAATAAACCCATAGCTCTCTTTCACTGTTTTCTCTACACAGATGCATCGCATGTTCTACATTTTCACACTTCCATATTTCTATTGGCTTATAATTTTTAAATAATATTTTTTCAACACGCGCCTCAGTTCCTGCAACTACATCTACTAAATAGCAAGATTTACTATATCCGATCTCACTTTTACTGTACTGAAGGGGAGAACCTGCATAAAAGATTTTACACCCTTTATTTTTTATCTCTTGCGGTCGATGCAGATGTCCAAGCGCAATGTATTGTGCCTCTAAAGGTAATTTTGACGTGGTAACAGCTAAACTTCCTCCTAGTTGAATATTTCTCTCAGAGGCTGATTCTTCTCCGCCAATCACAAACAAATGCGATACAGCCAAGTTAATGGTATCTGCTCTATACTTTTGAGAAAGCTTTTTAAAAAGTTCTCCTAACCGATCACTATAGGTCCTTTGTCGATCTTCTTCCTCAATGCTGTGGTAGATCACTTCATTTAATCTTTTCTCACTTGGATAAGGTATTGCTAGAATCACTGCTCTTTCTCCATTAATCTCTACCTCCAAATGCCCTTCTCCCCCATCTACAATCTTATGTTTCCCACACTTACCTACCTGTACATGGCTCTTAGGCGTAGCAAGCATTATAATTCCTTGCTCATAAGCTAACGGGCTTGCTGCAACTAATCTTTCAGGATTATCATGATTTCCTGAAATAATTAAAATAATTCGTTCACCATCCTTAGATATTTCTTTTAATGCGCGATAAAACATTTTTTCTGCTTTCGCTGGTGGATTACTATGATCATAAATGTCTCCAGCAATAATCACCATATCTATATTATTTTCTTCAACAATCTCTACAAAATCATCTATAAATTTTTCTTGTTCGTCTATTCTACTCACATTTTCAAGATTTTTTCCTAAATGCCAATCTGAAGTATGTAAAATTCTCATTATTTCTTCTCCTCTTGTTTAAATTTACGTAATCTCTTTTTAAAATTTCTACAAATGATGAATTGTTTCCTTCTATATAGTTTGTTATTTATATTAAACGCTAAAATATTTCTATAAACTAATTATATCGTAACATACAAGTTCTATCCTTCTCATTTCTTGCATATATTGTTATAGGTGATGTGTGATGAATAATATAACTCATGTATTTTCAGACGATCCAAATGACAAAACGCTTGATGAAGTTCTTCTAAGTATATTAAAAATTATCGCAAGAGAAGAGGATGACTAACATTCTCTTCTTTTTAAATACCATAAATTAACAGTATCAATTCATCTATTTTTATAGAAACTAAACCTATGGAGAAGTATCCAATCTATGAAATATCAAAATTATAAAGATAGGTGATGATGAAAATGAGAAAAAAATTTATTGCTTCTATCCTCTTATTATTTATACTCACTGCTATTCCAGTATATGTTGAAGCTGTAGCCAATACTTATACCGTACAATCTGGAGATAGTATGTGGAAAATTGCTGTAAAATATGAAGTAGGATTAAGTGAGATCATTGCACAAAATCCTCAAATTAAAAATCCAAGTTTAATTTATCCAGGACAAAAGCTCAATATCCCAGATATTAAAGATATCAAAGTATTAGAAAATGAAGTAATCAAGCTTGTGAATATGGAAAGATCAAAAAATGGCTTACAACCGCTTACAACAAATTGGCAATTGTCTAGATGTGCACGATATAAATCACAAGATATGATCAATAAAAATTATTTTGCACATCAATCTCCAACTTATGGTTCTCCTTTTAAGATGATGGAATCTTTTGGACTACACTTTTCCGCAGCTGGAGAAAATATTGCGAAGGGACAAAGAACACCCCAAGCAGTTATGAATGCTTGGATGAACTCTCCTGGACATAGAAGTAATATCTTGAGTACTTCATTTAGCGAAATCGGAGTGGGCCTTGCCAAAGATAAATCTGGCGTATGTTATTGGACACAAATGTTTATGCGTGCTACTAAATAATAGCCTTATTAAAGTAATTTTCACATCTACACAACCTATGATAAATGTGAATTTCTAATTTTTTAAATATAATTCATATAAAAGGATGGAAATAGATCTAACTATTTCCATCCTTTTACTTTATACCTATTCTCAAAATTTTATTTGAGAATAATAAAAAAAATACGTAGTTATATATATTTTGTTTTAGCATAATATTAAAGGATTGCTTGATTAACTTATTAATGGAGGCGTTTTTATGAAAATAACTTATCTTCAGAAGATCATTTTTCTAAAAATTTTTACGTTCTGTCTATTTTTGAATACCAGTATGGTTTTTGCATTACAAGAAGGGAAAGATATTGAAATGCCTCAAAATGAATTCCCTACTAAAATTGATTGTAAAGAGTTAAATCATAAGGTTTCTATCCCATTAGAAACCCCTACTGTCTGTGATACGGTCTATGGTGTTGAAAAGTGTAGCAATGATTTCTATTCCTTCAAGTATAATGCGCATGAAATATTGGCTAAACCAGATAATTGTATTCTTTATCTTGGTCATCAAGAAATCTATTGTGAGAATCCTATAAGGATTGAAAACGATATGATTATTCTAAATCCTAATTTAAAATTTTTTTTGGATAATAATCTACCTACCGCTAAAGTATATAGGATTCAAAGAGGCATATTGATAGATAAAATTTCAAATCACAGTAAAATTCATGTTCGAAATACAATGGAGGGAAAAACAATCCGAGCATATTCTACAGGAACACCTGTTAGGATTCTTGAAAAATCATCTCATTCATGGGTAAAAATCATGTTACCTGATTTTTCAATAGGTTATGTACGAGAACTGTTTTTAAGTGCTGAAAATGTTTCAACAAACAATGATATAATAAAAATAGATATAATAAAGCAGAATAGTGATGGATTTTATCTTTTTACTTACGATAACAATCAGTTTTTAGCACACCCAGATCATGCCATCCTCTACATAAATAATGTTGAATTTTATTGTGAAAACCCTATATTCATTGAAAACACTACAATTATTTTGAATTCTGACTTGAGAAACTATTTAGATCATCGTACCCCAACCTCCAAAGTACACCCCATCATACAAGGAGAGTTAATTAATCAAGTAACAGAAAATAACTGCGTAAATATTCACGATGCCATAGATGGAAAAATTTCAAAAACATATAGAGCGAAGACAAAGGTAAATGTTCTTTATCAAAGTTTTGATGGATGGCTGCAAATCATGCTTCCTGATGGTTTCATAGGGTATATTGACGGAAGATATTTACGACTCAAAGAAGATGTAAGTTTACCGCCTGTTGATATACAATCCTTTATGCACAAAGAAATTAAAAGGGATTATATCCTTATCGTAAATCAACAAAATCAGAATTTGCAAATATATAAAAAATTAAACAATCAAACTTATACCCTTGATACTTCTTCAAAAGTTAGCACAGGTTTGTTTAAAACCCCTACCCCAAATGGTTGGTTTACCCTTAAAAGCAAAAGAGGTTCATGGATGTATATTCCTAAATTCAATGTGGGCATTGAATCCTATTCTTCTTTTAAAGGAAGTTATTTATTGCACGGTGTACCTGCAAACAAAAATAAACAACCCTTACGGGCTTCAATCAATAAATTAGGACGCAAGGCCTCTCACGGCTGTATCAGATTACCCATTCACATAGCAAAAAATATATATGATAATGTAGAAACTGGAAGTGTCATAATCATAGATGCTACCCCTCCCTTAATAGAAGATATTCTCTCTAGTTTTAACCAGTTAGAACAAATTTAGCTTATATTCTTTCTTTCAATGAATATTTTTTAATATTTTTGTTTCTTCTTCTTTTTTTGGGGTATTTAAATAAGGTCGTGAAATTTATATTCTATATTTACTATCTATTATATATCTTTTAAATAGCTAAATTCAAAATATTTTTATCTAATAGCACTTGACAAAATACATATATAGATTATAATTGAATTGTAATCATTACAAATTAGTTCTGGTTACATATTTATAACGACTTATCATTTATAAATAAATTTAAAATAGGGGGTTTTCATTATGAAAAAATTTGTCTGTAAAGTATGTGGTTATGTACATGAAGGAGAAGAAGCACCTGACGTTTGTCCTATATGTAAAGTAACAAAAGAAAAATTTGTTCTTCAATCTGAAGAGGTGCTAGCATGGGCTGATGAACATTTTATAGGGGTAGCAAAAGATGCAGACCCTGAAATTGTAGCAGGTCTTCGTGAAAATTTTGTAGGAGAATGTGCTGAAGTAGGAATGTATCTTGCAATGAGTCGTCAAGCAGATCGCGAAGGATTCCCAGAAATAGCTGAAGCCTATAAACGAATCGCTTTTGAAGAAGCAGATCATGCTGCAAAATTTGCAGAACTATTAGGCGAAGTAGTTACAGACAGCACACAAAAGAACTTACAAATGCGCGTAGATGCTGAACGTGGTGCTTGTCTTGGTAAAAAAGAATTAGCTACAAAAGCAAAACAATTGAACCTAGATGCAATCCATGATACCGTACATGAAATGTGCAAAGACGAAGCAAGACATGGTAAAGCTTTTGAAGGTCTATTAAATCGTTATTTTGGTTAGTAAATAAAAATAATGTCCTTTGATTCATCAAAGGACATTATTTTTTTATACATTTAGGACAAAACCCTTTAAAATAAATATGATGTTCATTGATTTTGAATCCCTTTAAATCTATTGTCTGCTTTTTCATTGTATTTATATCAATTCCTATATCATAGATCTCTTTACAACAATCACATTTAAAATGTCCATGAATACACTCGCCCCAATCATACCTTGTTTCATTTTCTTCTATAATGATTACATCTAAAATATTCTTTTCTACAAATAAGCTTAATGTGTTATAAACAGTAGTCTTTGACAATGTAGGGATTTCTTTTGCAACTTCTTCATAAATATCATTCACTGTTGGATGGTTTCTGTGCTTTACAAAATAAGTAAATATTCTCATCCTTTGAAAGGATACTTTTACCCCATGATCACTAAGATATTTAGAAATATCTATATCATTTTTTTTAATAAGACCACCCTTTTCTATAGATTCACATTACTATTTTGTATTCAGTTCAATTATGAATCAACTATAATATAATAATATCTTCCATTCATTTTTTTGTCAAATAGTGCTTATTTCTTCATAAAAAAAAGGATGCATCATGCATCCTTTTTTTTATGAAGTCTATTTTATTGTGGTACTATTTCATTTTCTTCTACTGTTTCTACGTCTGTTTCATAAGATTGCATAGCTGATTTCATTAAATCACTCAAATACATTGTATTTTCAAAAGTTAATGCAGGCTTGTCGATTTCAATCTCTTCATTAATGTTATACATCTTTGTATCAAAGTTTAAACCGATTTTGAATACACCTGTTTTATGTACCGGACTAGCTTTTTGCTCATTATCTATTTTTGTAGCTGCTTTTTCTATCGCTCCTAAATCAATATTTAAATCTATACTACCTTTTTCAGCAACAATAAATCCTTCTTCATTGATTGAATATTCAATTACAATTCCCTTATCTCCTATAATCTTCACATCATTAAAAGCATCCATAAACTGATTCATTTTTTCTTTAAATTCAGGAATATTTTTTTCTAGTTCATTTAATCCTTGTTCGATCTCTGCTTTTGCGTCTTCTTTCTCTACATCTTTTGTCTCTACCATATCTACTGCGATATTCATATACTCTTTTACAAATTTCATCGCATCTTCATTTTCTAACAAATTATTTGCTGAATATTTTATTAGCTTTTTAAATGATTGATCATCTAACTTTAGTTCGTAAACAGCTACATTTTTTCCATCTATTGATTGATTTCCTTTATATTCTACTATGTTTAATCCAGAATTAAATTGTTTCGCATAATCTTTCAAAAACGCTGTAAATTTAGGTTGTAAATCTTTACTAAAAGTCATTAATTTATTGTAATCGATTTTTTGACCTTGATCCATATTCATATCCATGATTTGATTAAAATCATAAACCAAATATTCTTTATTTTGGAATTCTGGTGAAGCTGCAGCCATTGAAGCCATTGCTATTGCAGGCATTTTTATAACTTCAACTAATTTAGGTGTCTTCCCTGAATTATCAACATCCACCCAAATGTTTGTATCGATTCCCATCCCACCAAAAGTCATTCCTAAATCTACTTTTGCTTTAGCAATTGTTTTCTCTTCATTTTGTATCATTTTTTGATGCAAACTAATTTTTGAATCTTTTAACATTGTCTGCATTTGATCAACTTGTTGTTGATCTTGTTGTGAAAGACCTTCCGTACCCAACGTAAAAGTAATGTCCGTATCGCTTTCCATTGATGTAATCTCTTGAGATTGTTGAAATGCATTATACAATTTCATTTCTTCACTACTACATCCAGTAAAGACCATTGCTACTACTAATAAAAGTGCTATGGTGCTTATCTTCTTCATATAATTTCCTCCTGTTTTGTAATTTATTTCTACCTAATTATATATTATACTTCATCATTTGTAAATCAACAAGTTCTGATTCTATAAGACTGTTTGTAAATATTAAGACAATCTTCCTATTTTTTCTTGATGTATTTTCGTGAGTCAATAGCTACTGCAATAATAATGATTAGCCCTTTAATAATGTATTGTAAATATGGATTTACACCAATAAATGATAAACCATATGCAATAACTTGAAATATTAGTACCCCAATGACGATGCCCCCTACGGTACCAATTCCTCCTGAAAAAGATAACCCTCCAACAATGCATGCAGAAATAGCATCTAATTCATACATATTTCCTGTGTTATTCGTTGCACTCCCTATACGCGCTGCTTCTAATGACCCTCCTAATCCATAAAGCATTCCTCCGAGGGTATAAACTATCAATAAGTATTTGACAACATCTACCCCTGATACGGTAGCAGCTTCTATATTTCCTCCGATCGCAAAGATGTTCTTTCCAAATTTTGTTTTATTCCACAAAACCCAAATCATTATGGTGATAATCACTGCATAAATAACAAGATATGGAATTTTAAATCCTAAAACTATAAAGGAACCTTGCGCAAAATTTGTGAAGGCTTTATCTAGTCCTCCAATTGGTTGTGCACCATAAGGTGGTCGATCAAAATAAATGGAGTTTACACCATAAACGATAACCATCATGCCTAATGTTGCAATAAATGGATCCACTTTTAATTTTGCAACCACAAATCCATTGATACAACCAAAAAAACCAGTAACAATCATCACAAACAATATCACTATAAAAATATTTAATTGTGGTAAGTTTGGATACATCTTATACGCATATTCAGATGATTGTAAAAGAGATGCTGATACTACAGCTGCAAGTCCTACTAAACGTCCTAAAGAAAGATCTGTTCCCTTCGCAACAATGATTCCTCCAACTCCTAATGCCATAATAACACGTGTTGACGCTTGAGATAATATATTTCTAAAATTCCTTATAGATATAAAATCAGGTGAAACAGAAATAATCATCATCAGTAAAGCAATAAGCACTACAAAAATAGCATTATTCATTATCCATCTCAAAACATCTTGTTTTGTGAAATGCTTAAAATTTTTCATATCCTTCCCCCTAACCTATAGGTATTTAGCTGATAATTTTAATATTTCTTCTTGCGTTGTTTCTTTTGTATTTACAATACCAGCTACCCTTCCATTACTCATGACTAATATTCTATCCGTAATCCCCAATAATTCAGGCATTTCTGAAGACACCATAATAACAGCCTTTTCTTTATTGGCTAAATGAATCATCAATTGATAAATCTCATATTTTGCACCCACATCAATGCCGCGGGTTGGTTCATCTAATAATAATATTTTAGGATCTGTTAATAACCAACGTCCAACAATCACCTTTTGTTGATTTCCCCCTGATAATGCACTTATTAATGTCTTATGGGATGGAGTTTTTACCCGCATACTATCAATCACCCAATCTGTATCTTTCGTGATTTTTTCCTCATCTAATACGATGCTATTTTTAATATATTTATCAATATTAGCAATAATTGTATTAAATCGAACATCTAGCGCAGAAAAAATTCCGGTTGCACGTCGTTCCTCTGTAACAAGTGCAAATCCATTTTTTATTGCAATATATGGATTTTTGTTTTCTAATTTTTCACCATTCAAATGAATGCTTCCAGATTTTATATGTCTTGCCCCAAAAATCGATTCTATCAGTTCTGTTCTTTTTGCACCTACTAATCCTGCTATTCCTAAAATCTCACCTTTCCTAAGCTTAAATGAAATATCTTGAATAGAGGGCTGATACGTTGCTGTTAAATGATTTACTTCTAATACTACATCTGTCGGATTATTTGTCTTTGGTGGAAACCGGTGTGTTAAATCACGCCCTACCATCAAGTTAATCATTTCATCCGTTGTTATATCAATAGAATCCTTTGTTGCAATCCATTTTCCATCACGCATGATGGTTACTTCATCAGAAATTTGTAGGATTTCTTCCATCTTATGAGAAATATAGATGATACCTACCCCTCTACTTTTTAATGCGCTTATAATCTTAAACAAATGCCGCACTTCTTTTTCTGTTAAAGATGATGTGGGTTCATCCATTACAATTATTTTTGAATGGTAAGAAACAGCTTTTGCAATTTCTACCATCTGGCTTTGTGACACAGGTAACGCGCCAATATTTTGCCGAGGATCTAATGCAATATCTAGCTCCTTAAAAATTGCTAATGTGTCATGATACATTTTTTCTTCATCAATAAAGAATCCATTTTTCGGAAATCGTCCTAACCAAATATTGTCCATGATGTTTGTACTTTGTACTTGATTCAATTCTTGATGTACCATTGAAACCCCATTGTCTAAGGCTTGCCTAGAGGACTCAAAATTCACTTCTTTTCCTTCTAATATTATTTTCCCGTCATCTTTATTGTAAATCCCAAACAAGCATTTCATCAAAGTTGACTTACCTGCACCGTTTTCTCCCATCAACGCATGCACCGTTCCACGTCTAACCTTCAAACTCACGTTATCTAATGCTTTCACACCCGGAAATGCTTTAGATATATGAAGCATTTCAAGCAAAAAATTTTCTTCTTTCATAAACAAGTCCCCCCCCTTTCTTATTTAAAGCTTCCTTAAATATATGAATAAAAGATGCATATGCATTTAGAATGCACCCTGCATCTCTTATATGATCTTTTATTTGTAAATTGAAATAATTATTCTGAATAACAATCCTTTGCAATTTGAATATTATCTAATGTAATCGGTAAGTAAGGTACACGAACTGCTTTTTTGTCATCAAGCTTCCACGTTGTTCCATCTAGTAGTTCTTTTCCTTGCGCAACATTTAGTGCCAAGTCTACAGTAGCTTTTCCTTGGTTTGCTGCATCATTCAATACACTACCCACTAAAGTTCCTGCTTCAATTTGGGTAAGTGCATCTGGAATCGCATCTACACCCACTACAGGCATAAACTTATCCCCTTCAAAATATCCCTCTGCTTTTAATGCGTTCATTGCGCCTAATGCCATTGCATCATTATTGGCAATAACAAATTCAATTCCATCTCCATGCTTAGCAAGCCATGCATCCATCAATTCTTTTCCTTTAACACTGTCCCACATACCTGTTTGAAGTTCTAATTCTTCAACTTCTATGCCTTCAGAAACAATCGTTTCTATAGAATATTTTGTACGTGCTTCAGCATCTGGATGTCCTGGTTCGCCTTTTAATAATACATATTGTATTTTCCCATCACTATTTTTATCCCATTCAGGATGCGCTTTCCAAGAATCAGCAATTAATTTGCCTTGGATTACGCCTGATTCAGATGAATCCGTTCCTACATACCAACATTTATCATAAGATGCCATATCCTCTGCACTTGGCTCTTTGTTGAAGAATATTACTGGTACCTCTTCCTCTTTTGCTTTAGAAATAATTGTTGCTGCTGCTTGTGGATCGACTAAGTTGATGGCTAAAGATTTAACCTCTTTAGAAAGCATCATTTCAACTTGTTCATTTTGTTTTGCTTGGTCATTTTGTGAATCATTTAATGTTAATTCTGCTTTTCCATCCGCATTTTTTTCAATTGCACGGCGTACGAATGACATAAAGTTGTCGTCAAATTTATAAATAGTTACACCAATTTGTGGAATCGCTTCTGCATTTTCAGCCGTCGCTTGTTCTTTTGGGTCACTTTCAGTAGGTGCTTGTTCGCCTCCACCACATGCTACCAATGAAAATGTTAGTAATAGAACCATTAGTAATGCTAATAATTTTTTCATACCTATTCCCCCCATTTCGAATGATTGATATTTCTTATTAAAAAACTATTCCTTATATTATATTTTGTGACATGAGAAATAGAAGTACTTTTTTGTACATTTTTAATATTTGTACATTTTTTATATCTACGATTATTTCATTAACCCTCATATGGTCTTTTGCATACGCTATATTATGGAAGATCTGAAAATTCATAAAGATATAAAATAAAGAGGAGGTATTCAAATGTATTATCATTCTATGGTAAATCCAACTTTATTTCCTAGTGATCACATGGATGAATATGCACAATTCATCCATCAATATGGAGATAAACCAGAATCCTATATTTGGGAGGAAATTACGCGTGTAAAAAATCTTGTTTCTGAAGAAGTATTGCAAAGGTATATGAAAGACCTCAGCTTGTTTTCTAAGATGGATGCATTCATGACAGATACTCAGAAACAAAATATCGATAGACTACAAAGTATGTTAGCAGCACCATCAAATTCTCAAGCTATGTACCAATCTGTTGTTACAAGTGAATCTTTTGGCACAAGTTTATTATTATGGTTTCTAATCCTCACAGCAATATGGCCAAGACCATCCTATCCTCGCCCTAAACCATATCCACCCTATAGGCCCTATCCTCCGTACAGACCACCCTACAGTCCTTTTGGGTTTTTCTAAATAAAAATTAGGCTAAAGAGATCAATTTTTCATCTCCTTAGCCTATAACTTTGTCTAAAGCCTGCAATCATAATCTTCTTTATGCATCTAAAACCTGTTTGGTACTTCCTATTTTTACGATTTGACCTTCATTGAGAACCGTTACCCTGTCAGCAACCATGCACGCTAAATTATTTCTTTTTTCACCAACACATACAAAAGAACAAATCCTGCTATTATAAACAAAGCTGTAAAGACCGCCTCATAAAGTAAATCCATCTTCATTCACCTCATTAATTTTTTTATTTAAGCATAGTATTCTCAAAGAGTAACAAAATAATATATAACGGCTGAAGCTTTATCCATGCTAAATCAATCTATATGGGAGTTGATACAAAGTGAAATTATATTTAGAAATTGTCATTCAAACTTTTTTAGCTTTTTTTACAATCTTGTTCGTTACGAGACTTTTAGGAAGGCAACAGATCTCACAATTAACATTTTATGAGTACGTAAATGGTATTACTTTTGGTTCAATTGCTGCTACATTGGCTACAGATCTTGATGGTAGAACGATGCAACATTTCATTGGACTTGTTTTATTCGGGTTACTTACAGGCATTTTTTCATTCATTGCGCTAAAAAACAGAAGTTTTAGAAAAGTCGTAGAAGGGGAGCCTGTATTAGTCATACAAAATGGTAAAATCCTTGAAAAAAATCTAAACCGGATTCGCTATAGTATAGATGATTTAAATGTTCTTTTGCGGCAAAATGATTGTTTATCTGCAGAAGTTGTTGATTATGGTATATTAGAGAGTAATGGTAAGTTAAGTACCATAAAAAAACCAGAGGAAAACACAGTTACATTAAAAGATTTAAATATAATCGCAAAAGCTGAAACGATTCCTACAGAAATCATTATTGGAGGTCAAATCATCTATGAAAATTTAAAGAAAAGGAAATTAAATGGGAAAGATCTCATGAATAAACTTATCGCTTTTGGCGTGAAAAGAACAGATGAAGTCATGTATGCGACCATAGATACAAATGGAAAAATGTATGTTGACAAATATAATGATCAATTAAAAGATGTAGTTGACTTTAGTGAGAATAATAAAAACATATGAAGATAGATCTACCCCTTTCAAAAAATCTAAAAAAACTGATAGTCCTCTAAATAAAAAAATGTTATAAAATTCTATTTCGTGATATAATTTTACAAACAGGAAAGGGAGGGATTCTATGGATCATAGCACAATTTCATATAATTCTTTATTAATCATTATATTACTAGCAACCTTTGTGCCATTTATCATCAAAAAAATGAAGTGGTTACCAATTCCTATCGTTGTAGGAGAAGTAATTGCAGGAATGATTATTGGAAAGAGTGGCTTTAACCTTATTGAAGAAACTGCTTGGTTAAATTTTCTTTATACCTTTGGATTTGCGTTTTTGATGTTTCTATCAGGTCTCGAAATTGATTTTAACCTTATAAAGTCTACAGGAAAAACATCGCAAGAAAAATGGTATAAAAAGCCTTTTACGCTTGCCTCTTTTTTGTTTATGGGTACACTTTTTCTGGCCTATAGCATTGCCTATATTTTAAAGCAATTTCATTTTATTGCAAATATTCCTTTAATCACATTAATTTTTAGTACCACTTCTTTAGGCATCGTAGTTCCTACATTAAAGGAAAAGAATCTATTGCATGGGGCATACGGTCAGATTATATTGCTGGCTGCATTAATCGCAGATTTTGCCACAATGGTATTGGTAACTGTATATATATCCTTGTATACTTCTGCAGCAGGTTATAAAGTTTTTTTAGTGCTTTTATTATTTATAGCATTTTTTGTTTTTTATAAAATGGGTCTTAAAATTGCTGGAAAAAAGATTATAGAAGATCTTTCGCATGCAACATCACAAATAAAGGTTCGTGGCGCATTTTCTCTCATATTGATATTTATTGCCTTAGCACAAAGTTTAGGAACAGAAATTATTCTCGGAACCTTTTTAGCTGGTTTGATTGTTTCGTTGCTTGATGAAGGAGATCATTCCGATTTATCCGTCAAATTGGACGCCATCGGTTATGGATTTTTTATCCCCATATTTTTTATTATGGTAGGCGCAAATTTTGATATTCGTTCTGTCATTAATAATCCAAAATCCATTTATCTCCTTCCTGCGCTATTGGTCGCTGTATATGCAGTAAAGATCATTCCTGCTTTCATCTTGAAAATGAAATTTTCTTTAAAGGCATCTCTTTCTGCAGGATTTTTATTATCTTCGAGATTAAGTCTGATTATTGCAACTAGTGCCATTGGTTTAAAATTAAATATTATTAGTAAAGAAACAAACGGAACAATCATATTGGTTGCCATTCTTACATGTACCGTATCTCCACTATTGTTTAATAAATTATCTGCTGCATCTCCTAGTAGAAAGAACAATAGTGTTTATATGATCGGTGTAAAACAAAAAACATTATTACTTGCAAAAAGATTGCAACATTCTGGTGCAGATATCTCCTTTATCACCCACAATCCAGAAAAGTATGAAAAAACACGAAAACAAAATTATAACGTATATTTAGGAGATACACTAGATATTGATTTCCTTCAAAAAACGGGTATACAGGACGCAAAAACAGTTGTTATTTATAAAACGACGGATGATATTAGTACTGAAATTTGTAGAATATGTAGAGATGTACTGGGCATTGAGAATCTTCTTTTATTAACGAATAACCAAGAAAATCTGTTAAAAGAAAATAAATATGGTGCAACGGTCATATCTCCTGAATTTGCTACAGTATTTATGGCTGAGAACTTAATTTTACATCCAAAAGCCTTTTCACTTTTATTTGAAGAAGAAGAAAATGATTTTTGTATGTGCGAGATCCATCTTAAAAATCCAAATTATTTTGATTATCCGATAAGATCTTTGAAGTTACCGGGAGATTGTTTGATCTTATCTATCCTCAGAGAAGGGGTAAAAATTATTCCTCATGGGAATAACATTTTAAGATCTGGTGACTTAATTATGCTCGTAGGATCAAAAGAACATGTGAAAGATGCAGAATTGCTATTCGAAAATCTACAGTAACCTGGGTGAGATTCTCTCGCCTTTTTTTACACAAAAATACAGGATCATTGCCTTTAGTGAAACGCTAGATCCTGTATCTATAATGAAATCATAAAAATATTTGCTTTTAATTGATTAAAACTAATTCGCTGGAACGATTAGCTCTTGTCCATTTATGATCAAGTTAGGATTTTTTAATTGATTCATTTGAGCAAGCTTTTCCCAAGTCGTTTTGTATTTTTCTGCGATCTTCCAAAGTACATCTCCAGATTTTACAACGTATACATATGATTTCGTCTTTTGAACTTCTGGAACATCCACTTTAATCTCTTCAGCTTTTTCAGCAACAGAAGCTATAACTCTTCCTTCTATCGTTGGTGCTACTTCTCCTAGCTTTTCCATGTATGCAATCAATGCTTCATCTAGCGCTGAAAATTCTATTAATACAGGTGCATCTTTAAACATTGTATAATTATCTCCTCCTGCAGCTAAGAAGTCATTTGTAGCTACAAGATACGTTTTTTCTAGCTCTAATGGTGCTCCATTTACCATTACATCAACAATTCTATTTCCTACAGGTTTATTTGTATCGATCTTAAAAGTCATTCCTCCTACATGAGGAAATGCACCCTTTGCCTCTGGATATGCATCTGTACCATGTTCTAAGGCCTCTAGTATTTGCTTACCCGTAAGATTTTTTGTCACGATATAGTTTCCAAATGGAAGTACCGTAATGATTTCTTCTTTTGTAATCTCCCCTTTATTAATAGATGCTCTGATGCCACCACCATTTGTAATCGCTACTTCTGCTTTTGTTTCTGCTAACATAGCATCTGCAATTAAATTTCCTAAGTTTGTTTCTCCTACTCTTACATGGTCTCTTTCACCATCTAGTGAAACATTTGTTTTTCCTACTACTTGGCTTAATACTGATTTTTGTCCATTTTTTATATCGGCTACAACTTTTATTACCTCTGCATCTTGTGTTGTATTTGCTGCCTCTTCTTTTGTAATCAATACAGCTTCTTTTGAAACTAATTTGTTATCAGCAAATTTCAATGTGACTTTTCCAAGGTTTTTATCATATTCACCAGCACTTGCAATTAGTGTATTTCCTACTACTTTTCCTTCTGGTAATGTCGTATGACTATGTCCATCGATCATCACATCTATTCCTTCTACTTCTTTTGCAATTTTTTCGCTTGTAACTTTACTACTTTCATCCAATCCTATATGGGTTAGGGCAACAATAACATCTACCTGTCCTTTTAATTCCTGTACCATTTTTTTTGCTTCATCTACTGGGTCAGTAAAGGTTATTCCCTCAACATTCTTTGGATGCGTCATATACGCAGTTTCTGGTGTTGAAAGTCCAAATATTCCAAATCTTATTCCATCTACTTCTTTGATAATATATGACTTTAATAAATTTGTTCCATCCGCTTTTTTTACATTTGCAGCTAAGATTGGGAAATTTGTCATACCGTCTAATTCAATCGTTCTATCTTTTCCATAATCAAAGTCATGATTTCCTGCAGCCATGGCATCATAACCAATCTGATTCATAATCTTTGCGATACTCTCTCCTTTAACTAATGTTGCTATTGTCTGTCCATGAAAAGCATCTCCTGCATCTAAAACCAATACATTGGGATTTTTTTCTTTCTGCTCTTTTATGTATGTTGCTATTTTTGCAAATCCCATGCCGTCATATTTTCCTTCTTCAACTCTTGCATGCGTATCATTTGTGTGAAATAAAAGGATTTCCTTTTCTGTTTGCGCATAGCCATCTAATGCAGAAAATTGGAAACATACGGTAAATACCAACAATACACTTAAAATGATACCGGTTACTTTTTTCATTTTCCTCTCCTCCTTTTATAAAATCTATTTTCCTCTTTGATTATATCAAATTTTTGGACAAAATTATTATTTTTTTATATATTTTCCAATTGTATATTTAAAAAGAAAAAAGAGAATGATGTACGCACTCTCTTTTTTTGGATATTTTATGTTATTATTCTGTGGCATCCATTACAGATAATGCGATATTTGATGCATGATCTCCGATTCTTTCTAAATTACTAATCATATCTAAAAAGACAATCCCAGCTTTAGGACTACATTCTTGTTTTGTCAATCTTTCAATATGACTTGCTCTAAGAGATTTTTCCATAAGGTCAATCTCTCCTTCTCTTTCGATAACTTTTCTAGCTAGATTCACATCTCCTATTTTTAAAGCACGTATTACTTGATTATAAGATTTCATAACTCTCTCATGCATATGTTTTAATTCTTCTGTAGCTTTTTCACTAAAATCTAATTTATTATCAATTCGATAAATAGCATACTCTGCTAAATTGTCTGCATGATCTCCCACTCTTTCAATATCATTGATTGTATTAAATAGTCCATTCATCATCTCATGTTGACTTGCTGATAAAGGTTTATTCGATAGTTTTACTAGATATTCTGCAATCTCGCGTTCCATACTATTTATAACCTTTTCCATTGCAAAAGTTTCATGGGCTAATTTTTCTTTTTTCTCAAAAAAAGCATCCATTGATTTTTTATAACTCTCTAAAACTAAATTTGCCATATTTAATGTCTCTTTGATAACTTGAACAATCGCAACAGATGGCGTCTCTAACATTCTATCGTCAAGATATTGAATTCCTCTTTGATCTGCCTTTTCAAAATCCTTTATTGGCAAAATGCGGTTTGCCAATTTTACTAATATTGTAGCAAAAGGTAATAAAAGTAATGTATTTGCAATATTGAAAAAAGTATGCGCGTTTGCTAACTGTCTTGCCGCATTATCTGGAGAAATTTGCTTAACAGCAATGATTGTAATATTTTTAAACAATACCATAAATAAGATCGTTCCTATTATGTTAAAAGTAAAATGAATAAAAGCTGCTCTCTTTGCTGTTCTATTTGCGCCTATACTTGATAACATAGCCGTAACACATGTTCCAATGTTTGTCCCAAAAATAATGGGTAAAGATGCTTCTATCGGCAATAACCCTTCACTCGCAAGTGCAATCAAAATACCTGTGGTTGCACTACTACTTTGTACGACAGCAGTAATGAAAAATCCAGTGAAAATCGCCATTAAAGCGTCCGTAAATGTACCTTTTCCAAAACTCATAAGCATCGTTTTAAATCCTTCATATTCTCGCAGTGGTTTCACCGCATCCTTCATATAGTCCATACCAATAAATAAAATCCCAAATCCAATAAAAACCTCTGCAATGTTTTTTACTTTTTTATCTTTTGTAAAAATCCAAACACCTACACTAATGCCCACTACAATGGGTGCTATTGCAGATAACTCTAAGGATGCAATTTGCGCCGTTACAGTTGTTCCTATGTTTGCTCCCATAATAACCCCTGTAGCTTGTACCAAACTCATAATCCCTGCATTTACGAAACCTACAACCATTACAGTAGTAGCACTACTACTTTGTATAATCATGGTTACTAAAGCCCCAACCGTTACAGCCATGATTCTGTTACTTGTAAGGACTTCAATAATTTTCTTCATTTTATCCCCAGCAGATTTCTCTAATCCTTCACCCATTATGGTCATACCATAAAGAAATAACCCTAGTCCACCAAGCAGTTCAAAAACAATTCTCATTTTTTACCCTCCTAATAAGTCTCCTATGTAAAATCTCTGCCTTTTATATAATACGTTATTTTTTTGTTGTTTTTGTTAAATCTATGTTAATTTTATTAATTTTCTTTTTGGAAATTTATTGTAATATTTTTCAACTGTTGAAATTTATAGCTAAATTTTTCTGCATTTATAAAAAATCCTTTAGCCTAAGTATCATCTGTTCAAAGGCAAAACTCAGATTATCACTATTTCATAGATAAATATCTGATAAATAAAGTGTCATCGAAATCTCTAAGTGAAGATCAAAATACGAAAAACAACATTGAAAATTTTACAAGAATACTTTCTTTCAAAAAATAATTACCAAAATATAGCTTAGATTAACGCTTATGATATTTCTGTGAAAAATATGAACAGTTTGTATAATCTTTTGATATTAATGTATTAGGAGGTGAAAAAATGCCAAACTATAATCTTATTGGACCAATCAAAGCAAATACAATAACTTCTTCAGAAATTGCATCATCAGAAGGAATTATATTTTCTGTTACTACTGGAGTAGCAATAGTTGCTGCAAATAATTATCTTGGAGTAGATATTTCAAACCCATCCGGTTCTAATAAAACCCTATGTCTATTAAACCTATGCATTAGCTCCAATCTTGAAGTAACCATGGAAATTATTTTAGATGGTTTAGTAAATGGTACAAGTATAACTCCTCACAATTTAAATACAGCATATAGTAGTACTACATTGACAACAGCTAGCTATAAAAATCAAAGTGGTGACCCTATTGCTTCGGGAACGAAAATAATAGGTGCTTTTGCTCAAGCATCAGGAGTCACCATATATCCTTGTAATGGGAATGTAAAAATAACACCTAATCATTCAATCGCTTTCCGTATTCAGAATAAAAATGGTGGATCTAATAATTATATATCCCTTAATGTTGTTTATATAGAATCTTAAAGAACTAAACTATATTTTTATAACTTTCCTATATTAGGAGGTGAAATACATGCCAAATTATAATTCTTTTGGATCAATAAACGTTAATACAATAACTTCTTCAGAAATAGCATCATCAGAAGGAAAAATATATGCTATTACTTCAGCAGTAAAAAATCTTAATCAAAATCAAGAACTAGGAATTTATATTGGAAACCCAAATGGTTCTGATACATCTTTAAATATATTAACAATCTGCGTTGGGTCCTCTATGGAAGCAACTATGGATATTATATTAGATGGTTCATTAAGTGATACAAAGGACGGTGATATCACTCCTTATAATTTAAATACAGACTATACGGATAGCAGTGTAACAACAGTATCTTATTTAGTAAAAACAAATGCAAATCCTACTACAGGTGGAAATACTCTAGGATCTTTTTCGCAAGCATCAGGAGTCACCATCTATCCTTGTAATGGAAGCGTTAAGATAGATTCTAATCATTCCCTTGCTTTGCGCATAAAAAATATGCATGGAACAGTTGGCGTAAATTATATAGCTGTTAATGTTATCTACATGGAATCTTAGAAAAAAGATAAAACTTTTAAACTCCAGAATTGTAATTGTTTATTTAATAAAGTTTTCATTCTTCTTCTCTCCTCAAAATCATTTATAAATCAATACCGAAAATGTATTTCATTTCACTTATTCCAAAAATTTATAGGGTTTTCATTTTTATCAATAGGTACTGTAACATATCTGTTTTCTTTTAAATATTTTAGGATATCAGGAAGGGTCTCGACCGTTCCTTTTCTTTCATGCAATAAAATAACCGGTACTTTTTGTCTCGTTACTTGTTTTTTCACATTTTGTAAAATATCCTTAGGCGCAACATATTTGACTAAGCTATCTTTGCTATCCACATTCCAATCCCACATCTTGTATCCTGCTGTCTCTACTGCTTGCCTATAGTTTTTTTTCATATAAGGAAAGCTTCCATAAGGTACGCGCACCAAATTACTTCTTATACCTACTACGGTTTCTAATGATTCATTGCATATGTTCATTTCAGAAATCACAGTAGCTGGCGATCTATAAATTTTTTTTGCGCTATGGCTAACACCATGGAGTCCTACACTATGTCCGTTATTTATTATTTCTTTAACAACAGCTTTGTTGTTTTTTATTCTTTCTGACAACATAAAAAATGTAGCTTTACAATCATATTCATCTAAAATATCTAGTATTTCACCTGTATATTTTGTTGGTCCATCATCAAATGTAAGGTATGCAATCTTTCCATTTTTTCTTAATTCTAGTCTTTTCCTTATAGCTTCTTCTTTTTTTTTGTTAATTTCAGCTAAAACCCTTTCTTTTTCTTTCATGATTTTGTTTTGTAATAACGAAAACAAATCTTCATCTTTTACAGATAATTGATTGTTCTTCGCCCTTGCAATGGGTCCTTTATCAATATAGCTTACCTCATAATCAAAATAATTTGCAATAAATTTATACGGCGCCATGCTTCGATCGTTCTCTAAAAAAATGCAATCTGTAATAATCTGACCCTCATTTGTAAATAATGCTTTTACAGAAAGATCTAATATAATTTCTTTATCACCTTTTATAAGGAATACACTATTATTTTTTTCATCCCATTTTGTAGTAATATTTAAATGATTTGCTAATACACTGATGGGAACATATGTGATTCCTTTTCTAACTACAGGATACGTATCTTGAAAAGATATCAACTCATCATTTACAACAATATAAATAAGGTTATTTATATTTTCATTGATTGCAAAACTTTGAGAAGGTAATAAAATACTCATTAATACAATAAAACATACTATACATTTTTTCATAATTCGTTACCTTTCTTCGTCGTATTAAAAGTATTATTAAAGCTATTTTTTGTATTTTTCATAAACTTACACCCTGTAAATTATACTATAATAAATAAAATAAACCTAATTTCTTTAATAGACGTACTTATATTTAAAATAATGATTTTAAAATTTCATTTTTCCCATACTATGCTTTATCCTATCTCCATTTTGTCTTAAAGTCAATTCTACTTTATTGATTTTATATTAATTGTCTTCAATCCATACATCCATTTTTATCCAAAATTTATAGTGTATTAAAAACAAAAACTTACAAACGCTATAGAAAGAGGTGAAACCAAATATGATTAAAAATGCAATAGATCCAAATGCAATAAAAGCACTTCATCAAATGAAAGTAGAAACTGCAAATGAATTAGGGATACCCAATAACCTTACAAATAATAACGTTACTTTATCCTCTGGTGAAAATATATTTTGGGGAGGTTATGTTGGCGGGAATATGACAAGGAAACTTGTTGAAATGGGTGAAAAACAATTAATCAATAAAAAATAAGTGTTTAGTGGGAGCATACTCCCACTAAACACTTATTTTCATCTCTTTTCTCTTTTCTAATAAATCAACAAAAGCTTCTATACGCGTTAAATACCCAGCATCGGCTGTCATCTCATCTAATACAATTTTTAATATAGGTATGTCTTTTTCTTTTTCTATCGTAGGTAATATACTACTGGCTACAATTTCAGGCATGCATGTAAAGGGCAGTAGATGGATAACCCCATCAAAATTCTGTTCACCAAATCTTACTGTATTTCCTATGGTGTGCCGCGCATGCCCTCCTATTTCTGTATTCAAATAGTCGCTTGCTGCCTTATGTACTTGACTTTTATCTGAATGGATAAAGGGAAGAAAATCTAATTGTTCTTTTATGAATTCGCTTGCAATCACAGATCTATGCACCTCTATACCCATATTGCCTAATTTTTTAATCATGTCTAAATTTATAAAAGGCTCCACAACCGTATAAATTTCTCCAACAATTCCTATCTTTAAGACATCTTTATGTTTATCAATGTGAATATTTTGTAATTCTTTTTTACTTTTTTTAATAGTTTCTGATATTTCTTTATATCCTTTTGCCTTATTGATTGTTTCTTCAAATTGATAATATACTCTGTCTACTTCTCCTTTATTATATGCTCTAGGTCTTATTTTATTTACAAGTTGGTCAAATGCATCCACTTCATTTAATAATTTTATTCCCTTTATAAATGCCGCGAATATTTTCAAATAGTTTCTTGTTCCCGTTAATGTATATAACTTCTCCAAAAATTTATGGATTTCTTTAGGGCTTTTGAAAGGTTCTACAGTAACAAGCTTTATATCATACCCTAAATTTTTTAATATATCCTTTTGAATGATGTTGTAAAAACCTATTCTGCAAATATCACAGCCGCCCCACATAAAAAGTGTATCGGCTCCCTTTTCAATACTTTCTATATAATTCCCTACAGTAATTTTAAAGGGAATACAAATAAGTTCTGGCGAATATTTTGTACCTATTTCTAAAGTATTTCTATTACATTTGGGTGGCGGAATAACCGCTACCCCTAGTTCTTCAAATACTCCTTTTAATACAATATATAAATTACCCATGTGCGGGAATGTTATTTTCAAATTTATCCCTCCATTTGACCATATCCATAAAAGCTTCAATTCTTGTATTGATTCCTGCTTCTCCACTATGTTCATCTAGTGTTAAGAGCATAAATGGTATATTACTTTTTCTTCGTATATACTTTTCAACCAGATCTCCTACAACAGAATCTACCCCACATCCAAAAGTAGAAATATAAATAATCCCATCTACATTTTTTCTATCTACTAGATACATTGTAGTGCCTATCAATTTTCTCGCAAAAGTCCAATATAAATTTCCTTCAAATTTTTTGGCATATTCATTAATAGTTTTAATATCTATCATCTCTGGTGTTACTACATCTACTTCCTTAGCTTCAAATTTCTCCAATGTATTCATATTTAGATATACATCATATAAATGGTATGGATGACCCATGATCATAATCTTTTTATTGTTTTCTGTATTTCTTTTGTTTTGCATAGCTTTTTTATCGTTTCTATATTTATAATAGGCTCTTTCATAAGCAGATAAAATATTTTTCTCATCATCAGAAAAATATTTCCCCACTTCACAAACAGTCTTTTTTATGCCTTTCGTTGATTTAAAAAGGTTAATTTCTGTAGAAATAATAGTAGGCAAATCCTTTATAGCATGCTTGATCATTTCAGGAAGCCCACAAAACTTTGGACAAATATATTCATCTTTTGCAATGCTCTTGATCCTAGGAATAAATAGATAATCTACCTCATCTTTTATATTCATCACATGACCATGAAACAATTTTATAGGAATACACGCTTCATCCACTGTATTTTTTATACCATCATCAAAAATCTTCTTATTTGTTTTTTCTGATAGGACTACTTTCGCCCCTAAATTTTCAAAAAAAGCGTTCCATAATGGATAATATTCGTAATAAAGAAGCGCTCTTGGAATACCAACGTTTACTGTCATATCTTACCTCCTGCCAAATCTATCACTTTTACATTATTGGCAAATATCTAAAAAGTTATAACAAAGAACTTCCTTTTTCTTAAAAAGGAAGTTCTTTGTTACTATTTTTGCTTAAATATTTTATAAAAGATATGAGTAAATAGGATAAAACAGAGAAAATAATAATTGCAGCCCCTGAAGGAATTTCCATCACATAAGAAAGAAGTAATCCTACAAAACAAAATACAATCCCCATCATGATCGAAATCATCATCATTTTTTTCAAGTCATAAGTAAATTGCTTTGCAATAGATGTAGGCGCTGTAAGCAATGTAATAATCAATATGATCCCAACAACTCTTATTAATATAACAATCGTTAGCGCAATCAAAATAAAGAGTGTGTATTCTAGCAAATGTACCGCAACCCCTATGACTTGTGTAAATTCTTCATCAAATAAATAGGCTTTAAATTGATGAAAATACGCAAAAACGACGAATACAATGATCATATCTAAAAATGATATAATACCTAAATCCAATTTTGATACAGTTAAAATATTTCCAAAAAGATAGGAGGATATATCTGGAGGATATCCAGGGGCTAATCCTATGAAAACAATCCCAATTGCCATACCAAATGACCAAAACATCCCCACTAAAATATCCGCACTGGTATTTATTTTTTTATTTATTTTTGCAATACCCAAAGCCGCAAGGATCGAAAAAACAAGTGCGCCTATAATGGGCTCAATGCCAAGAAAATACCCCATGCCAATTCCACCAAATGCTGTGTGAGCAATGCCTCCACTCATCATGATCAGTTTTTTTTCTGTAATAATCGTTCCCATAATACCACATGCAATACTTGCCAACATGGCACTTAAAATAGCATGTTGTAAAAATTTATATTCAAATATGGCTTCAAGCATTTTGATCCTCCTTATGCTCATGAAAAACTCTATGAGAAATACCATGGGCAATCATATCAATAGGGCATCCATACACCTGGCTTAAAATATCTTTCGTTAATTTTGGCGCACCATGATAAAATAATTTCCTATTCAGACAAGCAATACTTTTTACATAAGAAGATATCGCACCCATATCATGGGTAACCATAATAATGGTCATTTTTTCATTTAGTTCTTTTAATATATGATAAATTTGGGATTTTACATTTGAATCAAGACTTGCCGTTGGTTCATCTAGTAAAAGTATTTTGGGACCTACAGCCAGTGCTCTTGCAATCAAAACACGTTGCAATTGTCCCCCAGATAATTGTCCGATCTGTCTTTCTTTAAATTCAAAAATATTAAGATTTTTCATAATTGTTTCGGCTTTCTTTTCTTCTAATGGTTTTAGCTTCGCAAACATTTTATTATTGTTTTTCAAAAATCCCATGATTACCACATCTTTTACGCTTATAGGAAAGTTTTTATTAAATTTGCTAAATTGCGGTACATAGCCAATCAATCCAAATGTTTTAGCGTTAGATTGACCAAATATCTTGATTTCCCCTGAATCAGGTTTTAATAATCCAAGGATGGTTTTTAATAATGTGCTTTTCCCACCTCCATTTGGTCCAATAATCGCTAAAAAATCATTTTCTTTTACTCTCAAGTTTATATTTGAAAGGGCTTCTACATTTTCATAAGAGACATTTACACCATCTATTTCTAATACATTTCTCATAACCACACCTCAATTTAGTACATCTGCAAATGTTTTTGCCATATTTTCAAGATTTTCAATATAATTTGGTGCCAAAGGTGCAATCGCTTTTGTCTTTCCACCTATTTCTTCAGCAATCACATTTGATTGTTTTGAATCTATTTCTGCTTGATAAAATACAACCTTAATTTTTTCTTTTTTTGCATACGCTATAATTGTTTTGATATCTTCTATGTTTGCTTCTTTTCCTTCTTTTTCTATGGATACCATTTTCAATCCATAATCCTCTGCAAAATATCCAAATGAAGGATGATACACTAAAAATGATTTATACGGTAAATCTTTTATAGAACTTTTAATATCTTTATCTAGTTTATCCAGCTTTTCTATATAGTTTTTCGCATTTTCTTCATAAATGGCTTTATTTTTAGGATCTACTTGCGCAAGCTTATTTTGGATGGTTTCAATCATTACCTTCACACGCTTTGGAGATAACCAAATATGTGGATCTCTATTCCCTTTTGAAAATTCACACGCCTTATAAACCTTCCCTACTTCTTCCTCTAAAGCAACCAATTGTATATCCCTATTGATATCTGCTAGTTTATGTATAATATTTGATTTTTCAGTAGGTACTCCGATTGAGAAATAAAGTAATGCTTTACTTAACATCTGCATTTCTCTTGGAGAGGGTGCATAGTTTGCAGGGCTATTCCCAGGTGGAATCATTGTAACCACTTCAACTAGATCTCCTCCAACAGCCTTTACAAAAGTCTCCTCTGGCACAATTGAAACAGCTACTTTTAATTTTTCATCTATATTTACAGTTTCTTCACTACATCCTACAAAAACAAAAAATAGGATAAAACTAAGACCTATTAAAGCAATTTTTCTTAATCTATTTTGCATAGTTATGCTCCTTTCATATTTTTCTATTTACATTATATACATATATTAAATGTAAATGCAAGTCATTTGCATTTAATATTGATATATTTACCATATTCTCTATTGTTATCCTAAATCCTATCCTTTATCCATAAAAAATTCACATGCTACTAGGCTAGTTCCAAGCAAGTATTTTGGAAATAAAATAGGCAGAAAGTAAACAAGCATAACAAAATAAATACTCATCACTCCCTACACCTTGATATATAAATTTTTAAATCAATCTATCTTCTAGAAAAATCCATAGATAGGCTATTTATTTTTGGTATATATCAAGAATTCTCATATTAAACTTTAAATACTTCCATCCCCTCAGATCGTGTAAGAATCTTTTTATTTAATTCGTGCATAGATATAAATAAAAGCACGCTACCTTCTTAATAGCGTGTTTTTATTCTTTGTATTTTCATTTTTCTTTATTTTATTCATCATTCCTAAAATCCCTCCTCCATGCTCTACTACATTCAAGCCCGTATCATAAAACAATTGTTTTATTCCCGGCAGTCCAATCGCAGTAATTAATAGATCATAATCTTTATTTGACATCCTATTATAAGCTTTTCGAAACGCATGCATATGCATGTTTGCAACAACTCTATCTTTTATTAATTTTTCATAATCTTTTCCATATAGGATGGAACGCGCAGCCATTATTCCTGTTGTAATACTATTCATCACCCCAAATCCTAAAAATGGATCAATACTTCCTGCAGCATTTCCTACAAAGTATATATTTTCTGTTTTATGTGGATATACATATCCGGTTTTATGCTGCAATTTAAATTCCTCTATAATCGTATATTTTATGTTTTCGGTATATAAAAAGGCTTCCCAAAACCAATCTATTTGTTTTTCATTTACATCTGTTGTAATGGATATTAACGAAGCCCTTTTATTATTAAATGGGGTAAGATATACATATCCATTTTTACAATAGTCTTTATTAATCCAAACAATCAATGCATTTGGATCAAAATCGCCTAATACAATAGCACCTCTTACATGCGTAGTCACCCACTGTTGCCAGCATCCTAGTTCTTCTGTAAAATTACTGTTTCCATTTGCAATGACCACATAATCATATTTTTTAGAAAGGTTTTCATAATCAGCTAATTGATTAAATAATATTTTACTTTTTTTAAGTTGCGCGTAAATTTGATTTTTGCAAGAATCCTGCTCTTTTCCTCTTTTCAAAAAATATCCTAGATCTCCATTAATGACCGTTCTTTTATTTGGAGAATAATGGACAATACGATTTACTTTATTTAATGGCTTTAGCTCAATGCCTAATTTTTTATAGTACGTGATAGAGTCCTTTATCGGTCTATGTACAATCCTTAAATCTCCACCTACATGGGGATGGGCTTCTCCAATATAATCATTTTTTTCATATATAGTCGGATTTATTCCGTTCATTTCTAATTCATGCGCACAGCTAAGCCCGCTTAATCCTGCTCCAATAATTGCAACCTTCAAATTTTTCAACCCCCATATTTGTATAACACCTTAAACCAGATATAAATAAATAATGATATAAAAGTCATTATGATTGTATAGAATATTATCTTCATTTTAACCTCTCCCTTTATTTAATATTATGATTGAAAACCAACTTATAATGGTCATAGCACCAATATTAACCATTAAACTACCAAAATAATCCCAATCTATGTATTCCACCACCCCACAATAAACTAGTGTATATTCTGTTAATGAATAGAGTCCTGTAATAACAAACACATTTAGTAATGTCATGCCTCTCTTCTTAGGGTGATATTGAGCGATTAATGTGCCTATAACAAAGACAGGCCCTATTAAGAAAAAAAGAGAACTTCCTAAAATCGATATCACCGCATTATGGATCATATATCTATGATGAATCGCTGTATTATAAAAATCTGTAATAATTGCCATGATTATAGCAAACATTCCTGCTAACATATTGATTTTTAATTCCTTCCAGTCAGCTAACACTAAAAATACCACCCAATTTAAAATACAAAGTATTATCCATTCCATTTTATCCCTCCTATTTTCTGGGCTTTATTGGGAATATTCTCGAAATGATATAGGGCTTTGCATTGAGTCTTTCAATCCTTTTTTGAAGTTTTACAATTTCTCTCATTTCATCATCTCTAAATTGACTAAATAGCTGTCTTACTTCAGGATTTGTAATATAGATCAAATTTTCATTATAAAATAGTTGATTTGAAATTTTATAGTGTAGTAAATCTTTTAATATATCTACATCCTTCATACCATCACCTACCCTTGTATATTTAATTTGATCATAAGATCCTTCATTAATTTAATATGCTCCTTTGAAGTTATCTTTAGTTCCTTCATCATTGTTTTTAATTCCTTGTTATCTAGATCATGATCATAATCTCTATATTTTTCAAGTAAAAGTTCTTCTTGATCTATTGCAAGATTAAATGCTATATCTAATAAATATTCCTGCGAAAGGGTTCTCATACAACTCCTCCTAAATGATTATTCTTATAATATTTTGTTTGATTTTAGTAAATATTATACTTTAGAGATCGTCTGCTATTATTTCTTGTTTTTATGGTCTCAAATCGTATTTAAGAGGTGGTAACATGAATAAAGTGACTTGGACAGGTATTTTCTTTTATGGAAATATCATCATTTTAATCATTCTGCTTTTCATATTGCTTGATAAAAGAAGATTAAAAGAACTTATTCCTATAGCTCTTTTTATCAGCATAGAAAACTATACGGTAGAAATTTTAGGATTACACTATCATATTTGGAAATACCCATTAGAAAATCCAGGCTATCCAGAAGTAACCATCCTCAGTAGTCTTATTTATTTTCCAATCGTGGCAATGCTATTTTCTCAGTATCTTTCAAAAAACATTAAAAAAAATATATTATTAATCATACTCTTTGTCAGTATGAATATGATCATCGAAGTCATCACCCTAAAAACAAGCTATTTATTCATATATGGAGAAAAAATGAATCTATGGATTGCCTTTTTTATGTATTTATCTGCATACCTATTAATTATACTGTTTAAACATTTTTACGAAAAATTAAACTTAAGGATGGAAAAACGATGAAAGTTGCTATCATTGGCAGTGGGTTATCAGGTCTATCTTGTGCTTTTGAATTAAAAAAATATGGAATTACTCCAACAATCTTTGAAAAAAAGAACACTATAGGTGATCCTTTAGACTATACAGTCCTCTCCCTTAGAATGTTTCATCCCTACTTAGAAACACCTATGGATTACTTTGAAAAAAATTATAATTTGAAAATTACTTCCTTTAATCCATTGAGAAAAATCATGATGCTTTCTCCGAATAAGAACACTATCGTACGAGGAAATTTAGGCTATATCTTTAAAAAGAATAGAGAAATAAATTCATTAGAAAATCAAATCATGCAGCAAGTGAATCTTCCCATCGCTTTTGATCAATATATAAATATTAGGGATATACAAAATGATTTTGATCATATTGTATGTGCAAATGGTAATCACGAAATTGCGAACACATTTAATAATTGGACAAGCACACTTAATGTACATACTCGTATTGCAACAGTTGTAGGAAATTTCAAACCCAATGTTGTAAAAATATGGGTCAATACGACCTATGCAAAACATACCTATGCCTACCTACTTCCGTATAGTGCATATAAAGCAAATCTTACTTTAATCGTTGACAATACGTCTTATGATGAATTAGATTACTATTGGAAAAAATTTTTAAACACAGAACATTTGCTCTATAAAATATTGGAGACAAGAGATATTGAACAAACTGTTGGATCTGTAAACACCTTAAAATTAGGCAATCTATATTTTGTTGGAAACGCTGGAGGTTTTCTAGACAGTCTCTTGGGTTTTGGTTCAATGAATGCCATTGAGAGTGGTCTCATGGCTGGAAAATGTATTGCGAACAATCTGGATTATAATAAATTGCTATCCCCAATTTTGAAAGATCTTCAATCCTTGCACAATTTTCGTAAGCGATTGAATACTTTTGAAAATAGAGATTTTGATCGTTTAATCACTTTTTTAGGTCTCCCCATTATAAAACAATATATCTATAATAACCCTTTCTGCAACATATCAAAACTCAGTTCCTTTCAAAATTTTTTTATGTAAAAAATAGTTTTAAAATAAAAAATAACTTACTCCTATTCCGAGGGAAGTTATTTTTTTAAGTAGATACGCTATTTCTTTTTATCATTACCACAATAAAGAGAACAATGGGCAATATTACTTGAAATAAAAATGCATAATAAGGCCATATACTAGAAGCCCACATTGTCATTTCATTTATACTTTTATAGATAAAGATAGCGAAATTAAACATGAGCAACCCTATAGGTGTGACAAAACCGCGATAATCATCCAAATTAAATATCTTTGCAATCCCATTGCAAACAGCCAACAAACATACACTCATCTTAAGAAAAGAGGCCGTCGTTGTTGCGAGAATTACAATAACTTCCATTCTTTGTAGTGTTTCTCCAATATCCACCTTTCTTGCAACGACATGATTTGGAAAGAAGGTAGCACCATATAAGTCAGGTCCTAATACTAAAACTTCAGTTAGGGAAACACCTAAAATGAGCATGCCTCCTAATAATAGTCCCTTTATATAAATATTGTAAGAAGATTTTTTTGTCTTTAATGAAGATACTATCATTGTAAATAAGACTGTTTCTGCAAATGGAAAAGCAAAAGCTTCAAATGTACCTTTTAAAAGAGGATTTATTCCATCATATAATATTGGCTGAATATTATTTATATCCATTATAGGAATAAGCATCAATATGATCATGGAAGGGATAGGTGCATTAAATAGCACAAAAATATTTGCCCATCTACCTAATACTTCTATTCCTTCCTTCACAATCCAAATAGCAAGCATTATCATAGATAGCGTAAATATTGGTATCGGTGTTTCAGGTAATGAAACAGTAACAGGAAATTCGCCAATATTTCTTATGGACAATACCCCTAAATGAAAAGCAAACCAAATAAAAAGTATACCTATCCCCTTCCCTATTATTTTTCCAAACCCATATTCCAAAATATCAAATAAATCCTTCCCTAGAAAAAGAGATAGAAGCTTTGCATATATTAACAAAATAGGTATGGCAATAACTATTGCGAAAAGGATTGCTAGCCATAAATCCCTTCCTGCAGCAGCCCCTGTTGGCATTGCTAAAGTACTCCCTGATATAAACAAAATAACTAAACATATGCCTTCTCTGTCAGAAATAACCTCTTTATGCACCTTTTGTTCCTCCTAAATCATTGCCCTACTTTTATTGGTTTTGATTTTAATCCACTTCCTCTAATATTTACAACTACATTCACTTCTGTCTTTAAGCTTTTAAAAATATCATCCCATTTGGGTTTTATTTTTTTCCATAAATCTGGCATCTCTTTCTTGATACTGCTACTAAATTTAAAAATATCACTGTCATAATCTTTTTGTACTTTCTTAATCGTATCTTCTACTTGTTTTTTTATTTGTTTTTCCGCATCTTTTTTTAGTATCGCTCTTCCTTTCTTACCAATAAAATCTTCTGTTCCTCCAATATTCCCTATGATTACATCTGTCTCAATATCAATTTTCATCATAAGCTCATTTTCGTTATCTATTGGTTTTATCTTTGTTTTACTTTGGATAATTTCTAGCGTTATGGGTGTGAGTTTTTCTGATATCTTTGCGTCTACTTCTATCAGACCTCCTTGTATATGGTCAATAATCCATAAAAAAGATTGACTTTCCATATTACTTATATAACCAACCAATTTATCTCTCTTAAATACAGCAAGCCCCTCTAAAACAGGATATGTTTTCTTCTGATCTGATATATTTTTTACAGCAGGTAGTGTTGGTGAGACGCCTTCAGCATATAGATCTTTTATAAATTTCCATATTTGTGCACTATGATATTTAGCAACAATTTTTTCCGATTTTATTTGATCCTCTAAATGATATCCTATGATAGGGCTTATATCCTTAGCCGTATACTTTTCTAATATTTCTCTTGCTGTTTTCTCCTTCGAAACTACAATCCCCATATCTTCTCTAAATTCTGCATCTCTGTATATATAATCTAGAACAGAGATTATCTTTCTTTTTGCAATCTCTTCACTAATAATAATGACTTTTGCATGCGCAAAATATAATTTTCTTCCTGTTTTCATAATAACATTTCTTATGCCATCAAATGGAAGCTTTCCTCTGCTTTCATATAATTCCCCCTTCATCTTTCCTTCTTTTAGATTAATGATCTCAATGGTAGTAATATATTCATCCTTTTTTTCATCATAATCTATGGCCAATCCTGTAACCAATCTGGTCTCATTCATCTCTCTGTAGTTCCAACATCCCGACAGCGAAAATAAATTTATACATATCATAAAGAGAATTATTTTATTTTTTTTCATCATCCCGCCTTCTTTGTTCTAATTATTTTCCAATTACCATTCTCACTACTTTTTCGATAGGTTTTGCAGGACTTGGAATTTTCACCCCTAAACCAAGCAATACACTTATAACAAATGCTACTCCGAACAAAATACTATAAAGCATTAATTCTCTTTTTTGATTCTTTTTTACTAATGGCACAATTTCAATAATCCCAATGACTATATAACCCAATATGATTAAAACCACTATCATTTAATCGCCCACCTTAATTGATTTTGATCGCAGTGCACTTCCTCTAATATCTACCTCTGCTTTTACTTCTATCTTTAAATCTTTAAAAACCTGATCCCAATTGTCTTTTATTTTTTTCCATAATTCAGGGTATTCTCGTTCAACCATGCTCCCAAATCCAAAAATATCACTATCATACTCTTTTTGTACTTTCTTGATCACTCCTTTTATTTTATTTTCAATATCTTTTTCAGCTTTTTTCTTTACTAAACGACTTCCTTCTTCATTGGTAAAATCGATATGATTCTCTAGTTCATTTATATTCACAATTGTTTTCGTATTAATTTTTATAGTAATCTCACCATTTTCATATATAGGCTTGCTCTTTGTCTTGTTCTTAAATATTTCTAATGCTATTTTCACAGGTTTTTCTGGTGTTTCTTGTGTTACAGTAATAACCCCCCCCTTTATTTCATCAATAATAAATAGAAAAGATTTTGTCTCATCTCCATTTAACCATCCTACTTTTTTTACCCCTTTAAATATACCTGTTCCATACATTTCAGCAATTTTTTTGTCTCTGAAATCACTCACTCTCACCGTTGGAAGCGTAGGAGAAATCCCTTCTGTAGCCAAATCATCTACAAATTTCCACAGTGAAATAACATGATATTTTCCTACTCCACTCTCATTTTCAAAAATATCTTCCAACTGAAAAGAAACAATATCCTGTATCAGTGTATCCGTTTTTAATATTTCACTAGCTGTTTTTTCTTTAGAAAGGATCAGCGATATGTTCTCTCTATATTCTGCATCTCTTTTTATAAAATCAATAATACCAATAAGTACATCTTTATTTTTTGCTACTTCTTCACTAATAATAATGACCTTTGCATGGGCCCAAGACAATTTTTTCCCTGTTACTTGGATGGCATTTCTAATTGCTTCAAATAAATTTTTCCCTTCACTTTTAACCATTTCAGATTTTATTTTTGTTTCTCCATGTTCTATCATAGGGTAAGCAATCTCAGCTGTTAATAATATCTTATCTCTTTGTTTATCATAATCTACTGCTGCGCCTACTGCGATTGCCGCATCATTAATTTCACCATAGTTCCAACATCCAGAAATAAGCGTTGTACCAAATACTATAAAAAAAATAAATATTATTTTTTTCATCTCTTTACCTCTTTTCAGGAATTTTAGCGTTTTTCTTTCGAACAGGATCTTTGGCGCCAATAAGTTTTGGACGATAATACATATACCACCATGGTGCTCTTATTGCTGTATCTTTTATATCCTGCATTTTTAGATCTCCAATGTTTATCATATAGGGTATTCCAAAGCTTCTTATCGCCATTAGATGTATGAATAAACCAATTACCCCAAATATATAACCATATAACCCTAAAAATGCTGAAAGTAATAAAAATATGAATCGCATAATAATGACTGGACCGATCATTTTGGGAGTTAAAAACATTGTGATTCCTGCTAAAGCAGTTACAATTACAATAGGTGAACTTACAAATCTTGCTTCTACAGCAGCCTGCCCTAGAATGATCGCACCCACAAAGCCGATTGTAGAACCAATAGGTGCTGGTAATCTTACCCCACCTTCTCTTATGATTTCAAATGCCAAAAACATCAGTAAAGCCTCTACAATTGTAGGAAATGGAACCCCTTCCCTTGCTGCTGAAATACTTAATATAAGAGGTGTTGGTATCATTTCTTGATGAAAGGTTACAAGGGCAACGTAAACCGCAGGTACACTGGTTGTTAAAAAAAACGAAAAAATTCTTAGTAACCGACTAATTGAAGAATAGATGAAATTGTTATAATAATCCTCATTCGATTGAAAGTATTCAATAAACAAATAGGGAAGGGTTAAAACAAATGGTGTCCCATCTACAACAATTGCAATCCTTCCCTCAAGTAGATTTGCCGCAACAATATCTGGTCTTTCTGTATTGCCAATGGTAGCAAATGGAGACAAAGGCGCATCTTTTATTAATTCTTCTATATATCCTGATTCAAGTATTGCATCAATCTCGATATCGTCTAATCTTTTGTTTACCTCTTTAATAATTTTTTTATTTGCTAATCCTTCTATATAACATACACAGACCTTTGTTTGCGTTCTAGCCCCTATCTCTTTAAATTGGAACTTTAAATCTGGACTTAATATTTTTCTCCTTATTAGGGTTAAATTTAACATGATCGTTTCTGTAAAAGCTTCTCTTGGTCCTCTAACTACTTGCTCTGCTACAGGTTCTGTAATCCCTCTTTGTTCCCATTTTTTTGTGTCTATTGTTAAAGCTTCATTAACGCCTTCAACCAAAACCACTGTATTCCCAGATAATATTGCTGTTATTAATCCATTGACATTTTTTTGTTTTTTCACATCTGAAGCATTGATAATTTTATTGACCAATATATCTAAAATATTTTCCTTTAAATTTTTTTGCAGGTTACTGCTATTCATAATTGGCAAGATCATATTTTCATGAATATTCGTTTTATCAACCATTCCATCAACAAAAATCATGCAACATTTCAAATCCTTCCACTGTCTACTTTCAATCTTTCTAAAAATAATCGTTTCATTGGGATTAAAAATCTTTTTAAATAGTTCTATATTTTTTTCAAGAGATTTTGTTAATTTTATATCTTGAGAATGCCCTAATATTTTTATGTCATTCTTTCCTAGGACTTTGTCTTTCAATATCTTAAACATAAGTATCCTCTCTTTTCATCCATTCTATAATATCTACTATTATTTGTTATAATTCTTTTTTCTATCCAAAAAAGCCACCTATCTATAATAGGTGGTTTACGCTTTATTTTTCTAAAGTTTTTTAAAGTCTCTATGTAAATCAATTTCATCTACCTTAAATACCCTAAGGGCATCTTTAACACCTTTCTCAATCGCTAATTCTCCATACTTATCTATATCTTTTCGATCCTTTGGTCCATGATGAAGGGACGCTGCGCCTCCAATACACCCACCAGTACATGCCATTCCTTCAATGAAGTTTCCTTGTAATCTTCCTACTTTAGCAATTTTTAAAGCTTTATCACATTCTGCGATTCCATCACAAGTAACCGGTGTGAACTCCACTTGAATATTTTCTTCTTCAATTATATGCTTAATAGATTCTGTTAGTCCTCCAGAACGTGCAAAGATTCTTCCAAAGAAGGAAGCATTGTTTAAGACATCTTCTTCACATTTCTCGATTTCAATATCAGCAGCATCAATCATTGCACATAATTCTTCAAACGTTAAGACATATTCTGTACTTCCCTTCACATCTGCTTGATTAACCTCTGCTTTTTTTGCTGTACAGGGTCCTATAAATATTACTTTCGCTTTATGATCCATCTTTTTGATCAATCTAGAAATAGCAATCATAGGCGATACAGAAGTAGAAATATTCTTGCTAAACTCAGGATAACACTTCTCTATATAAGACACAAAAGCAGGACAACATGAACTGGTCATGATCTTTTTATCTTCTATTGTTTCTGCAAACTCATGGGTTTCATGAAGGGCTACCATGTCTGCTCCAAGTGCTGCTTCTACTACATCATGAAATCCTAATTTTTTTATTGCTGTAATCACTTGACCGATTTTTACATCTTTAAACTGGCTGGCAACGGCTGGCGCAATCACTGCATATAAATGAAGATTTTTTTCTTCCTTTGATTTTTTTAATAGATCTATCGTTTCTACAATAAACGATTTATCCATTATAGCACCAAATGGACATTTTACTATACATACACCACATTGTATACATTTTTCATTATCAATAACAATCTTCTTATTTTCATCAATAGATATAGCCTTTGTAGGACAAGCTCCCCTACAGGGTCTTAATACATCAGAAACAGCATTATATTGACATGCATCTCTACATCTTCCACATTCAATACATTTCTCTTGATTGATATAAGCTCTCTGGCCAACATGGAAAATGGCATCAACAGGACAAGCTTCTGAACATCTATGGGCAAGACATCCCCTACATGCTTCTGTAATGGTAAAACGATTAATTGGACACTCATCGCAAGCAGTCTCTATAACTTCTATAATATTGGGGTTTTCCTTGTCTCCTCCCATTGCTAGCTTTACGCGCTCTTCAACAATTGCTCTTCCTTTATAAATACAGCATCTACTTCTTGATTTTGGACCAGGCTCGATCATTCTAGATATTTGATCATACTTGTCCATCAATGTTCCTTCCATGGCAAATCTAGATACTTCTCTTAATACCTCATACTTTATTAACTGTACCTTACTCTCAAATTTCCTCATGTCTACACTCCTCGCTATACATATGTCACTTTCACTTGTTTGCCTAGTTTTTTCATTAATGCGATTAATTCATCTACTACTTTCAGTTTTATCGTTAAATCAATTGGGAAATCCGTGTTTTGGTGTGCAGGATTTACCGCTTTTCCAACCCAAAGATTTAGATGGGTACAATCTTCTATCAGCATCTTTACAAGCTTTGAAGCGCCATCTTTGTCCCCTTGCTTATATGCAGTATTGATTTCTAAATCATCAATATATTGTTTTATTTTTTCTACAACCTTGCACAAAGTCAATACCCCTTCTGTAACAAGATCAATTCCTTTTACGTTTGCAGTAGGTGGGACATCCCCATCATAAAAATCCATATTTACAATTATTTCTTCCTTTAACTCTCGTGATACAATATTTGCAGCAGTTCCTCCGCAAACAACCTTCTTTCCTTCCCCTTCCATAAACTTTTTGATAACCCATGGATCAGTTTCTGAATCTTTAGGAGGACCCGTGAACATGTCAACTTCCTCCCCTTTTCGTAGTTTCACTGTAACTACAGTCGTATCATCCCCTGGTTTATCGGCATATAAGTTTTTACATACTTCAATTAAATTCTTCGTAACATTTTTTGCACATTTTTCTTTTCCTGCTACATGGGTTAAATGATCTTTTACATTTTCCCATTGCCAACCCAAGTTTAGTACAGCACCTACCCCAGCATGGATAACACCGTCACTCACAACTGTCAATGTATCTCCAGGCTCTAATCTAAAATTACTTTCTTTAATAGGTCTTCCATTGATCATGGTACTACTTCTTTTTTCTACATCATAATATCTATTTCCTCGAATGAAAATAAGGGGTGGATTATCATATTCAACCGTATATACGCTACCATCTTCATTTATTTTCAAAATCGTAAATGTAGAATAAGCTATTTTTCTAACATTACATACAGGCAATGTATTTACAATCGTATCTACTGTCTCATCTATGCTGGCTCCTTCCATCAACATAGTCCCAGCTATTTTAGAGGTTAAGGTTGCCAATATATTTGCTTTTACCCCACTTCCAAGTCCATCTGCTAATACGATAATCATACTGTCCTCTGTTTTTATCACTTCTACTTTATCCCCACAAAGTTCTTCTCCATATTTATTAATGCTATCAAATGCAACATCTGTAAAATAGGTCATTGCTCATCACCATTCTCTTCTAATGCTATTTGTTTTAATTTTGTTAAAATTATTTTTGTCTCTGCTGTTGTTTCTCCTAATAAACTTGCGATTTCTTGGGCTACACGCATTTGTTTTTCAATAACCTTTTGGGCTGCATCTATGGTTTTTTCTTTTACTCTAACCAATTCTTTTTTATGTTTTTCTTCTGATGTCGTATTGGTCATAATCGCTAATAGCACATTTTGTTTCTCAAGGTATAAAATACTTTGTAATAATACCACATCATATTGGGGACAGGCAACCTTTTGTCCCATAAAATCTTTTTTTTCTTCCTTCACTTTTAAAAATAAACGATCATCTAATATAACGGATATAGGTTTGTTTTTTATTTCTTCCGCTTTTATATTGAAAATCTTTTCGGCTGTTGGATTAAACTCTTTTACGCGCATTTCTTCATCGATGAGTATAATAATATTGGGCGTATTTTCGAAGATTACATTTGTTAGACGTTCTGCTTTGCTTCTCATAAATGGAAGACACATATTTAATTCTGCCATACCATCAAAAACAGCTTGCGCCTTTTCACGACATGTATTGTAGCCGCATCCCCCACAATTCAATTCATCTGATGCTTCATATTTACCAATTTTTTTTAAAATAGACACAATTTCTTCTTCATTGGCTTTTTTCTTTTTTAAATCTCTATCAAAAAACTTTTTTGAAAAATGTATTTCATCTTTAACTTGAAAGCTCTTTTCTATGGAAGCATCTTCTTTATTTTTTACATAATCTTTTGTTTTTTTCATGATTTTATAAAAATCGTTTTCATTTTTAGGCATTCCCGGTCCACCCACACAGCTTCCTCTACACATATTCACTTCTGCACAAATATTTTTTATATTTCCATTTTCCATCGACTGAAAAATTTTCATACACTGTTCCATGCCATCAACTTTAATGGTTTCATAATTTTTCGGTTGATCCATAAAGCTATCGATAACGCCACCTTCTATTGGAAATCCCCTTCCTCTACTAGAAGCTTTTCTGTCCAATTGCTGCGGTTTTAGTTCCGTTAGGATCATATTTTCTTCTTCAAACCATTTGGTTAATTCTTCAAAAGTCAATACGCCATCAATGATCCCCTTATGTTGAAAATTCATGGATTCTATTTTTTTGGCTGTACAAGGACCAATAAATACTACATAGCTATCCATACCATATTCGTTTTTTAGTATTTTCCCATGTGCAATCATAGGCGAAACAATAGGCATTAGGTATGGAATCAGAGATGGAAAATATTTCTCCACCCAATAGTTGGCCGAAGGACAACTCGTAGTAATTAAATTTTCATATTTACTGCTTTTCACATAATCCTCATACAAATCTGCAACAATTTCTGCCCCAATGGCTGTTTCTTCAACAATTTCAAATCCTATTTTTTTTAAAGCGGATACAATTTGTCCTTCATCCGTCATAGAGAAAGCCCCCGCAAATGAAGGCGCAATACTTGCAATCACTCTCTTTTTCTCTTTTATTGCATGCTTTATCTCTAAAAGATCACTTTTAATTTTTCGCGCATTTTGAGGACAAACAATCAAGCATTGTCCACAACCAATGCATAAATCTTCCACAATTTCGGCTTGTTCATTCTTGATTTTTATGGCCTTTACAGGACATGCTCTTAAACATTTATAGCAGTTTTTACAATTTGCTTGTGAAAAGCTTAATATGCTCAATTTTATACCCTCCCAAGAACATATTCTTCAAAAAATGTTTCTACATTTTTTTCATCTACGGAAAGAATCGGGTTATCATTTACCCTTACAGACACCGCCTTTGTACATTCTCCAAGGCAGAAATTGGCTTTAATTATTATTTGATCCTCTAGTTTTCTATCCTCTACAATTTTTTGCAACCCATGAATTACATTGTATGCACCTTTCAGATGACAAGCACTTCCTATACATACATGAATTATTGTCATACCTACCACTCCATTCTAAAATTTTTGTATCTCACTTTTCAAATCATTCTATAATCTTTTATAAAATATCTGCCTTATTTATTCATCCATTATATTTTATTTTCATATTCCTCTATACTACTTTCAGTATACTATCTTGTTAAAAATGTATCAAGCATTGATATTTTTTATTTATTTATAAAATTGCTGTCTCAAAAAAGGAAAAAAAGTCTTTTTTAAAGACTTTTAAGGTGCACTTCTAACTTATATAACCTTGTCTATACACAATAATATGGTTATAAATAAAATGCATATGATAATCCACATTATTCTTTTTTTCAAATCATCCCCTCCTTGCTATTTCATTATATGCAAAGAGTATCTCTTTCTATTACAATAGAAGCTTTGTAAAAATATTATCCACCTTTTATGTGAATGTGGATAAATTATGTGAATAAATCTTTTTTCTTTACAAGCTAAATCTACACTTCTTGCATGCTCCTTGCCTGCTTGTCCACATATTTTTATAATGAAAAAATGAAACATATGGATAACTATGTGGATAACTGTCTGTTTCTATATCTGTTGATTTTACTTATCTTTAAAATTCCAAGAAAACTTTATGCACATTTTACCCACAAACTGTGTTATCCACTCTCCATCCTTGTTTAAATCTTATTCTTCTCTTGAAAATATCTTAAAATACCAATATACATACTCCAAGCTACCTTTTCTTGGTATTTAGGATCTTGAAACAATTTTTCTTCCATAGGATTAGATAAAAAACCACATTCAACGAGTACTGTAGGAATTGAACAAGTTTTTAACAAGTATATATCACTCTTTTCTTTTGCTACCCTTTTATTATCATTATCAAGTACTCTAATTAATTCTTCTTGTATCCTTTCTGCTAATCTTTTGCTTTCATCAGAATTCTTTGGATAAAAGGTTTGAGCCCCATAGTATTTTGTCTCCTGGAAACTATTCATATGAATACTTATAAATATATCTCCATTGCTTTCTTCTCTTAGCTTCTTTCTATTTTTTAAATCCTCATTTTTTTTGTTTCTTATAGTACCTGTATCAGAATATAGTCCTACATTATCCTCTCTTGTTAGTAATACAATCGCACCCTCTTGTTCTAATAATTCTCTTAATTTTAATGCAATCTCAAGATTTACATGACTCTCAATACTCCCGTTTTCTCCTACTGTGCCTCCATCGATTCCCCCATGTCCTGCATCTATTATAATTACCTTATCTAAAGTTTTAAGTTTTGAAACTTCTAATACCTTATGTACACAAAAAATGCCAACAACTGCGAAAATCATAAAAAAAATGACGCAATATAACCACTTTTTTTTCACAATAAATATTCTCATTTTACATCTCTCCTTCTTTATTTCTTCAATATCCATAATATTTTTACTTTTATATCCTACGACTCCTGAAACCTATCTCCTTACATTGCGCAAAATATACGTCTCTTTTTTAACTTTTTATTTTTTTCAAATACCTCATCATTTCATCTTATTCAGTATTAAAAAAATATATGAAAAAAACAGAGTTTTCACTCTGTTTCATATAAGTATTTTTCCCATTCCTTATTTAACGCTTCTATATTAATCCCTATGACTTTTGGCAAAATCCAATGAAATCTTTTTATGGCTTGTTCATCTACCTCAGCGCCCGTACCTTCTTTGTAAGAGAATTCTCCTAATATTTCTACAATTTCTTTCACTTTTTGTATCCCATACTGTTCTACCATAAATTTTACGATCATGCCAGCATTATCGTAATAATTAGCAATTTTCTTAGGATCTTTCATTTTTTCAAGATTTGCTTTTTCTATCTCTTGAATATTCATTATCAGACCCTTATATGTCCTTAAGTAAGTTGATTTTTTACTATATTCTTTGGATTCATTTTGGAAATTTGCAAAATAAACAGCCAATCCCTCTGTAAACCAATACGGCATATTATTGTTTGATTTACTTATAGTGAATTTATGCATTAACTCATGTTCTAAAATTTTTCTATAGGTTTCTTCCTCTTCATATTTGGTTGTTTTAATAGATTCTGGATACTCATACCATCCAGCAAATTTCCAAGCAAAAGATAACTTTACTGATTGTCTTAATCTTTCCTCATCTTCATACAGTTTTATAACTGTACAATCATTGATAGATTCTCCATAGCGATTTGTGATATTATTATATGCCGTTTCACATACCTTTTCAATTCTTTTTGCATACTTTTTAGATTTCTTAAGATATTTTATTTTGAAATGTGTTGTGTTCATTTCTTCAAAATTTAGATCTCCATCCTTCCAACGCCCTTTTTCCTTTACCAATAATAAAGGATACACTATATTATATTTTTCCTCTTTATATCTATAACTTTGCTTAATCTTTACATATACTTTAGATACATCTAATATCTTTAGCTTCTCTATTGTGAGCGTATAATCCTCAATATTATTATTCTTTATATCTCTAATCCAACTTTTCTTCTCTGCCACATACTCTTCTTGTTCTTTTGAAATAGTATCCATATACTTCTCTATATCTTTTTCTTTTGTAAAGTTTTCTTGGTTTTTGATAAAAATTTTCACTTCGCCTTTTATTTCTTTATTTCCACATGCACCATATGTTAAGGTTAGTATTAAAAGTATTAACACTGATACGTATTTTTTCATTTTTTCTCCTTATACCCACCATTTTCTGTTATTCTTCTAATTTGATATATCCTTTTTTTACTAATTTTTCTATGTGATCATCTACCTTTTCTTTTATATTAATTGCATATTCTTCTTCCAATACAAACATCATCGATACAGCAACTTGTGCTACATCAAGTAACTCTTTGCTGATTAGCTCTATTACTTCTTGTTCTTTTAAATCTACTTTTTCACCATTCATCCCTCTAAATTTTCCTATAGCCTGTGCCAATTCTCCTGCTTCTTCCATCAGTTTTAAACATGTAGATTCTAGTCTTGGTTGTAAATTATTTAATTTTGGTAAACTAATCTGCTTAAACTCTGTATATTTTTCCATTTATTTTCCTCCTTTTAAATTATATATTCTATTATTCATTTTATACTTTTTTTAAATTTTAAAGAACCTTTTTTTATTTCTCTTGTTTTTTCTCCGATATTATTATATAATAACTTTAAACAGTTTTACATTTTATTACATTTTTGTCATAATATCACTTCATTAGACATAATCTCTTGTAAAAACAAGAGTGTTTTTGAGTTTTTTGTCATTTTTTGAAAGGGGGAAGAAACATGTCAAGAAATGAACTAAAGAAAAAAATTGACGAGGCAAATGTAAAATTATGCGACCTACTCAGTATCAACCATTATAACTTACAAAGGCATGAAATTATCCGCTATAGCCAACAACTTGATGAACTGATTGTAGCTTATATGAAATCCTTATCTTAAAAAGCCTTTATGGCTTTTTTCTTTTGAAACGAGCTATACAAAAATAAAACAAACACAATTGTATTTGTTTTATTTCTTGCATTTTATTTCATTTTTTTCTGCCAATCTTTTATCGACAAATCTTTTAACGGCTACTAATATTACAGATATCGCCGGTACACCTAAAAACATACCGATTACACCAAACAGACTTCCGCCTACTACAATGGAGAATATAATCCAAAGTGGGCTAACCCCCATTTTATCTCCCAATATTTTAGGTCCCAAATATAATCCATCAAATTGCTGCAATAGAATAAGAAAAAACAGTACCCACAATGCTTTTGTCATGCTAACAAAAGCTACAAAAACAAATCCAATAATTGCACCAATAAAAGGTCCAAAATAAGGAATCATATTCAAAACCATTACCATAATTCCAATTAACAATGGATATGGACTTTTCATCAAATATAATCCTACTAAAGCAATCAAACCAACAATAAACGAATCAATAGATTTACCTATAACAAACTTTACAAAGGTATTGTCTGCTTCTTTGCAGAACTTTTTAAAACTATTTACTTTTTCATCATTAAATAATGCTCTTAACAATCTTTCTGCACTTTTTAACAGTTTATCCTTATCGATCAATATGTAAAAGGAAACCACTAGAGATAAAAGTATATTTAATGTCTTTGAAGTAGCAGCAATAATACTAAGAAGTACATTTGTTAAGCCTGCCTTAAATATTTCGCTTCCTTTATGAAATAAATTATTAATATTTTTTTGCAATTCACTTTCAATATTATATACATCATTGGTATATAAATCATCAATCCAAGCAATAATATTACTTTCATTTTCATCAATAAATGTTGGTAGTGCACTTGTTAAATCTTTAATACTTACAGCGATTCTTGGTAACACTAAAGCAGTAGTTAATACAATAATCAATATAAATATAACAAATATAAGCGTTGTACTAATCAGTCTATTGTATTTATTTTTCCCATTACGCTTTAAAACTCTGCTTAACAACTCCAATTCAAACCATCTTACAATCGGATTTAATATATATGCAATCATTATCGCCACCATAAACGGTTTGATCACATTGATGATTGTTTCCATTTTTACAGAAATTGAAGCATACAAACCATTCATATTATCCATAAATTTATAAAATATAATAGATAATATAATAACAATAAGTGTTTTCACATAATGTCCTAGGTTTCTTTTATTAATCCATTCCTTCATCTAAGTCACCTCTATTTTTTCTAATAGCTACATTATATATAATTATATCCATTTTGGCTATCTATTTTAAAAGATCCATAAGTAACGCCTCTCTTATAGATACCCAACAGAAAAATTTGATGTTAAAATATTTCATCCCCGTAGTTACTCAGAATCTATACATGGAATTTATAAAGTTTATCTAGAGATTTAAACTGTTTGTATCTATAGATTAAAAGAAACACTACTTAGTTTTAAACTAAGTAGTGTTTTATTCTTATACGTATATACAGAATTATCTCTTAGAGAATTGTGGCGCACGTCTTGCTTTTTTCAATCCGTATTTCTTTCTTTCTTTCATTCTTGGGTCTCTTGTTAAGAAACCTGCTTTTTTTAGGATTGGTCTAAGTTCTCCTTCAGCTTTCAGTAATGCTCTTGAGATTCCATGTCTTAATGCTCCAGCTTGTCCTGTGAATCCTCCACCGTGTACTTTTGCGATAACATCGAATTTACCCTCAGTTTCAGTAAGTACAAGAGGCATTTTAACGTCTCTCTTCAATGTTTCATAATCAAGGTATGCATCTATATCTCTTCCATTGATTGTGATTTTTCCTTCACCAGGAACTAATCTAACTCTAGCGATAGAAGTCTTTCTTCTACCTGTTCCGTAATATTGTACTTTCGCCATTATATTTCCTCCTTTCCTCAGAACTTATATATCTAAAACTTCTGGTTTTTGAGCTTCATGCTTGTGCTCAGCGCCAACATTAACTTTTAATTTTTTGAACATTGCTCTTCCTAGGCTGTTCTTTGGAAGCATGCCTTTTACAGCAAATTCAATAATTCTTTCTGGATGTTTTTGTAACATTTGCTTATATGTTACCTCTTTTAGGTTACCTACATAACCTGTATGATGTCTATACAGTTTTTGATCCATTTTCTTTCCTGTTACTTGGATTTTTTCTGCATTAATGATAATTACATGGTCTCCTGTATCAACGTGTGGTGTATATATTGGTTTGTTTTTCCCTCTTAAAATAGATGCAACTTGAGAAGCTAAACGACCTAATGTTTTCCCCTCAGCATCTACTACATACCACTTTCTTTCTACTTCTTGTGGCTTAGCAATAAATGATTTCATGTATTTCCCTCCTAACACTACTTTAAAAAAATTTAGCGAGTATCTATATTTAAAAAACCCGGGGCTAGTGGATTCTTTAATATGCACATTACCAAGTAATTATAATACATGTTGCCGTGTGTGTCAAGGAATAATCCAAGTTAATAATAAACTTCTGCTAGATATAATCCTTGTGGTGGTGCTGTATGCCCTGCGCTTTCTCTGCTGCATGATTTTATAATATTCGGCAAATCTTTTTCATCAATTCTGCCTCTTCCTATATCAACCAACGTCCCTGTCATAATGCGCACCATATTATATAAAAAACCATTTCCTTTAATGTCTAGTATCAATAATTCTTCTTGTTCATATAATCTTATATCCTGTATAGTTCTTACTGTGTTCTTTATGCTGGTTCTAGATGCCATAAATGCTTTAAAATCATGCTCTCCTATAAAATACGCTGTAGCTTTCTTCATTTTTTCTACATTTAGCGTATATGATGTAAAATACGCATGATTTTTAAGCAATGCACTTCGTAACTGTCCATTATAGATTTTATAAATGTACCTTTTACCTTTAGCATGATATCTTGCATGAAAGTTTTCAGGAACCTCTATCGCTTCTTTGATAGATATATCCTCAGGAATCATTGCATTAAGGGCTAATGGAATTTTCTGTATGGGTATACTAAATGTTTCTTTAAAATTCGCCACTTGTCCTAAAGCATGCACTCCTGCATCAGTTCTTCCCGAACCGTTAATCTTAACCTCTTTTTTTATGATTTTCTTTAGCCCTTTCTCAATCTCTTCCTGCACGGTTCTAGCATTTGGCTGCATCTGCCAACCACTAAAATTCGTTCCATCATATTCTATTATTAATTTTACATTTTTCATACGCTCACCCTTATACAATTCCTTTTTCTATGCAAAACGATTTACAAGTACAGCTACTAACACAAATATTGTCACTATAAAGGCGATAAAATCTCTCGTATGGAGTGATAGTTCCCTCATCCTTGTTCGGTTTTCTCCCCCTCTATAACATCTCGCTTCCATTGCCATAGCTAATTCATCTGCTCTTCTAAATGCGCTTATAAAGAGAGGTACAAGTAATGGTACCAAGCTTTTCGCTCTCTTCAAAATATTTCCACTCTCAAAATCCGCGCCTCTTGCCATTTGTGCCTTCATGATTTTATCCGTCTCTTCTAATAACGTAGGAATAAATCTTAGCGCAATAGTCATCATCATTGCCAATTCATGCGCTGGCACACCTACTTTTTTAAACGGGTTTAAAAGCTTTTCAATGCCATCTGTAAGATTGATCGGCGATGTTGTCAATGTCAAAAGGGATGTACCAATAATCAAAAGGATAAGCCTTGTCGCCATAAAAACAGCTTGACTTATTCCTTCCTTAGTAATATCAAGAGGTCCTAATTGATAAAGGACTTCCCCTTTAGTCATAAAAATATTTATCCCAAAAGTAAGGGTAATGATTAAGAATAAAGGCTTAAGTCCTTTAATCATATAACTAAAAGGTACCTTTGATAAAAAAATGGAAGCTCCTAGAAAAACAAGTATATACGTATAGTCCACAAAATTTTTTACAACGAACAGAGCAATCATATAAACAAAAGTAGAAAGGATTTTCACTCTTGGGTCTAATCTGTGTATAGCAGACGCAGCTGGGTAATACTGTCCTATTGTTATATCCCTTAACATTTTAGTTTCTCCTCATTAATTTTAATATTTCTTTTTTAGCATCCTCAATAGTAAATATATCTTCACGCACAGGTTTTCCTAGTTTATGAAGCATTTTCATGAGGTACGTAATCTGTGGCACCCCTAAGCCAATACTTTCTAAAAGTGCTACATTACGAAAAACTTCGCTTGGTTTGCCTGTTAACGCTACATTTCCCTTATGCATAACAATAATTCGATCTACCAACTTTGCAATATCCTCCATACTATGTGAAACAAGTATAATCGTTATATTGTATTTTTGGTGGAGTGCTTTGATTTGACTGAGTATTTCATCTCTTGCCCTAGGATCAAGTCCCGCTGTTGGCTCATCCAAAATCAGTACTTCAGGCTTCATTGCAACCACTCCAGCTATCGCAACTCTTCGCCTTTGACCACCACTCAGTTCAAAAGGAGATCGTTCCTTTACTTCTTCAAACTTTAGTCCTACAAGCTCTATGGCTTCCTTTACCCTTATATGAACCTCTTCTTCTTCTAATCCTAAATTCAGTGGACCAAAAGCTACATCTTTGTATACAGTTTCTTCAAATAATTGATGCTCTGGATACTGAAATACCAATCCAACTTTCTGACGTATTTCTCGCAAAGATACACCCTTTTTCGTAATATCAAATCCATTAATAATGATTTTTCCTGACGAAGGCTTAAGTAAACCATTTAGATGTTGAATCAATGTAGATTTTCCAGAACCCGTATGTCCAATTAATCCTATAAATTCACCTTTTTCAATATTCAAGTTTATATCATTTAAAGCTTTTGTTTCAAAAGGATTCCCAAAATTATATATATGTGTTAGATTTTCAATTATTATTGACATAAACACTTCACCATCTCATCTACTGTTAGTATATCTTCTTTAATATTTATTCCTTCTTTTCTCAGCCTGTATGCAAGCTCCGTTACCTGTGGTACATCAAGTCCTAGATCTTTTAGAACTTCTACCTGAGAGAATACTTCTTTAGGCTTTCCTTCTAATACAACGTTTCCTTCCTCCATGACTACAACACGATCTGCATCTACTGCCTCATCCATAAAATGCGTAATGTGGACAATCGTAATACCTTCTTCTTTATTAAGCTTCTTTACTGTATCCATAACTTCTTTTCTTCCTACTGGATCTAACATGGCAGTGGGTTCATCTAAAATGATGCATTCTGGCTTCATTGCAATAACGCCTGCAATTGCAATCCTTTGCTTTTGTCCACCAGACAATAGATGGGGTCCTTTTTTACTAAATTCTATCATCCCTACAGCTTCTAAAGCTTCTTTTACTCTTTTACGAATTTCTTTGGGATCAACACCTAAATTTTCAAGTCCAAAAGCAACATCTTCTTCTACAATAGTAGCAACAATCTGGTTATCTGGATTTTGAAATACCATCCCTGCACTTTGTCTTATATTCCATAGACTTGATTCATCTAATGTATCTAATCCATGAACATAAACTTTTCCTCCGCTTGGAAGGAGTAAGGCATTCATGTGCTTTGCCATTGTTGATTTTCCAGAACCATTATGCCCAATGACAGCTAAAAACTCACCCTTCTTTACATTTAAAGATACCTCATTTAATGCTTTTACTTTTTCTTCTTCATTTTTTCTATATTCATAAACTAAATCAATGATCTCTATCATTTTTTCCATTCAATCACCTTACCCATATATTATTCCTATCTATTATACCTTTTATTTAGTAGAATACCAATAGCTTGTTTTTATTTTGTAAAGACACACTCCATATAATCAAGTTGTTTTATCTATTGTTAATATCAAGCTTAAACAAATTTTAATCCTGTTGCCTTGATTGAAAGACTAACAGCCTTATAAATAAAAATAGTAGCAAAGATATTTGTAAAAGCGGTAGGTACTACTACACCAATAAATAATACACTAAATGCAGCTGGTAGTCCTACTATAAAGCTTGCAGAAATCAAAAATATACTTCCACTGATTAACGTTCCTACAAAGGCTATTAACCCTACGCATAGTAAATTGTTTTTATATTTCCCTAACATTTTAATCATCATAAATACAATAATGCAAGTAATAAATTTATCGATCATATTAGGCAACTGCCCCCCTGGAAAAGTCGTTGTCATAGCAGTAATAACCCCTCCTAGTAAAGCTGTTAGCATTACATTTTTGAACTCTTGATTAATCAAAATGCACACAAATATAACAGATAACATTAAATCAAACTTCATCCCACCAATTACACCTGGTACAATTTGACGCAAAATAAACCCGATTGCGATTAATAATGCTGTAATAATATTTTTTCTTAAATTCATTGAAAACATCTCCCTTTTTTGTTGTTTTTATATTCATCCAGTTCCCATCATCTTCATCTATATTTCACAACATGCTAATCACCGCCTTTGGAATAATTAAAATAACTTCCCTAATCTTGCTTATTATTTTTAAATTATTTTCTTATTGAAAATAAAAAAAGCCTTTCATCCCTATAACAAGGGACGAAAAGCTATATTTCGCGGTACCACCCAACTTAGACAACATCAAGCCGTCTCACTCTATAGATACAGAGATTGCTCTCGATATCTTGTTTCTATAACGGGAAACCCCCGACTTCGGCTACTTTCAAAGATTTCACCTCGCTTCTCCCAGGTCCATTCATCAGATATCTCTTTACCGGACTCCCACTATCTCCGACTCGCTGAAAATTAAATATTCTGGTTACTACTCCTGATCAAAGAATTTCAAATATTGATTATACTTATAATAAATCATAATGAAGATTAAGTCAAGAATTATTTATAAAAATTCACATCACGTTATAAATATCCTTATTTTCCCAATCAAATTTCTTAAAACCTATTTCATCCTTCAGTGATTCACATTCTAAAAAATCTATCGTTTCTTAGTAAATAAAATAAAAGGGACTAAGCTATCCACTTAATCCCTTAAAACACTATACTAATTCAATAATAACCATTTCAGCTGCATCCCCTCTACGAGGACCCATCTTTAATATTCTTGTATATCCACCATTTCTCTCTTGATACTTTGGTGCTAATTCATCAAATACTTTTTTTACTACTGTTTCATCTAGTACAAAAGAAAGTGCTTGACGTCTTGCATGTAAATCTCCTCTTTTTCCAAGAGTGATCATCTTTTCCGCAAGTTTGCGTGTCTCTTTTGCTCTTGTTTCAGTAGTATTAATTCGGCCTTCTTTTAATAAGCTTGTTGTAAGATTTCTTAGCATCAGTTTTCTGTGCCCTGTTGGACGACCTAATTTACGATGTCCTGCCATGTCTTTCCCTCCTAACCTATACTATTCTTCACTAGGTTTTAAGCCTAAACCAAGTTCTTCCAGTTTTTGCTGTACTTCTTCAAGGGATTTTTTACCTAGGTTTCTCACTTTCATCATATCTTCTTCTGCTTTATCAGTAAGCTCTTCTACTGTATTAATTCCAGCTCTTTTTAAGCAGTTATAGGATCTAACAGAAAGTTCAAGTTCTTCTATTGTCATTTCCATTACTTTTTCTTTTTTGTCTTCTTCTTTTTCTACCATAATTTCAACATTTTCTACGTGGTCAGTTAAGTCGATGAATAATCTTAAATGATCATTCATAATCTTTGCGCCTAAAGAAGCACCTTCATCTGGTTTTATACTACCATCCGTCCATATTTCAAGCGTTAACTTGTCATAATCAGTAACTTGACCAACTCTTGTATTTTCAACATGATAACTAACTTTTGTGACAGGAGTATATATAGAATCAACAGGTAGCATCCCTATAGGCATTCCTGGTGTTTTATTATTCTCCGCTGGAACATATCCTCTACCCTTAGAAAGGAATATTTCCATTACAAGTTTTGCATCATCTTCAAGTGTTGCGATATGCAGATCAGAATTTAATATTTCTACGTCTGCATCAGCAATAATATCCCCTGCAGTAACTTCTCCTGGTCCTTGAGCTTCAATTCTAACAGCCTTTGGTTCATCAGAATAAAGATTTGCAGATAATTCTTTAAGGTTTAGAATAATTTCTGTAACATCTTCTTTTACTCCAGGAACTGTTGCAAATTCATGAAGTACACCATCTATTTTTACAGATGTAACCGCAACGCCTGGCAAAGATGAAAGTAATATTCTCCGCAAACTATTTCCTAATGTAATGCCGTAGCCTCTTTCTAGAGGTTCAACAACAAATTTCCCATAGGTATTATCATCACTTAACTCTATACAATCTATTTTGGGCTTTTCTATTTCAATCATATTTTTAACCCTCCTTATAATTTTTTATCTATACATTATGAGGGTAACTGATTCTAATCTTTATTATCTTGAATATAACTCGACAATTAAATGTTCAGCTATTGGAATGTCGATATCTTCTCTAGTTGGAAGTGACACTACTTTTCCCTCTAAGTTTTCAGAACTTACAACTACCCAATTTGGTACATTTGTAGCTGCTTGTGTCATTTCTTTGAACTTAGCTGAGCTAACACTTTTTTCTTTTACTTTAATTACATCTCCAACAGAAACAATAAATGATGGTATATCCACTTTTTTACCATTTACTGTGAAGTGTCCGTGTGTTACTAATTGTCTTGCTTCTTTTCTAGATGATCCAAATCCCATTCTATATACTACATTATCAAGTCTTGTTTCAAGGATTCTAAGTAAATTTTCACCAGTAATCCCTGCTTGTTTTTCAGCTTTTTCAAAATATGATCTAAATTGACTTTCTAGTAAGCCATAGAATCTCTTTGCTTTTTGCTTTTCTCTAAGCTGTAAACCATAGTTAGATATTTTCTTTCTTCCTTGCCCATGTTGTCCTGGTGCATAAGCTCTTTTACTCACTGCACATTTATCTGAATAACATCTTTCGCCTTTTAAGTATAACTTTTGTCCTTCTCTACGACAAAGTCTACAAGATGGCCCCGTATATCTTGCCATGATTCCTACACCTCCTAATCCTAATTAAACTCTTCTACGTTTTGGTGGTCTACATCCATTATGTGGTACTGGTGTAACATCCTTAATTAAGTTTATTTCTAGTCCTGCTGTTTGAAGCGCTCTGATGGCAGCTTCTCTTCCTGATCCAGGTCCCTTAACATAAACTTCTACAGTTTTTAATCCATGCTCCATAGCAGATTTTGATGCAGCTTCTGCTGCCATTTGTGCTGCAAAAGGTGTAGATTTTCTTGAACCTCTAAATCCTAATCCACCGGCACTAGCCCATGATAGTGCATTTCCTTGTAAGTCAGTAAGGGTTACGATTGTATTATTAAAAGTTGACTGAATATGTGCTTGACCACGTTCAATATTTTTACGCTCGCGTCTTTTCTTGCGACCTCTTTTATCTGCCTTTTTGGCTACCATGTCATTTTCCCTCCTTTAACTATTTCTTTTTCTTACGTCCAACTAACCGCTTAGGTCCTTTTCGAGTTCTTGCATTTGTCTTCGTTTTTTGACCTCTCACTGGAAGGCCTTTTCTATGACGAATCCCTCTATAACAACCTATCTCTTTTAGTCTTTTAATGTTCATAGAAATTTCTCTACGAAGATCTCCTTCAATACGGTATTCTTCATCTATAATTTGTCTTAGCTTACCTACTTCATCTTCAGTAAGATCTCTTACTCTTGTATCCGGGTTTATTTCTGCTTTTGCGATGATACGATTTGATAATTTTCTACCTATACCATAGATATATGTCAAACCGATCTCTACCCTTTTTTCTCTTGGTAAGTCAATACCTGCGATTCTTGCCATTTTTTTACACCTCCTGAATCTTTACTCCTACAAAACATCTCTCAAAAAATTTAATATATATTTAGATATAAGATATTCCATCAAATTTTTGAATGAAATGCAGCCGCGCACTTATATACCAATATCTAAAACATACAATCATTTGAAATTATATGAAAAAATACTAGCTATTTTGAAAACCCTTCTAATTAACCTTGCTTTTGTTTATGCTTAGGGTTTTCACAGATAACCATAACCTTGCCTTTTCTTTTGATTATCTTGCACTTTTCACATATTGGTTTAACGGATGCCCTAACTTTCACTGTTATCCCTCCTTAATCACTTGCCTTTGCCTCTCCAAGTAATTCTTCCTCTTGTTAGATCATAAGGTGACAATTCAATTGTAACGGTATCACCAGGCAAAATCCTGATGAAGTTCATTCTAAGCTTACCAGAAATATGTGCTAGTATTTGATGTCCGTTTTCTAACTCAACTTTAAACATGGCATTAGGCAGAGCTTCAACAACTGTACCTTGAACCTCTATAACATCGTTTTTTGCCATTAGGAAATATAACCTCCCATTCCTAGGTTAGCTAACACCCAGTTTTTCCAGTTCACGCCTCAAAAACAAATTACTTATCTTTTCATGATTATCTATTCTTTTTTTCACTTCTTCACTAATTATATTATATTTTGCTAAATGCTTCATCTTTTTTTTCTTTGCTTTATCGATTTTTCTTAGGTCTCCATCAGAAACAAGCACATATTGATCATCTATAATATCTAAAACGACAAACAATCGATCCTTATCTCTTCCAGCCTTTGATTTAACAATTTGACCCACTGAAATATCTTGCGTCGTATCCACGTTTTCCACCTCTTTGCCTGACTAAAGACTTGTTAAAATAATCGGATCATCTTTTGTGATGGCAATGCTGTGTTCATAGTGAGCTGACCATTTTTTGTCTAGGGTTACAACAGTCCAATTATTTTGTAGTACTTTTACATTATAGGTTCCCATGTTAACCATCGGCTCTATTGCTAAGCACATTCCAGCTTGTAATCTTGGACCCTTTCCAGGAGGACCAAAATTAGGTATCTGTGGATCTTCATGCATATCTCTCCCTATTCCGTGTCCTACAAAATCTCGAACAACTGAATATCCATGATCCTCTACATACTTTTGTACTGCATGAGAAACATCAGATAGTCGATTGTCAACCCTACAAAATTTTAATCCTTCGTAGAAGCTTTCCTTTGTTACTTCAATAAGTTTTAAAGCATCTTCAGTAACTTTTCCTACGGGATGGGTTTTTGCAGAATCGCCATTATAACCTTTATAAAGTGCTCCAATATCTACACTTATAATATCGCCATCTTTTAATATTTTTAATCCAGGTATTCCGTGAACGACTTCTTCATTGATTGAAGCACAAATACTTGCAGGAAAACCTTGATAACCCTTAAATGATGGTATTGCTCCATATTTTTTTATTTCTTTTTCTGCGATTTCATCTAGTTCTTTTGTTGTAATACCGGGTTTTATGGCCTCACGTACTACTTCATGTGTACAAGCTACAATTTTGCCTGCTTCTTTCATGCATTCAATTTCTTTACTTGATTTTAAGATAATCATTTTACTCCGCTCCCAAAGAAGATAAAACATCTTTAAATACTTTGTCTATTTCCTGTTGTCCATCGATTGTAGCAATCATTCCCTTATTCTTATAATACTCGATGAGTGGTTGTGTTTCATTAAGATATACTTCTATTCTCTTAGAAACTGTTTCTTCATTATCATCTGCTCTCTGATATAATGCTTCTCCACACTTATCGCATACTCCAGCCTCTTTAGGAGGATTGAATTGGATATGGAATGTTGCCCCACAGCTCTTACAAATTCTTCTTCCAACAGCTCTTTCTACTAATATGCTTTTGTCTACATCTATATTGATTACTTTATCTAAAGCTACGTTCATATTGTCAAGTACTTTATCTAATTGTTCTGCTTGAATGACTGTTCTTGGAAAACCATCAAGTAAGAAACCTTTCTTGCAATCTTCTTGTTGTAATCGATCTTCTACAATCGCTACAACCAATTCATCTGGAACTAAAAGCCCTTGATCCATATATTCTTTTGCTTTTTTTCCTAGATTTGTTCCTTCTTTAATGTTTTTTCTAAAGATATCTCCTGTTGATATATGAGGTATATCAAATTTTTCGATAATCCCTGAAGCTTGTGTTCCTTTTCCTGCCCCTGGAGGTCCTAAAAGAATTAATCTCATTAATACCATCTCCCAGATTTTAATGAAAGTATTCATGGGGAAACATTCCCCCATGATATCTTATCTATTTTAAGAAGCCTTGATAATGTCTCATCATCATTTGCGCTTCTATTTGCTTCATCGTCTCTAACGAAACACCTACTACAATCAGTAAGGACGTTCCTCCAAATCTTAATTGAAGACTTGTAAATTGTAGTATAAGTGTAGGCATTACTGCAATAAGTGCAAGGAATACAGCCCCTGCTAAAGTAATTCTATTTAATACCTTACCTAAATACTCTGAAGTTGGTTTTCCTGGACGAATCCCTGGAATAAATCCACCATTCTTTTTCATATTGTCTGCTACTTCTACTGGATTAAATGTAACTGCTGTGTAGAAATAAGTAAAGAATATAATTAAAAGCATATCCAAAATTGAGTAAATCCAAATTCCAGGACTTCCTCCTGGTGATAAATATTTCTGTACAAAGCTTGACAATCCTCCCCCTTGGAAAAAATATGTCAATGTTAATGGGAATTGAAGCAGTGAAATCGCAAAGATTACAGGAATTACTCCTGCTTGATTCACTTTTAGTGGTATATGTGTACTATGTCCACCATACATTTTTCTCCCAACAACACGTTTTGCATACTGCACAGGAATTTTTCTTGTACCTTGTTGAATTGCTACTACACCAGCTATAACAATCACTGCTACTACAGCAAACACAAATAAAGAAATGATAGAAATATTATCGTTTTTCCATAGCTTATATGTTTGAGCAAACCCTAAAGGAACTCTAGAAATAATTCCTGTAAAAATCAGTAAAGAAATACCATTTCCGATTCCATTTTCAGTAATTTGCTCTCCTAACCACATTAGAAAAGCCGTTCCTGCTGTTAGTGTAAGTACGACAACAGTTACTGGCCAAATATCTTGTGATATAAGCGCTTGCTTGAATAAACCTACGCTTACACCAATAGCTTGAATTAAAGCTAATATAACAGTTCCATATCTTGTATATTGTGCGATCTTCTTTCTGCCTTCTTCGCCTTCACGGGCCATTGCCTCTAGGCTAGGAATTGCAATTGTCAAAAGCTGCATAATGATAGAAGCTGTGATGTATGGTGTAATACTTAGAGCAAATATTGTAAACTTCGCAAATGCTCCTCCTGAGAATAAATCAAACAAACCAAATATTCCATTTTCACCTTGTTCAAATAATTGTTTTAATATATTTGGGTTTATTCCTGGAACAGGAATCGTTGATCCTAATCTAAAGATCACCAACATCATAAAAGTATATAGAATTTTCTTTCTCAAATCAGGAATTTTCCAAGCATTCTTTAGGGTAGATAGCACGTTAAATCACCTCTATCTTTCCTCCAGCAGCTTCAATTTTCTCTACAGCTGACTGGCTGAATTTATGCGCCTGTACAGTTATTTTCTTTTGGAGTTGTCCATCTCCTAACACTTTTACACCATCAACTACTTTTTTGATTATACCTTCTTCTAAAAGTAATTCTGGAGTTATAACAGTGCCTTCATCGAATTTATTTAATGTATCTACATTAATAATTGTCCATTGTTTCTTGAATATATTTGTAAAACCTCTCTTAGGTAGTCTTCTGTATAGAGGCATTTGACCACCTTCAAATCCAGGTTTTATACTACCACCGCTACGTGATTTTTGTCCGTCTTGTCCACGACCACCCGTTTTACCTTGACCAGTAGCAGTACCTCTTCCAAGTCTTTTTCTGTTCTTTGTTGATCCTTCAGCTGGTCTTAACTCATGTAGCTTCATGGTTACACCTCCTTCAGCTATATTTCTTTTACTTCTACTAAGTGGTTTACTTTTTGAATCATGCCTCTCATTTGAGGATTATCAATTTTTTCCACTGTTTGTCTAATTTTCTTTAATCCTAGCGCTTCAATTGTTTTTACATGTTGAGGCTTGGACCCAATTGTACTTTTTATCAAAGTTATTTGTAACTTATTAGCCAAGGTCTTTCCCCCCTCTAACCTAATAGTTCTTCTACTGTTTTACCTCTAAGTTTTGCAACGGATTCAACAGTTTTTAAATTTTTAAGGCCTTCTATTGTAGCATTCACCATATTTCTTGAATTGTTTGTTCCTAATGATTTTGCTCTTACATCTTTAATTCCTGCAAGTTCTAAAACCGCACGAACAGGTCCACCTGCAATAACTCCTGTACCTTCAGTAGCTGGCATGATTAATACCTTTCCAGCTCCAAAATGACCCTGGATTTTATGTGGTGTCGTTGTTCCTACTCTTGGAACGAAGATCAATTTCTTTTTAGCATCTTCAATTCCTTTTCTGATTGCATCAGGAATTTCCTGAGCTTTACCAGATCCAACTCCAACATATCCGTTTTCGTCTCCAACTACAACCGTTGCACTAAATCTAAAAGTTCTACCACCTTTTACAACTTTTGTTACACGGCTTATGTTAATAACATTTTCTTTTAAATCTAGTTTGCTCGCATCAATAAGTTGACGTTTCATTCATTTCCCTCCTTCTGCTAGAATTTCAGACCCGCTTCTCTTGCACCTTCTGCTAGTTCTTTGATTCTTCCATGATAAATATATCCGCCTCTATCAAATACAACATTATCTAACCCTTTTTCTAAAGCTCTCTTTGCAACAAGTTCTCCTACTAATTTAGCAGCTTCTTTGTTACCACAGTTGTTTGCTTTATCTTTTATTTCTTTATCTAAAGTTGATGCAGCAGCTAATGTTACACCTGTTACATCATCAATAACTTGTGCGTACATATTGCTTAAGCTTCTATATATACTCAATCTTGGGCGTGTAGGAGTTCCAGACACTTTTTTACGGATTCTTAGATGTCTAGTTTGTCGCTTCTTATTTTTGCTTTCCTTATTGATCACTTCATTTCACTCCTTTCCTACTATTTACCTGTCTTACCTTCCTTACGACGAATTACTTCATTTTCGTATTTGATTCCTTTACCTTTATATGGTTCAGGCTCTCTCCAAGATCTGATTTTTGCAGCATAGTTTCCAACTAATTGTTTATTGATTCCCTTTACAAGGATCTCATTTGGGCTAGGAACTTCTGTTGCAATACCTTCTGGATCTACCATTTCAACTGGATGTGAGAAACCTAGCGATAAAGCAAGTTTGTTCCCCTGTTTTGCGGCACGGTAACCAACTCCATTAATTTGCAACTTTTTCTCATATCCTTTTGTCACACCTGTAACCATATTGTCAATTAAAGTACGACTTAATCCATGTAAAGATCTATGAATTTTATTATTGGTAGGTCTTTCCACGATCAGTACATTCTCTTCTATCGTAATTTTCATATCTTTATTGATTTCTTGTTCTAATTGTCCTTTTGCGCCTTTCACTGTAACAAGATTTTTTTCATCAATCTTGACTTCTACACCATCTGGAATCGTGATTGGCAATTTACCTATCCTTGACATAGCTGCACCTCCTATACCTTAAGATTATCTATTACCAAACGTAGCAGATAACTTCTCCTCCAGTTCCTAACTTTCTAGCATCCTTATCTGTGACAATGCCGTTAGAAGTTGAAAGAATAGCTATTCCTAGGCCACCTAATACCTTTGGTATTTCGTCGCTCTTTACGTAAACCTTTAATCCGGGTTTTGATATTTTTTTAAGACCACTAACAACTCTTTCTTTATTTTGTCCGTACTTCATTTGGACTCTTATGATTCCTTGCTTTCCGTCTTCAATCACATCATATCCTTTAATAAATCCTTCTTTTAGAAGAATTTCAGCAATTGATTTCTTCATGTTTGACGCAGGAATATCTACGTTCTCATGTTTCACTACATTTGCATTTCTTATGCGCGTAAGCATATCTGCAATTGGATCTGTCATCGTCATGGTATAAGTACCTCCTTCCCTATATTTCTACCAGCTTGCTTTTCTAACTCCTGGTATTTCACCTTTATATGCTAATTCTCTAAAACAAATACGACATATACCAAATTTTCTTAAATAAGCATGTGGTCTTCCGCAAATTCGACATCTATTGTATTCTCTTGTTGAATATTTTTGTGTTCTTGATTGTTTCACTTTAAGAGATTTTTTAGCCACTACTTTCCCTCCTTATCTAGCAAATGGCATTCCTAATAGTTTTAACAGCTCGCGTGCTTCTTCATCTGTTTTAGCCGTTGTTACAACTATTATATCCATTCCTCTAATTTTCTCAACTTTATCATACTCGATTTCAGGGAATATTAATTGCTCCTTAATTCCTAATGCATAGTTTCCTCTACCATCAAATGAATTAGGGTTTAAACCTTTAAAGTCCCTCACCCTTGGTAGTGCGATACTAAACAATCTATCTAAAAATTCATTCATTTTTTTGCCTCTTAGCGTTACCTTTGAGCCAACCGGCATACCTTCACGAACTTTAAAGTTCGCAACAGATTTTTTTGCTCTTGTAATGATAGGCTTTTGTCCAGTTATTGTAGCCAATTCTCCTACAGCTACTTCTAAAAGTTTTGCATTATCTTTTGCATCTCCTAGGCCCATATTTAAAACCACTTTTTCTACTTTAGGGATCTCCATTACACTTTTATATCCGAACTTTTCCATTAACGCTTTCGCGACTTCATTGTTATATTTATCCTTTAATCTAGCTGTCACCGATTTAACCTCCCTTCAAGCCTGAGTATTATTCTATTGTTTCTCCGGTCTTTTTGGATACTCTAATATTTTTGCCGTTTTCTAATACCTTGTAACCTACTCTTGTAGGTGCTTTCGCTTTTGCATCCCAAAGCATTACATTTGAAACATGAATTGGACCTTCTTGATGAACAATACCACCTTGTTGTACTTTTGCCGTTGGTTTCTGATGCTTTGTAAGCATATTTACACCTTCAACAATTACTTTATCTTTTTTAGGCATCGCTTGTAATACTTTGCCTTTTTTTCCTTTATCTTTTCCAGATATTACAACTACTATATCACCTTTTTTAACGTGCATTCATTACACCTCCTCAAGCTATAGTACTTCTGGTGCAAGGGAAACGATTTTCATGAAATCTCTTTCTCTTAATTCTCTTGCAACGGGTCCGAAAATACGAGTTCCTACAGGTGTTTTATCCTCTTTTATAACAACTGCAGCATTTTCATCAAATTTTATATAGCTTCCATCAGCACGTCTAGCGCCGTGCTTGCTTCTTACTACTACTGCCTTAATAACTTGCCCTTTTTTAACAACACCGCCTGGTGTTGCATTTTTAACTGCACAAACAATTACATCGCCAATATTTGCATATCTACGCTTTGAACCACCTAGTACACGAATACATAGCAATTCTTTCGCTCCTGAATTGTCGGCAACTTTTAGACGTGATTCCTGTTGAATCATAGTAATACCTCCCTCCAGTTATACAATTACTTCGCTCTTTCCATGATGTTTACTAATCTCCATCTTTTATCTTTACTTAATGGTCTAGTTTCCATAATTCTTACTCTATCACCAATTCTACACTCATTATTTTCATCATGAGCTTTAAATTTCGTTGTTCTTTTTACTGCTTTTCCATATAGCGGGTGACGTACAAAATCAGCTACTGCAACTACAATAGTCTTCTCCATCTTGTCACTCACTACACGTCCTACTCTAGACTTTCTACTTGCTCTTTCCACGAGTAAAGTCCTCCTTCCTTATCCTTATTTATGCATTTTTCTTTAATTCTTTTTCTCTAAGGATGGTTTTTGTGCGTGCAATATCTTTTCGTACACTTTTTACTTTCATTGGGTTTTCAAGTTGACCTGTAGCCAATTGAAATCTTAAATTAAAAAGTTCACTTTTAAGTTCCATTAGTTTACTGTTTAATTCTTGTACGGTCATATCATGAAGCTTATTAGCTTTCATTCGCTTCACCACCCTTTTCTGTATCTTGACGTGTTACAAACTTACATTTGATAGGTAGTTTGTTAATTGCAAGTCTCATAGCTTCTCTAGCTATATCTTCTGGTACACCTGCTAATTCAAACATTACTCTACCTGGTTTTACTACAGCTACCCAGTATTCTGGTGAACCTTTACCAGCACCCATACGTGTTTCAGCAGGTTTTTGTGTTACTGGCTTATGAGGGAATATTTTAATCCAAACTTTTCCCCCTCTTTTTATATATCTTGTCATAGCGATTCTGGCAGCTTCTATTTGATTGGAAGTAATCCATGCTGGCTCAAGAGCCATTATTCCATACTCTCCATAAGTTATTTTATTGCCTCTTTGTGCTGTACCCTTCATTCTACCTCTATGAACTCTACGACGCTTCACTCTTTTAGGCATTAACATAGTCTGTTTCCTCCTTCCCTCCGCAAAAGACTAGTCTCTATCTTGATATGATCTGTTATCTCTTCTTTGTTGATATGCTTTTTTTTCTTTTTTAGGTTTGAATTCTTCTTTTGCTCTGTTTGCTCTTCTCATTTCCTTTACGGCTTCACTTGTTTCTGGCAGGATTTCTCCTTTATTGATCCAAACTTTTACGCCGACTTTTCCATAAGTAGTATTTGCTTCAGCAAAACCATAATCGATATCCGCTCTTAATGTGTGAAGAGGTACATTTCCTTCACTATATTTCTCATTTCTTGCCATTTCAGCGCCACCAAGTCTTCCAGATGTCATGATCTTGATGCCTTCAACACCGGCTTTCATTGTTCTTTGAATGCCTTGTTTCATCGCTCTTCTGAATGATACCCTTCTCTCTAGTGAAAACGCAACATTTTCGGCAACTAATTGTGCTTCTTTTTCCGCTCTTTTCACTTCGTTAACATTTACAATTACGCTTTTTTGTGTTAACTTTTCAAGTTCTGTTCTTAGCTCCTCAACACCTGCACCAGCTCTACCAATAACCATGCCAGGCTTTGCTGTAAATATATTTACTTTAACTTTATTGTTTGCAGCTCTTTCTATAACAGTTCTTGCAATTCCAGAAGTGTAAAGTTTATTTTTTACATACTTACGGATCTTGTTATCCTCTATTAGAAGGTCTGCAAAATTTGCTTTATTTGCATACCACTTGGAGTCCCAGTCTTTAATTACTCCAACTCTTAAGCCGTGTGGATTTACTTTTTGACCCACTACTGATCCCTCCTTCTTTTTATCTCTCTTTTAATACAACACCTATATGACTCGTTCTTTTTAGTATTTTCACACCACGACCCATTGAAGCTGCTCTCCATCTCTTCATTGTAGGAGCTTGATTCGCATATACTTCAGCAACATATAATTTATCCGTATCCATTTCATGATTATTCTCAGCATTTGCTTTTGCTGATTTAATAACTTTTGAAAGTGCGACCGCACCAGCTCTTGGCGTAAATTCCAATATAGCTAATGCTTCATCAGCATTCATTCCTCTAACCATATCGTTGATGGGTTTTAATTTTCTTGGAGATATGTGTACATGTTTTGCAATCGCTCTGGCTTCCACCTTGGCAACCTCCTCCCGTATCTATCTTTTAACTTTTGATGATTTATCGTTATCTGCATGGCCTCTATAAGTTCTTGTAGGTGCAAATTCACCTAACTTATGTCCAACCATATCTTCTGTTACATAAACAGGAACATGTTTTTTTCCATCATGTACAGCGATTGTATGTCCAATCATTTGTGGAAATATTGTGGATGCTCTTGACCATGTTTTTAATACTTTTTTCTCATCTTTGTTATTCATTTCTTCTACTCTTTGTAAAAGCTTAGGCTCAATAAAAGGGCCCTTCTTCAATGATCTGCTCATATCTGATTATCCTCCCTTCAGTAACTTTATCTACGCAACCTGAGGACTATGAGGCCAAGGTCTTTTTTCCATGACCTCGTTTCCTCTACTACTTCTGCTTTCTTCTCTTAACGATGTATTTATCTGATGCCTTATTTTTCTTTCTTGTTTTGTAGCCAATAGCTGGTTTACCCCAAGGCGTCATTGGTGAAGGTCTTCCAACTGGTGCTCTACCTTCTCCACCACCATGTGGATGATCATTAGGATTCATTACAGAACCTCTTACAGTTGGTCTAATACCCATATGGCGCTTACGTCCAGCTTTACCAATTGTAATATTTTCATGATCTAAGTTTCCTACTTGGCCAATTGTTGCTTTACAGTTAATAAGTACAAGTCTCACTTCACCGGATGGTAGTCTTACTTGTGCATATTTTTCTTCTTTTGCCATTAGCTGAGCGGAATTCCCTGCTGATCTAACTAATTGAGCGCCTTTTCCAGGTTTCAATTCCACATTGTGGATAATTGTACCTACTGGGATATTTTTAAGCGGAAGTGCATTTCCTACTTTGATATCTGCTTCTGGTCCAGATACAACAGTATCTCCTACATTTAATTTGTTTGGCGCAATAATATATGTTTTTTCACCATCTGCATAAGTTAATAGTGCAATATTTGCTGATCTATTCGGATCATACTCTATAGCAGTTACTTTTGCTGGGACATTATCTTTATTTCTTTTAAAATCAATGATTCTATATTTTCTTTTTTGACCACCGCCTCTATGACGAACTGTGATCTTACCTTGTGCATTTCTTCCAGCATTTTTCTTTATTGGTAATAGCAATGACTTTTCTGGCTCTTTTTTTGTAATTTCTTCAAATGTCGAAACCGTCATTTGTCTTAGTGCTGGAGAAGTTGGGTTGAACTTCTTAATTCCCATGGCATTTCCCTCCTTCTTTCACTTTTACTTATGCTTACAGACCTTCAAAAAACTCAATTTCTTTACTATCAGCTGTTAATTTAACAATTGCTTTTTTTCTATCAGGTCTTTTTCCGATATTTTTTCCCATTCTTTTATATTTACCACGCATACGTATTGTATTCACTTTTTCTACTTTTACACCAAAAATTTCTTCTACTGCTTTTTTAACTTCTAATTTATTCGCTCTCATATCCACGATAAAAGTATATTTTTTGTCTGCCATAGCATCCATACTTCTTTCGCTGATTAATGGCTTCTTTACGATGTCGTAAGCTGTCATCATTATGCGTACACCTCCTCTATCTTGTGTACCGCGTCTTTCGTTACAATAAATTTGTCATGATTTAAAATATCATAAACATTTAATGTACTAACAAGCGTAGTTGTTACTCCCGGAATATTACTTGCAGATTTTATGATACACTCATTTTTCTCATCAAGAACAATTAGTGCTTTTTTCTCTACATTTAAGTTATTTAAAATATTCACCATATCTTTTGTCTTGTATGCAGTCATATTTAACTCATCTAAAACAACAAATCCATTTTCTTGTACCTTTGCACTTAAAGCACACTTCATAGCAAGTCTCTTTACTTTCTTTGGTAATGCATATCTATAACTTCTTGGTTTTGGTGCGAATGCTACGCCACCACCAACCCAATGTGGTGCTCTAGTAGTTCCTTGACGAGCCCTACCTGTTCCTTTTTGTTTCCATGGCTTTTTACCGCCACCTCTCACATCTGCTCTTGTTTTAGCAGATTGTGTCCCTTGTCTTTGATTTGCTAAATAGTTTTTAACAACTTCATGTAATACACTTACATTTATTTCAGCTCCGAAGATATTTTCGCTTAATTCAATCTCACCCACTTGTTGACCTGAAACATTTATTAAATCAACCTTTGGCATTTTACTTCCTCCTTTCTGTAGCTAGATTCTTACTTAGCCTTAACACTTTCTTTTATTGTAACAACTCCACCTTTAGGGCCTGGAATTGCTCCTTTAATTAATATAAGATTCTTCTCAGCATCCACTTTTGCTACTTCAAGGTTTTGAATTGTTATTTGTTCATTTCCCATTCTTCCAGCCATATTCATTCCTTTGAATACTCTACTTGGGTATGAACTTGCACCAAGTGAACCTGGTCCTCTATGATACTTAGAGCCATGCGCCATAGGTCCTCTTGATTGATTATGTCTCTTAATTGGTCCTTGCGTACCTTTTCCTTTTGAAGTTCCTACAACATCTATTTTGCTTCCTGCAGCAAAGATGTCTGCTTTAATTTCTTGACCAATTTTATAGTCAACTGTGTTTTCTACAATAAATTCTTTTAATAATTTTTTAGCGCTTACATTTGCTTTTGCAAAGTGTCCTTTTTCTGGCTTGTTTGTCTTGTTTTCTTTCTTGTCTTGAAATCCTACTTGGATCGCTTTGTATCCATCTGTGTCTACAGTTTTTATTTGTGTTACATAAACTGGACCAGCTTCTACAACTGTTACAGGAATTACAACTCCTTCTTCAGTAAAGATTTGTGTCATCCCTATTTTTTTTCCTAGAATTGCTTTCATCTTTTACACCTCCTGATAATCTTACAGCGGATTACATTTGATTTTGTAATCATACTAAGAGAGGCATAGGCAAATATATATATTAACCTACTTCTTAGTAGTTACATTCATTATAATTTGATTTCGATATCAACACCTGCTGGTAAATCTAAGCGCATTAGCGCGTCAACAGTCTTAGGTGTTGGATTTAAAATATCTATCAACCTCTTATGTGTTCTTTGTTCAAACTGTTCTCTAGAGTCTTTGTATTTATGAACAGCTCTTAAAATCGTAATGATTTGTTTTTCTGTCGGTAGTGGAACAGGCCCTGATACATTCGCACCTGTTCTTTTCGCAGTTTCAACGATTTTTTCAGATGATTGATCTAAAATTTTATGATCAAAAGCTTTTAATCTGATTCTGATTTTTTGTTTGCTATTTGCCATTGTGTTTCCCTCCTTTTCATCGCACGTAATATTTTTAACGTACGACTAGAACCTCAGTACACTCTCCCGGGTGTTCCTAAAATATTTTTCAAAGTTAAAGTTTACTGATATTCTGTCGCCCGATTCTTGAACGGACATTCTCAGCGAAAATTCCCCAAATCATTGACTAAGCAACCTTTCGCTTCATCGCAGTCCCACAAACACACTATTATAGTATATTTGATTATGAATCATTAAACAAGTCTTGACTTTTATTTTTTTTTGTGATTTGATAAAATAATGTATAAAAATCAAAATTTTATTTTTTAGCCGAGGGAATTCCCTCGGCTACATTTTAAACTATTCTATAATACTCGCAACAACACCTGCTCCAACTGTTCTTCCACCCTCACGAATGGCAAATCTTAATCCTTCTTCGATTGCAACTGGGTGAATTAATTCAATTTCCATCGCAATGTTATCTCCAGGCATACACATTTCTACACCTTCTGGTAATTCAATTGATCCTGTGATGTCTGTTGTTCTGAAATAGAATTGTGGTCTGTATCCTTTAAAGAATGGTGTATGTCTTCCACCTTCTTCTTTCTTTAATACGTATACTTCTGACTTGAATTTTGTATGTGGATGGATTGTTCCAGCTTTAGCTAGTACTTGTCCTCTTTGAATATCTTCTCTTTGCACACCTCTAAGTAGTGCTCCAATGTTATCTCCTGCTTGTGCTTGATCTAGAAGTTTTCTAAACATCTCTACACCTGTTACTACTACTTTTCTTGGCGCTTCTGTTAATCCTACGATTTCTACCTCGTCTTGTACTTTTACTACGCCTCTTTCTACTCTTCCTGTTGCAACTGTTCCTCTACCTGTGATTGAGAATACGTCCTCTATTGGCATAAGGAATGGCTTGTCTGTATCTCTTATTGGCTCTGGAATATAGCTATCGATTGCTTCGAATAATTCTATGATTTTATCTCCCCATGGTCCTTCTGGGTTGTTTAACGCTTCTAATGCTGATCCTCTGATGATTGGTGTATCATCTCCTGGGAATTCATATACATCTAATAATTCTCTTACTTCCATTTCAACCAAGTCTAGTAATTCTTCATCGTCTACCATATCGCATTTGTTTAAGAATACTACGATGTATGGTACACCAACTTGTCTTGAAAGCAGGATATGTTCTCTTGTTTGTGGCATTGGACCATCTGTTGCCGCACATACTAGGATTGCTCCATCCATTTGCGCTGCTCCTGTGATCATATTCTTAACATAATCAGCATGTCCTGGACAATCTACATGTGCGTAATGTCTGTTTGGAGTCTCATACTCAACGTGTGCTGTTGAAATTGTGATTCCTCTTTCTCTTTCTTCTGGCGCTTTATCGATGTTTGCAAAATCTACAGCTGCTCCTGTTCCAAATTTTTTGTTTAATGTCATTGTGATTGCTGCTGTTAATGTCGTTTTACCGTGGTCAACGTGACCGATTGTTCCAATGTTAACATGTGGCTTATTTCTTTCAAATTTAGCTTTTGCCATTTGTTTCTCCTCCTTCTTGAGCTAGATACGACTTTCTTTGCATCTAGTCCTTTATATTATAGAATTTATGATGTCGACAGAAAAAATTTCTAACAACATACTCGATTTATTTACCATTAATAATTTTTTCAGCTACGCTATTTGGTACTTGTTCAAAGTGGTCGAATTGCATTACATATGTTCCACGACCTTGTGTTTTTGAACGTAGGTCTGTTGCATATCCAAACATTTCAGATAGCGGTACATACCCTTTAATTACTTGCGCTCCTGATCTTGCTTCCATGCCTTCAATTTTTCCACGTCTAGAGTTGATATCTCCAATAACATCTCCCATATAATCTTCAGGTACAACAACCTCAATTTTGAAGTAAGGCTCAAGTAATACTGGTTTTGCTTTTTTCATTGCTTCTTTGAATGCCATAGAGCCAGCAATCTTAAATGCCATTTCAGATGAATCTACTTCATGATAAGAACCATCATATAATTCAACTTTTACATCAACTACTTGGAATCCTGCAAGAATACCATTTTGCATAGCTCCTTGAATACCCGCATCAACGTGTTGAATATATTCTTTTGGAATCGCTCCACCAACAACTTTATTGAAGAATTCATATCCAGTTCCTGACTCTTTTGGCATCACTCTTAGTTTAACATGACCATATTGTCCACGTCCACCAGATTGACGAGAATATTTTGTATCAACATCTGTTGCCATAGTGATGGTCTCTTTATACGCAACCTGCGGCTTACCAACATTTGCTTCCACTTTAAACTCTCTTAACAATCTATCTACGATAATTTCAAGGTGAAGTTCACCCATACCCGCAATAATTGTTTGTCCAGTTTCTTCATTTGTCCAAGTTCTAAAAGTTGGATCCTCTTCAGCAAGTTTTGCTAAAGACATCCCCATCTTTTGTTGTCCTGCTTTTGTTTTTGGCTCAATCGCAATTTCAATTACAGGCTCTGGGAATTCCATAGATTCTAAGATAATCGGATTATCTTGGTCACATAAAGTATCTCCTGTTGTTGTATCTTTTAAACCTACAGCAGCAGCAATGTCTCCAGAATATACTTCTGTGATTTCTTCTCTACTATTTGCATGCATTTGAAGAATACGACCAATTCTTTCTTTTTTTCCTTTTGTAGAGTTATAAACATAAGATCCTGCTTGTAATACACCTGAGTATACTCTAAAGAAAGCAAGTTTTCCTACATATGGGTCTGTCATAATTTTAAATGCTAATGCTGAAAATGGTCCTTTATCATCTGCAGGTCTTTCATCTTCTTCTTCACTATCAGGAAGTACCCCTTTTATAGCTGGAATATCTAATGGAGATGGCATAAATTCTATTACAGCATCTAGCATTAATTGAACACCTTTGTTTTTATATGCAGAACCACAGCACACTGGAACCATCTTATTCGCAAGTGTTTGTATTCTAATTCCTTCTCTTATTTCTTCTACTGTAAGTTCTTCACCTTCAAGATATTTCATCATTAATTCTTCATCTGATTCAGCTACAGCTTCTACTAATGCAGTTCTATATTCTTCAGCTTTTTCCATCATATCTGCTGGGATCTCAGTTGTTTCAATTTCTTTTCCTAAATCATCTTTGTAGATTCTTGCATTCATTTCTATAAGGTCTATAAGTCCTACAAAAGTGTCTTCAGCTCCAATAGGTAATTGAATCGGTACTGCATTTGCTTTTAAACGATCTTTAAGCATACCTACAACATTGTAGAAATCGGCTCCCATAATGTCCATTTTGTTTACAAAAGCCATTCTAGGAACGCCATATTTCTCAGCTTGACGCCATACTGTTTCTGATTGTGGTTCAACACCACCCTTTGCACAAAATACAGCTACTGTACCATCAAGTACACGAAGTGATCTTTCAACTTCAACAGTGAAGTCCACGTGCCCCGGTGTGTCAATAATGTTTATTCTATGATTTTTCCATTGAGCAGTTGTTGCAGCAGAAGTAATTGTAATACCTCTTTCTTGTTCCTGCTCCATCCAGTCCATTGTTGCACCACCATCATGTACTTCACCAATTTTATGTGTTCTACCTGTATAGAATAATATTCTTTCTGTAGTTGTCGTTTTTCCCGCATCTATATGGGCCATAATCCCTATATTTCGGGTTTTTTCTAACGGAAACTGTCTAGGCAAAATTTCTCCTCCTTTCTTGTGTCGGTATTGCTATAGAAAATATTGTCCCCAAAATTTGGCGACAATATAACATTTAATAAATTATTACCATCTATAATGTGCAAATGCCTTATTCGCTTCTGCCATTTTATGCGTATCTTCTTTCTTCTTAACAGATGCGCCTGTATTGTTTGCAGCATCCATAATTTCTTTTGCTAGTTTTTCATCCATAGTTTTTTCGCCTCTCTTACGAGTATAGCCTGTTAACCATCTTAGTCCTAGCGTTTGTCTTCTATCAGGTCTTACTTCGATTGGTACTTGATAGTTAGCACCACCCACACGTCTTGCCTTAACTTCTAATACAGGCATGATATTGTTCATCGCTTTTTCAAATACCTCTACTGGTTCTTCACCTGTTTTTTCTTGAATCATAGAAAATGCACTATAAACAATTTTTTGGGCAGTTCCTTTTCTTCCATCAAGCATAATACTGTTGATTAATTTTGTAACCACCTTACTTCCATGAACTGGATCGGGTAGCACATTTCTTTTAGGTATATGTCCTTTTCTTGGCACTTTTCTTCCCTCCTTAATAACAATTTCTCTCATCGGTACTCGACAACCCTAAGATCGCCGTCGTGCGCTAAAATGCTATATATATCAAGTCTATCCTTTAGGATAGACGCATCTTCGCTCGACTATTTTTTTGCTTTTGGTTTCTTTGCACCATACTTAGATCTTGATTGATTTCTGTCTTTAACTCCCGCAGTATCAAGGGTACCTCTTACAATGTGGTATCTAACCCCTGGTAAGTCTTTTACTCTTCCACCTCTGATCAACACAACACTGTGCTCTTGAAGATTGTGTCCAATTCCAGGTATATAAGCAGTAACTTCAATACCATTTGTCAATCTTACTCTGGCAACTTTTCTTAGAGCTGAATTAGGTTTTTTAGGCGTTACAGTTTTTACTGATGTACAAACTCCTCTTTTTTGAGGGGAACTCATATTAGTAGATTTTCTATGCAAAGAGTTAAATCCTTTTTGTAACGCTGGAGCAGTTGATTTGTATTCAGCTTGCTCTCTTCCTTTGCGTACTAATTGGCTAATTGTAGGCATTCTGTGCACCTCCTTCCAAGATTTTCTTTTTATTCTTCATAGGATAAATCCTATGATTTTCATAAGATTACTTTAATATTACTGCTGTTGCAGCAGAAATATTAATGCCACAAGCTTTTCCAAGTTTCTTCATTGATTCCGCATAAACAATTTGAATTTTTCTTTTCTTTGCTTCATCTTCAATTGTTCTAATCACATGTTTTTCTGCATCTTTCGCAATAAACAGTGTTTCTGCTTTATCTTCTTTCAATGCTTTTAAAGCTTGCTTTGTACCGACGATTAACTTTTTTTTATTTTTCAATTCTTCAAACATATAGTATCCTCCTTTATTAAACACCTGAAAGATTATGCATTAGCATAATCTTTCTTGATATTTAAAAAGTCAACTATTCTATCATTTTACACACTATATCATTCTAGCACTAAGTTTATACACTGTCAACTAATAATTATATTTTCCATTATTCAACATTTGCATGCGCGATCGCAATGTTTTTGTATCGTTTCATTCCTGTTCCTGCTGGAATCAGTTTTCCGATAATTACATTTTCTTTTAGCCCAATCAAATGATCTTCTTTTCCTTTTATTGCAGCTTCTGTAAGCACCCTTGTTGTTTCTTGGAACGATGCAGCAGATAAGAATGACTCTGTAGCAAGGGAAGCTTTTGTAATTCCAAGTAAAACGCGTCTTCCTATTGCAGGAGCTAGTCCTTCTTCCTCTACATTTCTATTCACATTCTCAAAATCATGTATATTACACAATCCACCTGGAAGTAATTCTGTATCTCCAGCATCTTCTAGCTTCACTTTTGAAACCATTTGCCTTACAATTACTTCAATATGCTTATCATTAATGTCAACACCCTGTAATCGATAAACCCTTTGTACTTCTTTTACAAGGTATTCTTGTACACCTGCTACACCTTTAATTTTTAAAATATCATGAGGGTTTACAGAACCTCCTGTTATTTCATCCGCTGCTCGTAACTGTTGTCCTTCTCGTACCTTTATTCTAGAACCATAAGGTATTGAGTAGATATTTTGTTCGCCATCATCACCCGTTACAATAACTTCTTTGTTCTTTTTGCTTTCATTGATCGATACAGTACCCGCAATTTCTGTAATAATTGCAAGACCTTTTGGTTTTCTAGCCTCAAACAATTCTTCTACCCTCGGCAAACCTTGGGTAATATCACTACCTGCAACACCACCAGTATGGAATGTACGCATGGTAAGCTGCGTTCCTGGCTCACCAATAGATTGTGCCGCAATAATCCCAACAGCTTCTCCTACATTTACAGATTTTCCTGTCGCTAAGTTTCTTCCGTAGCAACGTGCACATACACCATGTTTTGTCTTGCAGTGAAGAACCGTTCGAATCTTAACCTTTGTAATACCTGCATCAACGATTTTTTCCGCTTGTTCTTCTAAAATTTCTTCATTTTCTTTTGCTAATATTTTACCTGTTTGAGGATGCAAGATATCTTCAAAAGCATATCTTCCTACAATTCTATCGTATACTGGCTCTATCAATTCATTACCATCTCTAAAGTCTTCTACTTCAATGCCCTCTTGTGTACCGCAATCGATCTCTCTAATGATTACATCTTGACTAACATCAACCAATCTCCTTGTTAAATAACCAGAGTCAGCAGTACGCAGTGCAGTATCTGCAAGACCTTTTCTGGCACCGTGTGTTGATATAAAGTATTCAAGAACAGATAATCCTTCACGGAAATTCGCTTTAATAGGAATCTCAACTGTATGTCCTGACGCATTTGCCATCAAACCTCTCATACCAGCAAGCTGACGGATTTGATTTTTACTACCTCTCGCTCCTGAATGAGCCATAATGAATACATTGTTTAAACGACCTAGGTTTGCCATAAGGGCATCTGTCACTTTTTCAGTAGTCTCAGACCAAGTTTTGATTACTTTTTCATATCTTTCTTCATCAGAAATAAGTCCTCTTCTAAAAGCTCTTTGATATTTATCTACTATTTCCTCTGCTTGGGACAGTAAGATCTCTTTTTCTTTTGGTATATCCATATCAGATACACCAATGGTAATGGCTCCAATTGTAGAGTAATGGAATCCCATTTGTTTAATCGTATCAAGCATAATTGCTGTGGTAGTATTTCCATGTTTTCTAAAACATTTATCAATAATGATCCCCAGTTTTTTCTTATCACAAAGGAAATCTATTTCTAAGGAATACAGATCTTTTTCTCTATCCACAAAACCTAAACTCTGCGGAATTCTTTCATTAAAAATAAATTTACCTACTGTACTCTCAACAAGTTTACCGGGATCATCTTTGCTTAATTTTTTTCTTACCTTCACTTTTGCATGTAAACCCACTACACCATTTTGGTATGCCATTAACATTTCATCAAAATCTTTAAAGGCCATACCTTCACCTGGTTCATTTTCTACTTCAACTGTTAAATAGTAACTTCCAAGAATCATATCTTGCGTAGGTGTTGTAACTGGTGCGCCATCCTTTGGTGCTAATATGTTATTAATTGAAAGCATCAGAAATCTTGCTTCTGCTTGTGCTTCCACAGAAAGTGGCACGTGTACAGCCATTTGGTCACCATCAAAGTCTGCATTATAAGCTGTACAAACAAGTGGATGTAGTTTTATAGCTTTTCCTTCAACTAAAATTGGCTCAAAAGCTTGAATTCCAAGTCTATGAAGTGTCGGAGCACGATTTAGTAGTACAGGATGTTCTTTGATTACTGCTTCTAATACATCCCATACTTCAGATTTCCCTTTTTCAACCATTCTCTTAGCACTCTTAATATTATGTGCATAGCCATCGTTTACAAGTCGTTTCATGATAAATGGCTTAAACAGTTCTAACGCCATTTGTTTAGGAAGACCACATTGATAAAACTTAAGTTCTGGCCCTACAACAATAACGGAACGGCCTGAATAGTCAACACGCTTCCCAAGTAAATTTTGTCTGAAACGTCCTTGTTTTCCTTTGAGCATATCTGATAATGATTTTAAAGGTCTGTTTCCCGGTCCTGTTACAGGTCTTCCGCGTCTTCCATTATCGATTAATGCATCTACAGCTTCTTGAAGCATCCTTTTTTCATTTCTAACAATAATATCTGGTGCCCCTAGATCTAGCAATCTCTTCAATCGATTATTTCTATTGATCACTCTTCTATACAAATCGTTCAAATCAGAAGTAGCAAATCTACCTCCATCTAGTTGTACCATCGGCCTTAGATCTGGAGGAATTACAGGTACTGCATCAAGAATCATCCACTCAGGATTATTTCCTGATTTTTTGAATGCTTCTACAACTTCTAATCTTCTAATCGCTCTGATTCTCTTTTGTCCAGAGCTCTCTCTAAGTCTTACTTTTAACTCTTTAGACATTTTCTCTAGCTCAATTTGACTAAGAACCTGTTTAATTGCTTCTGCACCCATCGCGGCTTTAAAAGCATTTCCATATTTATCTCTGTATTCTCTGTACTCATTTTCATTTAGCAACTGCTTATAACTTAATGAGGTTTCTCCAGCGTCAGTAACAATATAAGCAGCAAAATATAGTACTTTTTCAAGAGATCTAGGTGACATGTCAAGAAGTAATCCCATCCTGCTTGGTATTCCTTTAAAGTACCAGATATGAGATACTGGTGCAGCAAGCTCTATATGCCCCATTCTCTCACGTCTTACTTTTGATTTTGTAACTTCAACACCACATCGATCACAAATGACACCCTTATATCTTACTCTTTTGTATTTCCCACAATGGCATTCCCAGTCCTTTGTAGGTCCAAATATTTTTTCGCAGAAAAGTCCTTCTTTTTCTGGCTTTAATGTACGATAATTGATCGTTTCTGGTTTTTTGACTTCTCCTTTTGACCAGCTTCTAATTTTCTCTGGTGAAGCAAGACCAATTTTTATGGATTCAAAATTATTCAATTCAAACAAGGAGTCTCTCTCCCTTCATTATGGCTTATATAATAGTAATCTTTAAACTTTGTTTTAATATTTAAAATCATCATAGCCTTCATATTCGGAATAATTTTCTTCACTTGGTTCCTCAAATTCTAATTCTTCAATCTCTCCTAAGTCGTCTGGCTCTTCTTCAACATTGTCTATTCCTTCTTTGTGAACCTCTTCAGGCATTTCTAGTTCCTCTCCATCAAGAATTGCATCTAAATCGCTACCATCATCATCCACTGATTCTTTGATTTCGATTTCTGAATCTTTAGATGTAAGTACTTTTACATCTAAAGATAAACTTTGTAGCTCTTTAATCAATACCTTAAAGGATTCTGGTATTCCTGGCTCAGGAATATTTTCACCTTTTACAATCGCCTCATAAGCTTTTACACGTCCTACCACATCATCAGATTTAACGGTTAATATTTCTTGAAGTGTATGTGCAGCTCCATAAGCTTCTAATGCCCAAACCTCCATTTCACCAAATCTTTGTCCTCCAAATTGTGCCTTACCACCTAAAGGCTGTTGGGTAACTAAAGAATATGGACCTGTACTTCGTGCATGAATTTTATCATCTACTAAATGGTGAAGTTTTAGCATATACATATAGCCTACTGTTACTCTATTATCAAATGGTGCGCCTGTTCTTCCATCATACAGTTGAAGTTTTCCATCCTCTGGATAGCCTGCTTGTTTTAAAGCTTTCCGAATATCTGGCTCTCTTGCTCCATCAAATACAGGGGTTGCAACATGCCAACCTAGTTTCTTTGCAGCGAGGCCAAGATGTACTTCGAGCACTTGTCCGATGTTCATACGGGATGGCACTCCAAGTGGATTTAGAACAATCTGTAGTGGTGTTCCATCTTCTAAAAATGGCATATCTTCTTCAGGTAATATTCGTGATATAACCCCTTTGTTTCCATGTCTTCCTGCCATTTTATCTCCAACATTAATCTTTCTTTTCTTAGCGATATAGCATCTTACAAGTACGTTTACTCCTGGTGGTAGTTCATCACCATTTTCTCTCGTAAACACCTTTACGTCTACAATAATCCCGTTTTCTCCATGCGGTACTCTTAAAGATGTATCTCTAACTTCTCTCGCCTTTTCTCCAAAGATTGCACGAAGGAGTCTTTCTTCTGCTGTTAATTCTGTTTCTCCTTTTGGTGTAACTTTTCCAACTAATATATCCCCAGATTTGACTTCTGCTCCGATTCTAATAATTCCTCTTTCATCTAAATCTTTTAGGGCTTCTTCTCCTACATTTGGAATGTCTCTTGTAATTTCTTCTGGTCCTAATTTTGTATCTCTCGCTTCAGATTCATATTCTTCTATATGAATGGAAGATAGTCTATCTTCCATAACCAATCTTTCATTAAGAAGAATCGCATCCTCATAATTGTATCCTTCCCATGTCATAAAACCGATAAGTATATTTGTTCCTAATGCAATTTCTCCAGTATCTGTAGAAGGTCCATCTGCAATAGGATCCCCTTTTTCTACACGTTCACCCTTATTCACAATAGGCCTTTGATTAATACATGTTCCTTGATTTGAACGTTTAAATTTTAGAAGTTTATATCTATCACGTCTACCATCTGAATCTCGCTTTATAACAATTTCATCCGCTGCTACACTTTCGATCATACCAGAATGCTTTGCTAAAATTACTACACCAGAATCTTTTGCAGCGATGTATTCCATACCTGTTCCTATAATTGGTGCATCCGTCTGTAAAAGTGGCACAGCTTGCCGTTGCATGTTTGATCCCATCAAAGCACGGTTTGCATCGTCATTTTCTAAGAAAGGGATCATTGCAGTTGCCACAGACACCATCTGCTTTGGTGTTACGTCCATATAATCTACTTCATCTCCAGGAACAACATCAATTTCTCCATTTTGTTTTCTTGAAATAACTCTTCGATTTATAAATCTACCTTCTTCATCTAATGGTTCATTCGCTTGTGCAATAATAACTGGATCTTCTTCATCCGCTGTTAAATAATGGATTTCCTCTGTTACAACACCTCTTTTCTTATCTACTTTTCTGTAAGGCGCTTCAATAAATCCATATTCATTGATTTTCCCATAAGTAGTTAAAGACCCAATCAAACCGATATTTGGTCCCTCTGGCGTTTCTATAGGGCACATACGTCCATAATGAGAGTGATGCACGTCACGAACCTCAAATCCTGCTCTTTCACGAGAAAGTCCTCCAGGTCCTAATGCTGATAATCTTCTTTTATGTGTAAGTTCAGCCAGCGGATTTGTTTGATCCATAAATTGAGACAACTGACTGCTTCCAAAGAATTCTTTAATCGCTGCTGCTACAGGTCGAATATTAATTAAAGCTTGTGGTGTTATGACATCAATATCTTGAATGGTCATTCTTTCTTTTACAACTCTCTCCATTCTCGATAAGCCAATTCGGAATTGATTTTGTAGTAGTTCTCCAACAGAACGTAATCTTCTATTGCCTAAATGATCAATATCATCTACGATCCCTACATCATGAGCAAGATTTAATATATAACTTACAGATGCAATCATATCATCGATAATAATATTTTTAGGTGATAAATCTTTTCTTCGTTCTTTTAATGCCTCTCTGACTTCACTTTCATCTGTGTAGGCATCTAATATTTCTTTTAATACAGGAAAATGTACTCTCGCTTCGATCTTTAAATCATCCACGTTAAACCTTACGTGATTTTTGATGTCAACAAAATGATTCCCAATTACTCTTACAATTTTTCCATCTTCTCCAATAATATTTACTGCTTTAATGCCTTCATTTTCAATCTTTATAGCCATTTCTCTATCTATTTTTTGACCTTCGTCAACATAAATTTCACCTGTATAAGGATTTACAATATTCTCTGCTGCTTTAAATCCTGTAATTCTATTTACAATGCCTAGCTTTTTATTATATTTGTAACGTCCTACTTTTGCTAAATCATATCTCTTAGGATCAAAAAATAATGAATCAATAAGAGATTTAGCACTATCTACCGTAGGTGGTTCACCTGGTCTAAGTTTTTTGTAAATTTCAAGCAAGCCTTCTTCTTGTGATTTGGTATTATCTTTATCTAGTGTATGAATTAAGCGCTCATCTTCCCCTAAAAGTTCTAGTATTTCTGCATCAGTTCCAAATCCCATAGCTCTGAGCAACACTGTCATAGGCTGTTTTCTTGTTCTGTCAACCCTCACAGATATAATATCATTTGAATCTGTTTCATACTCTAACCATGCGCCACGGTTTGGTATAACCGTAGTAGAAAACAATTTTTTTCCTGTTCTATCAAACTGCACTGCATAATAGGGTCCAGGGGATCTAACAAGCTGTGTTACGATAACCCTTTCAGCTCCATTGATAATAAAAGTTCCATTTTCCGTCATGAGGGGAAAATCTCCCATAAACACTTCTTGCTCTTTTACTTCTCCTGTTTCCTTATTGATCAGCCTCACCTTTACCTTAAGTGGCGCTGCATATGTAACATCTCTTTCTTTACACTCTTCTATCTCGTATTTTGGTTTCCCCTCTAGTGAATAATCAATAAATTCAAGAATTAAATTTCCAGTGTAATCTTGAATAGGGGAAATATCTTCAAAAACTTCTCGCAACCCTTCCTGCAAAAACCACGTATACGATTCTCGTTGGATTTCAATAAGGTTTGGCATATCTGCAACTTCTTCAATCTTCGCATAACTCATTCTAGTTCTTCTTCCGACCTGAATAGGATGTGGCATATTTTTCACCCCTTGTAGTAATATAAAAAAACCAAAACTTCACACATGCAATTTTTCTATAAATAATCTATTGTTTATTGAATGTGAAATAGGTCTTTTTTTTGAACATTTTTGTTATATAGTAACAACTTTCAAAAGTTAAGTTGGAAATTAAGGATAAAACTTCTATTATTTTCATAGCTTTTACTATTACCATTTTGCATATTTTTTATACAGATAATTTAAAAACCTGCCTCCTATGGCAGTATATAATGCTATCATGAATTTCACTCATTGTCAAGTCCTCGTTTTTATGTTATAATGATTGTTGATGTGTATCCATATACTACACAAGGGTTTTTATTTGAAAATAAAAAAATCTTCATTCCAAAGATTTCTAAGTGAGACTTTTTTCAGGCAATTCGCCAACACAGTTGTTGAATCTCTATGTGCAAAACTATATTTATCTGAAATCAAAAAAATTCATAGTTTTCTATATATTATAAAAAGATACTCTGGATTTCTCCAGAGTTCTTTTTTATTTTTATTTTATTACTTAACTTCTACGCTAGCACCTACTTCTTCAAGTTGTGCTTTCATTTTTTCTGCTTCATCTTTAGCAACAGCTTCTTTGATTGTTCCAGGAGCTCCATCAACTAAAGCTTTTGCTTCTTTTAATCCAAGACCTGTAATTTCTCTTACAACTTTGATTACTTTAATCTTTTGTGCACCAGCACTAGCTAATACAATATCAAACTCAGTTTTTTCTTCAACTGCTGCGCCACCTGCTGCTCCTGCAACTGCTACTGGCGCTGCTGCTGACACACCAAATTCTTCCTCACATGCTTTAACTAATTCATTTAATTCTAAAACTGTCATACCTTTTATCGCTTCAATAATTTGATCTTTTGTCATTTTATTACACCTCCGAAATTTTTTAAATAAATTTTATGCTTCCGCACTACCTTCATTTTTATCAGCAATTGCTTGAAGTAAGTAAGCAAAATTTGATATAGGCGATTTAATGCTTCCAAGGAACTTCGCAAGTAATACTTCTCTTGAAGGTATTTCTGCGATTTGCTTGATTGTATCAACACCATAATATTGTCCTTCAACAACACAAGATTTCAATTCAAGTGCTTTATGCTCTTTTGCAAAATCATTTAAGATTTTTGCCGGAGTAATAGGATCTTCATATCCAAAAGCAACTGCATTTGGTCCTGTTAAGTTTTCAGTTAAAGGTTCAAATTCAGTTCCTTTTACAGCTAATCTTGTTAAAGTATTTTTGTATACTTTATAATCTACGCCAGCTTCTCTCATATTCTTTCTAAGGGCTGTTGCTTCTTCAACAGTTAACCCCCTATAGTCTACAACTACAGCTGACTGCGCTTTTGTAAATTTTTCTTTGATTTCTTCTACAACCTGTTTTTTAAGTTCTAAATTGCTTGACATTTAGGTGTCCACCTCCTCTGCAATTTTAAAATTACTTAGTTTGTTCTGTTATATTCATAACAGAACCTCTCTACCGTAGACATAGAGAGGTTCTTATAGTTTCTTCGAATCTATAAATAATTACCTCGGTAGGCAAATTTAAACCAAAATGGCACCTACTGTCTACGGTTTGTATTCAAATTTTGTTTGCAACATTATTGATTATATCATTGTGTCTTTTAGATGTCAATAATATTTTAAGATTATTAACCCATTATTTTAAGTGGATTTATTTTAACCCCAGGGCCCATTGTACTCGTTACTGTAATACTTCTTAAGTATTGTCCCTTTGCAGCCGCTGGTTTTGCTTTAACAATTGCATCCATTAACACACGGAAATTTTCATTTAGTTTTTCATGACCAAAAGATGCCTTTCCGATTGGAACGTGAATGATGTTTGTTTTGTCTAATCTGTATTCAACTTTTCCTGCTTTGATTTCTTTTATAGCTTTTTCAACTTCAAAAGTAACTGTTCCTGATTTAGGATTTGGCATTAAACCTTTTGGTCCTAATACTCTACCTAGTCTTCCTACAAGACCCATCATATCTGGTGTAGCTACTACTACATCGAAATCAAACCAATTTTCCTTCTGGATTTTTTCAACCATGTCTTCAGCTCCGACATAATCTGCTCCAGCATTTTCAGCTTCTTTAAGTTTTTCACCTTTTGCAAAAACTAATACTTTTCTTGTTTTACCAGTACCATGTGGTAATACAATAGCACCTCTAACTTGTTGATCTGCATGTCTTGAGTCAACACCAAGTCTAATATGCGCTTCGATTGTTTCATCAAACTTAGCTTTTGCAGTTTCTACTACAACCTTTAAAGCTTCTTCAGTCTCATATTGAACTGTTCTATCAACTAGCTTTGTACTTTCTTGATACTTCTTACCTCTTTTTGGCATGTTCGTTACCTCCTTTGTGGTTTTAACGGTTCTTTAGCGTACCTCCCACCTAATAAATGGTATTATTCTTCAACAACAATACCCATACTTCTAGCAGTACCTTTAATCATACTCATAGCAGTTTCTATACTCCCTGCATTTAAGTCAGGCATTTTAAGTTCTGCAATTTCTCTTACTTTATCTGCTGAAATTGTAGCAACTTTCTTTCTATTTGGTTCACCAGAAGCACTTTCAATACCTGCTGCTTTCTTTAATAGAACAGCTGCTGGTGGTGTTTTTGTAATGAATGTAAAGGATCTATCTTGATAAACTGTAATAACTACTGGTATAATCATACCTGGTTGGTCTGCAGTTTTCGCATTAAATTCTTTACAAAATTGCATAATATTTACACCTTGTTGTCCAAGTGCTGGACCTACTGGTGGCGCTGGAGTAGCTTTTCCTGCAGGAATTTGTAGTTTAACATATCCTGTAACTTTTTTTGCCATTGGTACACCTCCTCATTCTATGCGCAACATTTTTGCACATAAATTTTTATATTTAAAAGCATATAAGCTTTTTAAAGCAAACTACAACTTTTCTACCTGCGTAAAATCTAATTCCACAGGTGTTTCTCTTCCAAACATTGAAATAAGTGCTTTTAATGTTTGTCTATCTAAATTAATTCCTTGAACAACTCCAATAAAACTCTCGAATGGTCCCGATATAACCCTTACTGAATCTCCAACAATCATATCGATTTCAACTACTGACGCTTCAATACCCATACGCTTTACTTCATCATCACTTAACGGAATTGGTTTTGACCCTGGTCCTACGAATCCAGTAACACCTCTTGTATTTCTAACCACATACCAAGAATCATCATTCATAACCATCTTAACAATGACATAGCCTGGAAAAATTTTTTTTTGTTTCGCTTTTTTCTTGCCATTTTTTATTTCTATTTTTTCTTCTGTAGGTACAGCAATTTCAGTAATAACATCCTCCATACCTCTATTCTCAACAAGTTTTTCAATATTGGCTTTCACCTTATTTTCATGTCCAGAATAGGTATGCACTACATACCACTTAAGGTTTTCTGACATATATGAAAGTAGCCAGCTCTATCGCTTGGTCTACTCTTCCCTCCCTCACTATTTAATGATTAGTTGAAGAGCTTTCCCAAAAATCGTATCTGCCAACCAGATTCCACCTGCTACAACTATACAAGTTGTCAGTACGACTGTAGTGTATGATGTCAATTCTTTTTTATTTGGCCAAATTACTTTTTTTAGTTCTGCCCTAACATTTTTAAAGAACTTACCCATATTCTTAGATTGATTCACTTTGTTTGTATTTGTTTGTACTGCCATATCATTCCACATCCTTATATGTTAATTGTACGAAACATACATTTTCTAAAAAAGGACTATTTTGTTTCCTTGTGCGTTGTGTGATTTTTACAGAATTTGCAGTATTTTTTTAGTTCTAATCTGTCTGGATTGTTCTTCTTATTCTTCATTGTATGATAATTTCTTTGCTTACACTCTGTACATGCTAAAGTAACTTTAACTCTCATGCTTACACCTCCTACAATGCCATTGTTTATATTAATTTTCTCGCAATTCGACACAGATATCTCATTATGACACCATTACTTAATAAACCTATCATATTTTTTTATTCATGTCAATATAGTTTTTAATCAGTATCAAACTATAGCTACCTGCATCTATAAGCACAGAGAAAAAAACACTTCAAAAGCCTAGTGCTTTTTTCTCTGTGTTTATCCATACATCCTAAGCAGTTTTCTATAGTTTAACCATCATTTCTTTTTATTATTATATGCCTATTTTAAAAGACTAGGCTTGGGTTTCAAACCTAGTCCTATTTTTTACAATGATTACTCTACAATGCTCGCAACAACACCTGCTCCAACTGTTCTTCCACCCTCACGAATGGCAAATCTTAATCCTTCTTCGATTGCAACTGGGTGAATTAATTCAATTTCCATCGCAATGTTATCTCCAGGCATACACATTTCTACACCTTCTGGTAATTCAATTGATCCTGTGATGTCTGTTGTTCTGAAATAGAATTGTGGTCTGTATCCTTTAAAGAATGGTGTATGTCTTCCACCTTCTTCTTTCTTTAATACGTATACTTCTGACTTGAATTTTGTATGTGGATGGATTGTTCCAGCTTTAGCTAGTACTTGTCCTCTTTGAATATCTTCTCTTTGCACACCTCTAAGTAGTGCTCCAATGTTATCTCCTGCTTGTGCTTGATCTAGAAGTTTTCTAAACATCTCTACACCTGTTACTACTACTTTTCTTGGCGCTTCTGTTAATCCTACGATTTCTACCTCGTCTTGTACTTTTACTACGCCTCTTTCTACTCTTCCTGTTGCAACTGTTCCTCTACCTGTGATTGAGAATACGTCCTCTATTGGCATAAGGAATGGCTTGTCTGTATCTCTTATTGGCTCTGGAATATAGCTATCGATTGCTTCGAATAATTCTATGATTTTATCTCCCCATGGTCCTTCTGGGTTGTTTAACGCTTCTAATGCTGATCCTCTGATGATTGGTGTATCATCTCCTGGGAATTCATATACATCTAATAATTCTCTTACTTCCATTTCAACCAAGTCTAGTAATTCTTCATCGTCTACCATATCGCATTTGTTTAAGAATACTACGATGTATGGTACACCAACTTGTCTTGAAAGCAGGATATGTTCTCTTGTTTGTGGCATTGGACCATCTGTTGCCGCACATACTAGGATTGCTCCATCCATTTGCGCTGCTCCTGTGATCATATTCTTAACATAATCAGCATGTCCTGGACAATCTACATGTGCGTAATGTCTGTTTGGAGTCTCATACTCAACGTGTGCTGTTGAAATTGTGATTCCTCTTTCTCTTTCTTCTGGCGCTTTATCGATGTTTGCAAAATCTACAGCTGCTCCTGTTCCAAATTTTTTGTTTAATGTCATTGTGATTGCTGCTGTTAATGTCGTTTTACCGTGGTCAACGTGACCGATTGTTCCAATGTTAACATGTGGCTTATTTCTTTCAAATTTAGCTTTTGCCATTTGTTTCTCCTCCTTTTCTTTCATCTATCCAGCATTGTCTTTAAACAAAAACATCAAAACCGGATAAAATCTCTCTAAGATCCAGTAAAAAACTAAATTCCCTCTGAATCCAGTTCAACTTTTATTAAAGATTATTTTAATTTTTAAAGTAAACTCGTCCTAGTGTGTCTATGTATATAAAACTAAAAATGGAGCCCATGAGCGGATTCGAACCGCCGATCTCCGCCTTACCAAGGCGACGCTCTAACCATCTGAGCCACATGGGCATTCACCATTAATTATTTTACTACGAATCATAATAGAAGTCAATGTTTTTTATTGTTTATCAATTTATAATTTTAGTTGCCTCTTACTTCTAAGTATCTCTCTAATTTTCTTTTTACACGCTGCAAAGCATTATCAATAGATTTTACATGTCTATTCATTTCCACAGCCATCTCTTGATAAGATTTTCCTTGAAGATATTCCATTAATACCGTCCATTCTAATTCACTTAAAATTTCTCCTATTTTCGATTCAATATGGGTGATTTCTTCTCTTGATATAATTAATTCTTCTGGATCAGAAATTTTCGCTCCCGATATTACATCCAGTAGTGTCCTATCTGATTCCTCATCATATATGGGTTTGTTTAAAGATACATATGAATTTAAAGGGATATGTTTTTGTCTCGTAGCTGTTTTGATTGCCGTAATAATTTGTCTTGTAATGCATAGTTCTGCAAAAGCTCTAAAAGAAGATAGCTTGTCCGGTTTAAAGTCTCGGATTGCCTTAAAAAGACCAATCATACCTTCTTGAATAATATCTTCTCGATCAGCACCAATCAAAAAATAGGATCTAGCCTTTGCTCTGACAAAATTTTTATATTTTTTAATCAAATGCTCTTGAGCTGCATCATTGCCATTTCTAGCATCTTCAACAACATCTTCATCAATCCTCAGTTCAATTTTTTGAGCAAATTCTTCTTGTACACTACTACTCCCCACCAACATCTCCTCCAGCACTTATTTGTTTTTGTGCTACACAGGTTATGTTCTATAGAAAACAAGAACATTCTCAATAAAAAACACAAAAACTATATTCATTAGCACAAATTTGTATATTCATTATAACTTAATTTTTGCAACTGCGTCAAGGAAATCATTGATTCCTGCGCCATTTTTCAAGCTTTTCGACAACTTCCTTGTCAATTCGATCTCCAAGGGTAGATCTTGCTTGTTTGGTAGCTTCTGTTTTTTTATATATTTTCTTTGTTATGTTATTTAGTTCGATTTTTAATTCCCTAGCAGAAATTCTTGTAGCACCACTTCCTAATACCATTTGTTGTTCAGCCCAATCAGACGTTGCCACACGTACAACGTTTTTTCTATCTTTTGTTAAAGATTCTACTTTTTTTTCAATATATGAGTCTGCCGTTTGGTGTTCTTTTGTAAAAATAACCTCTATTCCTTTTATAAAATATTGTTTTAGATCATTTCCTTTTACATATTGTGCATCAAATACAATCGTCACATGATATCCCATATAATGTTTATAATCAACTAACTCCTGAATAAGAATATCTCTTGCTTCTTCTAGGTTGATCTTTCCTATCTCTTTTAATTTCGACCAAGCATTGATAATATTATATCCATCTACCAATAAAATTTCCTTCAAATCTCAATCACCCTATTCTGTTTTCTCTTTTTGGCGCATTACTTCATACATAAGAATAGATGCTGCAACAGAAGCATTGAGAGAGCCAATTTTCCCTTTCATCGGTATATTCACTAAAAAATCACATTTTTCCTTTATAAGTCTCCCTATTCCTTCTCCTTCACTTCCTATAACCAAAGCAATTTTACCTTTCATGTCTTCTTCATAATGTTTTTTTTGCCCTGCCATGTCTGCACCAACGATCCATACGCCTTCTTTCTTCAAAAGCTCTATTGTTTGAGCTATATTTGATACTTTCGCAACAGGAACATACTCAATAGCGCCAGCAGAAGTTTTTGCAACCACACCCGTAAGACCTACAGATCTTCTTTTTGGAATAATGATTCCATGGACACCAGCAGCATCTGCTGTTCTCATAACAGATCCTAAATTATGCGGATCCGTAATTTCATCAAGTATAATAATAAAAGCATCTTCATTTTTTTCTTCTGCTTTTTTCAAAATATCTTCAATCTCTACATAAGTATGGGCTGCTACAAAAGCAATTACCCCTTGATGGGCATGCGACTCGGATATTTGATCTAGTTTTTGTTTTTCTACATATTGAATGATAATCCCTTTATCTTTTGCCATACCAATAATTTTTTTCACTGAACCTTCTGCACCTTTTGTAATCATAATCTTATCTATTTCTCTATCTGCTCTTAAAGCTTCCATTACAGGATTTCTTCCCTCTATTTTATCTGAATTCATCATTAATCCGCCACCTCTTTATCTTTACGTTTTCTTTAAGAATTCTCAACATATTTTTTTCTAAGTATTTTTTTTCTTATCCATTAATATTTCCAAATCATTTATATTTTATAGATTTTGTCCAAATCGTTTTCTTATATCTTCTATCTTTCCACAAGTCATATTTCCTTCTGGACATGCCCCTCCTACACACATAGGTCCTGCCTTTCTAAAGATAGTAGGTGCTACAGTTCTGACTTGTTTTAGCATCTTTGTAGCCATTTCTCTTATTTCCCACTGTGCCCTTTGACAACATCTATGGTTGAGAAAGTTTAAGAGCGTTCTTGCATTCATAGTAAATACAATTTTTGTCTCACATGCATTCGGAAAAACATATCTACCATCTTCAATAGCCATTTTTTCTGACATGTTCTTTGCTTGTTTTTCGTTTTTTCCATCTCGAATCAGTTTATCATAATGCTTCTTTTGTAAAATTTCTACTAATTCATTATAGTTTCTTTGATCTTCTTCCATAGCCTCTATAAACTTTTCTTTTGCCTCAGAAATCTCCTTAATGCTCGGTGGAATAATATACTCAAATTGCTCTAGCTTCACATATCTTTGAGATTGTTGAGAATAAGATGCGATCCTATGTCTTACAAGTTGATGCGTCAAAACTCTACTGACTCCTTCTACGGCAAAGGTAAAGTTTATATGTTCTATCGTCGAATGGTGTCCCAAACTCATAATCATATTTAAAAACTTCTCTATCTTCTCAGTTGACAAATCCTCCATAATTTCATCTACTCCAACTCTTGAATAGCAAAGCTTTGCAGCAGCAGTTACAACTTTTTCTGGCTCTGGTGTATATTGAATTAATTGTACTTTCATACCCAATCCTCCTAATCTATTGCTCTTTCGTCCACTCACTCTTCACTTTAAACTCCTTATAGGGAATTACATGAAAAAGATAGCCTCTTATCTTTGCAACATAAGCGCCTTGAATTTCTATTGCATTACCTTTTTTTCCAGCATTGTCATAAGCAATAATACTCGAAGTTCCCTCTTTCTCTACTTTCTTTATAGAAACCACTTTATAAGTAGTTACTCCATGTTTTTTCAAAAAACCATTGTACTTTTCTTCTTCATCTACTGATTTTTCAACAAATTGTTTGAAAACAAGTGCATCTCCTATAACTTTCACGTCATCTAAAAACAATGATTTTGTAACAAGTACTACAAGCAATAATAAAATCACGTATACCATATTTTTTTCTCTTTTTGTCATCTACTTCACCCACTTTACGCTTCTATGATTTGTATACCTCTTTTTACAATTTCCTCTATTCGTTTCGTCTTTCCTAATAGATATAAATATCCAATCAGTGCTTCAAACCCTGTCGCATATTTATAATCTGTAAGATCCGCATTTTTAGGAACAGTACCTGACTTTTGATTTCTTCCCTTTTTAATCATCGTCCATTCTTCTTCACTCAGTTCTTCTTCTATAGCATGTGCAATTTTTGCCTGAGCCTCTGCCTTTACAAATTTCGTAGACAGCTTGTGCAACTTATTCACATTGCCTCCATATTTATAAATAATAAACTGCCGAACATAAACTTCATACACTGCATCTCCTATATAAGCGAGTACTAGTGGGGGAACAAACTTTACATCTTGCTCACTTTTTGGTGCTAGATTCATATATTCAATAAAATTTTTATCCATTCAAAACCCTACCTTATGATTATTTTGTTTTTACTGCGTTATACCCTTATTATGCTTTTGTTCTATATTCCATCATACTATAATTTATGAAAACATAAAAGTTATTTCAAAAAATCTATCCGCAACAAATATGAAAATTTTTCTTTTTTCTATTTATTTCTCGGGAAATACTTTTTTATTTTTCTATATTCTATCTTATTTCCCCATCATTTTCATAGCCTTCCCTTTCAAAAACAAATTCGTCGACCCATAGTTTTTACATCCTACTAGCCGACGACATCTATTTCTATTTCATTTTAAATGAACTCTTAAGAGATACAATTCTATTGAACACTATTTTTTCTTCTGTTGAATGTTTCGGATCTACATTGAAATATCCATGTCTAAAGAATTGGAATTTTTCTTGAGGTTTGCTATCTTTCATATTTGGTTCAATAAATCCTTGTACTATTTCTAAAGAATTTGGATTGACACAATCTAAGAATGTTTTTCCTTCTTCTTGATCTTCATCTAAAATCAATGGCTCATACAGTCTAAATTCGGCAGGAATTCCATTCTTTGCATCTACCCAGTGAAGGGTTCCCTTTACTTTTCTTCCTGTAAATCCTGTTCCACTCTTTGTTTCAGGATCGTAAGTGCAATGAATTTCTACCACGTTTCCATCTTCATCTTTGATCACTTCATTACATTTTATAAAGTATGCATGTTTTAGTCTCACTTCGTTTCCTGGAAACAATCGGAAGTATTTTTTGGGTGGATTTTCCATAAAATCCTCTTGTTCAATATAGATTTCTCTCGAGAATGGGATTTGTCTCGAACCCATTTCTGAATTTTCAGAATTATTCTCTGCATCAAGCATTTCTACTTGATCCTCAGGATAGTTTGTAATCACTACTTTAAGTGGATTTAGAACGCCCATTGTTCTTCGTGTTTTTAATTTTAAATCTTCTCTTATAAAGTGATCTAACATTTGAGAATCTACTGTACTATTATTTTTTGCAACGCCAATTTCTCTTGCAAAATCGCGAATCGCTTCTGGTGTGAATCCTCTTCGACGAAGACCTGATACAGTTGGCATACGGGGATCATCCCATCCATCAACATAGTTTTCATCTACTAATTGTTTTAATTTTCGCTTACTCATGACTGTATTTGTCATATCTAATCTTGCAAATTCAATTTGTCTTGGAACATGCTCCATTTCACATTCTCGAACGACCCAATCATACATTGGACGATGATCTTCAAACTCTAATGTACAAATAGAGTGGGTAACTCCTTCTATTGCGTCTTCTAATGAATGCGCAAAATCATACATAGGATAAATGCACCATGCATCTCCTGTGTTATGGTGTGTCGCATGGGCAATACGATAAATAATAGGATCCCTCATATTCAAGTTAGGTGATCCCATATCAATTTTCGCTCTTAAAACCTTCTCACCATCTTTGAATTCACCTTTTCTCATTCTTTCAAATAAATCAAAATTTTCTTCTACGCTTCTATTTCTATATGGACTCTCTTTTCCTGGCTCCGTTAAGGTTCCACGATATTCTCTCATCTCTTCTGCTGATAAATCACACACAAAAGCTTTTCCTTTTTTAATCAATAAAACAGCACGCTTATACATTTCTTCAAAATAATCGGATGCAAAATACAAATTGTCCCATTCGAAACCTAACCATTTAACATCTTCTTTGATCGATTCAACATATTCTATATCTTCTTTTACTGGATTTGTATCATCAAAACGCAGATTGGTTTTGCCACCAAATTCATCTGCTAATCCGAAATTTAAGCAGATTGATTTTGCATGTCCAATATGTAAATATCCATTTGGCTCTGGTGGAAAACGTGTAATGATTTCTTTATGTTTTTCTGTTTTCAAATCATCTATAATAATGTTTTTTATAAAATTTGATGAAGTTTGTTTGTTCTCCATATGTACACAACCTTTCTCCCTCACTACTTTATTAATTTTTTGTATTTTGAATATAATTATAACGTATTCATGTAAATATATCAAAAAATTTTATCTTCTTTTAGTAATCCACAATTGGTCAATAAATATGTATCCGAGCAACCCACCCATTACATTTAACAGCACATCATCTATATCGCAAGTTCCTACATCAAAAATATATTGCATCATCTCAATAAAACATGTAAGGGTAAAAGATCCAATCAACACCTTCATATAGCTATTTGCTTTTTTGAAAACCAATGGAAGAAAGAATCCGAATGGTACAAATGCTAAAATATTGCCTCCAATATTCACCATGATATTTTTTATACTATGTTTAAATGATAAATATTCTATAATGGTATTAAATAGTATTAAATTATAACTAGTTTGATTAGATCCTCTTCCATAATAATCACTAAAAAAAACCAAATAAAATAGATAGAATACATATCCTAGAAACAATATGAAAAATATTTTTTTATATTCAAAAATTTTCATCCTAATTTATATTCCTTCCCCCGATATCCTAAATTATTCCTTTAAAAATACTAGTTCTTCACTTGTCATACTTGGTATAAATTCAACAATTTCATATTTTGCTACTTCATTTTTATAAAAAGGGTCTTCTTTAACGACGTCCATAAGTAGTTTCTTATCCTTCAGATTTGATAAAATAACCCCCCCAATTCTTGGAACCTTTCTTCCCGATGCTATAAATACTCCTTTTTCATACTGTTCTTTTAAATACGTAACGTGTTCTTTAAGATAAACGTCTACTACCTCAATTTCTTTGATATACGTAAGTGAAATGATAAACATGTTCTTCATCCTCTCTTTTTATGATTGTATGATTATTTATGGCAGTAACGAATGTATAAAATTAACATTTTTCATTCTACATCCTTAAGAAAAACTTTTAATATTAATGCCCAATCTGCTGTTTTCGCCATATCTTCTATTTTAACTTTATTTTCATAATCTCCTGCAAACAATCCCCATACTGCAACTTCTTCATCATCTTTAAATTTAATAGTTTCCTTCAATGGAACAGCTCCCCAACTATAGGATTGATCAAACCGATCGATAAACTTTGTAGAGATAGCAGAACCCCTTTTATCCATTATTACAGTTTTCATTACCATGTTTGGTGCCCATTCTAAATTATCTAATAACCTTTCTCTCAGAGAAATACTCACTTCCCCATCATATTCACCATCTATAATATAGGTGCCACTCCCCGTTACATCTATCAATTTTCCTTTTTCCCAAACTTCATATTTACAACTCATGCCATTTTTATTGCCTTTATATTTCACTTTTACACAACCAGTAGTTAATCCTAAATGAGGTTCTAATTTTTTTGCATCCCCTTCAAATAAAGATGAAGGCGCTATAGTTACTACTCCAAAACCTGAATGCTCCCCATCAATAGTCTCGGTGCATCCACCTATTAAAAGTAGAAGGCAAATTAATAAAACATATAGCTTTTTATTTAGATAATCCCATGTCATTACTTCCCCCCTCACACTCCCAGCTAAAATCAATTAATATTAATGTTTTTGAAGATGCCTTATAGGTATATATAATGCTACCAACACAATCCAAACAATGAAATACGTAATAATCATAGAGTTAATTGATCCAGCCAAGAAAATTACCGTTGGCCCATCAGCTCCTCCAATGATTCCTATGCTTGAAGCAGCATTCTGATTAAATAATAGTTCATCGAACACTCCAATTACTGGACTCAAAACAACAATCCCTACAATAATGGTTGATACAATTATGTGCAATTTGAAACTCCATCCATTTTTTAAGAAACGCATATTCCCCTCCTAGTATGTTATATATTTTTTTTCTATTTTTTAGATGATATGCATATTATTTATACCCTATCCCACACTACTCATAAATCCATTAATAAATAAAACATATGTCCCATTAAACAAGAAATACTTAAGCAGTTCATTAAAAGTCCTGTTCATGAACATTTCCTTATGATACTTTCTTACAGCTTTTTTATTGGGTGGTCCTAGCTTACTAACGGGTAGAAGTTTTATGGAATAATTTTCACTTCCCTTACTTATATTTTAAACAAAGCAAAGCAAAGCAAAGCAAAGATTTTATCAAACGCTGTAATGAAAAGTAAATATTTCTTTTATCCTAACATGAATAAAAATAATTTTTTACCCATAAAAAACTGTTGTTGCCTTAAAAAGTTCCCCGTCCTTAAGTCAACAACAGTTTTGCTCTTTAATCGTCTTCTATTTTTTAATACTCCATTTTGTTCCTTGTGGTGTATCCTCTAGAATAATCCCTCTTTCTTTCAAGTCATCTCTTATTTTATCTGATAATGCAAAGTCTTTATTTTTTCTTGCTTCTAATCTTTGTTGTACCAGCTTTTCAATTTCTTCATCTAACGCTTCGTCTTTTTTTGTTAAAAGATTTAAGACATCTGAAAGCTCCATAAATAAAGTATAACTTTTCTCTACAAATACTTTTGAAGCTTTTTCATTCACATTCGAATTGATTTCTTTCACCAATTCAAAGATCGCAGCAATACCATCTGCTGTATTTAAATCATCATCCATTGCAGCAATGAATTTTTCCCTATATTTTTCAAATCCTTCTAATTTTATTTTCTCTTCTTGATGTATATTTTCATCTATAGCATTCTTTAATAAATGCTCTAGGTTGTTTTTTGCATTATATAATCTTTCTAATCCATTTTTCGCTTGGTCTACAAGTTCTCTACTAAAATTGATTGGATTTCTGTATTGTGCAGATAATAAGAAGAAACGAATCACTTCTCCATCAAATTCTTTTAGTACATCTCTTACTGTAAAGAAATTTCCCTTTGATTTAGACATTTTTTCATTGTTAATGGTAATATATCCATTATGAACCCAATAGTTTGCAAATGGTTTCCCAGTGCATGCTTCACTTTGGGCAATCTCATTTTCATGATGTGGGAAAATCAAATCTTGTCCTCCTGCGTGGATATCTATGGTTTCTCCTAAATACTTCGTAGACATTACAGAACACTCAATATGCCATCCTGGTCTACCTTTTCCAAAGGGACTATCCCATGCAATTTCTGAAGCCTTTTGGCTTTTCCATAAAGCAAAATCCATCGGACTTTTTTTTACTTCATTCACTTGAATCCTTGCGCCCACTTCCAAATCTTCTATACTTTGTTTTGATAATTTTCCATACGCTTCAAATTTGGTTGTATCATAGTATACATCCCCATTTATTTCATATGCATATCCTTTATTCACAAGTTTTTGCACAAAGGTAATGATTTCTTGTATATTTTCTGTTACCTTCGGATGTACATCTGCTTTTTTAACCCCTATTGCCGCTGCATCTTTAAAATATTCTTCAATATATCTTTCACTTAATTCATTAGGGGTGGTTCCTTCTTCCTTTGCACGATTGATGATTTTATCATCTACGTCTGTAAAGTTTTGCACAAATTTCACTTTGTACCCTCTATACGTTAAATATCTTCTTAGGGTATCAAATACAACAAATGGTCTTGCATTTCCAATATGAAAATAGTTATATACAGTTGGGCCACAAGCATAGACCTTCACTTCATTTGGATTCATTGGAATAAATTCTTCTTTTTTTCTTGTAAGTGTGTTATATAGCCTCATTTTTCTTTTCCCCCTCTTGCATTTTTGCTTCTAAATAACTAATTCTTTTTCTTAAACATTCAAGTTCTTGCGCGATTGGATCTGGCAAATGAATTTGATCTAGATCAATATCGGGTTTATGCATACTTCTTACCTTAACATTATCTTTTATAACGATATGTCCTGGCACCCCTACTACTGTACAATTTGGCGGGACTTCTTTAAGAACAATGGAACCTGATCCTATTTTTGAATTATCTCCAACTTTAAAAGGTCCTAATACTTTGGCCCCACTGCTTATTACTACGTTATTTCCTATTGTAGGATGTCTTTTTCCACTCTCTTTTCCTGTTCCTCCTAATGTAGCACCTTGATAGATGGTTACATCATCTCCTATCTCTGTTGTCTCTCCAATCACTACACCCATTCCATGATCTATAAAAAACCGCTTTCCTATTTTTGCACCTGGATGTATTTCTATCCCTGTAAAAAATCTAGCGATTTGAGATGTAAGTCTAGCAAGTACTACAAATCCTCTATTATATAAGGTGTGGGCAATCTTATGACTAATCATACTATGGATGCATGGATAGCATAAAAACACTTCTATTTTACTCTTTGCCGCTGGGTCTCTTTCTAAAACAGCTTGCATATCTTCATTAATCTCTCTTAAAAATTTTAACATATCTTGTTCTCCTTTCCAATATGATAAGTGGTAATAGTTGTAAGTAAAAACCGCGAAACCTATCGTCTCTCTATACAGAGACGATAGATTTCGCGGTTCCACTCTGCTTGGGATTTCTCCCCAGCTTTTAATGCATATAACGGTGCTTACCGGTTGTGCCTACTTAAAATTTCGGACAACTGCTCATAGGTGCATTTGGGTTTAAATAACGCTTAAGCTACTCTCAGCCGGTGATAGCTTTTCTCTGTTAGGCTCTTTAAACTTACTCTCCTAATCCCTGCATTTACTTATTTAATAAGTGTGTTTTTACATATTCTATGCGACGCAGTATGTTTTGTTTCCCTAAAACTTTCATCATTAAGTTTAGATCAGGACCATGTACTTCTCCTGTTAATGCCACTCTGATTGGCATAAAAAGATTTTTACCTTTGTATCCTGTTTCCTTTTGTATCGCTTTTAATGTAGTTTTTCCAAATGCCTCGTCAATCACTTCAGCTTCTTCTACCTTTTGCACAAATACATCTAGTAAATGTGGTAGATGCTCAAGTTTTAATATTTCCTGCGCATTTTCATCTTCAGGCGCAATTTCTGTTTTGAAGAAAATATCTACTTTTTCTATGATTTCACCAGCATAAGAAAGTCGGTCTTTTAATAATTGTACCATATCTTTTAACCATTCGTACTTTTCTTTTGCTTCTTTTTCTGTAATATATCCCGCCTTTATAAGATGCGGGATTGCTAAGTCAGTAATACGAGCGTTTTCGCCCTCTTTCATATAATGTGCATCGATCCAATTTAATTTATCTGTATCAAATACACCCCCACTTTTAGAAACTCTTTCTAATGAGAATTTTTCAATTAATTCTTCCATAGAAAAAATTTCTTGGTTGTCTTCAGGACTCCATCCAACAAGCGCTAAATAATTTACGAGTCCTTCTGGCAGATATCCTTTCTTTTTGAAGTCTTCTGCCGCAACATCTCCTTGTCTTTTGCTTAGTTTCTTTCTATCTCTATTTAAAATATTTGGAAGATGTACAAATTTTGGTGCTTCCCAACCAAACACTTCATACATATATACATGTTTGGGTGTAGAAGGCACCCATTCTTCACCACGAATTACGTGGGTAATGCCCATTAAATGATCATCCACAATCACTGCAAAATGATACGTTGGATATCCATCTGTTTTCATTAATACTTGATCATCTAAATCATCTGTATTTACAACTACCTTTCCTCTGACCATATCTTCAAAAACTACATCATGATTCTTTGGAAGTTTTAATCTTACTACATGATCTTCACCATTTGCAATACGCTTTTTAGCTTCTTCTATTGAAACGGCTCTACAATGTCCATCATATTTTGCAGTCTCACCATGCGTTTTTTGCTCGTCTCTTACTACATCTAATCTTTCCTTTGAACAGAAACAATAGTAAGCATGGCCATTTTCAATCATTTTATCTATGTATTCTTTATAAATATCTAACCGCTCTGATTGAATATAAGGACCATATTCACCTTTTTGAACAAGTTTTCCATCCTCAAGTACTACGCCTTCATCATGTTCAATACCAGCCCACTTAAGCGCTTCAATCATATTTTCTATTGCACCTTCAACATATCTGCTTTGATCTGTATCTTCTACCCTTAATATATATTTGCCTCCATTTTGTTTTGCAAACAAATAATTATATAGGGCAGTTCTTAAACTTCCTATATGTACAAACCCCGTAGGACTTGGTGCAAAGCGAACTCTTACTGTCATCCTATTTCCTCCTAATTTAAAAACTTTTTATATTCATTCATTATATCTAAAAACACTTCACTTATCAACATTTTTACCTTTATGCGCGCCAGCTATCCCATAAAATATAATTTTACCGATAACGTTTAACAAATATTTTTTATTAAATCATAGGTTAGACACGCCTTAGATATTTTTTAATACGATTAGTATTTCTAAAAAACGAGTATATCATTATATTTTTTTGAAAGCCCTATGAACTTACTACACCCATTATTGTAGTGGAAGTGGTTTCTCCATCTAGTAGAAGTCGTGATTATGTTCAAAAGCTTGATCTGTATATGCGGTCCGGGGTAAGAGAGTACTGAATCATCGATCCAATACAAAAGAAAATTCTTCAGTATACATTTAAAGAGCAAACTATTGAAAGTGTAAATACCTATACTGATATAATACCATCGGCTGTATTTGAGGGATTGAACATCAACCTAGAAGATATATTTTAAATAATAAATCAGGTAGAAAGATCTACCTGATTTATTATTTTTTTGATCCGTTTTTGTATATTTTAGAAGTTTTTTGACTACTTTTAGGATTCCATTATGGCATTATTATTTTTTGTATATTGTGGAATTATACTGTTAGGCTAAATTCAAGCACGCCGGAACATTATAAAATAAATAAGTTTACGGACAGGCACCACTACTTTTTTTATTCATTAATTAAATTAGCTTTAATTAATAAATTTCTAATTGCTGTAGCTGCCTCTGCATATGTAAAGGTTCCCTTTGGTACTATTTCTTTGTTTGTTCTTCCATTAAATACGCCTGCACTTAAAGTTTCCTTCACAGCCTCGTATGCCCATTTTGAAACTTCTTCTTTGTCTTTGTAGCTTTCTATTCTATCTTCATCTGTACTTTTAAGTTGTACGATATCTATTGCTTTTGCATACATTACCATTGCTTCTTCTCTACTTATTTTTGCATTTGGTTTAAATGTACCATCTGGATATCCTTTAATGATACCGTATTCTACAGCTGCTGTGATTCCATCAGCAAATTCATCTGTTACTTTTACATCACTAAATTGATCTTCTTTCGCTATTTGTGTTCTATAAACTCCAATTGCTTTTGTAATATATTCTGCAAAATCCGCTCTTGTAATATCTTCATCTGGCATAAAATTTTCTGGATTCTTAATAATTAGTCTTGATGCCATATCGTTCACACTTTCTTTTGACCAATGATTTTCTACCGATTCCACTGTGATTGGATTCCAAATGACAGAGTAATTTGAATTCGTCAATGAATTTATTCTTGCAAAATATACTTGTTCTGTATGATATACATCTGTTGGAACATGCGACAATGTACCATCTAAGTTATATACTATACCTGTTGTAATTTTGCTTGAATCAATATCTTCTGGTATTTCTATCAATCTTTCTACATACTGACTAAACTTAGAAATCTCTACTTCGTTTTCTTCTCCATTTTCTGAGGTTGTTTTAGCTACTACTTTAAATTCTACTGGGGGCGCAACGATTCCATAATTGTTTTGTTTTGCTTTTTTTGTTATTTCATCTACAATCGCTTCGGTTGCTTTTTCTATTCTTACTTCAACTTTTATTTGTTTTAATGATTCGTTTTTTACACCTAATCTGCTAGCTACTTTTTCTATTCCAATTTCTTTTGCTGGAATACTATAACTTAATCCTTTTACTTTGACAAGTAGTTTAAACTCATGTGCATCCATATTTTTTATGATGTCACCTGTCAATGCTGTAGTAATTTTATCTGCATTTTCATAAGCCACAGGTATTTCTATAACATTGTTAATTTCTTTTTTATTTTCATCTGTTAGATTAAGTTGCTCTTTTATAACTTCTTCAATCTTTTTATTAACTACTTCTGCATTCACAATTAATGCTACTTCTTTCTTGCCTTTTTCTTCCTTGACTATTTCTTTTCCCGCTGTTTGTTCTTGTCCATTCACAATTACTTTAATACCTGTTTCTTTATTTTGAGATGTTGGACTTGAACCTCCACCCGAACTTGAATCTCCACTAGATTTTTTTACCCATTTTGCATACAATGTTATATCGCTTGTTACTGTGTCTGTACCAAAATTCCATTTGTTTGTATAGCTTGCTTCTTTGTACCATCCATCAAATGTATAGCCACTTCTTGTCGATGCTGTTGGAGCTGTTATCGTTCCACCTTCACTGACATTTCTTATATTAGGTACTGTACTTCCGCCTTGGGAATCAAATTCTACTGTATAGGTTATTGTTGATGGTGTAACATTTATCTCATTAGAAAATCCACTTTCTCCATCTGCATTGTTAGCTTTCACTTTAAATGCGTATTGTGTCCCATTATTAAGACCTGTTGCATGATAGCTGTATACATAATCACTAACTGTATAAACTGCATCGGCTACTACCATTGAATCCTTATAAACAATGTATCCTGTCGCTCCTGAAACTTCATCCCATTGAATCGTTGCATATCCATCTCCTGATCCTCCTAGGCTGATTTCTGGAGCCGATGGTGCTGATAATGGTATTTCTGTCCATTTTGCATACAGTATTATATCGCTTGTTACTGTGTCTGTACCAAAATTCCATTTGTTTGTATAGCTTTCTTCTTTGTACCAATCATCAAATGTATAGCCACTTTTTGTTGGGGCTGTTGGCTCTGTTATGGTTGCATCTTCACTGACATTTCTTATACTGTGTACTGTACTTCCGCCTTGGGAATCAAATGCTACTGTATAGGTTATTGCTGGTGGTGCTGCTGATGGTGTAACATTTATCTCATTAGAAAATCCACTTTCTCCACCTGCATTGTTAGCTTTCACTTTAAATGCGTATTGTGTCCCGTTATTAAGACCTGTTGCATGATAACTATATACATAATCACTAACTGTATAAACTGCATCAGCTACTACCATTGAATCCTTATAAACAATGTATCCTGTCGCTCCTGAAACTTCATCCCATTGAATCGTTGCATATCCATCTCCTGATCCTCCTAAGCTGATTTCTGGAGCCGATGGTGCTGATAATGGTATTTCTGTCCATTTTGCATACAGTATTATATCGCTTGTTACTGTGTCTGTACCAAAATTCCATTTGTTTGTATAGCTTTCTTCTTTGTACCAATCATCAAATGTATAGCCACTTTTTGTTGGGGCTGTTGGCTCTGTTATGGTTGCATCTTCGCTTACATCTGTTATGTCGGATACCGCACTGCCACCTTTAGAATCAAATGCTACTGTATAGGTTGGTGGTATTATTAATGTTGGATAACCTGAATTAACGGCTGAATCTTGTTGCCAAAAATACCAATCTGAATTTGAACCTCTACCAGTATTCAACCTATTAACTAAGGGTCCTTCAACTTCACCTGGTGAACCTGCCATTTCTGCTGCTTGTATTCCATATGCAGCCCCTGTACCAGATCCAATACCTGTAGCAATTTGTAAACTGCCATCTACTGTCTGGTCTGTATTGACATTATAATATCCAGTTACCGTTCCTCCATTCTCATTGACGCCTACTAGCCCTCCTACATTGGCACCACTAGCTCCTGTTACATCCCCTGTTGCATAACTGTTATTGATTGTTCCAGAAATACTATTATAGGATACTAGTCCTCCTAATTTGGCTGTTGTTCCTCCTGTTACATCCCCTATTGCATAACTATTGATTATTGTTCCTGTATTAGGGCCTACTAATCCTCCTATTCTTGCGTTATTTCCTCCTGTCAGATTCCCTATTGCATAGCTGTTGATTATTGTTCCCGTATTATATCCTGCGATTCCTCCTATAGCTGAACTACTATAGGAAGAATGTATACTTACACTCACGCCAGTATTTTTTATGTTTCCAATCGTATACCCAAATAATCCTGCATACTTGTAAGTATTATCTAGACTATTTGTTGTTCCTATAAAAACATGACTTATCTTATGTCCTTTTCCATCAAATTTTCCTTCAAACATATTAGAATTATCACCTATAGGCGTCCATTGATGTGCTGCTAAGTCTATATCCTGTGTTAATTGATAGTATGCTTTATTATAATCTGCATTTCCTGCATTGACTTCTTGTGCCATAAAGGCTAATTCTTCCCCACTGCTTATTCGATAAGGCTCTGCCTCTGTTCCAAAACCCGTAAGGCTTGATACCCCACCTACATGATCCTTCCAATAGCTCATTGGTTTGATATCACCGGCTGCTAGTTGTTTTTGATAAAATCCTGCTACTTTTCCATTGGCATCTACGTCATATATCTGTAAATATTTATTTTCTTCTACCCCTGTTGTTATATTGGATTCAGATGTATAGGGATCTACCCGATTATCCCCGCTTGTTGGTGCAGCATCTGATGTATTGGGTGTAGTGACTTCACTATCTGTGATATTCACTACAAATTTTGATGTTTCTGTTTCTGTGATATCTGCTTTGGTTGAGCCTGTAGCTGTTCCTTCTGATATCGTTACGGTTAAAGTTGGTGCAGGTGTTGGCATTGCTATACATGTTGGATAGTTGTCGGATACAAATATCCATTCGTTCCAATCATCATGGCCCGTTCTATTTGTATTTAGGGTATCAATAAATGCTTGTAATTGCATTTCTGTGGATGTTCTACCTGTTGTGGTTTGACTATTGTTATCTTGTCCAATACCTATTGACATTTGTATAGAAGAACCAACCTTTTGTATCGCATTCGTATTATAATAACCATTGGCTATAGTTGAAGAATTTAGTCCTACTAATCCCCCTACTTTTGAA
>NZ_SLWV01000011.1 GCF_004345705.1 Marinisporobacter balticus
TTTCATATATAAATGAGCTCTAATGATAAAATTTATAGATTTTTAATGGATTGCATAAAAATTAAATTTTATACATTAGTTTCTGTGACTACTCTATGATAATCGATTATATTATATCATAGGGATATACGCATGAGTAAGAGATAAAAAAATGATGAAAATAAATTAAGGGAGTATGTTGTAACATAAGCCACAGAATTCCAAATAAATGAATGGTAGGATATAGGAAAGATATTTGAAAATAAAATATAAAAAGAATGTTATCATCAGAAAAAGGTTCTTCTATGTTTATAGTTCATAATGGTTTATCTATAGGAATGAATAAAAGATTAAGAAGCATAGAGAATGGGTAAAATAAAATTTAGAAGTTTCGTATGCCATTATCTTTAAAGAGGAGGCGATTTTTATGAATCAACAGTTATTAAAGAATATAGACTTTTCCAAAGTGATTGAGATGGAGTCGCTAGTAACCTATCAAGAAGGAAGAGTTGTAAGCAGAACATTAGCACAAGGAAAGCCTTTGAGTGTAACGTTGTTTGCCTTTGATAAAGGAGAAGAAATCAGTACCCATGTGTCAGGCGGAGATGCGCTTGTTTATATACTTGATGGAGAGGCTGAGATTGCTATCGGCGAAGAAAACTTTCATGTGAAAAAAGGAGAAACGATTGCAATGCCAGCCAACATTCCACATGGACTTGTCGCTAAGGAAAAATTCAAAATGCTCTTGATTGTTGTATTTAGTCTATAGGTGAAAAAGTATTTGATAGATCATAGAATAAAATTTATTAAGCTACATAGATTACGCATTTCATGATAATATAATGTATAATATGTCGCTGATTTAGTCAAGGAGTTGAAAGAATGCTATATAATTATGATGAAATCTTGGTAAAAGACGTAATGCGTAAGGATTATATTATGCTTAGTGAAAATTGTAAGATAAAGGATGGCATTAAAAGTTTACTAGAAAACAATATGAAGGAAATATTTATTACAGATGAAAAAAAAAATCTAAAGGGAATTATAACAGCAACAGATATTTCAAGATTTATGAAACAAAAAGTGAATGAAGAAATGCTAATGAAAGAATATATGGTGGATAAACTCATAACGGTTTGTGAAGATGAATCTTTACGAATATGTAGAAACGTTATGATAGAAAATGAAATTGGTACATTGCCTGTAGTAAGAGATACATATTTAGTAGGGGTCATAAGAAAACAAGAAATTATGAATTTTTTCTATATGGCACTTGAAAAGGCTGGAATAAAATTAGAACATGTAGTGAATTCTCTTCATGAAGCAGTATGTGTAATTGACGAAAATGGAAAAGTGATCCTTTGGAATAAAAGTGCTGAAAAATTACATAATGTTGCTGCATCTGAAATAATAGGAAAACCCTTGGCGGATTTTTTTCCAGAAGCGATGAATGTAAAAGTTTTTCACACGAAAAAACCTGTAGAAAATGTTTATCATTCTCCAAGGGAAAATTGTCATATCGTGATTAGCTCGGTACCTATTTTTATAGATGAAAGTTTTTTAGGTGTAGTGAGTACAGAGCAAGATGTTAGTGAACTACAAAAATTGGTCAAAGAGTTACAAAAAGCAAATGATACGCTTGTATTTCTAAAAAAAGAAGTAGAAAGATATGCAAATGATGGATTTGGAAAAGTGATCGGAAAAAATTTAGAATTACTAAAAAAAATTGAGATTGCTAGACAAGTGGGCAAAACAAAAGTCAATATTCTAATTACAGGGGAAAGTGGAACGGGGAAAGAAGTATTTGCAAGAGCTATACATGATTATAGTGGAGAAAAGGGACTGTTTATTCCTATTAATTGTAGTGCTATTCCAAATGAATTATTTGAGAGTGAGTTGTTTGGATATGAGCAAGGGGCTTTTACAGGGGCTAATAAAAAAGGAAAAATGGGATTGTTTGAAATGGCTAACGAAGGGACTATCTTTTTAGATGAAATAGGCGATTTGCCTATGTTTATGCAGGCAAAGCTATTAAGGGTACTTCAAGATAAAGTAGTGAGAAGAATTGGTGGAGAGCATTATACAGATATTAATATGCGGGTCATTTCAGCTACCAATAAAAATTTAAAAGAAATGGTAGAATCAGGTATATTTAGAGAAGATCTATATTATCGCCTTGATGTAGTACAAATTCAATTACCGCCACTTCGAGAGAGAGGTGGGGATATTGTTTTATTAATAAATTATTTCTTAAAGGAATTATCGAAACAAAATAATAAAGAAATTACAAAGATTGATCCAGAAGTTATGGAAGTATTACAAAGGTATGTTTGGAAAGGAAATATTCGAGAATTAAAAAATACGGTTGAATATTTAGTTGTATTGTGTAGAGGAGATACGATTACGACAGATTTAATTCCTAACTATATAATAGAAGAAACCAAGAAGAAAAAATATAAAGTAGGCGGACCACTAGACTTAAATAAATCGCTTATAGCGTTTGAGATCGATTTAATTAGGCAAGCTTTAAAATTGGCAAAGGGCAATAAAGCGCAAGCAGCAAAATTATTAAATATACCAAGAACCACATTATATTCGAAAATAAAAAACTATGAGATGGACTGACGAAAATTAGACAAAGTACGAATTTAAGACAAAAAAATATTTAGGTATTTAACAGTTCTAAAGCATTGAAATTACAACGGAAATGAAATTTTAGAATAATTACTTAATAAAAAGTCACAGAAAAACGTCGAAAATTGACTTTTTACTGTGGCTTTTTAAACAAAAGATTTTATGGGAACAAAAAACATATATTTTTTATAGCGTAGTAAAGCGAGCATGTTTGCATAAAAAAAATAAAAAAACAAATAATATATTGAGTTGGCACATATATTGCATTGTTAATTTGTGAAAAGTTTGTCTAATGAGCAAATCAAGTATTCATGATAAAGGAGGTAGAAATGTGAAGCGTGTAATGCTATTAAAACAACATGTAGGTGCACCGTGTGTACCAATTGTACATGAAGGAGATGCAGTAAAGAGAGGACAATGTATAGCAGAACCATCTGGATTAGGGGCGAAACTGCATACAAGTGTTACTGGAAAAGTAGCAAAGATTACAGAAACTGAAATCATCATAGATGCAGATGCTGTACAAAGTGAAGAATATGTGAAAATAAAAGAATGTGAAAGCATTGTAGATTCTGTTTTTGAAGCTGGTGTAGTGGGTGCTGGAGGAGCGGGTTTTCCAACACATATAAAGCTTAAGACAGAACTAGTGGACGGTTATATTATTGCAAATTGTGTTGAGTGTGAGCCTGTACTTTCTCATAATATTAAGTTATTAGAAGAAAATCCTTTGATTGTTATTAATGGAATTAAATATGCAATGGAAGCGACAAAGGCAAAAAGTGCTTGTATTGCAATTAAAGTAAAAAATAAAAAAGCAATAGAATCAATAAAAAAAGCATTAGATGGAATAGATAATATAGAAGTAAAAGAACTAAGAGATATGTATCCAATGGGTGAAGAAAGAGCCATAATACATGAAATTTTTGGAGATTGGTTAACACCAAATCAATTACCTCTTGAAGCAAATTGTGTCGTATTAAATACAGAAACGCTTGCGAATATTACTAGAGCTGTAGAAGATAGAAAACCAGTAATCGATAAGGATATTACGATTGGTGGAAAAGTTAAAAACGGAACAGGATCAAATATATTTTTCCAAATGCCAATTGGAACACCAATTAGTGAATTGATAGAAAAATGTGGTGGAATTGATGGAGAATATGGTGAAATTGTAATGGGTGGACCTTATACAGGAAAAGCAGGAGATATAAATATATCAACCGTTACAAAGATTTCAGGCGGTGCAATTGTAACGATTCCATTGCCAGAATATGATGGACCCTTAGGATTATTAGTCTGTGCTTGTGGTGCTGATGAGGAAAGATTAAGAGATATCGCAGCAAAAATGAAATCAAAAGTTGTAGGTGTTACAGCATGCAAAAATGTAGAAGTCATTAGAGGTGCAAATAAATGTGAAACACCTGGAGATTGTCCAGGACAAGCACAAGGAATCTTACAACTTAAAAAAGATGGCGCAAAGAGGATATTGATATCAAATTGTAGTGATTGTTCAAATACAGTAATGTGCTGTGCACCAAACTTAGGAATACCTGTATACCATCATACAGATCATGTATTTAGAACAGTTGATCACGAACTAACAAGAAGACTTCCTATGTAATAAAAAGAAATTTATTTTGAAATATAAGGGATATCGAATTTTAACGGTAGAAATTATATTAATTTAAGGGGGCAGATTTTAAAATGTCAATGAGTGCTGAACATGCAGAGGAATTAAAAAATGAGATTGCAGCTGTATGCTGTAGAACAGAGGAAGGAACAATCCTATCTGCAGCAAATTTAGAAGATCCAAATATTTTTCCAGATCTAGAAGCTTCAGGATTGATGAATATTCCTGAAAACTGTCTAAAAATTGGTCAAGTTATTGGTGCAAAGCTTGTGAAAACCATTGACTCATTAACACCTTTAACAGCTGACTTACTTGAAGGAATAAAAGAATTAAAAGAGGAAGCAGTAGAAGAACAAAAAGATGAAGAAAATATGGTTATAGAAAAAGATCAAGCACAGCAAGAATGCATGCATATGCAAAATGGAACAATTAAGATAAATATTGAAGAAGGAAAAGGGATCTATATTGAATTAGAAATTTAAGCTATAAAGAGAGTTTTTAAAAAAAGACGCTCCTTTATATAAATAAGAATCATCTTAATTACATCAATAAAAACAAAAGGAGGGTATAAACTATGTCAATGAGTGCAGAACACGCAGCAGAACTCAAAAATGAGGTTGCAGCTGTATGCTGTAGAACAGAAGAAGGAACAATCATATCCGCAGCAAATCTAGAAGACCCAAATATTTTTCCGGATCTAGAAGCTTCAGGATTAATGAAAATTCCAGAAAATTGCCTAAAAATTGGTCAAGTTATTGGTGCAAAGCTTATGAAAACTATCGATTCATTAACACCTTTAACATCAGACTTACTTGAAGGCATAGTAGAGATGAAAGAGGAGCATGCTTCTAAAGAAATATCACAACCAGAGCAAAAGGCTGTATTAAAAAACAACCTAAAAGCAGGAGCTGTGATTGAAGCAATAGACCTTGAAAATCCAATGAACTTTGAGAAGCTAGAGGATTCACTTTTAATTAAGCTTACAGATGCAGTTTTAACAAGAAAACAAGTAATAGGAGCAAAGCTTTTAAAAGATGCACCTGCACTTAGTGTTGTTACAGGAGAGATGCTAGAAGGATTTGATGCTTTTGTACCAGAAAAAGCAGTAGAAGTTCAAGCAGCACAAGCTGTACAATCAACTATAGTTGGTGGGCTATTAAAAATCAAAATAGCAGAAGGAAAAGGAATTGATATAGAAGTTCCAATTGGAACAGGATCAAGCGTAGTGCCTGTTAAAGAACAAGCATCTTCAGTTGTAGAAGTAGCTGAAAATAAGGTTGAAAAATTAGAAGAAAAAGTGATAAGAACTTTAACAAGAAAGCATTTTAAAATAGAAAAAGTAGAGATGGGATCTGAGACAAAAGTTGATGGAACTACGCTCTACATCAGAGAAGATATTTTAAAAAATGCAATTGCTTCAGAAGAATTAGTAGTAGATATGAAGCTAGAAATCATTACACCAGAAAGATACAATGAATATAGTGAAACAATCATGGATGTTCAACCGATTGCTACAAAAGAAGAGGGAGAGCTAGGTGAAGGAATCACAAGAGTCATTGATGGTGTGATTGTCATGGTAACAGGGACAGATGAAAATGGTGTTCAAATTGGAGAATTTGGTTCTTCAGAGGGAATCCTAGATAGAAACATTATGTGGGGAAGACCAGGTGCACCAGATAAAGGTGAAATCTTTATCAAGACAGAAGTAAAGGTTAAAGCTGGTACGAACATGGAAAGACCAGGACCTATGGCAGCGCATGAAGCGACGGATGTGATTACACAAGAAATCAGAGAAGCACTTAAAGCAGCAGATGATAGCTTAGTTGTAGATACAGAAGAATTTAAGCAAGTACGTCGCCCAGGGAAGAAGAAAGTTGTAATCGTTAAAGAAATCATGGGACAAGGTGCAATGCATGATAACTTCATCTTGCCAGTAGAACCAGCAGGAACATTAGGCGCGAAGCCAAATGTTGACCTAGGAAATGTACCGATCACTGTATCACCGCTTCAAGTATTAGATGGATGCATCCATGCAATTACTTGTATCGGACCTGCTTCTAAGGAAACAACAAGACATTACTGGAGAGAGCCTTTAGTAATAGAAACCATGAAAGATGAAGAACTAGATTTAGCTGGAATCATTTTTGTTGGTTCACCACAAGTAAATGCTGAAAAATTCTATGTATCAAAAATATTAGGGATGACAGTAGAAGCAATGGATGTAGATGGTGCGATCGTAACGACAGAAGGTTTTGGAAACAATCATATTGACTTTGCAAGCCATATTGAACAAATTGGTATGAGAGGAATTTCAGTAGTGGGTGTTACTTTCTCTGCTGTTCAAGGTCAGTTAGTTGTTGGAAATCCATATATGACTTCACTCGTTGATAACAACAAATCAGCACAAGGCATTGAAAATGAAGTTCTTGAGAACAACTGTCTTGCGCCAGAAGATGCAGTACGTGCAGTATATATGTTAAAAGCAAGAATGGGCGGAGAAGATATCAAGGAAGCTGAAAGAAAATGGAATCCAAATGTTAAGCTTAATAATATAGATGTAATAGAAAATGGAACAGGAAGAAAAATTGAGTTAGAAGCAAATGAGCAATCATTAGAAAAAAGCAAGAAGAGAAGAGAAATCTACGAAGTAGAAGAATAAGATGGGGTGATAAGGATGGATCGATTAAAATACATCTCTTCCGAAAGGTTTTTCGAAGGCATTGTAGTAGATGTAGATGATTGTTCTGTTACGATGGATCTTAAAGGAAGAATGGGCCAACTGAAAGTGCCTAGAAGATTAGTCATAACAGCATATGAAATACTGATAGGTCAAGAGGTTGGTTTTATGATGAGCTATCCAGAAATATTAGGCCCAGAGGTTGATGAAGAATACGCAACCCTTGCAAAAAGACAACAAGAAATAAAAAGGAAAATAGAAAAAAAAGAGGAGGGGAAAATATGAGTTTAACTGTATTAAAAGGACTACAATCAGAAATATTTGTACCAAATACACCTCCGGTAGTATGGACTCCTGTAACAAAACCATTAAATGAAATGGTTGTCGCATTAGCAACTGCTGCTGGCGTACATTTAAAATCAGATAAAAGATTTAATTTAGCTGGAGATACAAGCTTTAGAGTTGTTCCTGGAGATGCGCCAAGTAGTGAATTAATGGTATCTCACGGAGGATATGATAATGCAGATGTAAATAAAGATATTAACTGCATGTTCCCAATCGATAGAATGAAAGAATTAGCGCAAGAAGGTGTAATCAAGGCACTTGCTCCTGTAAACTTTGGATTTATGGGTGGTGGTGGAGACGTTAAAGTTTTCACTGAAGAAACAGGTCCTCAAATTGCACAGCAATTAAAAGAAGAAGGCGTAGACGCTGTTTTGCTAACAGCTGGATGAGGGACTTGCCACCGCTCTGCCGTGATTGTGCAGAGAGCGATCGAGGAAGCTGGAATACCTACAATTATTATTGCAGCATTACCTCCTGTAGTAAGACAAAGTGGATCTCCTAGAGTATCTGCGCCATTGGTTCCAATGGGTGCAAATGCTGGAGCGCCAAATGATAAAGAAATGCAAACGGCGATCACAAAAGAAAGTTTAGAAGCATTGGTTTCTATTCAAACGCCAGGAAGAATTGTAAATCTTCCATATGAATATGTAGCAGAAATATAGTGAACTTGTTTTGCGAAAGAAAAACATCGAAACTTTAGGTAGAGATGCTTTTCTACGCAAATCAGAAAGTTTCAATCTCCCACTTCTATAAGTGGGAGACTTTTAAAATATTATATTCAAACAAGAAAACGTTTTCAAACAGGTAATTGAGTAGGTGAAAAATATGGGACAAGAAACGATCTTGAGGAAATTAGCAATAAAATCTTTTCATATAAATGATGTAGCATTTGGAAATCAAGAAACGATAAAGTCAAATATTTTTACGATAGATTGTCAAAAAAATATCGAACTTGAGCAATCAGAAGATTTAATTGAAAAAATTACAATTGACATTATTAAACCAGGCGATTATGATCGATATGTAAATACCATAATGGATGTGATTCCTATATCTACAAAGGTTCTAGGGGATATGGGAGAAGGAATTACCCATACAGTAACGGGTGTATATGTAATGCTAACAGGTGTAGATGCAGATGGAAGGCAAATGGGTGAATTTGGTTCTTCAGAAGGAAATCTCAAAGAACAAATGATCTTTGATAGGGCAGGAACCCCTTCTAAACAGGACTATATTATTCATTTTGACGTGATATTAAAGGGTGGTTTACCGTTTTCTAGAGAACTACCAATGGCAGCCCATAGAGCTTGTGACAGATTTATTGATGGATATAGAAAAATATTGAAACAAAAAAACGGAAGAGAAGCTACGGAAACACATGAGTATTTTGATAGGGTTAGACATGGAAAAAAAAAGGTGCTTATCATCAAACAGATTGCAGGACAAGGTGCAAATTATGATAATTTTATCATGCCTCATGAACCAAGTGGCGTTGAAGGCGCAAGGTCTATTATAGATCTAGGAAACGTACCTGTAATCATATCGCCTAATGAATATAGAGACGGTGCAATAAGAGCAATGACCTAAAAGGATCGGTGATAGTTATGGGAATCGGACCATCGACAAAAGAAACGACCCTACATCATTTTAGAGATCCTCTTTTAGATGTAGTGGCAAATGATAAGGACGTAGATTTACTAGGGGTAGTGGTAGTAGGGACGCCTCAGGGAAATCGTGAAAAGTATTATGTAGGAAAAAGAGCAGCTGTGCTTGCAGAATCAATGCGCGCAGATGGGGTGATTCTTTCTGTGGATGGATGGGGTAATTCGCATGTAGATTATGCCAATACCATAGAAGAAATCGGTAAAAGAAATATTCCTTTAGTAGGGTTAAGCTTTATTGGGACACAAGGAAAATTTGTTGTGACCAATAAGTATATGGATACCATCGTTGATTTTAATAAATCACCGGCGGGGATTGAAACAGAAGTGGTAGGTGAAAACAACGTAAGTCAATTAGACTGTAGAAAAGCGTTAGCTTTTCTAAAACTAAAGATGAGGGGTGCTAAATAATGAAATTTGATAGATCAATTCATGTAATTGATTCGCATACAATGGGAGAACCAACACGTATTATTGTAGGTGGCGTACCTATGATTCCAGGGAAAACAATGCCTGAGAAGAAAGCGTATTTAGAACAAAAATTAGATCATATTAGAACTGCTTGTATGCTTGAGCCAAGAGGACATAACGATATGTTTGGATCAGTTCTTACACAACCAGCGAGTGATGAAGCGGATTTAGGGATTATCTTTATGGACGGTGGCGGGTATCTAAACATGTGTGGACATGGGACGATTGGTGCTGCTACAGTGGCTGTTGAAACAGGGATGGTGGAAGTAACTGAGCCAATCACGAAAATTACACTAGAGGCACCAGCAGGATTAGTAAAAGCAGCAGTAAAAGTAGAAAATGGAAAAGCAAAAGAAGTTTCTGTTGAAAATGTACCTGCATTTTTATATAAAGAAGATATAGAAATCCAAGTACCTGAAATAGGAAAGGTTACTTTAGATATATCTTTTGGTGGAAGTTTCTTTGCAATTGTAAACGCAAAACAACTAGGGGTAGCGGTTGAACCTAAAAATGTTAATAAACTTACAGAATTAGGTCTTATGATCCGCGATATTATAAATAAGGAAATTGAAATTCAGCATCCTACAGAAGCACACATTAAGACTGTAGATTTAGTAGAAATTTATGATGAATCTGAAGATCCAGAGGCAAACTTCAAGAATGTTGTAATCTTTGGACAAGGGCAAGTAGACCGTTCACCATGTGGTACAGGAACAAGTGCAAAGCTTGCTACATTATTTGCAAAGGGTAAAATTAAGGAAAATGAGCCATTTGTTTATGCAAGTATCATCGGAACAAAATTCAAAGGACGCGTACTAAGAACAACAAAGGTTGCAGATTTTGATGCAATTATTCCTGAGATCACTGGAAGTGCATATATTACAGGTTTTAATCAATTAGTCATTGATCCAGAAGATCCGGTAAAATATGGTTTCTCTTTCAAATAGAAAAATGTAGAAAAGTGTAGAAAAGCGTAGAAAAACGTAGAAAATTGTGTTATAATAAATAAAGTTGATAAAAAAATAACAACGAGAAATCATTTTAGGGTCTTACTTTAAAAAATCTTAATAAAAAGGGGAGATGGCATTATGGTAACAGCAATGTTAGGGGTATTAGGTGCTATGGGTGCATGGTTCGCTGTAGTATTTTTAAAAGATTTTACTAAACATAAGGATAATCTAGAAAACAACTCATGGGGTAAAGTTACTACTATTGGATTTGTAACAAACTTTTTTGATACGTTAGGGATTGGCTCATTTGCGCCGACAACTGCATTACTAAGAGGATTCAAACAGATTGAAGATAGGCTATTACCAGGAACTTTAAATATTTCTTGTACAATACCTGTTATTGTGGAAGCCTTTATATTCATAAAAGTTGTACAGGTTGATACAACAACACTAATTGCAATGCTTGTTGCTGCAACAGTTGGTGCATGGGTAGGTGCAGGAATCGTTGCGAAGCTTCCTGAAAAGAAAGTCCAGTTTGCAATGGGTATTGCATTATTTATAACTGCTTTTTTAATGTTAGCTGGACAAATGAAATGGATGCCAGGAGGCGGTGCTGCATTAAGTGAGGCCTTCGATGGTGTTAAAAATGGATTGATATACAAAACAATGGATGTTGATGGTACGATGTTAGGGGTTCCAATCGGTATTGTTGGTGGAAAATTGATTATCGGTGTGATCGTTAACTTTATTCTTGGTGCTTTAATGACTGCAGGTATTGGTTTATATGCTCCTTGTATGGCTTTAATATATCTACTTGGTATGTCTCCAAGGGTTGCATTCCCAATCATGATGGGTTCATGTGCATTCTTGATGCCAGTTGCATCAGCTAAATTCGTTAAAGAAGGGGCTTATAGTAGAAGAGCAGCAATGGGTGTTACAATCGGTGGAATAATCGGTGTATTTATTGCAGCTTATATCGTTAAATCATTACCACTAGACATATTAAAATGGCTAGTAATTGCAGTAATATTCTATACTTCTGCAACAATGATAAAAACTGCAAGTAAGAAGTAATAAATTAGGATTTTTATCATTCATAAAAATATAAGAAACTCCCTGTAGAAGTCTTTATACTACAGGGAGTTTTTATGATGCGAAGTTTTATTTTTTTGTTTTCAATTCTCTAACAACGATTGTATCTAAAACTTCACCAGCTGCATAGATGACACTGTTACAGCCTTCTTCTTCTGTTCGATAGTTTTCTTTTAACTTGGCGCAATTTCTTGATCCAAGTTTTGCTTCAAATTTTTCAATGAATTCTAAAGTAAGCGCTTTTAAATGCTCACTTTCATGTGCTACATGATTTGTAAAAATAATACCAAGAACAGCTAATGAACCTGTGAGTGCACCACATACATCTTCGATCCACATGCCTCCACTAAAAGGGGCTAAAGCTTTAAAGGTATTTGGGTCTAAATGAAGATCATAGGCTTCATTTGCTGCATAAACCATTGTTTCAGAGCAACTCAAATCATATTTACTTTTATCTCTGTATTTTTTCATCATTTCAACGAGCATGTAATTTACCTCCTATGGTATAACTATTTATGATTATAGTCTAGCAGATATAGCGGAAAGATACAAAAAAATTTTAGTTCTTAAAAATCGCTGAAATAACCAAAAATTTAAGATATAAGACAACGCTTTTTTGTGTGAATACGCTAATAAAATTTTGAAACAGTTTACTGTAAATATTGATAAAACTTATAAAATCAATTGAGCGAAAATGATATGAATATGGTAAGATAAAAGAAAACTAAAAATGAACAAGAGATTATGATAGTAGGAGGAAAGTATATGAAGATTGGGTATGCAGCATCTAGTGGAGAGACGGAATTATTTGATACACTCAAATATACATATGATCATGGATTTGATTGTGTGGAGATCAATATAAATATGCCTATTTTTTTCCCTGAAAATTTCACAAAGGAAGATAGAGAAAAGATAAGAAAATATAAAGAAGAGCTGGCGATAGAAATTACTATGCATGCACCAGAGGATATGACATTGCTTCAGCTTCAAGAAGGTATAAGAAAGGCTTCTATAGATCGATTAAAAGAGGTGATAGATTTTGGTGTTGATATAGGGGCAAGTAGAATGACCATGCATGTAGGCAGCGCTGTTTGTTTTACGCTTACGGATAGAAAATCTTATCTTGATGAAGATTATTGTGAAGCATATAAAAAAGTATTAAAGAAAAGCTTAATAGAGTTGATGAATCATGCCAAAGATAGAATAATGATTTGTGTTGAAAATTCAGGAAGATTTCCTAAAAGTGTCGTGCAAGAAACATTAGAAGAACTTTTGAAGGAAGAGCATTTGTATTTGACTTGGGATATAGGTCATTCTTATACAAATAAGTATGAAGAAGTTACATTTTTTTTGAAGCATATTGATAAAATAAAAACGTGTCATTTACATGATCATAATGGAGAAAGTGATCATCAGATTATAGGCAGTGGCAATGTAGATTTTAATTGGCATATAGATAAAATGAAATCGCTTGATGTTTACTATATCATTGAAGTAAGACCAAGAGACAATGCAGTAAAATCACTAGAAAAGCTAAAAAAAATAATGTTTTAATTAGGTGCTTTGCACCTATATTTTTTTGTGATGAAGGAGAATCTATATGGAACCATTTTATATAAAAAATATAAAATTTAGCGCACAGACAATTATTGAAAAAAGATTAGTGGTACGGAATCTTTTAATTAAGAAATCCAAGAACATCAATAGTGGTGAGATTGTACGTATTTTAAATGATGATGTCGCAGTACTCTTTGATCTGTATGATACCTATTTTTTGGATGATTATTTTAAAAAGTATTTTAGAGGTACATTGCTATTTTCTTTATCTACAAGAATGACCTATGCTGCAGGAAAAACAATTGTACTAAAGAATTTAGGAGCATTAAAAATAGAAGATGAAAAGTATGAAATCCGAATGGGTGTCAACTTTTTTCTTGCGTATAATGAAATAGAAGGTGAAAAAAACGTAAGTGGTATCCAAACGAAAGATGCATTAGAAGCCTTTCAGATTGTTTTTGAGCATGAGTTATGTCATTTGATTGAATTTTATCTTTTCAAAGCATCAAGCTGTAAACAAGATAGATTTAAAACACTGGCCAACAACATTTTTGGGCATACAGGAATCTATCATTCCCTTCCTACGAAAAAAGAAATTGCACGTAAAAAATATGATCTTCATGTTGGAGAACATATTATATTTGATTATCAAAATAAGAAATTAAGTGGATTTATTCATGGAATCAAAAAAAGAGCGACTGTGATGGTGCTAGATAAAAAAGGTAGCTATGCAGATAAAAAAGGAAATCGTTATATGAAATATTATGTGCCACTAGAAGCGTTGAAAAAGAAGTGAGGGTATTAAAGGATTTTACGGAATTTGACCAATGATAGTAGCAGGAGGAGGTATGTTTTTATTTAATAGAGATTTGTTTTTGATCAATTTTATCTATAGCTTGTTAAGAATGTATATAATAAGCATCATACCATAGATCAGTGGTAGTATATATATATAATGATTATACAAATTTTTTATTTTTACACCAAAATATTCAAGTGTCAGTACCTGGCACATGTGCAGTGGTGAAATATAATAAAACATGAATCCACTTGTATAGATAAACATAGCATATAAAAGCTTTATATGATAATTTGGTGCGAGGGGTAGGATCATAGGATAAAGGATCGCGATACTTGGCTGTGTAGAGGCTAATGGAAAAGAGATCATGCCACTAGCAATAATTATCAATAGCTCTAAAGGAATTCCTTTATCTAACAAACTATTGAGATAGATATATATTTCATGAATATCATTTACAACATTTTTAAAAATCATAATGCCTATGATGGCAATTACCATAGGTGGTCTGATACCTTTATATATGGTTTTAAATAGATTTTCGCTTATATTATATTGGGCATCTTTTTGTTTGTCATATAAATTTATAATAATACTTAGAATGATGCCGAAAACTAAAGAAATATAAAAAGGTAAATGAAATAAGACAACCCCAAGGAGACTGGCAAGTATTGGCGATGCGTAGAATAAGAATTCCAAAATGCTCTTAAGATACTGCTTTATATTTAGTTTTTCAAGGGATGGTTCAGTGTATTTTCTAAGATAAAAAATATATCCAAATATATACATAGATAAAGCAATAGGAAATTGAAGCTTTATAAAGTCCCAAATATTAAAATTACCTAACTCGGAAGCCAATATGATAGTAGGAGATAAAGGGAATACAAAATATAAGGCATGGCGAAAAATAAGATTGATAGCGGCTCGCTTATCTTTTGAAATATTTAATTTTTCTCCTAGATTTTCTACAACGGGACAAGACATTAGCGCACCACCTGTAACCAAAAGGGTCCCAATAATTGCAGGGGCGATGAGTATGGTAGCCTTACTACTCCGCAACATTTTTTCCAAAGCCACAATCATCCTATCTAAAATCAAGTATTGATCCATTAAATGACCAAGTATAGTAATCAGTCCTATTGTAAGAGCAAGACTAATGGTTGTGGACTCAGAAAATGTATTTGAAAATATTTTTAGAATAGAAAGTAAGCTTCTTCCATTTAGAAGTGCCAATAATACAGCGCCTGTCATTAAAGAATAGCCCATATTTACTTTTTTATTTACTAAAAGTAAAGTAACACCCATTGAAATAAATAAAGTGAATAGAATCATTTTTATCACCATTTTTCGTTTATTTTGAAATAAATTGTTTTAATAGCGGATTCGTATTTTTTTCTATTTCTTAATCATATATGAAATAGTGTATAAAGTCGAGAAAAACGAAAGAAAATATTTAATAAAAATGTAAATAAATCAGCAAAGGAAGTTGGAGATTGAAGGCGTATAGCTATAACCCCACGATCAAAAATCGTGGGGTTGTTAATGCTAGCTGTTAATCACAGATAAACTTCTTCTTCTGTATACACTTAAAATGAGTCCTATGGAGAGCGTATGAAATACACACAATGTACCACCATAGCTCATAAAAGGAAGGGATATGCCAACGAGAGGTATACAGTTCATATTCATGAGAATATTCAATATAAACTCAATAGCAAGAATACTCATTAACCCATTTACTAATAACTTTCCATATGGGTCATGAATATTTTTTGTAATGTGGAACATTCTTAAGAAGTAGGTAGCAATTAATGATAAAAGGAAAAAAGCCATCAATAAAATCGATATGCTTTTTTTGTTTATGTTGATCGTGGATGTATGTTTATCTAATTTGATGGTAGATTTATTTTCTTCAGGTGTACCCTTATGTGCTAGATGAAGCTTTTTGCCAACTTCTTCAGCGATTCCCATACGATGGATGGCATTTTTAATCCCCTCATCTTGTGAAAAACCATCTTCTATATATTCATCTGCTATATCTTGTATGTGGGAGTTTAATTCCAATTTGATTTCTTCGTGCGCTTCTTTATATTTTATATAAGAACATACTTGTGAGAGATAGTCATTTATTTGTGATTTTATTACTGACATATACATCCCTCCAATAATACTTTTTCTACAGCAGAACGAAATAATGTCCATTCCTTTTTCTTTTCTTTTAATGAGAATTTTCCGTCTTTCGTAATCTTATAGTATTTTCTCTTCCTTTTGCCATTTTCATCATCCCAGTAGGATTCCAAAAGCCCGTTTTGTTCTAAATTGTGTAAAATAGGATAGAGTGTTCCTTCTTTAAAAGAAAAAATACCACCTGATTTCTCTTCAATAGCTTTAATCATTTCATAACCATACATGGGATTTTGATCGAGTAGTTTTAAAATGAGGATTACAGTACTTCCTTTGAGTAACTCTTTATTAATATGCATATAAGTACCTCCTTGATTATGGAGAAAAATAGTATATACCTAGTAAAACAATACATAGATATCCTAGGTATGATTGTAACATAATTCTATCATGTTGTATAGATGAAGATAATCGGTTTTAGGAAATAGTTTACAGTAATAGATCTTTTAAAGGAGAATAGATGATTTTGTGATAGAAGTCATACTCGTTTTAGAAAATGTGGAAAATTATACAATTGTAGGGAATCTCAAATTATATATTACATTTTTTGATTAAGAAACAGTTGGTTTCCATAGAGAACATGTACTATAATAATATTAATAAAGGTTATTAGTATTTTTTTTTGAAATTATCATTGACAAGTTTTGATAATGTTTGCTAAATTTTAATAGGGACTTTTATTTTTATACAAAAAAAGAAATAGATGGTTGACTAAAGAGGGGGCTAGGGCCTTGGTCCAAGATAAAATATTACAGTTAATTGAAATTTATGGATATATAGGGATGTTTTTTGCTTTAGTATTTGGCATTGTGGGTTTACCCATACCAGATGAAATATTATTAGTTTTTGCAGGTTTTTTAGTCTCGCAAGGAAAACTAGATTATTTTTTGTTGATCATAGTTTCCTTTATAGGCAGTGTTATTGGTATATCCACTAGTTTTTTTATTGGGTATTGCTTGGGATGGCCATTTCTAGAGAAATATGGAAAATACTTCCACATAAAGCAAAAATCCTTTAGTAAGGTTGAAAAATGGTATAAGCGATATGGAAAATATGCGATTATCATAGGCTATTTTATTCCAGGTGTACGGCAGTTAAATGCTTATTATGCAGGGATTACTAAAAAGTCTTATAAACAGTTTTCGATTTATGCATATTTTGGGGGGTTTATTTGGGTTACGACGTTTATTACAATGGGTATCGTTGTAGGAAAAAGATGGTGTGTTTGGTCTCGCAATTTCCATAAATTCACTTTGTTTATGTTTTTAAGTCTTTGTATTGGACTTTCTATATATTATGTTGTTAGAAAAATTAAAAAGCGTTTTATTTAATGAAACACAACTGGTTATTTAGGCATCCTGTTACATACTGGCGTAATACAGACATAGAGAACATCAGTATGAAGATGGATTGAATTTTATCTCTAATTTTGGAAATCTATATAGATTTGCTAGTGGGATCGTTAATACTAAAGTAGTAAATCTATATAAAAAAACGATAAAAAATTTTTAGAAAAGGATTGAATAATGGATGCAAAAGTGTTAATATATTAACATGCTTATGGCAAAATATGTTTCTAGCATGAGATGATATAAGATAGCATATTATTTTTTAGTGTATATAGTTAATTTATTAACGGTTAAATTTATCTATTACAATAAAAGAAGCAAGAATATGCACTTGTTTTTTTCGCAATAGGAAGGTAATGAATGAGAGGTAAACTGTATTTTTGTATACAAATGTGAAAATATACGATATTGCAAAATGAAGTAGTAAGATAAGAATAAGTATACGGTAGATCGTATTATTCTGAAAAAAGAAATGTTAGTTAATTAACAAACAAATATATTTACATAATTTAAAAGGGGGCCATAACAATGACACATAAAGCGTATATTGTAGATTTAATGGAAAAAGCAAGAATTGCACAGAAGGAATTTGAAAACTATACACAAGAACAAGTGGATGCAGTTGTAAAAATTATTGCAAAAGTTGTTTATGACAATGCTGAAGAATTAGCAAAAATGGCTGTTGAAGAAACAAGAATGGGTGTATATGAAGATAAAGTTGGAAAAAACAAAGGAAAATCAAAAGTTATTTGGAACAACTTGAAAGATAAAAAAACGGTTGGTATTATTGACAGAGATGAAGAAAAAGGACTTATGTATGTAGCAAAACCAATAGGTGTAATAGGAGCTGTTACACCAACAACAAACCCAATTGTTACACCAATGTGTAATGCAATGTTCGCTGTAAAGGGAAGAAATTCAATTATTGTTGCACCACATCCAAGATCAGAAATGTGTAGTAGACGTACTGTAGAGTTAATCAATAAAGAACTTGAGAAATTAAATGCACCAAAAAACTTAATTCAAATTATTCATGACTCTTCAATTGAGCGTACAAATGAATTGATGAAAATGGCAGATGTAGTACTTGCAACTGGTGGTATGGGAGTTGTAAAAGCTGCCTACTCAAGTGGAAAACCTTCTTTTGGAGTAGGGGCAGGAAATGTTCAAGTTATATTGGATAGAGACGTAGACTATATGGATGCTACAGCAAAAATAATTGCTGGGAGAAAATTTGATAATGGTATCATCTGTTCAGGAGAACAAACAATTATTGCACCAACAGATAAATACGACGAAGTAATTAAAGCGATGGAAGCAAATGGTGCGTACTATATTAAAGATCAAGAAGTCGTTGATAAATTTAGAAAAACAATCTTTAATAAAACTGGAATGATCGATAAGGATGTAGTAGGGCAATCTGTACAAACAGTAGCAAAATTAGCTGGTGTTGAAGTTCCTCAAGATACAAAAGTAATCTTATTACAAACCAATGGAATCGGAAAAGAAGATATCCTGTGTAAAGAAAAAATGTGTCCTGTAATGGCAGCATTTAAATATGATACTTTTGATGAAGCACTTAAAATTGCACAAACAAACCTAGATTTAGAAGGAAGAGGACATACAACTGCTATTCACTCTAATACAGCAGAGCATATTGAAAAAGCGGGTGTATACTTAACAGTAAGTAGATTGGTTGTAAATGCACCATCATCAACAACTGCAGGTGGATCACTTACAAATGGTTTTGCACCAACGACTACACTCGGATGTGGAACTTGGGGAAATAATGTAATTTCTGAAAACCTTGATTACAAACATTTAATCAATGTATCAAGAATAGGAATGGTTGTTGATAAGAAAGTTCCAACAGACGAAGAAATTTGGGCATAAAAAAATGGTATCCTTAGGGATACCATTTTTTTATAGGTTCATCAAAGAAGTAAATGAACAAATAAAGGAGCAAATAAAACGGTGATGAAACCTGTTAGTGCAATGGATAAACTACTCATAGCACCTTCTGTTTCTCCCATTTCTAAAGCTTTTGATGTGCCAACAGCATGAGATGCTGTTCCTATGGCAATACCCTTTGCTACCTTGTGATGAATTTTAAAAGTTTTGCATACAAAAGGGGCAATGATTGCGCCTAGGATTCCTGTTATGATAATACAGATTACTGTAATGGGGGGTATTCCGCCAACACTTTCAGATACAGCAATACCTATAGGTGTTGTGATAGATTTAGGGATTAAAGAGCGTAGGAGACTATCTGTTAATCGAAAAATTTTTGATAATAGAAAAACAACAGTGATAGAAGTAATCACACCAGTAATAATGCCAATAGAAATAGCTTTTGCATGGTTTTTTAGTTGTGGGAGTTGTTTATACATTGGGATCGCTAAAACAACCGTAGCAGGACCCAAAAAGAAAGAAATTATTTTTCCACCTTTATCATAAGTCTCTAAAGGGATATCAAAGTGTAATAGAATAAAAACGATGATAAAAATACTTATTAATATAGGATTAAAAACGGAAAGCTTTGTTTTTTTATAAATAAACAATCCAAAATTAAAGGCAAGTAAAGAGATGATGATTCCAAATAAAGCATTATCTAATAACATATATTTTACTCCTTTATAAATTTTTGTACAACGTATCCGGTTACTCCCATAACAATAATAGTACTTAAGAGAATAATAATAGAAAGAGATAACCAGTTTGCTTTTAATAGATCAAGAGAAGCGATCAAACCTACACCAGCAGGGATGAAGAAAAAAGCTAGATGCTTTAAAAGAAAATTCCCACAGTATTCAACCCAACTTAGTTTAATGACTTTAAAGAATAACAAAGAGAAAAGAATAAACATGCCCAAAATACTTCCCGGGATAGGGAGAGAAGAGACTTTGCTTAACCATTCTCCTAGCTGCCAGATACATACAATGATGATAAATTGTCCGAATAATTTCATGATACACCTCGATCCATTTAATGAATTAAAATAAAATATTCTATACAAACAGAACAAACATTATAAAACATACAAATATTATTATATAATGCAAAAGGATGCAAATCAATTGTCAAAAAAACGCTAGATTCCTCCAAAAAGTACCATTATATAAGAATATAGTAGAAATAATTTAAAAATCAGCCTGTTGCTAGTAGAATCATTGAAAAAGATTTTTGGTCTTTATAAGCAGAAATCATATAAAATATTAGTAAAGTAAAAGCAAGTCAAAACAATGACTTACTTTTATTTTATTAATTTAGAAATTGTTTTAAATGCATCTGACTTAGCATGTCTGCATAATTCAAACAAGATGGATTCATAGGTGGTAATAATAGCCCCTTCTTTTTGCATTCTTCCAATGGCAATTTGTTTGTCATTTGCTTTCCGTGAAGCAATACAATCCTCTATGATAATAGGTATGTACCCACTATCTATTAAATCAATTACGGTTTGAAGGACACATATATGGGATTCAATTCCAGCGATAATAATCCATTCTTTATTCATATAATCAATCTTTTCTTGAATCATAGATTCATCAAAACAGCTAAATGACATCTTTTCTAAAGGGGTATATTGTTCGAGTACTTGGGTTATTTCATTTACTGTAGGGCCTAGTCCTTTTGTATATTGTTCAGAGACTAAAATTGGAATATCTAGTGCGTTTAAGCCTTTAATAAGAATTTTTAAATTGTCCAGTAATACATTGCTTTTTTCCATATGTGGAAGGAGGCGTTCTTGCATATCGATAATTATTGCCACGGTATTTTCTTTTAATATTCTCATATGAAACACTCCTTTTTAAGTTTGATGTTTATATTCTCCATTGAAAATTTTTTTCCTCCCAAATAATACTTTTTTTCGTATATTTTTACATAGATATCTAAAATCATACAAAAATAAATTAAAAGGCAATTTCATAAATAAAATATAGATTTGTAAATGGCTTGGTAAGATTAGAAAAAGAAGGTTTGTGGTATAATGAAAACATGAAAAATATGGATAAAATAATGGGAGGTATTAATTTGTATATTGAAAAATTTAAAAAGATGATTACAGAAAGTAACAATATTATATTTTTGGAGGGGTAGGAACATCTACAGAAAGCAATATACTAGATTTTAGAACATCAGATACATTGGTACGACACCTTATGATAGCGCTGCTAATTTGGTGATTTAGGATAGTATAGGGGAAGTTTTAAATGGTGTGATATAAATTTAAATGTATAAGGGTAGCTTTTAAAGAATGATTGAACAAAGGGGGAGAAAGATGGGGAAATTATTTGATAAATTATTTATGAACGGAAATTTTTTTACACCTTACCAAGAACCAAAAATTGACTTTGTCGGGGTGAAAGGAGGAAAGATTGTTAAATATGGGGGGAAAGATGAACTTAAACCCTACGACGATGCAGCGGAAATTATAGATCTTAAAGGAAAGTATGTGTATCCAGGTTTTACAGATGCACATATGCATTTAATGGTGTATAGTCAAAAGAATCTGTATGAAGTGGCATTAAATGATATAACATCCAAAGAAGCAATGATGAAAAAAGTAAAAGAATTTATACATGAAAAAAACATAGAATCAGGAGAATGGATAATTGGTTCAGGTTGGAATCAAGATAAATTTGATGATACAGAATTGCCCGATAGATATTTACTAGATGAAATTTCAAAAGAGCATCCTATCTGTTTTACGAGAGCTTGCTATCATATTTGTGCAGTAAATAGTAAAGCACTTCAATTAGCAGATATTGATGAAAATACAGTTTCCAAAAATGGTGGAAGAATTGATAAAGATACAAAAGGGTTCCCTACAGGAATACTTAGGGAAAATGCAATGGAGTTGGTTACGAAAGTTATTCATGGAATCAAGGATAAAGAGAGGATGAAAGAACTCATTATAAAAGGATGTGAAGATTTAGCCAAACTAGGAGTTACTACAGTACATACGGACGATTTTCCATTTGTTGAGGATAAGGAAGTTTTATGGGAGGTACTAAAAGAGTTAGCAATAAAAGATGCGTTACCAATAAGAGTTGTACTGCAATTGAGAGCTACAGAGGTTGAAGATATCTATAGATATAAAAAAATGGGTATGCAATCTTGGGAACGGATCAATAATTTGGTTGTTGGACCCATTAAAATTATTGCGGATGGATCTCTTGGTGCAATGACTGCGGCTTTAGATAAGCCTTATGAAGGAGATATAGAGAACTTTGGGTTAATGCTTATGCACGAAAAAGAATTAGACCAATTGATCTATGAAAGTTTTAAACATAACTTTGATATAGGAATCCATGCTATAGGAGATAGAACTATGCGGGTTATTTTAGAAATTTATGAAAAATATCAACATGTTTATAAGAAAAAAGGATTTAGACCTTCTATTATTCACTGTCAAATAGGAAGCAAAGAAATACTGGATCAATTTAAAAAACTGAGTATAATCGCAAATATTCAGCCAATCTTTCTAAATACAGATTGGAAGATAGCCGAAAATAGAGTGGGGAAAGAAAGACTAACATACAGCTATTGTTGGAGAAAATATATAGATATGGGTATTTTATGTGTGGGTAGCTCAGATGCACCTATAGAAAGTTTTAATCCTCTTTATGGCATTTATACAGCAGTTACTAGAAAAGATTTAGATGGATTTCCGGAGGGCGGGTGGATGCCAGAAGAAAATTTAAATATTAAGGAAGCGATCCATATGTTTACGATAAATGGGTCATATCTTTCACATGAAGAAGATATAAAAGGAAGCATTGAAATAGGAAAGTATGCAGATTTTGTAGTTTTATCTGATGATTTATGTAAGATAAATAAGGCATATATAAAAGATGTGACTGTGGAAGAAACCATTGTTGGAGGGGAATATATTTTTAAGTATGCATAGGATGATCGATCAATGGAAAAAATTGAAAAGAGGTCAGAAGGAAGAACTGGCAGATAAAAAACGCCATTGTACAGTGGCGGTTTTACTACAATTTGATTTTAAAGTTTAACCAAACCAAAGGAATAGAAAGAATACAATAAATAAAAATACAGTATTATTATGAAATAAGAAAAGGGTATCGGAATTTTTTTGAAGGATTTCGAATATGTTTGTATAATATTATAAATGCATACAAAATTCCTTGGGATTGGAGGAAACCCTATGTCTAAAGAAAATATAAAGGAACTTACAGAATCAGATAGAACAAAACTGTATTTTTTAGCAAAGAAGCTTGAAGATATTGCTAAAGAAATAGGAGGAATTAGTGAGGAAGAAAAACAATTTGTTATTGAAAGGGTTTATGGGAAAAATTCAAAAGCGATTGTGAAACTTTGCAATACGATCATAGATCACTTAGGATGGTAGAAAAGTTCATAACCAGAGTGGCGGTTATAAACTTTTTTAAAATGACTAGCGCTGAAAATATTGATTCACAGATTTTAATACACCGGATCCAGATATATTGTAAATCCTTTTTGTAATGTATGCATAAGAAGCCTTCCTAACATGATTTCATCCATTTTATAAATAAATCTATTGAAATATTCTTTTCTATTGAAGTTTTTAAATTTCCCCATTGTATTTTTTCAACATCGATATTTTCTAGTTTGGGTAGGGTTAATGTGGGAATATTTATAAAACTTTCGATAGTTTTTCTATTGTCAACATGACATAAATCTGAAGGATCATAGCCATTTAAAATAATTCCTTTTACTTCAATTCCTATATATTTAGCAAAATTTACTGTAAGCAGAGTATGATTGATTGTGCCTAAGCCTGCACGCGCAATGACTACGATAGATAAATTGAAATCTTTTATTAAATCATATAGCATATATTGATCTTTTAATGGAACAACAAGACCGCCAGCCCCTTCTACAACAATATAAGGATATTTTTGTTTTAGATACTCGAATTGTTGTTTTATTCGATTAATTTGAATAGGTATATTTTCTATTTCTGAAGCCAAATGAGGGGAAACAGGGGTTTGAAACATAAAAGGGGTCATATCTTCTAAGGATTGAGGGATATTTGCAATGGTTTTTACAAAATGGGTATCCCCTGGAATCAATTTTCCGTTTTTTAAAACAGCGCCACTTAGTACGGGCTTAAAATAGCATGCATTGTAGCCGCTAGAACGAAGAAGATGCATAAGTCCTGCGCTAACGACTGTTTTTCCTACATCTGTATCTGTTCCAACGATAAAAATTCCTTTAGACATATGTACACCTCGAATCTTTAAGTGATATTTAGCAAATAAAGTGGAAATTACAGATTTTTCAAAGAAAGAGTTTTTTATAGAATAACCTTAAAAAGAATAATTGTCAACTAGATGAATCATAAAGTTAACGATAGAAAAGAAATAGGGGAAAAATTTTTAGGCGGATTTTATTATGAGATAAAAAAGAGCCATGCCTAAAAGGGCACGAACTCTTTTTAAAAATGTTTAGAAATTAAAGTCATCAATGTTATTAATATCAAAAATTGTTCTTTCTGGCATTAAAACAATACCTGAGTCATCCGCTACATATTTATGTCCTAAAACGGAGTTAGGCATAATTTCTACCTTACCAACTGTAGGAATATCAATTTGATCACCAACAACAAAATCGTTACCTGCAGCTAACCAATATGCAATATAAGCGCCCATAGCTCCTTGAACTTCGCAATCCCAAAGACCAAATCGTTTTAATGTACCATCTTTAACAAAGTCTCTCATTGAGCTAGGTGTTGCAAATCCTGTAATAATTACATCATCAGCATTTTTCCCAAGATTTTTTGCTGCTTGTGCCATACCAGGTAATGCTGTTGAATCTGGACAAATAATTGCATCAACTTCCTTGTATGTATTAAGAATGGATTCTCCAACTTGAATAGATTTTTGTGCGTCAGATTCTCCATATTCTGTTGTTACTAGATTCCATTTAGGGAAATCGGAAGCAATATATTTCTTAGCAGCTTCTACCCATGAATTTTGGTCCGTTACTGTTGGACTAGAATAGAAGAAAGCAAAATCGATTTCTGCATTTTTAGCATCTTCAACTTGGTCTGCAACCATGTCAACTAACATTCTACCTAATTGATCTGGTGTTCCTTGGCTGACCATAATTGAACGATATTCAGGATTAACATCAGAGTCCCATGTAACAACTTTAGTACCAGCATCTGCTGCAGATTTAAGTGCTTCATTAAGTCCATCAGGTGAATTTGATGATACTGCAATAGCGCTGTAACCTTGATTAACTGCACTATTAATTACTTGTACTTGATCTGCAACAGTTGCATTTGTTGTACCATCATATTTGCACTCGAAGCCTACTTCTTTAGCTATTGCTTGTGCGCCTACATTTGCTGACTCAAAGAACATATTACCAGTTAATTTTGGAATAAAAACAACAGAAACATCTTCTGCTTTTTTCTCAACTTTTGTTGTGTCAGCTGCGCCTTGAGTTTCAGTGTTAGCAGGCTCAGTATCTTTTGCACACCCTGTCATAACACTAAATACCATAAGCATTACTACTACTAGTGACAAATACTTCTTTTTCATAATGATTTACTCCTCCTTTAATTTGTATTTTTATATTAATTAGCTAGCAGATGATATAATTAGACCACAGAACGTATCATTTTAATAAGGTGTATCAAGAATTAATGAATAGATCGTTGTGGTTAATGCAGTATAGAGCTAGCTAATCTATATACGATATTTGATCCTTATGTAATATTATATTGAATGGTGCCATCTTATTCAGCTTTTAGCCATTATTTGATTTAATCTTTCTCTTAATATTTGAAAAAAGGTTGCCTTCTCCTAAAGAACTCTTTATGGCTACTGAAATAACAAGTAATAGTCCTATACCTATACCCACAAATTGTGTAGATAGGCCTGTCATTTGCAATCCTAATGTCATCAATCCTATAATAACACTAGCTAATGCTGTTCCTACAATAGAACCCTCTCCACCTGTTATTGCCGTTCCTCCAAGAACAACAGCGGTAATAACAGATAGGGTAAGCGTCGCGCCGTGGTCTGCACGAGAAGAACTCAAATAAGAAGTTATGTACATCCCTGAAATTGCAGCACCAATCCCTACAAGCATATGTGTGCTTAAAATCACTAATTTTGTTTTAATACCAGAAAACTCTGCTGCTTCTTTATTAATTCCAGTAAGATATACTCTTCTACCATAAGTTGTTTTATGCAATAGGATATATGCAATAATAATTAGTAGTCCGAAAATAATCAACGAACTAGGAACGCCGAAAAGCTTACCATGTCCAAGAGCCCTAAAACTATCAGGGAATCCTGTAATTCCTTCTGCGGGACTAATACCTGAAAATCCAATAATGACTAAGGATATTCCGGCATAAAGAAAACTCGTTCCAAGCGTTGCTACCATAGCTTGCACACCAACATAACCTACTAAAAAGCCATTGAAAGCGCCACATAATGCACCTACTATAATGGCAATGCTAAGCGCAAACCAGATATTAAAACCCAACTCTTGCCATAGAAGCCCCATTACAACGGATGATAAACCTACAACTGATCCCATAGATATATCAATGCCACCAGTGATAATAACTAAAGTCATAAATAATGCAATAATAGCCACAGTAACAAAGTCATTCGCACTATTCATAAGTACTTTAATCTTTAAAAATCTTGGATTTATTAATCCAAACATTATAATTTCAATGATTAAGAAAAGAACAAGAGACAGCTCCCATTTTCCTTTAAAGGCCTTCCACTTTTTCATTATTTATCACCGCCTACAAAAGATGACCTAGCTGAAAGACGTTGCTTCCTAGCTTTATCTTGAAAATATTTATGAATCAAAACATCTGATACAACAATGAGGATGAGTAACGATCCTTGAATTGATTTATTCCAAAATGAGGGGACTTTTAAGAAGATCAGTGCTGAATTAATCGCGGTCATAATTATAGCGCCAATGCTTGCGCCAATTACTGAGCCTATACCTCCACTTAAACTCACGCCACCAAGTACACAAGCAGCAATTGCAACCATCTCGATATCGAGGCCTGTATTACTTGTTACAAATCCTACTTGTGACGCAAAAATAACACCTGCAACAGATGCACAAAATCCAGAAGCGACATATGCAATAACTGTTATCTTTTTAACTGGAATCCCAACTAAAATGGAGCCTTCAACATTATCTCCAATCGCTGCAAAAAATCTACCTGTTTTTCCTCTACTAAAATATAATTGAACCAAAGCCACTATTATCACTGCTAATATAAAGTAGAAATTTAATCCACCCAAATTTGCTTGTGAAGCTACCTTGAAAGAATCTGGTAGATTTTCAACCCATTTACCATTTGTATAAACAATCATAGTACCTCTTGTTATTCCCAAAACACCTAACGTCATAATGATGGCTGGAACCTTAATGATTGCAACACCAATACCATTAATAAGACCGATAATAAGTCCAATTGCTATAGCCAATAAGATAGATAACACAACACTTGATCCATCTCTAATCATGCTCGCTGATATAGCGGCCGAAATACCAAGCGTTGCGCCAACTGAAACATCTATACCACCAGTTAGTAGAACAAACGTCATACCAACTGCTAGGAATATATATAAAACACTGCCTTTTAATACTGTTGATATACTTTGCGTATTCATAAAATCTGGGTTTCTTAAACCGACGCCTAAAAAGAGAATAATTAGAAAAGCTAATGCTGTGATTTCTCTTTTTTCAAATATTCTTTTTATAATTGTCATAAGACGTTAAGCCACCTTCCCTTAATTAGAATAAAGTTAATCAAAATCATTCATTATGCACCAAAAGCTGCTAGCGTTAATATATCCATCGTAATCTCTTCTTTAGATAACGCTACATGATTGGTACCATGATACATAACTTCTGCCCGATCTGAAAGTTCATAGATTTCTTCAAAGTCAGATGAAATAAGCAATATAGCTAAACCAAGTTTTTTAAGTTGATAAATAATCTTATAGACATCTCCTCTAGCTCCTGCATCAATACCTCTTGTTGGCTCATCTAGAATAATTACTTTAGGATTTGATGAAAGGATTCTTCCAATAACAACCTTCTGCTGGTTACCTCCAGAAAGTGATTTTAAAGATTGGTCTTGTCCTGTTACTTTAATTCTAAAATCATCTATATATTTTTGTGTAATCTCTTTTTCTTTTCTATGATTAATAAAAACTTTACTAATTCGGCTTAAAATCGCTGAAGTTGTATTAAGTCTTACATCAGCCATTGAAAAGATACCATTCAAATGTCTATCTTCTGGAACATAGTTTAGTCCTAAATCAATAATTTCCTTTGTTTTATAACCTTTTATACTCTTTCCATCTAATAGCACATCGCCACCTGTGATTTCTCCCATACCAAATATTGCTTCAGCCAATTCTGTTCTTCCTGAGCCAACTACTCCAGCAAGGCCTAAAATCTCACCTTCATAAACAGAGAAGGATATATCATGAAATCCGTAACCTGATAAAGAATCTACTTTTAATACAAGATCTTCTTTATTGCCTACTAGATCATTTTCAAGATCTTCTTTTACATTCTCTACGCTATCGGGCATTAAACCTTTAATCAACATTTCTTTTGTAAAATCAGATACAGGACCATTGATGGTAATTTCCCCATCTCTTAAAATAACAACATCTGTAGCAATTTCAAAAACTTCTGTTAGCCTATGGGTGATATAAAACATGCCTATACCTTTTGCTTGAAGATCCTTCATCAATTTAAAGAAAGATTGAATTTCATTAAATGTAAGTGTAGATGTGGGTTCATCAAGAATTAAAATTCTAGCTTCCCTCAGTAGACCTCTTAAAATTTCAACAAGCTGTTGTTCTGCGATAGAAAGCGTAGCTGCCTTTCTACTTAAAGAGATATTCCACCCTAGCTGCTTAATCAAATTTCTAAGCTTTTCCCCTAACTCAGATTTATTTTGATTAAATCCTATGACAACGTTTTCTTCAACCGTCATATTAGGAAAAAGGAGAGGTTCTTGAGGTACTAGATAAATTCCTTTCTCAAGTGCTACCGAAGGCGAACTCATATTGATCTTTTTATCTTCTATATAAATTTCGCCCCTATCAAGAGGATATATGCCCATAATGATTTTCATTAATGTACTTTTTCCTGCACCATTACCACCAATAATAGCAACAATCTCCCCTTCAGATAGCTCAAGTGATGTGCCTTTGAGTACTTCGTTATCAGCAAATGATTTATATATCTCGTTTAATCTTATTAGAGATTTTTTTTCACTCATTTGATCATACCCCCAACCTCATTGTTTTTTATAATTTATTATTTTTGAAAATTCATGATTTACTTAAAGTTTATAATCTTTTGTGTTGATATTAATCATTTGTTAGTTATATAATAGTGCACTTTTACACAATTTGTCAATAGATTTTTGCAGTGAAATCAATATTAAATAACCTATTGACACCAAATTAAAGCATTGATATAATATTTTTAAATAAAAACAAATTATTTTTATGTGAACATTTGTTTTAATGCTTATCAATTCAATATTGTATAATTAATTACAATAATTAGGGAGAAAAACTATGTACGAAGACAATTTGATCTATAAGGTAACTTGGTTCTATTATGCTGATAATATGACTCAAAAAGAAATTGCAGAACATCTTGGTATTTCCAGAATGAAAGTAGTAAAGCTTCTGAATCAAGCGAAAAGCGATGGTATTATTAAATTTAAGATGAATCCCGATGCGAAAGCACATATTAATTTAGAACGTGATTTAATAGAAAAGTTTCATTTAGAAGATGTGTTTGTTGTTCCATCTACGCCAAGCAATGTTAATCACAATATTGCAAAAGGTGCTGCTCAATATATAGAAGAAAAAGTTGAAGCAAATACTTTCATAAATATTGGCTATGGGAACACTGTTTCTCGCACAATTAATCACCTAATTTATTCTTTAGAAAAGCCAATATCATTAGTCACACTATCAGGGGGCGTCTCCTATTATACATCCTCTATTGTTTCAGGCACGCGTAAAAGAACTGCAACAAGCATTACACCTAATATCCATATCCTTCCTGCTCCTTTATTGGCCTCATCAGAAGAAGTGGCAAACATCTTCTTAAATGAAAAGAGTATTAAGAATATCATAAATATGTCAGAATTGTCGAGCATGTCAATCGTAGGCATTGGTTCTGTTTCAAATGATGCAACCATTTTCAAATATCACATTGTTAATGAGGAGGATCGTATTCTATTAGAAATGCAAGGTGCTGTTGGGGATATTCTAAGTCAATTTTATGATAAAAATGGTAATATTTTACAATCTGATTTACATAAAAAACTTGTAAGCATCAAACTTGACACATTAAAAGCTTCTCATAAAACAATTGGGGTTGCAGGTGGAAAAGAAAAGATTCAAGCTATTTATTCTGCTCTTATTGGTGGGTATCTCAACGTTTTAATTACAGATGAAGATACTGCTAATAGCTTAATAAATTTCAAAAATGAATAGTTATTTTTATACACCTTTAAAATTTATTTAAAAAAATCGTAAAGAAGGTGAAAGAATGAAAAAATATGTTATGGCAGTAGATGCAGGTACTGGAAGTGTTCGTTCTGTTATTTTTGACGAAAATTTTAACCAAATTGCTGTTGCGCAACATGAATGGACGCATAAAGAAGATTCACGATATGAAGGTGCGATTGACTTTGATGTTGAGAACAATGCAAAATTAATGATTAATACAATTCGAGAAGTGATTAAGACTTCAGGTATTGATGGAGAAGATATTCTTGCAATTTCAACAACGAGCATGAGAGAGGCTTTTGTCCTATACGATGAAGAGGGGAATGAAATATGGGCTGTTTCTAACGTTGATGCAAGAGCTTCTAAAGAAGTTTTTGAACTGAAAGAAATCTCTGAGAATATAGAAAAAGATATTTATGATATTTCAGGTCAAACTTTTGCGTTGGGAGCCATTCCAAGACTATTATGGGTAAAAAATAATCTACCAGACAGCTATGGAAAGACTAAGGCGATCACAATGCTGAATGACTGGATTATCTATCGGTTAACAGGCATTTTATCTATTGAGCCTTCAAATGCATCTACTACTGGAATACTAGATGCCAATAAACGTAACTGGGATATGTCTATCTTAGAAAAATGTGGGCTCAAACAAGATATGTACCCTCCTATATACGAAAGTGGTACGCCTGTTGGAAAGGTTACAAAAGAAATTGCAAAAATTACAGGACTAAGTGAAAATTGTACTGTTGTTGTAGGCGGTGGCGATGTTCAAATGGGCTGCGTTGGTGTTGGTGTAGTAAAGAGCGGTCAAGCAGCACTCTTAGGGGGAAGCTTTTGGCAACTTGAATATAATACATCATCACCAAATATAGATAGAATGGGTCGTATTAGGGTTAATTGCCATGCTATACCCAAAATGTGGCAACAAGAATTGATTGCTTTTTATCCTGGACTTGTCCTCCGTTGGTTTAGAGACTGTTTTTGCCAATATGAAGCAGACCTTGCTAAAAAAACAGGTGAAAGTATCTATTCTTTACTTAACAAGCAAGCTGAAAATGTCCCTGTAGGTTCAAATAGTGTTCTTTGTTCCTTTTCAAGCATAATGGACTATAAACAGTGGAAACATCCTTCTCCATGTTTTACGAATTTCGGGATTGATCCTGAAAAATATAACAAAGCAACTTTTTACAGATCAATTTTAGAAAATGCAGCCTTAGTAACTTTAGGACATAAAAAAATTATTGAAGATCTCACGGGAGGTTTCCCTGATACGATTATATTCGCATCAGGAGCTTCAAATAGCTCACTTTGGTGTCAAATTGTTGCTGATGTTTTAGGCATCTCAATAAAGGTACCAACTGTAAAAGAATCTACAGCTTTAGGCGCCGCTTTTTGTGCTGGTGTTGGTATCGGGTGGGTGCCTAGTCTTGAGGCTGCTGCAGAAAAATATGTAAACATAGAAAATGTATATATACCGAATACAGAAAATAATACATTATATGAAGCAATTTTTAATAACTGGAAACAATTATCAGAAGCGCAAATTAAAAACAGTGATAATGGTTTTTTACAGCACATGTGGCGAGCTCCTGGAATTTAAAATTTAAATGAGGTGAAAACATGATAAAAGTAAATGAATCAGAAAGAGAATATCGTTTTGGAGATAGTGGACCAAAGTATTTACGCAAAGGACCTTTCTTAAGTGCAGGGATTGTTGCATTTAACCCAGGTCAAGATTTTCAAGGGCACCATCATAAAATTATGGAAGAAAGCTTTTTAATGATTGAAGGGGAACTAGATTTTTATATTGATGATAAACTTGTAAAATGCGCCAAAGGGGATCTTATCACAGCAGAACCAGGCGAAAGTCATTATATTGTAAACACGAGTAACAAAGTTGCAAAAGCAGTATTTATGCTTGCACCTTTCCAATTGCAAGATAAATTCATTGTGGAAGACAAATAAAAGGAGGAAAACAAAAATGGCAGATAAAGACGGAATCAAGGATGCAAAGGAATTTGGTATTGGTATACCACAAGTAACGGAAGGGTTTCATGTAAAAGGATGCAACCACTATGGATGGGGAATGAAATCAAGACTTAGCAAAATTTTCAACCCAAAGAGTGGAAAATCTCTAATGTTAGCTTTTGATCATGGTTATTTCTTAGGACCTACTTCGGGATTAGAAAGATTAGACTTAAAAATACCATCGCTTGTAGATTATATTGATTGTTTTATGGGAACGCGTGGTGGCATGACAACTTGCATTGATCCTGCAATAACAGCAAATAAAGCCATTGCACTTCGTGTTTCATCAGGTTCCTCCATTTTAGATGATGATCTTAGCAATGAAATCGTTTCAGTTGATATTGCAGAAGCGATTCGTATGAACGCTGATTTAATGGCTACGCAAGTCTATATTGGTGCACCATACCAAACAAAATCAATCGATAATCTTTCAAAAGTAATTTGTGCTGGTAACACTTACGGAATACCTACAATGGGTGTTGTTGCTGTAGGCAAGGAAATGGAAAGAAATGCTAAGTACTTTAGACTTGCGACTCGAATCATTGCTGAAGTTGGTGCACAAGTTGTAAAAAGCTACTATTGTGACGACTTTGATAGTGTAGCGGCTTCATGCCCTGTTCCAATTGTAATTGCAGGCGGTAAAAAAATACCAGAAAAAGATGCACTTGAAATGTGCTATAATGCTATATTAATGGGTGCTGCTGGTGTAGATATGGGAAGAAATATTTTTCAATCAGAAGATCCTCTTGCAATGGTTCAAGCTGTACGTGCGATCGTGCATGATGGTATTGATAGCAAAGAAGCATTTGACATGTTCAACGAATTAAAAACAAAGTAGATGCTTAACACGGTGATAGTATATAAGCTTCCTCTTTTCAAAAAAAAGGGGAAGCTTTTTTTTGAAAAAATATAGAACAATGTATTTTATCAATAAATAATACCTAATTATAAAAATGGGTATCTATATTTCATATGACATGTATAAGAGAATAATTGAATAGGTTCGATTTTTATACGAAAAATAATAATAGGATACATTGTTTTTTACATTTTATGGAATGATAATAAGAGAAAGTTTGATATAATATAAAAGGAGTTTTAAAATTATTTCTATAAGGGTAGATATTTTAAAATAGTTGATAAAGTATGAATAATTGATTAGAATAAAATGGAGAAAGGAGATAAATTTGGCATATAACATAATAGATTTGATGAATAAAATAATACTTGTGGCAAAAAAAAGAAAAGAAATGTATGAGAAAATTAGATTTTCAACATCTAGAACAATGAAAGTTTCAGTTGTAGCCACGATATTAGTTAAAGATGTGCAAAAAACCATTGATTACTATGAGCAATTGAAAATCGAAATTGAAAAGGATGAAGAAGAAATCGATTTTTTTATATATGATAAAATTTCATTTTTAATCAATACATTTCAACGTAGGTTTATAAGTCCAGATATTCAAGATACAGAAGAACTTTTGAAATTTTCATTGGATTTTGAGAAACAGGTTGTTGCGCTTTATATAGATATACAAGGAAGAATAATACAAAAAGAAGAAGATCATAAAACGAAAACGTATAAAATTTTATGTGAAATCATAGAAAAAAAACAAAATCATATAAAAAATCTTCAGAAGTTTATTAAAAAGTAAAAAAAAATCTTCAAAAAATCTTTTAAGAGAAGGTGATTTTATGGATTATCAGAAAAAATATGAACAGTGGTTAAGCAATGAATATCTTGATGAACAAACAAAAAATGAATTATTGGCTATAAAAGAGCATCAAGAAGAAATTGAAGACCGGTTTTATAAAGATTTAGAATTTGGTACAGCAGGGCTTCGAGGGAAAATCGGTGCAGGAATAAACCGAATGAATACATATATTATTGCACGAACCACACAAGGACTTTCAGATTTTATTATTGAAAAAGGAAAAGAATATATGGATCGTGGTGTTGCGATTGCGTATGATTGCAGACATTTTTCTAAAGAATTTGCAAAAAAAACAGCGTTAGTTTTAGCAGGAAATGGAATTCGCGCTTATTTATTTGAGGATTTACGTCCTACGCCAGAACTTTCCTTTGCAGTAAGAAAACTGAATACGGCTGCGGGGATTGTGGTAACAGCGAGTCATAATCCTAAGGAATACAATGGATACAAAGTATATTGGGAAGACGGTGCCCAGATTCTTTCAGATATAGCAAATAGCGTAACGGAAAAAATTAATCAGATCAATGATTTTTCGATTGTTAAAGAGATGGATGAAAAAGATGCGCTAGAACAAGGATTTTTAATCATGATTGGGAAAGAAATGGATGATGCATATATTGAGAAAGTAAAGGAATTAGGGTTAAGAGAAGATATTGATAAAAAAATAAAGATTATCTATACGCCGCTAAATGGAACAGGTAATATTCCTGTAAGAAGGGTATTGAAAGAAAGAGGATTTGAAAATATAATGGTTGTTCCTGAACAAGAAAAACCAGATCCAGACTTTACAACGGTAGGATATCCTAATCCAGAAGATGTGAAAGCTTTTGCTTATGCAGAAAAATTAGGAAAAAAAGAAGATGCGGAGTTATTAATTGCGACAGATCCTGATTGTGATCGTGTGGCTGCTATGGTTAAAGACAAAAACGGAGAATATATTGCACTAAATGGCAATCAAACAGGCGCTATTTTGATCCAGTATATATTAGAAATGAAGCAGGAAAAGAATACATTGCGCAATCATTCTTACATTGTAAAATCTATTGTAACAGGAGATTTAGGAAAACAGATTGCAAAATCTTATGGGGTAAAGACTTATGAAGCGCTAACTGGTTTTAAAAATATTTGTGGAATTGTCAACGAATTAGAAAAGTTAGGACAAGAACAGTTTATATTTGGATATGAAGAAAGCATTGGGTATGTAGCAGGAACATTTGTAAGAGATAAAGATGCGGTTATTGCGTCTCAGCTTCTTTGTGAAGCAGCAGCTTATTATAAAACAATAGGCAAAACATTAATAGATGTTTTAGAAGTAATTTATGAAAAATATGGAGTTTATCAAGAAAAACTTATTTCCTTGGTTTTAGAAGGGATAGAAGGGCAAAATAGAATTGAGAGAATGATGAAAGAATATAGGAAGAACTATCCTACAGAAATTGGAGAGAAAAAATTAGCGAGATATATAGATTATCAAAAACAAATCACTTTCGATTTTCTAAAACAGAAGGAAGAAACTGTTGAAATTCCTGTATCCAATGTATTAAAATTCATATTTGATGATGGATCATGGTATGCAATTAGACCATCAGGAACAGAGCCTAAAATTAAAATTTATCTCTATACAAAAGGAGAAAAGTTAGAAAATGCACAAGACAAATTAATAAATATGGAAGAAATGATCATGGAACAATTAAATCAAGTAGAGTAAATCTTACGTTTATCAATAGCACCTGTTAAAAGTAATAGGTGTTATTTTATATTTTGTATAACAATATTTACATATGATATAATATTTTAGGATAAAATCTATTTATAAAATAGTAGACAGTGATTAAATTCTTATTAAGGAAGGTAAATCATGAAGGAGAAGAAATTAATTATTCATAATAAGTTTGTAAAAAAGTATAAAAGTGGTTATCCACTTATAGAAAAAGAAACAATATTAAATAGCGATGATTTGATAAAGGAAGGCACCGTTGTAAGGTTAGTAGAGGAAAATAATAAATTTATCGCAAAGGGGTATTATGGGATACAGAATAAAGGTTATGGATGGGTTATAACACAAAATGAAAAAGAAACAATAGATTATTCCTTTTTTAATAAAAAACTATTTAATGCAATCAACTGTAGAGAAAAATTTTATAAGGATAAAAATACAACTGCTTTTAGAATTTTTAATGGAGAAGGAGATGGAATCGGAGGATTTACAATTGACTATTTTGATGGTTACTATTTGATTAATTGGTATAGCAAAGGTATCTATCACTTTAAAGATTATGTAATAGAAGCACTAAAAAATCTTTCAGATGGTATAGGCATTTATGAGAAAAAAAGGTTTGACAATCAGGGGAAATTTATAGAAGAAGATAGTTTTGTATGGGGAAAAGAAGCAGAGATGCCTATTATTGTGAAAGAAAATGGTGTGAATTTTGCAATTTACTTAAATGAAGGCGCTATGGTAGGTGTATTTTTAGATCAAAGGGACGTAAGAAAGAAAATCTTAGACAAATATGCAAAAGGAAAAGAAGTTTTAAATACTTTTTCCTATACAGGAGCATTTTCTATTTTTGCTGCTGTAGGAGGTGCTTCAAAAACTACCAGTGTAGACCTTGCTAATCGTAGTTTATCAAAGACCATAGAACATTTTAGTTTAAATGGGATAGACTATGAAACACAAGATATTATTGTGGAAGATGTATTTCATTATTTTAAGTATGCGGGAAAGAAAGAATTGAAATTTGACTTGGTTATTTTAGATCCCCCAAGTTTTGCAAAATCTAAGAAATTTAAATTTAGTGCTGCAAAAGATTATAAAGAATTATTAAAATCAACCATAAAAATTACAGAGGATCAAGGGGTTATTGTTGCATCAACAAACTGTGCTAGTTTTGATATGAAGAAGTTTAAAGGCTTTATTGATCAAGCCTTTGAAGAATTAGGGAAAGGATATAAAATATTAGAAGAATATAGACTTCCAGAGGATTTTAGAACTATAAAAGAATTTAGAGAAGGAAATTATTTGAAAGTTGTGTTCGTTCAGTGTACTGACAATATATCTACTGCTAGAAGATAGAGGAAAAAGCTTTTAAGTATAGAAAATGATAGAAAAATATAATTGTTTTTTACAAGAGGAATAATCTATGAAAAACTTAATGGATTTCAAGAAAAATGCTATTATTTCTTTGGTAGGTGCAGGGGGAAAGACTTCTTGTATGTTCACTTTAGCAGAAGAACTTAGAAAGGAATTAAAAATATTAGTGACGACAACGACAAAGATATATATGCCTAAGAAAAATAAATATGATTTTCTATGTTTGGATAAAAGTCTATTTTCACAGTTTTATTATAAAAAAAACAAAGGGATCTATGTTTATGGGGATGGCATTAATAAAGATGGAAAACTAATGGGAATGCATCAAAATGATTTGATAAATTGTCATAGATTTTTTGATGTAACCATTGTAGAAGCAGATGGCTCAAAACAAAAACCTATTAAAGGATGGAATCCATATGAACCTGTAGTATGTGAGAAAACGGATACAACGATAGGTATACTAGATATAAGCGTGATAGGCAAAAAAATTGATAAAAACAATGTACATAGGGTAAATGCATTTGCGAAAATTACAGATAGTTATTTAGATGAAGATATTTGTATAGGGCATCTTGTTTCTATGGTGAATCATCCAGATGGACTTTTTAAAAATGCTTTAGGAGAGAAAATTTTATTTATTAACAAGGTAGAAAATGAAAAATATAAAAAATTAGCAATGGAATTAGTAGAGCTACTAGTAAAAAGAAATAAAATAGATAAGATCATTATAGGTAGTATCAAATACAAACATTATTATATGGCTTTTAAGAAAAACTAAGAAAGTAGATGGGGCTATATATCAGCGCATAGTTATCAAAATAATAATATGAATGATCATTGTGATCAATACTGAAATTTAAATAAATAAGTTTAGATAAATAAATATCACAATGATCATTACTGTATGAAAAATCTACTTTTAAAAGGTGCATTTATGCTATAAGACCAACAATAAGAAGGATATGTTTAAATAAAATAGAAAGAAGATCGTATTTAAAAAAGAAGTATGCCTAAAATAGGCGTCATGGTTTTAAAAATTAAGGGTTGTAGACTGGAGGGAATTTATAAGGAAAAGAATAGAAATGATCAAATACAAAAGCTAGAGAAAAATATTAAAATATAGCATAAAGATACTGGATAAAAATTTGATTTGACATAGTAATTGCTTTAAATTAAACAAACACCATATAGTAGAAAAAAATTTATATAGGAGGTATTTATTATGGGAAATACGGTAATAGCAACAAAAAAAGCACCAGGAGCGATAGGTCCTTATTCACAAGCAATTAAAGTAGGGGATTTTGTTTATACTTCTGGTCAATTACCAATCAATCCTGAAACAGGAGAGCTTATTGATGATGTGAAAAAAGCTACAGCACAGTCGTTAGAAAATGTTAAAGCCATATTAGAAGAAGCTGGAACAAGTATTGAAAAAGTAGTAAAAGTTCTAGTGTTTTTAAAAGATTTAAATGATTTTACAGCTGTAAATGAAGTATATGCAACATACTTTTCACAAAATTATCCTGCTAGATCTTGTGTAGAGGTTGCTAAATTACCTAAAGATGCTAGACTAGAGATTGAAGTGATCGCATCATTAAATGAATAGTAAATATGGAATCATTGCCCCTCAGATTTGTTGGGGGGCAACTTATTAAGTAAATCAAATGTTTTTTGAAAAGATATGGGAATAATGATGGAAAAATTTATTATACAGGAGCTCATTCATAGAATAAATCAAAATGAAGATGTAGCTTTGGTTACAATTGTGAATGCGCAAGGTAGTAGTCCGAGAGGGACTAGTAACAAGCTATTAAATACAAAAAAGACGTTTTATCTTTAAAAAATAAAGTAGGAAGTGAGACGGATGTTTTCTAATATAAAAGTGATTGTAAAAGGAGGTGGAGATCTTGCTTCTGCTGTGATCCATAAATTATTTCAAGTTGGATTTTTAGTGATAGTAACAGAATTAAAAAAGCCAATGATGGTTAGGCGTACAGTATCTTTTGCCAATTGTATTTATGAAAAAGAATGGACAGTAGAAGGGGTAACGGCTGTATTTGTTGAAAAAGATGAAGCAGTAGAGAAGATGGTTAAGCAGAGAAAAATTCCAGTAGTCATTGATTCATCCTGTAATATAAAAAATGTAATCAAACCACATATTATTATCGATGCAACTTTAGCAAAGAGAAATTTAGGAACAAAGATAGATGATGCACCGATCGTTATAGGTTTAGGGCCAGGATTTACTGCAAAAGTGGATGTAGATGCAGTGATAGAGACAATGAGAGGGCATAATCTTGGAAGGGTAATTTTTAGAGGATGTGCAGTTTCAAACACAGGCATTCCAGGAAATATTAACGGATATACATCTGAAAGAGTGTTACGCGCACCATGTGAAGGGATTGTAAAGAATAGTCGTAAGATAGGGGATCGGGTAAAAAGGGGAGAAACTATAGGATGTGTAGGAGATGAAGTTATCAAAGCATCGATTGATGGTGTTTTAAGAGGCTTGATTCATCATGGATTGTTTGTTAAAAGAAATGAAAAAATAGGGGATATTGATCCAAGAGGAGAAAAAGACAACTGTTTCTCCATTAGTGATAAGGGGAGAAATATAGCAGGAGGAGTTTTAGAAGCAGTTTTGATTCTCTTAGGAAAGGAAGAGAAGTATCAAGATGAAAGAAGGAAAAATTACATTTGATAGATGTTGATATTCGGGTAAAGATATTTATCTCTATGTTTTTTTCAGGACTTATTTTATACCATTCTAATGAAACTGAATTGATTTTAGGATTAGTAAAATTGAAAGTACCTTATGAAATTGGTTTTATGATTCAGTTAGCAACCCTGTTTTTACTAGTTTTTATGGGAGAAATGAAAGATACTATTTATGTGATACAATTAAGAGGGTTTAAAAAACAACCTGTTCGGACTTATTATGGACAAATATATTTCAAAAGGAAAGATTATATCATTATGAATATTTTTTTGATGATGACGGTTTTATTTGTTTATAATGGTAGATAAATGGTAAGTAGAAAAATGTCATGCACCTGATTTTTAAAAAAGAGGGTGTTTTTTTATTAGAAGTTTGAACAAAGAATCTTGACATAAATACTGACATAGTGTACTATTTGAATATAACAATTGCAAAAGTGAGGTGAATCAATGGACTTTGATGCAAGAATACCTATTTATTTTCAAATTATTGAAAAAATAAAAAAGGAAATTATATTAGGAAAGCTACAAAGGGGGGAGAAACTACCTTCTGTAAGAAGCATGGCAAGTGAACTGAAGGTGAATGTGAATACAATGCAGCGTGTATATCAAGAATTAGAAAGGGAAGGGATTACATTTACACAAAGAGGAACGGGATCTTTTGTTACGGAGGATAATGGCATGATTCAGAAAATAAAGGATGATATGGCACAGGGATTGATTAAAAGTTTTGTAGAAGGAATGAAAGAGTTAGGCTTTGATCGTGAAGGGATTATAGAAAATGTGAATGAATACATAGAGGAGGCGTAAGCGTGGAACTTTTGAAAGTCGAAAATGTGACAAAAAAATATATTACTAAAAAAGCTTTAGAAAATATGAATATGACCATAGAAGAAGGAAAAATCTATGGTTTGCTAGGACCCAATGGCAGTGGAAAAACTACACTTATGAAAATGATTGCAGGACTCATACAGCCGAGTAGTGGAAAAATTGAAATCATGGAAAAGAAAATAGGAAAAGAATCAAAACAAATGGTATCGTATATGCCAACAAGCAACCATTTGCCTAAGTGGATGAAAATTGAGCAGTGTATAGGGTATTATGATGATTACTTTGAAGATTTTGATCGAGAAAAGGCAAAAGAATTAATTGATTTTATGGGACTAAAAGAAAATTTAAAGGTAGGCGCTCTTTCAACAGGAATGCTTGGGAGATTAAAATTAAGTTTGGTTCTTTCTAGAAATGCAAAACTATATGTACTCGATGAACCTTTAAATGGAATTGATCCTATATCTCGTGAAAAAATCATGCAGACGATTCTGAATGCTTGTCAAGAAGAGAATACTGTGATTATTTCAAGTCATTTGGTTAAGGAATTAGAAACGATTTTAGATGAAGTGATTTTCTTAGAAAAAGGAAATGTTGTATTATCTGGAAATGCGGAAAATTTTAGAATAGAAAAAGGAATGTCTATGGATGAGTTATATAGGGAGGTATATAAAGATGCTTAAAATAATCAAATATGAATGGATGCACCGCTTTAAATTTTTCTTAGCGGGTTTCGTTGTTTGTATATTGCTGAATATAGAACTTGTAAGAAATATAATCAATAAAAATCAGGGGCATCAAGGGACTATATTATATGTAGGTATTTTGATAGCGCTTGCATTTGCCTTTGGCATTGGTTTAGGAATTGACCATATAAGAAGGATGTATAAAAGTCTATTTACAGAAGAAGGATATTTCTTATTTACAACACCTTTAAGTGGATATGGTATTTTAGGGGGTAAATTGATCACAATTATTTTAGAGTGTTTAGGGATTACTTTTTTAGGAGGGATACTTTTTTTTATAGATTATAAAATCCTTTTGAATAGATTTCCAGAAATAGAGATTACTTCTGAAATTCCTGCTGAAATAGTGATTAATCTATTCAAATTTTTTATGTTAATATTATTTGGGTATATCACATTGTTATTAATGATCTATCTAGCGATGGTATTGGCAAGAAGTATTTTTTCGGCTGTACGCTATGGAAAATTATTATCTTTTATATTTTTTATTATGATTGCACAAGTTGTAGGAAAGATTACAAGTTATATTGGTAAAGCTACAGAGACGGTTGTGTATGTGGAAATGTATGGAGATGCACATTTTCCTACGGTCACCAATGAATATTTTTTATTACAGATTTGTATTGTAGGTGCATTGTTCATGATAACAGGTTATTTAATAGATCGAAAAATAAATATATAAATAATCAAGAGTCATGAAAATGAGATATGCATTATGCATGTCTTATTTTCATGTGCGCATATTTATGATGATTTTACTGGATAAAACAGATATTTGAAAATTAAATGAAATTTGTAGGTTATATAGGTTATATAGGAGGATATCTTTTAGAGAGATGCTTCTGTCATAAAACTGTCATGAATAAGTAATTAAATAGAAATAGTAGCAAAAAATAGTATATGATAGAATAATTATATAAAAAAGTAGAAAAGAGTATATTTTGGAAATTTGTAATAGTACATAGAGAAATATAGGGGGATAAGGTATAATTAAAGAAAGAGTTTGCAAGGCCTCACCTTTTAATCCGTAAGGTCGATTACTTTCTATAAGTGAAGAAAAAGTAGATGAAAGCTTTTCTCAAATCCAGTAAAAGGAGTGATATTTTGAAAAAGAAAGACATTTATATGGTGCTAGGGTGTTTTGCTATATTGATTGGATTTATGCTTACCAAGCATTATGTTTTAGCAGCATCTCTATCCAAAGACTATCAGGGCCCTGTATTGATGATAAAAGAAGAGGAGAATATGACCACATACGAAAATTATGATGAGGTTGTAAAGCGCCAAGATGAAAATGTTTATATAGATTTAGATACCATATCAAATCATTTGAAGATCCTCACAGATTATGATGCGAATAATGGGGTTTTAGTGATCACAAGTACGGATAAAATTATTCGATTCTATCAAGATGGAAAAGTAAAAATGAATCAAAATATAGTAGAAAATATCCCACCTATGAAAAAGATGGATGAAAAGATTTTCATACCAATAAATAAAATAGCAGAGAATTTAAGAATAAAATATACTTTTGTTGAAGAAAATGGTTCTATTATTTTAGAAAATCAAATGGATAAAAAAATTATTGCAAAGGCAGTGAAAAATAATGTGAATGTAAGATTTGAAGCAACTTCTTGGTCGCATGAAGATGATTTTTTGCAAGAAGATGAAGCAGTAGAAGTTTTAAAAGAAGAAGGCGAATGGGTAAAAGTATTAACCCCTAGAGGGAAAACTGGATATGTACAAAAAAAAGAACTAAAAGATCAACAAGAAGTACTAGGGTTAGCAGATAAAAACAAACCAGTCTGGAAGCCGGAAAGTGGAAAAATTATTTTGACTTGGGAGCATGTTTTTAGCAAAAATCCTGAAATTTCAAAAATAGGAGCATTGGAAGGCGTAAATGTGATATCTCCAACGTGGATTACGCTTACAGATGCTTCTGGAACGATTAAAAACAAAATAAGCAACGAATATATATATTGGGCAAAAAGTAGAGGCTATAAGATATGGCCATTATTTACAAATGATTTCAATCCAGATATGACAAATGAATTCTTTCAAAATGCGGGTACAAGAGAAAAGGTAATTAACGATTTAGCCAAATTGGTGAAAGAAAACAATATGGATGGTATCAATATAGATTTCGAAAATGTTTATTTAAAGGATAAAGAAAGACTTGTTATTTTTGTAAGAGAACTTACTTCTGTTTTTCATGAAAATAACTTGGTCGTTTCTATAGATGTAACCGTAAGGGGAGGTAGTGAAAATTGGTCACAGTGCTATGACCGGGGTGCGCTAGGAGAAGTGGTAGACTATATCGCATTAATGGCCTATGATGAACATTGGGGATCAAGTCCTGTAAGTGGTTCAGTAGCTTCAATGGGATGGGTTGAAAAAGGAATAAAAGGTTTACTTGAAGAAGTACCATCAGAGAAGCTTATACTAGGCGTTCCTTTTTATACAAGAATCTGGATGGAAACCCCAACGAATGAAGATCCAAATAAAATGAATGTGAAGTCAAAAGCAGTGAAGATGGAGGCTGTTAATGAAATACTAGAAAAAGATGGCATAGAAAAAGTATGGGATGAAGAAAGTGGACAAAATTATGTGGAATATGTTGAAAATAATATTCTTCATAAAATATGGATTGAAGATGAAAAATCTATGCAATTAAGAGCTGATTTTGTATCTAAGTATGATCTCGCTGGTATTGCAACATGGAGAAGAGGGTTTGAAACAGAAGATATATGGACTGTGATCGAGGAAAGATTGACTAAAAAATAATCAAAAATTGTTTCGAGATCAATAGATAGGGTGTTTTTTTAAGAAGGTCGTTCTGTGTATGCAAAAATTTATTTTTAGAGGGGGAATTACATTGTTTAATGTACTAGGAAAACTAAATCCATTGGCGATTGTTTTAATCGTAGCAATTATTGGTGTATTTATGGTGGGATTTGTTGCGACTGTTGTGATTCGAAAAAAATACATGAATATTCGTGAGGATTTATTAGATGCACAAAATAGAGAAAATAGTAAATATGATTATAAGGTATTAAATCTAATTATCGAAGATTATAAAAGGGCTGCAAAGGGAAATCAAGAAGTAAACACACAAGCCATTATCGAAAGAAATTTTAATAGTGAGTTAAGTCGTTTAAATTTAGGAGAAAGATTTATCAAGAATGCCGTATCTTTGATGATCATATTAGGACTTTTAGGAACCTTCTATGGACTAACATTATCTATTGGAAAGCTTGTAGAAATGCTTAGTGCTAGTGGAAATGTGGACATGCTGAATAGTATGGAATCAATTGTTTCAGGATTGATGAATTCTGTAAAAGGGATGTCTGTTGCATTTGTTACATCTTTGTTTGGAATTGCAGGTTCTATCATATTTACCATATTAAATATCATCTATGATGTTGAGACTGAAAGAGAAGCTGTAATGATAGTATTGGAAGAATATTTGGATAATCATGTGGCATTAGCATTTTCAAAGGAAAAGAAAACAGAATATGAATTACTAGATGAAGCTTTAAAGGGTACTTTTAGGGAATTGGGAGGAAAAATGGAAAACAGCATTAAATATGTTGCAGATGGACTAGGCAATCAGTTTACAGCAGCAACAAGAGATATCGGACTTTCCTCAAAAGCATTACTTGAAAGTGTGCAATTATTTGATCAATCCCTAAAGGATTTTAAAGAGAATACAAGAGATTTTTCTGAATTTAACTATCAGCTTAGAACAAATATAGAGAGAATGAATGTAGGATTTGCAGACTTAACAAATGATTTAAAAACGTATTCTAAAGATTTATCAAAATCATATAAAACAAAGGAATAAGGAAAAGCTTTGGGGGGGAGGAGAAATGTGTAGATGAAGATAAGAAAAAGAAATTTTAAAAAGACCAAAGAGTCACAGAACTTTTGGCCTTCTTTTACGGATATGATTTCAACCATTGCTTTGGTTTTATTTTTTCTAATGCTGCTTGCTTATATGCAAAGTATTATATTCGGGAAAAATATACAACAAACCCAAAAACAGCTTGAAGAATCGAATATGGAAATCAAGCGTGCAGATAAAAAACTAAAACTATTAAAGGATGAAATCAAAGAGACAATGGCTGAAGTAGAAGAAGGGGCAATCGCACTAAAACTTTCGGAAGAGCAGATCGAAGAACAAAAGAAGATTATTGCACAAAGCAATAGAGAACTAGGACAGCTTAGAACAAAATTACAAGGGGTTGCCCTTTTAAGATTAGATGTTCTAAAAAAGGTAAAAGGTTCTATAGAAGATGAATTAGGGAAAAAAAATGAAGCGGGAGACGAACTTGTATCCATTGGAGATAATGGAAATATTGTAATCAATGAAGGTGTAGTTTTTTCATACAACTCTTATAAGCTAAAGCCAGAAGGAAAAGCGCTTTTGAAAAATTTAGCAGATGCATTTGAAAGAGTGTTAGATGATAAAGAGACGAGAGCTAATATTGATGCCATAAGTATTCAAGGGCATACAGATGATGTGGGCAATCCTGCTTATAATAGAGATTTATCTGCTAAAAGAGCAACAACCGTAGTCAATTATCTTATGGAGAGCAATAAAAAGATAGAAAGCAAATATGGTAGGTATTTTGCTGCAAGTGGATATTCAGAATTTAGACCTATCTCTAGTAGTGATACAGAGGGAGCAAAAGCAAAAAATAGAAGAATAGAAATTTCTATCATTCTTAAAGATTCACATATACAAAATACGATTAATGAATATCTTAAAGAATCTATGGAAGCATTTGAAGGAAATAATGAATAAGCTAATAGGATATCCTATTAGCTCTTTTTTTAAAGCAATTAACTCAAAACGAAAGAAAAAATATCCGTGTTTACCTATTTGTTTATAGAACAAAATATTACAAAAAAATTACATTTATGATAAAATAGAGGAATAATTAGAAAAATAATGAATATATTACCTATGGAACTATTTTGTGGTTCTAAGAAAAGTTAAATTTTAAAGGAGGAGGGATACCTTCTCTAGTAAGGTTACGACAAAAAGGAGGTGATCATAAAGAAGATGATACTCATCTATAAAATCACTTTTATAACAGGTATTTTATATGCTGTTGTTTCACTAATATTAGGGCATTTGTTTGATGCTATAGATTTTGATGGGGATGTAGATTTTCCTTTATTTACAATACTTCCTGTTAAACCGATTACTGTAGTAACGTTTATTACAGTATTTGGGGGGGCCGGAATTATGTGTACAAGAAGAGGGATAGCGACTATATTTACACTATTGATTTCTTTGGTATTCGCTTATTTTATTTCTTTTTTAGTTTACAGATTTGTTGTGGTTCCTTTATATAAGGCACAAAATACAAGTGCTGCATCACAAAAAGAAATCATTGGATTAGACGCAACAGTGAAGTCTTCTATTATGGAAAATGGATTTGGAAAAATATCTTATGTAAGTAAAGGAAATACCTATGATTCTCCTGCAAAGCATATAAAGGGCGATTTTATTGAAGCTGGAACAAAAGTTTTTATAGTAGATATAAAGAAGCATGTCTATTATGTAGAAAGAAAGAATTTTTATTATGATATTACAACAAAAATATAAAAGGGGATGGAAATAATGATAGATTATTTAATACCTGCAGCAATTGTAGGCGTGATTCTTATTTTGGTGATCAGTATCTTGTCTATGTGGAGAAAAGTTTCACAAGACAAGGCTCTTGTAGTAACAGGTATGAAAAAGAGGGTAATATCTGGTGGTGGTGGACTGGTTATTCCATTGTTTGAAAGAACAGATATTATTTCGCTAGAAAATATGAAGATTGATGTAAGAACAGAAGCAGCACTTACAGAAGAAGGGGTAGGAATTATCGTAGATGGGGTTACGGTTTTAAAAGTAAAATCAGATGAAGAATCTATTTATTCAGCAGTAGAGCAATTTAATACAGGTCGTGAGGCTGAGACCATTAGCTTTATCAAAGAAACTGCAAAAGATGTGCTAGAAGGTAAGCTACGTGAAATTATTTCAAAAATGACAGTGGAAGAAATTCATAAAGACCGAGAAAAATTTTCAGCACAAGTGCAAGAAGTAGCAGCTGTTGACTTAGCAGGAATGGGACTTGAAATAAAAGCATTTACGATAAAAGATATATCTGATATAAATGGATACTTACAGGCATTAGGAAAGAAAAGAATTGCAGAAGTGAAAAGAGATGCAGAAATCGCAGAAGCAAATGCAAAATCAGAAATGGATATTAAGAAAGCACAGGCGCAAAGAGAAGCAAAAGTAAATACAGCGATTGCATTTAAAGAAGGAGAAAAAGCAAGACTTGCAGCAGAAACAGAAATAGCAGAGTATAGTAAGGATAAGGAATTGAAGGTACAATCATATAGAAAAGAGCAAGAAACTGAGAAGGCAAAAGCGGACCTTGCTTATGAAATCGAAGGAAATAAAGTAAAAAAAGAAGTGACAGAAACGGAAATGGCCGTTGAACTTCTTAAAAAGGAAAAATCCATTGAAATTGCAGAAAGAGAAGCGATAAGACGAGAAAGAGAACTTGAAGCAAGTGTGAAAAAACAAGCAGAGGCACAAAAATACAAAGGGATTCAAGAAGCAGAAGAAAGATCTCAATCAATGAAATTAGAGGCTGAAGCAAGAGCACAAGCCATTAAGTTTGAAGGAGAGGCAAAATCTGAAGCGATAAGATTACAAGGGCAAGCAGAAGCCACAGTTATAGCAGAAAAAGGGATTGCAGAAGCGGAAGCGATGGCGAAAAAAGCAGAAGCCTTTAAACAATACAATGAAGCTGCTGTGCTTCAAATGCTTATTGAAAAACTACCAGAGATTGCAAAAAACATTTCAGAACCACTGACAAAAACTGAAAAAATTGTTGTGATTGATAATGGTGGAGAAGGAAAAAATAAAGGAGCCGCTAAAATTTCAGGGTATGTTACAGATATGATCACCCAAGTGCCTGAAGTTGTGGAAGCGACAACCGGAATTAATTTGTTAAATCTGTTGAAAAATAAAGTGGATATAAACAAAATAGATATGAACAAAGTAATAAAAGAACAAATGAATGATTTGAATGTGTAAAGATAGAAAAATACATAGAATTTAGACAAAGTGATAAAAAGATAGAAAGGGTTATTTTATAGAAAATTCTGTAATCAATGAACGGTATAAACTTCAAAATGCTGTAATAGCAAAGGGAGATTATACCGTTTGTTGATTTTTATCTTGTACTTATTTTTATATAATGTATAATAAATAAAGTATTTATTTTAAAGGAGGGAACATGATGAGTGATCTTTTAAAAGCAGTGATACTTTCTATAGTAGAAGGAATTACTGAATTTTTACCAATAAGTAGTACAGGGCATCTTATTTTAGTAAACCATTGGATTGAATTTCAAGGATCGTTTGCAAAGAGTTTTGATGTAATTATTCAATTTGGAGCGATACTTTCTGTACTCGTTTTATATTGGGATAAATTGTACCCTTTTTCTAAAAGGAAAAGTATTTTAAAAAAGAGAGACACGATTACTCTTTGGTGCAAAGTAGTGACTGCATTTATTCCTGCTGCTGTTTTAGGGGCATTATTTCATGATCTTATTGAAGAAAAATTATTTAATTCTATCACGGTTGCAGTTGCATTAGTTGTAGGAGGTATTTTGATTTTGATCTTAGAAAAAGGAGAAAAGAGACCTAAAATTACACATATAGGACAAATAAGCTATAAAATGGCTTTTGTGATTGGGTTTTTTCAATGTTTGGCTATGATTCCAGGAACATCAAGATCTGCTGCTACCATTATTGGTGCAATGGCGCTAGGCACTTCTAGAGAAGTAGCTGCTGAATTTTCGTTTTTCTTAGCGATTCCGACGATGGCTGGCGCTACAGCCTATTCTCTTTTAAAGAAAGGGATCTACATAACTTCTAGTGAATGGATTACCCTACTAGTAGGGGTGGTACTTTCGTTTATAGTGGCTTTGGTTGTGATATCCTTTTTTATGGAATATATAAAAAAGAAAGATTTTAAAGTATTTGGATATTATAGAATTGTATTAGGTGCCTTAATTTTATTTTATTTCTACAGATAAAATGATAAGCTATGTTATTTTTCTTTACGCATAAAGAAAATAGCATAGCTTATTTTATTAGAATATTTAATGAAAAGAAAGGAAAGCATTATAAAAAGGATCGAAAATTTTTTACTAGGATCAAATATTGTTACAATGAGAACAGGAAAAAAGTATGGTAAAAATATGAATAAGAAAAAATCATGAAAGATATATTAAAACAGGAATTATAAAATGAATAAAAATAGTTAATGTTCGTGTTTATACAAATCAATTTAAAAAAACACATATAAACATTCGAAAAAGTATTGACGAAAAAAAGCTACTTTGTTATGATAATAGTGCAAGGATAAACAGACGACAACTAAATCATCTACTCATATAATTTCGGAAATAGGGTCCGAAAGTTTCTACAAGGCAACCGTAAATTGCTTGGCTATGGGTGAAAGCGTATCTAGGGTTCCGATTTTTTAATGACTGGTCCAAGTGATACGGGTATTACTATGTAATACTACACCGTGGGGATAAAAACCCGGACGGGGAGGTTTCACTTAAAGTAAAAACCTTCCCGTCTGTTTTTTTGTTTTTAAACAAGATCCCCTAATCAAAAGGAGGAAGATGAAAGTGGAAATTACAAACAAAAATAAAGGAGTACTTGCAAACTTATTTAAGTTATCAGAGAACAAGACAACGATAAAAACTGAAATCATTGCAGGGGTTACGACTTTTATGACAATGGCCTACATTTTAATTGTTAATCCAGACATATTAAGTGCGACAGGGATGGACAGAGGAGCAGTATTTACAGCTACAGCCCTTTCAGCAGCGTTTGCTACGTTTTTAATGGCATTTATGGCAAATCTACCATTTGCATTAGCACCAGGTATGGGATTAAATGCATTTTTTGCATTTTCGGTGGTTATTGGAATGGGATATAGTTGGCAGTTTGCTTTAACTGCAGTTTTAATTGAAGGACTTATATTTATTATACTTACTTTAACAAACGTTCGTGAGGCAATCATTAATGGAATGCCAATGGTGATTAAAAATTCTGTAAGTGTAGGGATTGGATTATTTATTGCTTTTATAGGATTTCAAAGTGCTGGAATCATTGTAGATAATCCAGCGACTTTAGTAGGCTTAGGAAATGTAAAAGATCCAGGCGTACTGTTAGCATTAGTAGGAATTATAGTAACCGGGATACTTCTTGTTAAAAATATAAAAGGCGCTTTGTTGATGGGGATTATTGTTACAACGATTGGTGGTATAATTATAGGAAAAACAGCAATACCAGATACATTTATTAGTACCCCTCCATCGATTAAACCAATTTTCTGGCAATTTGTTTCAATGAAAGAAGTATTATCATGGAATATGGTAATCGTTGTATTTACCTTTTTATTTGTAGATTTATTTGATACATTAGGCACATTGATTGGTGTTTCAACAAAAGCAAACATGATTGATAAAGATGGAAAAATACCTAAAGTAAAACAAGCATTATTTGCAGATGCGATTGGGACTACAGCTGGAGCCATGATGGGAACAAGTACTGTTACGACTTATGTAGAAAGTGCATCTGGTGTTGCAGAAGGAGGACGAACAGGTCTAACTGCACTTACAACAGGAGTATTATTTTTAATATCTGCAGCATGTGCACCTATTTTTGCGACTGTTCCGCCACAAGCTACAGCAGCAGTACTTATTGTAGTAGGAATGTTTATGATGAGCCCAATACTAAAAATAAATTTTGAAGATTATACAGAGGCAATTCCTGCATTTCTTACAATTATTATGATGCCTTTAGCTTATAGTATTGCAGAAGGACTTGTTTTTGGTACTATTTCTTATGTGTTATTAAAAGTAATGGCAGGAAGATCAAAAGAAGTACACCCGATGATGTATGTAATTACAACACTATTTATATTAAAGCATGTACTTGGTTAAACTAAATAGCCCGAGATAGATGATAGGCGTCTATAGCGGGCTTTTCTTATCCATTTTGATATTTTTAACTTTTGAAGTTGGAAATATCAAAATAGATAAAGTTGCTGTAAAATTTAGTATAGAAAGAAATAAAGTTAATGAAGCAATAATTTCACAAAAAGAGGATTGAAAATTCAAAAAGAATAAAGAATAAGTAATGGGAAATAGTTATATTTAAGTGTTAATAAAAATAGAAACTTATTTTGAAGAGGAGGATATCATATGAAGGTTGCAATCATTATGGGAAGTGATTCAGATTATGAGGTTGTTAAAAAGACAGAGGAAATTCTAAAGGATTTTGGAGTAGAAGTACAGGTTCGTGTCATGTCAGCGCATAGGACACCAGACCGTGCGATGGAATTTGCAAAAAATGCTGAAACAAATGGTTATGAGGTAATTATAGGGGCTGCTGGTAAGGCTGCACATCTTCCAGGGGTTTTGGCAGCGCTTACACTACTACCTGTTATAGGAATACCTATAAAATCTTCAACAATGGATGGACTTGATTCACTGCTTTCTATTGTTCAAATGCCAAAGGGCATACCTGTAGCCACAGTAGCAATAAATGGTGCAGAAAATGCAGGGCTCCTTGCTATTCAAATATTATCTACCAAGTATGTTGATTTAAGGGAAAAACTAAAAGCATTTAGGGAAAAACAAGAAAAAGAAGTCATTGAAAAAGACGAGATGTTTTTAAACAGATAAAATCAAACAGGGAGGAAATGAAAATGGAAAAATTAGAGATGCTTTATGAAGGAAAGGCAAAGAAAGTATATAAAACAGAGGATGAGAAAAGATATATTGTAGCATATAAGGATGATGCAACAGCGTTTAATGGATTGAAGAAAGGCTCTATTGCAGATAAAGGAATTGTAAATAATAAAATGTCTAACTTATTATTTGCAATGTTAGAAGAAAAAGGTGTGCCTACTCATTTTGAGAAAGAATTAAATGACCGTGATACCCTTGTAAAAGCTGTAAAAATACTACCACTAGAAGTAATTGTAAGAAATGTGGCAGCAGGTTCATTGTCGAAGCGTTTAGGAATAGAAGAAGGCGTTCAAATGAAATCAACTGTATTAGAATTTTCATATAAAAATGATGAATTAGGCGATCCTATGATTAATGATTATCATATAGAGGCTATGTCACTCGCGACAAAGGAACAGGTTGAGAAGGTAAAAGAATATGCTTTTAAAGTAAATGAAGTATTAAAAGGATTTTTCATGGAAAGAGGATTAAAGCTTATTGACTTTAAATTAGAATTTGGGATCTTTGAAGACAAAGTGATTTTAGCAGATGAAATTTCACCAGATACTTGTAGACTTTGGGATGCACAGACGAATAAGAAAATGGACAAAGACAGATTTAGAAGAGATTTAGGAGACGTTGAAAAGACGTATCAGGAAGTTTTAGAAAGAATTAATAAATAGAAACACACCTTTAGGAGGTAGCTTATGTATAACAGATTTGATTTAGATAAATTGAAAGAGGAATGCGGGGTCATAGGAATTTATGCGCCCAATGCAAAAAATACATCTCAATTGGCCTATTTTGGATTGCATGCACTCCAACATAGGGGACAAGAAAGTGCTGGGATTGCTATAAATAAAGGCGGACAAGTACATTATTATAAGGAAATGGGATTGGTACAAGAAGTTTTTTCAGATGAAATTATTGAAAGATTGCAAGGCGATATTGCAATAGGTCATGTAAGATATTCTACTACAGGAGAAAGCTATGTAACAAATGCGCAACCCTTAGTGGTACACCATAAGGGGGGAGCGCTTGCGCTTGCGCATAATGGGAATCTTGTGAATGCAAATACGATTCGAGAAGAACTAGAAGATGAAGGGGTTATTTTTCAGACATCTATTGATAGTGAAGTTATCGCGACTATGATTGCTAGGCAACACAAAGAAGGCATCGAAAATGCAATAAAAAATACGATGAAGCAAATTAGAGGTTCGTATGCGCTTGTTATTACTTGTGGAGAAAAGCTTATTGGTGTTAGAGATCCGAATGGACTTAGACCCCTATGTATAGGAAAGATGGATGGGGGATATGTATTGTCTTCTGAAAGCTGTGCTTTTAATGTAATTGGTGCAGAATTTATAAGAGATGTAGAACCTGGTGAAATGGTTATTATTGAAAATCATGAGATCAAAAGCATTCAATATAGCGTGGGTGAAAAGAAAGCACTTTGTTCCTTTGAATTTGTTTATTTTGCAAGACCGGATAGTGTATTAGATGGACAAAGTGTATATGTAAGTAGAAGAAATGCAGGAAAAATATTGGCAAAAGAACATCCTATAGAGGCAGATTTGGTTATCGCTGTACCAGATTCGGGTACTGTTGCAGCCATTGGATATGCACAGCAGTCAAATATTCCATTTGGAGAAGGTCTTATAAAGAATAGATATGTAGGAAGAACCTTCATACAACCAGATCAAAAAATGCGTGAGAGAAGCGTAAGGTTAAAGTTAAATGTCTTAAAGGAGAATGTAGCAGGAAAAAGAATTGTAATGGTGGATGATTCGATTGTAAGAGGAACAACAAGTAGACAAATTGTGGATCTATTAAAAGGAGCAGGAGCTACAGAGGTGCACGTAAGAGTATGTTCACCCCCTGTAAGATATTCTTGCTATTTTGGTATTGATACACCAACGAGAAAAAATCTTGTAGGCGCAGTCAATTCAGTAGAAGAAATTAGAGAAATGATTGGTGCAGATTCTTTAGGCTATTTAAGTATAGAGGGACTCATTGCGTCAACCAGTATGGAAGAGTGTAGCCTATGTAGTGCTTGTTTTAGTGGCGATTACCCGATGGAAGTGCCAAAACAAGGAAGTAAATATCTATTTGAGAAAAGATAGGGGAGGACTTGACAATGCTAACTTATAAAGATGCGGGTGTAGATGTTTCAGAAGGTGCAAGAGCAGTCTCTCTTATGAAGAAACATGTACAAAAGACTTTTACGAAAAATGTATTATGTGGTTTAGGGGGATTCGGCGGATTATTTGAATTAGATTTAGAAGGATATAAAAAACCTGTATTGGTATCTGGAACAGACGGCGTAGGTACAAAATTAAAGATTGCATTTCTAATGGACAAACATGATACAGTAGGGCAAGATTGTGTGGCAATGTGTGTAAATGATATTTTATGTCAAGGTGCAAAACCATTGTTTTTCTTAGATTATGTGGCAACAGGAAAATTAGAGTCTGAAAAGATCGCGGATATTGTAAAAGGCATAGCAGATGGATGTGTAAAAGCGAGATGCTCTCTTGTTGGAGGAGAAACAGCAGAAATGCCAGGTTTTTATAGTGATGGAGAATATGATATGGCAGGTTTTGCAGTAGGAATGGTAGATAAAGAAAAAATGATTGATGGATCCAATATAAAAGATGGGGATGTATTGATAGGACTGCCTTCAAGTGGTATTCATAGCAATGGATATTCATTGGTGAGAAAATTATTCTTCGATAAATTAGACTATAAGATCGATCAGTATATAGATGAATTAGGTTGCACTTTAGGAGAAGAAATCATTAAGCCTACTCGGATTTATGTGGATGTTTGTAGTAAAGTGATAGAACAATATGAAGTAAAAGGCATGGTGCACATGACTGGTGGGGGATTTTATGAAAATATCCCAAGAATTTTACCAGAAGGATTAGGGGTAGAAATTAATTTAGAAAGCTGGAAAGTGCTACCTATCTTTAAACTGATGCAAAAACTAGGAAACATTAAAACGGAAGAAATGTTTGCTACTTTCAATATGGGGATCGGCATGATTCTAGTTGTATCAAAAGAGGAATCAGAAAAAATAATGAAATATTTGGAAAGTTTAGATGAAGAGGCATATATAATCGGAAAGGTCGCTAAAAACCATGGGGTAAGCTTATGCCAAAAATAAGCATTGCCGTTTTTGTATCCGGTGGTGGAACAAACCTTCAGACAATTATTGATCATATTGAAAAAGATAATATAGATGGGGAAATAAAAATTATATTATCTAGTAAAGAAAATGCTTATGCATTAGAACGAGGAAAGAAACACGGAATAGAAGGATGCTATATAGGAAAGAAAAATTACCCTGATTTGAAAGAAAGAAGTAGAAAAATTACAGAAATTTTAAAAGAAAAAAAGATAGATTTGATCGTTTTAGCAGGTTTTATGAGTATTTTAGATAAAGAAATTGTACAGATGTATAAAAATAGAATTATAAATGTACATCCTTCCCTTATACCAAGTTTTTGTGGGAAAGGATATTATGGAGAAAAAGTGCATGAAGCTGTACTAAGTTATGGGGTAAAAGTAACAGGAGCTACGGTACACTTTGTAGATGAGGGAACGGATACAGGACCTGTTATTTTACAAAAGGCAGTACAAGTGAAAGCGGATGATACAGTAGCGTCTCTTTCTAAAAGAGTTTTAGCGGTAGAACATGAGATTTTGCCATTAGCAGTAGAACTATTTTGTGAAGGAAAATTGGAAGTAATAGGTAGACGCGTTACGTTGGAAAATGAAATATAATGAATTATTGGAAGGGGTGTTGATTGTGATTAAACGTGCGTTGATTAGCGTTTCAGATAAAAGTGGTATTGTTGATTTTGCGAAAAAATTACAAGGGATGGGCGTAGAAATTATTTCAACTGGTGGAACGGCAAAGGTACTGATTGAAGAAGGAATAAAAGTAACCGCTATATCAGATATAACAGGTTTTCCAGAATGCTTAGATGGAAGAGTAAAAACTTTGCATCCTATGGTACATGGAGGGATACTCGCAATGAGAGATAATCCTGAGCATATAAAACAGTTAGAAGAACTAAATATCACACCGATTGATTTGATAGTGATCAACCTTTATCCTTTTAAAGAAACCATTGCAAAAGAAGATGTAAGTTTAGAAGAAGCGATTGAAAATATTGATATTGGTGGACCAACTATGCTAAGAAGTGCTGCAAAGAATCATAGGGATGTTGTTGTTATTTGCAACCCAGATCACTATACATCGGTATTAGAAGAATTAGAAAATAAGGGTGAGGTATCAAATGATACAAAATATAGATTAGCTCTAAAGGTATTTGAACATACGGCGCATTATGATGCATTAATAGCAGCGTATTTGAGAAAACAAATAGATGCACCATTACCAGATGTACTTACAATGACTTTTGAAAAGGTACAAGATTTAAGATATGGGGAAAATCCACATCAAAAGGCAATATTTTATAAAGAAGTAGGGGTAAATGAAGGTTCTTTGGTAGAAGCGGTACAGCTTCATGGAAAGGAACTTTCCTTTAACAATATCAATGATACAAATGGCGCGCTAGAATTATTAAAAGAATATGAACAACCTACTGTTGTAGGCGTAAAGCATACAAATGCATGTGGTGTAGGCAGTGGATATGATATTTATGATGCTTATTTAAAAGCATATAAGAGTGATCCAACATCTATTTATGGTGGAATTATTGTTGCAAATCGTACCATGGATAAAAGAACAGCTGAGGAGATTAATAAGATTTTTATAGAGATTGTTGTTGCACCTGATTTTGATCAAGATGCATTAGAAGTATTAAAATCTAAAAAGAATATAAGAATATTAAAACTTTCGAATATATCTAAGAAGCAAGGAAAAGATGCAGTAGATATGAAGAAAGTAAATGGTGGTTTATTAATTCAAGGGATTGATAATGAATTGATTGAAGAGGAATTAAAGGTGGTTACACGAAGAATTCCTACAAAGAAAGAAATGGAAGATTTACTTTTTTCTTGGAAGGTTGTAAAGCATATTAAATCAAATGGGATTGTTTTAGGAAAAGATGGACAGACGATTGGCGTTGGACCAGGACAAGTAAATCGAATTTGGGCTGTGGAAAATGCAATCAAGCAAGCAAAAACTTCAGTAAAGGGCAGTGTGATGGCGTCAGATGCCTATTTTCCATTCTCAGATTCTATAGAAGCAGCTGCAAAAGCAGGGATTACAGCTGTTATTCAACCCGGTGGTTCTATAAGAGATGAAGAATCTATAGAGATGGCAAACAAATACGGCATTGCAATGGTGTTTACAGGAATGAGACATTTTAAGCATTAAACAATAAAGATCTTTCAATGCTTATTAGATAGTTAAAGTTGATGAAAGGAGAGTGTCTCATATGAAAATATTAGTAGTAGGCAATGGTGGGCGAGAGCATACGATTGTATGGAAGCTAAGTAAAAGTCCAAAAGTTCGTAAGATTTATTGTGCTCCTGGAAATGCAGGTATTGGTAAAATGGCACAGAATATAGATATAAAGGTAGAAGATATTGAAGGATTATGTGATTTTGCAAAGGAAAATAAAATAGATTTAACGGTTGTAGGGCCTGAAGTGCCACTGGTGATGGGTGTTGTTGATCGGTTTGAAGAAGAAGGGTTAAAAGTTTTTGGACCCAATAAAAAATGTGCACAGTTAGAAGGAAGTAAGGCTTTTACAAAGGAATTTTTAGTGAAACATAATATTCCTACAGGCAAATATAAAGAATTTACAAGTTTAGAAGAAGCAAAAGAAGCCGTTGGCATTTATGGATACCCTATGGTGATTAAGGCAGATGGACTAGCTGCTGGAAAAGGGGTTGTGATTGCAGAAAATGAAGATGAAGCTTTAGAAACTTTAGACTACATGATGCTTTCTAAAAAATTCGGTGAAGCTGGAGAAAAAATCATTATAGAAGAGTACTTGACAGGCATCGAAACTTCTATATTGTGTTTTGTAGATGGAGAGAGTATTGTACCTATGGTGAGTGCACAGGATTATAAAAAAATATTTGATGGAGATAAAGGGCCGAATACAGGTGGTATGGGAACCTATTCTCCGAGCTACATTTACGATGATTGTCTTAAAGAAGAAGTGAAACAAAATATACTCCTTCCTATTATTGATGGATTTAAAAAAGATGGACTAGATTTCAAAGGAATTCTTTTTATAGGACTTATGATTGAAGAAAATATTCCAAAGGTTTTAGAATTTAATGTAAGGTTTGGTGATCCTGAAACACAAACGATACTAACAAGACTTGAAACAGATTTAGTAGAGATTATGGAAAGCATTTTAGATGGAAGATTAAAGACACAAAAAATTATTTGGAGTGATAAAAAGACTGTTTGTGTTGTTATGGCTTCTGGTGGATATCCAGATACTTATGAAAAAGGAAAAGAAATTCATGGTCTTGCGGATATAGATGAGGATGCGTTTGTGTTTCACGCAGGAACAAAAGTGGTAGATGGAAAAACTTTGACCAATGGAGGCAGAGTATTAGGGGTTACTGCTTGGGGAGATACCATAGATGAAGCGAGAAAAAAAGCGTATACAAATGCTAGAAAAATTTCTTTTGATAAGAGTTATTATAGAAAGGATATTGGTACGCTGATAGATCATCAATAAAGTTATAAAAACGAAAAATAGATAATGAAAATAATATTTCCCCTCTGCTTAGTGTATCTAGCAGGGGGGATTGCTTTATATATTAAAACGGTAAAGGCAATAAGAAGAAACAAAAAAACATCAATTTCATGAAAAAATATATAAAAATTAAAGGAAAGGAATATGCCCTTTAGGGTGATGCATATTTTATAGATTCATGATGCAAAAATAAATCATATATTTATATTTTAGCGGGAACTTACATGATATATTTTAAAAAATGAAAAAAATAATCCTATAAAAACGTTGAAAAATAGACGTTTTATATTTTTGTTTTAAAAATATTTTAGAAGAATATAAATTGGCATATATAGTGCATTATTAAGATATGAGACAAAACAATATAAGAATCAAAATATAATGAAAGTGGCGTGTTAAAAAGAATCATAAATAAAAAAATTAAAAAGAAATAGGATGGCATGTAAAAGAAAACATTTTTCAAAGAGAATGGTGCATTTCATCAGTTATATATTTAATCATATTTAGTTTATAAATTTAGAACATAATTACATAGGGGGGAATTTAAAATGGATAAAAAAAATACGTATCTAAATGAAAGAGAAAAGTTATTAACACCATTGTTGGCTATTGAAGAAGCTTCAAGATGTTTATTATGCCATGATGCACCCTGTTCAAAGGCGTGTCCTAGTGCAACGGACCCAGCAAAGTTTATTCGATCACTTCGTTTCAGAAATATTAAGGGTGCTGCAGAAACCATAAGAGAAAATAATGTGCTTGGAGGAATTTGTGCAAGAGTATGTCCAACAAGTAAATACTGTGAAGATGCCTGTAGTCGTTGCGGTATCGATAAACCCATTGAAATCAGAAAATTACAACGTTATTTAACAGCGTATGAAAAAGCAACAGGGATGACGGTTTTAGAACCAGTTGAAGCGGTAAAAGAAAAAATAGCAATCATTGGATCGGGTCCAAGTGGTCTTTCTGCAGCTGCAAGTTTGGTAAGGGATGGATATAAAGTAACAGTATTTGAGCAAAAGAATAAACTCGGTGGATGGCTTTCTTATGGAATTCCTACTGAAAGATTACCACAATCAGTAATAGATGATGAAATTAGATACATTAAAGATTTAGGTGTAGAATTTAAAACAAATTGCAAAATTGGACAAAATATAAATATAGATGATTTAAAACAACAAGGATTTAAAGCGATACTTATTGCAGTAGGAATGCAAAATAGTAAAATGATAAATATAAAAGGAATGGAACTGAATGGTGTTTTGAAAGGAACCGAGTATTTATCAGAAGCAAAATCAACGGATGGAGATATTGATATAGGAGAACATGTAATCGTAATAGGTGGTGGAGATGTTGCTATTGACTGTGCCGTTACAACCAAACTTTTAGGGTGTGAAGATGTTAAGATTGTTTACAGAAGAACAATTGATAAAATGCCAGCAGATATAGAAGAAATTAAACATCTCCAGTCTTTAAATATTCCAATATACACAGGATTTAAGCCAGAAGAAATAATAGGAAAAGATGGAAGTGTTAACAGATTTAAAGCTGTGGGAATGTTTGATGATGCATCATTAGAACTTGTAGCAGATCGAATTATATTTGCTATAGGTCAAGAGGCAGACCCAATCAAAAATATTGCCGATGTGGATGTGAATGATAAACAAATAATCAGCATTTGTGATTATCAAACAAATATTGAAGGTGTATTTGCGGCTGGAGATATAGTTGAAGGGGATAAGACTGTAGTATATGCGGTTAAACATGGTAAAGATGCTGCCATAGAAATTGCTAATTATTTAAATGAAATGGCAAATGTGAAAGGAGATAGATAATAATGAAAACGAAAGATCTTTCAATAAATTTTTGTGGAGTTAAATGTGAAAATCCCTTTTTCTTATCTTCATCTCCAGTAGGAGCTTGTTATGAAATGTGTGCAAAAGCGTTAGAAACTGGTTGGGGTGGAATTGTATTTAAAACGATTGGGTTTTATATTCCAAATGAAGTTTCACCACGTTTTGATAATACAACAAAAGAAGCAACATCCTTTATAGGATTTAAAAACATGGAGCAGATTTCAACGCATTCACTTGAAGAAAATCTTGAAGCATTAAGAAAATTAAAACAGAATTATCCAAATAAAGTTTTAATTGCTTCTATCATGGGTGAAAATGAAGAAGAATGGACGAAACTTGCGCAGCTTGTTACAGAAGCAGGAGCAGATATAATAGAATGTAATTTCTCTTGTCCTCAAATGACAAGTCATGAGATGGGTTCTGATGTTGGGCAAAACCCTGCGCTTGTTAAAAAATACTGTGAAGCAGTAAAAAGAGGAACAAAACTTCCTGTACTCGCAAAAATGACACCAAACATTGGAAATATGGCGGATCCAGCAGTAGCTTCTATAGAAGGTGGTGCAGATGGTATATCAACAATAAATACGATAAAATCTATTACAGCTGTAGATTTTGATAGATGTACAGCATTACCTGTTATAAATGGTAAATCATCTGTATCTGGTTATTCTGGAAAAGCGGTAAAACCAATTGCGTTGAGATTTATCCATGAACTTGCAAATTGTTCAAAACTTAAAGGGGTTTCAATTAGTGGTATCGGTGGAATTGAAACTTGGGAAGACTGTATTGAATTCATTATGCTTGGGTCAAGTAACTTACAGGTTACAACAGCCATAATGCAGTATGGTTATAGAATTGTAGAGGATATGATCAGTGGGGTTTCTCATTTCATGGAGGAAAAAGGATTTGATAAACTTGAAGACATGGTAGGAATAGCAGTTAAGAATATTATTCCTGCTGAAGATCTTGATAGAGATTATGTGGTATATCCTAAATTTGACGATGAAAAATGTGTAGGATGTGGAAGATGCTACATATCATGTTTTGATGGAGGACATCAAGCGATTAAATGGAATGAAGAAGATCGACGTCCTGAACTTATAAAAGAGAACTGTGTAGGATGTCATCTGTGTGGGCACGTTTGTCCTGTACAATGTATTACTAAAGGAGAAATCGAATTTAAAGAAAACGCAAAAGAGAGAGCGGTAGTTATTTAATAAGACACAAAAGGCACAAGAATTCATTAAGTGCCTTTTGTTCTATAAGGATACTAGAATTTCACCTTAAATATTCAGAATATTTAGAATTTAAAAATATATTGCTGGGTAACTATATTTGAAACAGTTTAATATCAAAATTTGTGATCTTTTGAAAATAGGTATTCAGCAATCGAATTTAAAATGAAGGGAGGTGAGAGATGAAGAATAAATATAGAGTTACATGGATAGTATCGTATTGTTATTTTGATTTACATTACAAAATTGGAGGTGTAAATGGATGAATGAGAAAAAAGTATCACAAAAAGAAGTTAATGGTCTTTATGAATTAAGTGAAAGTTCGCGAGTAGTATTAAAAAATAATGCATATTATAATGACGATTTAGCACCGACGAAATTGTCTGAAAGAACTTGGGGAACATACCACATTGCAGCATTATGGGTTGGAATGTCTGTTTGTATTCCTACTTATATGATGGCATCTGGATTAATGGCAGCGGGTCTTTCTTGGTGGCAAGCAATTATTAACATTTGTTTAGGAAACTTAATCGTTCTTATTCCAATGCAGTTAAATTCACATTCTGGTACAAAATATGGTATTCCTTATCCTGTTTTTGCACGTTTGGCTTTTGGTATTAAAGGTTCCCATATTGCTTCAATTGCTCGTGCACTTATTGCGGCTGGTTGGTTTGGAATTCAATGTTGGATTGGTGGAGGAGCACTTAATGCGGTTATGGGTGTTATGATGCCTTCGTGGGCTTCTTGGGCAGGAGGTATTTGGGTAGCTTTCTTTATATTTTGGGCTTTGAATGTTTGGATTGCTTACAAGGGCTCAGAAGCTATTAAGTTCATGGAAGCTTGGGGCGCGCCTATTCTAGGAGTTCTTTCCCTAGGGTTTATAGCTTGGGCATTAACAAGTGTACATTCAGCGGGTAAAAATGTTAGTGATATTTTAAATCTGCCTGCAACATATAAAGAAGGTCAATTCTGGAAAATATTCTTAGCGGGTTTAACAGCAAATATTGCTTTTTGGTCTACACTTGCATTGAATATTCCTGATTTTAGTCGATATGCAAAAAGTCAGAAAGATCAGTTTAGAGGTCAATTGCTTGGTTTACCTACAACAATGGCAGCATTTGCTTTCGTAGGTGTTTTTGTTACGGGTGCAACAAGTATCATATTTGGTCAATTTATTTGGGATCCAGTAGCTGTTGTTCAACATATAGGTAGTCCAGTAGCTGCATTACTTGGTGCAATTGGTATAGCAGTTGCAACTTTAACAACAAATATTGCTGCGAATGTGGTTGCACCTGCAAATGGTATTTCTAACTTAAATCCACAAAAAATCTCTTATAGTACAGGTGCACTAATCACGGGTATTGCTGGTATTGCAATCATGCCTTGGAAACTACTTTCAACTGCAGATGCATATATATTTGGATGGTTAGGGACATACGGTATTTTATTAGGACCTCTAGCAGGGATGTATATTGCTGATTATTATATCTATCGTAAAAAAAGATTAGATTTACATGATTTGTTTAAAGGGGAAGAAAGCCGTTATTGGTATAAAAATGGGTTTAATGAAAAAGCAGTTTATACTTGGATTCTCGCTTGTACTTTACCAATATTAGGTAAAGTTGTAGATGGACTAAGTTTCTTAGCGGATAGTGGTTGGATTATTGGATTTTTACTTGCTATAGTCATTTATCCAGCGATTATGAAGAACGAGCATGATTCTCTTCTTAGTGAAGAAGAAGAAGCAGCCATTACGGAAAAAGTAATGTTACATGAAAAAGCTTGATTTTGTTATATGGATTGATTATGAATTCTCCCTGAAGATTTTACAGGGGGAATTTTATTTCATTGTAACAGGTTAGTGCCTATTTTCTAGCTACTCGATATCTCGTTATGACAGAAAATAAAAAATATTCTTAAAAATTTGAAAATAAGAAGGTTCTTAACCTTTTTTTATGGAATATTATTTATTAATATAAAATTGATTACATAAAAAAATAATAATTTTAAATTATTGATGATTTGCAATAGGTGTAGCTGAATATGCGTTAAATGTTATTTTTTAGATTAGAGAACGAGGGGGGATAAAATTGGAAACCTTAATTGATTATAATGTGTTAAAAGAAGAGTTAAAAGATTATGAACAATTATATAATGAAATAAAGATAGCAATAGATACAACATTTGATCAGATTACGATTGTAGATAGAAATGCAAAAATTTTATGTGTAGGGGATCTATGTGAAGAAAGTTTTGGCATATCACAAAGTGAGATCATAGGGGAAGATGCTAATAATCTAGTAAAAAAGGGGATTTTTGATAAATCTATTACAGCAGAGGTATTTGAAAAAAGAGAAAAAGTTACTATCATACAAAAAACGGCTAGTAATAAAAAATTGTTGGTTACAGGTATCCCAATATTTAATGAAAAAAAAGAGATTGTTAAAGTAATCAATATATCAAAGGATATTACGAGTATTGAACAACTGAAAAATCAAATAGAGAATACAGGAGAAATGATGGAATGGTTCCGAAAAGAATTGTTAAAAAGGAAGGTGATACAAGAAAAAAAAATTATAACTAAAAATAGTACGATGCAAAAGATTATGGAGTTAATCAAAAGAACAGCAGATGTAGATAGTACCGTACTTCTGTTAGGAGAAACGGGTGTAGGAAAGGGTTTTTTAGCTAAAACTATACATGAGATGAGTAATAGAAAAAATAAACCATTTGTTACTATTAATTGTGGAGCAATTCCGGAAAATTTGCTTGAATCCGAATTATTTGGATATGAAGAAGGGGCTTTCACAGGAGCCAATAAAAAAGGTAAAAAAGGTTTATTTGAAGAAGCAAAAGATGGCATTGTATTTCTTGATGAAATTGGAGAACTATCAATGAAGCTGCAAGTTAAATTATTAAGTGTATTGCAAGATAGAAAAGCCTCTAGAATAGGTGCATTAAGACCATATGAAATAAAAGCTAGAATCATTGCAGCTACGAATAAAGATTTAAAAAAGGCAATAACAAATGGTGAATTTCGTCAAGATCTTTATTATAGGTTAAATATAATACCTATTAATATACCTTCACTAAGAGAACGGATTGAAGATATACCTATACTGATTAATGTTTTTTTAAAGAAGAATAATGAAAAATACTTTTTTGAGAAATCATTAACGCAAGATGCTTATAAACTGTTGATATCATATAAATGGCTTGGCAATATAAGAGAATTAGAGAATATAATTGAGCGGCTAGTAATTACATGTGGAGAAGATATTATAACTTCAAAACAAGTATTAGAGATCATACATCTTGAAAATAATAAAAATGTAAATTATATTGAGGCAAATACTGTGATCCCACTAAAAGAAGCAACAAAAGAATTAGAAAGACAATTGTTAATAAAGGCGAAACAAGAATATAAAACAACGAGAAAAATAGCTACAGTTCTTAAAATAAACCAGTCAACAGTTGTAAGAAAATTAAAAGAATATAATATATAAAATAATTTTCATAGGCTAATGATTGAAGAAATATCATTAGCCTATGTTTTTGTTGATGCTATTTTGCATCTATCTTAAGGACGGTATTAAGCATTACGCTTGCTCCATTTGTACACTGCTCAACAGATGTGAACTCAGGCTCGCAGTGGCTATGACCGTCCTTTGAAGGAACAAAAATCATAGTAGTAGGCATCATATCTGATACATACTGGGCATCATGGCCTGCTCCACTATTAATGTATTGATTAGAAATACCTGCTTCATCAGCACTTGCCTTAACAAATGCTACTAATTCTTTATCGAAGTATACTGTATCACGTGCCCAAGCTTTCGTATAATCAACCTTACACTTAGCAACTTCTTTAGGCATGTTTTTAATAATATCAAGAACTTGCTCAAGTACCTTAGGGTCTTCATGTCTTGAATCAATTGAAAAGTCAACAAAATCAGGAATTACTGTATGTATACAAGGATGACATTTAATTTCACCAGTTGTGTAAACAAGATCTGGATCAAGTTTGTCTAACTCATTATGCAGATAAGTAAGAACCTGAGCGGCTGCATAAAGAGCATCCTGTCTATATTTCATTGGCGTAGTGCCAGCGTGATCTGCTTGACCATAAGTTCTTATTCTGTAGTTAATCATACCAAGGACACAAGTGACAACACCGATATCAGTATTAGCAGATTCAAGGATTGGACCCTGCTCAATGTGGAGTTCAAGCATGCATTTATAATCATTAGAATTTAACCTATTCGATAATGAGCCAGCATAACCGCTGGCTACTAAAGCTTCACCAAAAGTAGTTTTTCTATCTAATACGCTTTTTGATGAAAGTATTGTATCCTTATCAAATTTGCCACAAATTACGCCGGATGACATCATTGCTGGTGGATATAAGGAACCTTCCTCATTTGTCCAAATCATAGCCGTAAGTGGATGTTTATGAGGAATTTTTTGAACTACAATCGTTTCTAAAACTTCCATAGCGGTTATAACGCCTAATATTCCATCATAGTTGCCTCCATTTTTTACGGAGTCAACATGAGATGCTATAACAATTCGTTTTGCATTAGGATCTGAACCTGGAATAGTAGCATACATATTTGCCATATCATCAACAGTTATTTCGGCACCGATAGCTTCCATTCTCTTTGTGAATTCTTCTCTAGCTTGAATAGCTTCTTGTGATAATGAGTATCTAGTAACTCCTCCATGTCCGGTATCACCATAAGTTGCAAAAGTTTTGAGCTTATCTTCCATTCTTTCCATACTACAAAATTTTGTATTCATTATTAAATACTCCTTTCTAATTTTTTTTATGTAACTAAATCTATTTCATGAATATTTAGAAAATTATACTTGCTAAAACTTCTTCTGCTCTAATAAAATATAATAACGCAACACCAATCCTTTATCTCGCAGAATTTACTCACTGTAAACATTCCTTTCATTGATAATTACATTTTTAATTATTGGGCTATTTGCTTACTAACAGTTATATTTGATAATTGTAGTAAGTCTCATAACACTTACTAATGAACTAAGTTCAGGAATATATAAAGCAATATATATGCCAAGATCTAAGTTTATTTAGAACTTTATATGGGAAAAATATCTAAATTTCAATACTTGCATATCTTATTTATTGAATGGGATTGTTAGTGTATACTTATATTCCTCTTTTATTTTGTGAATGATTCTATTAATTTTTACTTTTTTTTTTAAGTGAAAAATGATAGAAAATTTATAATGAAAAAAAAATAAAATTATGACTAAGAAAAGTACGATGGAAAAAAACATCAGTGGAATGAAAAAATCAACGGGTTTAGGAAGATTATAATTTCTTTTATGAGAAAAAATGTAGGGAAATTAAAGTTATAGCATATACAAATTTGTGTGATGCATATTTTATAGACGAATGATGCAAAAACAAATCAAAATTTCATGTTTTAGGGGAGGTAAAATATATTTTTTGAATATCAAAAAAAAATATTTATTAAAAATACTGAAATTTAGCCATTTATTTATTCGTATCTTGAATATGTTTTATAAAAATATAAATTGGCATCTATCTTGTATTATAAAGAATTAAATAAAATTTTTAAGCATATCTTTTAGAATTAAAAAATAAAAAACAATATATAAAAATTAAAATACTTATGAAAGGAGAACTTTGAATGAAAAAATTTGACACGATTATTAAAGGAGGAACAATTATAACAGATATGGATTCCTTTAAAGGTGATATAGGTATTAAAGATGGAAAGGTTTATCAAATAGAATCAGATTTAAAAGACGATGCAGAAAAGATCATTAATGCAGAACATAAGTATGTTATTCCAGGAGGTATAGATCCTCATACTCACTTGGATATGCCATTTGGCGGAACGTATTCTAGTGATGATTTTAATACAGGAACCATTGCAGCAGCATGTGGAGGAACGACAACAATCGTGGATTTTGCAATACAATCTAAAGGTAAAACATTAGAGGAAGCTGCTAATACTTGGAGGAAAAAAGCGGAAGGTAAGGCTGTAATAGATTATGGACTTCATTTGGCTGTAACAGATATGAATGAGGATGTTATAAAAGAAATTCCCTTTAGAATTAAAGAAGGGTATTCTAGTTTTAAGTTATTTATGACATATGATGGTCTGAGAGTTACAGATGATGTGCTTATGAATACGTTAATCGTTGTTAGTGAAAATGGTGGATTAACAGGTGTTCATGCTGAAAACTATTATGCTATAAAATACTTTACAGATAAATTCAAAGAAGAAGGAAAGATAGAACCTAAATACCATGCGTTATCTCGTCCAGATTTGGTTGAGGGTGAGGCTGCTGGTAGAGCTATAAAATTAGCTAAATTAGTGGGTGCACCTCTTTATATAGTACATAACAGCTGTGAAGCATCTACTTCAGAAGTAAAGCGTGCAAGAGAAGAGGGATATCCAATAATGGGCGAAACCTGTCCACAGTACTTACTACTATCATATGACAATTATGAAGAACCAGGATTTAATGGAGCTAAATATGTGATGTCACCACCGTTAAGAGATAAGAGTAATTGGCCGTATATGTGGGAATCGTTGGCGGATGATACGCTTCAATTAGTAGCAACAGATCACTGTCCATTCTTCATGAAACAAAAAGAAATGGGGAAAGATTTCTTTGGAAAGATTCCGAATGGAGCGCCAGGAATAGAGTTAAGAATGGCGTTGATGTATACATATGGAGTAGTAGAAAAGAAATTTGATTTACAAAGATTTGTTCAAGTTACATCTACGAATGCTGCTAAAATATTTGGCATGTATCCTAAAAAAGGTACTATTGCTGTGGGTAGTGATGCAGATATAGTTATTTTTGATACAAATGTAGAAAAGACAGTAAAACAAGAAATACTTCATGAAAATGTTGATTATACACCTTTTGAAGGCTTTAAATTAAAGGGATATCCAGAGACTACAATGGTTAGAGGTAAAGTAATTGTAGAAAATGGACAATTTGTTGGAGAAAAAGGGTATGGAGAATTTATTATGAGAGAATCTCCAATGATTATATAGGACTATCTAGATTTAAAAAAGTGAAATAAAGCCAATCTACAATGCGTTTAATACATATATAAAATATTATACTAGGGGGAACTAAAATGGATATAAATCCTAAAGAATATGTAGCTACACTTATTGAAAGATCTAGAAAAGCACAAATTGCTATTGCAGATTATACACAAGAGCAAGTGGATAAATTACTTACTGCTGTTGTGTGGAACATCGTGAAAGATGGTCCTGCACAAGAAATATCAAAAATGGCTGTAGAAGAATCTAGAATGGGTAATTATGAAGGAAAATATAACAAGCTTATGGCAAAATCGAAAGGTGTTATTCGTGATATGATAGGCAAAAAATCTGTAGGTGTAATAGAAATAGATGAAGAAAAGAAAATTATGAAAATAGCTAAACCCGTGGGTATTATAGGAGCCCTTGTTCCTTGTACAAATCCTGAAGCAACACCTACTGTAAAAGTAGCACATGCATTAAAAGGAAAAAATGCTATTATATTATCTCCACATCCACGTACGAAGAAAACAAACACATTTATTGTAAATATTATGAGAGAAACATTAAAAAGATATGGTGCACCTGAAGATTTAGTAATAGCAATTGAAGAGCCTACTATGGATATCAGTAATGAGCTTATGAAACAATGTGATTTGATTTTAGCTACAGGTGGAGCAGGATTGGTTAAATCTGCTTATTCATCTGGTACGCCAGCTTATGGCGTAGGTGCTGGTAACGCTGTAGTTGTTGTAGATGAAACTGCGGATCTAAAGGATGCTGCTCATAAAATAATGCTTAGCAAAACATTTGACTTTGCTACAAGCTGTTCTGCAGAGAACGCATTGGTTATTCAGAAAGATGTGTATGATGATTTTATTGAAGCACTTAAGGCTGAAGGAGGTTATTTAACCAAGGCTGAAGAAAAGGAAAAACTTCAAAAAACTTTATGGGTTGATGGGCACTTGAATTCAAAAATCGTTGCACAATCTCCTCAAACAATAGCAGATATAGCAGGTGTTGAACTTTCTGAAGATAGAAAATTTATGATGGTTGAAGAATCAAGGATCGGTGCAGATTATCCATTCTCTGGAGAAAAACTTTCAGTAGTTGTAACACTTTACAAATATGATCAATTTAAAGAAGCTGTGAATAAAGTAAATGAAATTACTAAATATCAAGGAATGGGTCATTCTTGTGGCATTCATTCGTTCAACGAAGAACACATTATGGAACTGGCGCTTAAGACAAAGGTAAGCCGTATGAATATTAGACAAGGGCAAGCTCTTGCAAATACTGGAAATTGGTTTAATGGTATGCCATTTACAACAAGTCTTGGCTGTGGAACTTGGGGTGGAAATGTAGCTTCTGAAAATATTACTTGGAAACATTTAATTAATGTTACATGGGTATCAAGATATTTTGAACCTGTTGTTCCAACGGATGAAGAACTATTTGGTAGTGTTATGAATGATCATTAAAATTTAAAATGTAGAAGTTAGATGTTTTTTATTGATAAAAATATAAAAGGGGGAGTTTCGAATGAATAAAACATCTGTTATTCAAGAAATGGATTTAAAATATAATTTACATTCATGGAGTGCTCAAGCTGGATTAAATCCGCATGTTATTACAAAAGCGGAAGGAATATATTTTTGGAATGAAGAGGGAGAAAGATTTTACGATATGTCTTCACAGCTGGTTAATATGAATATTGGTCATGGGAACAAAAAAGTGATTCAAGCAATTAAAGATCAAGCTGACAAATTACCTTTTATTGGGCCTGCTTTTGCTTTAGATGTGCGCGCTGAAGCTGCCAAGAAAGTTGTTGAAGTAGCTCCTGCTAACATGAAAAAAGTATTTTTCACAAATAGTGGTGCTGAAGCAAATGAAAATGCGATTAAGATGGCTCGGATGTATACTGGCAGATACAAAATGTTCTCAGCGTATCGCGCTTATCATGGTGCAACTTATGGTGCTGCGAACTTAACAGGTGAACCAAGAAGATTTGCAAGCGAACCAGGAATCGCTGGATTTGTTAAATTTGTTGGTCCTTATGCATATAGAGGTCCTATTGAGTTTAAAAACGAAGAAGAAGCTTCAAAATATTATCTTACTCTTTTAAGAGAACAAATAGAGTATGAAGGCTCTGAAACAATTGCTGCTATTTTTCAAGAATCTGTAGTTGGAACGAATGGTATTCTCATTCCACCAAAAGGATGGATGCAAGGCGTAAGAGATCTTTGCGACGAGTTTGGCATTATGATGGTTTGTGATGAAGTTATGGCTGGTTGGGGAAGAACTGGTGAATGGTTTGCAGTAAATAATTGGAATGTACAACCTGATATGATTACCTTTGCTAAAGGTTCAACTTGTGGCTATATACCACTAGGTGGTGTATTAGTAAATGGAAAAATTGCTGATCACTTTAATAAGAATACACTTATCTGCGGATTAACTTATAGTGCGCATCCAATGGGTTGTGCTGCCGCTTGTGCTACGATTGATGTTTATAAAGAAGAAAATTTAATTCAAAAATCCAAAGAAATGGGCGTTGTATTAGGTGAAATATTAGAAGAAATGAAAGAAAAACATGCAAGTGTTGGAGATGTTCGATATATAGGTCTTTTCTCTGCTATTGAATTGGTGAAAGATAGAAATAGCAAAGAACCATTGGTACCTTATGGAAAAGACCCGGATGGAATTATGAAAAAAATACTCGGGATGCTTAGAGAAAAAGGATTTTGGAACTACAGTCATGAGAATATAATAATTGTAGCGCCACCGTTGATTATAAAAAAGGATGAGCTTAGGGATGCAATGAAAATTATGGATAATGTATTAGATTTTGTAGACGAGATGATGGATGAATAAATTTAAAAGTAAATAAAACCTGGATTAATCAATGTAAGATTAATCCAGGTTTTATTATATAGCGATTTCTATAGCTAAAATATGGATATTATTATATAATAAAAATGTATAAGAACTAAATTATGTATATAATAAGATGAAATTCATAGTATGTGAAAGGTGATTATCATGAAGAATATCATTATAACAATTATCATAACCATAATTGTAGGGATTATTGCATTGCTTTATGCTTTTGGTATATTGTTTGCGATGCTAGAAACAAATGGCCCATTTTTACTCATGGGGATTGTGTGTATCGCTTTGTTAGGAATCATATTTGCATTAATTTATAATATGGTTAAGAGAGTTAAAGAAATAAGGGAGGAGGATAAGGATGATCTTAGTAAATACTGATTATATTAGTGGAAAAAAATTAGAAACACTTTCAATTGTAAAGGGTGCAACCGTACAATCAAAGCATGTTGGAAAAGACATTTTAAGTGGTTTGAAGACATTAGTAGGGGGAGAAATAGAAGCGTATAAAGAAATGATGGATGAAGCAAGAGCCATTGCGACAAAGAGAATGGTTATGGAAGCACAAAACTTAGGTGCAGATGGTATAATTAACATAAGATATGCAACGAGTGCAATCATGCAAGGGGCTGCTGAAGTAATCGTTTATGGAACAGCAGTTAAGTTTATAAAAGAATAAATAATACCGGGTAATTTTAAATTACTCGGTATTATTTATATACAAATATTAGGTAGAAAATAAAAATTTTGGTGATTGTAATATTTTTGTAAAGATTTTTATGGGATTTTGTTGTATACTATAAATTGGTAAAAGATTGGTATATGACAAAAATATAAGATTAAAAAGAGATTTTGTAAGGCGAAAATATGGCTATGGATGCAAAAATTGTATAGAATAGAATGATACAAAGGGGGGGAGAACGATTAAAAATGCAATTGAAATAAAAAATGTTAGAAAGGTATATAGAGTAGGAGATGAAAAGATCGTTGCATTAAACGATGTTTCCTTGGAAATAAAGACAGGAGAGATATGTTGCTTTTTAGGAACTTCAGGATCAGGAAAATCTACTCTTTTAAATATGATGGCGGGACTTGAGAAACCTACAAGAGGCATTATTAAAATTAATGAAAAAAATGTTGAAAAAATGAATGAAAAACAACTTGCAAAGTTTCGACAAAAGCATATTGGTTTTGTTTTCCAGTCATACAACCTGTTAGCTGCACTCACAGCTCTTGAAAATGTTAGTATGCCACTCACTTTTAGAGGGATGAAAAAAAAGCAACGAGAGAAAATTTCTGCTGAAATATTAGATGCTGTGGGGCTTAAAAAATATATCACCCATAAACCTAATCAAATGAGTGGAGGGCAGCAGCAAAGAGTAGGGATTGCAAGAGCCTTTGTGAGTAAGCCACCTATTATTTTTGCAGATGAGCCAACAGGAAATTTAGATTCGAAGACAACCAAAGAAGTTATGAACTTGATGTTAGAAATTGCAAAAGAGAACAATCAGACAATTATTATTGTAACCCATGATAGAAGTATTGCTGAGTATGCAGATAAGGTTGTCTATATTTTAGATGGAAACATTGAAAAAATTGAAGAAAAATAAGGAGAATTAAGGGGGAAAAAAGATGAAACGAAGGATACTTACTTTATCCATTGTATTGATGATGGCTTTTAGTATTTGTAATATGGATACTTTCACTTCATATGCGGATACGAATTTAATTATAGGAAGAAATAGGGAAGTGCCTGTATTTGAATCAGGAGAAGAAGTGAGACTTGGCATTCCTATAGAAAATATTGGAGAAGATTCTATAAAAGATGTAACCATATCTTTAGATACAAGTGATTTAAAAAGTTTTCCTTTTGAAATAGAAAAAATGTCTACAACAAAGAGAATAGCGTCTATTCATGGTAAAAGTGATGAAGATATTGGATTTTATTTGAAGGTAGCTATGAATGCAGAAGCAAAAACTTATCCAATCAAAGTAAGTGTTAGTTATGATGGAGGTACTGCATCAGAAACGGTTTATGTGAAAATTGAAGAGAATCGCCAAAAACCTTCTTTGGAATTAATGGATGTAAAATTTGAAGGCAACAGTGTTTCTGCTGGTCAAAGTAGCGTTATGAAATTAGAAATTCAAAATGAAGGCGAAACGATGGCAAAAGATGTTGAAATTAGTTTTGAGGGGCTTAAGGCAGAGGCAATAAGACTTGATAATTATATGAATGTACCCAAAATAAAAGAGATAAAACCTAAGCATTTTCACGAGATTCCACTAAAAATCTATGCGAATGAAGATTTAAAGAGTGGTACATATGAATTAGATCTTTCTATAAAGTATAAGGATGAATATAATCATGAATATGAAAAGAAGAAAAAAATATATGTTCCTGTAGATGGCGCTGGAGACCAAGAATTAGATTTTGGGTTTGAAAATTTAGCATATCCTGTGGATGGTGTAAAAACAAGTCAGGATTTTGATATTGCCTTTGATCTAAAAAATCTATCAGGCAAAGATGCAAAAAACTTAAAGGTTAGTATCGATGCAGGCGCTGAGATACTTCCAAAATCTGCATCTGTTAAAAATATAAAAAGTCTAAATGTGGGAGAATCTATTCCTATGACTTTTAAGCTTTTTGCTAAGGATGGTATAGAATCAAAAAATTATCCTGTTAAGATCAATGTGGAATATGGACTAAAGGATTCAAAATCAGAAGAGAAGAATTCTTTAAGCCAATATGTTGGTATATTTATAAAAGGAGACAATTCAAAATTAACACCGAGAATTATTATAGATAATTACAACTATGGAAAAGAATATATCCAAACAGGCGAAACTTTTCCACTGAATATATCTTTTTTCAATACAAATAAAAGTGCTTCAGTAAAAAATATTAAGGTAAGCATCAGCTCGGAAGGAGATGCTTTTGCACCAGTAGGAAGCAGTAATTCCTTCTTTATAGATGAAATTGGTGCATCAAATCGCGTTAATAAAACGATTAAATTGAAGTCAAAATCAGATGCAGAGCAGAAAATGTATAATATTACGGCGGATATTGAGTATGAAGATAGTACAGGAAAAGCACAAACGGCAAAGGAAATTATAGGAGTAAATGTCATACAAGAAGTAAAATTTAAAACATCTGACGTGAAAATTCCAGAAGAAGTTTTTGTTGGTGGGAATGCTTCCCTATCCATAGATTTTTATAATTTGGGCAGAGGAATATTGAGAAATATGATGATTCATACAGAAGGTGGTTTTGAGGTAAACAGTGGGAGTACTTATATAGGAAACATAGATGCTGGAAAAGATGACTATTATGATGTTACAGTGATACCAAATAAGGAAGGAAAAGGAACTGGGAAAATTATATTTGAATTTGAAGATACGGTTGGGAACCCTTATAAAGTAGAAAAAGATTTCGAGATAGAAGTAATGAAAGAACCAGAAATGCCTCCAATGGATCCAGAAATGGAGATGGAAGGTCAAAAAGGGTCTTCATCAAAGAAATGGATATGGATTGGGGGGGGCGTTCTTTTAGTAGGCGGTATTGGATTTGTTGTTCGTAGGAAGCGCAAAAAGAAAGCCGAGGAAGTGAGCATAGATGAATAATTGGGATTTGTTAAAAATGGGCTTTCACAACCTATGGAGAAAAAAAACAAGAACATTTTTGACTGTTTTAGGCGTAATTATTGGAACTTGTTCTATTGTAGTGATGATGTCTATAGGAATTGCAAATGATCAAGGGACCAAAGAGTGGATTGAAAGTATGGGAGATTTAAGCATTATTGAAGTATATTCTTCTGGAAGATATGGCGATATGGATTCAAGAAATTCAAAAAAACAAGTAAAGCTTGATGATCAAGGGATTGAAAAGCTTGAAAAGATAGATGGGGTAAAGGCAGTAATGCCTATAAAAGAAATGCGTCTAAAAGTAGCTGCTGGAAAAATGATTGGGAATGTGAATGTAATAGGAATAAAACCTGAAGTAATGGAAGCGTTTGATTTTAAAGTGCAAGAAGGAAGATTACTAACATCAACAGATAAGGAAACATTAGTTTTTGGTACAGAAGTAGCTGATCGTTTTTATGATCCTAGATCAAGAAACCGATATGATCGTGATCCCAATGCACCAAAGGTAAATTTAATAAGTAGTAAGCTTATGTTATCATCAGATAATAATTATGGAGAGAAAAAAAGAAATCAAAGAAATCAAAGAGATGATGATTATAAGCCACCAAAGCCACATAAGGTAAAAGGCGTGGGACTTTTAGCACAAAGTGGTAGAGAACAGGATTGGAATGCTTATATGAATATTACTGCGCTTGAAAAAATCATAAAGGAAGATCAAGATGCAAGACATGAAAAAAGAAGACGATCAGATAATGAAGACCAATATGAACAAGTAAAGGTAAAGGTAATTGATATTCAAAGAGTAGAGGAAATTCAAGAAAAAATAAAAGCAATGGGATTGGATGCGAGTAGTTTGACAGAGTGGTTAAAGTCTATGAGAGAACAGATGAAAAAATCCCAGATGATGTTGGGCGGAATAGGGGCTGTTAGTTTACTTGTAGCTGCAATAGGTATTACGAATACAATGATTATGAGTATCTATGAAAGAACAAGAGAAATAGGGGTTATGAAGGTTATTGGTGCAAATTTAGTGGATATAAAAAGGTTATTTCTATTTGAAGCGGCAATGATTGGTTTTGTTGGAGGAATATTAGGGATTACACTAAGCTATGGGCTATCTTTTGCGCTGAACAAATTTGGAGAAGGCTCTATGGAAGGTATGGACATGATGATGGGAGGTATGTCAGGTAGTGCAGGTATGTCTATTATCCCCATAGAACTTGCATTAGGAGGGGTAGCTTTTGCAACTGTTATTGGTATCATCTCAGGATATCTACCAGCAAGACGTGCTATGAATTTAAGTGCATTAGAAGCAATAAAAACAGAATAATAAATAATATTTAAAAGGGATGTACATATTATATACGTATAATAGGTACATCCCTTTATTTTAGTAATGATATAAAATTAGGGCTAGATAATAAGTAGAAATTCTTTTTATCTATATTTAATCGTTTACATACTTGCTATTGTAATTAAAATTAAAGGTTTCGAAAATTATTGGAGAATATGTACAATATTAGGAAGATTATTTTTAAATTATTCATAAATGGCATTTGACAATAATAAAATTTGGAGTATAATATAAATAGCAAATGCCAATTATAGATATAATGGAGGGAATACATATGATACAAAAAGAAAAACCACTAGAAGGAACAAATATTAAAAAAATCATTGCTGTAATGAGTGGAAAAGGGGGCGTAGGGAAGTCTTCAGTTACTTCTTTAATGGCAGTATCACTAAGAAATAAAGGATATAAGGTAGGAATCATGGATGCAGATATAACAGGACCTAGTATTCCAAAAGTATTTGGTATCAACAATCAGAGAGCTGTGTCTATTGGAGAAGCCATTCAACCAGCAGAGACGGTTACAGGAATTAAGGCAATGTCGCTAAATTTACTAGTAAAGCAAGAAGATGATCCAGTTGTTTGGAGAGGACCTGTCATTGCAGGAACTGTAAAACAATTCTATACAAATGTAGCATGGGGAGATTTAGATTTTTTATTGATTGATCTACCACCAGGAACAGGAGATGTACCTCTTACAATTATGCAGTCATTACCAGTAGACGGTATTGTCGTGGTATCATCTCCACAGGATTTAGTAAAGTTGATTGTAAAAAAATCTGTAAACATGGCAAAAATGATGGACATACCGATCTATGGAATTGTTGAAAACATGAGTTATTTTGAATGTCCAGATTGTAATAAAAAGCACTATATCTTTGGAAAAAGCAAAATTGAAGAAATAGCGAAAGAAATGGATATAGCGGTATTAGAAAAATTACCGATTGATCCTGAGTTTGTAGCACTTTGTGATGAAGGCAAAGTGGAAGTTTTCGGTAAAATGCGCTTTGGTTTTTGCGAAAACTTTGCAAATAAGTTAGAAGATAAAATAGGAGGGATTGAATAATGAAAATATGTGTTTCAAGTTTGAACAAAGAAAAAAATGCAAAAATGGATCAACATTTTGGTAGATGTCCATATTTTTCAATCTTTGATACGGAAACAAATGCATTTGAATTTCTTGAAAATGCAGGAGTTACGGCGAATCAAGGAGCAGGAATTGCAGCTGGACAACAAGTGATTGATGAAAAAGTAGGAGTGGTTATTACAGGAAGTTTAGGACCGAATGCAATGCGTGTATTACATGGTGGAAATATAGAAACATATACATGCCAAGGTGGAAGTATTGAAGAAGTGATAAATTTATTTCAAGAAGGAAAACTAGAAAGATTGGAAAGTGCTGGACCTGCACATTCTGGAATGGGGCACAAATAAAGAAAGGACTGATCCTATGAAGATTGCAGTCTTAAGTGGCAAGGGTGGGACAGGAAAAACAACTGTTTCTACAAATCTTGCAAAAGCTATGGGATGGCAATATATAGACTGTGATGTAGAAGAACCTAACGGATTTATATTCCTAAACCCTAAGATAATAGAAACAAGAGAAGTAACTATACCTGTTCCGATAATTGATGAAGAGAAGTGTATAAACTGTAATAAATGTGCCCAAATTTGTCAATTTAATGCATTGGCAGGAACAAATACAGGGATTATTTTCTTTGAAAAATTATGTCATGGTTGTGGTGCATGTACCCTTGTATGTCCAGTTGATGCCATTAAAGAAGAGGGAAGAGTTATTGGAAAGATTGATATAGGAAAAAGCGAGAATATTTCTTGTATACGAGGATTGTTAGATGTAGGAGAACCGATGGCACCCCCCATTATCAAAGAATTAAAGAAGTTGATAGATGAAAAACCAACGGTTATTGATTGTTCACCAGGAAGTTCTTGTTCTGTTGTAGCAGCTATTGAAGGAACAGATTATGCTGTTTTGGTAACAGAGCCTACGGAATTTGGTTTGCATGATTTGAAAATTGCTGTAGAACTTGTTAAAACAATGAAGATACCATTTGGGATCATTATTAATCGTGCAGATGAAGAAAATGATTTGATTGTCAGATATTGTAAAGAAGAAGAAATAAATCTTTTAGGAAGAATTCCTTTTGATAGAAAAGTAGCTGTTTTATATTCAAATGGAAAACTTTTAGTAGAAGATAAAGCATATAGAAAAGAATTTGAAGAATTAGGACGGAAAATTTTGGGGGTGAAGGCATGCAACTCGTTGTTATAAGTGGAAAAGGTGGAACAGGAAAGACAACTGTTGCAGCTGCATTTGCTTACCTTAATGAAAAAAGTATAAAAGTAGATTGTGATGTAGATGCTTCAAATCTTCATATTCTTCTTGGTGGAGAAGATATTGAAGAAGAAAATTTTATTGGGGCAAAAATGGCGCATATAGATCTTGATAAATGTATAAAATGTGGTGCTTGTGAAAAAGTTTGTAGATTTGGTGCGATACATGATTATGTTATAGAGCCATTAAAATGCGAAGGATGTGCAGCATGTACGGTGGTATGCTCTCAAGAAGCGATTATATTAGAGGATGAAATAACAGGAAAAACCATTACAACCCGAACGAAGCAAGGGATTTTATCAAGGGCAGAAATGGTGATAGGTGCAGAAGGGTCTGGAAAACTTGTCACCCAAGTAAGAAAAAATGCGATGAAACATAGAAAAAATGATGAGATGCTTATATTAGATGGAACCCCTGGCATAGGATGTGCCGTGATGGCTTCTATTACAGGTTGTGATGCTGCACTGATTGTTGTAGAACCAACCCAATCAGGATTAAATGATTTTGAAAGAGTGCTTTCCCTAACGAAATTTTTCGGAGTGAAGACATTTGTATGCATTAATAAATACGATATCAATGAAGAGATGACTTTAAAAATAGAAAGCTTTTGTAAGGAAGAAGATATTGATTTATTAGGGAAAATTCCATTTGATCCAATGGTCAAAGAAGCTGTCAATCACTTAAAGCCTATTGTATGCTATGAGGAAAGTAAAGCTTCAAAAGAAATCATAAAAATATGGAATCAAATAAACAAAATATAAGGAGGCGTTTTAAAAATGAAAATAGCGATAGCGAAGAATGGAAATACTGTATCAGGACATTTTGGTCATTGTGAAGGGTTTGAAACATTTGAAGTGGAAAATGGAAAAATTGTAGAAAGAGTATTTATTCCAAGTCCAGAACATCAGCCAGGAATTTTACCACCATTTCTTGCTGATAAAGGTGTGAATGTCATTATTGCTGGTGGAATGGGTGGTGCTGCAGTAGAACTTTTTAAAGAAAGGGGTATTGCTGTAGTTATTGGTGCACAAGGAGATCTAGATGATGTGATTAAACAATACTTAAGTGGTGAATTGAAATCTACAGTAAGTGCATGTGAAGAACATCATCATCATTAAGAATTTGGCAGAATAATTTTATTCTGCCTTTTTCATTGAGTAATAAATAAAAAATTTATCAGAATATGAATAACTAGTGTATCAAATAATTTCTAAGAAATTTGAGCAAAGAAAATTTCAAAAGGAATTCTTTGAAATTTCGTTGACGAAATGAAAATATAAGATAGTATAATGCGAATTTTTTTATATAATATAAGAATTGGGTGGTACGAATGGAAAGTAAAATAGAAATCATCGAAAAGATTTTAAAAGAAAAGAATATTAAGTGTACGAACCAAAGAAAAGCAATTATAGAAGTTTTTGTAAATCAAGATGCACATTTTAAGCCAGAAGAAGTGTATGATTTAGTAAAAGGTAAAAAAATTGGGCTAGCAACAGTATATCGAACCATAGAAATATTAAAAATACATGGTATAATAGAAGAAACTACGATCGAAAAAGATAGATATTATGAGTTAAAGTTATTTAGTGAAAAGCGGTTGCACATTCATTTTAAATGTAGCAGGTGTAATCAAATCTACGATTATGACAAAACAGAAATGATTTTGGATTTGATCCAATTAAGAAATTTTGCTGAACAAGAGTATAATGTAAGGGTAGAAGATATAAAAATGATTATGAATGGTGTATGTCATAAGTGTAGGGGGTGAAATTTTGGCTAGACCTATGAAACCACGAAAAATTGCTTTTATGCCAGAAAATAGATATTTTATCCCTGTAGGTAAACCCAAATGCCATCTTGAAGAAATCCAATTAAAGCTTGAAGAAGTAGAAGCAATGCGATTAAAAGACATTGAAAAACTTTCTCAAGAGGAATGTGCAGAAAAAATGCATGTATCTAGACAGACTTTCCAATTGATTATTGACAAAGCCAGAAAAAAGGTTGCTGAAGCACTAACAGAAGGCAAAGCTATCAATATCCAAGGCGGAAATTATACTTTGAATATTTGTAAATATCAATGTAAAAACTGTGATCATGAATTTAATGAAGCATACGAAAAAGAAGTGCATGTTTGTCCTGTATGCAATTCTGAGGAAGTTGTATGTATGGATAAAGGAAGATGCTGTATGAAAGCTTGCAGAAGACCTTGGTGTGAAAACAAAGAGATGAACCAACAAAAGAAATAATAAAAATATTGAGCTTAAGAAGTGTACAACAGGTGTGTGTAGATTTCTTATACAACTTCTGCAAGTATAATATATTTTATTTAATGGAGGAAAGAAAGATGAATACAATCGATGAAGCAGTTATGAAGTACTTTGATGATTGTAAAAAAGGATGCAGTAATCTTATTGCTAGTAAAGATTTATACGAAGCCATACAAAAAAAAGAAAAGTTATTTATGTTAGACATTAGAAGACCTGAAGATTTTGCGAAAAATCAGATTAATGGATCTATCAATATTTATTGGAGTGAAGTGGGAGAATTTATTGATGTTCTACCAATGGATGAAAAAATTATTGTAATCTGCTATACAGGACAAACATCAGGACAAGTGGTATCTCTACTTAAGGTTTTAGGATATGATGCATATTCTCTTAGTGGTGGTATGATCAATGGATGGATGAAGGGTTCTTTACCAGTACAGGCAGGATGCTCAACCTGAGGTTAAGATGAATCTCTTGGAGAGAGAGAATGAAAATAAAAGTCGGGAAATTTTCTCGACTTTTATTTATTATATATGTGGATAGAAAGGATGAAAAAAATGCCGTGTATTACAAATCTAGAACAACAAAAAAATAAAAATAGAGTCAATATATATGTGGATGATACATTTTTTCTAGGGGTAGATCAAGAAATTATTTATACATTGGGATTGAAGAAAGGTCAGGAAGTTGAAACAAAAAAATTAGAATCTATTATAGGAGAAGAAATATATCTAAAAGCAAAAAGTAAGGCTTTAAAATTATTGCATTTTGCTTCACGTACAGAAAAAGAAATGAGAGAAAAATTAGCAAAGCATGAATATGAAGAACAAACCATTGATCGCGTCCTGACTTTTTTAAAAGAATATGAATTTATTGATGATGAGAAATTTACAAAACATATGGTGAAAAGTAAAGCAAATGGAGAAAAATATGGGAAAAATAGAATTAAGCAAGAGCTATATAGAAAAGGAATAGACAAGGAGCTTATAGAAAACACAATTATAGAAGAATTAGATCTAAAAATAGAGTATGAAAATGCCTTGAGTTTAGCAGAAAAGAAAATGCGTACAATAAAAGATACAGATAGAAAAAAAGTTTATGAAAAGTTAGGAAGATATTTAGCTTATCGAGGATATGATTACGATATAATTAAAAAAGTAATCAATCATGTTTTAAAATAATAAAGAGATGGGGGAGAAAAATGAGTGATTTACATCACTACACAAAGCCATTTTTTCATGAAGGAAATGATGAAGGCTGTTTATTGATCCATGGTTTTACAGGTACCCCTGCGCATATGCAATTATTAGGGAAAGCCTTAAATAAGGAAGGATATACAGTAAATGGAATTTTACTAAAGGGTCATGGAACTTGTGTAGAGGATATGAATGAGTGTAATTGGAAAGATTGGATGCAGGATGCAGTAGATGGATATGAAAGATTACGAAAAAAGTGCAGTAAAGTATATGTGCTAGGTTTATCTATGGGAGGGGTTTTATCCTTATTATTGGCAGAAAAGTATCCAGTTGAAAGAATCGTATCTATTGCGACACCTGTTTTGATCTATGATCGATTTGCACTATTAGCGCCTATTGTAAAATATTTTATGCCCTATAAAAAATGGAAATCAGAACCAACACAGGGACAAAATGATACGAAAAATAGCATTGCCTATGCATCTATTCCAATCGGAGCTGTGCCAAGTCTCTTAAAATTGATGAAACAAGCAAAAAAAAATTTATCTAAGATTACATGTCCAACTTTGATTGTCCAATCCCATATGGATCAAACGGTAAAGCCAATGAGTGCACAGATGATCTATGATAAAATATCTTCCAAAGAAAAAGAAATTCTTTGGTTAAAGCGTTCAAAGCATGTGTGTACATCAGGGCCAGAAGTAAAATGTATACATGAGAAGATCATTGCATTTCTGGAAAAATAAATATTTAAGGTAGCATACCTAAAGATATAATAAAGCTTAAAACAACAAAACCCTGTTTTCTTAAAATACAATGAAAACAGGGTTTGATTGGAGAATGCATATAGGATATAAGTATATAAAGAAGTAAGAAACTATAATTTAGAAAATTCTACTGCTAATTTAGTACCAACTATTGCATTGTTATATACCAATTCGATATTTGATGCTAAACTTTTTCCAGCAGTAATAGATTTGATTCTAGAAAGAAGGAAAGGGGTTGCTTCTTTTCCTTTGATGCCTTTTTCTTTTGCTTCTGTTACTGCATTTTCTATTGCATCATTGATGGTATCAAAATCCATTTCATATTCTGTTGGAATTGGGTTGCCTACAACTATCCCTCCATTTAAATTCAAATCCCATTTTGCTTTTAATGCTTTTGCAAGCTCTACTTCAGAATCAACACGATAGTCTACTTTAAATCCACTTTTTCTTGTAAAGAATGCTGGGAAATCTTCTGTTTTAAAACCTACTACAGGAACGCCATGCGTTTCTAAGTATTCTAAAGTAAGTCCAATATCTAGGATTGATTTTGCGCCTGCACAAATCACAGCTACATTGGTATTGCTAAGTTCTGTTAGATCTGCAGAGATATCAAAAGTTTCTTGGGCATCTCTGTGAACCCCACCGATTCCTCCTGTAACAAAAACTTTAATTCCAGCTAAATTCGCAATAATCATAGTGGATGCTACAGTGGTTGCACCATTTAATTCTTTTGCAATAATAAAGGGTAAATCCCTTCTACTTGCTTTGAAGATATCTGTTCCTTTTCCCATATATTCTAGTTCATCTTCTGTAAGACCTACTTTCAATCTTCCGCCTATGATAGCTATTGTCGCAGGTATGGCATCATTTTCTCTTATGATGGATTCAACTTTTCTAGCTGTTTCAACGTTTTGAGGATAGGGCATACCGTGGGATATGATTGTAGACTCTAATGCAACAACAGCGCGTCCCGCGTCTAAAGCTTTTTTTACCTCTGGATGGATATCTAAATATTTTCTATACATAAATTCATCTCCTTTGAAATTTTTTGGATATATTTTAATGACATCGTAGGGTTAATTGTATTTTCATGCATCAGTGCTAAAATGGATGAAGCCATAGCAAACTTTGCACTATTTTCTAAAGTATAGTTATTTAAATGGCTATAAACGATTCCTGCCATAAAAGCATCTCCAGCTCCTGTAGCATTGACTGCTTTTACTAGTTTAGCAGGTAGAAAGTTAGAAGTATTTTCATCTGCATAATATACACCTTCTTTTCCGAGACTGATAAATATTTTTTTTACACCTTTTCCTAAAAAATAATGTGAAGCTTTTTGTAAATCATCTCTTGTATTAATTTTTATATCAGTTAATATTTCAGCTTCTAATTTATTGGGCTTAATTGTATGAAAGGAACCGATAAAATCTTTTACTTTTTTTGCTTTCGTAGTAGATACAGGATCAAGAAAAAAATGAACTCCTTTTAAATTGGTTACTAAATAATGTAAAACTTCTTGAGGAATATTTGTATCTACAACCACTAATTGAGCATTTTTTAGGATATGGTTTTTTTTTCTGATAAAATTAATATTGATTTTATCTAAAATATCCATATCTGAAATGGCGACTTTCATATCTCTATTTTCATCTAAAACAGAAAGATAGGTAGAGGATGAGGCATCTTTTAGTATGAAAGTGTGCTGCATATCGATTCCAGAAATTTTACATTCCTCTAAAATTTTATTGCCATATAAGTCATCTCCTATAGCAGAAATAAGTCTCGTGTTGATTCCAAGCTTTACTAGATTTTCTGCGATGTTTCTTCCAACACCACCTAACGAAATTTTTACCTTACCTGGATTTGAATCATTTAAAATCAATGGATTACTTGTAAAACCTTGAATATCAATATTGGTTCCACCGATTGCAACAATATAATCTTCTTCTCGTACAATGTACCCTTTCCCCATAATATAGCCCTTTTTCATCAAATTTGTAATATGAACAGCGACAGAGGAACGGGTAATCCCTAATGTATCTGCTAACTCTTGCTGCGATATATAAGGATTCTTTCTAATCAATGATAAAATTTCTTTTTCGCGTAAGGTCATCACTATCACCAACTTATGCTTATTTTATAAACTAATGCTTAACAACAGTATATCTCAAAATAGCAAATTTATCAAAAGAAATTTTTTATAATTTCCGTATATAGATTCTGAACAATTGTATCAGCGAAACACTATATTCAAAATATTTTATATAAATAATAAAAAACAGAAATTTAATCATATAAGTTATATATATGAAATTTGTTTCATAGTCACGAAAATATTTAACAAGAGCCATAGACTTCAAATGGACCATATAGTATAATGAATAAAAGTAAAGGAATATTTTAACAAAACAGCAAATTTATATTATATAACCATAAAAAAGTGAGGGAAAGACTTGTGGCAGCTGATATAGGAAAAAAGATTAAGGAACTAAGGACAAATAAAAATTTAACATTAAAGGATTTGAGTGAAAAAACTAATCTATCTATAGGTTATCTATCTCAGTTAGAAAGAGGACTTACCACCATCGCCATTGATTCTTTAGAGAACATTGCCAAAGTGTTGGATACAGATATCGCTTGTTTTTTTAGAGAACATAAAAATAGTAAAAAAGCTGTACTTCGGAATCATGAAAAAGAAGTATTCGAAATCATTAATTCTCAGTTTATCTATTACCATTTAACAAATGATGTAGAGAGTAAAAATCTTCTTCCAAGATTGATTGAAATACTCCCAAGTATGATGGAGGAAAAAATCATAACTTATCAGCATGAAGGAGAAGAATTTATCTATGTTTTAGAAGGAATCCTTACAATGATCATCGATAATGAACAGTATGCGCTCTACCCAGGAGATAGTGCCCATATTGATTCAAATAGGGTGCATAATTGGGCGAATTATACAAACAAGAAGGTCAAGTTGTTAACCGTGCATACACCTAATTTCTTAAAGAAGGCGTAGCGTGTATGATGTAAATGATATTCATATATATGAAATTGGTTTTATTATTATAAAATAAAAGGGTAAATCATGATAAGATTTATGAATGAAAATGAATAAGAAGGTGATTTTTTGAAAAAGGGGAGAATCATAAATATTCAGAAGTATTGTGTACATGATGGGCCGGGGATTCGAACAACTGTATTTTTTAAGGGATGTCCACTGAATTGCTGGTGGTGTCATAACCCTGAAAGTCAAAAATTTGAAAAAGAGATGATGTATAACCATGAAAAATGTACCATGTGTGGAGAATGCGAAAAAAGATGTGAAGGGAAAGGGATCAAATTAACGGAGAATATTTTTTATGATCCAACGAAATGTGTATTTTGTGAAAATTGTATTGATTTTTGCATCAACAACGCGAGAGAAATGATAGGAAAAGAATATACAATAAGTGAACTGATGAAGGAAATAAAAAAAGATCAAATGTTTTATCAAGAATCAGGTGGAGGTGTTACATTATCAGGTGGAGAAGTGATGACCCAAATCACATTTGTAGAAGAACTTGTAAGACGTTGTAAAGAAAATGGAATGCATGTTGCAATAGATACTTGTGGATATGTTCCTTTTTATAGTTTTGAGAGAATTTTAGATAATACAGACATTTTCTTGTATGATATTAAGTTGATTGATTCTAAAAGACATGAAAAATATACAGGGAAGCCGAATGAATTGATACTCGATAATATGAAAAAATTATCAGAAAAAGGTGCGAATATTCATCTGAGAATTCCTCTAATAGAAGGAATCAACACAGATGGTGAAAATATAGAAGGCATCATAAAGTTTGCTTCAGATTTAAAGATTTCAAAGGTAAATTTGTTACCTTATCATGAAATAGGTAGTGATAAGTATAAAAGATTAAATATGGATTACAAAAAAGGGGGAATGGTGCGACCAACAGACCAAAGATTAGAGGAAATTAAAGCCATGTTTAAAGAATCTAAATTCGAGGTGAAAATTGGGGGGTAAAATTATGGGAAGAGGAATGAATGAAAGAATTCAAAAATTAAGAAAGCAAAGTATAACGACAGAACCTCACATTTCTATAGAAAGGGCAGTACTCGTAAATGAAGCCTATCAAAAATATGCAGGTACCGTAGAGAAACCTATTCTTAGAGCTTTGACATTTAAACATATTATGGAAAACAAAAAACTTTGTATGAATGAAGATGAACTAATTGTAGGAGAAAAGGGGGAAGGACCACAATCGACCCCTACTTTTCCAGAACTTTGCTGTCATACATTAAAAGATTTTGAAATTATGAATGATAGAGAATATATTTCTTTTAAAACCAGTGAAGAAGTACGAAAGGTTCAAGTAGAAACCATTATTCCTTATTGGGAAAATCGTTCTATAAGAAAGAACATTTTTGATCATATGAAACCAGAATGGGTAGATTGCTATGAAAATGGGATCTATACTGAATTTATGGAACAAAGAAGCCCGGGTCATACAGTAGCAGATGGGAAAATGTATAAAAAAGGTTTCCTTGGATTTAAAAAAAACATTGAAGATTCAATTTCAAAACTTGACTATTTCGATGACCCACAAGTATATGAAAAGAAAACACAGCTTCAAGCGATGGCCATTTGCTGTGATGGGATTATTGCTTTTGGGAAAAGATATGAGCAGTATGCTCGAGCGTTAGCAGAAAATGAAACAGATGAAAGAAGAAAAGCGGATCTTCTAAAAATTGTCCAAAACTGTGAAGTTGTTCCTGCACACGCACCAAAAACATTCCATCAGGCAATACAAATGTATTGGTTTGTACATGTTGGTGTTACAAATGAACTAAACAATTGGGATGCTTATAGCCCTGGTAGATTAGATCAGCATCTATATCCTTTCTATAAAAAAGAAATAGAGGAAGGTACATTAACAAGAGATGAGGCAAAAGAATTATTAGAATGCTTATGGGTAAAATTCAATAACCAACCAGCACCTCCTAAGGTAGGTATTACATTAAAGGAAAGTGCTACTTATACAGACTTTGCAAACATTAATACAGGTGGAGTTACATCAGATGGAGCAGATGGTGTAAACGATGTAAGTTATTTAATTTTAGAGGTAATGGATGAAATGAAGCAATTACAGCCTAGTTCAAATGTACAAATTAGTCGAAAAACACCTCAACACTTCTTAAAAAAAGCTTGCGAAGTTTCAAGAAAGGGTTGGGGGCAGCCTGCATTTTACAATATAGATGCAATGATTCAAGAAATGCTTCGTGCAGGAAAAGACATAACAGATGCTAGAGAAGGGGGTGCTAGTGGTTGTGTAGAAACTGGGGCTTATGGAAAAGAAGCATATATTTTAACAGGATATATGAATATTCCTAAAATATTTGAAATAACACTTAATAATGGATTAGATAAGGTTTCAGGAAAACAACTAGGACTAAAAACAGGAGATCCAAGAGGTTTTGAGACTTATGAAGAATTGTTTGAGGCATTCAATAAACAATTAAATTATTTTGTAGATATTAAAATAAAAGGAAGTAATATAATCGAAAAAATCTATGCCACCCATATGCCATCTCCATTCTTATCTGTTATCACGAGTGATTGTATATCTAAGGGAATGGATTATAATGCAGGAGGCGCTAGATATAATACAAACTATATTCAAGGTGTGGGGATAGGAACCATTACGGACTGCTTAGCTTCTATCAAATATAATGTATTTGATAAGAAAAGATTTAGTATGGATGAATTACTAAAGGCATTAGAGGATAATTTTGAGGGGCATGAAAATATTCATAATATTATATGCAACAAAACGGCTAAATATGGAAATGATGATGATTATGCAGATGATTTAATGATCGATGCTTTTAATCTATTCTATAATGCTGTAAATGGTAGACCAAATATGAAGGGTGGATGCTATAGAATTGATATGCTTCCAACGACTTGCCATGTTTACTTTGGAGAGGTTATGGGAGCGAGTGCAGATGGAAGACTTGCGCACAAACCAGTTTCTGAAGGAATTTCTCCAGCGAAGGGGGCAGATAGAAATGGCCCTACTGCTGTAGTGAGATCAGCAGCAAAGATGGATCATCTAAGAACAGGTGGAACACTTCTTAATCAAAAATTTACACCTTCTGTACTTGCAGGAGATGAAGGAATTGAAAATTTAGCGTCACTCATTCGTTCTTATTTCAATATGGATGGACATCATATCCAATTTAATGTAATTGATAGACAGACTTTAATCGATGCGCAAAATAAACCTGAAGAATATAAAGATTTGATCGTGCGTGTTGCTGGATATAGTGATCATTTTCATAATTTAAGTAAAGCGCTTCAAGATGAAATTATTGAAAGAACAGAGCAAGAATTTTAAGGGATAGATGCGTTCGATTTAAAAAAATTATTTGGAAGATAATCGATAGAAAATAGGTAAAAATATTTTTAATAATAGATAATGGCTAAAAGGAGGAATTTATTTGAAAAAAATAATCGGGTTTATAGGTGCAGGAAATATGGGACAGGCAATGGTGGGGGGGATAGTAAAATCCAAATTACTTCAGCCACAACAAGTCATGATGGCGGATCGTAGTGAAGAAAGATTGAAAGTTGTTTCTAAGGAATATGGGATAAAAGTGAACACAGATAATAAGGAAGTAGCGAAAAATGCAGATGTTTTAATATTATCAGTAAAACCGAATATATACGCGCCTGTTATAGAAGAAATAAAAGATATTGTAAAGGAAGATGTAATCATTATTACGATTGCAGCTGGAAAAGATATAAGTGGTACTGAAAAAGGCTTTGGAAGGAAATTAAAAGTTGTTAGAGCTATGCCAAATACACCAGCTCTTGTAGGGGAAGGAATGACATCTATTTCTCCTAATGAGAAGTTATCAAATGAAGAAATAGATGAAGTTGTCAAAATTCTAAAAAGCTTTGGGAAAGTTGAAATCGTAAATGAAAAATTAATGAATGCTGTTACATCAGTAAGTGGATCATCACCAGCATACGTATTTATGTTTATCGAAGCGATGGCAGATGGTGCAGTTTTAGATGGAATTCCAAGAGATCAAGCTTATAGAATGGCAGCGCAGGCAGTACTTGGATCTGCTAAAATGGTATTGGATACGGGCATGCATCCAGGGGCACTCAAAGACATGGTATGCTCTCCTAGTGGAACAACGATTGAAGCAGTAACAACACTTGAAAAAACAGGATTTAGAGCAGCTGTTATATCTGCAATGAAAAGCTGCACGAATAAATCTATTGAGATGTCAAAATAATAAAAATAAGGTGATGAAAATATCATCACCTTATTTTTTATTTTTCTTTTTATTTTGATGACTTGTAGAAAAGTCTTTCACTAAAGAATGATTAGTAGCTGCTGTATCTTCATAAAATTTAGATGGATCAATCTCATCTACATCTCTTTGCATATCTAGTGGCATTACATACGCATTTTGTGTTTTTTCAATGATTGGATAATCATCTTTATTATAGGTAGCATCAATCATATTCTCAGCATCATTTGCACTAAAGTTTGTTCCATTCTTATTTTTCACATCGATCTCCTCCTCTCTATTAGTATTTCACGAATAGAGAAAGATATGAAAAATTTATTAGAAAGCAGGAACAATTGCACCATTGTATTTCTCTTCAATAAATTTCTTTACTTCTTCTGATTGTAATACAGTTACTAATTTTTTGATTTTTTCACTATCTTGATCTTCTGGTCGAATGGTAATAATATTTGCATAAGGTGATTCGCTTCCTTCAATAATTAACGCATCCTTTTTAGGATTCAAATTTCCTTCTAATGCATAGTTTGTGTTAATAATACTTACATCAACATCGTCTAATGTTCTAGGAAGCTGTGCTGCATCAATCGGTTTGAATACTAGATTTTTAGGATTTTCTACAATATCTTTTTCTGTAGCTTCTAACCCTGCATCTTTTTTTAACCTAATAATGCCATTAGCATCTAAAAGAATTAACGATCTTCCTTCATTTGTTGGATCATTTGGAATTGTAATAGTAGCGCCATCTTTTAAATCATCAACAGACTTTATTTTTTTAGAATATAAACCAAGGGGCTCAACATGTACTTTTGCTGCACTTACAAGATCAAGTCCACGTTCCTTATTAAAAGCTTCTAAGTAAGGCAAGTGCTGGAAGAAATTTGCATCAATTTCTTTTTCTGATAAAGCAATGTTTGGAGTTACATAATCCGTAAATGATTTAATTTCTAAGTTAATGCCTTCTTCTTCAAGTTTTGGCTTGATAAATTCTAGTATCTCAGTATGGGGTACGGGTGTTGCACCAATAATAAGCGTTACAGATTCGTTCCCTTTTGCATCGCTAGATGTAGCAACCTCTTCTTTTTTTGTACACCCAGTAAAAACCAAAGATAATACCAACAAGCTTACAAGTAAAGTAACAATATTTTTTTTCATTTTTTATTCCTCCTATTTTTTATTAATAATTTGTGCAATTTTGTTGCCTGTGCTTTGAATAATCTGAACTAATATAATCAGTAGAATGATTGTAGCAATCATTACATCTGTCTGGAAACGATGATAACCATATCGTATAGCCAAGTCTCCAAGTCCACCTGCACCAACGGTGCCTGCCATAGCAGAATAGCCTAAAACATTTATAATCGTAATAGTAACGCCCAGAATTAAAGATGACATTGATTCGGGAATCAAAACCTTCATGATAATTTGGAAGGGTGTGGCACCCATTGAAATAGAAGCTTCTACTACACCCCAATCTACTTCCTTTATACTCGTTTCTACAATCCTAGCAAAGAAGGGGGTTGTTGCAATGATTAATGGAACAATTGCGGCTGTTGTACCAATAGTTGTTCCAACAACAAGTCGCGTAAATGGAAAAATGAAAATCATTAGTATAATAAAGGGTAGTGATCTTGTTATATTAATAATATATGAGAGCACACCATTTAGCCGAGTGTTTGGCAATATATGATTCGGGTCTGTTACAACTAAAATAATTCCTAGTGGCAACCCAAAGAGGATTGTAAAAAATACAGATGCAAATACCATATATAAGGTTTCTAATAAAGAGGGCGTAAGGAGTTCGATCCAGTGATTCATTGCTTTAACACCTCTACTTTCACATGATTTTCTTCAAAATAAGTAATGATATCTAATAACTTATGACAATCTACATGCATTTGAACGGTAAGCTTTCCAATCGGTTTTTCTTGGATATATTCAATTTTTCCAGATAATATATTTACATCTATATCAAATACTTTGGTTAATCTTGAAATAATCGGTGTACCTGCACTGCCTTCTGTAAAGGATAAGTTTAATACTTTCCCTTCTAGATACTGCTCAGGTAAGTGCTGCATTTGTTCTACGAAGTGCTTTGTCACAGCATTACCAGGCTTTGAAAAAATATCTATGGTGTGTCCTTCTTCTACAATATAACCACCTTCTAATATGGCAACATGACTACAAATTTCTTTAATAACCTCCATTTCGTGGGTAATGACTACAATGGTCAACCCAAGCTCTTTGTTTATGTTTTTAAGGAGATCTAAAATTTGTTTTGTCGTTTTAGGATCAAGGGCTGAGGTTGCTTCATCACAGAGAAGTACATCAGGTTCATTTGCTAAGGCTCTCGCAATGCCTACTCTTTGCTTTTGCCCACCACTTAATTGAGACGGGTACACATGAGCTTTGTCAGATAATTCTACAAGATCTAAAAGCTTTTTTACTTTTTCTGTAATTGTTTTTTCAGATGTTTTCAAAAGACGAAGAGGAAAGGCGATATTTTCAAAAACTGTCTTACTATGTAAGAGATTGAAATTTTGAAAGATCATTCCCATCTTTTTTCTTGCATTTCGAAGTTCGGCACTTTTTAAGGTGACAAGATTCACACCATTTATCCAAATGTCTCCACTTGTAGGTTCTTCAAGTCTGTTAATGCAGCGAATAAGTGAGGATTTTCCTGCACCACTAAGTCCAATAATTCCGTAAATATCTCCTTTATGAATGTCTAGGGTTATACTTTCAAGTGCGGTTACTTGGTTTCTTCCTTTGGTATATACCTTTGATAGATTTTTTATTTTTATCATAACTTCACCCCTTTATAACTGTATAGTAATAAACTTATTAGGCCATGAAATAAACCCTCTTTCATAGAGAAAGAGGGTTAAAAAACATCCGCTTTTCTCTCATCTGTCGATACAAAAGTATCGCAGGAATTGGCACCGTTGCTTATATATAAGCGGGTTGCCGGGTATCATAGGGCCTAGTCCCTCCACCACTCTGGATAAGAGATATCCGTTTATTTAGTTTTCATTTAATTAATACTGAGTATAATGATTTTTTAGAATAATGTCAATACTTTTTTGAAAAAAATATTTTGATAAAAAGGATATATGAAGTAAATATAGAATATACCTAATATAGACAAGAAAAAATAAGTAGCGCACAAGATAAAGGAATTACTATTTTTTAAACAGGTTTTTATAGAGGGATAAGCGTGATTAGGCAAAGAAAAAAATGGTTAAAATAACAAGCGAGATTGGATAATTTATGATCTTGTGCGTGGCAAGCATAAGATCGATTCAGAGGTGATAGAATGAGTTATGAATCCAAATTAAAAAATGTTTTTACAGATGAACTTTTTGAAATCATTTTGTTGTTAGAAAACAAGGAAGAATGTTATCGTTTTTTCGAAGATATATGTACTATCAAAGAAATTCAAGCCTTATCCCAGCGTCTTAAGGTTGCAAAGTTTTTAAGAGAGAAGAAAACCTATCATGAAATTGAGGAGATAACAGGAGCAAGTACAGCAACCATTAGTAGAATCAATCGATGTCTAACGTATGGAGCAGATGGATATAATATGCTCTTAGATCGGGTAGAAGAAAAAGAATCAAAAGATGAGAAGTAGAAGGAACAATTTTATTGAAATTTTGGTGTAAATACCTAGTTTGTATACTAAGTTATTTACACCATTTTTATTGTTAGGAATTGTTTCGTTATTTCGTACCTTCATTATTCTTATTGCTAGAGATGCGTTTTTTTCTTTTCTTTTTGGCTACAGAAAAACCAAAATGGCCTAAAGATTTTTTGAGTCCGTAGTAGTGACCATGACTGTAGCAGATAGGTTTTGATTTCTCTAAATCAAATTTATTGTTTTGATCTAAAAAGGCATCGTCTATATTTACAGCTAAAACTTTTGCCATAAACATGTCATGAGAACCCAGTTCAACAATTTTTTCTACCTTGCATTCTATATTTACAGGACTTTCAGCGATAAGCGGCGCTTTTACTTGGGTAGCTTTCTGTGGGGTGAGATGCATGTCTTTGAATTTATTGATATCTCTACCCGAACGAACACCACAAAAATCTGTGGCTTTTGCTAAATCTTCTGTGGTTAGATTGATTACAAATTCTTTGGTTCTTTTGATAAGATCATAAGAATGTCTTTCTGGTTTTATAGATACATAAGTCATAGCAGGATCACTACAAATGGTGCCAGTCCATGCGATAGTGATAATATTATAATTTTCTTCATGATCCCCACAAGTTACCAAAACAGCAGGGATTGGATAGACCATTGTACCTGGTTTCCAAGTTTTTTTCCCCAATACAATCACTCCTAATCATATTTAAAAAATAGGGAGACACGTTAATATCTCTAGATTTATTCTATAATGGTGAGTACTTCTTCTACTGATTTTCTAGGAGGACTTTTTATTTCTCCACTAGGAACACCAAGCGGAAGCATTGCTGAAAGGAAATATTCATCCTTTTGGAAGCCAATAAAATCGGAGATTTCTTTTGCTGCATAGTTTGAACTTGTCATCCAGCAAGTACCATATCCCATATTTGTTGCAGCAAGTATTAAGTTTTCTATGGCAGCGCCGATGTTTTGAATCGCAGGATTGGTTCTTAAGAGATTATGTATTTCTTCAGTAGAAGCACCTATTTCTTCTAATATATTAATACCAGTAGGTTTATAAGAATCTTCTGTATATACAAGAATCAATGCAGGTGCATTCCTAAAAAATGTGCCAAATCTTAAAAACTTTGTAAATCCTTTTTTTAGTTCTTCGCTTTCAATTAAGCTTGCAAGCTTAGCATTTTTTTTTTCTACGATCTTTGCAATGGCTTCAATCTTTTCTTTGTTTGTAACTGCTACGAAATGCCAATTTTGAACATTCTTACCTGAAGGGGCATGGGTAGCAGCTTTAACAATTTTTTTTATATCTGCTACAGGAACTGCTTGGTCTTCAAACTTTCTTACACTTTGTCTTTTGTAGATAAAATCTAAATTATGCAATAGATAAACCTCCTTATATTTTAAAACTATATTTGCTATTATATATGATATCCATTGCTACTTCAATTCAAAAGGAAGAAGAAATAATTTATGATTTAGGGTATAATATTTACATAAGATACGAGTAAAGCAGGTGAATAAATGGGATTATTTGTAATTAGTGATTTGCATCTTAGCCTTGGCGTAGATAAGCCAATGGATATGTTTGGAGAACAATGGATCAATCACCATGAAAAAATTAAGAAAGAGTGGATAACATCTATTAAAAATGATGATACAGTATTGATTGCTGGCGATATTTCCTGGGCTATGAATATAAACGAAGCAATGATCGATTTGGAGTGGATCAATGAATTAGCAGGAAAAAAAATATTGTTAAGGGGAAACCATGATTATTGGTGGAGTTCAGTAACAAAAATGAATACATTTTTTGAAAAAATGAAATTTTTGCAGAATAATTATTTTGCATATAAAAATTTTGCAATATGTGGAACAAGAGGATGGATTTGTCCAAATGAAACTAAATTTACACAGCAGGATCAAAAAATCTATGAACGAGAGTTGCATCGATTACAATTATCATTAAATCATGCAATGAAAGACGGTTATAAAGAGCATATTGTTATGATGCACTATCCACCTACAAATGATCAATTAGAACCTTCTGGATTTACAGAAATATATGAAAAATATAATGTAAAGAAAGTCGTTTATGGACATCTTCATGGAAAAGCTTCCTTTGATGGGGGGGTAAAGGGAGCATACAAAGGGATAGATTACTATCTGACATCTTGTGATTATTTAGATTTCAAACCTTTAAAAATTTTAGATTAATCAAGAAACCATTTCCTTGGAAATATGAAAGTATAAACATATGATAAGAGAAATGTGGTGGTTGTGAAAAGATCATATATATTAAAGACGAGAAATAAATTATAAGGTAGAGGTGGAATATGGTAAAAAACAAAGGCCTATTGGCAAGAACTTGCAAGAAATGCAAAAAAATAATTGATGAAAAATCATTATATGACTATTGTCCTGAATGCTTCAAAAAGATTGAGGAGGTTTTTGAAAAAATCGAAAGCTATTTGAAAGAATACCCAGGGGCTACTGCTTTTGAGATTGAGCAAGAAACAGGTGTGCCATATCATATTATTAATAATTTTGTCAGAGATGGAAGACTGATTGAGATGCCAAATGAATATTTAAATTTTGAATGTAAAAGGTGTGGATGCTTGCTTCTTTCAGCCCATCATAAATATTGCCCTACTTGTAGGGAAGAATTAGAAAAGGAAATGGAGTTAGCAAAAATACAATTAAAGCAATCAATGAATCATGAAAATGCAAAAATGCATATAAGACATGGAGAGAATAAACGGAAAAAATAGTAAAAAGATAAATCATTTTTTCAATTTTTGCATATCTATTTAGCAGGAGGTGAAAAAATGAGAAGATTTCATAGTTATACAATAGAAAGCTATTTGGGATATTTAAAAACATTTCATTTTACTAGAAATATTACAGATATACATCTGCATCACACTTGGAAGCCAACAAAAAAGACTTATGCATTGGCAACGGATAAAGAAAAAGTCATTTATGGTATGTGGAGGTATCATACAAAAACACTTAATTGGAAAGATATTGGACAGCATGTTACCGTTTCGCCAGATGGACTTATTTGGGATGGAAGAGATTTAAATACTATACCTGCAAGTATTTCAGGACAGAATAAGAATGCTTTTGCGATTGAGATGATTGGAAATTTCGACAAAGAACAAGAAAAATTAGATGGCGTACAATTAAATGCAGTAAAAAAGCTTATAAAAGGGCTGTTTGATCTATTCCATACAGAACGGCTAGTATTTCATAGAGAGTATTCAAACAAAACTTGTCCAGGTACGTCTTTAAATAAAGCGTTGTTTCTTGAAAAAATAGAAAATAAAGTAAACCTTTTAGGGAAGTCTGTGGCAACAAAAGAACAAATGAAACGATATTTATTAATCATAAATCCATTGCCCAAGATTCAATGTACACCAGACGAAATTGTAGCCTATTACTTGAATGAAGGAGCGATAGAAGGTGTGAGGGGAGATATTGCTTTTGCACAAGCATTACTTGAGACAGGTTTTTTCAAATTTGGTGGTATTGTGCTTTCTAATCAGAATAATTATGCAGGGTTAGGGGCTACAAATACGACGAAAAATGGTAGAGCAGCAACTTTTCCAAGTCCCAAAATAGGGGTGAAGGCACATATTCAGCATCTAAAAGGATATGCAAGCAAAGAACCTTTAATCAATCCAATTGTAGATCCTAGATATGAAATATTAGCAAATAGTAGCATGTTAGGTTCGTGTAAATATGTGACAGATTTAAATGGAAAATGGGCTGTGCCAGGTAATAATTATGGAGAAAATATACTAAAAATACTTGATAAAATACGATCATTGGTGACGGATGAGGATACAACCGAGATATGGAATAAAACAATTTTAGAAGAAAACAAAAAATTAAAAGAAGAAAATATAAAAATATTAAATAAAGTAAAAGCATATGAAGAATTACTAAATATGCTTACTACACAAATTGAAAAGTTTTTAAAGGCCAGTGTTTAACAAAGGATATCAAAATGAACTTATATAAAAATTTAACCAAAAGAGCAAGCGGAGAACAAAAGAAATATTTTCCACTTGTTCTTTTTAATGTTACGTAACTAATATTCAAAATATTTCAGTTTTTGACAGAATACATTGAAAGTAAAGTGATTATTTGTATATAATAGGGAATATAAGGAGAGACATTATTTTAGGATACATCTAAGAATTATAAAAAAATATCATGCATGGTGTTGAGGGGGGAAAAGGGTGTTTTATGATTATGAAAAGGTTTTAGCAAGGGATGTAGCGTGTAAGGAATATAGTATATTGAAAGAGGATTGTAAACTAGGGCATGCTATTAAAATATTGTTAAAAAATAATATGCAAGAAGCAATTATTACAGACAAAGAAAATAATTTGACAGGAATCATAACATTAACTGACATATCAAGACTCATGCAAAAAAAGAAAAATGAAGAAATACTATTAAGAGAATGTATGATAAAAAATTTAATAACTGTTAAAGAAAACGCATGTTTATTAGAATGTAGAAATATTATGCAACAAAATAAAATCGGCATATTACCTGTATTACAAAACGATAGGGTCATTGGGGTAATAAGAAAAGAAGAAATTATTAGTTCTTTTTATATGGCATTAGAAAAGGCAGATATGAAATTAAATCATGTAGTAGATTCTCTTCATGAAGCAGTTTGCGTCATTGATGAAGAAGGAAGAACGGTTATTTGGAATAAGAGTGCAGAAAAATTATATGATGTTTCTGCATCAGATATATTAGGGAAACCATTAGAAGATTTTTTTCCAGATGCAATGGATGTAAAAGTTTTTAAAACAAAAAAACCTGTAGAAAATGTTTATCATTCTCCAAAGGAAAATTGTTATATTGTCATTAGTGCTGCACCTATATTTGGAAATGGTGAATTCTTAGGCGTGGTGAGTACGGATTGGGATGTAAGTGAATTTAAAAAGTTAACCAATGAATTAGAAAGAGCAAATGACACAGTCGAATTTTTAAGAAGAGAAGTAGAAAAATTTTCGAACGATGGGTTTGGAAAAGTCATTGGGAAAAATATGAAATTATTAAAAAAAATTGAACTTGCGAAACAAGTTGCTAAAGCCAAAGTAAATATACTAATTACAGGAGAAAGTGGAACAGGAAAAGAAGTTTTTGCAAGGGCCATACATGATTCAAGTGATCAGAAGGGGCTGTTTGTTCCTATTAATTGCAGTGCGATTCCAAGTGAACTATTTGAAAGCGAATTATTTGGATATGAACAAGGGGCTTTTACAGGTGCTAATAAAAAAGGAAAAATGGGATTATTTGAAATGGCCAATGATGGAACGATCTTTTTAGATGAAATTGGAGATTTGCCTATGTTCATGCAGGCAAAATTATTAAGAGTACTCCAAGATAAGGTAGTTAGAAGAGTTGGAGGAGAGAAATATACAAATATCAATGTGAGAATTCTCTCAGCTACCAATAAAGATTTAAAGAAAATGGTAGAAGAAGGTATATTTAGAGAGGATTTATATTATCGATTAGATGTCGTGCAAATAGAACTGCCCCCCCTTAGAGAAAGAGGCAGAGATATTGTTTTGTTAATTGATTATTTTCTAAAGGAATTATCTAAGCAAAACAATAAAGAGGTTGTACAAATAGATCAAAGGAGCATAGAAATATTACAAAATTATAATTGGAAAGGAAATATTAGGGAATTAAAAAATACGATTGAGTACTTAATTGTTTTATGCAAAGGAAATATGATTACAACAGATTTAATTCCTAATTACATATTGGAAGAAATTAAAAAAACAAAGCGTAAAGGAGAAGATCCCCTTGATTTAAATAAGTCTATTGTAGAATTTGAAGTAGATATGATTGAGCGAGCTTTAAAATTAGCGAATGGGAAGAAAGCGAAAGCAGCAAAATTATTAAATATACCAAGAGCTACGTTATATTATAAAATTGAACAGCATAAAATAAAATGTCAATAATTTGACAAATGTCAAATTATTGATATTTTATTTTGTAAAATCCATGCTTAAAACCCCTATAAGATGGACTTTTTAAGACACATCATGAAAATTATTATTGGGTAATCATTTAAAGAGTGATGAAGTAAAGAAAGGTTGGGGCGAGTGCTTGTGAATGTGGTGCATAAGAAGAAAGATTAGAAGATAAAAGTGGTGACTTAATGGTATCTCATGGAGCATTGCTCGTGTAAACCTTGGATTTATGGGTGGTGGTGGAGACGTTAAAGTTTTCACTGAACAAACAGGCCCTGAAATTGCTAAACAATTTATGGGAGAACCCACTAAGTAAACTTTAAACATAAAATAATTGTTTGAAAATTCAATAAAATAGAGTATGATATTAGTAGGAATAAAATAAAGCTCTTAGTTTGAGTGGGTGAAAACTAAGCTAATGAAACAACTACAAGCAATTATAAAAATATTCTGGACGAAATAATTTGTGTTTTTATAAAAAAATAAAAATATAAGGGGGAAAAAAGATGGTAACAGGTATATTAGCGGCATTGGGTGGTTTTGGACTGTGGTTTGCAGCAGTATTTGGTATGGATTTTATGAAACATAAGGACAATCTAGAAGATAACTCATGGTCAAAAGTAGGAATTATCGGATTCTTTACAAATTTCTTTGATACTTTAGGAATTGGTTCATTTGCGCCACTAACAGCAGCATTAAGAGCAACAAAACAGGTTAGTGATAGAGTATTACCAGGTACATTAAATGTATCATGTACATTGCCAGTTATTTTGGAAGCATTCATATTTATAACAGTTGTGCAAGTGGATATCACAACACTAGTCTCTCTTCTTGCCGCTGCAACAATAGGTGCATGGGTAGGTGCTGGAGTTGTTTCTAAGCTTCCAGAAAAGAAGGTTCAGTCTGTAATGGGTATCGCATTGTTTATTACTGCACTACTAATGCTTGCGGGTCAAATGAAATGGATGCCAGGTGGAGGTGCGCCGCTTAGCGAAGCTTTTGATGGCGTGAAAAATGGATTGATCTATAAAACAATGGATGTTGAGGGTACTATGCTAGGTGTTCCAATTGGAATAAGCGGTAGCAAGTTGATAATTGGTGTAATCATTAACTTTATACTAGGAGCTTTAATGTGTGCAGGTATTGGTCTTTATGCGCCTTGTATGGCTTTAGTATATTTACTTGGTATGTCTCCAATAGTAGCATTCCCAATCATGATGGGTTCATGTGCATTCTTAATGCCAGTTGCATCAGCAAAATTTGTTAAAGAAGGTGCTTATGATAGAAAGGCTTCAATGGGAATTATCATTGGTGGGATTGTTGGCGTTTTGATAGCAGCATATATTGTTAAGTCATTACCACTTAACATATTAAAATGGTTAGTAATCGTAGTTATTTTCTACACTTCTGCAACTTTAATGAAAGCTGCATCAAAAAATCCTAAGAATACTGACAAGGTAGCATAATTAAAAAATATAAAATGATTTAAAAGGATTCAATGACCTAGCGCTTATCTATTATAGGCGCTAGGTTTGTTTTATAAAAGTAAAAGCAAAACCACTTTTAACTTAAAAAGAGGGGTTTTTTAATTTATGGATAATCAATAGCTGTATGAAGATAGAATTTGAGATATAATAGTTTAGAGAATAAAGAAAAGGAATGAAGCATAATGAACTTAATAACGGTTGAAAATATTACAAAAAGTTATGGAGATAGAATATTATTTGATATTGGTGCATTTGGTATAGGAGAAGGAGATAAGATTGGGATTATTGGTGTCAATGGAACAGGAAAATCAACCCTCCTCAAAATACTTGTAGGGGCAGAATATCCAGATACAGGTAATGTTACTACGGGAAATCATGTGAAGATAGAATATTTATCACAGAATCCTTATTTTGATTATGATGCAACCGTACTCCAACAAGTGTTTAAAGGAAATGCACCTGAGATGGAAGTTTTAAGAGAATATGAGCATATGCTAGAGCAAGTGAAATATAATCTAAATAACAATGCTTTACAAGAAAAATTAATTATGTTAAATCAGAAAATGGATGAGATGGGCGTGTGGCAGCTAGAAAGTGAAGCAAAAACGATACTCACAAAACTAGGTATTTCTAATTTTGATGCAAAAATCAAAACTCTCTCAGGAGGGCAAAGAAAAAGAATTGCGCTAGCAAGTGCATTGATCCAAACTGCAGATTTATTGGTTCTTGATGAACCTACAAACCATATTGACAATGAAACCATTGGGTGGTTAGAAGAATATTTAAATAAACGTAAAGGGGCACTACTTATGATTACCCATGATCGCTATTTTTTAGATCGGGTAACCAATCGGATTATAGAGTTAGATGGAGGGGAACTTTACAAATATACAGGAAACTATAGTCGGTTTTTAGAACAAAAGTCAGAACGTGAAGAACGAAGATACGCATCTGAACAGAAAAGACAAAATCTATTTCGTAGGGAGCTTGCATGGATTAAAAGAGGTGCAAAGGCAAGAACAACAAAACAAAAAGCTAGAATTGAAAGATTTGAAAAATTAGATGAAGAAAAGTTAGAACTTTCTTCAGAAAAAATAGAAATATCTGTAGGAAGTCGACGTTTAGGGAAAAAAGTGATTGAACTTAGAAATATCTATAAAAGTTTTGGGAAAAATAAATGTATTGATGATTTTAGTTACACGGTGCTCAAAAATGATCGAATTGGTATTATTGGATCTAATGGCATTGGAAAATCTACGCTTTTAAATATTATGACAGGTAGATTGGATATGGACAATGGGCATATAGAAAAAGGAGAAACCGTGAAAATTGGGTGTTTTCTACAAGAGAATATAGAAATGGATGGAAATCTAAAAGTGATTGAGTATATAAAAAATAAAGCAGAATTCATAACCACAGCTGATGGGAGTAAAATAAGTGCATCTCAGATGTTAGAGAGATTTTTGTTTTCACCTACCATGCAGTGGACACAGATTGGTAGGCTTTCAGGGGGAGAAAAAAGAAGACTGTATCTACTCAGTGTACTGATGGGTATGCCAAATGTATTATTTTTAGATGAGCCAACTAATGATTTAGATATTCAAACCTTAACTATTTTGGAAGAATATCTTGAAGGGTTTATGGGTGCCGTGATTGCTATTTCACATGATCGTTATTTTCTTGATAAAATGGCGGAGAAAATATTTGCTTTTGAAGGAAATGGAAAGATTATAACGTATGTAGGAAATTATGCAGATTATCAGGAATTTCGTCAGAAGTATATAAAAAATCAAGAACAACCTGTTCATAAGAAGCGTGACGAAAAAAAGCATAAAAGTGAAAAGAAAAAAGACAAGAAACTAAAATTTACATTTAAAGAACAAAGAGAATATGAACAAATTGATGAACAGATTGCACAGATCGAAGAAAAACTTGAGACAACAAATGAAGAAATCAATCAAGCAGGAAGTAATTTTGAAGCGTTACAGGAATTAGTAGATCTTCAAGAAAAATTAGAAAAGGAATTGGAAGAAAAGCTAGAACGGTGGACTTATTTAAATGAGTTAGCAGAAGCAATTGATGAAAGCAAGTAAAGATATCTATGGGGGGTGATCAATGATGCCAAGGATTTATGGGGAAAGGATTATGTTAAGGGAATATAGAGAAGAAGATTTAACCTATATACAAGAATGGGTAAATAATGAACAGATTACAGATATGCTTTCAAATATTTTTATGTTTCCGCATACGAAAAAGAAAACAGAAAAATTTTTAAACATGATGCTAGAATCAGATGATTTAGAACTATGTGGTTTTGTTATTGCGCTTAAAGATACAGAAACATATATAGGGCAAACAGACATGGTCAAAATAGATTGGAAAAATCGAAAAGCTTTAATAGGGATCATTGTAGGAAGAGATGAAAATCAAAGTAAAGGGTATGGAACAGAAGCATTAAAATTGCTACTTCAATATGGATTTTATCGTTTAGGACTCAATAAAATAGAACTAGAGGTAAGAGCATATAATAAAAAAGCCATAAGATGTTATGAAAAATGTGGATTTAAGGTAGAAGGTGTATTGAAAGAAGATTATTATAGCAATGGCGCATTTACAGATACTATAAAAATGGCTATATTAAAAAGAGAATGGGAAAAAAACCTAGCATGAAGCTGTTTTTTGTAAAAATTATCCTTTCTAAAAACTTAGATTTATACAAATACTAAGAGATAAGAACAAAATATTTTCGATGATCTCTTAGGTGTATAAAGAGAAGAAAGGATGTATCGTATGAGTACAAGATTATTTGTGATTGCTATTTCACCAGGACTCGCATTAGCCTTAGGTATTTATTTGACAGATCGATATGACAGAGAACCTGTAGACTTATTGATTAAGGTATTCCTTTTAGGCGCATTAGCTGTTATTCCGACGGCTTTTGTAGAAAGAATGTTGGTGTCTTTTAATATATTTGGGGGCGTGTTAGCTGCAGCCTATACAGCTTTTATTGTTGCTGGATTCACAGAAGAATTTTTTAAAAGAGCTGTTGTACTGAAAACGGCTTATAGGCATAGTGCTTTTGATGAAAAGCTAGATGGCATTGTTTATGCTGTTTTTTCAGCGCTGGGTTTTGCTACTGTAGAAAATGTCATGTATGTGGTATTTCGATTTGCAGCAAATCCTTATATAGGTTTATACAGAGGGATCTTATCTGTACCTGCCCATATGTTATTTGGAGTGACAATGGGTTATTATTTGTCCTTATCAAAGTTTGCAGATGATGAAAAAATGCGCAGAAGTTATTTAAAAAGAGCATTGATTGTACCAGTAATGCTGCATGGTATATTTGATTTTATTTTAATGGCAAAAATCCCCACATTGATGATTTTCTTTATTCCCTTTGTTATTTATCTATGGATCATTAATTTAAGAAGACTTAATGAATATACAAAGGAATCAAGAAGGACTTATGAAGATATACAAAATCGAAAGGATTTATTAAAATAGACACAAAAGTGTCTTTTTTTTTGTTTTTGGAACATATTTAAAAAACAAAGTATATTATGATATTGAGTAAGTTTATTGATTAGGAGGAACGTATATGAATAAAGATAGATTAAATATGTTACGAAAGATTATGGAATTAGAGTGTTCTTGTATAGATTTAAATCTATATCTTGATATGTATCCTACAGATCAAAACGCTTTGATGCAATACAATACACAGGCTTTCCAACTGATGGAATTAAAAAAACAGTATGGGTGTATGTATGGACCACTTAGTAACTTTGGAGATGCACAGAGCCAATATCCTTTTAGATGGATAGAAGATCCTTGGCCTTGGGAAATAGAATACTAGAGGGGGAAAATATATGTGGATTTATGAAAAAAAAATACAATATCCAGTAAAAATAAGCTGTAAAGATCCTAGAATGGCGCAATATGTTATGACACAATTAGGAGGGCCTGATGGAGAATTATCGGCAGCTTTAACTTATTTAAATCAAAGATACAAAATGCCGACACAAAAGGCGAAGGCACTTCTTACAGATATAGGGACAGAAGAATTAGCACATGTAGAAATGATTCAAACTATGATTGTGAAATTAACGAAAGATGCAAGTATAGAAGAAATAAAAGAGGCGGATATGGGGCCTTACTATGCAATAAGAGATACCGCTGTATATCCTGCTGATAGTACAGGCAACCCTTGGACTGCAAGCTATATTTCATCAACCGGAGATCCTGTTGCAGATCTATACAACGATATGGCTGCTGAAAAGAAAGCAAAGGCTGTCTATGAGAATTTGTTGAAATTAACAGATGATCCATTGTTAAAAGATTCGTTAAAATTTTTACTAGAAAGAGAAATTGTACATTTTAAGCGGTTTGGAGAAGCGTTAAGAAATGTGGAGGAATATAATAAATCTAAAAAGATTCATTAAAAATGTATTATGGAAAAAAGGATGTATTGAATTAAGAAAGTAAAAAAGATCATAGAATCGTGCATATGTAAAAGCGTACCTTTATAGGTATGTTTTTATATATCTACGCATCCATAAAATATTAAGAAGTGATTGAAGCTTGCTTCTAAAACTTTACATAATAAGAATGATATAGTAATATTTACATATATAAATATTTCCCAAAAATTCGAGAAAAAAAGTAAAAGGTTTTATTTGTAAGTTTTTAGGCGAATAATCATAAAACTAGAGATCGTTAGCAAGGGGAGATTCAAAGTGAGTATTGAAAGTGTAAAAAGACAATTCAAAGAACAAAATTTAGACTTAGTAATTACTGAATTAGATGAAAGCAGTGCAACAGTAGCACTTGCGGCGAATGCAATTGGGGTAGAGCCCGATAGAATCGCAAAGACGATGGCATTTAGATTAGCAGATAAAGATATTTTAGTGATTTCAAAGGGAACTGCTAGGATTGACAATAGAAAATATAAAGATTATTTTAAAACAAAGGTAAAAATGTTAAAGGCCCATGAGGTATTAGAGATTACTGGGCATCCAGTAGGAGGGGTTTGTCCCTTTGGATTAAAAAATAAACTAGAAATATATCTTGATAAAACACTAGATTCATTTGATCATGTTTACCCCGCGGGAGGCTCACCTAATTCAGCTGTAAAAATAACTGTTGAAAAATTAGAAGAAGTAACGAATGGTACATGGATTGATGTGTGCAAATAAATTTTAAAGAGGCAGTGATAGTATTTAAATGAAATCATTATTGAGGGATAAAAATATTTAGTAAGGATGTAGTATCAAAAGAAACAGAACTGAATATATATTATATATTCCTATAAAATAATAAAATGTACCCTTTGTCAAGGACAATTTAAAAAAGCCTATGCTACATTAAGAAGATGATTTCTGTATTGAACAGGAGTCATCTTTTTTAGATCC
>NZ_SLWV01000012.1 GCF_004345705.1 Marinisporobacter balticus
TTTATCTTCCACCATTCTTGTTTTTTTCTATTATACATAAAAATACCCTACAGGGTAGACTTTTTTTAATGTCTACTCTATAGGGTACATTTTAATTTTTTACGTGTAGAGATTTTTTATTTTATAGTCTAACCAAATTGGCAGCCTGCGGTCCACGCTCACCTTCAACAATTTCAAATTCGACTTTCTGCCCTTCTTCTAAAGATTTAAAGCCTCCGCCAGTAATTGCTGAAAAATGTACAAAGACATCTCCTTCATCAGGTACTTCAATAAATCCAAATCCTTTTTCATTGTTAAACCACTTTACTGTTCCTTGTTTCATTCCTTTAATTCCTCCTAATACGCAAAAATTTTAATGTATAACTTTATACTTCAAGTAGTATAACCGATTTTTATCAAAATAAACGTTTATTTTATAATTTCTTATACATAGTAAAAAACAGGGTTTATCCCTGTTTTTATACCCTATCATATTTTCTTAATGCATCAGGCAATTGGTTTAATTCACAGCTGACGCTCAACACAAATTTAATCTCAAATCTTTCAGAAAGCTTTTCTAATTCTGTTACAAAATCCTGTAGATCTACGCGTTCAACATTTTTCACTTTCAGCAAGCCATCAATAAAAAATGTCTCTATATCATGATCTCTAGAAATAACGCCGCATAAAAATCCTATAAAACCTTTTATATCTTCTATAGGATATTCATCTAAAGAAATAAACCGAACTTCATGTTTTAACGCATACATCGCTTTCTTATCCTTATCTAAAAATACAACATTCCCATGTTCCATATCAACGAGATGATTCGCCATCTCAATCATCTTTGTTGTTTTTCCTGTTCCTTTTCCTCCGGTAATCAATTTAACCATTGCTATTTCCTCCTTTGGAATTTTGAGTTTTATGTTATTAAAATGGATATTGTATTATGAATTCTACACATTATGCTAAATTCCTCCTAAAATATCAGTAACTTCTATTTATTTGAAATTTCTATTCTTCTGTATTGCTCTCATTTCTTTTTTCTTTCATATATCTCCTTCTCAATTGTCCACAAGCCGCCTCAATATCACTTCCCAATTCTCTTCTTATAGTGGCTTCAATACCTTGCAGTTTTAATGTTTTCTGGAAATTTTTCACCCGATCTGTCTTTGTTGTTTTATATGTACTTTCATCTACTTCATTAAGTGGAATTAAGTTGACATGGCACAATATTTTTTTGATTTTTCCTGCTAACTCTTTCGCATGTTCTTGCGTATCATTCACATCTTGAATCAAAGCATATTCAAAAGTAATTCGTTTATTGGTTTTATTTGTATACGCTTTGCAGGCTTCAAACAATTGATCTAATGGATATTTACGATTAATAGGCATCATTTGACTTCTTAATGCATCATTTGGCGCATGTAGGGAAATGGCAAGCGTAACTTGTGGTTTTTTATTTGCAAAGTCTAATATTTGTGGTACAAGTCCACAGGTGGAAATGGTTATATTTCTAAGTCCTACATTCAAACCTTCTGGATGATTGACAATATCAAGGAACTTTAATACCTCCTCATAATTGTCAAAGGGCTCTCCACTTCCCATTAATACAATGTTTGAAATTCTCTCTCTGATATCTTTTTGTATGACTAAAACTTGATCTAATATCTCTCCAGCATGCAAATTCCTTATAACGCCATCAGTCGTTGAAGCACAAAATTTACACCCCATTTTACATCCTACCTGGGAAGATACACAAATCGAATTGCCATGTTTATATTTCATCAATACACTTTCTATAATATTTCCATCCTCTAACACAAATAGATATTTTCTTGTTCCATCCATTTTTGATATCAATACATTTTCTATTTTTAATAATCCTATGTTTGCTTTTTCTTTTAGCTTTTCTCTCAAAAGCTTAGAAAGATTGGTCATTTCATCTATATTTTCAATACCCTTATGAATCCATCCAAAAATCTGTGTTGCTCTAAATTTCTTTTCTCCGATATTTTCCAGAAAAACTTCTAATTCTTCTATAGTACAGCTTTTCAAATCAATTTTATTCTTCATTTAAACGACTCCTTATGTTCTATTTAGATATAGGAAAACCTTAGTGCAAGTTTTCCACTAAGGTCTATTCTTCTCCAAAATAAGATTCATATTCTTCTGATACACGTGCAAATTCATCATCATCTTCTATCGGTATGTATTCTTCTTTTCCATCTACTTCAATAATTTTATAAACATACGCATCATCTTCTTCTCCAACAGGTGCTAGTAGTGCATATTTGTCTTCTTCTATGTTTAGCACATCTACTACTTCAAAATCATTTTTTTTACCTTCTTCATCTGCAAACGTCACAATTTTTTTATCTTCCATGTCTGTCCCCACTCTCCTATTCGTATTATCATTATATACTGAAGTAACTAGATCGTCTATAATAATCTTTATTCTTTATTCTTAACAAACTTTTCATCTTCTAAACGCTTGCATCTTGTATTTAAATAACCCCCTAGAAAAATAACATTCAAAAAAGTCCCTAATATTTAGGAACTTCTTTTTATGAACGATAATTTGTAAATTGTAGTGCTACATCAAAATCTTTTTCCTTAAGCATTTGCATTACTTCTTGCAAACTATCTATTTTTTTACTTGTGATCCTTACTTTATCATCCATAATTTGAGCTTGTATTTTTAATTTAGATTCTTTTATTGCCGATATAATCTCTTTGCTTTTTTCTTTGGATATGCCCATTTGAATTTTTATAACTTGGCGCACCATACCACCAGAAGTATCCATTTTTTCATATTTCAAAGATTTTATGGATACACTTCGTTTTACCATTTTATCTTGAAGCACATCTATAATGCTTTTCACTCTAAAATCATCTTCTGCTAAAATCTTAATATCTTCCTTATCCCATTTGATTTCAGCCTTACTTCCTTTAAAGTCGTATCTTTGGGCTATTTCTTTTTTCGCTTGATTCACCGCATTTTCTACTTCTTGTAAATTCACTTCTGAAACAACATCAAAAGAGCAATTACTAGCCATCATATTCCCTCCTTTTATTGTTTTTTTAAGGGCCAATTATTTTGGCCCTTGTTTTTATTTTAATAATTCTTCATTTGTAGTAATCTCGTATTGGGCTCTAATGCCATCTGTATATCCTTTAAACTTCTCATTTTGTTTATTTTTCAATATGTAATCTTTGATTTGATCTTGTACTTTTTCAAAAGGCATTACACTCGCTTCTTTTCTATCTTCCACTTTAATAATATGATATCCAAATTGTGTTTTAACTAAGTCACTGATTGCACCAATTTCTAATGCAAAAGCAGCTGCCTCAAATTCAGGTACCATATTTCCTTTTTCAAAATATCCCAAATCTCCTCCATTTGTTTTAGATGGACACTCAGAATATTCTTTTGCTGCTTCTTCAAAGTTCTTTCCATCCTTTAACTCTTTTAAAACTTCTTTTGCTTTTTCTTCATCTTTGATCAATATATGTTTAGCTTTAGCAGAATCCCCTGCTACAAATTGCTCATTATTTTTTTCATAATATTCCTTTACTTCATTTTCTTCTACTTTTATATCCTCTAATAATTTTTTAACAGCATATTGCTTTAGTAAATTTTCTTCTACAGATTTTAGTTCTTTCAGATAAGCTTCATCTTGATCTAATCCTTTCTCTTTTGCATCTAAGAAAAGAATTTGTTGTGTAATCATTTCATTTAATAAATATTTTTTACCTGCTAAGGTATTTAATTGCATTTGTTGTTGTTGCGGTGCATGCTTTACAATTAACTCTAACTCTTCTTTTGTGATTTCACTTCCATTTACAGTAGCTAAAATTTGTTTATTCATTGAATTTCTCCTTTTTTTTATTATTTTTTCTCATTTCTTATCATAACACAATATTTTTCCATAGTCTAATCTATATCCCTATTCTATAATAACATCCCTATTACTTGATAATTTTTCCTTCTTTTCTCCATAATAGTTTGTCCCCCAAACGCCTAATAAAATCATGCACGTACCCACAAATTGATAAATTGTAAAAGATTCTTTTCTAATAAAAACCCCTGCGATCACTGAAATTACTGTTGTTAAATTTGCAAAAACAGCAGCCCTTGAAGCTTCTAGCTTTGCTAAATTGTAATTAGTAAGGAAAAATGCGACAACAGAAGATAATACCCCTAAATATAAAATAGCTATAATTACTTTTGTATCCCCAAAGAGCATAAAAACATTTGTAAGATCTCCCTTTATTCCATGATTGATGAAAGAAAACCCATTAAAAAATATGGCGCCTGTACACATCATAAAAAATGTTATTTCAACTGGTTTAAATTCTATAGATAATTTCCTAGAAAGGATATTCAGTGTAGCCGCACAAAGAACAGCGCCTATTAGAAAAAGTATTCCCAATAAACTACCACTTGTGTAAATATCTTTCATCAATATAACAATAAATACGCCTATTAAAGATAGAAAGATAGAAAGAACTTGGGGTTTAGATGGAATCTCTTTTAAAAATACGCTTGCTAAACATGTTACGATGATAGGAATTAAAGACATCATAATACCCGCTTCTGAAGTTGTAGTTCTACTTAACCCCATTATTTCAAATATAAAATATAAAACAGGTTGAAATAAAGCCAATATGAATAATACTTTCAAATTTTTATCTTTATAATTGGTTTTTATGATTCCCATAAATCTTAAAAATATGAGTACCAAAGTGGCCGTCCCAAATCGAAAGCTCAATAAATCAAAAGGCGCGATCGCAACTAATGCTTCTTTAGTAAATAAAAATGAAAATCCAAATACAATAGCAGTAATCATTCCAGCTAAAATCGGTAATATCTTATCATATTTCATAAAATTCCTTCTTCCGCATCTCAAATTTTTAGCATACAGCATGATTAATTATTCCAAATCCCCTTCCCATCCTGCACTTTTTACCCCTTCTATTTTAGCCATACTTCCAAAGAGTCCTTCTGGTGAAAATTTGCTTGGAATTTTTATCGTAATATCTATATGCAAATCTACATCCTCTTCAAAAGGTTCCATTTTTATATCTTTTATCGTAATACTATTTTTGCCAAGTAAAGTGCCTATTTCTCCAATTAACCCTGGTCTTTCAGCGCATATTACATGTAGCGTTTTATACTTATTTTTAAATACACTTTTCTCAAAAAAACCCAAACTAATCAGAGAGAATAATACAATTCCTGCAGTAATCAATCCCCCTAAGTAGTATCCATTTCCTATAGCTAAACCTATACATCCACAAACCCATAAGCTTGCAGCAGTCGTTAATCCATGAATAGAATTTCCCTGCCTTAGAATAGTTCCTGCACCTAAAAAACCAATACCACTCACTACTTGTGCTGCCAATCTTGCTGGCTCTCCACCAGAACCATTCTCCCCTAACCCATCAAATCCATACATGGATATGAGCATAACAAGCGCAGCCCCTATGGTAACTAAAATATGGGTTCTAAGTCCTGCGGGTCGATTATTCGATTCTCTTTCTAATCCAATTAATCCGCCTAAAATACTTGCAAGCACAAGTCTAAAAGTAATTTCAGAATAGCTAATCATTTTCCTTTTCACCTCTTATTTATATCTATTCGATCGTACCATGATGAACGCTTATAATCCTTCACTTTCAATATCGAGCTAATACCACTCATAAACAGAGGAACAATTTTGTTCCTCTGTTTATATTTTACATTCCTTTTTGGGCTAATTCAACTAATACGCAACTTGTAATATACGCTATATCTTTCTCTTTACAAAAGGAAAGAATTTCTTCGCTTTCAGCTCCTGGTTGTATTAAAACTTTATTGATTCCTAATGTATATGCTTCTTTCATAATTTTTATGCCTACATGTGGATTGATACAAAGGTCAATAACATCTACCTTTTCCTTTATTTCTTTAAGATCTGAAAATACTTCTTCACTTTTCCCTCTTGGATTTACTAACAATACCTTATATCCTGCATCTGTTAATCTGTTTTTTATTTTATAAGCATATTTTGAAGGGTTTAGTACATCCCCAGCAACAGCCCAGTTTTTATAAGTTAACATCTCTTGTCCATTCATCTGATCATCCCTTTTTTTATATATGATACACTTTTTTAAATACTTATAAACTTTATCTTTAAGATTTATTCTTTTTTTGTTGAATGAATTGTTTCACTTGAACAATTTTTTCATTCATAATTTCTATAGGATTCACTTCTATATTTAATTGTTTCATCATCTTATATAAAATAAATTTTTCTTTATCTCTTACAATGTTAATGACCACACCACTATTATGTATTCTTCCTGTACGCCCTGCCCGATGTAAATAATCTATTTTATTCAATGGTAAATCCATATTGAATATATGGCTAACTTCCCTAAAATCCATGCCTCTTGTAAATAAATCTGTTGTAACTAATATCTTTAATTTTCCGTTATTGAAAGAGGTTAACAAGTTTTGTCTTTCTTGGTTTTTGCTTCTTGTCTGTATCCCTCCAACAGAAAAGCCTAATTCCTTTAATTCTTTTACAAATCTTTCTACATTTTGATTTTTGTTAATAAACACCAAGCTTTTAGCAGGTTTTATGGTTTTTAAAAACATCGCTAAGGTTTCTGTTTTCTTTGGTGCTTTGCTCACAATATATTCATGTTCTATCTTTGAAGGAATTGGTTTTATATGATCTAAGTTTATGAATACTGGATTTTCCATCATGTCATTCAATACGTTTTTTGCTTGCTCTGAAATGGTTGCAGAAAAACTTAAAATTTGTCTATCTTTCAAAGTGCTTTTCACAATCGCATGAATCTTATCTTGTAAACCTTGTTGTAATATTTGATCGACTTCATCTAATGCAATGGTTTTTACATGATGTATTTTAATCTTTTTTAATCCCATAATATGGACCAATCTTCCAGGTGTGGCAACAATCATATGGGGTTTTTTCTTTAATTTATCTAGTTGCCTCTTTATATCCATTCCTTCTACAACTGTATCTACAAGAATTTCTGTCCCTTCTGTCATCCGCTTCGCCTCACGTTCAATCTGAAGGCTCAATTCTCTACTTGGTGCTAATACAAGCATTTGTAAATCTTTTTTAGAAGGATCAATTTTTTCGATCATAGGCAATAAGTATGCCAATGTTTTTCCTGTTCCTGTTTTTGCTTTTCCAATCACATCTTTTCCTTTTCTCGTTAGTGGAAACGTTTCTGCTTGTATCGATGAAGGATTGATGATATGATTTTTTTCAAGGTTTTTCAAAATAAAATCTTTAAATCCAAAATTGTTAAACACTTTCTCCATAGTCTATTTCTCCTTTTCTTATTCCATAAAAGTCAAACTTCATTCACCTTTTTATCTTCTATTTCAAAAGATTTGTGTATAATCTATCATCTAACAAATATATTATACCCTATAGTCAATTATCGCATAGCATAAATAAAAGTTCTTGAAATAAAAGCTTTCAGAAGCTTGCGTAATAAATCTTATAGGTATATTTAAAAATACACTATTTTTAAAATTTTTTCAATGCTTAAACCAAATTCTTTTAAATATTTAGTAGCATTTTTGAAAGATCTGCATAGATTAATAGTATCAGCAATAAAAATGAGGTGAATAACAAATGGCTTATTCCGACAGAGAATTATTGGCAAGAATTATTAAGTGTGAAGCTGGTGGTGAAGGTGAAAATGGCATGAAAGGCGTTGCCACTGTTATTATGAATAGAGTAAGAGTTCCTTATGGGGAATACCAACGAGTTAATCAAGGAGATATCAGAAAAGTAATCTATCAACAGGGTCAATTTGATTGTGTCCGCTCTGTTCTAGGTGGAAAAAGCAACCCTCAGACCATTTGGGCAAGTCCACCTGAACAAATCCATTATGATATAGCTGATTGGGCCCTCGCAGGTAACAGGCTATTTACAATTGGCTATTCACTATGGTATTTTAATCCTTTTAAACCTTCTTGCCCTTATGCATTTCCCTATAACGGCACAGGAAGTTTTCAAGTAAAAGTCACACAGCATTGTTTCTATAATCCAACAGAACTTTATGCACAAACTTAAATTTTGCTTTAAAATCAGTATTATGAAAGGGGATATGATTTATGTTTAACGATTTTTATCCAAATTATTACTCAATGATGCCTATGTATCCACCTATGCCTAGCATGCCTAGCAAAACACAACCTCCTGAACCTATGCCAGCACCACCTATTAACCAACTGCCACCAAATTTTGAAATCGAACCTCGTCTACCTGTACAAGATGATATCAACTACACACAGGGGTATCTCAGAACACACATTGGCGAATATGTGAAAGTAGAATTCTTAATTGGTACTACTATGCTGGTTGACCGTGAAGGTACACTGGTTGATGTCGGAATCAGTTACATTGTTCTTCAAGAACCTCAAACCGATGATTACTTAATGTGTGATATTTATTCTATTAAATTTGTTCAGATTTTTAAATAGCCATGCATAGGATAGACTACTATACTTTATTCATAGTAAGTAGTCTATTTCATTGTAACAAAACAATCCATTTTTTCATATAATATGGTAGATATGAAAGAAAGGTGTTGATAAAACATGTACTATAGTCCTTACATGCAATATTATTACCCAAATCCAGTTATGCCATCCTATGTAAGGGTATTTCATGCATCTCCGAATGCCCCTGGCGTTGATGTATACGCAAATGGAAAATTAATTGCAAAAGACTTGAAATATAAGGAATTTACAAAATATTTGTCCCTTGTTCCTGGTAAATATACGATTTTAGTATTCCCATCTGGAGCAACCACAAATCCCGTGATCAATACAAGTATAGATGTACTGCCCAATGCAAGTTATACAGTAGCTGCCACAGGAACATTACAGAATATTAAACCGCTTATTATACCCGATACTGCTTCTCCTCTACTACCAGGTAAATCTCAATTAAAATTTGTTCATTTATCTCCAAATGCGCCTATGGTCGACCTTACATTATCTGATGGAACCATTCTTTTTAGAAATATTGAATTTAGAGAGATCAGCCCTAATTTAATGGTATCTCCTGGAAACCTCACGCTACAACTTCGATTAGCAGGTACCAATAAAGTAGTTCTCAATGCTCCAAACCAATTAATCAAACTAAATAGGTACTATACGATATATGCAGTAGGTATTGTGAATAATAAGCCGCCTCTACAAATCATTACAGCTCTTGATAAATCTTCTTATTAAACAGAAAAAATCAGCCAAAAGGCTGATTTTTTTCTTCTTTATATTCGTTTTAATACAATACCTGTTTCATGTCCATTTAAATTTTGTTTTTCATAGCTATCGTTCTCTACGCTTTCAATGCTTTCTCCTAGGGTTTCTTGCATGATATAATCTTTATGCGTACTTACCGCTTTTGTAATTTCTTCATCACCATCAAAGTAGATGCGTATTCTATCCATCATTTCATATCCATTATTTTTACGCATTTGCTGCACTTTAGAAATAAATTCTCTGGCATAACCCTCATTTATTAAGTCTTGTGTTAGGGTTGTATCCAATATTACAAACAGATTATTCATCATTTCAACCGTAAAACCTTCTTTTGCAGCTATATTGATTAATACATGCTCTTTTGAGATTTCAAATGTTTCTTCCTCTAATTTTAAATCTACAGTTTCTCCTAATTCAAGCTTTGGTACAACAACGGATGCATCTATATTAGCTAAAGCTTTTCCAAAAAGTTTTATTTTCGAACCCAATATTGGACCTGCTACTTTGAAATTAGGCTTTAGGCTAAAGTTCATAAAATTATTTAATGATTGTTCAAAAACAACTTCTTTTACATTTAATTCTTCTTTCATAAGTGGTACTAAATCAGCAATTAAAGCTTCGTATTTTCCATCTATAAGTATTTCTCTAACAGGTTGGCGTACTTTAATTTTTGCTTTTTCTCTTGCAGCACGTCCTAATCCTACTAAATCTCTTACCAAATCCATTCGTATTTCGACTTTTTCATCAATTAGAGCTTCCTCTACTTCAGGATAGTATGCTAAATGTACAGAAACTTCTCCTGTTAGATTCTGGTACATCTCTTCTGATAAGAACGGCGCAAATGGTGCTACCATTTTTGAAATCCCTACTAATATTTCATACGTAGTATTGTACACTGCCTTTTTATCAGCTGTAAGCTCTGTAGCCCAGAAACGACGACGTGCACGTCTAATATACCAGTTTGATAAATCTTCATTTACAAAATCTTGGATTTTTCTTACTGCTTTTGTTAGATCAAAAATCTCTAGTTCTGATTTTACTTCTTTGGCCAAATTATTATATTTTGATAAAATCCATCTATCAAGTTCTGGACGCTCATTATAGGGTACAAAGAATTCCTTAGGATTGATTTCATCTGTGTTTGCATAAAGGGTAAAGAAATTATAAACATTCTTAATCGTTCCAAAGAACTTGCTTTGTACTTCTTTGAGTCCATCAATATCAAATCTTGTTGGTGTCCATGCAGGAGATACATAAAGTAGATACCATCTTAGTATATCTGCGCCATATTTATCAAAAAGCTCAAATGGATCAACCGTATTTCCTTTTGATTTTGACATTTTTCTTCCCTCTTTATCAAGGATCAAATCATTTACCAATACATTTTTATAAGGAGACACACCTTTAACAAAAGTTGAAATAGCAAGTAATGAATAGAACCATCCACGGGTTTGGTCAATTCCTTCACAAATATAGTCTGCTGGGAATAATTCATCAAAGTTTTCTTTGTTTTCAAATGGATAATGATGTTGTGCATAAGGCATTGCACCACTATCAAACCAGCAATCAATAACTTCTTTAACCCTTGTCATAACTCCACCACATTTTTCACATTTAAAATGGATGTCATCCACATAAGGTCTATGAAGTTCTATAGATTCATCAATATTCTCTATTGCTTTTTCAATTAATTCTTTTCTTGACCCAACAGAATCAATATGTCCACATTCACATCTCCAAATATTTAGTGGTGTACCCCAATAACGTGTTCTAGATATTGCCCAATCATTTAGATTTTCTAACCAATTTCCAAATCTTTTTTCTCCTACATAATCTGGATACCAATTCACTGTATTATTATTTTCAATAAGCTTATCTTTAAGCTTTGTTATTTCTATATACCAGCTTGGTTTTGCATAGTATATAAGTGGTGTTGAACATCTCCAACAGTGTGGATAATTATGTGCTACTTTTTCTTTTTTGAATAATTTTCCTTCTGCGTGGAGCCACTTAATAATATCAATATCTACCTCAGGGTCCATTACAAATTTTCCTTCCCAAGGGGTAGCAATATATTTTCCTTCTTCATTCACAGGCTGAAGCACAGGAAGATCATATTTTCTACCTACTTGATAGTCATCTTCTCCAAAAGCTGGGGCAATGTGAACAATACCTGTTCCGTCATCCGTTGTTACATAATCTGCAACCGTTACAAAGAATGCTTTCTTATCAGGTTTTACAAAAGGCATAATCTGCTCATACTCTATATTTTCTAAATCTTTTCCTTTTAATGCTTCTAATACTTCATAATCGTCTCCAAGAACTTTGTTTGCTAATTGTTTTACTACATAAAATACATTTCCTTGTGATTTTACTCTTAAGTAAGTCTCTTCAGGATGTACAGCTAAAGCAACGTTTGCTGATAATGTCCATGGTGTAGTGGTCCATACTAGGAAATATTCCTCTATATCTTTCCTTTTAAAAGCAGCGATGACGGTATTTGATTTAATTTCTTTATATCCTTGTGCTACTTCATGAGAAGCTAAGCCCGTTCCACATCTAGGACAATATGGGAGGATCTTATGACCCTCATAAAGATAATCTTCTTTAAAAAATTTATTTAAAATCCACCATACAGATTCAATATAATCATTATCTAGTGTAATATATGGATTATCTAAATCAATCATATAGCCCATTCGTCTGGTCATTTCTCTCCATTGTTTTTCATAGGAAAATACAGACTCACGACATTTTTCATTAAATTTATCAATGCCATAGTTTTCAATCTCTTGTTTACTTGATAATTTTAATTGTTTTTCTACTTCAATCTCAACAGGTAACCCATGGGTATCCCACCCTGCTTTTCTTTTTACTTGGTGCCCTGTCATCGTCTTATATCTACAAACAGAGTCTTTAAGTGTTCTTGCAATTACGTGATGAATGCCTGGTCTTCCATTTGCAGTAGGAGGTCCTTCAAAGAATACAAATGATTTTTCTCCTTTTCTTGTTTCAACACATTTATCAAGGATATTATTGTTATCCCAAAAATCTGAAATTTCATTTTGGCACTTCGCAATTGGTAAATCTGATAATGCCTTAAATTTTTCCATATCTCTCATCCTTTCGTTCATCATTTTTAACATATTAAAAAGTCCCTAAGTAAACACTTAGGGACGAATAAACCGCGGTACCACCCTGATTATAAGATGTAAAACACCTTATCTCTCAACACATCTTAACGCATGTCTGCGTGAAATTTTACTCATGGTTCAAATTTCCAGCTCCAAGGCGATTTTCATAAAAAGGTTCGTCATAATCTCTCACCAAATGATTATTTCTCTGTATACATAATTCTTTTTATTACTATCCTTTTCTTCGCTTTTCAATTTACATTTTTTATGTTTTCACACTCTATTTTAACTGTAATATGACAAAATTGTCAAGGGAATAGATGCAATTAAATAAACTTATTATTTTTTTATAATATCTATTTTTTCATTTTAATAAAATTACATCATTCCTATTTCTCTAAAAATGAATATTTTTTATTTTCCTCTATGTCTATGTCTTTTACAATCTCTGCATATTTCCATAAATTCGTTTTCCATACAATCATGTTTATCTTCATACCCACATTTTGGACACTTATATTGATTATTACCTTCTTCATATCGCTTATTCCATATAAATCCACAATTTTCACATTTTATACAACATTGATTCAAGGCGTAATTACCACCTTCAATTTTTAAAACCTTACCATTTACCACTACATCTGCCATTTTTCTCTTTGCATCTTTGTAAATTCTTTGAAAAGTAGTCCTTGCAACGGCCATTTTTTTTGCACATTCTGATTGATCTAACCCTTTAAGATCCATTAGCCTTATACTTTCAAATTCCTCTACATTCATAATAACAATATCCTTTTGTTCTTTATCATCATCAAAAGGTCCAAAAACTTTTGTCTTTGGGATACTCGCTACTCTTCTCCATTTTTTGGGTCTTGGCATATGCACATCTCCTTGCATAAAAAATTTCCACAACCTTTTAAAATTTTCATTGCTTGAATTTGTTGCAAAGTTGTATTTTTTTAATCATAAAATGATAGGGTGTGAAATTCAATCCCTATCATTTTATCATTCATTATTTACGATTACCAGTATTTTTATTATTGTTTAGTTTATCTTTTACTGCATGGAGTTGATTTTCTAATATTGTCTTTTGTTTTTCTAATAATTCTTCTTCACTTAAAGTACTATTTTCCATCCATCTACAAATCCCTAAACCTCTGCCGTAACCATAGACACTTCCATCTACAACGTTGCAATGCCCTCTTTTTCTTCCAGTACCTGATCCCATACCATTTGGTCCTCTTCCATCTAATCTTGGCATATAAACATCTCCTTTTTATTTTTAGCATATGCTATTTACTTATATTGTAGGCCTATTTAGGGCATATGTCAATAACTTTTACATATTTTTTTATATATTTTAAAAATTACGCACAAATTTAAAAATTGGACATAGTATGTTATTGCAAAGAAACAAATTTAACGGAGGTGAAATGAAAATGAATAGAAATTTAAAAAATAACTTTCCTAGTATGATTAATGGATTTGTATTAAAAGATGAACAAATGGCTCAATTTGATGCATTCATGCAAGAATATGGCAACCAACCAGAAAGAGTTATTTATAGAGAAATAGGCAGAGTAAAAAATGAAGTTTCAGAAGATGTTCTTAATCAGCATATTAATAATCTTGATGCTTTATCTCAAATGCAAGGTTTTGTGACAGATGTAAATAGAAAAAGAATCGCAAATGTAAAAAGTATATTAACTTCCAGTAATGCTTCTTTCTACCGAAGAAATAGCCGTCAATCCTCTCCATCAACTCAATTTGTTAGCGGTACAAGTCTTTTACTATGGTTTCTAATCCTAGTAGCAATATGGTAACTTTTACTATTTTTAAAAAGAGTCCTATGCATCATGCATAGGACTCTTTTTAGCTTTCTATATATTTAACTTCTCCACAAACCATTGTCATAACTGCCTTGCCCTTTAATTTCAATCCATCAAAAGGTGTATTACATCCTTTAGAGTAAAACTGATTTTTATCAACAACCCATTCCTTTTCCAAATCAACCACTGTAATATCCGCATCAGTTCCCGTTTTCAATGTTCCCTTTTGAATATTTAATAATTGTGCAGGCGTTACACTAAGTTTTTTTACTAAATCTTCTAGTGATAGATTCCCTTTATGTACTAATTCTGTTAAAGAAATTCCTAGGGCTGCTTCAAGTCCAACAATCCCATTGGCAGCTTCTACTATATTTTTATCTTTATCTTCTTTTGTATGGGGTGCATGATCTGTTGCAATAACATCAATAGTTCCATCTATTAAACCTTGTATAACAGCCTCTACATCCTCACGGCTTCTTAACGGCGGACTCATCTTTGCATTGCTTCCCTGCCTCAAAATTTCTTCATCTGTTAAAGTAAAATGATGGGGTGTTGCTTCACAAGATACCCTTATCCCTTTTTCTTTTGCTTCTCTTACAAGTTCTACCCCTCTTTTTGTAGAGATATGCTGAATATGAATCTTAGCTCCTGTTTTTTCTGCTAAAAAAATATCCCTAAGTATAATCACTTCTTCTGCTAACGGAGGAATTCCTTCTAAATTTAATTGCTTAGATATTTCCCCTCTATGAATTGAACGATCATACACAAGATTTGCATCTTCACAATGGGTACTTATGAGTAAATCAAGTTCTTTTGCTTTCTCCATTGCTTCATACATAACTTTTGCATTCATTACAGTCTTACCATCGTCTGTAATTCCTAAAATACCCATTTCTAGCATTTTTTCATAAGGACTCATCTCTATGCCATCTAAATTTTTCGTGATACTTCCCATCATATACACATTACAAGCAGCACGATCAGCCTTTTTTCTAATAAAATCTATCGTCTCTATATTGTCAATTACAGGATTGGTATTCGGCATACACACAACACTACTAAATCCTCCAGCTACTGCAGCTAAAGCGCCCGTTTCAATAGTCTCTTTCTTTTCAAACCCTGGCTCACGAAAATGTACATGCATATCTATAAGGCCCGGTAGAATATATTTCCCACGTGCATCCATCACTTTGTGATTTTCATTTGCGATATCCTTTTCTATTTTTTCAATTTTTCCATCCTTAATCAGTATATCTAAAACTTCATTCATATTCTGAGATGGGTCAACCACCCATCCTCCTTTAAGTAAAGTCTTCATAATAACTCCTTTCCGCTACTATTATTTTACCCCTTTTATTTATTATTTCCATAAAATCCCCTATACTATTTTATTGATAGATTAATCTTAGTAACAATAAAAAAACCTTCTGCCAGAGGCCAAAGGTTTATATACATAAAATATCAATGCATACAAATATGAGCATTTTATATGTTCATCAACTATCCTTTTCAGCCTCTCTGGACCGAGTTAAAGGTACCCATATTCTATTTTCTACCATAGATTAACATAGCTCCCACCAACATGTCAATATATAATCAAGAATTTCCACTCATTTGTCAAAAATATAAAATAAAACCAAATAGATATACTACTATCACACCAAAATACTTACATTAATCCTGCCAATCTAGGTAGCCATAATGAAATTTCTGGCACAAAAGTAACTAATAATAATATTACTATATTGCATATCAAAAAAGGAAGGGCATTTTTAAAAATATCTATAATAGAAATATCACATATTTTCGTACATGCATTTAGGCACATCCCTAAAGGTGGTGTTACCAATCCAATTGCCAATCCAACGATCAGTATTGACCCAAATTGCAACGGATTTACCCCTAAAGCTTGCATCACAGGCAACAATATTGGTGTTACTAATAACAAAGCAGGCGTAACATCTACAAACATTCCAATAAACAAGATAAATAGATCCAATAATAATAATATCCAGAAAACGTTTACATCTAGTCCTGTAAAAAATCCTGCCACCATATAAGGAAATTTAATCATTGCTAAAACCCAGCTAAATATCATTGAAAAACCAATAACAATCATAACTGAGCTTGAAGAAAGCGTTGTTTTTCTTAATATTTGAGGTAAATCAGCTAATTTAATTTCTTTATAAACAAAAAATCCAACAATAAATGCATAAAATACCGCAATGCCTGCAGATTCACTTGCAGTTGCAATTCCAAAAGATATGCTTACAACAATTAACACTGGCATAATAAGTGCCAATACGCCCTCTTTAGCCACATGAAATAATTTTTTCCCTTTTACTTCTTCCTCTATATCTAATAAATAGCTTCTTTTTTTTGAAATATACATAGATATAATAATTTGCGATATACCAATTAAAGCACCAGGAATTAATCCAGCTAAAAACAATCCCCCTACAGATGCTCCTGAAATCATTGAATAGGTAAGCATCGGAACACTTGGTGGAATAATCATTCCCATAGTAGAGGATGCTACAGTAACACCTGTTGCAAATCCTTTACTGTATCCTTTTTTTATCATTTGTGGAATTAAAACAGATCCAATCGCAGAAGTATCAGCAACAGATGATCCAGATATTCCTCCAAAAATCATACTTGCAAAAATGTTAACCTCTCCTAAACCACCTTTGATGGGCTTTACTGCATACAGACTAAAATTAATAATTCTTTGTGTTATTCCACCTCTATTCATTAATTCACCTGCTAAAATAAATAAAGGAAGGGCTATCATAACATAGATATTTGTACCTGCCCAAATCCGTTGAGGAAGCATCATCAAAAAACTAGGATTTGTGAAGACCAAATATAATATACTTGAAATTCCTAACGAATAGCAGATCGGAACCCCTACTCCAGTAAAAAGAATAAACAGCATAAACAAATAGATTGCTTCCATATATCAAAACCTCCAACATAATATTTCCTACATTAGTTGCTTCGTCCGATTTCCATGAATATTTTCTGTATTTCTTTACTATTTACAATCAAGTTTTTGATTTTTATGATTTCATAAACAACCACTAAAATACAACTCGTTGGCATCATATAATAAATGTATTTATTGGGTATCCTAAGTCCTGGTGATAAAACATTCCCGACTTGATCAATCCAATGTATAGATTCTTTCACTATAATAATTTGAACAAATATTATAACAATTCCGATTAAAATACCTAATACTGTTTTGCCTTTTCCATTTAATTTTTCTGACAAGAACGCTATACAAATATGTTCATTGTCTCTTACCCCAATAACCAGTCCAAAATAAGTCGTCGCTAAAAATAAAAACGTAATTAATTCTTCTGCCCAAACAAAAGAAATTGAGCATACATATCTTAAAAATACTGATGTAATCACAAATATAGTTAATAGGCCCATCAAAAATATACAACTCCATGAAATAATTTTTGTTAAACAAGCATCAAATTTATCCAAATTGTCACCCTCTTATGTACATAATAAAACACCATTTAACATACATGGAGATATAGTGCATCTCCATGTATTTAATATATTTCTTTATTGAGCCTTAATTTCATCAATTAATTCTTGCGTAAAATAACCTTTTTCATTAACAAAATAATCATATACTGGTTTTGCTAATTCTTTAAACTTTTCTTTTTCTTCATCTGTTAGTACATTTACTTCTAAATTGGCTTTTATTTTTTCAAGTGCTTCTACATTTGCTTTTGTTGTCATTTCATCACTAATACTTGTCATATCCTCAGCAGCTTTTTGTACTAGATCTTGATTTTCTTTACTTAAGCTATTAAACCACTCTAAATTTACATAAAATGGGTCTGGATGAACTTGATATTCAATCACTGACATATATTTTTGAACTTCATCAAATTTCATCGATTCAATATTTACACAAGGGTTTTCTTGACCATCAGCAACACCAGTTTTTAATGACATATATGTTTCCACATAAGGAATGGATACTGGATTTGCTCCAAATGTTTCCATCGTTTTAATTATGCTTTCAACACCAGGTGTTCTGATTTTTAACCCTTTTAAATCTTCAGGGGATTTAATGGGTCTTACATTATTTGTAATATTTCTAAATCCTCCAGCATCTCCTGTTGAAAGGATTATAATGTTATTTTTTTCAGCAGCTTTTGCAATTTTCTTTCCTATTTCTCCACGAGTAACCTTTTGAAAGCTTTCTACATCATCAAATAAAAAAGGCATTGTATATACCAAAAGTTCAGTTGCTACATCATCAAATCTTCCAGCTCTTACCCCTTGAATAGTTCCGAGCTTCGCTTGTTCTATCATTTCTTGTTCATTACCTAACTGTCCTGATGGATAAATTTCGACTTTGATTGCTCCATTTGATCTTTCTTCTACCATTTCTTTAAACTTTTCAAAAGATTGATATCTTGGCGTACCAGCAGAATGAGTATGTCCTACTTTCATTACAATGGGTTGTGCACTTTTCTCAGTAGTTTCATTTGCAGTTTCAGGAATTTCTTCTTTACTAGCACAACCAGCAAATATACCTGAGATTAATAGTACTGCCAATAACAAACTTAATATTTTCTTTGACATTTTGTTCCCCCCATATTCTTTAAAATTTTTTATCTTACTAACCAACCACCATCAACAGCTAAAATATGTCCATTAACATAATCTGATGCTCGGCTAGCTAAGAACACAATTGTTCCCATTAAATCATTTATCTCGCCCCATTTTCCTGCTGGAATTCTAGATAATATTTCTTGATTTCTTTTTTCATCTGCACGAATCGGTGCTGTATTTTCAGTTTTTATATATCCTGGCGCAATTGCATTCGTTTGAATATTTTTATCTGCTAGTTCATTAGCAAAAGCCTTTGTAATACCAGCTACGCCATGCTTACTCGCTGTATAAGGGGGTACAAATTTACCTCCTTGAAAGGATAACATAGACGCGATATTAATAATCTTACCACTTCCTTGTTCTACCATTTTTTTTGCTGCTACTTGACTTAGATAATACACTGCATTCAGATTAATATTTATTACATCTTCCCAATCTTTGTCATCATACTCAAGTAATGGTGCTCTACGAATTGTACCTGCATTATTTACTAAAATGTCGATTTTACCGTATGCTTTAATACATTCTCCTACAGCCTTTTTTGCCTCTTCTTTTTCTGATAGTTCTGCTTTAGTAAATGCTATTTTTCTACCTTCTTTTTCAACTAGTTCTCTGATTTCTTCCCAATTTCTATCACTATGGGTACATACAAAAATATCTGCACCTGCTTTAGCTAATGCGATTGTATACGCTTGCCCAAGTCCTTTATCTCCACCTGTAACCATAGCTACTTTTCCTTTTAATGAAAATAAATCTAATGAAAAATCATCTAATCCTTTAGTCATACAATATCACTCCTAAAATTATTATCTTAATTCAGAATTTTGTATATGATCCATGTCTGTAAATACTTGATTTTCTCCAACCATTCCCCAAATAAATGTATAGTTTTCAGTTCCAACCCCACTATGGATTGACCAGCTCGGAGAAATTACTGCTTGTTCATTTTTCATAATAATATGTCTTGTTTCTTTTGCTTCGCCCATCATATGAAATACGCGAGCATCTTCTTTCATATCAAAATATAGATATACTTCCATTCTTCTATCATGAGTATGGCACGGCATTGTATTCCAAACATTGTTTGGTTCAAGTACAGTCATTCCCATAAGTAACTGACAAGTTTCACATACTGATGGATGAATATATTGATAGATTGTTCTTTTATTTGATTGTTCTAAACTTCCTAATTGATTAGGATTTGCTTTTTTTATATCGATTTTTACCATAGGGTATGCTTTGTGTGCTGGTGCACTATTCAAATAAAGTTTTGCAGGATTTGCAGGATCTTCACTTTCAAACACTACTTCTTTTACGCCTTTTCCTATGTATAAACCATCTCTTGGATTTAATTCCACTTTCTTTCCATCTACTGTAACATATCCCTTTGCGCCAATGTTAATAATCCCAAGTTCTCTTCTTTCAAGAAAATATTCAGCACCAAGTTCTTTTCCACCTTCTAAGCGTAATGCTTCTACAGGCGATGCACTTCCAGCTATAATACGATCAATATGACTATATACCATTTTTAATTTTCCTGGTACAAATAGATCGTCAATCAAAAAATTTTTTCTCAATACTTCTGTATCATAAGCTTTTGCATCACTTGGACTAACTCCATATCTTATTTCCATTTTTTATTCTCCTCCATTTTATTTTTTATTTGAATTTGTTTATCATAGTCTATTCAATATAATGATACTATTATTTCATTTTAATGTCAATGAAATTTCCTTCTTTACTCAAAATCAAATTTTTGAAAACGATTTTTCGAAACATTTCTTCCTCCTTTTTTGCATCGCACTCTTAAATTTGACACTTTAGTATTATTCATGTAGTATTGTAACGTAAAAAAAATAATATAAAAACCACAATAAGTATGTGGTTTTTATATTATTCGATATTTTCTACAGAATCTCTTTCAATCAGTTCATAATCTAACACAATTTTTACATTACTATAATCTTGATTAAAAAGATGAATCATTTGTTCTACAGACACCATTCCCATTTGTTTAAATGGGACCCCTACTGTCGTTACTGTAGGAAATGAATATTTAGATATATCTATGTTATCCATACCTACAACCGATATATTTCTTGGCACTTCATATCCTAGCGAACGGGCAATACTAATAAATTTAACAGAATCCGAATCGCAAAGCCCAAAGTATGCATCTGGTATATCATTAGAGGTTAATACTTTTTTAACGGTATTTTCCCATTCTATTTTACCAGGAACTTTGTAAAAGAATTTTTCATCCAATGGAATACCATTATCACGCAAAGCTTTTTTATATCCACTCAGCTTATTCTCATCTACTAAGAATTCATCAGGATTTCCTATAGCTAAAATTTTTCTATGTCCTTTTCGAATTAAGTAATTAACAATATCGTAAGCACCTTTTTCTAAATCTACACTCACAAAATTAATTTCTTTACCTGTTAGTTCTCTATTAATAAATATGTGAGGAATTCCTTTTTCAGCTAGAATTCTTCCTTCTTTCAACTCATCTTCTTTATTCTTTCCAACAACAATCACGCCTTTTGTCTGATTATAATCCCACTTAGCATAATCTTCATCAATCTGCTTTCCTACTCGTCTGGCTAATTGAACCAACACATCCGATTTTTCAGCACTTTCCATTACGCCTTGGACGACTTGAGAAAACCCTTGAAATTCATCATAATTCTGAGAAATGCTAATTTCTATAATAAAATTTCTATGTTTATTAATTTCATCTACTTTATAATTTAATTCTTCCATTGCCTGAATAATAAGCTTTTTACTACTTTCTCTTACTTTATTTCCGTTTAAAAATCGAAATACAGTACTTCTAGAAATCCCCGACTTTTCTACGACATCTTCTACCGTTGCCATATATTCACTTTCACCTGCCTTTATTTTTCCATAAACAAATTACTTATCTTACTTTTTTGAAACTAACATCTCATTTTATATAATAGCACAATTTTCTTCTGTTTATAAGTATTTTTTAAAAATATAACAATGTCCATTATAGATAAGAAAAAAACATTTTGATAATATGTAAGCAATTAAACAACGCAGAAAATAATCGAGATCACAAGCAATATTTCCAAACTTCTTTTTTGATTATTCTTTAAAGTAAAAACCGTATAAGTTGCAAAACAACTTATACGCCTTAGTATAATTCTTCTTTGATATTTAGATTTTGAACTATATCCATTTCAATTAAAATATTACATTGCTTATTTTCAAGTAAATAGTATTCTTTCACTAAGGTATTCTCTTATCTAACGTAAACGATTTAATGCAATCTATATATACTCTTATTGTTTTTTAAATATACCGAATGGTTTCCCAACTGGTAGCACGACTCTTCCAAAATGAGGATTTAAAACAGCAGCAGCAGAACCATAAAATGCAAATAATGATACAAGTAACTCTGAAACTGCAGCCAATTCATGTGCTACTTCTGGCATAATGCCAAACGTACTAAGAGACAATCCTATAAATAGACCATCAATTAAAACAAAAATAATAAATAATACCTTGTGTGTTTCCATTGCTCCTATGGTCATAAATATACTAAAAATCAAGTATCCTACAAAAGCAAATCCCAATTGTTTTACATCTGTATTTGCTACTAGTTTTTCACCAAACACACCTAATTGGATCAACCATGTCATAGCAACACCCAACCAAAAAAATGCAAATGCGCCAAAAGCTGTAGTCCCAAAAACATTATTGCGTTTTGAATCATTGATACAAGCAAACAGTTGGGCAAAAGCTCCTAAAAATATAGCCCATGGAATGATAAACGCTACCCCTTCTGTAATACCAAATTTTTGTGATGATGCTACAAGTGTGACCATAGCTAGACCGAATAGTCCAAGGGCTGAAGGATCAGCATTTGTAATCTTTACATTTTGCACTTCGTTCTTGTTCATATACACTCTCCTTTTAAAAATTAATCGTTCTCTAAAGCATGTTAATCATTTAGAAATTTGCAATACAATACGTATCAATTTCAGTGTTTTAGGAAATCGTTTTTTCTATCTGCTCATCACACGGAAATCATATCTTGTATATTATATCATAAAGTGTCGGGAACTTAAATATTTTGTCGTAAATATGCTTTATAATTTTGTTCACCTTCTCCTAAGGTATTTCATCGAGTCACCTTTTTAATAGAATCATTCCCAATAATATTACTAAATCATTGAATTTGTGTTCTAGCAAAAACGTATAAGCGATTTTATCACTTATACGTTTTCCTATATGCATTATTATTATACAACTATATTTTCTCATCTTAGATTGCGAGCACTAATTCTCTTAGAATCTTACAAGCAACCGCAGTCGAAACACCACTTGCATCATAATGAGGAGATAATTCTACAACATCAGCGCCTACAATATTCAAATTTTTTATTTCTTTTATCACTTGCATCATCTCATGAAAAGATATGCCTCCTGGTTCAATCGTACCTGTTCCTGAAAAAATAGAAGGATCTAAAATATCTAAATCTATGGTTACATATACAGGTGCATCCCCAATTTCTTTGATGGCTTCTTTAAGTCCTGCACAAGAGAACTTTGTTAACTTTGTATGTTTCTTTGCCCATTCAAATTCTTCCTTTTGTCCAGATCTTATGCCGAACTGATAAACTTTACCATCTCCAAGAAAATCCCATATTCTCTTTACAACCGTTGCATGAGATAATTTTTCTCCCATATAATCTTCTCTAAGGTCTGTATGTGCATCAAAGTGTAAAAGATGTAAATTTTTATGTTTTTTATGTACTGCTTCTACAGCAGGTAATGTAACTAGGTGTTCTCCACCAATCATTACTGGTATTTTGTTATCTTTTACAATATTTTGTGTAAAAGTATTGATCATTTCCAACACTTTTTTCGTGTTTCCAAAAGGAAAATCCAAATCTCCCGCATCAAACACTGCGATATCTTCTAAATCCTTATCTAAATAGGGACTATAGGTTTCTAATCCAAAAGATTCATTTCTCATGATGTTTGGTGCAAATCTGGTCCCTGGTCGAAATGAAGTGGTTCCATCGAAGGGGCTACCAAATACAACAATATTTGCATCTTTATATTCATTATCAAATCCTAAGAAAGTCAAGATATTTTTAGATCGTTCCAGTTTCAATCATCTCCTTAACATAGTTCGGAAGAGCAAAAGACCCTACATGCAGTTGTGTGTTATAGTATTTTGTCTTGAGTCCCAAATCATTCCATTTTTTTTCATCCAAATCTTTTACTGGATGTAACTTTTTAGATGCAAATCCAAATAACCAGTGTCCTGAAGGATAAGTCGGTATATGTGCTTGATAAACCTCTGCGATAGGGAAAATATCTTTTATTTTTCTACTTGCTCGAATCATTTCCTGTGCATCCTCTTCATAGTAAGGACTTTCATTTTGATTTACCAATATGCCTTCTTCTGTTAATGTTTTATAACAATTTTTATAGAATTCTGTTGTAAAAAGCCCTTCTCCAGGTCCTATAGGATCTGTTGAATCTACAATAATCAAATCATATACACTTTCTTTTCCTTCTACAAACTTAATACCATCTTCAAAATATAAGTTTACGCGTGGATCATCTAATCTACATGCCGTAATATCAAAATGCTCTCTTGAAGCCGCAACAACCACTTCATCAATTTCTACCATGTCAATTTTTTCTATCGTTTTATATCTTGTAAGTTCTCTAACCGTTCCACCATCTCCAGCACCAATCACCAAAACTTTCTTGATATTTGGGTTTGTAGCCATAGGCACATGCGTAATCATATCATGATAAATAAATTCATCTTTTTCTGTTACCATCACAAGTCCATCTATTGTAAGCAACTTTCCAAATTCATAAGTATCCAAAACATCTATTTGTTGAAATGGACTTTTTTTAGAATAAAGATGTTTTTTTACTTTCATCGAAAGTCTAACATGCTCTGTTTGCTCTTCTGTATACCATAGTTCCATATTTATTCCTCCTCTTTTCTTAAGTACTCATTATATATTTATTTAAATCTTACCCCTTCATTTTCTGAAGAATGTGCATAAAAATCAAAATGAAGGTGGACTAGATACCCATAATACAAGCGCTTTTCTTTTAAAACTATTCTCTAGATAATGTTCTTGATGCGATTTAAAATAAAAGCTCTCGCCTTTGTTTACTCTATATTTTGTTTCTCCTAAGCATACATATACACTACCAGATAGAACATATCCAAATTCTTCTCCTTCATGAGGGTTTTCAATATTGCTGGTTCCACCAATTTCTAATGTAATGCGTATGGGTTCCATACTATTTTTTTGTGCATTTGAAATTAACCAATCAATTTTATTGCCTAATTTATCATTCTCACTAGAAAAAATTTCATCTTCTCTATATACAACCTTCGTTTCTTCTGATTCACTAAAAAATTTCCTTATATCTGTTCCTAATGCTTCAAGAATATCCATTAAAGTAGCTATAGAAGGAGATGTTAAATTTCTCTCTATTTGAGAAATAAACCCCTTTGTAAGATCTGCTCTTATGGCCAATTCTTCTTGGGTCAAACGATTTAAAAGTCTAAGGCTTTTAATTTTACTCCCAATATCCATCTTTGTGCTCCAATCTAATGCTTCTTCTTTATTTAAACTCCTTATGTTATATATTTACTATTAGTAAACTTTCTGTTTACTTCTATTAAAGTTTATCAATATTAAATATACTATATATTTTGATTATGTCAATAGTTCTGATATGAATTTCTTACAATCTATCGTTTTTATAAAAACTATAAGAGATAGTATCCCCAAAATACTATCTCTTATAAATAATTTCATCAAATTCCTAGAACCTTAATATTTTCTACATAAGGATCTTGTGTATCCGTAAGCATACTATGCTGACTTTTCAAAAACTTTATATAATGAATCATTTCTCTATTTATTCGTTCCCCCGGTGTTACAATAGGGATGCCTGGTGGATACGCCATAATAGATTCTCCACTGATTTCTCCTTCGGACGCTTCTAGTTTTACAAATTTCTTCCTAGCATAAAAAGCATTTCGTGGTGAAACAATGACTTGTGGGTTTTCTAATACAATTTTTGCATATTGTATTTGAACACTTTCATTGCTTCTATATTTTTGACTTAAATCCCTCAAAGCTTCAATTAACGCATTCAATGATTTTTCATCATCCCCTACACTAACAATCGCTAAGATATTTAAAGCATCTCCAAGTTCAACTTGAATATTATATTCATCCCTCAACAGATCATAAGCTTCAAATCCTGTGATACCAATCCCAGTTACATTTATAGACAATTTTGTTTCATCAAAATTAAAAACACCAGGTTGACCTACTAACTCTTTTCCAAAAGCATAGAGCCCTTCAATACGATTGATTTCATCTCTAGCTTCCCTTGTAATCTTTAATATTCTATAAAATACATCTTCTCCTTGTTTTACAAGCATCTTTCTTGCCACATCTAGACTTGCCATTAAAAGATAGGAGGCACTTGTAGTTTGTGTTAAATTTAATATTGTTTTTACCGTATTTTTATCAATTAATCCTTCATTTAATAATAAGGCAGAACTCTGTGATAGAGAACCCCCTGTTTTGTGTAAGCTTACAGCAGCCATATCCGCTCCTAATTCCATTGCCCCCATAGGAAGTTCTTCGTGAAATGGAAAGTGTGCACCATGTGCCTCATCTACTAAAACTGCCATACCATGTTTATGTGCAAGTTTCACAATCTGTTTCACGTCGGATGTAGCTCCATAATAGGTAGGATTGATAATAAATACTGCTTTTGCATCTGAATTTTTAGCTATAGCCATCTCTACACTCTCTAAGGATATGCCCATAGCAATACCAAGTTTTTCATTGGTTTCAGGTTGTATATATACAGGTAAAGCACCACTTAATATGAGTGCATTGGTCGCTGATTTATGTGCATTTCTAGGTAGAATAATTTTATCTCCTGGCTGACATACACTCATAATCATAGCCTGAACTGCCGATGTAGTTCCATTTACACTAAAAAATGCATGATCTGAACAATAAGCATCTGCCATTAATTCCTCAGCTTCTTTGATCACACTAATAGGATTACTAATATTATCAAGTGGCTTCATAGAATTCACATCTATCTCTAGCACCTTTTCTCCTACAAATTGGGCAAACTCTGGTATTCCTTTTCCGTGCTTATGTCCTGGCACATCAAAGGGAATAACATTTTTTTCATGATACGCTTTTAAAGCATCAAATAATGGCGTATTGTTTTGATTACGTAACATTTTCGGTCACCTTCTTTTCTTAAAAAATTCCCATGTCGCTATGGCAGCTACTGATTTTACCAACGAAATTTCAAAGAAAATCTTTTAATTTTTTCGTTGCTCAAATTTTTTGAAAAATATTTACTATGCTAGTTGTATACATTCTAAAAACTTTATACTTTTATGTTAATAAAAATACAGTATAAGTTATGTTATAATATTGATTTTCTATTGTCAATAGATTAATTTTTTACAAATACTTTTTTATCTATTATGCCAAATTTTTAAAATGTTACCCTCTATCGTATAAATTCTTTCCAAGAAAAAAAGCAAGGAATTTTTCCTTGCTCCCTTGCTCCCTTACTCATTTTTTAAAAATATATTTTTATTTTCATCACATAAAATACGTTTTTTCGTATTATCAACAATCGTTCTTAGCTCTACTTTTCCACCCCAAAGTGTTGCAGCATATCTTAAGGTTTCATAAGCATATGCTAACTCTAATTCTCTCCCATCAAATTCATGAACCAATAAAAGCGAACGGTCTTTAGGAGATGCTTCTACTACTTTGATACAAGGAATTGATCCCATGCCCGTATTACTTGCCAAAGTATTTCTTATTGCTTTGTATCCTTCTTCATCTGATATTTCCTCTATTTCAACCTCTTTCGCTCTACTATGGTACTGAAAAAGATTCATTTCCCTGCACAATTCTTCCGTAAGATATCTTCGAATAAAAGACTGATCTCTTTCCATTTTACGAACTTCAAATATCTTTTCTCTACCATATTTTTCTTCAATTTTTTCGAAAATCTTAAATCCTACATAATAGGGATTCACATTCCCCAAGAAAGGTCTAATTACCTGATTGTGACGATTCAAAAATTCTATATGAAGATTTTGAGGCAATTTTAATTGATTTAAAATTTTATAATGCCAGTAACTTGCCCAGCCCTCATTCATAATCTTCGTTTCAATCTGAGGAATAAAATACGCTGTCTCTTCTTTTACAATACTTAATATATCCCGCTCCCATTCCTCAAGTTTTCCATATTCGATCATAAATCCCATAAGATCTTCAATAGGCTCTAGGGGAATCTTTTCTAAATCTGGAAAAGGAATATCTTTTTTTTCTTCAAGAATACTTGTATGCTTTATTTCATCATAATACTTTTTAAGCATTCTTTTCTTTTTTTCCTCTTCAGAAATTTTTTTAATCCCTATCACTCTCGAAGTCTGAAATTTTAGTGCATGGGCAGCATCCAGTATTCTTTCTACCCGCTCATATCCAATGCTAGGATCTTGTATATAGCTTCGAATACGATCGGCATGATTTTTAAACCGCTCATTAGTGTAATCTGCTCTCGTTCCATCACAAAACAAACGATTATTTTTAAAAAAATCATTGTGTCCATATACATGAGCCATGGTAAGAATTTGCAAAAGCAAAGTATTATCCCGCATTAAATATCCGATACAAGGATTTGAATTAATCACCATTTCATAAGGAAGTCCTTCTACATTATACTTATAGAGCGTCTTTTTTCTTTCATATGCCTTCCCATAACTCCAATGTGCATAATGAGAAGGCATCCCTACATAAGCTTCATAACAAATCATATCTTCATAACAGCATATTTCAAACTCTTGTGGATAACAATCTAGGTTTTCGTCCTTTACAATCTTTTCTATTCTTTCATTCCATGCTTCTAGCTCTTTAAGCGTATACTTTCTCATAGTCAAAATTATTATTCCTCAAGCCCTTTTTCTTTGTCCAATAATCTTCTGAGAGCAGGAACAATATCCTCCTTTCTTGACATTGTGACAATCGAAAAGTTTGGGTATTTCACATTTAAATTAAACTGGGCTTTAATGGTACTCATTCGCGTATAGTATCCTGGAACAATCTCTCCATACCCAAAAAGATTACAGATTTCACACAATTTCTTTGCAGATGCTACCGCATTTTTGTTATCTTCCGTCCAATTATCCCCATCACTACAATGGAATGCATAGACATTCCAAACTTCAGGATTATATCTTTTTTCAATAATTTCTAAAGCTTTTTCATAACCGCTACTAATATAGGTTCCTCCTGACTCTCCCTTATGGAAAAATTCATCCTCACTTACTTCCTTCCCTACGGTAGTATGCGCTACAAATACAATCTCCACATGTACATACTTTAGTTTTACAAACTGATACAAAAGAAAATAAAAGCTTCGTGCCAAATATTTTTTTGTAAGAGTCATAGATCCAGAAGTATCCATAATGCAAACAATGACTGCATTACTCTCTCGTCTTACGTCTTGTCGTACACGGTAATATCTTAAATCATCTTCTTTAAAAGGGAATCTTTTCTCTTCTTCATTATTGTCAATATTTTGGTTTTGCCCTCTTTCATATGCTTTTTTCCGCTTGATTCTCTCAACTACAGATCTCTTTTTCGCAAGCCTTGGAGGAATGCCTTTTCTTTGATATCCTAATCGTTTAAAGTTTTTTTCAGATTCTATCTCACTAAACTTCTTTCTTTTCATAAATGGCAAGTTCAAATCCTCAAATAAATACTGTATTAATTCCTCAAGGGTAATCTCTGTTTCATAAATATCTTCACCCTCAGAATTCCCAGCTTTTTCTTGACCTTCCTTCATAATATCCTTGCCTATTTTATCTCCTCTTTTTTCATTTCCCGTCCCTGAGCCCGTTCCTTTTTTGTTTTTCCCATATATAAACTGATATTCTTTAATTCCCTTTATAGGTACTTTAATCTTTTTATTTTTACTTTGCCCAATAATACTTTCTTCTGCAATAATATTTCCGATATTTTTCTTAATAGAATCTTCTACTAATTCTCTATGTCTTCTTCGATCTTCTGCCGATCGGTCTCTTCCTCTGCTGTCAAACTCTCGGAATATGGCCACATACTCACCTCCGTCCCCTTATCCATACTTTATTTTTAATCCTTCCATAGATTATTTGCAGCATACTTAAGAATTACATTACAACATTGATCACAATATCCATTTTTTTTCATTTCCTCTACCATGGCATCATATTTTTTATTTTGATCCTTATCCCGAACTTTACTCCTAGTAATCACTCTACTTAGTTCCTTTACAGAGGATGTTAATTTCTTCTCAATCGCTTCTTTTAATGGCTCATAGCTCTTATACTCCAGCTTGCTTCCACTACGTATTAAATAAAACATATAAGAAGTCACATCTTGCCTAAATCCATTCGCTGCACTTTTAGTAATACCAATTTGTTCTTCAATAGACCGCAAGAAATCCTCGTCCGGTTCTAATTCTTCCCCTGTACTGCGATCCTTTATTTTTGTTTTATTCACATAGGCTTCTGAATGATCTAAGTAATTATTGAATAAATCTTCTGCCTGTTCCTGGTATCCATGTATAAATGCCTTTGTTACTTCTTTTTCAAGGATCTTGTGATATTCTTTTTTAATAATACTTTGCAGGAAATTCAAATATTTTTTCTTGTCCTCATCCCCAATAGCCATTTCTTTTACAGATTTTACCAATACTTCAAGAACTGAGATGGGATGAATGCAATTATGTTCTGATTCTGCCATTGCATTATCTAGTGCTTTCATAATAAATCTTGTAGATATTCCTGTCATCCCTTCCCTAGGGGCTTCCTCTCGAATTTCTAGTATATCTACTTTTTTAGTCGTTCCTTTTTCTACAATTTCTTCTCCATTATATATTTTTAGTTTCGTAAGTGGATCAACCTTCGTTGAAGCCGCAAGTCTTGTTAATATAGCAAACATAGAAGCTACTTCAATGGTACGAGGTGCAATATGGGCCGTAAACTTACTATTTTTGATAATTTTTTCATAAATTTTTACTTCTTCATTTAATTCAAGACAATAAGGTATTTCCACTTTTACAATCCTATCTAAAATGGCTTCATTTGTATGATCTGATTTAAATTTGTTCCACTCTGATTCATTCGAATGTGCCAAAATCACACCATCAAAATATATCATTGATCCTTTCCCTGGAGATGGAATGCTCTTTTCTTGGGTTGCAGTAATCATCGTGTGCAAATACTCTACTTCATTTTTAAATACCTCTATAAATTCTACAAGTCCACGATTCCCCACATTAAATGCACCATTTAGTGATAGCACCCTTGGATCATCTTCAGGGTATAGGTCTAGTTTTGAAATATCTACGGAGCCTATTAATACAGAGGTATCCTGATTATTAGGGTCAACAGGTGGAACTACCCCTACTCCTTTTCTAGATCTGATACTAAAATCAATTGTCTCTACAGGAACTTTTTCAAATTCTCCATTATATTCATTTTTTAATCTGTAGCGACAAACTGGACACAAATCCCCTTCTATTTTTACATCCAATAGTTTTTCAAACTGTTCTCTCAGATGTTTTGGCACAAGATGAAGGGGTTCCTCTCTCATAGGACATCCTTTGATTGTATATACAGGTGATCCTATCTCTAAAGCTTTCTTTAATGCTTCCAACAGTGAGGATTTTCCAGCACCTACAGGTCCAACTAAGTAAAGTACCTGTCTAGATTCTTCCCCTTTCATGGCTGCTGTGTGAAAATATCTTACGATTTTCATCAAGCTTGTATCGATGCCAAAGAAATCATCCTTAAAAAAATTATATTTTTTAATTTGTTCATTTCCATAGATTCTTCTAAGTCTTGGATTTTCTTCCGTATTGATGGTATCTACACCCTTTTCCATGATTCTTTCATACATTCTTTGATGCGCTAACATACATAAAGAAGGATTTTCTTTCAAAATTTTGAGATAATCTAGAAATGCCCCTTCAAAACGTTGCTTTATCCGTTCTTCCCTATCTTTCTTAATAATTGCAGAAAAATCCATCATAATATTTTTAAGCCCTCCTTTTCTAGAAAACACCATAATATTTGATTTGAATTATTACCATTTTACTGATCAAATAAATATATTCTCGCTTGTAATAATATGTATGTTCCTGTTTTCTATTTTAAAACTATAAATTTTTTGAATCTCTTCATATCCAAAATCTATGTATGTAATTATATAAAGGATTGGGCTATTGCCTAATCCTTTATATACAAAATTTTATATTAAATTAATCTCAATTCATCAACCCTATTTGTCTTCAAACTTATTTTTACACTTCCAAAACAGTTCCTGTACAATTCACAAAAAAATTATCACATTTATCACTAAACATTTGCACTGCTTTTTCTCCTGTACAATGAGATATGCCGATCAATTTAATATTCATTTCTTCTAAACATGTTATTGTTTTATGAATACGTTCTTCATTCGCTTCTACAAGGTGTGTTCCTCCCATCACCCCATATATTTTTTCCCCTGTTCTTTTTGTAATTGTATCGACTATATTTAAAATTCCAGGATGTGAACACCCAAGTAAAATCAAAAGCCCTTTTTCTGTATCTACAACTACAACGATTTCATCATCAAAAGGATCTACTATGTATGCTTCTCCTTTTTTGATTTTCATCCTTGGATTAAGTATTTCAAAATCATGACTTCTTTTAAAATTCGTAAAGATAGATACATGCTCACTAAGCTTTACCCTATCACCATTCACATAGTTGATCTTTAATTTTTTATCTTTTATAAACGCTTCATCAAAGTCTATACCTATATATCGATATTCTAAAGCATCTACATAACGGTGCTTATCACTATTTACAAAAAATTTTGCACTTACATAAAATGCTGGATGCACATGAAAAGTATCTAAAAACCTCCTGACACCTCCACAATGATCATAATGCGCATGACTCAATACCAAATAATCTGTATTTTTCAAATCAATACCTAGATCTTTTGCATTTTCAACAAATGCCCCTGTTTTTCCCGTATCAAATAGAATATTTCCTTCAGGTGTTTCTATATAAAAAGATAGTCCATGTTCATGCTGCAGTCCTTTATTCTCTCCCAAAGAATTTTCTATGATGGTTGTAATTTTCATAAATAAACTCCCTCCTATTTGTTTTTTCAAGCATTATATATCTCCATAACATTGTATCTATCGTTACAGTTAAATTATACCTTATTTTATATATATAAACAAAATATAAACAGTCTGCTCTCACATACTACTCTTTAATTATATATGTATCTAATCTTTCTCTAAATCTTTATAAAAATGTATATTTCAAGTTCATTCTATCACAATGTCTTCGACGATTAATAACCATTTGTAACTGCATAATTTTAAAAAAAAATAGAGAATATCGCCAACGATATTCTCTATTTTCATTGCTATACCTCTTATTTATATTCTTCTTATTTATATTCTTCTTTTTTGTCTTTAATAGTGTCATATACTTGATCTAATGTGTGTTTATGTTTATTGAGTAAATCTTCTAATTTCTTTTGCATGTCCTCATGTGTTGGGATAAATGCTAAGATTACTTCCCAAGTCGGATTATACGTTTCATCTATTTCTTTGCACGATAACGCTACATCTTTTAATATATCTTCATCATAATAGTCTAAAATAGCAGAAAACTCCCAATCCTCCACATCTTTATCTGTTGTAATTCTTACATAAACAAGATCCTTTTCGTCTTCATGCATCATATAAATTCGCTCTATTAAATTTCCATGATTGGTAATGGTATAATTCTCTATTTCTTTTTCTAACAGCCCACTCTCTTTATTTTTTTCCATAAGTATTACAGAAAAAGATTCCATAACTTTTACACCTCTTTTTTAATATTTGGATTATAACTTTAATTTTTCCAAATATCTATAAATTTATAATAATAACAGAACAGTTGCTAATTAAAACCTTTGATTAATTGTTGTAATACAAACTATCTGACGGATACTGCGGATCACAAGTAACATCAATACCAAGTTTTCTAAATGTTTGTTCGTCATTTGTATTTAAAATTGTTGTGGAGTGCGCTTGGCATCCTTTAAGCATAGCTAATTTTTCCATAGCTACTTGGGCCATTGGATTTGTTGCTGCACTAATACTTAGTGCAATTAAAATTTCTTCACAAGTTAAAGCTGTAATTTTGCTTTCAAATGTTTTGGATTTAAGATTAATAATTGGCTCAAGGATGACTGGTGAAATTAAATGAATCTCATCCGTAATATTCGCAACATGTTTAATAGCATTTAAGACTGCTGCTGCTGCTGCATCCATGGTATTTGAGCTTTTACCTGTTAAAATTGTCCCATCATGAAGTTCAAGGGCTACTGCAGGGCATTGCTCATTTTTACATAATTCTTCCTTTAACTTAGCGCATCTTTCTCTCGCTGGTATAACGACCTTACGGTCCTCAGCCTTTAGGTTCAATTCTTCCATAATCAACTTTGCTCTATGGAAAGTCTCTAAATCAACATACCCCTTTTTGTACTCACAACCTGTTTTAAAATATCTTCTAATAATTTCTTGTCTAGAAGCTTCTTTTACAACCTCATCATCAATAATACCAAATCCAACTTGGTTCACACCCATATCCGTAGGAGATTTATAGACAGCTTCTTCCCCTGTGATTTTTTCAATAATTCTCCTAAGTACAGGGAATGTTTCAATATCACGATTATAATTTACTGTAATCTTATTGTAAGCATCGAAATGAAAAGCGTCTATCATATTAACATCCTTTAGGTCAACTGTCGCTGACTCATAAGCAATATTTAAAGGATGCTTTAGTGGCACATTCCAAACGGGGAATGTTTCAAATTTAGAATATCCTACCACTTTCCCAAGCTTATACTCATGATATAGCTGGCTTAAGCAAGTAGCGAGCTTTCCACTACCAGGCCCTGGTGCAGTTACAACCACAATAGGCTTTGTCGTTTCAATGTATGGATTCTTTCCATATCCCTCATCACTCACAATCATATCTACATCTGTAGGGTACCCTTTTGTTGCACGGTGGGTATATACCTTAATCCCTCTTCTCTCTAGTTTGTTCATAAATACTGTCGTTGCAGGCTGATTATCATACCTGGTAATAACAACACTATTGACGTCTAGCTCATAAGATCTAAGATCATCAATCAATCTTAAAACATCCATATCGTAAGTTATTCCAAAATCGCCACGAATTTTGTTTCTTTCGATATCTCCAGCATAAACACAAATAACAACCTCAACTTTTTCCTTCAGTTTATGAAGCAACTTGATCTTCGCGTTTTCATCAAAACCCGGAAGTACCCTCTTTGCATGTAAATCAAATAACAGTTTCCCTCCAAACTCCAAATAAAGTTTGTCATAATTATTCACTCTTTCAAGTATAAACTTTGATTGTTCTTCTAAATATTTTTTTGGATCAAATCCTATTTTCATAACTGACCTCACTATTCTTTAATTATTCTTTGACTATTTTAACATGAAATGGACTGAATGATAATGACTATTTTCAACATTTTTTTGTTTTTTAATAAATTATTTAGAAAAACACTAAATCTAGTCTAAACTATCTTATTTTGTAAAAATCCGTTACAACCAATGTATCTTACTTTCTTCATCATTTCAAAGAGCGCTTACATTTCTAGATTATTTACTTATCTTTAGTCCTAATTTTATTTCCTGTAAAAGAGCTTTGCTATTTTTTTATACCATTTTTAATAAAATCCATCCGTTCATCTATTAATTTTAATACACTATCTTGATGATCTGCATCTATATTTTCTAAAAACCGATCTGCTAGAGTCATGTCTATCCCTCTTATCAATTGAGCTATGAGTTTTACATCCCTATCTGAACGAATGTTTCTATTCTTAATATCATTAGACAATGTATTTATCATAAAATCATCTCACATATCATTATATTTCTCCCGTATGACCTTATAGTCATATATTTTATTTTATTTTGTCAATGAATATTTCACAGACGACAACAGCTTTCTACATATTTTCAAATAATTTTTTAGTATAATCTACTCGTACCATATTGTTCAAGCTATATCTTTCAATTAAAAATTTCAATAAAGGAGAGATTCTAATGACAAAAGTAAAGATACGTTCAAAGCATGTTGCATCTGTAGGTTATGATTCTATTGACCAAATATTAGAAATCACATTTATCTCTGGCGAAACCTATCACCATCATGGAGTTCCCAAATCTGCTTATACCAGCTTAATCCATTCAGAACATCCTGGATACTATCTTCTCTCTCGTATTAGAAATACATATCCTTATAAAAAAGTAGTTTAAAATCGAGTAGAAGGTAAATAATTATTTTATTTACCGAACTCTCACACTACCAAGCATACCCATCCCACTTCCTTCAGATTCCACCTCACGATGGACACCCTTGTCATTGGCTAACATCTATATCACCTTGGGCGCTCGGGACTTTTATCCTATAGATTGCGCCCATGCTGGTATTCCATGAGCTGCTACCATTGTAACGCCTAGCATAAGAATAAACGGAAGCATCATTCCAAATGTTGGGACTGTTCCAGCAATCATCATCACACCCATAGACAACAATACTAAAGTAATCGTATCTCTAGCCAAATGGATTGTAGCACATAGTGGAATAACAAAATCTATAACATCTTTATCTATATCATTTTTTTCTGCACTTTTCATTGTAACTGAAATCGTTGCTGCTGAAGATTATGTACCAACTGCTGTAAATTTTGTAACACCTATTGTATAGTTCGCATATGCTATAATTATAAGTTTCTAAAAAAACACATATTCCATAAGGAGGTGCGAAGAGTTGGCTGAAAAATCTTTTTTGGGAATGTTTGATAGCAACGCTACCCTATTGTTCTTCTTTTTACTATTAGTAGTTTTGTTCTTCGGTGGCGGTGGCAGTCTCTTTGAAAAATATTAGCTGGAATTGGGATTACTTTCCCAATTCTCTTTACATAGTTTTCAAATTAAACATCCATTCTCCCTTTTATGATCAGGCGCAATCCTGATCTCTTTTGATCATTCCTCTCTTTTATATAAATAACAAAACCTCTGTTTATAAACAGAGGTTTTGTTATTTTTTCTTACTATTGGTGGAGATGATGGGGCTCGAACCCACGACCCCTTGAATGCCATTCAAGTACTCTCCCAATCTGAGCTACATCCCCACTTCCAATTTTGTTTACAATTTAATCATACAATAATAATTTCTATATTTCAACTCCGAATATTTTTTCTCCCTTTTACATCCTATGCTATAGATAAACACCATTAAAATTTCAAGTTATTTATCTATAGCTTAACTTTTCTATTAATTCCTCTATATCTTTCGGTACAGAGGCTTTTATCTCTACTCTATCGTTTGTTCTTGGTTGATAAAAACTTAGCATCTCTGCATGTAGCGCTTGTCTTTTTATAAGATTTTCATCTACATATCCATATAATTCATCTCCAAAAATAGGATATCCTATATAAGACATATGCACACGAATCTGATGGGTTCTTCCAGTTTCTAATTTAATCCGAAGGACAGTACCTCCCTTTAATCGATTGACTACTTTATAATGGGTAACGGAACGTTGTCCCTCCTCATAAACCCTCCTTCGAATCTCTTCTGTATCTGGTCTTCCAATAGGCTCACAGATTGTTCCCTCATGGTTTTCTACATCTCCCTTTACTACAGCTAAGTAGATTTTCTCTATCCGATTTTCTTGCATTTGCTTTGATAATTCTTGTTGGGCAAATGGGTTTTTTGCAATAATAATAAGTCCGGAAGTATCTCGATCTAATCGGTTAACAAATCTTATTTTAAAATTTTGTTTTTTCTCTTTCATATAATATACAATGGCATTTGCCATAGTTCCTGTAGGATGCCCCTTTGTAGGATGTACAACAATGCCAGGCTGTTTATTTACAATTAATAAGTCTACATCTTCATACACAACTTCTATTGGAATATCTTCAGGTTCGAATTGATTTGGTTCTTCTTCCATAATAATTTTGACAAGGTCACCCTTCCTTAGTTTTGCATGAAAACTAATCCGATTGTCATTGACAAATATAGATTTCTTTCTTTTAAGTTTTCTTACTAATCTGCTAGATAATCTCATTTGCTCATAGAGTATTTCTTTTAATTCCATTCCTGTATGTGCTTCTTCTAACTGAAATGTGATAATATTCGAACTGATTTCATTTGATTCTTTTTTCATTAAATCCACCTACTATCTTTATAATTCTATTCTTTATTATATTGTTTCCTTACACTGACGTCAATTTAAAATAATCTATTGACTTACTGCTATCATTTCTTTAAAATAAAATCTTCCCATAATATAAAATATACAGACTATTTTTATTTTGTTTTACAAATAATCTTTATATACATCTTTTAAAATTCTTTCACAAGCATACTAAATATGTTACAATATACACGATATTTCAAAATACCAAAATAAGGTTGAGGTGACAACCATGTCTAATATCCAAACACGTATCATTAATATTGTATCTAACAATCGCGATATTTCAAAAGAAACGGGTAGAATTTTAAAACACAAACTTGAAAAAAATGGTTTCTTTGTGCCAGAGATATTCGACGCAAATGCGGATTTGATTGTGTGTATTGGTGGAGATGGTTCTTTTCTGCGAACATTGCATGAGAATAATTTTCCTGATATTCCCATAATCGGAATAAATACAGGTCACTTAGGTTTTTTTCAGGAGCTATCTCCCTATCAATTAGATGAATTTATCTTTCGCTATGAAAAAGGTGATTATATTACACAAGAACTTCATCTTGTTGAAGCCATTATATGTACAAAAAAACACTGTGTTGAAATTGTAGGCATCAACGAAATAGCTATAAAAGGCGATAAATCTCGAACCCTTCACTTAAATATTTCTTTAGATGATAGTTTTTTAGAAAAATTTAGTGGCGATGGCGTTTTGGTAGCCACGCCTACTGGCAGTACAGCTTATAATTATTCTCTCGGTGGAAGCATCGTAGATCCAAGACTTGATTTATTACAAATTACACCCATCGCACCTATTGCCACTACTGCATATCGATCCTTTACTTCTAGTATTATTGTTCCTAAAGATTCTACTATAAAGATCTATCCTGAGTATGCTTTTGAAAACTCTATTCTCATCATTACAGATGGCATGGAATATAAGCATGATAAAATTGAGGAAATTCACTTAAGAATGTCCGATCTAAAGCCCAAAATATTACGACTAAAAACCTATGACTTTTGGAACAAAGCAAAAGAAAAGTTTTTATAACTAAAATAAGAGGCAGAATATCTGCCTCTTAAATATCATAATGTAGAATTAATTCAGTTCCACTTGATTTTTCATTTACAATCAAGAAATGATTATATTGTAACTCACAGTATTCCATCAACTCTTGCATCTTACATCCACGCTTTTGTACCTCTAAAACATCTACATGCACTTCATCCCATCCAAAATATTTTAATTTATTCAGTGCATCCTTGCTAATTAATTCTGAAGGTAGCGACCCAAATATATTTCCTCTCAATACTTCATGGGTTTTCCAAAATTTATTATGGATATCCAAGACTTTTGCATCCTTAAGTTCAGAAGTTCTCATTTCAGCAAATTCTTCTAAATATGTCCCCTCATAGTAATTCTTCTTTAATATAGGTTTATAAATAAAAGGAATCATATTGATATTTTCTACTTTTATATCATTCGATACTTTCTTTTTCTCTTCTAATTGCGTTTTTATATTTTTGCAGGCATGCATCATATCGTCTATTAATTTTGTTATTTTAATTTTATTCCCTGTTGCAATGGCCCGATCAATTTGATCCGAAATACTTTTTATGTCCTGTATTCTTTCTTTCATTTAAATCTCCTTCCGATGCAATCATAAGTATTCTTAATTTATTATAGCATTAAAATAAAAAAAAAGGATACATTTATAAGAATATATACTACCTATTCTACACATACTTTATCTAACTTATTAAACTGTATGCATAGGAGGTACACACATGAAATGTCCTGAATGCAATAATGGCAAATTAATTTTAAAGGATATCGTCGTCTATGAGTATCTATATGATATTAGAGAAGATGGAAAAGTAAAGTGGACCAATAATGAAGGGTATACTTCTTATTTATTCATGGACAGAAAGCAGAAGGATTTCAAACAATCTGTCCAGTGTAATCATTGTCAAAAAATATTTGACCATATTATTGAAAGAAATCCTAATATGGATATGGTTATACTAAAAAAAGCAATTCACGCAAACAGTTCTGTCTCTAATGATCTATTAGTTTAAAAGTGAAAAGATATTGATAGACACACTCACCTGTCAATATCTTTTCATAAGCTCTTCAAATTTTGAACTTACTTCTCCTTCTGCCCAAATTTTATGAAATTCTCCTAATTTATAAAAGTATAGTTCTTCTGTTTTCTTTTCAAATCTCCATAAACCAGCTTGAAAAGTATATTCTCCCACTCTTAAGATATCTTCAATCATCCGCGTGTTTTCCATATACAATTCTTCATAAGTTTCTTTTAAATTTTTATATTCTAACCCCATTCTAAGATACGTATCTATTGCCATTGCTTGTAATATCCAATTATAATCACGCATCTGTCTAATGGAGAGTTTTCTATAATACTTTTCTTTTATAAATATGGTAGTCTCTATATCCTCTGTAAGCCTATATCCTTTTTCAAAGTTTGAAAAAAGGTTTTGATCTATGGGTATATATCCTTCTTTCTCAAAAGGTTTTATAAGTGCTTGAATCATTTCTTTTTCTTCAATTTTGTTTAAAAATCTTTCTAATTCAGCTTCATCAAATTCCTTTTCTAAAGCTAAATTATATAAAATATCTATATATATCTCCCTATTGATCCATATCCAATCCATCTCTTTAAAATCAACCACATCTAAAATTTTCTTTAATGGAGTTTGGACTATTTTTTCTAAAATAAAAGTTTTCAAATTATCACCACCATATAATTTCTACTAAACAAATAACTTAAATCGATATAAAACATATTTTAACATATCCTTGTGCAAAATACTATAGAATGGTTACAAAATAGTTTTTATATACCCTATACGATAATCTAATAATCAAAATCTTACTATAACGTATCAGAAAAACACGCATATTTTATATATATATTAAAAAAAACGTATAATTTCTTTAGATAATAGTTAAAACTTCACATAAAAGTGGTATAATATTCATTTGGGAGGGAAACCACATGAACATATTATTTTTTACCGTATCGGCTGGAGAAGGCCACAATCAAGTTTCTAAAACAGTAGCTGATTATATAAAAAATCATTACGCCAATCATAATGTAAAAATTATTGATACTTTCAATTATATGCATCCTCATCTTCACAAAATAATCATTGAGACATATATGAAGTCCATTAAGTATATGCCTGCTTTATATCGGTTTATTTATAACCGATCTGAGGTTACAGATAGTTCTATCTCTGATGTGAGTGAATTTTTAAATCAAGTTATATTATCTAGAAAGCTATCAAAGTTACTCTCAGATTTTCAACCAGATGTAATTGCTTGTACCCATCCTTTTCCTGCTGAAGCCCTTTCTGTAATGAAACGAAAAGGAAAAATCAATATGCCTCTGGTTACAATCCTTACAGACTATACAATCCACCCAAGTTGGATTAATAAAGAGGTAGATTATTATATTCTTCCCTCTGAAACTTTTGCTTATCAATTTCAGTACTGGGAGATCCCAACTGAAAAAGCAAGATTTTTCGGCATCCCTATAGATGAAAAATTTAATAGCCAACCAAATAGGCATCAATTATGTTCCAAACTTGATATTACAAATACCTTTACAGCGCTCATTATGGGTGGTGGTTTAGGTCTCGGAAATATTACAGAAACGCTAAACTATTTATTTACATATAATGTAAATATTCAATTATTGGTTGTTACAGGTAAAAATGAAGATTTATATAACTATCTTTCAAAAATTAATAGACCCAACCTAAAAGCGTTTGGCTTTGTCAACAATATTGACGAACTCATGAGCGTATCCGATCTTATTATCACAAAACCTGGCGGAATCACACTCACTGAATCTCTTAATAAGGAACTTCCTATTATTGTTACATCCAAGTTACCTGGTCAAGAGGAGAGAAATACAGAGTTCATACTCAACCATGGGATAGGCATGATCGCCACTAGCCCTAATTCTCTTATCTCTTGTATTAATTTATTAAAAGATGATCAAGAAAAATACAATGTATTTAAGCAAAATATGTCTAGATTAAAAAAAACAAAAGCTACAAAAGATATTGCCGAATTCTTATTAGCTTTATGTTTAGAAAAAACAAAGAATTTGCTTTGTATCTGATTCTTATGTAAAACGCATAAGGTATACCACCCCTATGCGTTTCATCATTTTTTCACTATTATGATTCTATTTCCACTTTGGTATATTGAACTGGCTATTTTTAATTCTTTCTCCCTCTTTTTCTGAAACAATATACCCAGAAATTCCTTTATGATCATATTCTTTTACTTGGTTTATTGCTTCGCTTCTTGTCATAGGCTTTGAAGTTGATGTATCTGTTTTAATCACATACATTTTATCCATTTTTTTCCTCCTTGTTTTTTAATGAATACTTCTTTTATCTAGTATGCTCCATTTTTTTAAATCTTTCTAAAACTCTTTCCATTTTCATCGTCGTACTTTCTAACCTTTTATTTTATAGCTTATACAAAATAGTAAAATCTACGCATGCATTTTTTGTAAATTTCATTTTATTATACTTATTTTGCCTTGTATCATATCTTAAAAAGGTGCATATACTTTTATTAAAGCTATGAGGAGGGTTGTTATGCAAGAACACTATCTTAATCCACTAAAAGAACTAAATTATGCAAATCTTACACAAGAAGAAGCAAACAAATTAATAACTTTTGAAAAACAATTCAATAATGATCTTCATAAACAAGTATATTTTATGGTAATGGAAAAATAATTTTATCCAGTTTTAAACACCCACTTATAAAAGTGGGTGTTCTATTGAAACGCGTTATCAATTATTATAGCAATATATTTTTTATCTTTTCCCCATAATATCTAAAAATTCTATATTCTTTTTCCTTACATATTCCATAGAAGCAGCGTCTCCATGTCCAGGATAAATAGTCATACAATCATCCCATTTTGAAATCTTATTGCGAATAGCATTTTTCATTGCATTTTCATTGCCACCTTCTAAATCTGTTCTCCCTAGATCAATATTAAAGATTGTATCTCCTGTAAATATGATATGTTCATTTCTCACCTTCAAACAAATACCTCCAGGTGTATGCCCTGGTGTATGGATCACTTCTAAAACAATCCATGATGCTTCTATTGTATCTCCATCTATCAGTGATCTATCCGGTGTAATAGAAATAGCCTCTCTACAACTACTTATCGAGTGATTGATAGAAGGATTTTTTAATCCTGCTACATCTTTTTTATGTATATATATAGGCATATTGTATTTTTTCTTTAATGAAAGTGTAGCACCTATATGATCATAATGATAATGGGTTAAAATAATCCCTATTGGTTTTAAATATTTTTTATCAATATATTGTATAAAAGTCTTAGGTTCATCACCCGGATCTATGATAAAAGCTTCTAAACTATTTTCATCATAAAGAATATATGCATTTGTTTCAATCATGCCCACAATAAATCTCTTTAACTTCATATAAAAACTCCTTTTCGTTATATTCTTATCAAAATAAGCCCTACAGCTTCACTGTAAGGCTCATTTAATTTTTTTTGGAGCGGGCAACGGGAATCGAACCCGCACAACTGGCTTGGGAAGCCAGGACTCTACCATTAAGCTATGCCCGCATCTTTCATTGATTATATTATAGTCTCCACAAGTACGAATGTCAATACTTGTAATTTTTTCATATGAAAAACCTAAGGAAATCATATCCTTAGGTTTTTTTCAAAATTACATAACTCTGTTAGTAAGTTGTGTTTTGGCTACCACTGTTCTGAACTTTTTGTCTTGCTTGTTGAATTTCTAGTTGATCTATAGCAGTAGAGTTAGTAAGACTTCCAGATATACCAGCGTTCATTCCTGATGTCATTCCTTGTCCAGCCACTCCTACGTTCCCCATTTTTTGCTTTGCATTTTGCTTTTCATTTTGTTCAACAGCATTTACATTTTTTAAGTTCGGAACATTTCCCATATTATACATGTTTGGCATTCCTCCACTTGTAATTTTGGTAAGCTATATGCTTACATAATATAGTATGTGTTATTTAGAATAGACTATGTCTTGTAAAATTTTATTTTATTTGATAAAACTAACAATTAATTTATTTCTACGTTTGTTGCTTATCTTTTCGCTGACTATTAATAAGTGAGCCTATGAAAAATACTATCTTTTAAAAATTTTATAACATCTTTGTATTTTTCTTTATTTCTTTGGAATAATAATAAATGAAGTCATGAAAAAGGAGTTGAAGCAATGGACACATTTGCTCTTTTATTAATCATAATAGGTGCACTCAATTGGGGGTTGATTGGCTTATTTCGATTTGATTTAGTCGCTACTTTATTTGGTGGACAAATGAGCATTCTAAGTAGAATCATTTATTCACTTGTCGGATTAGGTGGCATTTATGCAATTAGCTTTCTATTTAGAGAAAGAGAAAAAATTAGAAAATAAAAATAGAGAGTATAGCCTACTCTCTATTTTTATCCTAAAATAAAATCGTAACTTTATTTATAAATTGTATCTATTTTTATTTTGATAAGATTCTAATAAACGTATCGATTTTTCTCATTTGCCCGTTATCTAGTAAATTATTCATTTCTTTGAGCATTTGAAGTTTTTTTATCATTCCTTTCTTCTCTGCTGTAGAAAAACCATCTATCATTTTATACATTTCTTCTTCAATTTCACGTTGTGATTTATTTTTATATTTATCTGCTAAGTTTGAGAATTGTTCTAACTGATCATCTGTAGCATACATGTTGCGCGCAATTTTTTCTAACTTCTTATTCATTCCATTTCTTCTTTTCATCCTATTCCTCCTTCATGAACTATTTACTTATCCTTTTGCAATACTATTTTATGTAGTCCATTTTTATCCGTTACCGTTTGTCTGAAAAAAAGCGAAAAAAAATAAGGATTAGATAAAATCTAATCCTATAGTTTATATGCAAATTCATTTAATTTATCTGCCAAACTAGATAGATCGTTGATCTTTGCTGTAATTTCTTCAGTTCCTGCAGCCTGTTCCTGTGTCAATGCCCCATTTTTCTCTACCATTTGAAGTATCTGTGTAACACTTCCTCGAATTTCTTTTAGCACAGAAGCAATCCGATCTACTGAATTATTACTAGAAATTGCTAATTTTCTTATTTCTTCCGCTACAACTTGAAATCCTCTACCCGCATCACCTGCCCTTGCGGCTTCAATCGCTGCATTTAAACCTAATAAATTTGTTTGCTTTGCAACTTGTTGTACAAATCCAACTACTTGGTCTGTTTCTTTTGCTTTTGTTAATGTCCCATTAACAGAATCAATCATTCCTTCTCCTGAAGTAGCAATTTCTTCTGCATTAGAAGATATTTGTGTGATTGTTTTTGTTATTTCATTTAAAGAATTTGCTAATTTTTTAATAATATCCAAAATTTCCTGCCGATCACTTATATTCTTAACTGTACAAATTGCTCCTATAATTTCTCCATGTTTATCTTTTAGAGGTGTTGCCGTACCTGACATAAGTATCCCATGTACGTGCTTTGGGATTACAACAGTAATTTTTTTCTTTTGTTTAATCGCCTGAAGCAATGCCAGATGACTCTTTAATATATCCCCTTCTTTCACACGCAATTGTACATTTTCTCCTGGAACACACTTCAATACTTTCTCTTTATCACTTATTGCTACTGCTAAATCGTCCTCTGTAAAGTCATTTACATACGAAGCTATTTCTATATATCTTTCCAGTAATTCATGCATCTATATTCCTCCTCAAATTGTATTTTCTTCTATACGCTGCTAATAATTTTGTTCTTTATTAAATCTTAATGTTTGTATAAAGCCCTTAATTTTACTAAGAAAGTCACTCCCTTAGAAACTCACATCAAATTAAACTATATATATTTGCATCTACAAATTAAAATTTTCGGTTCCTCAGTTATATATAATTCTACTTTTTCATCGTATGTCCTGCAAAAAAAAAAATCTTATCTATGATAAGAAAAATTTTTTATAGCATCAGTATGCCATCATCTTTAATGAGGATCTGCAATATTTTTTGTTCTTCTCCAGTTTCTGCATTGATATATATCAAAAATGCATCCTCTTGGTATTTTGTCTTAAATTCATAACACAATACTTCCTTCCCCCCTTCAGTTGGTATAATAGCCAATCTCGGTTCGGAAGTTTCGGTGTAAATATTTATTTTATCTTTTGCTTCATCTATACTTATTTTAGGATCAGTAATATTTCTTTTATAATGATTAAAGAGGTACCCTTCCGCCTCAAATCCCACAATTCGTCCATCATCTAACGCAACTTTAACCTTCACTAAATCTGTATACATAGTCACATCATCTTGCATATAGGCAAAATTAATGAGTAATTGTCCATCATATTTTAGTGAATAGGTAGGTATCATATTTTCATATCCTTTTTTGCTTAAAAAGTTTTGTGCAATTGCAATTCCTTGCTTTTCTGAAATTTTCACCTCTTTTATTTTACCTGTGTCTAACATCCATAAAACATGTCCCCCTGTTTTCGTAATTGCCATTGTCATTAATTTTTTTTCATTTCCTAAAGGTTTTAAATTTAATAAATATGCAGGCATTCTATTGTTCCCTATTTCTCCTATACTATCTACTTCATATTTTCTTCCATCTTCTACAAAATCTTTTGCGATCTTTTCTATTTCATCTTTTTCAACACTTCTTCCCCGTAAATTAGATTTTCTTTTTTTTGTATGTTCTGAAAAAGGACCATCATAAATTAATTCTGGATACGCTTGCATTTTTTCTTCAATATTTAAAAAACTTGTGGTAAGCATATTTTCATTTGCTTTTTTTAGTTGTTGATTCACTTTTTTTCTTAACTCCCCAATGCGCATTCCATCATCTGCCATATTCTTTTGTAAAGAGATCAATTGTTGGGATAAGTAATTCGCATAATTATGTAATTCTTCAATCATCTTTTTTTCATCTTGGTTTAAAGGTTTCCCTTCAAGGTTGTTTCTTGCAAGTGCTGCACTTAAATCCCCTACTTGACTTAAAAATTTTTCTGTTCTGCTAACATTTCCATGTGCAATAGGTAGCTGTGTCAATTTTTCCTGTGCATCATAACATAGATACCTCGTATCTGAAAACAATAGTACATTTTGCTTTGGAGAACCTGTCACCCTTATTTTGGATAGATTTACTTGTATGTTTTCTACATCTACTACCATATCGTGAAACATTCTTTGAAATTGATTTTCTAAAAAAACATTATGTTCTCTATTTTGCTGATACTGGGTATACCCCCATATACCAGTCCCTAAACAAGAGACCACTAACGCTAAAAAAACTCCCTTTTTCATATAAACATTCCTCATTTCTATTCGTGTGCAAACCAATGCTTTCCAATTTTTAAAGTTACTTCTCTTGTCCATATCCATCTGCTTGTAGAAGTAGCCGGATTCCAATAATAGATAGCGCCACCTGTAGGGTCCCATCCATTTAAGCAGTCTCTTGCTGCTTTAAAAGATTCTGCATTAGGCTTTAAATATATTTGTCCATCATCGACTGCAGTAAAAGCACCTGGTTGATAAATGGTACTGGCTATAGAGTTTGGAAAGGATGGATGTTTTACCCTATTTAAAATCACTGCACCTACAGCAACCTTTCCTACATAAGGTTCTCCTCTCGCTTCTCCATGTATAGCCATTGCAAGTAAAGATATATCATCATTTCTAGAAACCCCTCTACTTGTAGGTGTATATGCTTCTTTAGCAGTTTTTCCACTTATTCCTAATGCTTTTTTTGTATTGCTGCCTATAATCCCATCACCCTTTAATCCATTTTTTTTCTGGAATTTGGTAACAGCCGTATATGTTTTTGATCCATATATACCATCTACTGCGCCATAATAGTACCCCCATTGCTTTAATTTCTGTTGCGCGCGTTTCACCAAATCATTGTACTTTGTCGTAGTTGTTTTTGTAGTCATTCCTAATGCTTTTCTTGTCTGAGTCCCTACTTTTCCATCTACTACAAGTCCATTTTTTTTCTGAAAGTTAACAATCGCTTGATACGTTTTTTTCCCATAAGCACCATCTATATTTCCAGTATAATATCCCCAATTTTTCAATTTTGTTTGCACGACTCTTACTTCTTCTCCTCTAGATCCCCATGAGAGACTACCTGCGTATATTGTATCTATAAAAATATTGCCTATTAAAAAGCTTATCATTAAAGTAACACATGTAATTATTGTAACTTTTCTCAATCATTTCCCCTCCTAACATATTCTTTATTATTTTCTGTTAAAAACACTTTAATTATTCTTTATTATTTATATATCCGAAAAAATACACCTTACTGTACATCAAAAAAATTAAAGCGTCCAGAAAAATACTGGACGCTCAAAATTTAACTTTTCTATATCATTTTCCCTATTTCTTTTCCATATTCAAAACAATTCTTTAAATCTTCTTCTGTTGGTACATATCTAAATTCTAATCCTTCTTTTACAAGGTTGATCCTTGCTTCTCTCATTTTCTTTTCAATATTTTTTACTGCACCTTTTCCCCAACCATAAGAACCAAAGGCTGCACCAATTTTGTCTTTCGGCTTTAATCCCATCATTTCTTCTAGAAAGTATGCCACATCTGGAATCATCGTATTATTAAAAGTAGAAGAAGCCACTAGCACTGCTTTTGCATCTAGAATTTCTGTTAAAATATGATTTGTATCTGTAATAGATGCCTTATAGATTCTTGCATCTACGCCTTCACTCACAAGACCTTCAAGGATAGCTTTTGCCATCTTTTCTGTACTATTCCACATGGTCTCATAAACAATAACCGCTTTTTTTATAGATTCCCCTTTTCCCCAGCTTATATATTTTTCTATAATTTTTTCTGGATGACTTCTCCATATGATCCCATGACTTGGAGCAATCATATCAATCTCTAATCCCATACCTACAATTTCTTGTATCTTTTTCACGACAATTGGACTAAATGGCATTAAAATATTTGCAAAATATTTTTTTGCTTCATCCATTACTTCATGTAAATCATTCTCATCATCAAACAATCTAGATGATGCTAAATGCTGACCAAAAGCATCATTCGGCATTAGTAACTTTTCTTCTTCTATATAAGAAAACATACTATCTGGCCAATGTAGCATCGGCGCTTCAATGAAAGTGATATTTTTTTCACCCAATGAAATCTTATCTCCAGTTTTTACAGTTTCATAGTTGTAATCCCCATAATAATGATGGATCATTGCATCTTTACCGTTTTTAGAACAAAAAACTTTTGCATCAGGAATGTACTCCATAACCTTAGGAAATCCACCAGAGTGGTCTGGTTCCACATGATTAATAACTACATAATCAATTTTCGAAGGATCCACAATCGTTTTAATATTTTCAATCATTTGATCTACAAAGTCCACATCTACAATATCTACAAGGGTAATTTTTTCATCTATAATCAAATATGCATTATAACTTGTTCCTTTATGTGTATGATAGGATGGTCCATGAAACTTTCGAATATTCCAATCTACAGCGCCAACCCAATATACCCCTTTTTTAATCTCACTTACTGCCAAATCAATCAGCTCCTTATCTTTAGTTTCTAAAAGATATTTTACCCAACTATTTATTGTACAAACATTTTTAAAAAAATAATGACCAAAAGGTCATTATTTTTACTGAATCAACATTTTACTTAAATTCGCAATACCAATGCTAAAACTTGATATTAATACAAAAAACATAGAACCTACCATTAATGTTTTTACACTATTCATACTCATTTTTATTCTCCTTAAACCCAAATTTATTCTATAAGAACTTCTGTATTATTGACAATTTATTGATTTAATATTCGTTTGAGTATTCTTTACTTTTTGTTTTATATTAAATACCCTTTCTGTCAATAATAAAATATCTATTCCCTTGTATATATATATACCACAAATTGGTTCGTTAAATCAATAACATTTATGTTACAAATTGTTTTCAAAACCATCAATCCTCTGCTTATCTCTCTATTTTATATATATTTTTCTATAAAAATAGCTTTATCTCATAGAAAAAACCTTAAAATTTTATTTTCTCAATTCGATCAAAAGCTTCCTTAAGCTTCTCTACAGCTACAGTACATGCGATGCGCACATAGCCTTCCCCACTTTTTCCAAAGGCGCTCCCTGGAATCACCAAAACATGACCTTCTTCTAAAATTTTTCTACTTATTTCCATAGAACTTAATCCTGTTCCTTTTATATTCACAAATAAATAAAAAGTTCCTTGTGGTGGCAAAACAGACATTTCGGGGATATTATTGATCCGCTCATACGCATAAAACATTCGTTTTTTATATTCTTCTACCATAGGAGGAAGGATACTTTCTCTCTTTTTTATTGCATGAATCGCAGCCCTTTGAGAAATGGACGGGGCAGAAAAACAAATTCCTTCATTAATATTTCTAATACAATCAATAATAAAATTTGAAGCTAAAACATATCCTATACGCCATCCTGTCATAGCATAATCCTTTGAAAAACTCCCTAATGTAATGGTTCTTTCTTTCATCCCATCAAATGTAGTAATCGGTATAAAAGGTTCATGAAAACTAAATCCCCCATATACTTCATCTGCAATGACTATTAAATCATGTTCCTTGGCTACTTTTGCAATATCCTCTAAAGTTTCTTTGTTCAAACAAGCCCCTGTAGGGTTATTCGGTGTATTTACAATAATCGCTTTTGTTCTATTTGTAATACATGTTCTTAATCTTTCCACATCTATTTGAAAATGATCCTTCTCATACGTTTCTAAGATGACTGCTTTTCCTCTTGCTAATGTGATTTGGTCATAATAAGGCACAAAATAGGGTGCTGGTACAATGACTTCATCCCCATCATCTAAAATTGCTTCTAACACTAAGTACATTCCGTGACAAGCGCCTACCACCATCATCATTTCTCGATCACTTACTTCATAATCATATTGATTTTTATAAAAGTTAACAAGTTCTTTTCTTAGCTCTATATCTCCTAATGAATCTGCATATCTTGTATGTCCATTATGTGCATCTAAAGATGACGCATCAATCACATGTTTATCTGTAATATAATCTGGGTCTCCTAAACTTAAATTGATCAAATCATCATATTTGTATGCAAGTTCAACAACCTCTGCCATAGGTGTTGCCCCACTATTCCAATATCTCTTTGAAAGAAATTTATGCTTCATATTTACACCCGCTTTCTTTTTTATCCAATATTCTTTATTTTACTATAATGACCAAACACCTCTTATAAACTAAGTTGATTCTTTATTCATAAATTGAAAATTTTTGTATTTTCTATAAAAATATCCGTGTAAAATAGAAAATTTATCTATTTTCACGAATATTTTATATATCCTATTCTCTTTATAAAACCTTTGCTAAAAAATCCTTCGTTCTTGGGTGTTTTGGATTTTCAAACAATTCTCTCGGCGAAGCTTGTTCCACTACTTTCCCGTCATCCATAAAAAGAACCCTTGATCCTACTTCTTTTGCAAATCCCATCTCATGCGTAACCACCACCATGGTCATGCCCTCATCCGCTAATTCTTTCATTACATCCAACACTTCTCCAACCATTTCTGGATCTAGTGCTGAAGTTGGCTCATCAAAAAGCATTACATCTGGTGACATAGCTAATGCTCTAGCAATAGCTATTCTTTGTTTCTGACCGCCTGATAACTGATTGGGATAGCTATCTGCTTTATCTTCTAATCCAATTCTTTTCAGTAAACGAAATGCAATTTTCTCCGCTTCTGACTTTTCCATTTTCTTCACTTTTATAGGAGATAGGGTAATATTTTCTAGAACCGTCATATGTGGAAACAGATTAAACTGCTGAAATACCATCCCCATCTTTTCTCTTTGTTTATTGATATCATTCTTCGGATCTGTTATGGAAGCACCTTCAAAAATAATTTCCCCATTTGTAGGATGTTCCAAAAGATTTAAACATCTTAAAAATGTACTTTTACCAGATCCGCTTGGTCCGATTACAACCACAACTTCTCCCTTTTTAATGTGTTCCTCAATGCCCTTTAATACATGTAATTGACCAAAACTTTTATTTAATTTATTTACGCGGATCACCAGCACTCAACCTCCTTTCAAGGTTCCCTACTAATTTTGAAAGGGTAAATGTAATAGAAAAATAAATAACTGCTGCAATCAATAGTGGCGCAAACGGCTTATAAGATATCCCTCGTACCGTATCCGCTTTGTACATCAAATCATGTATTCCAATAACAGAAACAATTGCTGATTCCTTCACAAGAACAATAAATTCATTTCCAAGAGCTGGCAATATGTTTTTAAATGCTTGTGGAATAATAATATATCGCATCGTCACACTGTGTGTCATCCCTAAAGATCTTGCAGCTTCCATTTGCCCTTTATCAATAGATTGAATCCCTGCTCGTATAATTTCTGCTACATAAGCTGCGCTATTTAATGACACCGCGATAATGGCTAAAGATAAATCGGGGAATGCAATGCCTGTTGCTTTAGGTAGTCCAATATAAATAAGAAATAATTGTACTAAAAGTGGTGTTCCTCTTACTACCTCTATATACGCTGTTGCAGGCATTCTTATTAAAGGTTTTTCAGATAACTTCATTAAGGCTAAAAACACACCAATCACTACCCCAAAGATCACACCAAAAAATGAAAGAAAGAGGGTAATCCCTGTGCCGCTGATAAAAAATTTATAATATTTTGCTAAAAATTCTATGTCCAATACGAACACCTCCTAATATAACAATGAATAATTTAGGCAAAAGGTATATACTCTCCTTTTGCCATTTTTACATACTTTATGAATTTCTAATCATCTATCAACCTATTGTAGCATTATACAATATTTTTTATAATTATTCAAGCATATATTGAAAAACACTTTTGTTTTTTCATACTTCTATTGTTTATATTTGGGTAAAGTATTTGCTCCATAAGGTATAAAATATGCTTTTAAATTTTCTCCTTTTTCTTTATAAACCCTTGTTAAAGCTTCTTCTACTGTTTTTACTACTTGTATATGAATCTTTTTCATTAAATCTGGATCTAAATCAGATACAAATATAATTTGAAATCTTTTTGCAGTTTGGGCCATATCATAACCAATATATTTAGCAACGCTAAATTCTTCCCTTACTGCACATTCTCTTTCTACATTGTTCTCATAATCCTCAATAATCTGTCGTACATCCTCATTTCCAACACCTTCAATACATTCACTTAATATAATAATGTTTCCTCCATTTTTTACAGCTTCTTTTGCATTGCTTAATGTTTTAGTCGCTTGATATAAGTTGATATCTTTCGGGTATCCTCCTGCTGATGCAATTACTAAATCAGCTTTTTCTTTAATCGATACACCATCCATTTGCTCAACCATTTTTTGTCCCATCTCATGGGCTTTAATATAACCACCTGCCACAGCTTTTATAATATGCCCATCTCCATCAATAATCACATTAAAAAGAAAAGATGGTTTTAAAAAATTTGTAGCCTCTATCATATCCAAATGTATAGGATTTGTTTTTACATTGCCACACCGAACAGATGGATTAGAACCACCTCCAACTTTTTCATTGAGCGCTAATGCATGATTTGCCATGATGGATTCATAGCATGCGATTCCTGGTAAGATCGATTTTCTCCCACCTCCAAAACCTGCTAAATCATGAAATACGATCGCACCTGTTAGTAATACATGATCTGCTTCTACTGCTAATTTATTTAATCTTACAGGTGTTCCAAAGCTTGTTTTTCCTAAAAATACAAGTTGTTCCTGATCTAAGGCATTATGATCAATCACTTCAAACCTTTGTGCTAATTTCTCCCCAAGTAAAATTCTATGTTCCTCTTTTGTTTGTTTTCTATGGGACCCCGTAGCACAAAGAAATATGATATCTCGATCTTCTATCCCAGCCTCATTTAATTCATCTACAATAAAAGCAAGGTAAAAATTCATTTTCTGCCACGCTCTTGTAATATCTGAAATGACAATACAAATTTTTTCCCCTTTCTGAACTATTTCTCCTAAAGGGTTACTTCCTATCGGATTTTTCAGTGCATCTATTACTACTTCTTCTTCCGTTTTATGGCTACAGGTTTTATTACTCTCTATCACACCTAGTAAGTTATCCATACGTATAGAAACATCTATTGTAGTATTTCCGTACTTCATATTTACCCTTTTCATACACTTTCCCTCTTTCTATATAACATATACGCACTGCATTTTTCCATAATCTTAGTTAATAAAAGGATAAGATACAGAAAAGACTCGATTAATTCGAGTCTTTATTTTATATGTTCTTCATTTTTACTCTTGCTCTGTTAATGCAGTTGCATCACTAATAAATTGATTAATTTTATCTTCTTTCATTAACTTGTCTAATGTATTATTAATGGCTTCTACTAACTCTTCATTTCCTTTATTTACCGCTGTAGCAATACCTTCTTCCGTTCCAAAAGATATTTCTGGTACATAAAGATCTGGATTACTCTTTGCATATGCACTTGCTACAGGATTTACTAATACAATAGCATCCACTTTATCATTTGTTAAATCTAATACTAAATCAGTAATTTTACTAATTAATTTTACTTCTGCACCTTCAATACTGTTTGCAATATCTTCTTGAATTGTTGATTTTTGCGCGCCTACCTTAGCCCCTTTAAAATCTTCTTTTGTTTTGAATTTGTCCTTATCTTCAGCTCTTATTAAAATACTTTGTTCTGCAGTATAATATTGTTTTGAAAAATCTACACTTTTTGCTCTTTCCTCAGTCGGTACCATCCCTGCAACAATAATATCAATTTTGTCTGCTACTAAAGCAGCTAACAATCCATCGAATTTCATATCTTTAACTTCAAGTTCAACCCCTAGATCTTTTGCAATTTCTTTGGCAATTTCAATATCAAATCCTACGATTGTATCTTCTCCATCAATTTCTTTGTGAAATTCATAAGGTGGGTAATCTGCTGCTGTACCCAATACAAGTTTTCCTGCTTTTTTAATTTCATCTATTTTTGTTACTGGCGCATCTGCACTACTTTCTTCTTTTGCACATCCCGAAAATGCAAATACCATACAAAGCATAAGTAAAACTGCTACTATTTTTTTACTCGTTTTCTTAAACATATTTATTTCCCCCTTGGAAGTTTAATTTTTCTTTATCTTTCGTAATATTATACAACTTATCTAATATTTATGCAAGTTTATTTTTATAATTTCTTTGATTATTTTTTTATGTTTATTATTCGAAAGTTTTTTTTATAATATAGATTCCTTTTCGTGTATTACCAAAATATACAAAATGTGTTAGAATTATATAAAAAGATAAGGAGGGGAATCATGAAAGAATGGTTTAATGAAAAAATAACAAATGCAAGGGTATTAGATTTATCTATAGAGGTATATCGAAAGAAATTGAAAAGCTTGATAGGCTATCAATTACTATTTGCGCTTACATCCATCTTAATTGTGGGAGCAGGAGGTTTAGTATTATTTCCTATGCTGAGTTTATTTAAAATCAATGGAACCTTTGGATTTATTTGTTTTCTTACAATTATGTTCATAGGAATGACTACCTTTATATGTATGAGCAAAGCAGGCATTTTTCATATGGTCTATAGCTATGTAAATGACGACGATCTAAGTGCTTCTGATGCACTCGGAAAGGCTTTTTCAAGTTTTGGCCCCTCCATCAGATTAGCTACTGCATTGGGTGTCTGTTTGTTACCTATTATGATCATTATGAGCACTATGGGCGTTACAGCCGCTAATTTTACAATTTTAACGAATAAGCTCAATTCATTAACTTTCTTTGGGATTATGATGCGTCTATTCCTTTATTCTTTGATCGGTGCTGTCATCGGAAGTTATTTATTCTATTCCCTACACATTGCCATATTTGATAAAGGTAAGGGTTTTGAATCGATTAAGAAGAGTATCCAATTTGCAAAAGACGAAGTACTAAAAAATGCTTTTCGCGTACTGAGTATTATGCTATTTGATTGGGGGGTCAAATTATCCATTTATTCAGCCATTGGTGCAATTTCAACATTATTATATTTTTTACTTGGCAAAATAGATGTGGGGGGCTCTATTGTATCACAGATGATTACTTATAGTACCCTAGCACAACCTGTTGTAAACTTCATATTATTAATATTTTTAACGCCCATCGCACCCATCATGTGGACCCTTTATTATGTGAATATGAAATATAAAAAAGAAGGATTTAAAATCAGTAATATGCTTAATGCACTCAATCAACAGCAAACTGTACCCGCTATGCAGTCTGTAGATTTAAACAAAGAATAAAGGAGTAATAGAAGTGAGACTACCAAAGGGAACCTTTGATGGAACCATCAACCAAATTATAGACAGTGCCAAGTATCTACATTTAAAAGGAAATAAAAATCTCTTTCAGATATTTTTAGAAAAACTATCGAATCTTTTAAATAAGCCATTTACGAAAGAAACTAGCCATTCTACATTCAGTACAAATACAACGCAAAATACTTTTATACTGCTTTTGATTTTATCACTGGCTGCACTCATTTTTTATTTAATGAAACAAAATAGTCATGGATCTATTATGCATTCTAAGATTATTTATGGCGAAACCATCGATGAAGAAACCACTTATGATGGCTTATATAAAAAAGCCATCCAGTGTGAAGAAGAAAAAAACTATAAAGATGCAGTCCGACTTCATTTTATTAGTATCCTTATAGTTATGAATGAAAAATCTTTGTGCTTTTTAGATGATTCCAAAACAAATTATGAAATGCTAAAGGTATTAAAGAATAAAAAATTTAAGGGTATGCATATTTTTAAAAGCATAGGCGACTATTTTCAGTATATTTGGTATGGAGATAAACAAATCCATCAAGAACAATTTTCTTGCTATAAAGACCAAATCACCAACCTTGTTATGGAGGTTCATCATTATCATGAAAAAACGTAAAATCATAGGAATTGTCGTTTTATTAATTATAACGCTCTACACAATAAATCGTTTTGATCTTATGGGACAAACCATCGGTAAGGCAAATAAAAGCAATGTATCTTTACCTCTAAACACCGCAAAAGAAGGGGTATCTATTTATTATGATACATTAAAAACTTTAGGTTATCCTACAAGCATCGATGCATCTTCTTTTTCAGATTGGAATCCAGATAATATCTATATCATTACTGAGGATAAAAATCATATACCTTTTGAACTATCAGAAGCTGAAGCCTTTATCAAGAAAGGTGGGAAGCTCATCTATTTAACAGACCGTTATGATCAGTATACATATCCTAATCCTTTGGATCAATATCAGAAAAAAGCCTATGTATATACTTTGGGTCAAGGAAAACTACTCATTGGAGATATTCGCTTGATCACCAATGAAACCCTATTAAAAGATACGACAGGTGCCTATTTTATTTTAAAATATATAGAAGCCTTTAAAGGAAATATAGTTTTCAATGAATACTACCGATTTGTAGAAGGGCAAACGCCTTCACTCTATCGCAATCTTCCTTTTTATGTAAAAATCCTATTCTTCCAGTTAATCTTTACACTATTCGGATGTATGTTTTATTTAGGAAAGCGATTTGGAAAAGCTAAAAGAATTATCGATGAAATAGAAAGAGATGAAAATGAATATCTGTACGCTTCCGCTAACCTTTACGAAAAGGGTAGATGTATAGATACAGTATATCATGAATTTTATACTGCTTTTCAAAGAGAACTCCATCGCACTTTTAAAAGGATCATCCATCAAAATGAAGTGCTGCATTTATGGGAAAAACATCATATACCCTATAAAGAGAAAGCCGTAAGCGTATTTAATGTGCAAAGAGAAATAAATAATCAAAATTATTTTATGAATAACATCAAAGATTTAGACGAATTGACACAAATGCTCGCAAAAAGGAGAGTGGCAGGTTGGAAGCGATTAAAACAAAGGAATTGATCTGGAATATAAAAAATGAGCTGAGCAAGGTAATTGTCGAACAAAGTGAAGTGATAGATTTGATCCTCATATCCATCTTAACAAAAGGACATATATTGTTAGAGGGTGTCCCCGGTTTAGGAAAAACCCTCCTCATTAAATCCCTTGCGAAAACAATAGGCATAAATTTTAACAGAGTACAGTTTACATCCGATTTGATGCCATCAGACATTACAGGCGCAAGAATCTATAATACAAAGGAAAGAGAATTTGAGTTCATCAAAGGACCGATCTTTACAAATCTATTATTAGGAGACGAAATCAACAGAACACCACCCAAGACCCAAGCAGGATTACTAGAAACTATGGAAGAGGGAAGCGTAACCATCGATGGCATAGAATACAGACTTGAAGAACCTTTTATAGTTTTTGCTACACAAAATCCAGTAGAATATGAAGGCACTTATCCACTGCCTGAAGCCCTATTAGACAGATTTTTAATGAAAATCTATATAGATTATCCTTCTATTGAAGGCGAAATAGCCGTGATCAAAAGATATCATGAAGGCTTTGATAAAACCCTTGAAAATGTAGAGATCAACGTAGTAGGAGATAGAGAGGATTTATTAGCTTGCCAAAGAGAAGTGAAAAACATAACCATTGACGATGCGTTGATTGCGTATATTGTACAAATCGTCAATAAAACGAGGGAACTATCCTTTGTAGAAATAGGCAGTAGCCCTAGAGGGTCTATTGCATTATTACAAGCATCGAAAGCTAATGCTGTATTGATGGAAAGAGATTTTGTCATTCCAGAAGATATCAAGAGAGTTGCTTATCCAATCCTAAGACATCGTATCATTTTAAAGCCTGAAGCTTATGTGGAAGGCATCCAAACAGATGATGTCATTAACCAAATTTTATCTGATGTAAAAGTTCCCCGTTAAGGGTGGTGAAAAAGTGACCATTACAAAAAAATTTATTCTATTTTCGTTACTAGGAATCGTCTTTATAGGTATAAGCCTCCCTTTTGGTATCTATTTTGAAAGTTTCATATTATATAATACAGTACTACTTCTTTTTACCATACTGGATTATTTCATAACGCCTATAAAAGATTCTTTTGAAGTAGAAAGAATGGGTGATCATAAATTATCCTTATTTGAAGAAGAATCTATAAGCATTCGGATATATAACAAAAGTAAATTACCCGCTGTTATAGAGGTTTTGCATGAATTTCCAGGTACCTTTATCTGCAAAAATAATTCTCAACTTGAAAGAATTAACCCTTATTCCAGTTGTCTATTTACTTTTATGATCACATCAAATAAAAGAGGTGCATTTTTATTTGATGAAATATACATCAGACGCAAAGGAAGATTGGGCCTTGTTAAGAAAGATTTGCTTATTAAAAATAGTCAAGAATACAAAGTATATCCTAGTCTTAAAAATTTAAAGAAGTATCATATTATGCTTAAAAAAGATTATTTTATACACAGTGGTAACAAGGTTATTAAAAGAAAATCTGATGGTAGAGAGTTTGAAAGCTTAAGAGAATATGTAAGGGGGGATGATATTCGGAAGATCAACTGGGTGAAAACAGCAAGAGAAAATAAACTCATGGTCAATCAGTATGAACCCGAAAACAATAAACACATATATATATTGTTAGACACAGGGAGAACGATGAGTTATCGGGTTAATGCATATAGCAAGCTAGATTTGGCCATCAATGCTTCTGTTTTTTTATCAGATGTGGTTTGTTATAATAAAGATCAATCTGGACTCATGGTGTTTAATACAAAAGTAGATGCATTTGTAAAACCTTCTAAAGGCAATCATCATCGCAATACTATACTAGAGGCCCTTTACCATGTAGAAGGAACGAGACTTACATCTAACTATGATGAAGTATTATTCTATCTTAACAGTAAAGAAAAAAGAAGAAGCTTAATCTGCATCTTTACAGATATGGATACGTTGCAGGAAGTATATTATATAGAAAAGGGACTCGAATATATCACCCAAAAGCATGAAGTAATCCTATTTTTAGTAAAGGACGAAAAACTAGATAAAGCCATACAAATTAAAATAAATAATCAAAAAGATGCCTTTGTAAAAGGCATGGGATATAAAATGAAAAATGAAAGAAAAAAAATAATAAAAACCATTCATAGAAAAGGGGTTACCTGTATTGAGTGTGACAAAGAGGATATCATCTATCAAGCTGTAAATGGGTATATGCGCATAAAAAATAAAGACGCTATATAGATAGCGATTATTTTAAAAATTTAATATATAAGATCAGTATCAATAGTGTGAAAGCCGCAAAGCCTAATTTGATAATTGGTAGTATTGCAAGAGGGGTAAAGAATCCTTCGATGAGTGCTGCAACAACAAGAAATAGCATACATCCTAATAACAATCGTGCCCCTTCTTTTCCACTTTGAATTAGATAATCGAGTCTTCTATATTTACCAGGGATAAGTAGCCCTTTGCCTAATAACAAACCTGCTCCACCTGCAATAAAAATAGCTGTTAATTCAATGATCCCATGAGGAAGAATAAGGGATGCGTATTTTAACAAATCACCATTTAAATACACCAGTGATGTTAACGCCCCTAGGATACATCCATTGACAAATAGTATGTACAAGGTACCAATGCCTAAAAATAAACCATAAACAAATGCTTTTAGACTCACAGTGATATTGTTAATCATAATTTGACTTGACATGAGCGGATAATCCCATTGTCTATCCTTGAAACTATAGTCAATGGTTTCTAGTATGGATTTAGGTAAAAAATACAAACTGTTTGTATGATCCTGAACCACCATAATAAAACTAATCATTGCCCCCAATAAGAAAACAAAAAAGCTTGCTAATATAAACAAGTGATATTGCCTTAATGCTTTTGGAAAATCTTGCAGTATATAAATTTTAAAATCATCCCAAGGATTTTTTCGAACTGTATATAAATGCTGATGTGCATTCCCTACTAAAGTGTTTAGGTATCTTTCAAGTTTTGATTTCGGGTAATGCGTTCTTGCATACGCTAGATGATGACTAGCAGATCTAAAAAGATATAAAAACCGTTCGATTTTTTCTGAAGGGATATTTGCAATTCTATTTTTACTAAATAAATGGATATGCCCCTCAAGTTCGTCCCAATACATTTTATTTTTTTCCATAAACTGATTTTCTTTCAATATAATCACCTCAATACCATTGTAACAAATTTCTATTTAAAGAAAAAGGAGGAAATATTATGCAATTTGTTTCAATCACAACCCCAGAAAATATAGAAGTGAAGTATCGCTTAGCAGGAGTCGCTAGTCGTGTTGTTGCAGCATTTATAGATTATTTGATTCAAGGGTCTGTATACTTAATGGTACTCTTTGCGCTAGCAGGAATGAATGATCCTGTTAAATACTTAGAATCAAAAAATTCCTATTTCTTAGCGATTCTTTTATTGATCATTGCATCTGTCAATTATGGCTATTTTATTGTTTCAGAAATGGTTATGAATGGCAAAACCTTTGGAAAGAAGACATTAGGCCTAAGAACAATTAGAAAGAATGGACAGCCTATGGATATAAAACATTCCTTAATCAGAAATCTATTTAGAATATTTGTAGATAACTACCTAGTGGGGATACTCATGATCTTTTTTAGAAATGATGATGCGCGATTAGGAGATGTACTCGCATCTACTATGGTCATAGAGGAAGAAAAGGAAAGCTTATATCGTTATTTCGATCATCTATCTGAAGATACAATAAACAAGTTAACAGAAGATGAAAAACAACTCCTTTTCACTTACATAAATGAAAAAGATACAGTACAAATTGATCAAGAAATACTACAACAAAAGCTAATAGATTATTTTACAAATAAATATCCTGATACGGATGAAGAAATCCTTAGAATTATAGGAAGTTAAAAAAGACTCAACCAATGAGTCTTTTCTAATTTTTCTATTTTATCCCTGCTGCTTTTTTTACTGCTTGTTGATGTTTTGGATCTTTCTTGTTATCTTTATGTCTTTTACTATTTTTAAAATGTAGATCTACATGACCATCCATCCCATTTCCTTTGATCAAATCAAAATTATATCCGCTACCAAAACCACCACTTCTATTTGATACAGTTTGTCCATTTGGTTTATTGTCTAATCCTGCATGAGGCATATTGGTCATAGATGCTGCAATGCTTCTTCCATCTTTATATACGAGTACGGGTCTTCTCTCCCAGCTAAATCCACCCCATATTTCTTTCATAATCGCTGTTTCTTGCTTATTTAATGCTTCACAATCTGCATGATTCGTGCCTACAGCCATCTTAACCTTAAAAGTTTTGCCCGTTTTTAAATCTTTTATTAATAAAATATCTCCTCTATTTATGATTTTATTCGAAACCTGTGTCGACCAATCAAGATATTCTCCTACGTTCCTTTGAGAAGTACCTCTACTTGTAGTTGATGCTTTTATACTTCCATTAATAAATCCTAAGCTTTTCATTTTATTTATTGTGCTTTTTCCAATGATGCCATCTGCCTTTAATCCATATTTATTTTGAAAAGTTTTCACTGCTTTTTCAGTAATGGGGCCAAAATATGTCGTCGTATGATTATTTTTAAATACACCATCTTTTTTTAACACATCTTGCAACACTTTCATATCGGAATGATTCATCCCTAATTTATATACATTCTTTGAAAAAGTATAGTTTGTAGGTTTGATATTTCCATCAAAAAGGTTCAATGCTGTCATCTTTTCTACTGTAGCTTTTCCTACAATACCATCAGATTTTAATTCATACTTTTTTTGAAACTTCTCTACTGCTTTTTCAGTGATTGGTCCAAAATATGTAGTCGTTTTTGAAAGGTTCAGTGATCCATCTTTTTTTAATGCCTCTTGTATTACTTGAATATCTTTATGGTTCATCTCTAGCTTGTACACATCTTTTGATAAAACATGTCCATCAGCAGCCATAGCACTATTAGTAAAACTCATAATACATCCTATTAGAAGTAATCTTTTTAAATTTTTTTTCATTTTCTCCTCCTTATTCTTCCTTCGCTATTATGGTTTTCATAATCTTGCTATGGGAAGAACCTGTTTTAAAGCAACTTATGGCTTTTACTATATCATTTATAGTTTACATAAATCAAGCATTTTAACAGAATTGGTTAAATTTACATGAAGCTTCTTATGGATTTTTCCTTCAAAAAAACCTTAATCGAAAATCGATTAAGGTTTTTAGCTTATACCTTATGATAGATCTATTAAATCTCTTACTACAACAGACGCAATAATAAGACCTGCAACAGAAGGTACAAAAGCCATACTTCCTGGAACTTGACGTCTTGTTTCACAAGTTCTATCTTTATTGCTACATATGTAATTATTCTTACAGTCTGCATCTGCTATTTTTGGCTTTACAGGTTCTTCTTTAGAATATACAACCTTTAGTTTCTTTATCCCTCTTTTTCTCAACTCTTTTCGCATAACTTTTGCTAAAGGACAAATAGAAGTTTTATATATATCCTCAACTTCAAATTGGGTAGGATCTAATTTATTTCCTGCTCCCATGCTGCTAATTATCTTAATATCTCTATGAAAACATCTCTCTACTAAGTCTAATTTTGAAGAAACCATATCGATTGCATCTACTACATAATCATAATCATCTGATAACAATTTTTCTGCTGTTTCCTTTGTATATAACATTTGGTAAGTTTTTACGATTGCATCTGGATTAATCTGAAGGATACGTTCTTTCATCGATTCAACTTTTGATTTTCCAACCGTATTTCTTAATGCATGAATTTGACGATTGATATTTGTTAAACAAATCTCATCATCATCTACAAGTATAAAACTGCCAACACCTGATCTTGCCAATCCTTCTGCTACAAAAGTACCTACACCACCAATCCCAAATATGGCAACTTTACTATTCTTTAATTTTTCCAAATTTTCTGTACCAATCACTAATTCAGTACGAGAAAATGCATGTAACTTCATGATTTTTCCTCCTCTTTAAATCTACCCTATGATTATATGTTTTCTATTACGAAAAATCACTCCCTTGTATTTTTGCAGTTTTGGTAACACTTCTCTCCTATGCATGGATCTATATGGACAATCACTTCTTTTGCATTGTCAATTTTAGATAAAATCAATTTTTCCGCTTTCTCTCCAATATTATGTCCCATGTAAACAGAAATAAGTGGATCAACACAAATTTTTATGTCAACATATGCCTTAGATCCATGCTTTCTTCCTCTAAATTCATTTACACTTTTTACCCCTTCAATTTTTTCTATTTCTTTCTTAACGGTATCCATTTTTTCTTGATCAATGGCAGCATCCATTAATTCATCTAAAGCTACAAGCAAAATCGTTATACCTATACGCACAACGATGATTGAAACAATAATCCCTGCTAATGGATCTAAAAATCCATATCCCATCATTGCCCCTACTATCCCAAATAAAACTGCGATAGATGACAGCGCATCTGATCTATGGTGCCATGCATCACTCATCAGTGCATTGCTATTTAATTTTTCAGCAGCACTTTTTGTAATACGAAACTGATACTCTTTTACAAGAATAGAGATAAATGCAATAATCGCTGTGTACATATGTGGTACTTGATAATTATGCATAAAAATCATTTTTATAGATGAAAATCCTATATTCAGTCCTGTCAAAGTTAAAATGGCTGCTAATAAAAATCCTGCTATAGATTCTGCTTTCTCATGCCCGTACTGATGTTTCTCATCTCTCGGCTTTGTTGCAAAGAACATGCCGATGATTACGCCAATAGAAGTAATCATATCCGAAGCTGAGTGAAGACCGTCTGCTATAATAGCGGTACTATTCCCTATATATCCTATTCCTAGTTTAAATATTGTAAGCAATACATTTAAAATAATTGTGATTCGGATAATTTTATTGGCTGATTTTAATCTTTCCTTATTATTGATTTCTATAGAGTGCATAATCTCTCCTCCATTTTCAGTTGACATCTTTATACTCTATTATATCCATTTGCATTTCTTTTGCAACCCTTATTTTTCAATATTTTTAAAAAATATCTTTTTATTATTCATTATCATTTGATAATGAATTCAATAATCTTTTTCATAGTAAAAAAACCTTTCTATATCATCAGATAAGAAGGTTTTTTCATCTTATTAAATATTTTTTTCTAATATATATTTTTCTGTTCTTTCATCCATTAAATATGCTGTCGCATCTATGTCATTTAAAAATTTCATCTTACTATAGGTCATTTCATCATACAATGCTTTGGTAATTACTTTTTTTTCTAGTAATTCCTCTGAAAATACCAAAAATGCCTTCACTAAATTAATCAAATCATAGTCATCCTTATTGTTCATCTTATCACCTCATAAATTTCATCTTTTATATAGTTTAGACATTTATTTTGAAATTCCTTCCTGTTTTAAAAATTTTTGTTAATTTATTAGTTTCTTTAAAATTTTTATTCCTTATTTCTGAATAGTCTATCCTATATTGTAAAAAATAGTATCAGGAGGTGGAATGACTATGAATCTATCACAAAAAGAAAAATTTCTTTTAGAAGATCAAAAAAGCCACGAAGAAGCTTGTGTACAAAAATATCAAGATTATGCAAATCAAGCACAAGACCCGCAACTAAAACAACTATTTGGTTCTTACGCCACACAAGAACAACAGCATTTAGATACGATCAATCAAATTTTAGGCGGACAAGTTCCAAGTATGAATCAACAAAGTAATCAGCAAGGACAAAATCAACCCAAATTTCAAAATATGCAAAACAATACACAAGGGACTATGTATAACCCAAACGATGCCAAACTGTGTAAAGATGTTTTAATGGCAGAAAAATATGTATCTAGTACATACAATACAGCCATTTTTGAATGTAGAGATACGAACATCAGACAAGTTCTCAATCATATCCAAAAAGAAGAGCAAGAACACGGAGAAGGTGTTTTTAACTATATGTTAAGTAAAGGAATGTATCAAATTCAATAATAAAAAGAGCCCTTCGGCTCTTTTTATCCTACTATATCATTTTTTCTAAAAAAGTTTTTATTCTAGGATGCTCTGGATTTGCAAATAATTTTTCTGGATACGCTTGTTCTATGATTTTTCCTTCATTCATAAAAATAACGCGATCAGATACTTCTTTTGCAAAAGCCATCTCATGGGTAACAACAATCATAGTCATTTCATCTTTTACAAGATCTTTCATTACTTTCAATACTTCTCCAACCAATTCTGGATCAAGGGCTGATGTAGGCTCATCGAAGAGCATAATATCTGGATTCATAGCAAGTGCTCTTGCAATAGCAACTCTTTGCTTTTGTCCCCCAGAAATTTGCGTTGGATAAACATCTCTTTTATCTGATAACCCTACTTTATCTAATAAGCTTTTTGCTATTTTTATCGCTTTTTCTTTTTCAATCTTATTAACAACCATTGGGGCTTCTATAATATTTTCAAGTACAGTTTTATGGGGAAATAAATTAAAACTTTGAAAAACCATGCCAATCTTTTTACATCTTGTTCTTATATCGCTCTCTGATATATTTATTTTTTTTCCATTTTGATAAGATACAATAGGTTTCCCTTCTATTTCTATGATCCCTTTATCAATTTTTTCTAAATGGTTTAGGCATCTAAGTAATGTGCTTTTGCCTGACCCAGAAGGACCAATAATAGAGATGACTTCCCCTTTTTTCACCTCTAATGATATATCCTTTAGCACTTTTAAATTTTCAAAGTTTTTACTTATATGCTTTACTTGAATCATATGTATATCAGCATCCGATGCTTTTTGATTTCCTTTCACACGATTTTCTTGTCTAATATCCATATCAAAACCCCTACTCATATACAGAATATTTTTTTTCTAATTTTTTAAAGAATATGACTACTACCGATGTTAACAATAGATAAATCACCCCTGCAACAACAAATGATGTAATCTTAAAATCTCTTGTTAACACTTCCTTCGCTGCACGCAGTATATCTCCCATCCCAATGGCTGCCACTAATGCTGTATCTTTAATAAGTGTAATGGCTTCATTACTCGTTGGTGGTAGTACTCTTTTTAAAGCTTGTGGCAATATGATTTTCATCATGGTTTGTCTATAGTTCAGCCCTAAAGCTTTTGCCGCTTCATATTGACCTTTGTCTATAGACTCAATTCCCCCTCTAAATATTTCTGTAAAATAAGCGCCATAATTAAAAATAAAAGTAAGTGATGCTGCTTGAAATTGGGTTAATTTAATGCCGAATATAGGTAGTCCATAATAAGTAAAAAATAGCTGTAAGAGTAAGGGGGTTCCTCTAAAGATCCATGTATATAATTCTAACAATACCTTTATTCCTTTAGACTTAGATATTTTTCCAAGTGCACATACAACTCCCAATGGAATAGAAAAAATAATTGTCACGGCGTATAGTTTCAGCGTTATAATGCTTCCCTGTAATATAAATCCTGTTATATTTGTAATGTACGACACTTAGAAACCCTCCTATTCGGCTACAATCGCCACTCCGAACCATTTCTCAGATATTTCTGTTGCTGTACCATCCTTCTTCATTTCATCTAATATTTTATCCACTTCTTCAATAAAAGCAACCTCTTCTTTTCTAACTCCAACCCCATAACCTTCCTTTCCGAAATCTTCTTTTGCAACCTTATACGCGCCAGGTTTTTTTGATATATAATATCTTCCAACTACTTCATCGATTACTACTGCATCCACACGTTCTGCTTTTAGATCTAATAATGCTTCTGTATAATTTGAAAACTTTCTAACCTCTTTTGCCCCATTTACTGTTTCTATATCTGCATTTAATGCAGCTTCTCCGCTACTTCCTAATTGAACCGCTATAATTTCCCCAGCTAAATCTTTCTTTGTTTCAAGTTCTGAATTCGCATTTACAATAATGACTTGTTTATTCTCTAGATAAACTTTAGAAAATCCGATTTCTTTTTTTCTATCTTCTGTAATAGATAGACCATTCCAAATCACATCAATATCCTTATTCTTTAAACTCAATATAACACCATCCCACTCAACTGGTTTTAATTCAAGTTCAACACCCATTCTTTTTGCAACTTCTTTTGCTAAATCAATATCAAATCCTACAATTTCTCCTTTTTCATCTCTAAATCCCATTGGTGGAAAACTATCATCTAACCCTAATACAAGTTTTCCTTTTTCTTTGATTTCTTGTAAAGACTGGTCTCCTTCTGTAGCTGTTTCTTTAATTTCCTGTAAAGATTGATCTTCTTCTATCGCTGTTTCTTTTGCCCCACATCCTGATAACAACATGGTTATCATCATCATTCCTATGAATAAAATTTTCATTTTCTTTTTCATCTGCTTCTCCCCCTCATTCGTTGTAATTTCTGTACAGATGTTATTATACTTTAACGCACTAAATTTGTAAAGTATTGAATTTGGCATGCATTTTTCTCTTTCTAAAATTCAAAAAAATAGAAAGGCCGTTTAATAGCCTTTCTATTTTAAAAATTTGGGTAATGTATTGGCACCATAAGGCATTAAATATGTTTTAAGATCTTTCCCCTTTTCTTCATAGGCAATTTCAAGGGCTTTTTCAATCGTAGATACGACTTTCATATTTGCTTTTTCAACAAGCTTTTGATCCATATCTCCTACTAAAATAAATAAGAACTCTTGTGCAACTTCACTCATAAAATACCCAATATATTTAGCAATAGAGTAATCTTCTCTGAGTGCCGTTTCTCTTTCTTCTACCGTATCATAATTTCGAATCATTTCTTGTACATGATCATTTCCAAATCCTTCTGTACACTGACTTAAAATAATCATTGTACCACCTTTTTTCACTGCTTCTTTCGCATTTATCACTGTTTTACAAGTCTGATATAGATTAATGTCTTTAGGATATCCTCCTGCTGTTGCAATCACCAAATCAGCTTTTTCTTCTATAGCTACCCCATCTATTTGATCTACTATTTTACACCCTGCTTCATGTGCTTTTATGTAATTTCCTGCTACAGCATGAGAAATTCTGCCTTCCTTATCCATAATCACATTAAACATGAATGTTGGTTTCACAAAGCTTGTAGCTTCTAACATATCTTGATGAAGCGGGTTGTTTTCAGTATATCCACTTTTCACAAGCGGATTACTGCCCTCTCCAGCATTTGGACTTAATGATAAAGCATGATTTTTCATAATGCTTTCATAAGAGCATATCCCTGGTAAAACTGATTTTTTTCCTCCACCCCATCCTGCTAGAAGATGAAATACAATAGCTCCTGTCAAAATAATATGATCGCATTCCAGCGCTTTTTTATTTACCATAACTGGTGTACCAAATCTTGTTTTTCCCAAATATGTTAAATTTTCCTCATCATGGCAGTTATGGTTTATAACTTCAAATCTTTCAGACAATTTTTCTCCTAACAATAATGTATGTTCTTCCTTTGTCTGTTCTCTATGAGAACCCGTTGCACTTATAAACAGTATATCTTCATCCTTAACTCCACCATTATTTAGTTCTTCTACAATATATGGAAGGTACATACTCATCTTTTGCCACAATCTTGTTACATCTGAAATAACTACACATACTTTCTCTCCTTGATGAACAAGCTGTTTTAATCTAGCACTTGCAATTGGATTTGCTAATGCGTCTATGATCACTTCTTCTTGGGTTTTACTTTTTTCTTTAGAACTATTACTTTCTATCACCTTTAATAAATTTTTCTTTGGTATTGATACATCTACTGTTCCTCTACCATATTTCATCTTTAGTGTATACATAAAAACGCCTCCACGATATACATTTATTTAATATTCTGTTATATAATTTGTTATACATTGTATTGCGTATTGTTTTATATGTCAACTGTATTTTATTTTTTTGTAATTATATTCCCCATGATCTAACGTATTTTTTGTAATTTGGAGAAATGTTCTGATTTGTCAACAATTTGAGAATTATTTGGATATAATCTCTTTTATAGATTCAACAACATAATGCACGTCTTCCGTACTTACCCAATAATTTGTAACAAACCGCATCAATCCATCTTCAATCGGATTAATAATAATTCCTCTTTTACCCATTTCATCGACGAATTTATCTGAATCATATCCTGTTTCATTCATTTCAAAGAAAATCATGTTAATATGTATATCATCAAGATAAACTTTTATACTAGGTATTTTTGATAACTCTTCGCCAAGTAATTTTGCATGATCATGATCTTCAATAAGTCTTTCTCTCATTTCTTTTAGTGCTACTAAACCTGCTGCTGCTAAAAATCCTGCTTGTCTTAAACCGCCACCCATTAACTTTCTTTTTTTCTTTGCCTTTTCGATAAATTTTTCACTTCCTGCAAGGATAGAACCGATGGGTGCACAAAGTCCCTTTGAAAGACAGAAATTCACTGAATCACAATATTTTGTAATTTCTTCCACATTTACATTTAAATGAATCGCTGCATTAAATATCCTTGCGCCATCTAAATGAACAGGAACTTCTTTTTCTTTCGCAATTTCATAAATTTTATTCATATTTTCGATTGAGATAACACACCCATTAGAATGCGCATTTTCAATACAAATAAGTCCTGTAGATGGATAATGTATATCTTCCGCTTCTTTTCTTATCCTGCGATTAACTTCCTCGGGATTTAATGCACCTTTATCCGTAACTAAAGTTCTTAATTGTACCCCTGCAATCACAGAAGCAGCCCCTACTTCATGTACTACAATATGACAGTCATCCCCTAAAATGACTTCATCTCCTCGTTTACAATGGGTGAAAAGCGCTAACTGATTGCCAAAGGTTCCACTCGGCACAAAAATGGCAGTTTCCTTCCCAACAAGCTTTGCTGCATATGCTTCAAGTTCTAAAACCGTTGGATCATCTCCATAAACATCATCTCCAACAACAGCTGTATACATTGCATCTCTCATTTTTTGTGTAGGCTGTGTAATCGTATCACTTCTTAAGTCTATTCTTTTCATTTAAATCCCCCTCATCTTATTATCAAATTGCATCAACTTCTTCTATTATATAGCATTCAGTAAATTTTGAAAATTAGACTTATGTATTTCTAATCCATAAATATTCATTTTTTTTAGATTTTCTAAATACATATGCCCATTCCTTTGATATAATATATAAAATACTTTTATATTTCATTTTAAAGTTGAAATCTATAAAAAAATAAATTTTTACCTTGTAAAGGAGTATAACTATGTGTACTTTCATATTTGGTCATAAAAATCCAGATACAGATTCAGTCGTTTCAGCGATTGCATTTTCCTATTTAAAAAATCAATTAGGTGCTTCTACCACCCCTTGTGTGTTAGGTAATATCAATAAAGAATCAGAATATATACTAAATTACTTTAAATTGCCTACACCAAGTCTTATACAAAATGTAAAAACCCAAGTGAAAGATTTAAACTTTGATACAGCGCACGGGGTTACACCAGACTCTTCCATATTAAATGCCTACAAGTTAATGTCTAATAGCAGTCAAAGAACCCTTCCTGTTATGGATACAGATCATAAATTATTAGGCATCCTCACCATGAGAGATATTGCCATGGGTTTAATTACAGGAGATTTTTATCATCTTCATACATCCCTTTCAAATATTGTTGAAGCGTTAAATGGGAAAATATTAGTAGGAGAGAACTTCATGGTAGAGGGAAAAATTTCAGTAATTGCTTTCTTTTATAAGACCATTGAAGGATCTTTAGACCAAAACAAAATTATCATTGTAGGAGATCGTTATGATGTGATTGAACATGCCATTCATTCAAAAGTAAAATTAATTATTGTAACAGGAGGAAAAGAAATTCCTGCCAATTGTTTAAGTCTTGCAAAAGAAAAAGGTATTCCTATCATCTCTGTCCCAACGGATACATACACTACATCAAAACTCATCCATCAATGTAATGATGTATCCTCTATTATGAAAGGGAGAGATATTATAAAATTTAATCAAAATGAATATTTAGAAGATATAAAGGAAGAAATTATTAATACCAACCATATAAATTATCCTATTGTAGATGATAAAAACACATTTTTAGGATTTATAAACCGCAAACACATCTTAAAACCTAGTAAAAAGAAAGTCATTCTTGTAGACCATAATGAATATAGTCAAAGCGCAGAGGGTTTACATGAAGCCGAAATCCTAGAAATTATTGATCATCACAAATTAGGAGATATTTGTACAACACGGCCTATAAATTTTAGGAATATGCCTGTAGGAAGTACTTGTACCATTGTGTATCAAATATTTAAAGAACAAAACATGCCTATTGATTATGAAATTGCAGGTTTGCTTCTATCTGGTATTTTATCTGATACTTTATTTTTTAAATCTCCTACAACTACAAACTTAGATCAAGAATGTGTAGAAGCATTAAATGCTATTTTGAACCTAGATTTAGATACTTTCGCAATAGAAATGTTTAAAGCAGGAACCTCTCTTGACGGTCAAAGCATAGAGGAAATTTTTTACAAAGATTTTAAAGAATTTGTTTTAGAGGGTTATAAAATTGGAATCGGCCAAGTATTTACTTTAAATATTGATGATGTATTAAACAGAAAAGATGCATTTATTGATTATATGGATACATTGCATCATAACAAAGACTATTTCTTAACATTGCTACTTATTACGGATTTATTAAAAGAAGGTTCTTATTTATTATTTAGATGTAATAGTAACCACTTTATTTCTACAGCATTTCAGGTAGAATCCAAGCAAGGTGTATTCGCTCAAAATATTCTTTCTAGAAAGAAACAGGTTCTTCCAAAACTCTCCGAAGTCTTAAATACCTTATAAAAATCGGCATGCTGCTATCGCAGCTGCTCATTTCGCCAACAAAATTTCAAAAAGAACTTTAAAATTTTTGTTGTTCAAAAAAGCTACGAATCATTCGCAGCTTTTTTTATGCCTTATAATAAGTGAATATTTGCTTTTTCACATGCATCCATCATATCTTGCGTCCATATTGCTGCTTGTACCTCACCAATATGTGCCTTTTGTAAGAAGAACATACAAATTCTAGATTGTCCAATTCCTCCACCAATTGTAAGGGGTAATGTTTGATCTAATAATAATTTGTGATACGGCAATTCTTTACGATCTTCACATTCTGCAATCTTTAACTGTCTCTCTAAAGATTCTTTATCTACACGAATTCCCATTGAAGACAATTCAAAAGCAATTTCTAGTACTGGGTTCCAAAAAATGATATCTCCATTTAATTCCCAGTCATCATAGTCTGGGGCTCTACCATCATGTTTTTCTCCTGATTTTAAAGCGCCACCAATTTTCATAATAAATACAGCACCTTTTTCTTTGGCAATTGCATTTTCTCTTTCTTTTGGAGAAAATCCTGGGTACATATCTTCTAATTCTTGTGTAGTAATAAAACTAATCTCCTCTGGTAAAAAAGCTTCATAAACTTTATATAAGCTACTAACATAGCTTTCTGTACTCTTAAATACGCTATATAGTTCTTTTACAATACTTTTTAGATTTTCTATATTTCTATCTTCTTTTGCAATTACTTTTTCCCAATCCCATTGATCTACATAAATAGAATGTAAGTTGTCTAAATCTTCATCACGACGAATCGCATTCATATCTGTATATAAACCTTCTCCGTATTTAAACCCATATCTATAAAGGGCCATACGCTTCCATTTTGCGAGCGAATGTACAACTTCAACTACTTTTCCACCTATTCCTTTTACATCAAAAGCTACAGGTCTTTCTACCCCATTTAAGTTATCATTCATACCCGTCTCAGGTATTACAAATAATGGTGCAGATACTCTTGACAAATTAAGTGCTTCCGCCAATGTTGTTTCAAAATAATCCTTTACCTCTTTAATCGCTACTTCCGTTTCTCTTATATCCAATTTGGGATCATATCCTCTCGGGATCATTAATTTTTCCATATCTATTCCTCCTAATTTTTAATTTAAAAATAGCATATTTCTTTGTTTGGTTTACTTATTATAAAAATTCGCATGGCCATGCTACATTTTTAAAAATAAAAAAACCCTTCATTCCCTGTGAAGGGACGAAAGGTTATATTTCCGCGTTACCACCCTGATTAGCTTAAGTGCTCACTCATATCAGTACAGAATAAATATTCGATACTGTCCAACAAATAACGGTTTGGCTCCGTCTAAGTCTACTCTCCTTACGGATTTTGGTTAGAAACTCCAAGATGTTCTTCAAAATAGGCTTCGTATTGGTCTCTCACCTTCACCAATTCGCTGAAACTACTTCCTAAATTTACTCTTCTCATCACAGTTTTTGTTTTGCTTTTGAATTATTATAATTGATTATACGCAACAAATTACAAAATGTCAACAATTTTTTGAATGAATTAAATTTGAATATAATTCCATATTCTTTTGCATCATGAATATCCTCGCAATAGAAGCCCTTTGTTTTTGTATTATCAAATATTCTCTTACGTCTTCCATACCTTGTAATATATTATAACACACCTAATGGATTTAAAAATTATTATCGTCTGATTTACCTTTTTCAAAGGGATTCTTATTTTAAAAATACGCTTAAATTTAAGCCTTTCACCCCCCAATTTTTTTGCTGAATTATTGATATTTTTAACATTATATGCTATAATCATTATCGAAAATAAAATTTAATTTTTGGAGGGTTTTTAAATGAAAACAGGTACAGTTAAATGGTTTAATGCAGAAAAAGGTTTTGGATTTATCTCTGTAGAAGGTGAAGATGATGTATTCGTACATTTCTCAGCAATCCAAAGCGAAGGTTTCAAATCTTTAGAAGAAGGTCAACAAGTTGAATTCGAAATCACTGAAGGAAACAGAGGTCCTCAAGCAAGCAACGTAGTTAAGCTTTAATTTTGAAATTTTATTTTAATATATAGTAAATACGATAACTATTTCTGAAAGATAATAGCTTTCTATTTGAATATATCATTAAGATAAAAAAGAAAAAAGGTTATTGAAGTGGTCAATAACCCTTTTTCTTTTTTTTTATCAAACTCTCTTCGCCTAATTTATAGTAGAAATGAATAGATAGGAATAATCAGTATACTTAAAACAGTTGAAAACCCTACCATAATGGCAGCATATTCTGCATTTACTTCATAGAATTCAGAAACCAATGCAGCTTGCGTTATGATTGGCATTATAGCTTCTATAATGAAAACATTTTTTAATAAATTTGGGAATTCAAACAATTTCAAGCACATAAACATAATCAACGGGGCGATTACAAATCTTCCAATTAATACGAAGTAGCTACAACGATCTAGTTTAATTTGCTTAAAATCAATTGAATAGATTACAGTTCCTATAAAAAACATAGATAAAGGCGTCGTTAAATTTCCAATATATTGAAATGGATTTATAATAAAAGCAGGCAAATTGATTTCCAGTAATACGAGCATAATCCCTACAATAAATCCCATAAATGGCGGTGAAAAAATTTTTTTAAGCGATTCAATCCCTGAAATTTTTTTACGGTTTTTTCCGTTACTATTTCTGATACTATTTACCCCTAAAGTCCAAAACAAACTTGTATTGGCAATATAATAAAGAAATACATAGGTCGCACTTTCCTCACCAAATAATGAAATATTTACAGGTAACCCAATAAATATGGCATTAGCGAAAGTAATCATTGTACAAAATATTCCTCTTTTATCTTCGTCGATTTTTAAGATTTTTGAAATGCAAATAGCCATCAAATAGGTAGCTATAATACTTGCAAAAGCTATGATTATTCCGTTCAAGGAATGAAATAGCTTTTCTTTACTGAACCGCATAGGAATATTTACAACCATCATGAGTGGCAATGAAACATTTATAACAAGTTTAGAAAAAAGCTTACTGGTTTCTTTATTTAAAAAACCTTTTTTTGTTAGAATAAAACCTGTGCCGATCATAATAAAAATTGTTAAAACACTATTAAAACTATTTAACATGGGATATCCTGCCTTTCTAGATTATAAAATTTATGTCTCTTTATCCAAAACATTCCAAAGCTTATCGTATCATAGATTTAGCGTATAGTAAAACAAAAAAACTACTCCTTTTTATTTTCCTTTCGGAGTAGCTTTTTATTTACAAAATGAATCTTTTCTTATGCCATGTCTTCTTTATATTTCTTATCCACCCTAGCATTATATAATAATCCTACAAGGAACAAGCAGCCCCCTATTATTTTCCCTTTTGAAAAAATATCTAAATAAAAATAATCAATCACAGCACTTGTTAAAATTTGACCAATAAAAGGCACTATGACAATATATACAGCTGGAATTTTTGGGACTGTAATATTCAATAGAAAAATGGTTCCTAGACCAATAAAACCCCCTAAAAAATAATACACTGGCGTTGCAATCAATATTTCAATGGAAAGCATATGCTCTCTCGTGATAAAGCAAAGTAAAATAGAAACGATAGATGCCATAAAATAGTTTATCATCACATCATTGACAACCCCAATTTTTTGACTAAGTTTCCCATTTAATATAGTCGCTACCACAATTGCAACCCCTATTAAAACTGCTAATATGATATACATAGGATTCCCCTTTCTATAAAAACAGCATGGCAAACATGCCTACTAAAATAATTGAAAACCCAACCAATTTTTCTTTTTTAAACCTTTTCACTTCCATCTCAAACAATCCATAATGATCAATCAAATTTGAAACGATTAATTGCCCAAACAAACTAATCCCAACGACTAAGGTAATACCTAATTTAGGAATACAAATATTATTGAGTAATACAATCAAAGCACTCAATATTCCTGGTAGAAAAAACATCTTTGGGATTTCATTTAACTTCACCCATTGATTCTTTCTAATTACAGCTATCATGCATATCAATAAAAGTCCAATCAAATGAAAAATCAAATTACTATAATAAGGGCCTATTACCCCCCCAAGCATACCATTTAAAAAAAGCATCATAGCAAGTAATACTCCTGATTTTAACGCTAACCCTTTATACATATAATCCCCTCCACACTTTACAATTTTCTATAAATAGAATATCATTTCTTTAGCGTTTACAATATGACATATGTCATACATGGGAGGATTTATGAAAAAAATTGCCGATAAAAAACTTCTCTATCACTACATATCAAAATATAATATTGATCATATTTTAAATGATGCAACCCTTTCTTATACACAGCTGCATTACTACGAAAAAGGTGAACAGATTTTACATGCTGAAAATCAATTAATTTACTATTACTTTTTTGTTTCAGGAAAAATAAAAATATTTTCTCAGTTAGAAAATGGTAAGTCTATGCTCTTACGGTTTTACACAGAATTTGATACATTAGGAGATGTTGAATTATTTAAAAACACTTCTATTCGTTGCAATGTAGAAGCCGTTGAAAACACCTATTTAGTAGGCATTCCAGCCAAGATATTGAGAGAAAAATGTTATGATAATCCAAAATTTTTAAGGTTTGTGATTCATTCTTTAAGTACCAAACTTGAATCAACTTCTATCAATAGTTCTTATAATCTTCTATATCCCTTAATCAATCGTCTATCTAGTTACTTAATTGAACATATTACAGATAAGGACTATATCATTTTGACCTCATCCTATAATGATATTTCTGAATTCTTAGGTACTACTTACCGTCATCTCCATAGAACGTTTAATGATCTTACCTCAAAGAGGATTATACGATGTGATGGAAAAAAAATTTATATTTTAAATAAAAACGCATTGATAGAACTATCCAAGAATTTGTATCGGTAGGATATATTTTAAAGATAAAAAAAGGATATTTTTATTATTTGAGTGAACTTCTGTATTTTCGTAAATACTAACTTAAAGGAGGAATCTGTATGCGTGTTCGATTAGGCTATGTAGCCATTGCACTAAAACTTCCAAAAGTAACATCTTCCAGCCATTTGACTTATACACGATATAAAAAAATGTTTTCAGAAGAAGAAAAAATCAATGCATTAAAAAAAGTTACCAGATCCAATATGGAGGATTTATATAAAATTCTTTTATATAATGCAGAGAATAATATTCATTTTTACCGCATTACATCTAAACTCATCCCGCTCGCAACCCATCCAGAAGTTACCAATTGGAAATATAAAACCTATTTTAAAGAAGATTTTAAAAGGCTTGGTGAATTGATAAAGAAAAATAATATGCGCGTAGATACGCATCCAGATCATTTCAATGTATTAAATAGTCTCAGAAATGATGTTGTAGAGAAAACAAAAAAAGAATTAGTCCTTCATGATTACTTGTTTGATGCTATGGATTATCCTGAGGGAAAGATGGTGCTACATATTGGAAGTGGTCAATGCGGAAAAGAAAAATCAATTAACCGTTTTATAGAAAATTTTCATACACTCCCTTCTAAGATCAGGAGTCGATTGATCCTTGAAAACGATGATAAGTTATTTACTGCAAAGGAAGTTTTATCTGTCTGCAAAAATATTAAAATACCTATGGTATTAGATATACATCACCATCTTTGTAATAATGAAAATACTTTAATTGAATCAATTTTACCTAAATTCTTTCAGACATGGAAAGGAGAATTTTTTCCTCCAAAAGTTCATATTTCAAGCCCAAAAGAAGGAGAAAAAGATAGAAAACATGCTGACTATATTCTCCCTAATACCTTCATTCGCTTTTTAGAAAAATGTAATGGTTATCATCAAGATTTAGATGTAATGATTGAAGCAAAGCAAAAAGATCTCGCATTATATCAACTCGCAAAGGATATACAAACCCTTAGACCCGATTGGAAATGGATAGACACTACAACGATAGAAATAAAGTAGCCTGCTCTATTATCCATTTCCACTACTATAAAATTTTGCTATCTTTTCATCTTAAAAAAATACTTACCCTTGTTTGTGAATGATATGGTTCAATCCTTGATCAAAAATATTTTTAACATGATCATCATCTAATGAATAATACACTGATTTTCCTTCTTTTCGATACTTTACAAGGCGTGCTTGTTTTAATACTCTCAGTTGATGAGATATCGCAGATTGATTCATACCTAATACTGCGGCGATATCACATACACACATTTCTTCCTCAAAGAGTACACAGAGTATTTTTATTCTCGTTGTATCCCCAAATACTTTGAAAAATTCTGCTAATTCATAAAGATTTTCTTGTTGTGGCATTCTTTTCTTTATTTTGTTTACAATATCTTCATGAATTACAGTACAACTACAAACATCTATATTTATATTGTTTTTAGTCAAAATACCACCCTTTCATCATTATATGAAGATGATTCATGTGTATTATAACTCTTTTTCCTATTTCTATCAACTCTATTTTGAAACACCACAAAACTATAAAATCTCTTTTCCCTTTCATATATTTTAAAATATCCGCATTGACCTATATAAAAAAGCAAGGACATATCAGCCCTATGTTATCCTTGCTTTTTTCAATAGATTTTTATGTAAAATATTCAATTGTAGCGTTTTTAAAGTTGTCATTGATAAGTAATGAAATATAATCTTTGATTTCATTACTTTTTTCTTTCGGATAAACATGCTTAAATTTACCATAAGGCCCCCATTTTAATCGTCTCGTTTGTTCATTCATATCTAACTCTGTTTTAGGAAATCTCTTCAGTATTAATTCTTTGGCAGTCGCTGTAAATCTATGCTGTATGAGTTCAAAAGTAATGGTGTCATCATAATCTCCTAATTGACATTTTAATCGATTGAGTAATTCCTTATATTCTTTTTCCCAACCGTCATACATCATAATCGGTGCAATAATAAATCCTATAGGATATCCACTACCTGCAATTTTTCTTGCAGCTTCTATTCTTTCTTCAAACCTCGCTGTATTATGCTCAAATTTATCAATTACAGTTCTTGTGTTTATGCTAAATCTGAATTTTGTATGCTTATTATGATTTATATTTAAAAAAGAATCTACATGATCATATTTTGTAATGACTCTAAGTCTACCCTTTTCACTTTTTCCAAAAAATTCTATACACCTTTTTAGGTTTCCTGTTAAGTGTTCTAATCCAACCGGATCTGTAATACTTCCACTTTCAAAAGTAGTAATATCTGGTAAATGCTTGTCAATATGCTCTTGAATCACATGCAGAATTTCTTCAATATTTACAAATACCTTCATAAAAGGTTTTTCTCCTTGTGTGGTTTGCAAGTAACAATATTCACAGTGACCTGGACATGAACTAGATAAAGCAAATTGATAATCAGCAGATGGTTTACAACTTCTTAATTTTTTTTGACCATTTACAGTAATATATACTGTTTTCTTTGCTTTGGCATAATTTTCAGAAGGCGTTTTTCCTTCTATTTTAACGGTTCTGGAGTCAATAATAGTAATATTTTGATTTTCTAAATATGCTTTTACAATCTTTCCTACATCATATTTCAAACTTTTCGGATCCATATAAACAACATCTGGCATAAATAGTTTCATTTTCTCACCTCTATAAAATATTATGTACACTTTTCTGTAGTTTAAATATCATTAGACATAAAAAATATATTACTTGATTTTACAAAAATATTTAAATCTTTTTTAAAATGTCTAGTAATGCACATACTATCTGTATACGAAAATTGTAAAGTTACCCACAAACTCAAGTAATTTATAATTTCCTATAGATTATAAAAAATCCATATGTTGCTATAGTAACTGTTCATTTCGCCAACAAAATTTCAAAGCAAACATTTCTTTAAAATGGATAAACAGGAGGAAAATAGATTGAAATTATTAACAGGCAATATGCTTTGGACAAATATGCATAAAATTCCTAATCAATATACTTACTTAAGTGAGAATCTAACTTGTGATGTTTTAGTAGTAGGCGCGGGAATAAGTGGTGCACTCGCAGCTTTCTACCTTGCTGAGGCTGGAGTAAATACAGTAATTATAGATAAAAATATCATCGGCTATGGCAGTACACGCGCATCTACCTCCATATTGCAGTATGAAATTGATACAGATTTATTCGAACTTATCAGCATGATTGGAGAAAAAAGTGCCGTAAACTGCTTTAAACTTTGTGAAAAAGCCGTTTATGATATAGAAAAAATCGTAAATACCTTAGACGATGATTGTGATTTCTCTTTGAAAGAATGTTTTTATTATGCCACAAAAACTTCACAGGTTTCTCCTTTACAAAAAGAATGCCATTTAAGACAAAAATATGGGTTTGATGTAGCATTTTTAGATAAAGAAAGTGCAAAGGAAAAATTTTCTTTTCCTGTAGCAGGTGGTATTTATTCAAAATCTGGCGCAGCACAAATCAATCCCTATCGTTTTACCCATGCTCTTATTTCTAAATCCATAAAAAATGGTCTTAAGGTATTTGAAAATACAGAAATAATAGATATACTGCCTAAAGAAAATCATGTGCTTTTAAAAACAAACAATCATTTTAATATTCAAGCAAAAAAAGTTATCATTGCTACAGGCTACGAAGGAAGAAATTATATCAAAGAAAAAATAGTACACTTCTTAAGAACCTTTACCATTGTTACGAAACCCGTTAAAAATTTTGATGGATGGCATAACCAATGTATTATAAGAGACAATAATGATCCCTATACGTATATAAGAAATACGGGTGAAAATAGAATTATTATAGGTGGTGAAGATGAAAAAATAGGAGGAATCAATAGTACCATGTCTAATTTATCCGACCATGATTTGGTATCTACTCAAAAATATACCGTGTTATTAGATAAGCTAAAATCCTATTTTCCCAAAATAAATGATATAGAAGCAGAATACAAATTTAGTGGTTTATTTGGCATAACAAAAGATGGCCTCCCCTATATCGGTGAATATAAAAGTATGCCCAATTGTTATTTCTCTTTAGGATATGGCGCAAATGGCATTTTATATTCTGTTTTAGGAGGCCAATTATTAAAAGATTTATTTCTTGGAAATGATAGACCTGAATTAGAATTATTCAGATTTAATAGATAGTTGTAAAATAATATGACATACATATCCCTATTTCAATAACTATTTACAATTTATATAATAAAAAAGATTCATCAAAACCCGATGAATCTTTTTATTATAATTTTTCACAACTTTTTAATTCTTCAAAATCATAAAATGGAGCACATAATGATCTAACTTGCACCACTATAGATAACTTATTACCTAAGCCTAATCTTTCGACTAAACCCAAGCAGGTCATTACCCATAATGATGGTTTGTTCGATCATGCAAAATACCTTAACAGCTATATATAACCTTTCGGCTACATACAACCATTAGCCAAAAGCCTGCGGCACCCTGCATCATCTTCGCTCGACCCTATATGATCAGTTGGAACCCTATTACAATCAAAGAAGCTTCGACTGCAATAAAGCTTTTCCCAACCATATAAAATCTTCCCTCCGACTGCATACGAACCTGCCAAAATCCGCATACACTCTTTGGCCGACCCATATATACCCCTGATAGGAGCACATATAAGTCTTGGCTCAACCATTATATACCCCACACTATTATAGTGTCCCTTTCTAAACTAAAACATTCGTATTATTCCCTTTGGCGCTTATATTACATAAATTGCCCAATACCCATTCTAAGCATCCAGTATCTAAATACATGTTATAATCAATATCATAAAGTATTTTGTTTTTTTAGAATAAAATCATCCCATATGCACAAAAATAAAACTATTGTCCTTACATTTTTATAAAATAAAAAACGATTACCGATGGTCGTATAGAAAGGATTGCTATGGATACCTTACAAAATATATTTAAGGATTTTGAAAACCATCTAATGTCCGATGAAAAGCCTTCACATTATTTTAATAAAATATTTAAAGAAAAAAACATATCTCATCAATATCCATTCACCATGCTAAATAATTTGAAAAAGGTAGATCAATCTCCAAAACATCACCCAGAAGGAAATGTTTGGAATCATACAATGCTTGTGGTAGATCGTGCAGCTATGAAAAAAGAAAAAAGCAGTAATCCAAAGGTTTTTATGTGGTCAGCACTCCTACATGATCTTGGAAAAGTTCCAGCCACAAAGGTTAGAAAAGGTAGAATCACAGCCTATGATCATGATAAATTCGGTGAAAAACTATCTAGAGATTTTTTAACAGTATTTGATGTTGAAGAAGATTTTATTCATCGTGTATCTAAAATGGTTCGATGGCACATGCAGATTTTATTTGTAGTAAAAGATCTGCCTTATGCTGACATTGAAAAAATGTTAAATGATATTCACCTAGAGGATATGGCACTGCTTTCTCTATGTGATAGGCTTGGAAGAGGCCCTGCCACCGAAGAAAAAGTAACTTTAGAAGAGAAAAATGTAGAGATGTTCCTCCAGAAATGTCGTGCATTCAAAGGTTAAAATTTTCCAATTAGAATCCTAGTCATGTTTTCACGCGACTAGGATTCTATATTTATTCTCTTAGTCATATTTCATTATACCTTTAGTCCATTCACAATCAAAGCTGTTCCTTGAGGTGGTATGCTTCTTGTTAATATCCCATTGAAAATAATATCCACATTTTGTCCTATTTTCAGCTTCTCAAAAGTCATTATAATCGTATTTTTATTAATATTAAAAAGATAGGTCTTCCCTTTTTCATCTTCGATTAATAATGATCTTTTGCCTCCTCTTACATTTATTTTCTTTATTTGTCCTATAACCATTTCATACGTATCTTTTTTTACTTTATTTGGATCATTTTCCTCTAATTTTTGTAATGAACTATAAATATTATTCAAAACTCCTGGTTTCTCCACATTTGATTTTGAAGAACATGCGGTTATACAAAGCATAACAATCAAAAAATACAGTCAGTATTCTATATTTCATATCCTTCATTCCTCTATAATATATTTTTTGATTTTTATTTTTGTTCTGTACTTAGTGTATGCTTTTTTCAAAATTTTATTTTATAATTTGTATTTTTTTCATTCTTTTAAGGGAATATTGACTAAATTTCACATAAAGCAGATCTAATAAAAGACACGCAAATATACCTCCTTTGCGTGCCTTTTCATCTTAACTATATCTCTTTTTTCATGAATACAGTGTATTTTAATTCTCTATAGGGTGGCATTTCAACAAAACCTCTTTTTTTATGAAATGCAATGGTCTTTGGATACTTTAAAGATTCTATATAAATTTCTATTTCTCCTATGCTTCTAAGATATGCCTCACGAAGATCACATATTTTTTGTGCATAACCTAAGCCTCTATAATCGGGTCTAATATGTAGTGTTTTTGCAAAATATCGATCATGCTGTTTAACCACCATACCACATCCGATTAATTCGTCTGTTTCATTTGTTAAATAAATTACATAGGCGCTATTGATTAAATTTAGCATTGATTTAGCTGTTTTATTATGGCTTAACCCTTCCATTTCATCTTTTGAGTATGTATTGCTATTTGAGTATGCCATACTCTTACTCACTAATATGGCTATCTGTGAGGCAATCTCTTCATGTTCTTTGGATCCAGGATTTTTACTATCTCCTAAATTGTTTATTGTATGAATTTTAATCACGATACTCCCCTTCTCTTTTTAGGACTACTGTCTTCATATTTATTCAAAAATACCAAATCTTACCTTTATGTAGCTAAAAACTTCTTTGGGTACATTTATATTACAACACGATTCAAGTCCTCTAAATCCTGGCGATGAATTGATTTCACATATTTTATAATGATCTCCTTCAAACAACAAATCTACACCACCTATTTCTAACCCTGTTACTTTACACGCCTCCGTTGCTAGCCATTCGATTTCAGGTGTTAATTGATATTCTTTTACAGATCCCCCACCAGAAAAGTTCGATCTAAATTCATCGCCCTGAGCTACTCGTTCCATACAAGCAACAGCACGCCCTCCAATGATTAATACTCTTAGATCTCTACCATAACTATCTTTTATAAACTCTTGAATGATAATATTTACCTTCGCATTGGTTATTTCTACTAACTGCATCAAATGTTCAAAAGATTTTTTATTATTTGCTAAAAATACACCTTTTCCTTGTGTTCCTGATAAGGTCTTTACGACTGCTGGAAATCCAATATTTTTTTCTATTAGATCAATATTTACTGGAAATTTAACCAACATCGTTTTCGGTATAGGAAAATTATTCTGCGCTAATATTTGTTGTGTATACAATTTATCTTTTACGTTCTCTATAGGCTGTGATGAATTAATACATGGCACGCCGCGACGCTCTAACTGTCTAATAACAGCCAGCGCAAAATAGGTTGTTCCAGCGCCCATTCGTGGGAGTACAAAATCTGGCAATTGGGTTATTTCCCCGTCAACTAATATACTTTTCCTATTTTCACTTGTAACGAACAAATCTATTTGTTCCGGTTTCAACACTCTTAATTCTATCCCTTCATGTTTCGCTTCTTCAACAAATCTATTGACTTCATTTCTTTCAGATACAATTTCTGTTTCATTTTCGTTATAAATAATCCAACCTATCATTTATTACCCTCCCCATATCATCTTATTTTATGTTTGTTTCAGATCCTCATCCATGATTAAAACATTCTGCTAAAATCATTGATATAGCTATTATATACAATAAATTGAAAATAATCTATATAATAGGATACTTATCATGCAATTAAATTACAACTCCTCTTGAACTAAAAATTCATTGATATTTTATAGATGATATAAGTTTTTTTAAAAAAACAGCGCCCAGTTCAATGATATCTATTAGACTAGGCGCTGATCTATAGTATATTACTCCATTTTTAGTTTATCTTGATTGCTCCATAACCATTTTTCTATTGGTTCTACTTTCTAATATTGATCTAAATATAATCGATAAAACTACAATGATTCCTCCCATTAAAGCAAGTTGACCTGGTCTTTCTCCAGCACATATGAAAACCCACACTGGATTAAGCAAAGGTTCTATAACTGGAATAATGATTGCTTCAATAGCTGATACTTTAGGTACTGCTTCAGCAAATAATATGTATGAAATGCCAAGCTGAAACACCCCTAGCAAAACAAGCCCCACTATACTTTGCATACTCGGAACAGATTTTAAAACAAAAGGAATACTAACGATTAAGGTTATACAATTGCCTAAAAAAATCATTTCCACTGCTGTTCCTTCTTTTTGTAATTTAAGCATGATCACTACTCCTGCAAGTGCCACACCACTGAGTACGGATATAAAATTTCCAAGCATTTTTCCCGTTCCTAAGTCTCCAATAAAAAACATGATCATACCCATCATTACAAAAAATATACATGCCCCATCAACTAATTTTACCTTTTCCTTTAATATCCAGCCCGATAGAATTACCACCCATATAGGTGCAGTGTATTGAAGTAATATGACATTTGCTGCAGTAGTTAATTTATTTCCTATTACAAAAAGAATCACTGTAGTAGCATAGATACATGCCCCTATTAGTTTTAATTTATTCAATTTAAAAAGCTTTTTTGAATTTCCATTCTTCTTATTGTAGCGAATATAAAAATACATTACTACAGCAGAAATCCCACTTCTTGTCCCTGCAATAGCTATCGGATTCCACTCAACCAATTTTATCAATATCCCCCCTACGCTCCAAAGTACAGCAGCTATTACTAAAAATGATAATGCTTTTAATCTTTCTCTTTTCATAATATACCTTCTTCTTCATTTCGTCTTCTAACTCATATTAACAGAGGTTATGCACAAAATCTATAGTTATTTTGTGCATTTTAAAAATGCATATTAGTTCAATATCAAGTTTTGTGATAACATCATAAAATAGGTTTGATCAATATATTTTTTAATAGTAATTTATAGAACCTGTTTGATAAAAACATTGGTTTTAAGCCATTAATCAAAATGTATTTGGAAATAATTATATTGTTATTTTTTGTTGACTAACTTTTGTTTTTCTAAAATCACAAAATTCGACGTTGAACCCCTTTTTGTTTTAAAAAATATTTTTCAAGTACGATATTTATTTTCAATTCTTATAATTCACCTTATTCATTCTATTCTTGCTAATTTTTTATAATCTTTCATCGTATCTACATCTAAATGTTCTAGCTTATTTTTTATCATCACATTGATTTTATCTTGTATGTTTTCTTCTATTACTTTTCTTCCACCCATATCTCCTTTTAATTTCATGAGTTTATCAAAATATTTATTTGGGAATATTACAGGGCTTCCCTCCACATCCTCATAGCAAGGAACGATTATTTTATCTTTAAATCCATAAAAAGCATCTATCAATTTATTTATTGTATCTACTGTCAATAAAGGTTGATCGCCAGGTACAAATAGGATTCCATCTGCAAACTTTCCATAATCACATCCTATTTTAATGGATGCACTAATCCCTTCTTTTGCATCATGATTATGTAGAACGATACAGAAGTTATCTTTGCCTATTTTTTTTACCCCTTCGTCTCTTGCAACAACGATTACTTCATCTACCTTTGACATCTTTAGCATATGCATCACATGCTCTATTATGGATTTTTCCTTATATTTCAACAGTAATTTATTATTCCCCATTCTTTTAGAATAACCAGAAGCCATTAGAACTGCATAAATCATTTTTTCATCAATCCCATCAAAACCTTTTCAGGTGTAATATGTAAATCAGTAATTCTTACACCTACAGCAATTTTAAATGCACCATTCAAGTTTGGCACAGCACGCCTATCGTCCTTATAAAGGATAATCTTTACCAATATGTCATTTTGCACACTCTTTTGAAGAAATTCCTCTAAAGACATTCTGCCTTCTTTATATAATTCAACAGAAACATTTAGCGCTAATAGTGCTGTTATAAAATCTAAAAAACCATATCTAGCATAAACGGTCCCTCCTACAGTAACCAAGTTTCTGAGCTGAACCCCTATAATAAGTTCATAAGCCATATCTAAAGTTTCTGGCATTATGAATTCTTTTATATTCATATGCTACTCCCCTTTTATCATTTTTCATCTGTTTTATTTTATCATATTTTTTCTTTCTCTTCTAATTCACACTTTATAACATACGCATCATTTTTCTCTCTATTTTATCCGTTCAATATCAATCATACTTATTTTATTCCATAAAAAAATCCAAGGACATATACTTATATGTTATCCTCGGATTTTTATTTATAATATATTGTAACTTGTTAAATACTATTCGTTATTAGCATATCCTTGGTAGTAATTCTCCATCATGCATATTTAATATACGCGTTCCTCCTATGTCTGTTTTCAAATATACCCTGTTTTTATTATCATCTATAATTTCACCTATTATTGTAGCATTTTTCCCTAAAGGATCTCCTCGCATCGTATCAAGCACTTTGTTGGCATCATCTTTTGATACGATTACGACCACTTTTCCTTCATTTGCTACATACAAAGGATCAAATCCTAACATTTGGCACATACTCATTACTTCCTCTTTAATGAATATATCTTTTTCATTTAAAACTATACTCCTATTACTATGCGCTATTATTTCATTTAATGTTGTAGCTAATCCTCCTCTTGTTGGGTCTCTCATTATTCTTATGTTCTTACTTGTATTTAGTATATCTTTGATCAATGTGTTGAGTAAATTACAATCACTTTTTATATTTGCATCCAAACCTAATTCTTCTCTTTGACTCATTATACACATGCCATGATCGCCCAATGATCCACTTATTATTACTTTATCTCCTTCTTGTATATTATTTGCACATAAATATAATTGTCTATCTTCTATTAAGCCTATCCCCGTTGTATTTATAAAGATTTTATCTACACTTCCTTTTTCGACAACTTTTGTATCTCCCGCAATAACTTTTACATTCGCTTGCTTTGCCATTTTCGCCATAGACATCACAATTTTTTCTAAAATGCCTATTTCTAATCCTTCTTCTATAATAAAACCAACGGTAATATACATTGGTTTTGCTCCACTAACTGCTAAATCATTTATCGTCCCACATATAGATAATTTTCCTATATCTCCTCCTAGAAAAAATATTGGCTTTATAACAAATGAATCTGTCGTTACAGCTACTTTTCCATTCATTTTTTGCAAAATACTAGAATCATTTTTTTGTAATAATATATCATTTTTGAAATTTTTATAAAACAAATTTTCAATCAGTTTGTGTGTTGTCTTTCCTCCACTCCCATGCGATAAGGTGATAATCTCCATATATAACACTCCCTAATTATCTATACTATATTTCTCATCTTATTTTGTATTTGTAATATGCCCCACAAGTCCCTTCCTGTGATATCATACAAGCGCCTATTGGATTTGAAGGATTGCAAACTTTAGAAAATAACTTGCATTGTGTAGGTTTTTTTATGCCTTTTAATATTTCTCCACATAAACAATCTTTAGGAATAGGAGATGGTATTATTTTTATATCTATTTTAGATTTTACATCATAATTTTTATAGGCTTCTTTCATTTTAAAACCTGTATCTTTTATATTTCCAAGACCTCTCCACTCACTATTAGAAAGAACAAATACTTTATTCATCATTGCTGTAGCCTTTTCATTTCCTTCATATTTTACAATTCTATTGTATATATTTTTCACTTCATATTTCTCTTTATTGGCCATATCTACTAGATAATATATAGCAGCTATGATATCACAATATTCAAATCCTGCTATAACAGCAGGCGTATTCAACTCTTCAGACAAAAACTCAAAAGGTTTAACACCGATAATCGCACTTACATGCCCTGGACATAAAAAGCCATCAATATTCACTTGAGGATCCTTTACGACCTCCTTCATAACATTCGGCATAGTTTTTATCGATTGTAATATACTAAAGTTCTTTATATTTTCATTTTTAGCTTTATAAATGCTAAGTGCTATAATTGGGGCTGTTGTTTCAAAACCAATTCCTAAAAACACTACTTCTTTTTTAGGATTTTGTTTTGCCATTTCAAGCGCATCAAGAGGAGAAATAACGATACGAATATCCCTTCCCAAAGCCATCTCCAATTTAAGCGAACTCGATTTTCCTGGAACCTTTATCATATCCCCAAATGTAGTGATAATCACATTATCTCTTTCAGAAAGTGCTATTGCTGTATCTATATACCACTGTGGCGTTACACATACCGGACAACCTGGACCCGATATTAAGTTTATATTTGGAGGTAATAAATCTCTTATTCCATTTTTGAGTATAGACATTGTGTGCGTTCCACACACTTCCATGATCGTAATATCTTTTTTCGTGTTATGCCAAATATCGTTTAACATCTTTTGTGCTAACTTAGGATCTCTAAATTCTTTTATATATTTCATTGATATTTCCTCGTTATTCATCCTTCAAAATATGCTCAAATAATTCTAAAGTTTTTTGCGCTTCTTTTTTATTTAGCTTTTCTATAGCACATCCTGCATGTAATAAAATATAGTCTCCTATATTTAAAACATCTACTAAACTTGTATCTACTTTTATGTTGACTCCTCCAAAGTTTACCAAAGCTTTATTTTCAGTAACTTTTATAACCTGAGCTGGAACTGCTATACACATAAGTTCACCCCTTAGCCTTTGAAGATGCTACCACCAATTGTCCCAGACTTATGCCACTATCATTACAAGGTATGTATTTATGGATATAAACCTCAAAACCTTTTGATACTAATTTTTCATAGATGCCTTTTAATAATATTTCATTTTGGAATACACCCCCACTTAATGCAACTTTATTTATATGATGCTTTTGTCCTATAATCCCACAAATTTTTACCGAGAAATCGATTACTGTATTATGGAATTTTTTAGCTATTCTAGCATCACTTATATGTTGGTTTATATCCTCTATGATTCCTTTTATGATTTTATCTGTATTGACCCGATGTGTTCGGTTGATATATTCTATATCATAATCATATGTACCAGCTTCATTCTGATCTGCTTTATTTTCTAATAAAATAGCGGCTTCTCCTTCAAATGTTACTTTCCCCTTAAATCCTATTAAAGCAGATACAGCATCAAAAAATCTTCCCATACTCGAACACTTTGGAGAATTTATATTGTTTTTTATTATGGCTACAATCACTTTTATATTTTTATCTTTCAATCCTAGAGGTATATTTTCATATATATTATTTTTATATGTTTTATAGATATAGCTTATAGCCATCTTCCATGGCTCTTTGGTTGCTGCATCTCCTCCAGGCATATCGACCTCATTTATATGCGCTACTCTTTCAAACTCCTTATAATCACATATCAAAAATTCTCCTCCCCATACATTTCCATCTGTTCCATATCCAGTGCCATCATAAGCAATTCCAATGATTTTATCTTCTATTTTATTTTCAACCATACAGCTTACGATATGGGCATGATGATGTTGTACAGGAATCTTTTCTATATTTTGTTTATTTACATAGGAAGAAGACCAATCATTCGGATGCATATCATAAGCGATTATTTTAGGATTTATACTGTATATATTTTTTATATGATATACATTCTTTTCAAAGTGATTATATGTTTCTACATTTTCAATATCTCCTATATACGGACTTATAAATACATTTTCATTTTTAGATAACGCAAATGTGTTATTAAAATGTGATCCACAAGCAAATATGTCTTTTATATTTTTAAACCTCATAAAGATAGGTGAATAACCTCTCGCACTTCTTATAACCCTTTGTTCACTTAATATAACCCGACTTACAGAATCATCCATTGGCATATAAATTTCTCTATCATGCAGCATTAGATAATCTACAATACCCTTTAATTTTTCTAAAGCCTCTTCGTTTTTATAAACCATTGGCAACTTACTTACATTGGCACTGGTCATCACTAAAACTTCTATCTTTTCTTCAAATAATAGATAATGTAGCGGTGTATACGGAAGCATAACACCTAATTTATTACCGCTAGGTGCTATATTATCTGGTAATTTCTCTTTTCTTTTATTCAAGAGCAATATAGGTCTTTTATTACTTAAAATCACTTTTTCTTCTTCTTCACTTAAATAACAATATTTTTTCACTGTATTTATATCTTTCATCATCAATGCAAAAGGTTTGTTCGGTCTATGCTTTCTATTTCGAAGTATTTGTATCACTTCTTTGTTTTTTGCATCACAAGCTAAATGAAATCCACCTAACCCTTTTATGCCAAGAATCATCCCTTGTTTCATAAATTGAATCGTTTGTTTAATTGGATCATTGCATATTATTTTATTTCCAAAAGTATCAATAAGCACTATCTTTGGACCACAGTTCGGACAAGCATTGGGTTGTGCATGAAGTCTTCTATCCAGCGGATTTTTATATTCATCCTTACACAGATCACACATTTCAAACCTTTCCATAGTGGTTAAAATTCTATCATAAGGTAGCTTTTTTACGATTGAAAATCTAGGTCCACAATTTGTACAATTTGTGAAAGGATATCTGTACCTTCTGTCTTTATTATTTTTTATATCTCTTAGACAATCCTCACATGTCCCTATATCAGGGGATATAAAAGTAAACCCATTCGCTTCTTCATCACTATGTTTAATTTCAAAGCTTTTATAATTTAGTATCTTTTTATCTTCTATATTCATTTTATCTATGTTTGCTAATTTAGGGGGATTTTGTTTTAAGTGATCTATAAAATGATAGATATCTCTAATTTTACCTTCAATATCTATACATACACCTTTTGAAGTATTTTTTACATATCCATTCAAATGATTCTCTAGCGCCATTTTATATATAAAAGGTCTAAACCCAACGCCTTGTACGATTCCTTTTACAATTATATATTTTCTAATATATTCTTCTGCTATAGCAGCTTCCCCCCCTTATGATTGATTTGACATTTTAGATATTTACACAATTCCTCAATTCCTTCTTCTTCTCTGCAAGAAACTTCAAAAATTTTTATATCATCATTTAATGATGCAATATCTTTATAAAACATTTCCATATCAAAATCTGTCAATCCAATCATGTCTATCTTATTAAGTATTATAGCTTTTGATCGTTGAAACATAGATGGATACTTAAGAGGTTTATCATTTCCCTCCGTTACACTCATAACAGTGATTTTTATATCTTCACTCAAGTCATATGCTGCAGGACAAACTAAATTCCCAACATTTTCTATTACTAAAAAATCTAAATCACTCATATCTATATGTTCAAGTGCTTGTTCTACCATGGATGCATCTAAATGACAAGCCCCTCCTGTATTAACTTGAACCACATCTACAAGATGTTTTTGTATTCTTTGTGCATCTTTTGTAGTATATAAATCTCCTTCTATCACAGCCATATTCACTTTTTCTTTTGTATGCTTTATGATTTGCTCTAGAATAGAAGTTTTCCCAGAACCTGGAGAACCCAACAAGTTAATCGTAAATACTCCTTGCTCATTTAATATTTTTCGATTTTTTATTGCGATCGCATCATTATTTTTCAGTATATTTTTTTGTATCAATATCTGTTTCATACTACTCCCCCTCTATTTTTTCTAACAATAGTTCATATCCTGTCATTATATTTGAACTAAATTGGTTACATTTCGGACAAATTTTATTTGTATAATTAATGTAAAAACTTTCTTTACAAGCATCACAATACGCACGCGCTTTTATTCTTTGAATGATGAGTGCTGCATTTTCACATATGGTTTCTTTCGACATCCCTTCAAACGCAAATCTAAGGCCATTTTCTTCTATGCACGTGAATTCTCCTATTCTCAAAATGATTTTGTCTACTCTTTTTAAGTTGTACCTATTTACATTTTCATAGATGATTTCAAACAATTCTGCTACTACAGACACTTCATGCATTTTATTCTCCTATTTAAAGCAATTTTTATTTTATTAAAAACTGCACTACAAATATCTTCAAATTGAAGCTTTAAACAATCTGAAATGTACAAGCTAAAATCTACATTAAAAACTTCGATTCCAATAATATAGCCGCTAACTCCATATTTATCATTTTCAATCATATCTATAAAACTGCTCTCATGTTGTGTAGCTGGAGATTTTGAGTATTTTTTCGAATCTTTCAATGAAAACAATGTAACTTTTCCACTTTCTAAATCTAAATAGGTGCTGTCTACTATAATAATAAAATCATTGTCATTTATCTTATTTAAGCAATATAAAAAATCAATTTCTCCAATAATTACCTCTATTTCTGGATCAATCATCTTTATTTTATTTTCTATAGTTTTTAAAACATATAAAGCAATCCCATCATCACCCATAACCCTATTTCCTATACCAATAACTTTTATCATACTTAAACAATCCTTATGGTCATGCTATTATATTTATTGCTCATAATATGGGTGGCACAAGAAACACAAGGATCAAAAGACCGAACAATTCGTCCAACCTCTACAGGGTTTTTTACATCTTTAACATAAGTTCCTATTAATGCTTTTTCTATAACACCCTTTACACCATTTGAATCCATTGGCGATGTATTCCACGAGGTTGGCGTTATAATCGTATACTTTTTGATTTTTTGGTTTTCTATAAATAGCCAATGTCCCAAAGCCCCTCTTGTTGTTCCCTTCAGTCCAATACCATATGCCCTATTAGGTATTTCATATCGCTGTTGATTTGAAGGTCCTAGTCTTATTTTTGTTAAAAGATTCTCAATAATATTGCATATTTTTTTAGCCTCTAATACCCTTGCAATGGTTCGATCCATAGTAGAAACACCTCTGGTATATTCTCCACTTAGCCATAATCTTGCTAAAGGACCTACTTCCATTGGACTTTCATCATATCTAGGTGCCTTAATAAAGCTGTATGCATTTTCTTTGTACCTGTCTGTTTCAACATATCCTTCTTTCGGTGAGATATTTACTTGATCTGCTTTATACCAAGCATAATATATATTTTCGGTAATTTTCTTATCATCAAAAGGATATCTTTTATCATTGCGTAATACTGCTGGTTTCACATATATAAACGGTGCATTATAATCATCATCAAATACACCATAGCTTATAAAATTACCATATCCCTTCCCATTATGAAAGTAATCACTATAATATTTAGCGATAATGCCAACATCTTCTATCATTATATTTTCTATAAACCCTTTTATAGATGCGATGATTGATTTTAATTCTATAAATATGGATGCATTCATATTTACTGTAACACCACCAACAAATACCCCATGGTTATGGGGCGCCTTTCCTCCAAGAATCGCTAACATTTTATGCGCCTGTCTACTATACTCTATTGACGCTATATAATGTTTGCTTAACTTTTCATCTACTATTTTGGGTAACCTATAATCTCCATGAGATTCCTTATATAATGGATTAATCTGTGGCCCCTTTACATAATCTGGAAAAGTATATTGATAAAAATGTCTTAAATGATTTTGTAAAAACTCACACCCATGAATCATATCTCTAATCATGCGATCATTTTCATTAGGTACTACTTTTAAAGCATCTTCAAGTGCTAAGGCTGATGCGATAGAATGCGCTGTTGAGCAAATACCACATATTCTTTGTGTAAAATATATGGCATCTAAAGGGGGTCTTCCTTCTAGCATTTTTTCAAATCCTCTAAAGAGCATCCCGCTGCTTTTTGCATTTTTTATGATATGATTCTCTATATAAACTTCTATTTCTAAAAACCCACTTATTCGGGTAAGTGGGTTAATGACAATCTTTTCGCCCATAAATTTCACCTCCCTTAATACCTTACAAACGGTTCCATTAAGTCAGGGAACCCGTTTCTTGCACAACCTATACAAGGCGTATTATCTCCTATTGGCCAATTGATGCTATTATTCCATCGTCTTATTGGGCAATCTGTTTTTGTAATAGGTCCTCTACATCCTAACTTAAACATACATTCCTTATCCCCCAGTTTTTGTGCAAATATTCCTTTGTCAAAATATGCTCTTCTTGGACATCGGTCATGAATGGTGATCCCATAAAAAACAACCGGCCTATTTTCTTCATCAAGTATAGGTTTCCCAAACGATATAATATCTGCTAATGTCCCCATTACCCACCGAGGATGTGCTGGACATCCTGGAACTCTTATTACTTCTCTATCTAAAAAATCATATACACTCTTACTAAGTGATGGATTGGGCCTTGCTGCTGAAGGACCTCCATATGCTGCACATGAGCCTACCGCAAGAACATATTTCGCTTTTTTTCCTGCCATGGCTACTGCTTCCATTCCCGTTATCAATTTTTCTTTATATCTAGCAATTACATTATAAAGTCCATTGTCTTTCGTAGAAACTGCACCTTCTACTACAAGAATAAATTCTGTATCTAATGTTTCTAAAAATTTTTCAAATGCTGCTTCTCCCTCTTGTGCCATAAGACTATTGTTGTATGTCATATTTACCATTTGTTTAAGTAAAAATATCACATCTGGATTTTCTCCATTTAATAAAGATATAATATTTCCAGAACACCCACATGCCTCAAGCCAAATAAGATTGATTTTATGATTTGGATTTATATTCGCTATCGTAAAATCTATTATTTGTCTAGGAATTCTTCTTTTATTTTCGAATATGGGACACTTTCTATTCATCAAATAAAGCCCCCTCATTTATTTCTTCAAAACCCCTACTTTAGGCAAATTCTTTAAAATTTCTTCATTGTTATGACATCTATTAAACGCATCTGTTAAATCTTTTCCAGCATATAAGCCAAAATGCGTACCTCCACCCCACGTACTTTCTGTGCTTACATCATAAACAATACCATTGACTGCTATATAGGCTGGTTTACCATTTGATCCATCATATTTTGCTAACTCCTCAATTGTAAATTGTTTTGGATTACCATGTTTTAGCTGTGTTCTATGATTGTTATTGAAAGCACTTGTTAGGTTCCTTAATTTGCTCTCCTCATATTTTAAAAGCTCACCATAATAAAACTTTTGATAGGAATATAAAGCAAATAGCTTTATTCTTTTTAAATAATTTATTTTCCTAATACTTTCTTGAATTGCGAATGCTATATCTTCATTTTTATTCACATTATTCACCTCATATTTTTCGATAAAATATATGATTTCATAAAATTAATTCCTTTTAATAACTATTTGACGATCCTCTGTTTTATTACAATAAAAGTTCTAATTATTTCCAAACCCCTTTTTAGTACTTAACTAGCTTATTCTTTATCTTAAGTATATTCCACCACTTTATAAGTAATCGATTATTAATTTCCCAAAATAACAACATCAGATAAAGGGTGATCAACTAAATATTAAAGAATTCACATTTACAGATGCTGGTGAATATCGTATTGCTACAACAAAAGATAAAGAATACGTTTTTCAAAATATCAATTTGAAAATTCTCAGAAAATAAAATGTACTATTTCTAATGCATTGACGCAGGAATTAATTTTCGAGGGTTTCGCAAATTCACTCAAAAGCACTAAAATTTATTCTGGTGTTGCTAAAGCTATTGAATCTTTTCTTTATGGAAAAGATGTAGCTTAATTTACTTGTAAACTAGTGTATCCCTATTTAAACGAGAAAATATTTACTTGCTATATTCTAAAAAAAATAAAAACTATTTTTGCATCTCAATATAAATAGTAATCATGTTTGTAACATCTTTAGGACCTTATTCATACATTGTATTAGGACAAGAACAGTAAAAGTCCTAGTATTTTGAGTAAGTAAAGGAGGTGTAACATATGGCTGATGGCGCATACGGAGGATTATTTAACAGTGGTAGCGAATTATTATTCTTCTTTCTATTACTAGTTGTCCTCTTCTGTAATTGTTATGGAGGATTTGGTGGATTTTTCGGTGGATACTAGAATTTAATATACTAAGTAGCTAAATATTATTTGGCATTTCCTCACTATGATCAGGGTTCATCCTGATCATAGTTTTTTTAAAAGAATCTAGCAATCATCTCACTTATACCCTTTTATAAAATGAGATAAGATAAGTTTTATTATTGAAATTGGTGTATGAAAAATGGGGATAACGCTATATCTGTATGATTTATCTCCGTCAAGACAAATTTTTTTTATTGTAAATTATTTATTTTTTCTATATTTCCAAATTTATTTAGCCCCTGTATAAAAAAAATAAATAATCACACTATATATATAGTATATTATTTCTAAAAAAAGATTTTAAAATGGATATTATAACGAATACCACTGATAAATAGAAAAAATATAGGGATTCTTGTAATCAGCATAGACAAGTCTGTTATGCATACACCTAATATAGGCGTAAGAGAGGAATTTAAATTTATGATAAAGGAAGATTTTAACTCAAGACTGATAACATCTATTTTTACAATTTTTATTTTTATTATTTCTGTTACGTTTTTTATGAAAAAACAAATTTATCTTGTTCTTTACGCGATTTTTATATATGTTATTTATATTATTTTTCTTTATTTTGAGAGTAGAAAAATCTATAAAGTAAAAAACTATATAAAGGCATTGGTCGTTATCACAATTATGATAGATATTGTAGCAGGATTTTATTTTAACTTCTATCATACTACAAATTGGTTCGATAAAGCTATGCATATGTTTGGATGTTTTTCATTTACACTTCTTTTTCATTCTATGATTCATCTATACATAAAAAATTTTTCGGATTTTAAAATAGTTATTTTTATTTTTATAACATCATTAGGTGTTACATCCGGTGTTTTTTATGAATTTATTGAATTTGGATTAGATGTGATTTTAAAAAGCAAAAATCAGAATGGATTAATAGATACAAACTTAGATTTACTATTTGATACACTTGGTTCTATGTTAGCTACTATTTTTATCATATACAGAAAATCTTCCTATTAATAGATTTATAAAATATATTGGCACAAAAGTATTAAGAAAACTTTCATTTCCATAAAAAAGCTTCATTCGTTCTTTAGCAAACTTCTTTAATTTTTATACTTGAACATAAAGAATATATGTTTTTAAAAGAGTAAAAGTAACCAATGGTAAACATAAAATTTGAATATCCTAGGAGGAAAATTGAATGTATGAACAAATACTAATGACAATCATTCGGGGAATTTTTACATATATTTTAGCATTACTACTTACTAGATTTATGGGAAGAAAGCTTATTTCTCAGATGACATTCTTCGACTTTGTCATTGGTGTTTCAATGGGTTCAATGGCTGCTAATCTAGCGATAGGATCGAAAAGTACACCAACCACTGCATCAACTGCCCTAATTACCTTATCCATATTAGCCATACTAACAGGGTTCGCTCATATTAAAAGTTTCAAAATAAGAAAGATAGTTGACTCAGAGCCCGTCATCCTAATTGATAACGGGAATATTGTTGAAGATAATATGAAACGTGTTCGTCTTATTCATGTAATGATAGCATGACTCTAACTCATTTCATCTATTATTTTTTAAATTGAATAAATAATTCTACAATTTCACCTTTATTCATTACTCTTATTGAAGGGCCCCATATTCCATATCCTGAAGAGACAACTACATGAAATTTTTCCTTTTTAAGCATTCCATAGCCTATTTCAAAAATTCTTTTTGTAATTAAGTGATTAGGAAAAAACTGTCCTCTATGGGTTGTCCTTGTATTTTTATTAATTTTGTAATACAATTTTTTTAATCCTCTATTTCTTCGAGTATGTCACTTAAAAGCTTTGGAAAATGCTGACTCATATCTGTCCCTGCTAAATATACTTCAAGAACATCACTATCCAAATTTTTTATATAACTGTAATGTGCCATTTTCATTCAATTTTTCGAGCCATATCATCTTCATGATCTCTAGCTCTTCACTATAATCTGTTTTTTCTTCTTTTTCACCATATTCCTTCCAATCATTCTGCGTATCTTTTACTCTATGGCTACCCTTTTTGAGCTCAAACCTAAATCTATTTAAAGTACTCTTCACATCTGTGCTTACATTTATAAAAGCTTTTCCATTCATATTATTTCGAATTATAAATACGCCCATTGGCATCTCTATTTCCTTATACCTTCGCTTCATTTCATTATTCTTTTTCATTCATTTCACTCCTCTGATCGTTCGTATTCCTATTTCTGCTTTTTTAACATTTGCACAATTTCTGCATGAAGCTTATCTGCCATAATCATAACATTTTCAGGTAAATACATAGACGAATTTTTATACATCAAAAGTTGGTTAAAATGTGACAATATCATCTTCGCAAAATCTATAATCCAGTTGATTCGTTCAGAATAAAACCGTCAAAATACAAGATCTAGCACAACTGGACGTTTTCCATAAAATTTAGGTAAATCTTCTCTTTTTACTAAATCTACACAGTTTTTATATTTATTAATTACAATGTCGCCCACTTCTGCAAAAGGTGTTTGTTCAGTTGGTGTTATATAAACCTCACCCATTGAACTTTCTCTATACTCATAGTTACTATATCTAATCCAATCTGTAGAAAAACTCCCTATTAAGGTTATTTTCCCTTCCATTAGAAACCCTCCTATAATTTTATAGATTTTTTATTCTTGTACTATATGTTATGTTTTTACATAAAAAGAATCCGAGAATAATACATTAATATGTTATTCTCGGATTTACATTTCGTATTTATTCACTAATATACCGTTTTAATACTTAAATTACTTTAATATAAATTGCATTGTAGCTAATATCCATAAGTACAATGTATAAAAAGATCTAGAGAATTGACTCTCCTGCGATTAAATCTTTTTCACAGGAAAATAAATTTCTGTTATATAGTCCTTTGGATTACCTCTAGCATCTAATCTTTTTATATACCTGTCAAAAGAAGCACCTATCAATACAGCATATCCTTGACCGATCTCACTATACTATTTCTTTCGGAATTTTTATTAAACTATTTCTGCTAAAAATCAAGTTCTTTATTTCCAACAACTGCTAAAGTGTAATTTATGTTTTCAAAAGCATGATAATAATCAGCTCTCCCTTTAAAATATCTTTCTTCAATATCCACGGGAGAGAGATGTTCATAAATTAGTAAACCAGCTTTTTCAAGATTAGATTCGAGCTCAAAATACGCATATCCTGTTTTCATAGGTTCCCCAGCCATTGTAGCCATACCAACCATAGCACTTACACGAGCTGATGTTTTTTCAGGATAAAAAATATCCCCATCTGCATAATCAAATACTAATGCGCTTCCCTGTGGTGAAATACTAGCAATATCTTTAAACATATTATAGATTTCTTCTCTCCTTAAGTAATAAGTTACGCCTAACCAACTAAAAAAAGTAAGTTCATTAGGATTATATTCAGAATCGAGTAGCGAATTTTTAAAATAATCTTTAGAAAAATCAACTGGTACATATTTAATATTCGCATCTATTTCCCAGCCTAACGCCTTAATTCTTTTTAGTTTCAATTCTTGAGTATCTGGATGATCCACTTCAAAAACTTTTATTTTATTTAACACTTTAGGTTTTCTAAATGCAAATGTATCAAACCCTGCGCCAAGAATAACATATTGCTTTACGCCTAATTTAATCGCATTCTCAAGCATATCCTCAGCATACCTATTTCTTCCCAAAGGTGTTGGTGCTATTTGATTCTGTACAACCCACTTTAATGCTGATTCTTTATCTGGATATAAATATGCTTCTTTAGAATTAAAAAATTTAATTCCTTCAGCCATGTTTTTAGAAATATTACAAAACTCCTCATCCTTAATAAGTTTTCGTGCTAAATAATCATTGAAAATCTTTGGTTCCTCATATAATGCATGGTACGCACGACCAAATGCTGATACAAGGGCTGTCATACTCCCTTTCCTGTTTTCCATAAAAACACTCCTTTTAATTTAAAATTCATCATTGACATTTCGTTTTATTTGTGGTATAATTAATTTTAACAGATTTCGTTTATATATTTTACCATTTTATCAGTTCAATATCAATACTACTTATTTTATTATTTAATAAATTATCTTACTTATGGTATGTTATAAATATAGGAAAAAATACAGACAAATTTATTACATAAAAATAATCCAAGGACATATAATTATATGTTACCCTTGGATTTTTATTTGCTTATGTAATAATAGTTATTTTATGGTACGGTTCACCGTACTGTATGCAACAGCGGTTTTTAATCAGTCTTTTATTGGCACATAAATCTTTATGTTAGGATAATCTTCAGGAAATAACTTTCCATTTTTAACTTGCCATTCTTCACGCCATTTTATCTTTGGATTTATACGCTCTCCTTTAAAATTAATCCAATTAACAGCTTCATTCCACATATGGGGGAGGTTCTTAAAGTCCGTGTTGCATGTTACAAACTTGCCTCCTACCAAAACTTCCTTTTTTATGGTTCTATCATTAATAATCATGCTATCATCAATGGTTACCATAGCTATATACCATCTTTTTATACCTTTTCGTTTTATATTGTAATTATGATGAGCAAAAAATTTATGCTCATCTGATGTATTACTTATACCGTTAGCATTACTCCACTTTAGTAGTATTTCCCAGGCTTCAAAGGGTGCTGTATCCTCTTCATCAAACACTTTACACATTGCAACATTAGTATCGTTAACGAGATTTATTGAATATTCACTTTTCTCACATATTGGCATAAATAATTCTACATCATAATTAAAATCTTCATTAAAACCCTCCACGTGTTCTTCTAACCACTGATGTGTTCCAAATTCATATTTACTTAACTTTACCCAACTTTTAAATCTTGCCCATGCTTTGGAAATATCTTTTACACCTATAGTCGTAACTGCATACATTCCTCCGCTTAATTCCTTCATCTTCACACGCTCATCATTAGTATTAAAATTCTCATCAATGGTAATACATGCTTCATACCCATATTGACCCTTTCCTGGCTTACACTCTGTCGTATCATATCCAAAAAGTCTATATTTATTATTATCTAAAATTATACTATTATTTTTTGCCCAATCTAATAGAGCTTTAAAAGCATTAATTTCAGGATTATTGCCGTAGTATTCAAAACAAGCTACTTTAATAGGATCCATTTTCTTCAGAACCTTTATATCAGGATATTTATCAAGAAGGTTTTTATCTTGAATTTCATAATACTTATCCAAAACATCAATTTTATCAAATCTATATTCTAAATTTTCCTTCATAAATGTAGTTGGATTACACCCAACAATATGCTTAAATGCCTTTGAAAAAGTATCACTACTCGAAAATCCATATTTAACTGCTATGTTCATTATATTATCTTTGTTTAACATAATATCTTCACTAGCTAGACTTATTCGTCTTTTTCTAATATACTCTTTAACCCCATGACCTGTCAGTGCAAAGAATATCCTATAAAAATTTGAAAATGACATAAAGGCTTCTTTTGCTACCTCTTTTAGATTAATTTTATTTTCTAGATTTCTTTCAATATAATCAACAGAATTTTGTATACGCTCATAGTAATTCATAAAATAATCCCCCTAAAATTCATTATGATATTATTATAATGAATTTTATCATACATATCCCGACTTTTTTTCTAAAAATTATCTAATTCTAAATATCTTATGATTAGTTCGAAATCGCACTTATTTATGGTACGGTTCACCTCTATTAATCCTAAATCTCACCTAATCATAAATTCCTTAAATACATTTAGGAGATATCTTCTTAATACGATTTACTAACTTCCCAAAATACCCAACACCTGATACCATTCTTTTATAAACAAGAGTCATAAGAATCAAACCGCCTGTTTTTTCTGATTTGTATACAATGTTAGACAAATCATCACTTACTGCGTATTAAAATATTTAAAATCAATAAAAATGCTTCTATTCCCGAAGCATTTTCTGAGGATATGCGATGACCAAAATTGCTTGTTTAACTCTTGACATATATCTTATACTTCTATATTATTTTATAAAATAGCATATGCTAATTCAACTATTTTATAGGAGGAATAATTATATGAAAATTGCATTACCATCTCGACAGAATCTTATAGACGATCATTTTGGTCACTGTGAATACTTTACTGTTTTTACAGTGGACAACAATAACAAGGCGATTATTTCTCAAGAAATTATTCCATCACCAGCAGGCTGTGGTTGTAAATCAAATATCGCACAAACTTTATCAGATATAGGTGTATCTATTATACTTGCAGGTAATATGGGTAATGGTGCCGTACGTGTGTTAAACAACTCTGGCATTGAAGTAATACGCGGATGTTCAGGCGATCTTAAGACTGTTGCTCTCAAATGGCTTGAAGGTAATATTTGGATTGTCAACAGTAAATCAAACAACTTTTTTAAGGTTAGTAATCCTATATTGATACGGTGTTAAATATCCTAGTGATGAATGAATCCTATAAT
>NZ_SLWV01000013.1 GCF_004345705.1 Marinisporobacter balticus
GGATCTAAAAAAGATGACTCCTGTTCAATACAGAAATCATCTTCTTAATGTAGCATAGGCTTTTTTAAATTGTCCTTGACAAAGGGTACATTTTAATCGTAAGAGGACTTATCATTATTTCAAGTTTGATCTTTGTACTTCCTGCTTTCTTTGGCAGCTATGGGATATGGATTAGCTCTTTATTGAACGAAATTTTTACGCTTTGCATTTCTTTATGGATCTTTTTTCGTTTCCATGGGCATTTGTAAAAATGTCTAGGTTAAAAGGTATAATACGGGTCATCAAGACCTATGTAATTCTCTAAATCATTAACCATGAAGATGGAATAATTATTTAAAGTCTAATAAAACATGCACATGATTAACACAAATCCTACACCATAAAAAATAGACACAGCATAAACCATGTCTATTCATAATATTTTCTATTTATTTTTATACCATAGCCATATTCATTTTTCTACATTCATCTGCACATCTTCGACAGATCTCAGCACATTTTTTACAATGTGCATCTTGGAACATTTCACAATCTTTTGCACAAGCATCACAGATGGTCGCACATGTATTGCAAATATCTTGGGCATACTTGCTACCTCTTGACATATAGCCTATCGCTAACTCACAAATATCAACACAATCACGAAGCATCTCAATACAGTTTACTCTACTCTTTACATCTGCTTCTCTCAAGCATAACGTAAAACATTCTTCACAGGCTTGCAAGCATTCCTTGCAAGCATCAATACAACTTTGCATATTTTTGATTATTAACATTTCCAACAATACCCATTTTCCTTTTACCTCCCTAAATCTATATATTTTATTTACAAATTTAATATTTGTCATTTGTCAGAATTTTATACTCTAACTTAGGGAAATAATAAATCAATAATTAATCAGCTATTCATTACAACGCCTAAGCATAACTATGCTATTCCCTTTCGTATTTTCTCAGCAAATTCACTTGGAATTTCGCTGTCTTCTATGGCTTTTGCCATTTTTTCATAATCATATTGTACTTCAACAATCTCCGTTTTTATATCATTAGCATTCACATCTATGATCATATAAGTAGCCTTTGGATTTCCATGCTTTGGTTTTCCTGCACTTCCTGCGTTGATCATATGAATACCTGCTACCTGCTTGTGGAATGGTTTATGTGTATGACCACATACCATAATATCTGCATTTATCATACCTGAAATTTCTTCTAGTTCTTTTGATTCTTCATAAAGATATTCATTATTCTTTCTTGGACTTCCATGAACCAATAAGATCTTTTGTCCTTCATCTTCGAACTCTATTTTTTCTGGTAATTCTTTAAGCCATTTCTTATTTTCTTCTGTTGTATTTTCTTGTGACCAATATAAAGATTTTGCTCCTATTTCCATAGCTTTATCATCTTTGTAATCACATCCACAAGCAAACAATTCTTCTCCTACGCTCTGATCATAATTTCCTTGTACAGTAGGAATATGCTTTTCTCTGATTCGATTTATTACTTCATTTGGAAATGGTCCGTATCCTACTAAGTCCCCTAAGCAATATATATTTTCAATTCCTTTATCTTCTATGTCTTTAAGTACTGCTTCGAGTGCAAATATATTCGAATGGATATCTGTAATGATAGCGATCTTCATGATATAACCTCCCTTATCATCAATATTTTTTTATAGCATTCTTATAATCTTTTTCTTAATTCAAATTTCCTCTCTCAGGAAACCAATGTTTTGTATTATTTGCTATTTTAACAAGGGTTAGCATGACAGGAACTTCTACTAAAACGCCTACTACTGTAGCTAAAGCTGCTCCTGATTTTAAACCAAACAATGATATTGCAACAGCAACTGCTAATTCAAAGAAATTACTTGCCCCAATCATAGAGCCTGGTGCTGCTATGTTATGTGGAAGCTTCCAAACTTTTGCCCATCCATAAGCTAAAATAAATATAAAGAAAGTTTGTATGATTAGTGGAATCGCTATTAAAGCAATGTGTATAGGATTATTAAGTATGACTTCTCCTTGAAAAGAAAAGATAATAACGAGTGTAAGCAAAAGTCCTACCTCTGTAATGCCATTAAATTTCTTTAAAAATACATTCTCAAAATAGTCTTTTCCTTTACTTTTTATAATATACGTTCTTGAAAGGTAACCTCCTACTAAGGGGATCACTACAAACAACACGACTGATAAAAATAATGTATCATAAGGAACTACTACATTACTTACGCCTAATAACAGAGCAACAATTGGCGTAAAGCCTACTAATAATATTAAATCATTCACAGCAACCTGCACGAGCGTATAAGCAGGATCTCCTTTTGTAAGATGACTCCAAACAAATACCATTGCCGTACATGGGGCTGCACCTAAAAGAACTGCTCCTGCTAAGTATTGTGATCCTAGTTCATCAGGTATAAGCGATCTAAAAATAATTTTTAGGAAAAGCCATGCAAAAAAATACATTGTAAAAGGTTTTATCAACCAATTTGTAACACACGTAATCGTTAAACCCTTTGGTTTTTTCGTAGCTTCAAGAATACTTGAAAAATCGATTTTTAACATCATTGGATAAATCATCAACCATATGAGTATCGCAACCGGTATTGAAACTTGTGCATATTCAAATTTGCTCAATGTTTTTGGAAATTGTGGAAATACTTGTCCAATGATTACACCTGCCACAATACAAAGACCCACCCAAAGGGTTAAATAATTTCCAAAAAGCCCTAGGGCTTGTTTTGTTTTTTCTTTATTTGCCATCGTAAACACTCCTTTGCTTTTATCTTGTTCCATCACAATCTGAATCACAATGCTTTATTTCGATGTCTAATGATCTGTTTAAAATCATTTCAAAGAATTGTTTGGTTTCTATAACTTTTTCATTATTTATTGAATAGTATTTCCATTTCCCTCTCTTTTCAACATGAATCAAATCTGCTTGATAAAGCACCTTCAAATGATGCGATACTGTAGGTTGAGATAAGTTCAAGTTTTCTAAGATATCGCAAACACATAATTCTCCATAGGCTAATCGTTTAAAAATGGTTATTCTATTTTCATCCGATAAAGCTTTACATATTTCTACTAGTTCTTTCAAAATCGCTCCTCCATCTTTTCTCTATTTTTAATTTCATTATATTCTTCATATAGATACATGTCAATATATGAATATGTTAATTTCTTGTTAACTTATTTTCTATATTCTCTAAATCTCTTTTACTACAAAACAAAACCCCTAGAAACTAGAGGTTTTATTTTTACTATTTTTGAATTAATTTTTTAATTTCATCTGTTTTCGCTACTTTTCCCATTACCTTCACTTGTTCATCAATCACTAATGCCGGTGTTTTCATTACGCCATACTTCATAATACTTGGAATATCTTCTACTTTTTCAATCGTTACATTGTCTAGTCCTAATTCCTTAACCGCTTCTTTTGCATTTGCCTCTAATTTTTTACAATTTGTACATCCTGTTCCTAAAACTTTAATATTCATATAAAAACCTCCTCTTTAAATTTATTTTATAAATAAAATCAAATTAACCATTACAACAACATCCACAGCTACTTTTTTGCCCTGTATCCTCATAATCTTAATATTTCTCTTATTCACACCATACCCCCTATTCATTTTCGTTATTAACCTCAATAACATGCCTTTTATATTTATATTTACTATATTGATTCTGCATTCATATATATTTTGTCTACTTCACTTTTAGGTATTAAAAAAGATAAAGTGTATGCAATCAATATAATCCCTGGAATATCTACTAATAATCTTGTAACAGCAAAAGGTAAGCCTAATGCTGACATTTCAAATAAAAACATAGGGATTTTAGTCGTTGACCAAGCGCCAATGAATATGAGCACATTGCTAAATTTAACTCCTTTTTTCATAAATACCGCTGCTGTTGGAAAAGCAACAAAACCAGGTATTAATGTTATAGAACCTATAATAGCTGACAAAACGATTCCAATCTATCCTGACTCTTTTCCTAATAAATTTGATATTACTTTTGGATCTAAAATGGCAAGAAGTATCCCTACTAACATGATTACCCCTAAAAATTCTGGTAATATATTTTCAAAAGCTTTCCATGCTTTTTTCAAAGCTTTTTTTGTTTTATGTTTATCTTTTTTAAAAGATACTCCAAGTAATATAACTGTTATCATATACATACTATAGTTATTCATCATTATCTCCGCCTTGTAGATAAGTTATATTAATAGGTGTGCGATCGCATTAAATAAATATCCAACAAGAATGATTCCTATTCCAGTAATAATCACAAAAGCTTTTATTAATTTAGGTTTAATCACTTTTCTCAAAAGAATCATTTCTGGTAAAGATAGTGCGGTTACTGCCATCATAAATGATAGTGCCGTTCCTATACCTACGCCTTTATTGATCAATGCTTCAGCAATAGGAATCGTTCCTAAAGCATTTGAATATAATGGTATTCCAAGAACTACTGCTACAAATACTGAAAATGGATTATCAGGTCCTGCATATTTTGCAAGCAGTGGTGCTGGTGCCCATCCATGAATAGCTGCGCCTATGCCGATTCCTATCACTAAATAGATCCAAATTCTCTTGATAATCTCCTGTACATTATCTATTGCAAATCGAATGCGATCTTTTTTACTTAATTCCTCTATTGTTGCTTCACCCATTTGTATTTCATATACATATCCTTCAACTTCTTCCTCTAAGTGGAGACTCCCTATGATTAAACCTCCTACGACACCAACAATTACGCCTGTTATGACATAAACTACTGCGATCTTTATTCCAAACGAAGCCAATAGTATTGCAAAAGCTGCTTCATTTACTATCGGTGAAGTGATTAAAAATGAGAAAGTTAATCCTAATGGAACCCCCGCTTCAACAAAACCTATAAAAATTGGAACGGATGAACAAGAACAAAATGGTGTAACGATTCCTAAGAGGGACGCCATTATATTTCCTTTAACCCCACTAAATCTACTCAATATTTTTTTTGTTTTCTCAGGTGGAAAATAACTTCTAATATAAGATATTACAAAAATCATAATCCCCAGCAAAATAATGATCTTAATGGTATCATAAATGAAGAAATGTATACTTGACCCTAACTGCGTCGTTACAGAAACACCAAATACATTTTCAACCAATTTTTCAACGAGATGATCTAGCCATGAAAATTTAAATATTTCATTAATCCATTTTAACAATTCTATCAACTCCTTATTTGTTTCGTCATATCTTTTATTTCTTTTGTAACTATTTTTTCTACAATACTTATCAGTTCAATAATTTCTTCATTTTTAATACTATAATTAACCCTTAACCCCTCCTTCTCTTGAACCAATATATTTGCGTCTTTTAAAATCTTTAAGTGTTGCGAAAGATTAGATTGACTAAAATCAATATCTTCATTCAATTCGCAAACACACAATGTTCCTTTTACTAATTTCTTTACTATCTTTAATCTAGTTGAATGGGCTAAGGCTTTAAATATTTTTACTTCCATGTTCTCAATATTCATTCTTTTTCACCCCTTTTTACATGAAAGATATAATTTATTCGATAACTATATTATAATATTATAATATAGTTGTTTAACAATATGGTATTCCTTTTATTTGTATTTGTCAATATGTTAAAGCATCATTTTATTTTGTAAATAGAATCTAAATAAAGACTATATTTGTATGATAGCAAATTATAATATTCTGATCCTTCATAATTAATGCTTTGAATATATTTAGTATGATCTATGAAATATTCTTTTCGTCCCATCTATTTTATTACATTTACAGGACAACATATAATCGCTTTATGCAATGCTCCAAAATGAGCCTTGTATCTCTAATGGCTAAGCAAATAGCGATACAAGGCTCATCTTCATATCTTCATTTTATTATTTCCGAACTTTAAAAGTCTCAAAATATCCTTCAACTTCTTTTTTTATTTCTTCTAATATTTCTAAATTATATGGATGAAGCTTATTTTGTCCTACTAAAACTGTTTCTCCATCTCTAAAATTTTGTATCGTATATTGTTTACTCCCCTTTAAATATTCTGCTATTGTTAACACATCTTCTTTTGTTAATAGTTCTTTACAGACGGTTGTTCTAAATTCATAATCTATATTTGAGTTTCTAATAATACGAATGCTATTCTTTATAGCTTCCATATTGATCTTAGTCCCTGTCACAACTTCATATTTATGTAGTGGCGCTTTTATATCCATAGCTACATAATCTATGATTTTTTCATCTATAAGCCTTTTCACCTCTTCTGGATTCGTTCCGTTTGTGTCTAATTTTACCAAATATCCTGCATCCTTTACTCTTTTTGCAAAATCATATAAGCCTTCATGCAAAGTAGGTTCTCCACCAGAAATACATACTGCATCCACAAATTTTTTTCTCTTTTTTAAAAATACAAATATATCTTTATGGGGAATAATTTGTCCCTGCCCCTTTATCACATGGGCGTTATGACAATATTTGCATAACATGTTGCACCCTGAACAAAAAAACACACTACAAATTTTATCAGGATAATCAATAAAAGACGCTTTTTCTTGTCCTATAATATTCATTTTCACCACCAACCAACACCTTACCCGATTTTCACACTTGTTTTTGATTGTTTATGTTTTAAACTCTCTACATGAGAAAATTCTTTTCTATCTTTAAATTCTTCCTGTTTTCCTTTATTCCACGCCTGAACAGGTCTATGGAATCCTACTACTCTCGTCCATACCTCTGCTTCTCTTCCGCAATGTGGACACTCAAAATGCTCGCCTGATAGATATCCATGCTCTTGGCAGATAGAGAAAGTAGGCGTGATCGTAACATAAGGAATGCTGCTGTTTTCCATCACTCTTTTTAATAGGGTTTTACAAGTTTCGATGCTTTCAATCTCTTCCCCGATAAATCCATGAAAAACCGTTCCCCCGGTATATAAAGATTGTAATTTTTCTTGTAATTCAATGGCTTCAAATATATCATTGGTATGATTTACAGGAAGCTGTGTAGAGTTTGTATAATAAGGTTCCTCTGTTCCTTGCGTAAAAATGTTTGGATACATTTTTTTATCGATTCTTGCAAAACGATAAGCTGCCCCTTCTGCAGGAGATGCTTCTAGATTCCATAGACTCCCTGTTTCTTCTTGAAATATTTGGATCACTCGGTTCATAAATTCCATGATTTCAACAGAAAATTCATTGCCTTCTTCTGTTGTAATATCTACCCCTAAAAGATTTATACAAGCTTCATTCATGCCATTTAATCCAATTGTTGAAAAATGATTTTTAAAATATGCATCCGTAGCATCTTTTACTCCTTGAAGATAGAATCTTGAATAAGGATATAATCCTGCGTCCATATACTGTTCTAATACGACTCTTTTACTTTCGCAGATTTCTTTTGCATTTTCCATTAACCCTCTTACTCTACGTTTGAATTCTTCTATTGATTTTGTAACATATCCGATTCTTCCCATATTCAATGTAACAACATTGATAGATCCAGTAAGTGGATTAGCGCCAAATAACCCGCCACCCCTTCTTCTAAGCTCACGATTGTCTAACCTCAAACGACAACACATACTCCGTACATCTTCAGGGGATAACTCTGAATTTAAAAAGTTTGCAAAATAAGGTGTTCCAAACTTTCTAGTCATTTCCATGATGGCATTTACAGATTCTGAGTTCCACGGAAAATCTGGTGTGATATTTACTGTAGGAATTGGAAAGCTAAATGCTCTACCGGCGCCATCCCCTTCCATCATAACTTCACAGAAAGCCTTATTAAACAGATCCATTTCCTTTTGAAATTCTTTATATGTTTTGTCCATTTTTTCTCCGCCAATAACTACAAGCTGATTCTTTAGTAGTTGATGAGGCGTAATATCTAATGTGACATTTGTAAAAGGTGTCTGAAAGCCTACTCTTGTAGGAACATTTAAGTTAAATACAAATCGTTGAATAGCCTTCTTAACTTGCTCATAGGATAAATTATCATAATAGATAAAAGGGGCTAAATAGGTATCTAAACTAGATACTGCTTGTGCGCCTGCTGATTCTCCTTGTAATGTATATAGTAAATTTACAAGCTGCCCTAAAGCGGATTCTAAATGTTTTGGAGGCTTTGACTCAATCTTTCCTTTTGCACCTTTAAATCCATACCTTAAGAAAGCTTCTAAATCCCATCCACAGCAGTACGGCGCCAAAAGCCCTAAATCATGTATATGTAAATCTCCACGAATATGTGATTCTCTTAATTCTTTTCTATAAATTTTATTCAACCAATATTTCTTTGTAATACTTTCAACAATATGATTATTTAGACCCTGCAACGAAAATCCCATATTCGCATTTTCATTTACGCGCCAATCTTCTAAATTCACATATTCGTCAATCATTTTTTCTGCGTCCATAAATAAATTTTTTACTTCTCTTATTTCTTCATGTCTCTTTCTATAGATAATGAACGCTTTCGCTGTTTTTGCATGCCCTTCTTCGATCAAAACTTTTTCTACCATATCTTGGACATCCTCTACAGATGGTATACTCGCCCCATATGTTTCATTAATAATTTCAACCACTATATTTGCAAGTCTCTTTGCAATCATTTCATCTTTACCACCCACAGATTTTGCAGCAGCAAAGATGGCTAATTTAATTTTTCCACCGTCAAAGTCGACAATTTCCCCATTTCTCTTCTGAATCTTTGTAATTGACATCATACCCCTCCTATTGTGCCGCATTCCTTATCGTGCACTACATATTGTATATTATGCACCATTGTCCACACTTATGACAATAATCCTAACGGACTAATTCCTACAACTTTTGACGGGTTTATACACCTATTCTCTATCATACTCTTAAGTTCTTTTAATTTTATATTTTTATAAACAAAATATAATAAATTATTATATTTGAAAAAACTATTCTCTATCATTTTCTGTACATTAGAATAGGATATGCTTTCGCATATCCTATTGTTTCGTAAATATATAAGGTTCCTTACTCCATTTTTCTAATAATTCTTTTTCACCTTCTTCAACATATCCCATTTCAATAGCAATAGGAAGAAGAACGCTATAGCTTGTCAATGTATGGTAAGGAATATTTTCTTCTTTAAAAACTGTATCTACTTTTTCAAAGCCATAGGTAAATATAGCTACAACCCCTAAAACATCTGCACCTGCTTCTTGAAGGGCTTTTACCGCCTTCATAGAGCTTCCTCCTGTTGATAGTAAGTCTTCCACCACTACAACTTTTTGTCCTTTTTTTACAAGACCTTCAATTTGATTTCCTTTTCCATGTTCTTTTGCAGAACTTCTTACATATGCCATAGGCAAATTCGTTCTTTGAGACACCCATGCAGCATGAGGAATTCCAGCTGTAGCTGTTCCTACCAAAACCTCTGCTTCAGGATAGTTTTCCCTAATTAAATCTTCAAACCCTTTTGCGATCAATTCCCTTACATTTGGATAACTCATCGTAAGACGATTATCACAATAAATAGGGGATTTGATTCCTGATGCCCAAGTAAATAAATCATCCGTACTTTTTACAGTTACTGCTTTAATTTCTAAAAGCTTTTTAGCAAGTTCTTGACTTATATTCATTTTTACTCCTCCTTGTTAGCCTCACTGGACTTCTTTTAAAGGTATTTTTTACTCCATCCATCTTACCACATACATCTTTTTATTGTCAATTTCTCCTTTATAGAAAATTCATTTATATATTGTGCATAACCCTTATTATCTCATTTTTTATCCACTCTTTTATGCCATTGTTCACAACTTATTATCTTTCCTCACGGGAATAGGATACCCCAAGAGCACCTGGCGCAGCAATATTTCTATTTCCTTTCTTCGCAGATATAAAGATTAGCACCCCCATTGTAAATAAATACGGAATCATTTTCATAAAAATAGGTGAGACTGTAATCCCTAAAGTTTGTGCACGATACCCCAAAATATCTAGTCCTCCAAATATATAAGATCCCACAAGGGCACGCACAGGATTCCATAGCGCAAAGATAACGAGTGATACAGCAATCCATCCTCTTCCTGCTGTCATATTCTCAAGCCATGCAGGTGAATAAGCAAGAGATAAATAAGCGCCTCCTGCGCCAGCGAAAACCCCTCCAATAAATACATGGATATACTGTATTTTACTTACATAAATCCCAACCGCATCTGCTGCTGCTGGATTTTCTCCAACCGCTTTTAGTTTTAGTCCCATATTCGTTTTATATAGATAAATCCATACAGCAACAATCATCATATAGCTAATATATACCAATACATCTTGATGAAAAAGGATCGTCCCTATAAAAGGAATCTTCGAAAGGATTGGAATAGCTACTTTACTAAACTTTACAGGTGCCGGTATACCAATCATACTTTTTCCTATAAAACTACTCAGTCCTGTCCCAAATATGGTAAGGGCTAGCCCACTTACAACTTGACTGCTTTTTAGGGTAATCGTTAGAAATGCATGTATAAGTGAAAACAATCCTCCAGCAAGCATTGCAACTAAGAAACCTACCCAAGGGTTATTGCTAAGAACTGCTGCTTTAAAACCACACACAGCGCCTATAAGCATCATACCTTCAACCCCTAAATTTAAATTTCCAGACTTCTCACAGATTATTTCTCCTAAAGCCGCATAAAGAATAGGGGTTCCTGCAATGACTGCTGCTGAAAGTGTACTAATGATAATCGCATTATCCATTTATTTTCGCCTCCCCTTTAGAAAAAAATCTTTTGTCTATGCTCACACGATACCCCGTAAAGAATTCGGCTCCTAATACACAAAACAGTATCAATCCTTGAAGCATCAAAGCAACAGAAGCAGGAAGTCCACTCGTCTGCACTGCATATCCACCTACAATTAATCCTCCAAATAAGAAAGATACGAAAATGGCTGCAATAGGATTGAGTCTTGCTAACCAAGCAATAATAATGGCACTATACCCATAACCAGGTGAAAAATTTGATTGTAACCTGTGAATCACACCTGATACTTCTGTCATGCCTGCAATCCCTGCGATTCCACCACTGACCATTAAAGTAAGTATGATGTTTTTTGTCACATTCATTCCTGCATATTTTGCCACGTCACTATTCTCACCTGCAACCCGAATTTCATATCCCCAAACCGTTTTATTTAAAAGAATATAAATAACAAAAGAACATAATATGGCAATCACAATCCCTATGTGTACACGTGTGCCCCCAAAGGTCGGTAGAAAAGCTGACGGACTAAATTCTGCCGTTATGGGAAAGTTGTATCCTTTAGGGTCTTTCCACGGTCCAAAAACAAGATAATCCACCCACAAAATACCCACATAATTCATCATAAGTGTCGTAATGGTTTCATTCGTTCCCCAAAATGACCTTGCAATCCCAGGAACACATGCCCAAAGGGCACCCCCTAAAAATGCTGCGATCATCATCATGGGTATTAATAGCAAGCTCGGTAAATCTCCAAAAGATAAGGCCACACCACTGGCCATAATCCCTCCTGCATAGATCTGGCCTTCTGCACCAATATTCCAAAGCTTCATTCTAAAAGCAATAGAAACGCCCAATGCGGCAATTAATAATGGAATTGTTTTCACGATGGTTTCATTTACTCCATAAGCAGAACCAAAGGCTCCGTCGATCATCGTAACATATACATCTATCGGAGCATGTCCAGAGAATATAAGAAAAATAGCTCCTAAGACTAATGCAACAAAAATTCCACCAATCCGTATGGCAAACATGCCATATTGATTGTTCATATTTCTTTTTTCTACTTTCAAATACTTTTGCATCCCTTTTTTCCTCCTAACCTACTTGTCCATCAAGCATCATCATGCCGATTTCTTCAACCGTCGTTTCATCAGGTTTTACAATCCCGGCTACTTTTCCACCTTCTATCGCTACAATTCTATCAGATAATTGCATAATATAATCTAAATCCTCAGAGATAAATAAAACAGCACATCCTCTATTTCTTTGCTCAAGTAACAAATCATATACCGCCTCTGTCGTAGCAATATCTAGTCCACGAACAGGATAAGCTGCAATCAGCACTTTTGGATCTTCTAATATTTCTCTACCTAATAAGATCTTTTGGAGGTTTCCACCCGATAAAGTTCTTATGGGTGCATCTATATTTTCAATCTTTATTTCAAATTGATCAATAACATCCTTGGCATTTTCACGTACTTTCTTCTTTTGGATAAATATCCCTTTTCTTGCTTTCTTTTTGCGATAATCCTTCAAAATCAAATTATCAGTAATATCCATGTTTCCTACAAGACCCATGCCCATACGATCCTCTGGCACATAGCTTAACCCCATATCAATAATCTGACGTGGATTTTTTTCTTTGATTCCTTCATGGTCAATTTTTATATTTCCTTTTTCAATTTCTCTAAGTCCTGCAATGGCTTCTGCTAATTCTTTCTGTCCATTTCCAGATATCCCTGCGATCCCTACAATTTCTCCCTTTTTTACGTCAAAAGACATATTTTCTACCGCAACAAATCCTTTATCATTTTTGATCGTCACATTTTCTATTTCTAAACCAACCTCGTTTGTAACTTGCCTATCTTTCATTTTTCTTTCAGATGCGTATTTTCCAATCATCATCTCTGTTAATCTTTGTTCATCTACTTCTCTTTTAAGTACAGTTCCTTCTTTTCGTCCTTTTCTTAAAACCGTAATTCGATCAGCAATCTCCATAACTTCTTTCATTTTGTGTGTAATAATCACAATACCGCATCCTCGATCAGCCATTTTTCTTAATATATCAAATAGCTCCTTTGTTTCCTGTGGCGTCAGTACTGCAGTAGGTTCATCTAATATCAATATATCCGCACCTCTATATAAAGCCTTTAATATTTCGATGCGTTGCTTTTCTCCAACAGACATATGATAAACATAATCATTTGGATTAATGGAAAGACCATATTTTTGTGAAAACTTCAAAATTTCTTCTGAGATATTCTTTCTATTTAAAAAGAATGTCTTTTTATAGCCTAATATAATATTTTCACTAGCTGTTAGGTTTTCTACAAGCTTAAAGTGCTGGTGGATCATTCCCACACCATTTTGTATTGCATCTTTCGGTGAAGTAAGAATCGCTTCTTTTCCATGCAATAAAAGTTGCCCTGCATCCTGCTTATAGACCCCTGCTAAAATATTCATCAGTGTTGATTTTCCTGCACCATTCTCCCCTAAAAGTGCATGAATTTCTCCCGCCCTTAGTTCAAATTCAACCTGTTCATTTACCCATTTATCTCCAAATTTTTTTCCGATCCCCTTCATGGATACCAATCGTTTTTCTTTCATACTTGATCTCCCTTCTCCTATATACAAGGATTGGCACACAAATGTTTCTGTGTGCCAACCCAAAATTTACTCAGCTATTTTTCCTTCTACCCCTTCAACGAACCAATCCATTGAAAGAAGTTCTTCATCTGTTAATTGTTGTCCTTCTTGCACCTTCACGTTTCCTTCTTGATCTTTAATGATTCCTGTAAATACATCCCAATCTGTATCTATTATTTTCTTTTCTTCTTTCGCTACAAGTGCTTTTGTTTCTTCATCAACCAAATCTGTCATTGGCGCTAAGGCTACAACCCCATCCTTTAAGCCTCCCCAATATTGTGCTGATTTCCATGTACCCGCTCTTACAGCTTTTACAGTATCCACATAATAAGGTCCCCAATTCCAAACAGGAGCTGTTAAATAGGCTTCTGGTGCAAACTGGCTCATATCCGTATTGTATCCAATAGAAAATGCATTTTGCTCTTGTGCAGCCTGTTGTGGTCCTGGTGTATCTTGATGTTGCGTAATAACATCTGCCCCTGCATCTAATAAACTCTTTGCAGCTTCTTTTTCTTTTGCAGGATCATACCATGTGTTTGTCCAAACTACTTTTACAACTGCATCTGGATTGACACTTTTTGCCCCTAGCGTAAAGGCATTGATTCCTCTTATTACCTCAGGAATAGGGTAAGCTGCTACATAACCAATCACGTTTGACGCTGTCTTTTTCGCTGCTACAACCCCTGACAAATATCTTGGTTGATACATTCTACCAAAATAAGTTGCTACATTCTTATCCGTTTTATATCCAGAGCAATGGATGAAGGTAACGTCTGGATATTTTTTTGCTACATTCATCACAGAGTCCATATACCCAAAGCTTGTTGCAAAAATAATTTGGTTCCCTTTTTCTGCAAGCTCTGTCAATACTCTCTCAGAATCAGAACCTTCTGGTACAGATTCTATATAAGTCGCTTCTACATCTGGCATTTCTTTTAATAAATATTCTTTTCCTGCATCATGAGAATAGGACCATCCAGCATCTCCCACTGGTCCAACATAGATAAATGCTACTTTATATTTTTCATCTTCAGTCTTGCTTTCATCTGCTGTAGATTTTTGAGAACATCCCGTAAATATCATTACTAATACCATCAACAAAGACATAACACCCAATAATTTTTTTCTCATTTTTTTCTCCCCTTTTATTTTATATTTATTTTTCACAAAAAATAATACAATCTTCTTTCATTGCTTCTATGATCGCCAAAGATTCTACGCGAATCCCTGCTTTTCGAACACTCTCTCCACCACCTTGAAATCCCTTTTCGATAACAATTCCAGCGCCTATAAACTCCGCACCGCTTTCATTTATAATCTTTTTAAGTCCTAACAAGGCATGTCCAAATGCGAGAAAATCATCAATCACCAGTATTCTATCTTCAGGGTCAATAAATTCTTTTGCAATCTTAATATCATATACAGTTCCTCTTGTAAAAGATTTTACTTGCGTACTATAAACATCTTGATCCATATTAGAAGATTTGCTTTTCTTTGCAAAAACTAAAGGTACCCCTAACGATGCAGCAGTTCCCATAGCAGGTGCAATTCCTGATGTTTCTATGGTAATCACCTTTGTGATCTTTTCATCCTCAAATCTTTTTGCAAATTCTTCTCCTACTTTCAGCATAAACTTTGCATCTATTTGGTGATTTAAAAAGGAATCTACTTTTAATATGGTGTGTGATAAAACTTTTCCTTCTTTTCTGATTTTCTCATGCAATGCTTTCATATTTACCCTCCATATATAAAATTTCACAAAATCTTTTATCTGCTAGCTATCTACATCCTTGAAAATCTATGCTTTCCAAATAAATAAAAGCACCCAAAATCTACAGTTTTTACCATGGTGAAAACTGTAGATTTTGGGTGCTTCTATAAACACTAAAAATACTAAAGTTCGTATTTAATCCGAACATTTTTCACTCATAGCTCTATAATTTAAGGTTATAGTGTAGAAACTCCCAGGCCATATCCCCAGGATTATACGAGTTTCTATTTAATTGAATAAGTTTATTTTATACATGTCTATTCGTATTGTCAATAGTCTAATCTGTTTTTGTCTCATTTTCTCAAAAGCTAGGAAAGAAAACCATTAGAACACCCATCATGATTAGTGAAATCGAAAAAAGGCAGCATACTGCCGCCTTTTATTCCACTAGAGCCCCTTGTGAATATTTATTCCCTGCATTCCATAGTAAATAGGATTCTACGCCATTTTCTTCTAATGCTTTTATTTGATCTTTTACTTGCTTTGGACCATATTTGATATATCCTTTTACCCACGATGCAGTAAAATCTTGAATCCACGGTCTAATATTTGCAGGCGTTGGTATATTTTGATTTCTCGCAATAGCATCCTTTGTCCCCTGATATACAAGTTCGTAAGGATGCGCATCAGGTATAGACAATCCATACGTTCCATTTGCATAATGACTTGGATACATCATAGGAGATATATAGTCTACTACATTACTAATTGCTTCCCAGTATTGTCCTAGTCCCATATCATCTGTAACAGAACCTACCAATCCAAATACATCCGCACTGATATAAACACCTTCTTTAGAGAGTTCATCATGAGCTTGTTGTAGAAAATGTTGGATGGTTTGTGGTTTACTTTGATCTCCATGCGTATTTCTATAATCTAAAGCTTGATCTAATTTGTTTCCATTTGAAGCTGGAAACCGTACATAATCAAATTGGATTTCATTAAAGCCAACCCGAGCAGCTTCTTTTGCTACAGCAATATCATAATTCCAAAGTTCTCGATCATGAGGAGAAGCCCATCTTAATTTATCTTTACTTATAAATGTCGTTCCTGTTCGTTTATCAAGAATTGCGCGATCTGGATGTTGCTTTGTATACATAGGATCTTTGAATGTAACAATTCTTGCGATTGTATAAATATTGTTATCTTTAAGAATTTGCATTCTTTCTTTAAGCTTTTCCATATTCGCTCTTGCTCGTTTATTCCCTTCAGGAGAATATTTTTCAGCTGCTTCATTTGGAAATAACATGATCCCATCATCATCTTTTACATCAATAACGAATGCATTGATTTCTGTTTCATTTGCAAGCTTTAAAAGTCTTTCAAATCCTTCTCCTATAAAAGAATGTTCCGTAACATAAATCCCTTTTACATTTACGCTAGGATTGCCTTCATATTCTTTCACCTTGTTCTGTGGTGAAAAATCTAAGATCCTTAAGGATTTATCTAATAGCTCTAAACGATCCTTCACCGTATAAGTAGATACAATCCATCCTGTAGATTTTCCTTCCTTTGTGTCAAAAGAAATTTTATACCAAAGTTCATTATTCTCATTGGTTTTTTCCTCAACAACTTCAACAGCAGTCCCTTTCATAAAGCTTTCCACAACAGCTGCATTGTTTATCGCCTCTTGTCTTACATTTAATTTACTTGCACTGATATAAACAATATTTTTTTCTTCTACCCCCTGTGCTCCTTGTTCTTCTTTTGATGCTTCTCCATTTGAATCTTTGTTTTCTCCTCCATAAACCTCTTTTTCAGTTGTTTGTTCTGCCTTTGACGTTGGTGCCTGACATCCACTAAGTATTACCATACTTACCATCATGAGTGCAACCATTGCTATGACAAAATTCCTTTTGTTTCTATCCATTTAGACACCTCATTCTTTTGTTTTACTTTATTATACCATGATATGACAAAGAACTTATAGATTTCTTATTATGAAATATTTACTATTCTTGTTTCATTAAAATTTCACTCCTCCAATAGATTCTTTGAAAAGTTTTTTATCCTAAACATACCTATATGAAATAATATTGCATATGGTTAAAATAATGAATAATGATTTTATGTTCAAAAAATAAAAATTTTTCCCATTATTCGCATAAGAAATAGAAAAACATCCATCATGTATTAGATTAGATGTACAGACAAAATAGATGCAGTGATACAATCCAATGCTCTTATACACAAAGACATAGGCAAAAAGAATATCGGTTATATACAATATGGAAAACTGCACAAGGAATTTTATAGAAGAAAAGACTATCCAATCATCACACCGAAAGGTCATATCTATGTAAACTATATAGCGAAGTAGAAAGGCACTTTCTTTTTATATTATGGCAAGCGATAATAAAACACAAGATGCACATGATAAAGAATTGCCGTCTCACGCTTATTTTCGTAGGTTTTTTAAAAAAGTCTTCTTCAATAGCCTATTCGATCAAAAAAGATTCACTCTATACAATAAATCCTATAGATGGTGTAGAGAAAGTTGATCCTCAACTTTTTTATAATCCAATCATACAGTTTTTACTACTTGGTTTTTTACAGGCAAAAAAATAGTAAACAAGGTTCCAACCTCTTCATAACTTTCTACCATGATTTTCCCTTTATTTCTTTCAATAATTTGTTTTACAATATGAAGACCATATCCATGGTTCTCCCCTTCTTTTGTTGAATATCCTTTTTCAAAAATTTTCTCATAGCAATCTTTCTCTAAAATTGGGAATGAATTTCCTATGATAATAATCCATTCGTCTTCATACTCTCCAACATCTATATTCAACACCTTGTCATCGTCTTTACAATGCTCTAATTCGTAAATTGCATTATCGATTAAATTAAACAAAACGGTGCAAAGTTCTATAGAATCTATATATGTGTTTTCTAAAGAGGTACTAATATCTAGTTCTACTCGAATCCCTTTACTCTCTGCGATGGTGCATTTTCTTCCTAAAGTAGCAGCGATTTCAACATTTTCAATCTTAGAAACACAAAAAACACCTTCAACCTTTTGCGCGATTTTAAAAATATATTCTAGCGCTTTTTCATTCTTTCCCAATTGAAGCATACCCGCAATTAAGTTTAAATGATTGGCAAAATCATGTTTTTGTCCTTGCAGCGCATCAATCACTTCCTTAGAGTTGTTCAATTTGATAATCGATTCTTTTTCTGTCTTTAAAAAGTTTGTAATATAAAAAATGCAAATGATTGCACTAAATCCAAGTATATTAATAATAATCGCCATATAATTTGGGTATTGATATTGGACAATCATATTTCCCATCAATCTTAAAATCGTATTATTGGTTAAAAACATGCCAATAAAACTCTGTAATAATATGAGTCCAACTAATATGTGCGCCCTAATAGAGATTTTCATATAAATCCACCCTTATTCATTATTTTCATGAAAATGATTGAAATCAATAATGGTAATTTTTAAAATATATCCTATAAAAAAAGTAATGATTAAAAGAAGATTTGCTAATAGCCCAGCTAATAGTAGTCCTCCATGTTTGCACATTAACGTTTGTGGGTTAAGTTTCAATAATCTTAATAAAGGAAATAAAAAAACTCCATCTCCCCACATGATCAATAAGAAACTAATTAATGTTGCAATGATACTATCTAAACTTCTCTGTTTTCCAATAAATTTAAGCAATATTATAAAAGAAATAAGTAATAATAGCGTATGCGTCCCAAAAGGAATGTTATTTTTAATATAAAGAATTCTAATATTATATACTAATAGAGCTTGTATTATAGAAATTAATAACATTGTTTTTACTTTAGGACGGATACCTATAAGCCCTAATCCTGCTCCAACCATTAAAAAACATTCTATAAAATAGACTATTATTTTTTCTAATATTTGCATATGCTATCCCCTTTTATTACATAAATTCTTTTCATGGCAATAAAGCACGTAGTGCTTTATTGCCATGAAAACTTACATGTCTTTAAGCTGTTCAGGTAATTCAGGCTGATAATTAGCTGTAGTACACGCTGCTGCTACATTTGTAAGAGCAAGAAATGTAAGTACTGAAATTGATAATTGTAATAACCTTCTCATCATTTGTATCCCCCCTATTCCCCTAATATTTTATTAAAAAGGCGATCGATTCCATGTGCAAATTGATAGCCTTTTTGGGTGATTGAAAAAGATTGACTCAGAATCCCTAAAGCAGATGCAAGCATCATCGGATGTACCTTATGAAAGATAATATAATAATTGATCACACAAAAATTCCATGCACACACAAAAATAAATGCGCGTATTTTTAATTTTTTTCTTTTTTTCTTTGATGTAATAGGTTTTTGTGGCGTATCAGAAGGCGCATATTTTTGAATTGCCCATACAGAAAATAAAAAGATACCAAATGCTATATACAGTATGTTTTTATCCGGTTCCATATTTTCCGTCAACAGTCCTGCAATATTGCATAGCACCATACCATAAATGGTACAATTTCTCATACTCTCACAATGTGCTCCTCCTGAAAAAAAACGAAGTGTAGCATTTGTCATCATCATCATAAAAACATATGCGACAATTCCTAAAGGCCATGCTACAATAAGCGCAAGTCCAAATGAAAAAATCGTACTTATCGTTATTTGCAGCGAATATTTCAAAATAGCTTCCTTATTTTCATCTATCTCTAGATGCTTTTTATAAAACGACAAAATCTTCCCAATACATTCTTCCATGTTTATAAGTCCCTTCATTCATATCGCAATAGGTAAGTGCTCCCATTTTTATAATATATTACTACACTATAGATTCTTCATTCTTATACATATTCCTCTAATTATTTGTAATTTTTTTCAATTTTTTTTTAAATAAAAAATAAGCACTTCATTTCTTAGAACAAAGTGCCAATTCTTTATACTTCAAAGCCTTCATTTTTTATCATTTTAATATCGTCTACCATTTTATTGCCTACTGTGGTTAAATAATTCCCTACTAAAGCTGCATTGACCCCTGCCCGAAACCCTATGTTTTGCTTTTCTCCTAAAATAACTCTTCCTGCTGCATAGCGGATAGAACCATCAGGTATGACGAATCGATAAACAGCCATTATTTTTAATACCGCTAGCGGCGTTATTTTGTCTATATTTTCTAACGGTGTTCCTTGTATAGGATTTAAAATATTTACAGGAACAGATTTAATCCCTAAACCCTTGATCTCAAATGCCATACGCATGCGATCTTCCATCGTCTCTCCCATACCTATGATTCCACCACAACATAAATCTAACCCAGCCTTTTGTACATTCTTTATTGTATCAATTCGATCTTCATACGTATGGGTCGTACAGATCTTTTCGTAAAAACTACTGCTTGACTCTACATTATGATGATACATCCTTACGCCCGCTTCTTTTAATTTTACAGCTTGTTCGTAGGTTATAATCCCATGTGATGCACATATCTTTAATTTTGTATCCTTTTTTAATTTTTGATAGATTTCTAGTAATTTTTCAAAATCTTCTCCATCCATGCCTCTCCCACTCGTAACAAGGGAAAATCTATGCGCACCATCCTTTTGCATCTCTAAAGCTCTTTCTAAAATTTCATCATATTTTAACAATGCATATTCCGCAACACCTGTTTTATAATGAACAGATTGTGCACAATATTTGCAATCCTCAGAGCACCTGCCACTCCTCGCATTCATAATGGTGCATAAATCCACTTTGTTTCCTACATATTTTTCTCTTATGGTATTTGTAGCATCAAAAAAACTCGCTAGTATTTCGTCATTGTTTTCAGGAATTTCCATTAATTTTACTGCTTCATCATAAGTAATCTCCCCACCATCCAAAATTCTTTGTTTGATTTTTTTGATCAGGTTTTTCATTTTTCTTCATCTCCTCAGATTATTTTTCAAATTTTTCTGAAACATATCCTGCTTTTCTAAGCGAAGGAATTACTTTTGTTGCTGTATATACGATCAAAACGCTCCAAAAGATATCTTGTATAATAAAAGGGAAAAATCCCAATTTTAAAGCTGTCATAAAAGTAATGGGTTTACCAATATGATAACGAATAATCATATACATATAAGGAACCCCTACACTATATACAGCTAAGAGTCCTGTTATTACAGGGAAAAATAAATTCTTGAAATTTACTTCTTTTAGTTTTTCAGTAAATTTACCAATTATATATGAACAAAGCATAAATCCAATCAAATATCCAAATGTTGGTTTATACACATAGGACAATCCTGACCCTTGTGCAAAAATAGGGATGCCACTAAGTCCAATTGCTACATATAAAAGCTGAGAATAAAGTCCTAATCTAGCACCTAAAAATATACCTGAAAAAGCGCAGAATAAATATTGTAGTGTAACAGGCACAATAGGCGTTGGGATTTTTATAAAAGCACCAATAGCTGTAAGGGCTGCAAACATTGCAACCAATATCATATCTCTTGTTTTGAATTTCATATTATTTGCCTCCTTATATTTGTGTGCTTTTATCTTATAGGAGCGCTCGTCTTTTGTCAACTTCATAGCCGTCATTGGTTAACGTTATTTTTTTACATTTCTCCTTAGAAGTATTCACCACAAGTGCCAATCTATTGCTTCATTACAATCCACATAATTTCAAAAAAGATAAAGTGTATGGTCTATTTTACAAATAGTCCATAAACTTTATCTTTTTCTCTTGTTATTCTAATTATTTTCTTGATGAATCAAGTCCTTACATAAAACTTTTATTTAATGCACCTTTATCTCTGTCCAAATACGATCATATTCTGTAGTAAACTCTCCTAAATCTATGAATACTTCTCCCTTTTCAAATAGATCTCCCTTTGGATAAGCCAATTCATTTTCTACATCTTCTCTTGGAAGGAGATTCATGGCTTCTGTATTTGCTGTAGCATACTTCACATACGCTGCACATTTTGCAGCCACTTCTGGTCTCATCATATAGTTAATAAAAAGTTCTGCTTCTTTTTTATGCTTACTTGTAGTAGGCACCGCTATGGCATCAAACCAAAGATTTGTTCCTTCCTTTGGAATTGTATAAGCTAAATCAGGATTTTCATCTATTAAAAGCATTGCATCTCCTGACCAAGCAAGAGACATTGCCGCTTCTCCAGAAATCATCATATCCTTATATGCATCTACTTCATATGCTTTTACTAAAGGTTTTTGTTTGATCAATGCTTCTTTTGCTTTTTCTAGTTCATCCATATTTCTCGTGTTTAAAGAATATCCTAATTTTTTAAGGGTAATACCAACTGTATCACGTACACTATCAATCATGACAATATCGCCTTTGTACTTTTCATCCCAAAGAGCATCCCAGCTATCTATTTTCCCATCTACTTTCTTTGTATTATATACAATGCCCATCGTTCCCCAAAAATAAGGAACAGAATATTTATTATCTGGATCATATGCAATATTTTTGAATTGATCTCCTATATTTTTATAATTGGGTAGATTTTTAAAATCTAATTCTTGCAACAGCCCTTCATTCATCATCGCTTCAATCATATACTCTGAAGGGAATATAACATCATAGTCCGTTCCTCCCGCTTGAATCTTTGCAAACATTTCTTCATTTGTGGCATAATTTTCATAGTTTATTTTAATCCCATATTCTTTTTCAAAATCTTCTAAAACTGCCGGCTCTATATAATCTCCCCAGTTGTATACATTTAATTTGTCATAATAACCCTGTTCATTGGTCTTTCCCTGACCACATCCAACAACCCCTACCATAAGCATACATACCACCATTAATAATACGATTCTTTTCAATCAGATCATCCTTTCATTCTTTTATATTTTTTTCTCTACTTTGTAGTAACACAAACAAACTTAAAACGCCTATAAACAACAGCGTTGATAAAGCATTAATCTTAGGGCTTACACCAAGCTTTGTCATAGAATACACCTTGATTGATAACGTATTCACCCCTGATCCTGTAGTAAAAAAACTTACCATAAAATCATCTAATGATAATGTAAATGCAAGCAAGCCTCCCGTTACCACCCCTGGCATAATTTCTGGTAAAACCACCTTGAAAAAAGCTTGCATAGGCGTTGCACCTAAATCTAGCGCGGCTTCTTCTAGATATGGATTTAGGTGTTTTAACTTTGGTAATACGGCCAAAATCACATAAGGGGTATTAAACGTTATATGACCTAGTAAAATAGTAAAAAATCCAAGGTGCATCTTCAAAGCCACAAAAAGAGCTAAAAGAGATATACCGATTACAATATCTGGATTCATTACTGGTAAGTATGTAACGTTCATAAAAGTCATTTTCCATCTAGGGGACATCTTATGTATAGCAATCGCGCTGATTGTCCCTATAATTGTTGCAATGAGTGCTGATAAGATAGCGATTGCAAATGTATTATATAAGGCTGCAACAATCGTTCTATCCTTAAAAAGTTCTTTATACCACCGCAATGTAAAGCCACTCCAACTGCCTCTATATTTTGAATCATTAAAAGAGTAAAGGATCAACAAGAATATAGGCAGATACAAAAACAAATAAACAAGGAGTGCATATCCTCTTTTAATTAGTTTCTTTACCATAATCCTCCCCCATCCTCACTCTTATATTTACTGCTTATGGTCATAGCAATTACAATCAATACCATCATAATCATGGAAATGGCTGAACCAAACTGCCAATTTCTTGCTACTAAAAACTGGTTTTGAATCAGATTTCCAAGCAAGATCGTTTGTCCCCCACCTAATAAATCAGATATAACAAAGGTACTCACGGCTGGCATAAATACCATGATAATCCCTGACACAACCCCCGGCATACTTAGTGGCAAAGTAATCTTCAAAAAAACTTGTGTAGAAGTAGCACCCAAATCCTTTGCCGCTTCAATCAAACACTCATCCATCTTTGCGAGTACAGAATATACAGGCAGTACCATAAATGGTATGAAATTATAGACCATTCCCAGTGTTACAGCGCCTGTATTATACAAAAGCTTTAAGGGCTCATCAATAATGCCTAAAGACAATAACAGTTGATTAATAGGTCCTTGATCTCTTAAAAGAACCATCCATGCATAGGTTCGAAGTAGAAAGTTTGTCCATAAAGGTAGTACAAATAGCATCATCAAAATGTTTCTTTTCTTAAGAGAAGCTTTTGATATAATCATAGCCATAGGATATCCTACCAACAAACATACAACTGTACTAATCATTGCCAATAGGAGAGATCTCCATAAAACATTTAAATAAATAGGTTCCATGAATTTTCTGTAATGCTCAAAAGTAAATTTATAAATAATCTTTCCATAAGGAGATCGACTACAAAAGCTATATACGGCAATAATCACAAGGGGTGCGATACTAAAAATCAATGCCCACAATGCATAGGGGATAGAAAGCCACTTCTTCTTCATTGCTATGCCCCCTTTTTCATGATATGTATCGCATCTGGCACAATCACGAGTCCTACCTGCTGGCCTTTTTTAGACATATGTATACTATGAATCATCCAATGAAACCCTAACTCATCCTTTACTTCCATTTCATAATGAACGCCTTTAAATATGACAGAGATTACGATTCCTTTCATCATACCATCGTTTTCCCTAACAATTTCTATATCTTCAGGCCTTACTAAAACCTCGACCATTTCATTTTTTTCAAATCCTTTATCTACACAGGGAAGTACCTTCTCTTGTATTTTAACAGAAAAATCTTCTAACATACATCCATCCAATATATTTCCCTCTCCAATAAAATCTGCAACAAACCGATTAACAGGTTCATTATAGATATCCTCTGGCTTTCCAATCTGCTGAATTTCTCCTTCACTCATTACGATTACCCGATCAGACATGGTTAGGGCTTCTTCTTGGTCATGGGTTACATAGATAAAGGTAATCCCAACGCGTTGCTGAATCTTTTTCAGCTCTATTTGCATCCCTTTTCTCAGCTTCAAATCAAGCGCCCCAAGGGGTTCATCTAAAAGCAATACCTTTGGTTCATTTACCAAAGCCCTTGCTATAGCAATCCTTTGCTGTTGCCCACCACTTAAGGAATCAATCTTTCTATTTTCAAATCCTTGTAAATTCACTAACCTTAACATTTCTTTTACTTTTTCTTGAATCACATCTTTATCAATCTTTTTTATTTTCAACCCGAAAGCAATATTTTCAAAAACATTTAAATGGGGAAACAGGGCATATTTCTGAAAGACCGTATTGATTTGTCTTTTAAAGGGTGGAATGTCATTGACTTTCTTTCCTTCAAAATAAACATCTCCCGTCGTTGCATGCTCAAATCCGCCTATAATCCTTAGTGTTGTTGTCTTACCACAACCACTAGGCCCTAAAAGCGTTACAAATTCCTTTTGTTTTATACTAAGATCTATATCACATAAGACTGCTTTATCTCCAAATATTTTAGAAATATTTTTTAATTCAACAATATAGTCATTCATATTAATAGCCCTCCTTCTACATTGATCTCTCTTGATTCTATCACCTTTTTCTATATAAATATAAAAAAGAATATTTAGTATTTGTAATCTTAAAGTTTATTAAAACTAAAACCAATTAATTATATTTTTTTTGAAGGAATTTGTCAATAAGTATAGCAATATATTCTTATTTAATTTATAATCTTTTACTGTTCTTACTTCATTAAAATAGATGCCTCAAACATCTAAAAAAGACAAAACAAAAAGAATACGCTATTAGCTTTAAGATTCATTCCTTATGCTATAGCCTATTCTTTTTTTCTTTTTTTGTAAATTGTGAATGAATATTGCGATCAGCCTAAAAATTTATTTAGCATAGGATCTTATAACCGCAATGATCGTTTCTACAGCTTTATCCATAGATTCTATAGATATTGTTTCAAATTTACCATGAAAATTAAATCCTCCTGTAAATATATTGGGCGTTGGCAGTCCCATGAAAGAAAGTCTTGCTCCATCTGTACCTCCTCTTATGGCTTTAACAATAGGTTTTACCCCTACTGTTTCCATCGCCTTTACTACTGAATCAACAATATGCATTACGGGTACAATCTTTTCCTTCATATTAAAATATGAATCCGTTAATACAAGTTCCACTGTATCTTCACCATATTTATCATTCATAAATTGACAAGCCTTTTCAATTAAAACTTTTTTATTAAGAAATTTTCCCATATCATGATCACGAATAATATATTCCATCTTCGTAAGTTCAACTGTTCCAGTAAATTCATCAAGATGAAAAAAACCTTCATAACCTTCTGTATATTGAGGGATTTCGAATATTGGAAGAAGGGCATTCAGTTCCATACCTATTAGCATTGCATTTTTCATCTTTAGCTTTGCTGAACCTGGATGAATATTCACCCCATGAACTTTAATAGAAGCAGAAGCCGCATTGAAGTTTTCATATTCAATTTCTCCAATAAAACTACCATCTATGGTATAAGCAAAATCTGCTCCGAATTTCTCAACATCAAATTTGTCTGCACCATTACCAATTTCTTCATCTGGTGTAAAACAAATCTTAATATCACCATGCTTTATTTCAGGATGCTTTATAAAGTATTCTGCTACAGTCATTATTTCTGCTATACCAGCTTTATCATCTGCGCCAAGTAACGTAGTGCCATCTGTAGTAATCAGCGTTTGTCCTTTATAATCTGCTAGATATGGAAAATCTGATACACGCATCATGATATCTAATTCCTTATTTAAAACGATATCCTTTCCATCATAATTTTTAATTATCTTCGGTTTAACATTTTCACCTGAAAAATCAGGACTTGTATCTAGGTGAGCAATTAACCCTATCACTGCTGCATTTTCAACATTCCCCTTTAGCGTTCCCATCACATAACAGTTTTCATCCACATGGGCATCTTCTATTCCAATAACCTTTAGCTCTTCTACTAATACATTGGCCAAATCAAATTGCGTCATCGTACTTGGTGTAGTTTCTGAATCCTCATCTGATTTTGTATTGATGACTGCATATCTAAGAAATTTTTCATAAGCTCTTTCCATTCTTATCTCCTCCTTACTCCTTATTCTTTTTAAAAAGTTTACAGTTCATGCATCTCATCCATACCCTATTTTATTGAAAATCGAGATAAGAAAAAGAGGGTATCTCACAATAGAAAGTACTTTCTAAATTGTGATCCCCCATTTTTTTACTTTAAACGAATGCTTGAACTAATAACATGACTGCTGAAAATCCTCCTATGATTCCCATTAAAGGCATAATAAATTTCAACCATTTATCATAGGTTACATCTACCATCGAAAGCGTAACCAATATCAGTCCTGTTGGTGTAATGAATGCCATTAGGCCTTGCCCATATTGATAAGCACTAACAATCACATCTCTTGGTAATCCAACCGTATCAGCGAGTGGTGCCATAATAGGCATTGATAATACTGCTAATCCTGATGAAGATGGAATAAAGAATCCAAGGACACAGAATATTAATAACATCAATATAGAGAATACCCCACCATTCATTCCAGTAACAATGTTGGTTGCTCCATGAAGGATTGAGTCAGAAATCAATCCATTATCCATGATGATATTTACAGCTCTCGCAACCCCAATTGTTAAAGCAACACCTACAAGATCAGCTGATCCTGCCACAAAGTTTCCTACCGCTTTTTTTTCACCCATTCCAGAAATTGCACAAATAACGATTCCTGAAGCGAGGAATAAAGTCGTCATTTCTTTAAACCACCAGTCTTGAGAAGAAACACCCCAAATCATCACCCCAAAAGTACATGCAAAAAGTAAAATCATTAATTTCCGTCTAAAAGTAAATTCTGGAACTTCTTTATCTACATGTAAAAATCTCTTTTCTATATCGTCTTTTTGATCAAAAATAAGTGATTTTGAAGGATCTTTTTTGATTCTTTCAGCATATCTAACAATATATACAATGGTTATAATCGTAGCAATGAAAAGTCCAACCCCTCTGATCATCAACCCATTTGTAAAAGATATACCTGCGGCATTTGATGCAATAACAGAAGAAAACGGATTTACCGTTGAAAACATTGTGCCAATAGATGAACCCATGTATAAAGCTGCGATACATACAATCGCATCATATCCTGCTACCATGAACACCGGAACTAAAATTGGATAGAGTGCTATAGTTTCTTCTGCAAGACCAAAGGTTGTTCCTCCTAAAGATATTAAAAAAGTAACAACTACAATCAGTAAATATTCTTTCCCTTTTGTCATACGAGAAAGACTTGCAAACCCAGCATCAAAGGCCCCACTGCTGTTAAGAACACCTATGATCCCCCCTATAATAAATACAAACATAATAATGTCTACTGTATCATAAAGCCCTTCAATTGGTGCTTTAAGAATTTCAAAAATTCCCTGTGGATTACTTGGTAGTTTTTCATAAGTACCAGGGATGGCAACTGCTTTATAGATACTTCCATCCGTAAACTTAGAAATATCTACCTTAACCCCAAGTTCATCTAGTGTAGCTTGTGTACCTGGATATTCTTGTGTTGATTCTCCATCCGGTAAAGTCACTACAAACATTTCTGTACTATCATCAAATAAAAGCTTTGCATATGACCCTGCCGGAACTGTATAGGTTAAAATTGCTGCGAAAATTAAAACAATAAATAATACCGTATAGGCCGTAGGAAAACTTCTTTTTTTCTTTTGCTTTTGCGTATTCATACTATTCCTCCCTTATCTTCATCACAAAATCCCATCATTGTTATTACATTAAGTAACCACGTATACATCACATAAAGTACTGTTTTCACAGATTTACTCCATATTTTTATTTTGGATGCAATCCCTCCTTTAAGACCTATTATTCCTTTAATAAAAATTTATTTTAATAATTTTAATAAAGCACATGCATAAATCTCTATCGCCATTTTCATTTCATCTAACTTAATACATTCATTTGGCTGATGTTCTGTTTCTTCCGTATATGGAAAAGCTGCTCCAAAAGCCACACAACGGTCCATAGCCCTAGCATAGGTTGCTCCCCCTGATGAAACAGGCAAGCTTTTTGAATCTCCCGTAATTTCCACATACGCTTCCATTAATGTTTGTACAAGTTTAGAATCAAGTGGTGTATAGATAGATTTTAGATAATCGTTTTCCACAATAATAAAACCATATTTTTGTACAACTTTACTTAATTTATTTAAAACAAATTCCTTATCTATACTTACTGGTATTCTTATGTCAATATTTAAAGTTTCATTATTTTCATCCATATTTATTTTCCCAATATTAAATTTAAGTGCGCCAGATACATCATCTTTACATTCTCCAAAAATCTTAATTGCCAATGCATCTTCTAAAATATTCTCAACTATAAAATCAATACATTTCGATTTTAATCCGATTTTATCCATTGCTATGAGTAATCTGCATATGGCATTGATTCCTTTTTCAGCATCTTTCGCATGAACGCTTTTTCCCATAACCGTAATCATACGATTATTTTTTTTGTACTCAAAATTTAATTTTTCTAAAGCTTCTACTAACGAATCTGCATCTTTCGTCTCATACAAAATTTCTGAAGGAACCGAATTATAGGCATCTCCTCCTTTTAATCTTATATTCGTTTCATTTTTTGCAACCAAATTTACTTGCAAAAGTCCTTTTTCTGCATATATTAATGGGAAATCTGCATCTGGTGTAAATCCATAATCAGGCATTTTCTCTTTCTTCTTGTATTCCTCAATTCCTCTCCAAAGAGATTCTTCATCCGTTCCATATATAAATCTTACCTTTTTGTTAACGTTAACACCGCTATCCATGATGGCTTTGAGGGCATACATTGCTCCTAAAGTAGGACCTTTATCATCTTGTGTTCCTCTACCAAATAATTTACCTTCTTTAATAGTCGGACTAAAAGGCTGCGTATCCCATTTTTTCAAATCCCCTGGCGGAACTACGTCTAAATGTCCCAAAACCCCAATCATTTCATCACCATTTCCATATTCCGCATATCCATAGTACCCTCTAGGATCATAAAATGTATCAAAGCCTAGCTTATCCGAGATGGCTAACATTTCTTTTAAAGCGTCATCTATATTCTTCCCGAAAGGATATGGGCTTTCATCCTCTTCATAAACACTCGGTATACGAATTAACGCTTTAAGATCTTCAATAAACACATTAAAATTAGATTCGATTTTTTCTTTTATTATTTTCATCATCCATCCTCTTTTATAATTTATTTTTTGTCGTTATTCGAATTTTATATGAAAAAAAAGTTTTTTTCTGTAGTCTATATTACAATTTGTGGTAATAAAAAAAATAATCAGAATATTTTTCTGATTATTCTATAGGTATATTCGTAAGCTTTTTAAGCCCTTCAATATCTTTAATAATTATTTTTCTCTCTTTAATTTCTATATAGTTTTTATCTTTGAATAGCTTTATTCCATTTGTAACTGTAATCCTATTAAGACCTATTCTGTTGGCAATTTCTTCGTGCGTCAATACAATACTTATATTGTTCTTTAAATTTATGTTTTCTGTATAGTATAGTCTTATAAAAAAATCTGCTAATTTCCCAATAGAATCATTAAATTGGAAGTTTGTTAATTCTAACATAATCATTCTATGTTTTCTTATGATACTCATCAAAAAATAATGATACATCTCAGGATCTTCTTTTAATCTACATTCTATAACGTCCCTACTTACCACCGATATTTTCCCATTTGTCACAGCTTTATTGACAACAAAAGTTCTATTTTCATCAAAAAAATCTATTTCTCCAAATATACTTCCTGCTGTTATTCTATAGAAAATGATTTCATCACCATTTTTTGAATACATAACTTGATTCAATTCACCCTCAAGGATAATATAAATACTATCTGCATTATTAGGATTAATAATCTGTCCTTTTTTTAAAATTTCAATTTTCCCATGCTTTGCTAAGTTATTTATAAAAAAAATATCCATCTTTTTTTGCACATCTTGATCAAATATTTTTTCATACATAAAGTATTCTCCTTAATTATATACAACAAAACGTCTTTCAAGAAACTTACAAATTTTATTCAAATCTTTTTTAATCATAAAATACTTCATACAAAAATAATCCTTGCGCTGGCGCAGTAACGCCCGCATTTTCTCGAGTCTTTGATGCGAAAATATCTTTTATGCTCTCAGGAGTTCTTTTTCCTTCTCCGATTTCTATAAGGGTTCCTACCATAATTCGAACCATATTATGTAAAAATCCATTTCCATGAAATAGTAGGTGCAGTTCATTTTCTTCTTTTGTAATATCCATTTCGAATATTTCTCTACTTGTTGATTTTTTACTAGATTTTACAGATGAAAAAGCTTTAAAATCATGTTCTCCTAAAAGATAACTGCCTGCTTTTTGCATCGCTTCTATATCCAAATAATTCGGCACATAGTAAGTATATTTTCTATTAAAAGCTGTTGGGATTGCGCCAATTCTTATCCTATATAAATATTTTTTAGATTTTGCATTATACCTTGCATGAAAACGTTCGTCTACTTCTTCTATGCCTTTTACCACAATATCTTTTGGAAGATATTGATTACAATACCGTCTTATTTCTTTCGTACTCATGTTTATATTTGTTTTGAAGTTCACAATTTGCGCGAGTGCATGCACCCCTGAATCCGTTCTTCCTGAAGCAATAACCTCAATCTTTCTACCTGTCATTTCAGAAAGAACCTTTTCAAGTTTAGACTGAATTGTATTTTCCGTATCCCCTAGTTTTTGCCATCCATTATACCTAGCCCCATCATATTCGATGGTTAGTTTTATGTTTCTCATTAAAATTTATGACCCCTTCCTATTTACATCTATTTTTTTTTCGATCTCATTTCCTATAGCATATCCTATAGCTCCACCAATTATATATCCTACCACAAAATTCGAAAACATTGTGAAAAAAAATCCAATAAATCCTCCGATTAAAAGAAAGTTCATTCTTATATTTTTCTTTATATATTCTATCATTGAACGATCCCCCGATCTGCTATTTTTATCTATACAATCAATTTTTTATTCTATTCATATCCTATATTCAATATATTCTACATTTTCTGCAAATTCCCTTTTCTCAATTTTAATCGTTTCTCATTCATTACACCGTAACAAATTCTATTTTCCTTAAGTTTTACCTATATTTTCAAATAAATATGCTATACTATGGTTATATCATTATTTAAAGACCATGGAGAATATTTATGAATATATTAAAGAAAAACAAAACCCTAATCTTATCTATATTGACTATTGCTTTACCTGCTATTGTAGAAATGGGATTAAATACCTTAGTTAATATTGCGGATACCTTGATGATTGGAAGGATTATCGGAAAGAACGGCCTCGCCGCAGCTGGTTTTTGCAACGAACTGGTCTTTTCACTTATTTTTATCTTTTCATCCTTTAATACAGGAGCTACCGCAATGGTTGCGCGACGTTTTGGAGAAAAAAATTATACTGAACTCAATAAAATAACAGGGCAAAATCTATCCTTAAATCTATTTGTTGGATCGATCATTTTCATCCTTTCCCTGATTTTCAAAAAAGAATTGATTATGGTTTATGACATATCCTCTGCTGTTTTAAATATGTCATTAGCTTATTTTCAACCGATTGCTTACAGTATCTTATTTATGTTTGTCTCTTTCTCTGTTGCTGCTAGTTTAAGAGGTATTGGTGATACAAAAACACCCATGCTCATTACACTCATCACCAATATTTTAAATATTATTGGGAATTATTTTTTGATGACAGGTTTTTGGATCTTTCCGAATATGGGTATTGAAGGAGCCGCTGTCTCTACTGCTTTTTCTAGGTGCATAGGTATGCTTCTATACCTATATGTTCTTTTAAAAGGAAAAGACCAATGTAAACTTATATATGAAAACTTAAAAGTCACAAAAGAAGTACTAAAACCTCTTTGGAAAATAAGTTATCCAGGCGCCATTGAACAGCTTTCAATGAATGTATCTTTTATCGCTTCTAGCATAATTATTTCCAAGCTAGACACAGCTTCAGAAGCTGCCTTTCGTATCCTACTAAGTATCGAAAGACTATCTTTTATGCCTGCTGTTGGTATGTCTATCGCTGCAGCAACACTCGTAGGAAAAACCCTTGGCGAAAAAGATATAAAGAAGTCATTGGATACAGGATATACAGTTTCTTTTTTAGGTGTTATTTGGGGGATATTTATAGGCATGTTCTTTATATGTTTCCCTAGACATTTATTAAGCATTTTTACAAAGGAATTAGCCATTATTAATCTTTCTGTTTTTGCCATGTTTGTTGCAGGTTTTAATCAACCCTTTCTTAATTTTATGATTGTACTATCCGGCGCATTAAGAGGTGCAGGTGATACGAAAGCGGTCATGATTATTACTGGATTAAGGGCATGGACTATGTTTGTTCCGCTATGTTACATCTTTACGATCACATTAAAATTTGGTGTTGCAGGTATGTGGTTAGCAGAAATTACATCGTTTTTCGTATTTTCATCTATTCTATTTAATCGATTTCGAAAACAAAAATGGGTAGAAATTGATTTATAATCTAAAAAAAACAGGTATCGATTTATATCCATACCTGTTTTTTTAAGTTTAAATATCCTTTTTCCTATACTCTCCTAGCATTTCCTTTGGTGGCTTAGGTCCAAAAAATTGATAGTAATCTACTTTAATCCTTCCATTGTATAGCTTCCTTTTTTTGCTTGCACGTTTTCCATATAATTTTTCAAAATCTTCATCCGATGTGATAATGTATGTAGACCAAGTATCCAGTTTTTTAAATACTTTTCCCATTCTCGCATAAAGCTGTTGCACTTCTTTTTTTTCACCTAATCTTTCTCCATAAGGAGGATTGCATATGATATATCCATATTTTTCGTTAGATCTTATCGTAGCCATATCCCCTACAGCAAAGGTTATACAATCCTCAACCCCTGCGTTGCAAGCATTTTCTTTTGCGATCTCAACAGCTTTTTCATCCATATCCGATGCAAATATTTTTATGTCTTCATCTTGTCTGATAGCCTTTAGTGCTTCTACTCTTGCATCTTTCCATGCTTTTTCAGGTATTCTTTCCCAACCCTGCGAAACAAATTTTCTTTCTAATCCTGGGGCAATGTTTTTTCCAAGCATAGCTGCTTCTATAGCAATGGTTCCAGATCCACACATCGGATCAATCAATACCCGATCTTCTCTCCAACGGCTAATCATTACCATTGCTGCTGCTAATGTTTCTTTTAAGGGTGCTTCATTGGCTTTTTCTCTATAACCCCTTTTATGTAATCCTTGTCCACTTGTATCAATCGTAAGTGTCGCAACATCCTTTAATAAAGCTACCTCGATAGGGAATTCCTCGCCATCTTCCTCAAACCACTCTGTATCATAATGTTCTTTTAATCTCTCTACAATCGCTTTTTTTACGATGGCTTGACAATCGGAAACACTAAATAATTGTGATTTTATAGATTTTCCATTAACAGGGAATTTGCCATTCTCAGGAATCCATTCTTCCCATGGTAAAGCTTTTGTTCTCTCAAATAATTGCTCAAAAGATGTGGCTTTAAATTCTCCCATTTTGAGTAGTACCCGGTCTGCTGTTCTTAGCCACAGATTTGCTCTCGGTATTGCATATGTATCACAGGTGAAAGTAACCTTTCCATTTTCAACTGTCATTTGTTCATATCCAAGGTTTCTTACTTCAATTTTCACCATTTCCTCTAACCCAAAAGTGGATGTTGCAATTAATTCAATTTTTCCCATATCATCTCTCCTAAACTGATCTTTCTATTTTCAATTGGTTATATTATAGCATAAACTCAACTTTTTATTCTTATGCATTCTAAAAATTCTATCCTTTCACTGATCTCTTCTGCTAATTTCCTTACTTCTTCTGCAAATAAGTTTGTTGATAGAACAAAAGCAAATCGCTATAATAGAAGATAAGTCCTATAGAATCGTATGGCTATTGTAGACAAAAAATTGACGCTAGCCTCTTATAATTTAACATAGCATAAGATGCGCTATTGGCTTGAATAAGATAGGAGAATTTTTATGGAAAGAATAAATAAAATCCTTATCCATCTAAAATATATTGATTATTTGAATAGAAATTTTGAATCTGAAAAGACGCGTGTGTTTTGTCATCATGATCTGCGTCATGCCATCGATGTAAGCAGAGTCGCTTATATCTTAGCTTTAGAAGAAAATTTGAACATAAAAAAAGATTTGATCTACGCGGCTGGTCTTCTTCATGATATTGGTCGATGGCAGGAATACCTCACAGGTATGGATCATGCCCTTATCAGTGCTCAGTTTGCACCAGAAATATTAAAAAGCTGTGGATTTACGCCTAGTGAAGAAAATATTATATGTTGCGCCATTAGAAATCATCGTAAAGAGCGCGCACAAAATATGTCTTTAGATAGGATATTATACAGAAGCGATAAACTTTCTCGTCCCTGCAATGAATGTCTTGCAATCCATCAGTGTAAACGATTTAGTCCTAGAGAAAAACCTAAGCTTCATTATTAAATGTATCTTTGCTACATAAAGTAGCTCCTATATACTATCAAACCTAACCATTTCTTATTTTGCCAATACCGTCCACAACTAATGGACTCGTAGGAAAGGAGTGTTTCCGTTGATTTTAATGATTGATAATTATGATTCATTCACGTATAATTTAGTACAATATCTAGAATGTTTAAAGGAAGACGTACTTGTTTATAGAAATGACTGTATCCATCTAGAAAAAATAGAAAATTTAAACCCCGATATGATTGTTCTATCTCCTGGACCTTGTACACCAAACGAAGCGGGCATTTGTAAAGATGTGGTTGGTCATTTCAAAGGAAAAATACCGATCCTTGGCATATGTCTCGGGCACCAGACTATTGGTCAAGTATTTGGAGGGCATATTATAAAAGCAAAAGAACCTGTACATGGAAAGGTGCATCCTATTCACCATTCAAACAAAGGCGTATTCGAAAATCTTCCAAACCCTTTGAAAGTGACTAGATATCATTCTCTTGTCATAGAAAGAAAAACGCTCCCAGATTGTTTAGAAATCACCGCCGAAACCTTTGACGGAGAAATTATGGGAATTAATCATAAAGATTATCTATTAGAAGGGGTTCAATTTCATCCTGAGGCTATATTAACAGAGATGGGTATGGAAATTTTAGAAAACTTTTTGATCAAAGCAAAAAAATGGACAAGTAGGTGTAAACATGTTGATTAAAGCAATAAATACTTCCCTAAATAGCTTCCAAATCTATTCACTTTTTAAAGATGAACCTTATAGCTTCTTCTTAGATAGTGGTATGGATCACGAAAAATTAGGAAAATATTCTTTCATCGGATTTGATCCTTTTTTGATATTCAAAAGCAAAAACAATCGGATAGATATTTGTGAAAATGGGATAACTTCTACTTTTTATGGTGATCCATTTAAAAAGCTAAGAGAAATATTTTCAACCTATGCAATGGATTACAAAACCGATCTTCCCTTTATCGGCGGTGCTGTTGGCTATTTGGGCTATGATTTATGCCACCATATAGAGAAATTACCTCGAACTGCAATAGATGATATAAATATTCCCGACTGTTATTTTGGACTCTATGATGGTGTTATTATTATTGATCACGTAAAAAACACTGTATCCATTGCTGCTTTAGGCATAAAAGATAGAGAAAAAACTATCATTGCAAACATCGAAAATATTATAAAAGAAACCGAAAAAACAGGAGTTACCCTATCTATACAGAAAAAAAATAATCCCGTTACACTTAAATCTAATTTTGAAAAAGAAGATTATATGAAAGCAATCAACAAAATCAAGGACTATATCAAAGCTGGAGACATCTATCAAGCAAATATGACCCAAAGATTTGAATGTACCCTTGAAGAATCCCCTTTTGAACTTTACGCAAAGCTTAGAGAAATAAACCCTGCACCCTTTGCAAGCTTTATAGATTTTGGAGAAGGCCAAATCGTAAGCAGTTCTCCAGAAAGATTTATTCAAATAAAAGAAAATATCATTGAAACAAGGCCCATTAAAGGAACACGTCCTAGAGGCAATACACATGAAGAAGATATGAAAAACAGAGAAGAACTATTATCAAGCGAAAAAGATAAAGCAGAACTTTTGATGATTGTAGACTTAGAAAGAAATGATCTTGGAAAAATTTCAAAAACAGGTAGCGTAAAGGTAACGGAATTATTCCACTTAGAAGCCTATCCGACGGTATACCATTTAGTCGCTACTGTTATAGGCAAAATGAAAGATGATCTCCATATAATAGATTGTATTAAATCCGCTTTCCCAGGAGGATCTATTACGGGTGCTCCCAAAATAAGAGCCATGGAAATTATTGATGCATTAGAACCTACCCAAAGAAATGTTTATACAGGTTCTATCGGCTATATAGGCTTTAATGGTAGCGTTGATTTAAACATTGTCATCAGAACCATCCTTTGTAAAGACAAAAAAGCATACTTCCAAGTGGGAGGTGGCATCGTTTGGGATTCAGATGCAAACCTTGAATACGAAGAAACATTGCATAAGGCAAAAGCACTTATCAAAGCTTTAGAAAGTTAGCTTTTAAAATTGGAGTGATGCTATGTATATCTCGTTCAATGGCAATCTAATAAAAGGATCAGATGCCTTTGCTTCTCCAAATAATGAAGGTTTTCAATACGGCTATGGGCTATTTGAAACCCTAAAAATCGTAGATGGAAAAATATTCTTTATTGAAGAACATCTCGCACGATTAAAAAAAGGTTGCAAGGAATTAAACATTGGTCTAGCCTATGATTTAAAGCTTATACAAAAGTATGCCTATGCACTCATTCATCAGAATAATATTGTTTTTGGTGCCCTAAAAATACTTTATGCAAAAGATAATGATGGATACGATTTATTGATAACGACTAGAAAAAATGCTTATAATGAAGAAAAATATACAAAAGGATTTAAATTATGCTTTGCAACCACAAAAAAAAACCCCTATGCAAAGCTGACGTATATTAAATCTAACAATTATCTAGAAAATATATTAACAAAAGCATACGCCCTAAAAAATGGCTATGATGAAGCCATCTTTTTAAATGTACATGAAAAAATTAGCGAAGGTACCTATACAAACATATTTTTTGTAAAAGATAAAATCATCCATACCCCTTCTATTTCATGTGGTATTTTAGAAGGAATTATGAGAAAAAAGATCATTGATTTGATTCATGCGTGTAATTTAACATTGAAAATTGGGGAATTTAATAAAGAAGATCTATTGGGGGCAGACGAAATTTTTCTAACAAATTCTTTAATGGAGATTATGCCTGTTTACCAATTAGCGCATACAGTATTTCCTTTAAATAAAAATCATATGACGAAACGATTACAACAAGATTTTTATCATTTATACTATGAAAAATAATGACCTGCTTTAAATCACGCTGTCATAAATGTACTTTTCTCATAATCTATTTGAGAACACAAGGTATTTCTATCCATAAAATACACACTACAAGAATAAATACAAGTAAAACCTATAAAAACAAAAAGAAAAGAGGAATCAAAATGGACAAACCAAGAATAGAAAAGGCTGTAAGAGAAATATTAGAAGCAATTGGTGAAGACCCAGATCGAGAAGGTTTGAAGAACACGCCAAAAAGAATTGCCAAAATGTATGAAGAAATTTTTTCAGGACTTCATGAAGACCCGAAAAAACACTTAGAAATATTTTTTGAAGAAGAAAAGCACGAAGAACTCGTTTTAGTAAAAGATATTCCTTTTTATTCCATGTGCGAACACCATCTCGTTCCCTTTTTTGGAAAAGCACATGTTGGATATCTCCCTAGAAATGGGAAACTTACAGGATTAAGCAAACTTGCAAGAGTTGTAGAAACCGTTGCAAGAAGACCACAACTTCAAGAAAGATTGACTGCATGCGTTGCAGAAGCATTAGTAGAACAATTAGCTCCTTATGGTGTGATCGTAGTCGTTGAAGCAGAACATATGTGTATGACTATGAGAGGCGTAAAAAAATCTGGTTCTAAAACGATTACTTCTGCTGTAAGAGGATTATTCCAAAAAGACGCAAAAGCAAGAGCAGAAGCTATGGCACTCATTAAATTTTAGCTCTTTTAGGGGGAAATAAAATGAATTGTAAATACAATTTTTCACGAAAAGTAAATGTATCCTGTAAAGAGTATACATTAAACCTCGGAAGCAAAACCTATATCATGGGTATTTTAAACGTTACACCCGATTCTTTTTCAGATGGTGGAGACTTTATAGGCTTAGAAAAAGCAATCCATCATGCAAAGGAAATGGTCGCGCAAGGTGCAGACATTATAGACATAGGTGGAGAATCTACAAGACCAGGTCATATGGAAGTATCCCCACATGAAGAAATCGAGAGGGTTTTACCTATAGTAGAGAGACTTATAAAAGAAGTCCATGTGCCCATATCTGTAGATACCTCTAAAGCGCTAGTCGCCCAAGCAGTACTAGAATCAGGTGCCCATATGATTAACGATATTTGGGGGCTTCAAAAAGATCCAGACATGGCAAAGATTGTTGCAAAACACGATGTCCCAATCATCATTATGCACAATCAAGATGGAACTGAATATAAAAAAGATATTATGGAAGACATCATTGATTTCTTAAAAATATCTATTGATATTGCATTAGATGCAGGAATAAAAAAAGAAAAGATCATTTTAGATCCAGGCATTGGTTTTGGAAAAACACCAACCCAAAATATTCATGTCCTATCAAGATTAGATGAACTAAACAGTCTAGGCTATCCCCTATTGTTAGGTACATCTAGAAAATCTATGATTGGAAAGATACTTGATCTTCCTCCAAAAGAAAGAGTAGAAGGCACCATTGCTACTTCTGTTATGGGAATCATGCATGGTATGGATATTTTAAGAGTCCATGATGTAACAGAAAATCTAAGGGCCACAAAGGTTGCCGATGCCGTATTGAGAGGAACTACGCTATGGATAAAATAATCATGAAAAATCTAAGCTTTTATGGCTATCATGGTGCCATGCGGGAAGAAAATGTACTTGGACAAAAGTTTTTTATAGATATTGATCTCTACGTAGATTTAGAAAAAGCAGGAAATAGTGATCATGTGAAAGACACGGTTCATTACGGAGAAGCTTATGCGCTTGTAAAAGATATTGTAGAAAATAAACGATTTGACCTCATAGAAGCATTAGTCGAAGACATTGCAAAAGAAATTTTGAATCAATTTCAATTGGTAAAAGAAATAAATGTAACCATCAGAAAACCCGAAGCACCTGTAGCAGGTATATTTGACTATTTTGGGGTGGAGATAAGGAGAAAACAAAATGCGTAAGGCTTATTTGGGAATCGGTAGCAATATTGGAAATAAAAAAGAAAATATTGAAAAAACCATTGCACTACTAAAAGACAATCCCCTTATAAGCGTGTGTGCTATTTCATCCTTCTATGAAACAGCCCCTGTAGGCTATACAGACCAAGACTGGTTTCTAAACATTGTGGTTGAAATAGATACCTCCTTAGTACCTTATGATTTACTTGATTATTGTCATCACATTGAAAATGAATTAAAACGTGAAAGAATCATCAGGTGGGGTCCAAGAACAATCGATGTGGATATCCTCCTCTATGAAGATTTTTTATCCACAGATGAGCAGTTAATTATCCCCCATCCTAGAATGTGTGAACGCGCCTTTGTCATGATCCCCCTTTATGAGATCGCAAAGGAACTGATCATTCATAACAAAGAAATTAAAACGATTGTAGAAAATCTAAAAGAAAAAGAAGTTAGAACTTTTTCTAGCACTACAAACAAGTAGCTATCATAATTAAGCATCAAACCACCCTTTTATCTTAAACCAAATTAATAATAATAAACTTACAAGTAGCATGACCCCTAATATTGTAAAATAGCCATAATGCCATTTGAGTTCTGGCATGTACTCAAAGTTCATGCCATATACTCCTGTGATAAATGTCAATGGCACAAAAATAGATGTGACTAAAGTAAAAGTCATCATAATGGTATTCATACGGTCAGCATTTATTGACAAATAGCTCGCATGGATATCCGAAGTCACATCACGGTTCGATTCAATCATTTCTGAAAGCTTCAGTAAATGATCATAAATATCTGAGAAGTAGATTTTCATTTCTTTATAATTTTTGAAATGATCAGAATTGGTTATCCGATACAACAAATCACGCATAGAATTAATCGTTTTTCTTAATTTTAATAAATTATTTCTGATTTCAAATAAATGATTTACTAATACGCGTATTGAATGTTTTTTAACATGAATACCAAGATTATTGATTTTATCTTCAATTTTATATACAGCTGGAAAATATTTGTCAACGATATTATCTAATATGAGATGCAGGATATATATATGATTTTTAGTGCCAATTGTATTATTCTCTATTATTTTTTGTCTCACTTTTTCTATTTCATCAATGTATGTTTTATGAAATGATACCATATAATTTTTACCAACAAACACATCTACTTCTTCCGTTTCTAAAGTTTCTTCATTTAAAGAATGAAACACAAAAAAATTATAGCCTTCATAGTAATCAAGTTTTGGCCTTTGTAAAAAATACATACAGTCTTCTATTGCTAATGCATGAAATTTAAAATAACTTTCTAAAAGTTTTACTTCTTCTTCACTAGGCCTATCAAAATCCACCCAATACCATTTTATTTCTTCGTTATTCATCTGATTAATATCTATATCCTGTATCAATTCTAATTTTTCGGTAATTGCCATTATATGTACCAATTTATATTCCCTCCATAGTAACTCCATTGTGCTCTATTCCATTAAACTAATTCGCGCAATTTCTATTCTGAAAATTCTTCATTTAAAATGGGATATTTTTATATATGATTTTCTAAATCTTTAAAAAATATACAATCTTAAAATTAAGCGATCAAAATATTATAATGTCTCAAGAATATCCAGACAGCTTTGTGGCATTTTGGGACGAACGTACACCAGAGATAGAGAATACACTCCCTCCAAAGACCACCCAACCCATTGTAAAATTTTTTAGAAGATCAGGGGGTAATAATGTGATTTTAAAAGGCTCTTTTTTGTCAATAATCTACAACCATATTTTTTTTATTTCACCAACAACAATCACTACAGATACAAACACATACACAGCATTTTTCCAATGCTTTTTCCAGTTAAAATTATCTTCAAAATATCTGGCATCAATAAGACGCCCTACATTCATGATCCCAACCCCACTCCACATGATAAGCCACTGTATTTCTTTAAAGGTAGTTTTACTAATAAAAAAATAATGTATCCCTATACCTATCATAACAATAGCAACCATCCACTGAATAACATTGTGAATTTTCTTTAATGCAGCTTTATCAATCATATTTCCCATCCTTTCTAATCGGTAAATAAACCCCTTCACATGTAAACTGTTTATGGTGTTATATCTATCATACGATAAAGTTATTTGCTTTTAAAGCTAAAATATTCTATATTTTAGTAAATCTATCCTATATTTGTCTCTTCTTCCTAAAAACAAAAGTACTTCTTATAAGGATGTGCCTCCAAAATAAAGGGGCTGTCGTAAAATAAGAAAAACTGCCAGTTTAATCAATTTAGTGATTTCCTGACAGCCCTTTTTATAATTTCAAAACCATAATTTCACATAACGATCGTAGCATATATATACAAAATCTACACATATACGTTTCTTCAACTATCCTATAATTTTTACTTGATATTTTCTCATCCACACATCTATCTGAATCAAATATGCAATTAATTGTGGGCCTGTCATCAACTGTCCAAACCACGGTTTATCAAATGATTTTCCACCCGTTTCTACAATTTCAAATACTTTATCATGATCAATAATTTGCAATATCGGTGAATTTTTGTCTTGAAGAATTTCTCTCATCCATTTTTGCACCCCTTCAGTATACATATGATGATGTGTTTTAGGATATGGGCTTTTTCTTCTTTCTAAAACATCCTTTGGTAAAATACCTTTTAATGCTCTTCTTAAAAGTCCTTTTTCTCTTGTATCGCAGAACTTCATGCTATTTGGAATATTAAATGCATATTCTACAAGGCGATAATCTGCAAAAGGTACTCTAACTTCTAAACTATTCGCCATACTCATACGGTCTTTTCTATTTAGTAACGTGATCATAAACCACTTAATATTAAGATAGAATAATTCTCTCATTCTAGCCTCTTGTGGTGATTCTCCCTTTAGCTTAGGCACATGTTTTATAGTATCTTTATATTTTTGACCTACATATTCCTCTAAAGGCAAATCTTTAAATTCTTTACCCAAAATACTTCTACGTGCTTCTATATATTTCAACCATGGGAAAGTGTCTGCTTTTATATCTTCCTGTCTTCTAAACCACGGATATCCTCCAAATATTTCGTCAGCACACTCTCCTGAGAGAGCTACAGTCGCTTTTTCTCTAACTTCTTTACAAAAAAGATATAAAGAAGAATCTATGTCTGCCATACCAGGTAAATCGTTCGCTTTAACAGCATTTTCTAGTGCTAATACTAGCTGAGAGTTGTCTATTATGATATTTTCATGATTACTTTTAATAAATCCAGCCACTTTTTCAGCCCATATATCATCTGAATTTGGTTGGTATTCATTGGCTTTAAAATATTTTTCATTGTCTTTATATCTCACGGAGAAAGTATTCAATGTCCCTTTTCCATCTCTTTCAAAAGCATTTGCTGCAATACTTGATATTGCACTAGAATCTAATCCTCCAGATAAAAAAGTGCATACAGGAACATCAGATACCAACTGTCTTTCAATAGCATCTATTAACAAATTTCTCGTATGCTCTATGGTTGTAGCGAAATCTTCCATATGCGGTTTTGCTTCTAACTTCCAATATTCTTTTAACTGCATGGTTGTCTTATTATATATTAAGTAGTGCGCAGGTGGAATTTCTTTAATATCTTTAAAAACGCCACTTCCCAAGGATCTTGAAGGTCCGAGTCCAAAAACTTCAAGTAACCCTTCTTTATCTATAACAGGTTCTACCATAGGATGTTCTAGTAAAGCTTTTATCTCCGATGCAAAAAGTAACCTATTATTCTTTTGTACATAAAATAAAGGCTTGACACCTAATGGATCTCTCGCTAAAAATAAATTCTTATTTTTTTCATCCCATATCCCAAAAGCATAAATACCGTTAATATGTTTTAAACAATCTATGCCCCATTCAATATAGGAAACCAAAAGCACTTCTGTATCCGAGTATGATTTAAAATAATGGCCTTTTTCCTTCAATTTTTCTCTTACTTCTTCTGTATTATACAATTCACCATTATACACGATTGTATATTTATTATCTCCTAACTGTCTAGTCATTGGTTGTTTTCCTCCTTGCGGATCTACAATCACTAGACGTCGATGCCCTAGCAATACATTTTCAGATACATAAAGATCCGAATCATTGGGTCCTCTATTACTAAGCATATCTGTCATTCTTTTGATTATACTAACATTACTTGTAATATCTCTTTGGTGCTCTGCCCATCCAGCAATTCCACACATGGCTCTCACTCCTTAAAATTTTCCAATATTCATAAATAATTGTTAATATATATATTCAATTACTTATAAATGTGTTACACCTATATCACTTTGATAAATTTTTTTCAAGAGCCAAGAGAATTGATCGTCTAGTTGTCTATAATAGCCTTAAATACAGTATCCATTATTCCCCTATATTTTAAACCGACTCATTTCACCATCTAGTTTCGTAGCAAGTACATTCAATTTATCTGCTGCTGTTGCAATTTGTTCCTCTGCCATGGCTTGCTGTTGCATAGCAGCATTCACCTCTTCTGATGAAGCTGCTGTTTCTTCTGATACAGCGGATATGCTTTGTATTGACTTTACGATTTCATCTTTATCTTGATTCAATTGATTTGTAAAACAACTCATTTCCTCAATCTTTCCTGTAACACTATTTATGGATTGTGATATCTTTTCAAAAGAATCATTTACTTCTACAACAGATTCATTTTCAGCTAAAGATCTTTCTTTTAATTCTTTCATGATACCTACCGTATGATTACTTTCCTTTTGAACATTTGTAATGATTTCTTTTATTTCATCGGAAGAAACTCTGGATTCTTCAGAAAGTTTTCTTATCTGCTCTGCTACTACTGTGAATCCTTTGCCTGCATCTCCTGCTCTTGCTGCTTCAATAGATGCATTCAGTGCTAAAAGGTTTGTCTGTCCCGCAATGGTGTCAATCGTTGCTAATATATTTCCTATATCTTTTATGCGATTATCTAAATCAATAATTGCTTTTTCAACTTTTTGTGTTCCTTCATTATTTAATTTTGTCTTTTCTTTTAACTCATTTACAACAACTTTACTTGTTTCACTTGTTTCTATTACATCTTGCGCTGATGTTCTTATATGATCAAAATTCATTGTTAATTTATTGAAGTTGTCTGCTAATTGTATTGTAAGATTTGCACTTTTTTCTGCTTCAATAGCTTGGTCTGAAGCACCTCTTGCAATAACTTCAATGGTTGCTGCTACCTCTTGCGCAGAAGCACTCGTTAATTCAGAAGTAGCCGCTAAATTTTGTGCAGATGAAGTAATTGCTACAGATACACCTTGTGTTTCCTTTGTAATTTTATGTAACTCTGCTACCATTCTATTGAAGTTTTCACCAAGTTGGCCGATTTCATCTGTTCTTTTAATCTTACGTTTTATTGTAAGATCTCCAGCACTTACCTTTTCCATATCCTTCACAAGGGTTTTAATCGGATTGGTTAATGATGTAGCAAATAAATAAGCAATCGATATCGCAATGAGCAGTGCAATACCCCCTACAATCAAAATATTTTCTAATATTACTGCTGTTTTTTCTTGAATTTCATCCACATACATATTGGCCATTACTTTCCAGTCTAATTTATCTAATGTACTGTATACAACAAACTTTTCATAAGTTTTTCCATCTTCCTCTTCCCAACTGTAATGAACAATCTCTTCTTTCTCTGTTTTTATTGCTATCGTAATGGCTTCAACCGGTAATGTTTTTCCTACAAGTTCTTTATTTTTATGGAAGATTACAGTCCCTGTATTGTCTAACACAAATGGATATCCACTTTGACCTATTTTTGTTTTATTGATCATATTTTCTAAAGTTTCTAATGTTATATCCGCTGATACTACCCCGATTAATTCTTTATTTTTATCATATACAGGCTTTGCTACTGAAACAATCCTTTTATTTGAAACATCATCTTGATATGGCTGGGTCCATATTAGTTTTTGTTGTTTTATAGCTTCTGTATACCAAGGCCTTTGGGTAGGATCATAGCCTGCTCTATATTCAGTACTAGGATAAGCATACATATTTTTATCTTTTGTCCCTAAATATATGGACATTACATCTTTGTTTGAATTTTTAAAGTCTTCAAATTTTTTCATTGCATTCTTTAAAGCATCTGGATTCGAATCAATTTCTTGCATCGCTGATTCATTGGCTATAAACGCTACAGATTTTTCAACTCCCTCTAAATAATTGGTAATAGATATATTTAATTGTTCAATAAATTGTAGCGATGATTCCTCCAATTCTGTTTGTGTTACCTTCACTGATTTTAAATAATCACTTGTACCTAGCGCAATTAATGGTAACGTGATGAGTAAAACAAATATGATGATTAATTTAAAGCGTATGCCTATTTTCTGTTTTTTACTTTTCTGCATATTCCTATTCATTCCTTTCTTAATGATTTATTCATTATATGCGTTAATGTATTTTGTCATTTTTTATAAATTTACCCATAATAGTGTCTATTTTATAGTATATATGAATCATCTTTCTAGTACGATATGCATATCAAGGTTTATTTACTGAAATTTCCTTATTTAAAATCAAAATCAAGCTTTTACGTGTATTTTCTCAAAATTCCAAAAAAGATTTTTGTTCTTTTTATCCCTCAAATTTCTTGAAAATATTAATAAAAAATGGCTTATGCCATTTTTATACATTAAGTACACTTTCTTTGCAAATATTTATTTTTTCTAATATTTCCTCCGCAGCAAAAATCCCTTCCTTTTCTGTAAAAATTATGTTTTGTGCTGCTTTACTTTCTCTATGGTCTTTATAAATTTCGCCATGCGGAGGAGAAATTGCATAGTCTGCCATTTTTAGCATAGGCAAATCTAATAAAGAGTCTCCTGCTGAAGCTACAAAATCTATATTTTCACATTCTTTTATATACTTTGTAGCTTCCCATTTACATACACATTTGGGTACAAAATATAGTTTTCTTCCTTGCAAAGAACCCTTCCAATTACGATGCTCTAGCCACTCCATAAATGAATTTAGTTTTTCCATAGGAATATTATCTCTTTCAACGATGCAATACGTAAATAAATTATCAGCTGTTCTTTTTCTTTTTACCCACTCTATTGATTCAATCTCTTTAAATTTTAATAACAAATCTTTAAAAGGCAAACACATTCTTTTTATTTTATTCCGGATGAATTGACTCCAGTATCTATCTACTTCACCATCAATGATGATATTCCCTCCATTACTGACGATTGCATATTTATGTGCTATTTTCTCTAAAATAGAAATTCTTCTATATTGTTCAATTGTACGGGTGGTAACGGGTATAAATAATAGTTCATCCGATAATTTTTTCAACTTTTTTATTGCGATCTCGGTCATAAAAGATATGGACTCATCCTCTTTTTTTTCAATCAACCTTATATCTTTATGATCCGAAATAAACTTTTTTGAGTAAATTAGTGTTCTGTCTAAATCACTTGCAAAGATCATATTTTTTTCTCCTTTAAAGGTTTAATCAGTCCACAACATTGATATGTCATATCGGGATAAATTTCAACAGGCACATTTTTTTCTTTTGCTAACAGTAAAATATGCTTCAAATTTGGATTTTTATTTTCTTTGATGAGTATTTTCCAGGGTACTCTTCTTAGTAATACTCTTGTGGTTTCACCAATCCCTGGTTTAATCAAATTAATATTATTGATCTTGAATTTCTCTTGCATTTTCTCAATATCTTTTAGTCCCACCCAAGTTGGAGCAGTAGATCGTTCTCCTTTTTGTAATGCTTCAGAAATAGCTTCTTCCACTACTGAAAATTCTTTCGTAATCGTGTCAATAAAGAGATTCGATACATCTGCATCTCCCAATTCTTTATAATATTTTGCACCATGAAAATCATTTGGTCCAATCAAATCTTTTCGATGAACGGTTCTGCTCACAAGTCCTGATACCGTAGAATTTAAACATGCACTAGCAATGAGAAAATCCTCTCTTGTACCAAATGTGCTGACACAATATCCCGGATCTGCAAGTACAGCTAAATCGTCATTTAAATGGATTCCATATTTTTCTTCAAATGCACTACATGCCTTCTCTAAGACTTTGGTAATGGCACCTTTTCCTGTCCATCCATCTACAAATTGAATGGCTTTATCTGGATGGTTTTTTAAGATATATTTTATGGCGTTTTCATCCATTCCTTTTCCTCTTATGATTGAAATGCTATAGTGTGGAAACTGAAGATCATATTTATATGCAATATAACGCTTTATAAGTATCCCTATAGGGGTCCCTGCACGGGCTAAAGAAACAATGATGGTATTTTTGCCTCTATTTTTTATGATTTTTTCAGCAACAATGCCTACAGCTGTTGCTAACTTTTTTGCGGATTCTTTTAAGGATTCTTGAAATAAATCTATATATTCAGATGAAGGCTTATACTCAATGGGAAGCATCTCTGAATAGTGTACACCACTCTGTATGGCTTCTTCACGCTCTTTTGTTTCTCTCTCTTGCATGATATTGCTAATATCTTTTAATAGAAATGTTACTTCCTCTTTATTGTAGCTTCCCATTTCACTAGGTTTTTCGGTATAATTCTCCTCTATACATATGACAATAGTTATATACGCAATACCTAATGTTTTGAGTACTTTTAATAAAGGATCTAATCTTTCTTTTGTAACTGCTCTTTCTAAAAATAGGAAAAGCGCATCATAATGTTCATACGGAATGTTATAAAGATAGTTCATCACAGAAGGGTCATCAATACTTTCAAAAGCAAATGTGTTTTTCGCCCCATAATCTGGGGAATCATAAGCATAAATTGGACTTCTCGTTGTAGATTGGTATCTTATCCCTTCTCCCATGTAAGATGCAATCTTCATAGGAATATACATAAATTCCCCTGTTCCAACGCATAGTGTTTTCTGTCCTTTTCGCTTTTTTTCTAAAATTTTTCCTATTTTCTTACATGTAAGATCTGTTGATTCCCGATCTTTACTCGTAATTCCAAACCTGCCTGTTTCTTTTAAATAAGGACAAGTATTTATCTTTCCTTGTGCATCCTTTGATGAAAACAGTAAAGTTTTAAAAAAAGATCCATTTTCTTGGCATTTATACATATTTATTTCTGAGTCTATTGGTTTATCTATCGTTTTTTGAACTGAAGTATTCTCCTCATCTACGATAGGCTTTCCTTCTACCTCAATTTCTCCCGAAACGAGTGAGATCGTATGCACTTTTATCCCTAACTTTTCCTCTAATGCATCATATCTTTTTCTATCTTGACTATTTCGCCAATCTAGGATAGATAGGACTGCATATTCCTTCCTTGGATAAGTTTTCTGAATGGCTTCAATAATATTGATAGCTGTTTTCCCTGTTGTAATCTCATCATCTATAAGCACTACAGGTGCTTTTGATGCCAATAGTTCGTTGTTTAATGGATAGAAATGATGACTGGTAGCATGGGAATGTTCTTCTTCAAAGTAGATCAAAGAATTTAGACCCAAAATATTTTCTCGCGTTGTATGAATATAGGTAGCATCTTTAGAAAAGCAGTCAAATACAGCATGCCCTAATGCAGTAGCTGTTTCTGCAAACCCAATAAATAGTACCGGTTCTGGTAAATGAAATTGTTTCTCTTTTAGATCATCGTAGATAGACACACAATCTACCGCATTCATCAATGCTTTTTTCAATGATTGGCTTTTAAAAAGATCTTTTTTATAGACTTCTTTCATATATTGTTCTGCCATGGCCCATCCGATGAGTAATGACAGCTGCGGAAGAACTGGAATGTGTTTTCCAAGGAGTTTGCTGACAAACAAAAACCCTCTTTTTTTATTTTTCCTTGCTGCCATTAAAAACAGTTTTTCCATAGGTATTTGATAAGGATTTTTTGTGATATTGATGGTTACCGATAAATCATTTTTTATATTATAAGTATGCTTTCTCTGCAAGCAAGTTTGTAAAGTTTTTTCCTTCATGATACACCCCATATATTTTTGATTTTTTCATAATTTTTCTTGCCCAATTTAAATGTGGTTTGATTTCATTCATTTTATTTGCATACTGACTTTTAATAACACCAACACGTCCATCATTATTTTCTATAATGCTTAAAGCATCTATATATTCTTCATGACTGACTACATATAAAGATTGCACAGGCATAATATGACTTGGATGAATAATTGTTTTTCCAACAAAACCATTTGATTTGTCCAATAAAATTTCCCGGATCAAACCATCTACATAAGCATCTAATAATTCATTTCGAATTTTAATACCCCGCTGCCCATAAGTCTCTTCAAAGGGACTTCTTCTTAACTGAGGCTTTAAAACCCGATCCCCACTCGAAAAATATTCCCATACAGGGGCAGATACCACATAATTCTTATCAATTCTCGTAAAATAGTTGAGTATATCTGCAATACAATCTCTAATCACAGCAATATCATAAATCGTCATGTCATAGTCTCTACGCAAACCAAATAAACTTGAAAAATCGGTTGCCCCTACCCTTACATTCAAAACATTTTCATAATTGATATCTAATATATTCCTTATGCTATTTAGAGATTTTATTCTTGTTTCGTGATAAATAATATCCGCCGTTTCTAGAATCGGCATGCCATATAAATGTTTTCCTGATATTTTATTGATTTTTTTTAGACTTTCGAAAAAAGCTTCTCCATTGCGCCATGAAAACTTTGGAAATGTGAATCCTGTTAATAAAAAAATGTTTTCTCCTATTTTGTCCGCAATGTGCATCATCTGTTCTTTATTTCTTACCCTCAGAAAAATCAATGGCAAATCCTCTTTTTTTGTCTCTCCATTTTTGATCGCTAAAGATAATTCTTTAAAGTGCTTACATACACGATTTTCAGCTTCCTTTACATCCTGATCCCCTATCGCATCTTCTAAACAAATCACCATAGATCGCATCTCTACATGCTTGTTTTTAATCAAATCTTGTGCAATATTTTCTCTTGTGGCAGGCATATACAGCGTTGCACCCATTGCATAAGATAAAAGCTCTTTTGGACTATCTCTATAAAAATCTTCGGGTTGTAAATAAAAAATAGATTGCTTTTCTTCAGGGGTCAAATAATTAAAATATCGCATAGCGTATCTCCTTTTATATTTCAAGCTTATAATAAAAATTCTACCATAAAAAACCTAGCATTAACATACATACGCAGCATATATACATTATATTCCACTAAAAATTTCTCTATAAACAAATAGAAACCCAAAGTCGATACTAATCAGACCCTTTGGATTTCTACATTGTTAAAATAAATTATTTCGTATTTAAAATGAACCAAATCATTCATTTCTTAGTCTACTTGTAATCCATAGTTTTTACAAAGTGCAGCTAGTCCTCCTTGGAATCCACTACCAATCGCATTAAACTTCCATTCACGATCATGACGATAAATCTCACAAACAACAAGCGCTGTTTCAACAGAGAATTCTTCCCCTAAATCATAACGTAGTACTTCTTCGTTTGTTTCTTCATTTACCACACGAACATATGCATTAGAAACTTGCCCAAAATTTTGTTGTCTTTGTAGTGCATCATGAATAGTAACAGTAATACCAATTTTGTGTACATGCGTAGGAATTTTATCAAATTCTATTTTTATTTCCTCATCGTCTCCATCCCCTTCACCGGTTCTATTATCTCCCGTATGAATAACAGAGCTATTTCCACCTTCTAGATTGTTATAAAAAACAAAATCATGATCATTTGAAACTTTTCCATTTTCTCCAGTTAAAAACGCAGAAGCATCTAAGTCAAAATCATGTCCTCCTGAATACTTATTTGTATCCCACCCAAGTCCTATAATCACTTTTTTAAGTGCCGGGTTTGACTTTGTTAAATCGATTCTTTGTCCTTTACTTAAATTAATAGACATACGCTCTGCCTCCCTTTATTCCTTAATATTTCTTCACAATTTCACTTAATGAAGCATCATGTGTTCCTTCACCAATCGCAGCAAATTTCCACTCTGTATCATGGCGATAAATTTCTCCTACAATCAAAGTCATTTTTCCTGCATACCCATCTGTCAAATTATACCTTATGACTTCTTGGTTGCTTGTTCCATTTGTTACACGGATATATGCATTTTCAATCAATCCAAAATCTTGTTTTCGTCTTATACAATCATAAATATTTACAACAAATACGAGCTTATGAATATTTGCAGGAACAAGTCCAAGGTTTATGATGATTTGCTCATCATCCCCGTCTCCCTCACCTGTAAGATTATCTCCTGTGTGCACAACACTGCCACACATACTTCTTAGATTTCCAAAATAGATCAAATCTTGTTTTCTAGTCAATTTATTATTGCTATCTAGCATAAGTACAGACGCATCACAATCAACATCTGCATTATTGCTTCCTCCCCCAAAAATACCTGATAAGAAACCGCCCCCAGGTTTCTTTTGAACGGGATCCCATCCTAACCCAACCATAATTTGAGATAACCCAGGATTTTTTTTCGTCAAATCAATCCTTTGACCTTTTTGTAAATTAATTCCCATACTTTCTCCTCCTTTAGTCGCAAAATTCTGTTATGAACAGATTATATACAGCATTATTTATATATAATATTAATTCTAACTTTTTCTTAAAAATCCTTCCAAATTTTTCTTCTATTTTGAAGAAGGAATAAACTGACGCATCCATGAACCAAACCCACCAGGATTTCTGCTTTGAATCAGTACCGTTCCAGGTCCTTTGAATCTACATACCAATCCTTCTCCAGAAGTAAAACTTGAAATCCATCCCTTTGATGCTTTTTCAATACTATACTGCATATATTCAGGCCAAGCTACTAAGTGGCTATTATCAATAATCATCTCTTCACCAGCAGGAATATTTACTGCATGGATTGCACCTAGAGAATTGATAAATACCGTACCCTTTCCACTTATTTTAACAATAAAAAATCCTTCTCCTGAAAATATTCCTTTTGCTAAGTTCTGCATTTGTGTAGCTACTTCAATATTTTGCGTCGCTGCTAAAAAACCATCCTTTTGCACGTACAAACCGTAAGAGCCATCTAGTTCTATATCTTCAATTCCACCTAATGCAGAGGGTGCTAATAACACTTCTCCAGGTCCACGATTTGCCTTTAGCATTTGAAAGAAGAATTTTTCTCCTGCAAGCATTCTTCCAAGCCCTTTCATAAATCCGCCTTCAGCGCGTCCTTCCACATCCATTGTACTAGACATAGACACCATAGCCCCTGATTCTGCTTTCACCATCTCGCCTTTTTGTAGTTCTATTTGAACCATTGGAAAGGCTTCTTTATACAGTATTTTATAATTCAATTTTCTCACTCCTATATTCTATTTATATTATTCGAGATAACTACTACATATTTTATTAAAATTTAATTATGCCATAAACATTTGGTTTTGATCATATGCTTATTGTATGTTATAAAAAAGGCAGAGCCTAGGCTCTCCCTTTTTTTATTTTATTACATATTGATTCCGAAATTTCCACAAAGAGCAGAAAGTCCTCCTTGGAACCCACTCCCGATTGCATTAAATTTCCACTCACTGTTATTACGATAAAGTTCACCTATCACAACAGCTGTTTCGATACTAAAATCTTCTCCAAGATCATATCGAATCAATTCTTCATTACTTCCTTCATTCACAATTCGAATGAATGCATTTGATACTTGTCCAAAATTTTGACTTCTCTCCGTTGCTTGATGAATTGTTACGGTAAAAGCAATTTTTGCTACATTTGCAGGCACTTTACTAAGATCAATCTTTACTTGCTCGTCATCTCCATCCCCTTCACCTGTCAAATTATCTCCAAGGTGAATTACGGACTGCGCTGCATCCTTTAAATTGTTATAAAATATAAAGTCTTTCTCACTTGTAACTTTTCCATTCTCCCCTAGCATAAAAACAGCAGCATCTAAATCAAAATCTGCGCCACCATCATATTTGTTTGTATCCCACCCTAAACCTACTAATACCTTTGTAAGACCAGGATTGGTTTTTGTTAAATCTACCTTTTGTCCTTTTTGTAAACTGATTGCCATAATAAGACCTCCTATTTTCTGTGTTCTTAATATGTTTCCCATTACTTATATTTCTTCTCTGATCCCTAAAATCCTCCTATTTTTGAAGTATTTTTCAAAGTCTCTAAAAATATACCTCTATAGATTAAATTGTTCTATTAAATGTTTTAATTTATCCATAACAGAAACCATTTTATCTGTTTCTTCTCTCATAAGCTCCATAGAACTATTTTCTTGTTGTGTAAGCGCAGATGTTTCCTCAATAGATGCAGAATTTTCCTCTGCAATGGCTGCGACCTGTTCTACAGAAGAACTAATTTCTTCATTATGCTTAGAAACTCTTTCTAGATTTTCAGATACCTGCTGAATCTTTTCTACCATTTTTGGCATTTGTTCATTGATATTATTAAAACATTCTTCAGTATCTTGGATTTGTTTTGTTCCACTTTCTACTTGTTTATATCCCTCCTCTAAAGATTGTGTCATGCTATTTGATTCTTTTTGGATATCTTCTACAATGCCTCTTATTTCGGTAGCTGAATTGCCAACTTGCTCAGCAAGTTTTCGGATTTCATCTGATACAACAGCAAACCCTCTTCCTGCTTCACCTGCTCTTGCTGCTTCAATGGCTGCATTTAATGCTAAAAGATTTGTTTGCTCTGCGATTTGATTGATCACTTCAACCAGTTGTGATATATTTTGGGCTTTATGATTTAACTTCTGTACTTTTTCAACAGACCCTTTTACCACATGATTGATATGATTCATCTGATCTACAGATGCTAAAATTTGCTGATTTCCTACATCTGCTACAGCTCGGACTTCTTCTGAACTAGTTTTTAGTTCTTCGCCTGTTCTTGTTGTTTCTTCTATTAACTTCCCTAATTCGTTAATAGCATGTGCAATCTCTGTAGATGAATTTGCTTGTTCTTCTGCGCCCACAGACATTTCCTGCATAGTAGCCGCAATTTGTCCACTTCCATTTCTTACTTCTTTTGCAATATTCATAAAAGCATTACTTTGTCTATCAGCTTCTTGGGATACCCCTCCCATTTCTGTAATCATTGCCCTTAAGTGATCCACCATTTTGTTAATAGCAGCTGCTAATTGCCCAATTTCATCTTTTCCTTCATAATGAATGCGCTCCAAAGTAAGATCTCCCTGCGCGGCATTATCAGCGACTACAATAATAGTATTCAAGCATTTTCTAATGTTTCTACTAATAATGATCATAATAACGACACTAAAAAATGCACAAATTCCTACCGTAATGATCAGCATCCATATTGCCTTTTTCATGTTTTCATCTACACTTTTTATTGCTACTTTTCGTTCTTTTTCTACAATCTCTTTCATTTTTTCTAGTAAAGATACTGTTCTACTTCGAATAGCAGAGGTTGTTATTTTTTCAGCCACCAAATTTTTTTGATTGTTCGTTTTTACGGATAAAACGATTTTTTCTGTAAGCAGGCTATGTACTTTTTCATTGTTACTTACAATATGATCATAATAAAATTTGAGATCCCCTGTACGGTCTGTATCAATAATCGGTTTTATCTCATCTAATAAAATTTGGAACTCACTTCTAACTGCTTCATAATCATTTAAATAGGAATCTTTCTTAAAAAAGATAAACTCGCCAATACGTACATCTTTTTCTCGGAATAAAGAACCCATCTTCGTAATCATGATCACACGATGATCCGTATCCTCTACATTTTTCACATTCTTTTTCATTTCCAATATGGAGTAGATCGTCACACTAGCTGAAACAATAAAAAATATGAGTACTATAAATAGAACGACCCCATATTTATACCCTATTCTTACGTTGTTCCATCCTAGCGTCTTCTTTTTTGTATTTTGTTTTATTTTTTTTTGTTTAAGTATTTTCTCTTTTTTCACCTTTGTACACCTCTCTTACTCTTCTGCCTAAAAGCATGTCATTCAAAACACATTTCTATATTTTACTAATTATGCGTTTACATACTATTCTCCACGATTTTGTAAATTCCTTCTTTAAATTTAATATTTAACCTATAATTGGATATATAGTCTTATTTTTCTGTTATTTGAAATCATCCGTATTTAATCAATTTTTATTATGTATTTTATGGATTCCAATCTCTTGAATCTTTTGTTGAGAAATTTTCCACAAACTGATAAAATGGATATCATGGTAAAAACAATAAAATTTAAAAATTAGAAATAATAAAAAGGAGGAAGATTCAATGTTTGATTGGATTAGCAATATATGGATTGCCATTGTGATGCTATTTGCTATGGCGTGGGTGATTAATGTAGCATCCGATAAATTAGGAGACGTTTTACATGTATTAGGATTAAAATTAAATATACCAAATTCTGTAAGGGGTGCAACCTTTGATGCCATCGCATCATCTTTTCCAGAATTTTCAACAGCTATGGTTGCTGTAGTGGTTTACAAAGAGTTTGCAGATGTAGGCGTTCCTACTATCGCTGGTTCAGGAATATTCAACATCTTACTGATTCCAATGCTTGCAATATTTGCTTATCATGGAACAGATAAATTAAAGGCAGATCCATCTGGGGTTTATCGGGATATGGTGTTTTATACCATTAGTATTTTAACTTTAATCATTACCGCTTATTTCGGAAAGTTTACACCTGTTTCAGGGGTTATTTTAATCTGTATTTATGTAGGATATATCGTAACATTATATCTTCAAACAAAGAAATATCAACAATCACGTACCCTTGGAGAGCAAATTGCAGATACAGCAGATCTAAAGCATGAGCTTGATGAAGAAGGTGAAGATGAAGATTTTGTTGATATGCCTTATTCAAAAATCTTTGGGGTTATTATAATAACCATGGGACTTTTATGGATTAGTTGCGATGCCATCGTAAAATCAGCTATCGTTATTTCAGATACTTTTGGTATATCAAAACTTATTGTTTCTGTCGTTATATTAGCTGCTTGTACTTCTATCCCAGATACACTATTATCTATAAAATCTGCAAAACTGGGCGATGCAGATGGTGCAGTATCCAATGCTGTAGGATCAAATATATTTGATATTTGTATTTGTCTTGGGTTTCCAATGTTGATTGCAGGAAAAGAAATTCCAGTAAATTTTGGTGAAAATATTATCATCTTTGCCTTTTTATTGTTGTCTATGCTCACAACAGCAACACTTCTCCTTAAAAAAGATGGTATAGGAAAAAAAGATGCCCCGATCATGGCCATTGTTTACGGATTATTTATTCTTTATGTAATCGGTGTAGCCGTTGGTTTTATTCCACTTAATTTATTAGCATAATCAAAAATGAGATGAAGATTTTCTTCATCTCATTTTTTAAATTGTACTAATGTACTTTACGATCTAGGAAATATTTTATCTCTATACTTTTCTAATGTTAAAATCAAAGGATACCCTATTCCATAACAGGCAATCAATTGTCCTAATGTTACCCAGCCCATCGTAATAATAAGAGGGGCACCATAAAGATAATTTAGAATAAATCCTACAACAATCCCATTCACTACAACAGGTGGAAGTGGTGCTAACCATTTCTTCGGCATCTTATATGTTAGATAAGCTGCCAACAAGGTAGCCATACTCCCAAAAACAATGTCAACCAGCCCATTCCCACCAACAATATTTGCTATAATGCATCCTACAAATAACCCCGGAATAGCCGCTGGCATAAACATAGGTAACACGGTTAAACTTTCAGATACTCTTACCTGAATTGGCCCATAGCTATAGGGCGCAAACAAAATCGTAAGCACCACATAAACGGCGCCAATCATTCCTGCCTGCACTAAAAAATTTGTTTTTTTCATTTTTCAACCCTCCGTAGTTTTGTTTAGTGTCAGGATATTGCGAACTGACAACTCATTTCCATGCATTTTCAATCACACTCAAATAGCTTGAAAATACACAAATTACAAAATGTATATTATCATGTTTTATCATGTATTGTCAATTTAGATTAGCAAAAGATTAGCAGAAAGATGCCTAATCGATCTCAAAAAATAATATTTTTGGATATTAGAATATTCAAGTAAATAAGTGAAATACTAATTAAAAACCGACCTTGGAGGAAAAACGAGTGAATAAAGAAGCTATTTCTGATAAACAAGGGATATCTCTTATAGTTTTATTTATAATAGGTTCCTCTTCAATCGCTGTATCTGGACTAGATGCTAAAAAAGATGTATGGCTAGCTATTATTATGGCCATGTTGCTGGCAATGTTTATACTATTGATATACGCTAGACTTCAATTTATTTATCCTAACAAAGATTTATTTGAGATTATTGAAATCTGTTTTGGAAAATTTATTGGAAAAGGAATGATAATATTATATACTTGTTTTTTTCTTGATTTAACAGCTAATGTTTTAAGAAATTATGGAGAATTTATAAACATAGTTTCTTTTCATAATACACCTCTAGTTATACCAATGCTATGTATCATTATCCTATGTGCTTATGCAATAAAACAAGGAATTGAGATTTTAGGTAGATGGGGAAGTTTTTTCATTATAATACCTATTGTTAGCTTATTAATTGTCGTATCGTTATTAATTTCAAAGATGCACATCAATAATATTCTACCTGTATTGAATAATGGAATAAAACCAGTTTTCAGAGGAGCTTTTGGCGTATTCTGTTTTCCTTTCACTCAAATATTACCATTTACTGTAGCTTTCTCCACATTTAAAACAAAAAGATCTCCTTATATAGTTTACATGCTAGGGTTATTTATAGGAGGAATAGTAATCTTTGTAACTTCTTTAACGGATATTTTAGTAATAGGCATAAATGATGCATCAAGTCTGTACTTTGCAACATATACTGCTGTTTCAAGAATAGATATTGGGAACATTTTGCAAAGAGTAGAAGCACTATCGGCGATTATATTCATCTTAGGCGGCTTTGTTAAAATAAGCATATATTTGTTATCCACTTGCAAAGGAATTTCTAAAATATTTGAATGTACTGATTATCGATTGATAGTAATTCCTATTTCTCTATTGGTAATTAATTTATCTTACTTATCATTTGATAGTTCAATGCAATATTATGAATTTGATGCTGACATATTTTCCTATTATATTTTTCCATTTCAAGTAATTTTACCTATTATTATACTTATTGTTGCTGAAATAAAGAAGAAATATAATTGCATTAAAGTTTGAAAGACCCTTATCCATATAATAGATTTTAAGTTTTTTAAATAATATTTTTTCACACCCTTGTCATTTCTATCATACTTATGTTAATATAGGGTGAAATAGTTATATATTAAAGCGATGAAAGAGATGAGTAATCTCCATGGTTACAAAAAAGAGAGTAGACTGGGTGGTGCAAAGTCTATAGTACATGGAAAGATGAATTACACTCTGGAGTTTCAAAGGTAAAAACTTTGACGGTTCCCACACGTTATTGTGGATTGAGGCATAATGGATTGAATCATCCCTTATGCAAATTAAGGTGGTACCACGGGCTTTCTCGTCCTTATATTGATGAGAGGGTCTTTTATTTTTTGATAAAAATAGGGAGGTTTTTAACATGACAAATGTTTTTGATGTGCTAAAGGAGCGTGGATTTATCCAACAAACAACACACGAAGATGAAATCAGGGAACTTCTTGGAAAAGAATCTGTATCCTTTTATATTGGCTTTGACCCAACTGCTGACAGCTTACATGTAGGTCATTTTCTTCAAGTCATCACCATGATGCACATGCAGCGTGCAGGTCATCGTCCAATTGTATTAGTTGGAGGTGGTACAGGAATGGTAGGAGACCCAACTGGAAAAACAGATATGAGAAAGATGATGACCCCTGAAACGATAGCATCTAATTGCAAATGTTTCAAAAAACAACTTTCTAGATTTCTAGACTTTTCTGATGGTAAAGCGATTATGGCCAATAACGCGGATTGGTTGATGAATTTAGAGTATATTCCTTTCTTAAGAGAAATCGGAAGACATTTCTCTGTAAATCGAATGCTTACAGCCGAATGCTTCAAAAGTCGTATGGAACAAGGTTTATCTTTTCTTGAATTTAACTATATGATTATGCAATCCTATGATTTCTTAGAACTTCATAGAAAATATAATTGTAAGCTACAGCTTGGCGGGGATGATCAATGGTCTAATATTATTAATGGTGCTGATCTAATCAGAAGAGTCGATGGTGAATCAGCTTATGGTATGACCTTTACACTCCTCACAACAAGTGAAGGGAAAAAGATGGGAAAAACAGAGTCTGGTGCCCTTTGGCTTGATCCTGAAAAAACATCTCCTTATGAATTCTACCAATACTGGAGAAACGTCGCTGATGCTGACGTTGAAAGATGTCTATCTCTGCTTACGTTCCTTCCAATGGATGAAGTAAGAAGATTCGGTGCACTAAAAGATGCAGAAATTAATCAAGCAAAAGAAATCCTTGCTTACGAAGTAACCAAATTGGTACATGGACAAGAAGAAGCACAGAAATCTCAAGAAGCCGCAAAAGCACTTTTTGGAAAAGGTCCTGCAAGTGAAAATGTACCGTCTACTGAAATTTCAAGAACTGAGTTTATAGAAGGCATGGACATCATGGATTTACTTACAAAAACAAATTTAATCCCATCTCGTAGTGAAGGTAGACGTTTGATTCAACAAGGTGGATTATCTATAGATGGTGAAAAAATTACAGATTTGAAACACAAGATTCAAGAAGCAGATTTTAAAGAAGGTACATTGATGATTAAAAAAGGCAAAAAAATATATCATCAAGTAAAATTAGTATAATTCATTTTAAAATTTATTTTTTCCATAGCAAAAAGAAACAAGTATGACTACCTCTACTCGTTTCTTTTTGTGTGGATAACCTTTCTTTTTTTTAAATAACTGTGGACCAATCCATGTATTTATTCAATGTATCCACAAATCTTTGAAGCCCTTTTGCATCCATTTCATCAAATCGTCCCTTTATAGGGCTATCAATATCTAGTACACCTATAAGTTTTCCTTCATACACAATAGGAAGCACGATCTCTGACTCCGAAGCACTGTCACATGCAACATGTCCTGGAAATTCGTGAACATCCTTTACAACTTGAATTTTTAATTCCTTTGCAGCAGTTCCACACACGCCTTTTCCGATCTGAAGATGCGTACATGCAGGTTTTCCTTGAAATGGCCCTAATATTAATTCTCTATTTTTATATAGATAAAATCCTGCCCAATTTATCTCATCTAGGAGTAAATTTAAAAGAGCTGAAGCATTTGACAGATTTGCCAATCCATCTGATTCTTCACAAATTAATCCAATCAGCTTCATATTCATGTAGTTATAAAATTTTCCTTTATCATCTGTTTTTACTTTTTTTATTTCATTCATATATACGCCTCCTGTGACTATACTCGTTTAAAATTCTTATTCCATCTGTATAAAATCATTTTTAGTGGCTCTTATCGTGTAATTTATAATAATCTTTTCTTTAACTTTTCCCCTAACGCGTTTTCAAAATAGGGGTTAACTCCCCAAAATTCTTTGAATTTTCTGTATTCTTCTACTACTTCTTGATTTTTCTTATTAGTCTTTATAGCACGTATCAACAAATTTTTAGGGGTATGCTCTAAATCAATAAACTCTAATATTTGTGTTGTATAGCCCATAATCTCTAATATATTTGCTCTTATACTATCTGTAATGAGCGCAGACATTCTTTCTTTAATAATACCATGCTTCTCCATAGGGTTCATCAAAGAATTATGAATTTGATCAAATAATTCATGCTGACAGCATGGCACAGAAAGGATAATATCTGCATCCCATTCTATGGCTTTTACAAAAGCTGCATCTGTTGCCATATCGCAAGCATGAAGCGTTACAACCATATCTACTTTGTCTGCACCTGTAAAATGTTCAATGTCTCCGATCATAAATTTTAGATCCTCATAGCCTAAATCTTTAGAAATCTCATTGCAGTGATTCACTACATCTTTTTTTAAATCCAACCCTATGATATTCACATGAAGCTTTAAGATATCCACAAAATAATGATATAGTGCAAAGGTTAAATAAGATTTTCCACAACCAAAATCGATAATATTTATTTTCTCCGTTTTTTTCTCTAAATGTGGCACTACATCTGCAACCATTTCTAAGAATCGATTAATTTGGCGAAATTTATCATACTTTTGCGCCAATACTTTTCCATCTTCATTCATCACACCAAGTCTTATTAAGAAAGGATTTACCTCATTTTCAGGAATCATATGATTTTTCTTTCGATTATGTTCTAAATTTATGCTTTTCTTTGTCGGTGGTTTCTCTAATATTTTAACTTTTAATTTTTTACTAATCAATATTTGAACATCTGCATCTTTTGTATAGATCTGCCCTTGTTTAAATTGCTCTTCAAATAAGGTAACCGTTTTATTGATCATCGCATCTTCTTTTATATTCTCATGGGTGACTTTTTTGGGGTAGTTGTAAGTAAATTGATAAATATATTCACCTTTTACTAATATAGGACGTATGGTAACTTTGTTATAATTTTCAATATCTTTTTTTCTTGCATTGCTTAAAACGCAGTATATAAGAGATTGATCTTTTATGATCTGCTCTATTCTTTTCCGTATATTCTCCATATTAAAAATCTTCCTCTCATTTATTCATCAATTTATTTTTTATTCCATCTAAATTTGCGCATTATCCTGTATCAGTTATTTTCAATACGTTTACCTGCGACCATATTTTGTGCGCTTCGTTCTTGAGGATACTTAAGTATTATTATATCAAATAAAGCCACAAAATATATATACTCCTAAAAAGACTTTACTAGGCTTATATCTTTCTTATTAATCAATATATCTCTTTTACTTTTACTTTTTCTTCTTCTTTTAAAAACATAGATCCACCGATTAATAAGATCACGCTACTTATTAGTCCAATGTATAAAGCATTTATCCCCCTTATCCCAAATATTCCCCACAATACGGAAAGAATAGGTGCCACAACGATTGCTACAACCCCTGCTTTCTTCTTTACTTTTCCTTTAAAATAAAGTGCTCCTAATAGTGGGATGAATATGGTTGTTCCCCTTAAAGCCATCGATAAAAATCCCCACTTTAATATGAGTGAATTCATATTTGTAAATACCATTATTATTGTAAGAATAGATATGACACATACACATGTTCTTAAAACAAACAACTGTTTTTTATCATCTGCTTCTGGATGCATACATTTTACATATATATCACGATTGATCATCGTACTAATTCCTAATGTTAAGCCTGCTCCCGTACCAATAACAGATATAATCATTGTTGCTATAGCGATCCCTCCAACCCAAGGATCTAAATAGGTAAGAATAAAAGAAGGAAGGGCTTCTTTCGGTATAATATTTGGGTGAGATGCACGCATATATAAACCAATCAGCGTAGAGACTAAACCTATTGGCGGAATCAAAAGTGCAGAAATGTACACCCCTTTTTTTGATTCCTTTTCATTTTCACCTGCAAACACTGCCAATAAGTACGTCTGTGTAGATACAATACCCACTACTACAGAAAATCCTTGGGCAATGGCAGTCCCTACCCCATCACTAAACAAATTCAACCATGGATTTTTTGGGAAACTAGATAATAGTCCACTTACCCCGTTAAAATGCTTATAACAAATGATCCCGCTAATCATTAATGTGAAATATAACAAGAATGCTTTTACAATACCCACCTTGCTCGTACCCATAAATCCACCAAAAAATATATATGATATGATAAGTCCAACCGTTATGATTACTGCCACGGCTTCTGTCACCTGAAACATAGATGTCATGATTGCTACAGATGAAAGTACTTGTCCTGTAATGTGAATAAATATTGCAAAAGAAGTAATGCTACTGGCTGCAATCGCTGCATATTCTCCATAAGTTAAAGCTAAAAATTGAGATACAGTATCTACTTCTGCTCTTCTTAATGGACCTGCTACAAACATCCCTAAAAATACACACGCGATACTCGAACCTAGTGTAAACCACATCGCATTGACACCTGTTTGAAAAGCTAATTGTGCAGCCCCTATTGTTGAACCGCCTCCAACAATTGTAGCCATAATACTTCCAGCTACGGAAATACCATTTAAGTTTCTTCCTCCTACAGCAAAATCTTTTGAGCTTTTCACATTTTTTGCTGTATAATAGCCTAAATAAGATACAAGGAAAAGGGTTATAAAAGTGCTCACATAATGAATTTCAGTAATCATAATATCCTCTCTTTTCTTTATGACTTTTCATTATCATTCTACCATTTTTCCTTATCCTGTATATATAACATCTCATAATTTTATATGTTTTTTATAGAATCCTTTCTTTTAATTGAAATATACTACTTTATTAAGATTGAATGTTTCCAACATCTATCACGATAGGCTCTGGACGAAGTGGCAGTATTTTAACACCGGTATTCTATATTTGTGCAACAGCAGGTAATGCTTGGGGACAAATTATAAGCGGACACAAAAGCGTATATCCAAGTCAAATTCTTATGGTAAACAAATCCCCTTCAATGGATTTTCAAGTAAATTGTGAAATCGGAGAAGTACAGGAACCTAAGATTAAAGATAAACATAAAATATTTAAACGATTTTATGAAAATAAAGGGGTATAAGTAAGTAAAAAACAGATAGAACATCCCAAAGATGCCTATCTGTTTTTTTAACATACTTTTTCCTGTTCTTCTATCATGTGCTCAATTTCGTTTACAGGTAATGGACGACTAAACAAGTATCCTTGTACTTTATCGCAATGTAGACTTTTGAGAGATGTGAATTGTTCCCATGTTTCAACACCTTCTGCAATTACAGTCATCTTCATACTATGGGCCATATCAATAACAGACTTTACAATAGCTTGCTCATTATGATCTTTTGTAAGATCATCTATAAAAGATTTATCAATTTTTAAAATATCAATTTCTAATTGTCTTAAATAATTAAGAGAAGAATATCCTTTCCCAAAATCATCTAATGATATACGAATTCCTAATTTTCTTAAATCATGTAATATTTTATTAGTAAATTCAAAATCTTTCATGATGATATTCTCTGTAATTTCTAATTCAAGAGAAGACGGTTGCATCCCTGTCTCTTCTAAAATATCTATAATGCTTTGTACAAAATCTGACTGTTGTATTTGAATTACAGAAATATTGACAGCTACACTCATATCCGTACATCCTAATGATTTCCATATTTGGTTCTGCTTGCATGCGTTCCTTAGCACCCACTGTCCCATAGGAACAATAAGTCTCATTTCTTCTGCTAATGGAATAAACATATTTGGAGGGATCATTCCATTAGTAGGATGGTTCCATCGTACTAATGCCTCTACCCCTGCAATACTTTTGTCATTTGTATTGATCTTTGGCTGATAATAAACAACAAATTCCTCCCGATCCACTGCATGTCTTAAGCTATTTTCCATTTCCAATTTTTCCAATAGTTTTTCATTCATATCCGATGTATAAAAATGATACATATTTTTACCACAGCTCTTAGCAACGTACATAGCTGTATCTGCATTTTTTAAAAGAATATTTGTATTGATCCCATCATCTGGATATAGAGTAATTCCTATACTTGTCGTAACATAAAATTCACGATCATCTATGATCCATGGGTTTTGAAATGCTTTTATAACATGCTTAACAGTGTCTATGATATCTTGTACATCATTTGCTTTTGGCAGTATGGCTACAAATTCATCTCCACCCATGCGCGTAGCAGTAGCATCTTCCCCTAAATATTTTTCAAGTAATCGTCCAACATTTTTAAGAAGTAAGTCTCCAAACATATGCCCAATGGTATCATTTACATTTTTAAAATTATCCAAATCAAAATATAGTAATGCTACCTTCTGCTTTTGTTGTTCTGCTTCTTCTAATGCACGCGCTAATTTCTCTTCAAACAAAGTCCTATTGGGTAGCCCTGTCAATTTATCATAATAAGCCAAGTAATGAATTTGATTTTGCTGTTGCATCAATTCTTCTTCTCTCTTTTTGATGATTTCTTTCATTTTATTAACATTATTTGTAATATCCCCTAATTCGTCATTTGCATCTATTTCAATATTATAATCATAGTTTCCTTTTTCTATCATTTTCAAACCATAATTAATGGTAGCAATTTTACTTAATATAGTGGTATTAAAAAACGTTGATGCAATAAAAAATGTAATGAATATAATAAAAAATGATACCCCTAACGAAAACAAGAAAATATCCTTTCTGTTTTTCTCTAAGGTAGAAAAATCATAAATCAATTCCACATAAAAATTTCTTGTAAAATCATAATAAGATTCATCCAAAGAAAAGGAATGGTAACAATGTTGTAACTTCCCTTTTTGTATACATATTTCTTCTTCTTTTTTAAGCTTATTCATAAAAACTTTATTTTTTCCAAACTTTTTGCCACTATGTAACAAAGACCAATTATCTATTTTATTATAACCATATATATCAATGCCTACTAAGTATTTATTTTCTTTAGCAATGGACTGAAACAGTCTTGAAAAGACAAATTCATCATATCCTTTTGGATAACTATTTTTTATATATTCATTGATATTTACAGAAATTTCAATAATATAATTGCTTTCTTTAGGACTATAATAAATGTATTTATTTAAAATACCCGTTTTGCTAGAAGCTGTAATACTTTGATTTTTGATTTCTTCCTTCCCATATAGCGATTTCAATTTTTTTTCAAATGTTTCTCCAGTTTGAAAAATATTCAAATTTTGATCTTGTGGAAAGGTAGTATAAACAATTGTACCCTCTTCATTAATGATATAGATCTGATACATAGGAAATTCTTCTGCTATTTTTTTTAATACATCATTAGTAAAATCATCCTTTTTTTTAAAGGGTTCTTCTATTTTTTTACTCACTTTTAGTATATCTTTTTCCATCTTTTCTTTCAATTCTCGATCTACTTCAAGAAGAATTTTATCAAAAGTAAATATTTTTTCTTTTGATTGAAAAATAATATCTTTTTTCTGTACATCTACAATTTGATCTATTTTGTTTCCTACATAATTTCCGATGACAATCGTTAATAGCATATTTGAACATACCATTGCAAAAATCAAATACAGAATAAATTTTTTCTTCATTATGAAACTCCTCAATACAAATTATTTATTAATGATTTATTTTATCATAATTGGATAAGTTATACAAAATATTGTTCTGGCTATAAATCCCTTGCAAACGCATTTGTTAACCAATATATAAACTTTGATTTGTATTTAATATATCCATTATGGAAATAATATATAAATGTTTTTTCAGTAAATTGTTTTTTCTTATCCCTGTATAGAAAAATATAGTTATGGTATAATATTTTATCATATACTTTAGGAGGTTAATAAGGTGAAAGCTTTACCTATAGGCGTATTTGATTCAGGTATGGGTGGACTAAGCGTATTAAGAGAAATGAAAAAATTGATGCCACAAGAAGATTACATATATTATGGCGATTCAAAACATATCCCTTATGGCAAAAAAACAAAGGAAGCCTTAACAGACATCTGTATTGAAATTGGTGATTATCTTATAAAAAGAGGCGTCAAAGCAATCGTAATCGCTTGTAATACAGCTACAAGCACAGTTATAGATACATTTCGCAATAGATATACGATTCCTATTATAGGCATTGAACCGGCTCTAAAACCAGCTATTGAACAATATACAGATGGAAAAATCGTTGTACTTGCTACAGAGGTTACTTTAAAGGAAGAAAAGTTTAAAAACTTGATGGATCAATATACATCTCAGGCAGAGATTGTAAAAATTCCTGGACCTAAACTTGTATCTATTGTAGAAAGTGGATTGACAGAAGGCAAGGAAGCAGAAGAAGCCATAAAAGAGGTTTTTGAACATATGGACAGACATGAAATTTCTTCAATTGTATTAGGATGTACCCATTATCCTTTTTTAAACACTGCCATAAAAAAAGTATTAGGAGACAATATTACATTGATTGATGGTGGCTTTGGAACAGCACTCCATCTTAAAGATATCCTGTCACAAAAAGGACTATTAAAAGATGAAAGTGAAAATGGGCATATTGAAATCATTAATTCCTCTAATGACAAAAGAAAAATAGATCTTTCTTATAAGCTCCTTCTGCAAGACACACAAGATAAAAGCATGGCTTTTTCTTTGAAATTATCAAAAGCATGATAATCAAATCCCCCTTAACAAGAAAGAGGATTCCTCGTCTTTTAGGTTTTGCTCTTTTTGTATAGGATATCATACGATCATTAGGAGGTACATATGGAACGTAAAGAAGCATTAACATTATTAAAGGAACATGTTAAGACAGATCGTGTATTTAGACACTCACTTGCTGTTGAAGCTGCAATGGTAGCTTATGCAATGAAATTTGGGGAAGATGAGAATTATTGGGGGTTATTAGGATTACTTCATGATATTGACTTTGAAAAATACCCTGAAGAACATCCAAATCGTTCACCTGAAATTCTCGAAGCTGCAAATTTTGATGAAACATTTATTGCAAGTATTCTTTCTCACGGTTCAACATCTAAAATTCCAAGAGACTCAAAAGAACGTCAATGCTTACATGCTGTAGATGAAATGGCAAGTTTCATTATTGCAATTGCATTAATGCGCCCTACAAAACTTGAAGGATTAACGTCAAAATCTGTAAAAAAGAAAATGAAAGATAAAGCATTTGCCAAAGCGGTAAATCGCGAGGAACTAACCGCATCAGCAGAAGCGCTAGGGGTTGAATTTTCTGATCATGTAGATACTATTGTGAATGGTCTCATTGCACATGAAGCAAAACTACAAAAAGAAGGGTATAGTTTATTAGATTAATCAATAACACGCTCTTACGTACAGGGTTAAGCAGTGATCTACATCAATTAGATCTCACGCTTAGCTCTATTTATCCTCTTTGGTAACCTAGCTTCTCTAAAAAGTAAGTGGGGCTATCGGAAAATAGAAAAATCTAGTCCAACAGCCCCTTTTAGATATTATCTATTTTTTTTAAATAATAATTGTATTTTTCTATGTTTTTCTATTTCATAATGCTGTCCACGTTTCATACTCCACTCATAACAATGTTCCTCTAACAACATTCTTTTATAAAGTTCGATTGTTTTTTCAGCACGATCAATATTATTCGCTGTAATTTCTTGTAGTGCTGTGCATTCTTCTTTAAATCTTATGATATCCAATTTCTACATCTTCTACTTTTAAACGAATTTTTCCTCTAATGGATTATAATGGAATTTCCTTCCCTACAAGCTAAATATGCCACCAACTCTTCCATTATTTTTTTCTCCAAGAAATATTTTCTTATTTTCCAGCATCAATCCTGCATAAACTAATGATCACATTGAGCGCATTATATAAAAACAGATATCTATCAAAGGCAACAAAGATCCTTTCGGTAGATAGAACCACTATATATATAAATATGTGATTTTGTAGGAACGGATATGCAATATAAATATTTTATTTAGGAATAAAAGGAAATTATTAATAAATGTAGAATAAAAGTAATATGTTTTTAACCACTTGACCACAGAAAGGAGATATCAATGACTATCAACGAAAAAATGAGTAAAAAAGATTTTGTACTTGCCTTGCTTGTAGTCACGGTTTGGGGAGCTAATTTCACTATAATTAAATTAGGACTTGCTGGCGTACCGTCCATGCTATTAGCTGTTTTACGTTACGTATTCACTGCATTTCCAGCTGTTCTTTTTATAAAACGTCCTGCACTGGAGTGGCAATATTGCGTTGCCTATGGATTTGCAGTAGGTGTTGGCCAATTTGCTTGCTTATTTTATGCTATGAGTATAGGGATGCCAGCAGGTATTGCCTCTGTTGTCCTTCAGTCTCAAGCGCTTTTTACAATTTTATTTGCATCCATATTTTTAAAAGAAGGACTAAAGAGAAAACAAGTGATAGGCCTTGTGGTGGCTTTACTAGGGCTTTATCTCATAGGCGGAAATACAGGAAGCAGTGGATTGTTTTCGATTCCTTTTGGAGCATTTTTATTGACACTTTTAGCTGCTGCTTTTTGGAGTTTTTCCAATATAGTCGTAAAACAGGCTGCAAATCGCACAGCTTCTAGGGGCGAAAAACTGGATATGCTTAGTCTCATTGTCTGGTCAAGTCTTGTGCCTCCGATTCCTCTTATGATTCTTGCTTTGATGTTTGACACGCCTCAAACATTATTGCACGCAATAAGTAATATGAATGGCCTGTCTATTTTCGCTGTTTTTTATCTTGCTTTCTTTGCCACGTTGTTTGGATATGGCACATGGGGCGGATTGCTTGCAAAACACTCTGCAGGCAGGGTAGCACCACTTTCTTTACTTGTTCCTGTCACTGGACTTTTTACAGCACAAATTGTCCTTGGAGAACAACTTTCAGTCAATCAGTGGATAGGTGGTCTAGTGGTGATCCTTGGAATTATGATATCCAATTTTGGGCATGTACCAATACAACTCATACTTAAAGCTAAAGGTGAGTGATCCTTATACTATTAATACCTTCTAGCATGTCATTTGTAATTCTAGTTGATATATATCTAACAATTCCATTCCAGTGATTTTTAATGAAATATGTGGCATCTATCATAGACTATAATCTACTATGCGTAGCCCAATAAAACCATTTGTTGAGATATGATATAGCTGCATCTATATCAGTATCAAGTTATCTTTAAGGCAATTTCACTTCAATGAATCTCATAGCAGACTCCTTATTTCCTCTAAGAATCAATTTACCTTGATCTATAAGTTTTCTCAACCTATAATCAATGAAAGTGTCTCCTACTGGGTATTTTGATTTCCCCATAGTCCCACCAATCACCCTAGGTGCTTTCAAATATGACTTTTTGGCATTTTCTAAAATCAATTCATCGTAAAATTCTTCTTCTTTAGATGCCACCCTATCATCTTCTAGAATTCTGACCATTTTGTTCTCATTTATTAATCTTTTTAACTCTTTCACACAATAAATTTTTTCTTCATCAGTGATTGGTCTTATTTGGCTGGTTAAATTTAAAATATGCTCTGGTTCACATTGTCCTGTTAATGATATATGTATATTCTTATGTTCTTCTAATTCACACAAACTTACTTTAAATATACTATTTTCTCTAAATTTATAACATAATTGATAAAATAATATAACTTCTATACTATTAGGACCACACCAAACAACTATTTTATCTTTGTTATTAATCTGATTTAATTTTTCAATCATAGCGCTATACAACTCTTGCAATTCTTCCCAATCATCTAATGCTCCCGTTATCTTAAGCGTATCCATTAACCACCTTTTTCTTTGATCATAAACTTCTCTACCTAGATAACAAATGGGGCCTACTGAAAAATCATCTGGTATACCAATAACTTGACCATACCATTCTGAATTATCTTTTTTTATAGAATATTTAAGAAGTCCTTCAGCAGATAATCCCGCAACTATATGATGGATTTTCATAATATCGCCTACAATCCTTTTGTATTTTAAATCAAGTTAGCAACCCTTGCGTGATTGCATTGTATTATCTGTCATTTAGAAATGATTCTTTAATTGCTCCTTTGATCTATGCCCACAACTTTACTTCTACGCTCTAAGAAAACAATATCTCTCCAACCACCTCTGTTAGATTTTCCAAATTTTTCTCTTATACCTATCACTCTAAAACCACATTTTTTATGTAATGCTAAACTTGCATGATTCTCAACAAATATGCCTGATTGCAATGTCCAGAATCCATTTGTTTCTGAGCATTCTATTAATTTAGATAATAAATTTTCTCCTATTCTATTCCCTCTATATTGTTCTTTGATGTATATGCTTACTTCCGCTACGCCACTATACACACAACGACTACTCACTGGACTTAATGCTATCCATCCAAGTATCTTATTCTCTTGCCTTGCAACCAATCTACATTTTGAAATATGCCCTTTATCCCAGTCTTCCCAAGTAGGTATTTCAGTTTGAAATGTAGCATTGCCTGTTTCAATTCCTTCCTTATATATTGAACCTACTTGTATCCAATCCTCTTTCTTCATTTCATCAATGCTATATTCCATAAAATCCCTCCATTTATCATAAATCATCTTAATTCAATCCTAACTATTCTCTTCCATAATGTCTTTTATGACTTTTTTACTTAATTTTCCCAATATCAATTCATAGGACATATCGATCATTTGTTTTAAAACATCATCAGGCACATCCCCATCTAAATACACCGAATTCCAGTGCTCTTTATTCATGTAATATCCCGCAACTATATGCTGATATTGTTCTCTCAAAGATTGTCCAAATAGCGGATCACATTTTAATGTAATGATGGCTTTTTTCTCTTTATCTCCTCCTTGCATAGCAAACATTTTTCCTCCTATAAGGTATCTTATTGCATCCCATTCTACCTTAAAGTCTTTTACTGTTCCTTTTTTACAAAGGCAGTATTCATCAATCCATTCATATTTCATAAAAATCCCCCTAAATTTTTATTATTTCGACGCCATTCAATGCGCTAAAATAAAGTTTCTATATTCTTATGACTCTACAGTGTAAATAATTTATATCCATTTATATATTATACTTCAATAAACAGCCGTAGGGAATATAGGTAAGCTATTTTGTGTACCTTTATCTTTAAGACTTCACGATGGCGTTAAATCTATTCGTCAGTGGAATGATTCTGATGAAGTGCACAAATCTCATATTGTTGAAATGATAGCTGATAGCTTTCATACTGCTAAAATTATGGGTAAATCCTTTGTTTCATGAGGAGTTGAAAGCTTCTTAATCAAAGAAAAGTTTTGACTGTTCAGTATATTAGTAGAATTTAAAGAATGTGTTACTTTATTGTTAAAGTATTCTTCTAATATTTTATAAAATTCATATTCTCCAAATATTCCTCTTGCTTTTATTTCTTGTTGAGGTACTTCTAAAATAGCTAAAATTAATTGACCAACTATTATACTTGTGCTATTATACAAGTATAATAGTGTGAGGAGTTGAAATTATGTCTTTATCATTTGCCTTATTAGGATTATTAAATTATTCACCCATGGCTGGATATGACTTGAAAAAAGTATTTGACGAGTCCATAATTTTTTTTTGGGCAGCCCATACAAGTCAAATATATAGGGAATTAAAAAACTTAGAGCAAAAAGGATGTGTAATTTCAGAAATAGCATCTAGCTACAAAGGACCGGATAGAAGAATTTATAGTATTACAGATTTGGGATTATCTAAATTTAAAGAATGGATTAATGATGTGCCTGATCAAATAAATAATGACACTAGAGATGAATTTTTAATAAGAGTGTTTTTTTCATCGCATTTAGGCATTGATGATTTATACTTTGAAATGCAAAAAAGGCTTAGAGAGTATAAAAAATATTATGAAAACCTTAGTAGTATTGAAAATAGAATGAAAGAATATTCAAATATGGTTGGTGGAGAGGATATTCACTATTGGAAAATATGTTTAAGAAGAGGCTATTATGAAGCAAAAGCAAATATTCTTTGGGCTGAAGAAACAATACAATATCTTGAAAAATTAAAGGAGAATAAGAAAAATGATTAAGATATTAGTTTTAAATGGAAGTCCACGAGGAAAAAATGGAAACACTCAAATATTAGTAGATTCTTTTTTAAGAGGTATATCAAGTGGTGAAAAAAATATAGAAATCAAATCTCTATTTTTAGAAAAACTAAATATAAATGACTGCAGAGGTTGTTTCAATTGTTGGAGCAAAACTCCTGGGAAATGTATATTTGAAGACGATATGAGCAATATTTTAAAAGATTATATAGAAGCAGATATAATAATATATGCAACACCTTTATATTATTACGGAATGACATCTATTTTAAAAAAAATTATAGATAGGCTGCTTCCTTTAAATAAACCATATATGGTAAAAAAAGAAAACGGTTATACACATCCTCCAAGATACAAAGAAAAAAATCATAAGCATATATTAATTTCAACCTGCGGATTTCCGGAGAGACATCATTTTGATAATATGATAGAACATTTTAATATAATAGCAGGAAAATTAGACGAAGCTATTGTTTGTACCGAAGGAGAACTTCTTCGAATAAATGAATTAAAAGATATCTGTAAGGATTATATAGATTCTGTAGAAAAATGTGGATTTGAATTTATATCACAAGGATATATAAGTAAAAGCACACATGATGAGCTTAAAAAAGATTTTGTTGATGTAAAAACATTCGTAGACATGGCAAATATGTCTTGGAATGCCCCAGGAGAAGAAGCACCTTCTATAGATGACGTTCATGAAAAATATATAAAAGAGAATATTAATAGTTATGAAAAAAATGTGAAACAAAAAAATAATGAAAATAAAATGTCGCATTATATTAAGGGAATGGCATCTACTTTTAATCCGAATGCTTCTAAAGATATAAAAAGCATACTGCAAATTCAATTTACAGATTTAGGAGAATGTTATTATTTTAAAATAGAAAATCGAAAATGTGATTTCCATGAAGGGAAATCTCAAAATCCAAGTACTATAATAAAAACTCCTTCTCAAGTTTGGATTGATATCGCAGAAGGAAAATTGCAGGGGCCTAAGGCTCTTATGGATGGTCTTTATACTGTTCAAGGAGATTTTAGTATTATGATGAAAATGTCAGAGATATTTTCATTAGATGAAGAAAAAAGTGAAGATAAAAATCAGATTGACAAAGGATTTTTAAGTTGTATACCTCCAATAGCTTGGCTTAGTATAATTTCTTTTGTGCCATGGTATATTTTTTGGTTTACAAGTGATACTAGTCCAGATATTTCATCATATATTCCTTTAATGATAAGTTTATTAATATTTACTTACAGAAAATCCTATATTGAAATAACATCATTTGATATTGGAAATATATTATTTTTTGCAGCCATGTCATTTTGGCAGTTGTTTGATAAATTAAGCTATATTGAATATGCTAATACTATTGGATCAATAGGAATAGGAGCAATATGGTGTTCTAGTCTTATAAGCACTCCAATTACTACATATTATTCTAAACATGGATATTCTAAAAGCATTACTGAAAGTGATTTGTTTAGAAAGGTAAATGAAATATTAACAGTATTTTGGGTTCTTGTATATTTATTTCAAACTACTGCAAGAATAGTAGTTCCAGAAGATATGGCTATTTTAAAAAATGTATTGGCATATGGAATTTTAATAATTGCAGGTTTGTTTACTGCTAAATTTCCAGATAAATATGTAGCAAAGTTAGCTTCAGGCAAAAATTAGGGATAACGCCCATGACCACCAACTACTTTGAAAGTTTACTAAAGGTTGGAATTATTACTTTAATTCCTTGTATACTTCGATTAACGATAGCTTTGATATTTCCAACTTTCTCTATAATTGTCTTCATTCCTGCATTTTTAAGAGCTGAATCTTTAAACAAAATATTTTTAGCAGTGGTAATAAAATTATGTGCTATAAATACAATTCAAAGAAAAGTATAGATTCCATAGAATTTTCTTGTCCTCAAATTTTTTCTGCCATAGACATTCTTAGCCATTTTAAAAAAGGCTTCGATTGTTTGTCGCTGATTGTAAAAATGAAATAACTCTACTGCGGACATCTTTTCTATTGATATATTTGTAATTAAATGAGTATATACTAATTAACCATGCTTGGTTAGAATCTGTACTAATATAATTCTTAATCCATCTTTTGTAGGAAACTCATAGACCCATACTCCTTCAGCTGCTTGAGTGTAATTCTCATAAGGGATATCTTTAGCAAGTTTAGCAGATTAACGAGTAGAATAGCCTTTTGTGACAAATAGAAGATTTTTAATATTTTTTAATTTTTCAATGCTATGCATAGAACCATAACCACTATCCGTGCGAATGATGAGTTTTCTATTGTTAAGCTGTTCTTTAAACTTTGATATAGTAGCATAAAGTAAATCATCTATTCGATCTTGACAATGTGTATTGCCAGGATCTAAATGTAATGATATGGTTTCAGAATGATTTCCTGCAAAGGCAGCAGAAACTTGATATCCTAATTGGTTTTTCTTCTTTGTAAAATAACCTTTGCTAGAAAATTCATAAGTTTTTCCATTTGCAATGAGACCTGTTTGATCAAAATCTACAACCGTTTCTTCATCAGAAGAAAGACTATCGCTATGTCTCATGAAAATTTCATGATGAAATTTCTGTAATTGAACTATACTCTTTTCTTCAGTTCGTTTTAGAAAACGATTAATTTGAGATTGGTTAGGAAACCTTTCCATCTCAAGAATGTTTGCAGCTAGAGCCTCAGGATGAAGTTTTTCATTGATATCATTTGTAGATTCACAGCCTACAGCTATAGAAGAAACAATTGTCATTAATTTTGGGTAAATCGAGTAGCTTTTTTTAATCATCGGAATATAAAATTCCTCAAATGATTTAAAATACTCAGTTTCTTGAGCAAACTTAAGTAAAGCTAGCAACCATGCTGACGCAGTTTCTTCCTTGCATTTACTCTGATGAAATGTTATCTTATTCGTAAGGTAATACCACCTTTCGTTAGAGTTTGTAGAAAAACACTACTTCGATAAGGGATATGGTATTACCTTTAGTTATTTTTTGCTTAAAATACCAAAGAATAATTATCCAAAAGAATAGACTATTTTTGTACAAAACTTACGTAACTAAGAAGAAAAAATATGAGATATAAACTTTAATTGAAAATTTATAGATTATATGGTACAATATGTATATTATTGTACTCAGGGCGGGGTGAAAGTCCCCACCGGCGGTGATTTTGCTATTTGCAAATAAGCCCGCGAGCACTTGTTCTATTGAGCAAGGTTAGTTGATTTGGTGTGAATCCAAAGCCGACGGTAATAGTCCGGATGGGAGAGGCGAAATGAATCTTTTACTTAGATAGTAGATATTTTATCTACTTTTATCTAACTATTTTTTGGTGCACTTCTATCTCTCATCATAATTCCTGATAAAAATTATATTTTTGAAAGGAGTTTTATGATGAAAAAATCATTATTATCTCAATTTGGTAAACCTGTTGAACGTATTGAGCAAGCATTAGCGGATTTAAAAAAAGGAAAAGGGGTACTTCTTGTTGATGATGAAGACCGCGAAAATGAGGGTGATCTTATTTTCCCTGCAGAAACTATCACAGAATCTCAAATGGCAATGTTAATTAGAGAGTGTAGTGGTATTGTATGTCTTTGTCTCACACAGGAAAAGATAAATCAATTAGACTTACCTCAAATGGTAACGAATAACACATGCAAATATGAAACAGCATTTACTGTCTCAATTGAAGCACGTGAAGGCGTAACAACTGGAGTTTCTGCTGCTGATCGTGTTACTACAATTCATACTGCTGTAAAAGAAGGATGTAAACCTGAAGATATTTGTAGTCCTGGTCACGTTTTCCCTCTTTGTGCACGCGCAAATGGTGTTTTAACTAGACGTGGTCATACTGAAGGAACTGTTGATTTAATGTCTCTTGCAGGATATAAGCCAGCAGGAATCCTTTGCGAATTAACCAATCCTGATGGAACTATGGCTAGATTACCTGAAATTATTACTTTTGCTAATAAGCATAATATGACTGTGCTTACCATTGAGGATATTGTTCAATATAAAACACAATTACTTGATAACACATTGTAATGTAAAAGCTAAAGTTATATTAATATATAGAAACAAATAGTTATATGTTTTACTAGGGGACACAGGGATAGGGACACAGGGACAGGTTAATCGTCCCTGTTAGATCCGTTATAGTACAACCTTTCACATTCTTAATCTTTCTTATAATATTATTTCTATGCTCTTTTTCAAGTCTTTGTAATTCACTTACCGTTCGTATTCCTAATTGATTCAAACACTTCATTATTTCGTCATCTGATGTATTGATACTTTCCTTATAATCTAAACATTGATCTCTATTATTTTCTTTTGAGTGCTTCTTAAATAATTCTATTGCTATTTGTCTATCTATCGAAAATATTTCTAAAGCAAAATCTATATCAGTGATGACTGGATGATCTATGTAATCATTATAACTACTCCAAAAATACGTCTCTATATCCTTTATCATTCTTGCTTTTACTGGATTTTGATGGATATATCTAAGCGCTGTAAGAAAATATGCCTTAGTTTCTACCACTTCACTTTTATAACGTTCTTGAAATAAATGCCCACATCGATCATATTTTTGATTATACCAATAAACATAGCTACTGCTTATTCGTTTTATTACTTTAGAAATAGCTTCATTTGTCTCTCTTATAAGTAAATGTACATGATTATCCATGAGACAATATCCATATAGTTTATAGTTGCTAATAGTTTTGTACTGTAGAATCGTTTCCATGAATTTCTGACGATCCTTATCTTCTTCAAATATCTTTTGCCTATTAATTCCTCTAAGCATTATATGATATATTCCTGTACTGCTCTTTTCTCTAGCCTGCCTTGGCATATCTATCACCCCTATCACCCCTATCACCCCTATCACCCCTATCACCCCAAGTCTAGTATGCCATTATTCTAGGGACAATATACCTGTCCCCTTGTCCCTTCCCCTTGTCCCATTTAGCTTATTTAAACCACTTATCTAATATTTTTACGCCTTCGAAAAGAATTTAGTTGTTTCATACACTCTTTTCCCCAATGAACTAGCCATATTTATTGCAAATTCAGCGTCTTTAATGCTTTTAGCCCAAGGTTTTAATCTAACAGCTGGTTGTGAATCATATTCAAACAAACTTAATCCCACATTAGCTACAACAGTTAGATTTATACAAGTAAATACAGGCGAAAAAGAATTCCACGCAATCTCATGACCAATAGCAGCAGCAATTGATATAAGACCAACAACTTTTCCTTTGAAGGCTTTTCCTTTAACATCTTTAACAACATCATAACTATAACGTTCATATGATAAATCTTCATCAGTACATGGCTCACATCGATCAAACCAATTTTTCCATATGGCAGGAAGAGAAAGAGCATACACAGGAGAAGAAAAAATAAATCCATCTGCTTCCTTACATTCCTTATATAATAATGATAATTGATCTTCAGGATCTTTTAAAATGGGACAATGTTTATTTATCATGCATAGTCCACAACCTGTACAAGATTTGATTTTATAATCTGATAACCTAATTAACTTTGTTTCTACTCCCATTTTTTCTACTTCATCTAAAGCACATTTTAACAAAAATTCACTTGAACTATTACTTTTTTTAGTTGAACCACAAATACCTATAATTTTCTTTGTCATCATAATCCCCCTATAACTTATCCATAAGCTTTATTAATTCTTTAAGATTTTCAGTAGCTTTTATAATCTCTTTTTCATCAATTTCTTTAAATATTTCTACAATCCCTAGCTCATACAATCTTAACTTAGAATCAATATACTGTTCACCTTTTTCCGTAAGTTGTACCCAAGTTTTTCTCCTATCTTTTAGATCATTCTCACGTTTCACCAAATCAAATTTTTCCAAAGAATCCAGCAGTATTGTAAGTGCGCCTTTGCTTAAATCTAAGGACTTTCCTAAATCTATTTGAATTATTCTTTTTTGCCTCTTAATAACGAATAGTGCTTTTCTTTGATTTTTATTACACTTTGGCATTGTATCGTCATCATGGTTAAACACTATCCCAACTTTTTGATGATATGATGTTATATACTCAAAAAAAAGTTGATTAAGTAATTTACCTGTTTCCTTTTTCATAAAAAACACCTCAATTCAATAATAGTTAAAATATCAATACAAAAGCAAGGTATTATGGCGTGCATCAAATTTTCTTATCAAATCCTTCTATCATTTAATCTAACCTTTGCATTATATTAAATTGTTTAAATCATATATGCATACATATCATCAACTTTATCGTTCATATATTTTTGCATATCGCTAATTGCTTGGTTATAAATATGTGGTCCTATTTTTTCTACTATAACGTCCAAAATAAGTTGTCCTTGTAAATTTCCAATTGATTCTTCCCTCTCACATTCAAAATATCTTCTTATTTCTTCTACTGCATCTTCATATCGATCTTTAGTAAGTTTAATTTTATTCATTTTGATCTCCTCTTTTTTTATGACATTAATAATTTAAATTTAAACAGTCTTAAATCTTATAGTTTAAATTTTAATCATTATTGATCAAAATGTCAATACCCTTTTCAAGCATGCACATATCGTACTCGCTTTACACAAATATTTAAAGCAATCAAAAATAAAAAAAGATAGAATCACAAGACTCCATCCTTCAAAATATATCTACTACCCTTTATACAGGGATACAGGGACAGGTTAATCGTCCCTGTTAGATCCGATCAATGACACTTTTCGATATCCCTGTTATTCTTGCTAATTGTCTTATAGTACAACCTTTCACATTCTTAATCTTTCTTATAATATTATTTCTATGCTCTTTTTCAAGTCTTTGTAATTCACTTACCGTTCGTATTCCTAATTGATTCAAACACTTCATTATTTCGTCATCTGATGTATTGATACTTTCCTTATAATCTAAACATTGATCTCTATTATTTTCTTTTGAGTGCTTCTTAAATAATTCTATTGCTATTTGTCTATCTATCGAAAATATTTCTAAAGCAAAATCTATATCAGTGATGACTGGATGATCTATGTAATCATTATAACTACTCCAAAAATACGTCTCTATATCCTTTATCATTCTTGCTTTTACTGGATTTTGATGGATATATCTAAGCGCTGTAAGAAAATATGCCTTAGTTTCTACCACTTCACTTTTATAACGTTCTTGAAATAAATGCCCACATCGATCATATTTTTGATTATACCAATAAACATAGCTACTGCTTATTCGTTTTATTACTTTAGAAATAGCTTCATTTGTCTCTCTTATAAGTAAATGTACATGATTATCCATGAGACAATATCCATATAGTTTATAGTTGCTAATAGTTTTGTACTGTAGAATCGTTTCCATGAATTTCTGACGTTCCTTATCTTCTTCAAATATATTTTGCCTATTAATTCCTCTAAGCATTATATGATATATTCCTGTACTGCTCTTTTCTCTAGCCTGCCTTGGCATATCTATCACCCCAAGTCTAGTATGCCATTATTTTAGGGACAATATACCTGTCCCCTTGTCCCTCCCCTTGTCCCTTCTTCCCTTGTCCCCTTGTTATTACGTATTATTTTAAGTATATCATTTTTAGTAAATTAGTAAAGCCTGACCCCCTTCTTCTGTACATGCAAATTTTTTGATAATAAAAAAATGAAGTATGATTTTAATAATCAAAATTTAGCAGACTGGATTATTAGGGTCATTTTTTTATAAAAAAAACTGTCGGGTTAATCAAATTTACTGATTTCCCGACAGTTCCATTAACTGATTTTTTTAGAGCTATTAAAGTAAATAATCAACTCTTTGTCTATTGATAAATATACATCATCATTTCTAGTAAGCTGATTATTGACTTCAAAGAGAGTATCGACATCTATTAGATTCCCATTAACTACTACTGTATAGCGAATAGTATTTCCTTGGGGAATAATCCGCTTGACGACTCCTTTAAAATAATAATTATTTTGTGTATATTCAATGTTTTCCTTCAGATTTATTCCAATATTCTCTGGACGGATTGCATAGAAACCTTCCTTAACATTCTCAAGTGCTATCACTTGTTGAAAAGTTTCATGAGATAATAGATTGCAATGCCCCATAAAACTTGCAGCAAAAGCTGTCTTAGGATTTAGGTACAAATCCATAGGCGAACCCATCTGTTCAAAACTTTACCATTGCACATCAAATAAATCCGATCAGACATTCTCATAGCTTCTTCCTGGTCATGAGTCACAAAGACAGTTGTCATCCCTAATTCATCATGTATTTCCTTGATTTTTATCTGTAGTGATTTTCTTAATTTAGCATCTATCGCACTAAAGGGTTCGTCTAACAGCAGAACTTTTGATTTAGTAACAATACTTCTTGCTAAGGCTACACGTTGCTGCTCACCGCCCGATAATTGTCCAGGGTATTTGTTTTCACTCCCCACTAGATCAACCATTTTCAAAGCATTGGCAACCCTGTTTTTAATTTCTGCTTGGCCGAGTCTCTGCATTTTTAAACCAAAGGCAATATTTTTAGCAACTGTCATAGTTGGGAACAAACTATACTGCTGAAAAATCATACTCATGTTTCTTTCTTTGGGTAAAGCATAAGTAATATCTCTGTTGTCTAAAAAAATCTTACCACCATCTACTTTTTCTAAACCTGCTAAACAGCGTAACAATGTAGTTTTCCCGCAACCAGAAGGTCCTAACAAGGTAATAAACTCACCCTGGTCAATACAAATGTTAATATCGTCTAAGACCTTTTGGATATCAAAGGATTTTTCAATATTTTCAAATCTAATATAGTTCATAACTTTTTCCCATTTCTGAAATCTATTTAATTGCATTAACAAATTGCATATCAATAATTTTATTATAAGGGATTGGTGTATTAATCACACCATTTTTGATAGCAAAATTATCAACAGCTGCTTGAGATTCCTCAGATATATAGCCGGTTTTAGTAAAAGCATCTTTTATAATTTCAATCTTTATAGCTAAAACATCTTCTTCCATCCCTTGGAATAAAGGTGCAACTAATTTAGCCACTTCTTCTGAATTATGTTCATTAATCCATTTAGTCCCTTTATGTACTGCATTAACAAATCCTTGTACAGTTTCAGGATTTTCTGCGGCAAACTTACTTGTAGTAGTAATAATTTCTCCAGTAAAGACATCCGTTTTTAAGTACTTGGCAGCATCAGTCGGGCTGGAAGTATCAACTAATATATTGACATCCATATTTTTAATTTCTGTCCGATTATCAACATTGATGTAACTAGCTTTTATTTGTCCTTGACTTAAGGCTGTCATCGATGCACTATAATCCAAATTTACAAAAGTTACATCTTTTTGGGGATCTAGACCACCTTCTTTTAGAATAGCAGAGACGAAAGAGTAGGGTGCAGACCCTGGCATCCCTGCAAAAATAGCTTGACCTTTCAAGTCTTTGACACTTTTAACATCCTTTGACCCAACAAAACCATAAAGTCTAGTATCTAAAACAGTATAGATAATCGAAGAATCTAAACCTTCTTCTTCTGCCTTCAAAACTGGTTCCTGAGACAATAAGCAAAATTGTGAATCTCCTCCATGCATACCCTGAAAAGCAATTGGTCCATCTTTATATAAGGCGAATTCCGGAGCTAGCCCTTCTTTCTGAAAATAACCATTTTGATAGGCAACATAAACTGGTAACCAGCCTAAATGTCTGAACTCTGAAATCACTACCTTAGTTAACTCATTATCGGATTTTTCTGTTTCTTTTGCGCTACATCCAACCATCATGGTAATCGACATAACCACTAAAAGCAATATTGCAATAATTTTTTTCATTTTTTTATCTCCTTTCGAAATCATTCGTAATTTAATTTGGTGAAATTATTTACTTTTCATACTCATAGATAAATTGGTTTCAACCCTCCAGCGTAGGACATATTTTTCAACTTTATCCAAGCACCAATTTAATACTATCCCTACTATTAGCAAAATAGTAATACATGACATAACTCTGTGGATCATAAAAAAAGAAGTTGCATAGGTTATCATCCAACCAAAACCACCAGTAGAACCCATATATTCACCTATAATCGCTCCTACCATACACGCTCCCACCCCAGCTCGGATACCTGAAATAATCCAAGGCATACATGCTGGTAATACTATATACCACAAAGTCTGGAGAGAATTGGCACCAAGAATATGGGCAGATTCAACTAAATTTTGTTCAATATTTTTGATAGCATTATAAGTTGAAAAAAATACACAAAAGAACACCATTAGACTTACTAAAAAAACTTTTGATGTTAATCCCAGCCCAAACCATAAAACATACACTGGTGCTAATGCCAACTGTGGAATGCCACTAATTGCAGTTAAGATTGGAGTAAAAATACTTCCTAGCGTGATAAATTGAGCAAATAGAATTCCTAGCAAGATTCCGATGATTGTTCCATAAAACAAACCTAAGAAGGCTTCTTTGAGGGTAATTGAGGTATGATAAACCAACTCTCCGCTTTTGGCAAAAGTAATTAGATCTTTAAGAATTCTACTCGGATAACTGGTAAAAAAGGAATTATACCAACTATTTACTGCAGACCATTCCCATAGGGCTATAACTCCTACAATCAGCAGAGTTCGAGTGGCTATAATAAATAATCTTTTTTTATCCATAAGCATTCTATTTAGTCAACCTCCTTCCTCTGCTTTTGTTTATCTTGTTCTAATTTCAAATAATATGTATGATTAAACCTTATTTCCGAACCATCATAGCCTAACTTGGCGAGTTTTGCCTGGATAACTTGCTTACGTTCATTCATTTCAACCGCATTCACTGTTAAACGGACTCCTTCGATTACCTTCTCAAATTTTTCAAAAGGAATTCCTACAGCTACTTCAGTATGTCGCCATTTTGCCAAAAATCTGGTTCCTGAGCAAAACAACGAAACATTGATTTGATTTGTCCTCAACGGATAAGAGGTGCATTCGACGCAAATTGCTTGATTCCCCAACATATTAAAATTCGGTTGCATACCATAGATATAGGAATACCCTTGTATAACGCGCATAATCTGATAACTATCACCTACCATCAAAACGACATCTGGATCTGTGTCAAATTGTTCTAGTGGTTTAATAATGACACCATAAGTATCTGGCGGACAATATTTCATTTGCCTTGCAACACTTGCCGCAAGTTTGGGTGATTGATATAGTCCTAAGTCACAACCATCTTGACCATTATAAAAACTTTCTGTAGGCGGAATTAGACCGAGAGCTCTCGTGCTTCCTCCACACCCAGAAAGTTTCCGAGTCATTTTCACAGCAATCCCCTTCATTGCATGCTTAACGGCTACACAATAAGCAAGTGGATAGGTTAATTCTTTGGCTTGAGCTTGCTCGAATTCTGATTTGGACTTAACTATCTTAATCCCAACTATTTGCCTGTCCAAATCTAATACTGCATAAGCTTTTTCCACATCAGCTTTGTTAACCATCTTATTCCTCCTGATTTTCCGTTAATGGTATTTGTGATTCCACTAGTATTTAATTATATCTTTGCCTAATAGTCCTGTCCAATAAGTAATATTTATCATTTTTTTTTGTCATAGAATTTCTTTATAAGCCTTGACATTGAACTTAATTAGATAAGACTAGAAAATATAAGCGAACACCCCACAAATTAAACAAAATAGTGTCAGACTCGCTAGTAAAAGTCAATAGTTGTCTATAAAGTAAGCGTAAATCCTAATACACCTAGAAATGAAACTTCAAATTTATTAAAATAAAAGCATCACTTTTCAAGATAGCATTTATTAAGTGATGCTTTTGATATTCTATTCAGATTTTAGCCTGATATCTTCAGATAGAGAATTTGACCATGGCAACAAAGCGTCCAATGCATCAACATTTTCTAAATCGATGTTTGGAAGCCTTTCAAAAAGATATGTTAGATATTGAAATGGCTTAAGACTATGTGCTTTAGCAGTTTCGATTATACTATAGCATATGCCACTTGCTGTAGCTCCTTTTACTGATTTTGAGAATAAGTAGTTTTTTCGTCCAATAACAAAAGATTTAATTGCTATGTGTATTGGCGTTGATGCTTACCATTATCTAAATATTCCATATATTTGTATCAGATTCCTTCTTTCTCATGTTTGAATGTTCTGAGTTAAGTAACACTCTAAAAACAAAAAGTCGCTTCGAACATTAGTCTAAGAGAACATATATATTAAAATGGATTTATTTTATTTATGGCTATAAGCGTACCCCATGCCAATCCTATACACTAGTTGATATGACTAATATACAGTAAAAACCGCAGTCACTTATGGTACGGTTCAGCTCTAATTATCCCAAATCTCTTTTTGTCAGTAAATTATTTTCACTTTGATTCTCTCACCCTGAAATCCCTACCACCCACCAATTCCTCTCCAATGTCCTTCTGATATCCTAACGCCGACCACAACTGCGATTTTTCAGAAACAACTAGAAACTACCTAAAAATCCTCTACAAAACAAAAAACCTCTCCTTCCTTGAAACCTAAGGAAAGCAAAGCTATATCCTGGTGCACCCGAGAGGAATCGAACCTCCGACGCACGGTTTAGGAAATTTGATATCGGTGATTTTTTTCGCCGTCGATGCAGTATTTCTGCCTATGACGTCCTTCTCCTCCTGCCCTTGTCCGTGACACCGAGTGACTACTTGTACCCTTTTTGACGACGGTTTGACGACGTAGTAGGAGAAACAACTGAGAATTACCTAACACAAACTGAAATAGCTTGTAATTCTCCTTATTTACCTTCCCGATCTGTCCCTTTATCATTTTTCTCATATATCATCATTGTATGTAAAGTGAATTTTACGTAAAGCATACTTGACATCATTTAGGATTAGATGTATATTGAGAATGTAAAGTTTGTTTTACATTCAAATCTATTATATAAAAAAGGATGTGATTGTTATTAAAAACAGAATCAGACAGCTTAGAGATATTCATAATCTAACACAAGATGAATTTGCTAAATTAGTAAACGTATCAAGACAAACTATAATATCCTTAGAAAAGGGTCGCTACAATCCATCTATAACCCTTGCATTTAAAATTGCAAAAATCTTCAATACTACGATTGAAAATGTTTTTATATATGAGGAGGAATAAGTCTGAAATATATCAAGATAACAGTCCAATAAGTTTATGGGCATAGCAAACAAGCCATTGAAGATGACTTTAAAAATCAATTTACTTTCTATT
>NZ_SLWV01000014.1 GCF_004345705.1 Marinisporobacter balticus
AGAAGTCCAAGTTTTAAGCATAAAATATTCCTCCTAAAAAATGTATTTTCAGGAGCATGACCGCAAATTTTTATACGTGTGTCAAGTATTTTATGCAAAAAAAATGGGGGAATTAATAAAAATTTTGATTAATAAAAGAGAGTAATCACAGGGGATAAAGAGTTTCCGTGAGAGCTCTATGAATGAAAGGGGGAAATAAGAATGCGCATTTCAAAAAAGATAGTTGTATTACTTGTTATAACTTTTATGACAGTAGGTGCAATGATCAGTATACTAGAGTGGAAGAAAGAAAAGGTTGATTTAAACATGGACACAAGATTGATCATTGAGGATCAGGAAATAGCTGGTTATGAAGAACCTTATGTGGATGATACGGGAATATATCTTCCTTATAATGTTGTAGTAGACCATTTATATCAAAACATGACGTTAGATAAAAAAAGTGAAAATATTTTTATCAACTTAGAGAATCAAGACATCCTATTAGAAGATCCTACATTGACAGATTTCATAAAAGATAATAAAATTGCTATCAATGTACCGACAAAAGTAAAAGATGGACAGGCTTATGTACCTGTAAGCTTATTAAATAAATTATTTGAGATAGATATTTGTTATGTGGATGATACGAAAGCTGTAATCATAGATCATTTTTCTTCTAAAATTATGGTTGGCGAGATCACAGAAAAGAAAGCAAAAATAAAATCAAAATCTTTCTCTTTAATCAATCCAAAGCTTAAAAAAGGAGATCAAGTACGTGTATATGGAGAAGAAGAAAATGATTATATCGTAAGAAGTGATGAAGGAATCATTGGAACTATTGAAAAAAAATATGTGCGTGTTATTGAGGAAGAAAGAAAAATAGACAAACAGCTAAATGAAAAAAGAGAGCTGTTTAATAGTAAAAACCAGAAGATTAATATTGTATGGGAATATGTGAATAAAAAATCACCCGATTTATCAAAGGAGATAAAAATAGAATCTTTAGATGTGATTGTGCCAACATGGTTTAGTATTGCAAATGATAAAGGAACTGTGATGAATAATGGAGATAGAAACTATGTTGAGGAAGCACATGAAAAGGGGTATAAGGTATGGGGGCTTGTAAATAATAGTTTCGATCCTGCGATTACTGCAAGTATATTAAAGGATGAAAAATTAAGAAAAAAAGTAATAGGACAATTAGTTATTTATGCGAGTTTATACGATTTAGATGGAATCAATATTGACTTTGAAAATGTATATTATGAAGATCAAAAAGCTTTGGTAAAGTTTGTTGAAGAAATAAAATATTATACGAAAAAACAAAATTTAGTACTTTCTATGGACATTACTGTACCATCTAGTAGTAAACAGTGGTCCAAGGTTTATGATCGAAGGGCGCTCGGCAAACTTGTAGATTATATGGCTGTGATGACGTATGATGAACATTGGGCATCTAGTCCTGTGAGTGGCTCTGTAGCATCCGTCGGATGGGTTGAAAAAGGCATTTTAAATACTTTAAAATCGATTCCGGAAGAAAAGATCTTATTAGGATTACCTTTTTATACAAGACGTTGGAAAGAATCTAAGGATGCATCTGGAAAAGTAAAGGTGGAATCAAAGGCGATTTCAATGACATGGGCAAAAAAAATCATTGATGAGAAAAATGCACCTGTTATTTGGAATGAAGAAGTAGGACAATATTATGCCCAGTACAATGAAGACGATGCAGTATACAAAATATGGTTAGAAGATCCGCGTTCTATTGCCCTCAAGGTAGATTTAGTAGAAAAACATAATCTTGCTGGTACAGCTGCATGGAGAAGAGGATATGAAGATGTACAGGTTTGGGCAGTTCTACAAAAAATTATAAAAAATGGAAAGACGTATACAGAATTAGGGTTTAATAATTAATAAAAAGGAGTTTTCTCTCATAATAAAACTAAGGAAGCTCCTTTTGTATTATGCATCCTATAAAAATAAAGAAAAGTAAGGTGATCGCGTGTACTTTGCCTATATGGTTAGGTGTAATGATAATTCTTTGTATAGTGGATATACAAAAGGCGATAGTCCAAGGAAGCGAGTAGACGCACACAACGGAGGAGCCGCTAGCAAATATACGAGGACTAGATTACCCGTTAAATTAGTGTATTATGAAGAATTTGAAAGTAAAAGTGAAGCGATGAAAAGGGAGTGTGCATTTAAAAAACTAAACAAAGCACAAAAAGAGAAATTAGTAGAAGCATTTGAAACATCTGACTAGATGAAGGTTGGATGTTGTTCCCGAAATATTCATAGCTTTAGATTTTAATAAGCATATTCCTAAATATAGAATTATAATCTAAAGCTTTTTTATTTTTGTGTTTGTATTTTGTAGTAGCATAGTATCAGTCTATTTTCCTATGATTATTTTCCAATATACTCCTTTATGCTTTAGAGTGTAAACTAGTCATCAAAATGACCTCCTATATTTGGATTGTTTTGTTTTGACACTTTACAATATTAGATTTGAGGCTATTTCCATATATTTTTCTATATGGGTTTGTTTATATTCTCTCTCAAGTAAGCATCGCTTTAAGTGGATACCATTTTAAGAAAAGTAGAAAGAATATAGGGGGGAAGTTATGAAAGTGTTAATTGTTACAGAAAGGTTAAATATTTGTTTAGCGAAAGAGCAAGACATTCATACGATCATTGAGATTGAGAATCATGATGATAATAAAAGGTTTATTTGGCAAGGTACATATCAAGAACACTTAGATGAAATTAATGATGATATGGCATTGTTACTTACATTTAGAGAAAAAGATGACAATAAAATTGTTGGCTATGCATTAGCTAAGATTAATTTTAAATTTGATGTTTTTGAATTACGTCGAATTGCAATTTCAAAAAAAGGTTGTGGTTATGGCAAGGAATCCATTTTAGGAATAATAAAATATAGCTTTGAGCAGTTAAACACAAACAGATTTTGGCTAGATGTATATCCTAATAATGAAATTGGGATTAACCTATATAAGGGTATTGGTATGCATCTAGATGGTATATTGCGTCAATCCTATAAAGATGAAAGAGGATATCTTGATCAAATGATTTTTTCAATTCTTAGAGAAGCGTATCTTGTAGATAAAAAATGTAATGCAGAAGAGTATATAGGCAATTATTAATATTAAATATTGATGATTTGTAATTAATGGGGGGCATTTGTAATAGATGTGTATAGAAGAAGAAAGGAGATTGAGTATGGTTACATTTGATGATTTTTTGAAGTTAGATATTAGGGTTGGAGAAATAGTCCAAGTTGAAGTTTTTAAAAAGGCAAAAAAGCCTGCATATAAATTATGGATTGATTTTGGAGATGAACTTGGTATAAAGAAATCTAGTGCTCAAATTACTGAATGTTATAGAATAGAAGAACTGATTGGCAAACAAGTTTTAGGGGTAGTAAATTTTCCTCCAAGGCAAATTGCTGATTTTATGTCAGAAGTATTGATATTGGGAATATATGCTGAACAAGGCGTTGTATTAATTCAACCAGAACAACCAGTAAGAAACGGAGACCGATTAGGATAATACGTTGTTGTAAGTTAAAAGATGAAAAACTACCCTACTTTTAATTATACGCATAATTAAAACACAGCTAAAGAATTAAATAAGCAATATAGTTCGTAATATTCTTATATTGTGGTGTGTGCTTTACGTAGGAGCAATACCTGGATAGGGTAAAAATGGCTTTAGAAAGTTAAGCCTCTTTATAGTATAAGATTATTTGTAAGTAAATTCTGCATTGGGATTACCTATCCAAAAATAATTGATAACAGGAGATAAGATGAAATGCTACTACAGATAACAAACAATTCATACTATCCTACAAAAATCGTGTAGGACACCGTGAACGATGAGACCGTTAGCTGAAATCAGACGCATGAATGCGCGAAGTAGTCTATACAGGGCGAAAATTATATAGTACAGTTTTCCAAAGGAGAAATGATAATCAATGAAAATTATTCGTAAAAAGGTATTATCTGTAGCAGTTATAATTATTCTTATACTGTTTATACCTTTGATTATTAATAGAATTAGTATTCTAATAAACTCCAAAATTATAGATGACTTGAGTGGAGAAATATATTATACAAAGAGGGTTGATGAGAGTTTGGCTTTATACAAATCAGATGCAAATATGAAAAATGAAAAGTTAATATATAATAATAAAGGAAATGGCAAGCTCAAATCTGGTGAAAGCAATGATAATATAGGAGATTTTGGATTTTTTCCTGAAATAGGAAAAATTGAATTTGAAGCGGTATACAATGGTAAATGGAGTATTCTTGGTATTAAAGAAGGTGAAACCAAGCCTATATATATTAGAGAATCAAAAGAAGTAAAAGTTCTAGATAATTATCGAGTAGTTGAAATTGATACAGATTATATTCGTTGTAAGAATGCCAATTTAGAGATATATGAGAAACAAGGGTCTCTGTATATGAAAAAAAATGGGCAAGAAAAATGCATCAAAAGGTTTATAGGTATGTATTCTGAAAAGTTTACAGGCTATAGACCCGTTGGATTGTCTCCTGATGGTAAATATCTAGTTTACAGCAATTTAGGTGCATTTTTAGGAACCATAATTCATGAAAAAAAACAATATATCATGGACTTAAAAACAGGGAAAAGTACTGAGTATATTAGTTTTTCTTCAGATATTCAATGGGTGCTGCAATGATATAACGTTTGCAATAAAAAATAATTATTTTTTAAATTATTTGAAGGAGCATACATTAGTAGCTAACATGCTAGTATTAAATGATTATGAAAACTTTAGGGAGAACCAACGACGACATCGAGTCCAAAAACGTTAGTGACGCCAAGAAAAGCTTGGTATTACTGGTGACAGTAAAGGTAAGATTCTGGAGGGGTCTGTAGGGGTCAAAGAATGTGGTATGTATAAAAAGTAATGTCAGGAACTTGAGAGGTCTCATTGCCACTTGAGAATAATAAACCGAAAAACAAGATGTTGTAAAGGCAGTGAGAATTTGAAAACAGATCCGTGTCCCTTATTTTGAAAAATATTTACCCCTACAGCCAAAAATTTTGCAATAGAGTAAAATATTGATTATAATAATAGAGATAGGAATATTTTTGTATGAAAAGTATGTATATTGTTAAAAATATCGAGCAAGTGACTTGCTCGATATTTTTACGAAAAGTAAATGTATTTGAATTGGAGTGTTAGGATGAGTAAAGCATTATTTATAACGGAGAAACCAAGTGTTGCAATAGAGTTTGCAAAAGTGTTAAATATTAAAGGCGGTAGTAAGCGGGATGGATTTATAGAATCAGAGAAGGCAGTTGTTACATGGTGTGTTGGACATTTAGTGAATATGAGCTATCCTGAAGTCTATGATCCTAAATATAAAAAATGGATATTAAACGATCTGCCGTTTTTGCCAAAAAAATATAAATATGAAGTCATAAAGAATGTAAAAAAACAATTTGATATTGTAAAAAAACAGATGAAAAGAGGAGATATATCTACGATATATGTATGTACAGACTCGGGGCGAGAAGGGGAGTATATCTACAGATTAGTAGATGAAATGGTTGATGTAAAAGATAAAATAAAAAAAAGAGTTTGGATTGATTCACAAACGGAAGAAGAAATCCGAAAAGGTGTAAAAAATGCAAAGCTATTGTCAGAATATGACCGTTTATCGGATTCCGCTTATTTAAGAGCAAAAGAAGATTACTTGATAGGGATCAATTTTTCAAGATTATTAACATTGAGTTATGGAAGAATGATTAGTAATGCATTAGGGAAAAAATATGTAGTGATTGCAGTAGGGCGTGTGATGACTTGTGTATTGGGTATGATCGTAGGGAGAGAACAAGAAATTAATAAATTTGTAAAAACCCCTTATTATAAAATTATTTCAACATTTCAGCTTGAAGAATCACTAGATTATGCTGGGGAATGGAAAGCTGTAGAGGGTTCTAATTATTATTTATCGAATTTATTATTTAAAGATATTGGATTTAAAGAAAAAGAAAAGGCACAAAAATTTATTGATGACTTAAAAAAAGATAATCCTGAAATGATAGCAACCATTGAAGAAGTAAGCAGAAAGAAAGAAAATAAAAATCCACCGCTATTATATAATCTAGCAGAGCTACAAAATGAATGTGCTAAAAAATTCAAATTAAGCCCAGATCAGACTTTAGAGATTGTGCAAGGCATGTATGAAAAGAAAATGCTTACATATCCTAGAACCGATGCAAGAGTACTATCAAAAGCTGTAACAAAAGAAATCCACAAAAATATAAAAGGACTTTCAAATATGAGTAAAATATGCAATTTGGACCAACAAGATCAAGCGATCGATGGTTTTGTTCAAAAAATTGTAGATGAGGGATTGTTTAAAGGCTTAGAAAAGACAAAGTATGTAAACGATAAAGCCATTACAGATCACTATGCCATTATTCCTACAGGCCAAGGGCTTGGGAGTTTTAATAAATTATCCGATGATGGCAAAAAAATATTTGTACTAATTGTAAGACGGTTTCTGGCAATTTTTTATCCGCCAGCTATTTTTAGTAAGTTATCGATTATCACAAAAATTGAATCAGAACCTTTTTTTACTTCTTCAAAAGTATGTGTCCAAGAAGGGTACTTGCGTGTACTGAATGATGGACAAAAGAATCAAGATACAAAAGAGACGGATGCAGAAATACTAAAGAAACTAAAAAAAGGTCAAAAATTAAAAATTCATCATTTGATTATCAAAGAAAGTGAAACAACACCACCGAAAAGGTATAATTCAGGGGCTATGATTTTAGCAATGGAGAATGCTGGGAAATTGATTGAAGATGAAGAACTAAGAGAACAAATTAAAGGTAGTGGTATTGGAACCAGCGCTACAAGGGCTGAAATATTAAAAAAACTACAAAAAATTGGGTATATCAAATTAAATAAAAAAACACAAATATTAACACCTGCGCCAATGGGAGAGATGATTTATGATGTAGTAAATAAGTCCGTTGCGTCCTTACTTAATCCAGCACTTACGGCTAGTTGGGAAAAAGGTTTAATGATGATTGCTAATGGAGAAATCAAAACAGATGAATATATGGAAAAATTAGAAGCATACATAAGAAAAAATACACAAAAAGTATTGAAACTAAACAATCATTCTAATTTAAGCAATACTTTTGCGCCTATTCCAAGTAGTAATGGGAATATAGAGAGAAACCAAGAAGAAGGAAAAAGAAAAGGGAATCATGCATTAGGAGTGTGCATTACTTGCAATTATGGAAAAATTTTGGAAAATAGGAAAGCTTTTTATTGTAGTAATTGGAAGAATGGATGTAAATTTACTGTTTGGAAAAATAGCTTAGATATGTATGGACAGAAAGTTACAGCAAAACTGATTGAGGAGCTTCTTGAAAAAGGGAGCATAAAAGATATGCAGATTATTTTACCACAGACACACGAGAAATGCAGTGCATCCCTTGAATTTAGAAATGATAAAAGTGGTGCCTTAGAATTGAAGAATGTTAAGCGTATCGAAGAAAAGGAATCAAAAGACGAACGAACGATTGATTAATAAATAGAGAGATCTTCAGATTTAAAAAGCAATTTCAAGGATAGAACAGAGAAAACGATTTCACAGCATTATATTGAAAAATCTGAAAATTGTAACATGACTTAAATTGTTATATACTATAATAGCATAGGTCATTAATTGTGCTTTCAAAGACAGGATGTGGCAATAATATTAAGGAGGGGAGAAAAAAATATGGAAAAAAGAGAAAATTGGGGATCGAAGATTGGCTTTATAATGGCTGCAGCTGGTTCTGCAGTAGGACTAGGAAATATATGGAAATTCCCGTTTACTGCAGGTGACAACGGGGGCGGGGCATTTGTTTTAGTTTATTTAATTTTTGTTGCACTTATTGGTTTTAGTGTTATGCTTACAGAATTTACAGTAGGTAGAAGAAAACAATTAGCTGCTGTTGGTGCGTTTAAATCAGTGGATAGGCGTTGGACATTTGCAGGAGTTTTGGGTGTTTTAAGTGGTTTTTTAATTATGGGATTTTATCCTGTAGTTGGAGGATGGGCGCTCGCATATGTATTTAAAGTAATGGGGGGATTGTTAAATAATCCTGCTACTATTGGGGATGCTTTTGGTACGTTTATTACAAATCCTACTATACCCCTTATTTGGATGGTATTATACCTTATTTTAAACATTGTAATTGTTGCAAAAGGTGTATCTTCCGGAATTGAAAAAGCCGGAAAAATATTAATGCCATTACTATTTTGTATTTTAATTGTTATTGCAATCAAGGGTTTAACACTACCTGGTGCAATGGAGGGTATGGAATTCTTATTTAAACCTGATTTTAGTAAAATCAATGGTAGTGTCGTGCTCGCAGCTTTAGGGCAAGCGTTTTTCTCATTATCATTAGGTATGGGATGTATGATTACTTATGGTTCATACCTATCTAAGAAAGAAAATCTAGTGCAAAATGCAGCGATCGTTACTGCAATGGATACAGCGGTTGCATTATTAGCTGGTATTGCAATGTTCCCAGCAATGTTTGCATTTGGTATGGAGCCAGCTGCAGGACCTGGATTAGTTTTCGTCGTTGTACCTACATTGTTCGCAGAGATGGGAGCTATGGGACCAATGTTTGCAGTTATGTTCTTTATAGCACTTACAGTAGCTGCTTTAACGTCATCCGTTTCATTATTAGAAGTGGTTGTTGCATTTTTAATAGATGAAAAGAAGTTTACTAGGAAGAAAGCTGTATTTTCTTCAGCATCAATTATGGCGTTACTTTGTGTGTTAGCTTCTTTATCACTAGGAGGTATAGGGCCAAAATTATTTGGAACAGGTGCATTTGATGTATTTGATTTATTAACAGATAAGATCTTCTTGGCAATCGGCGGAATGTTATTATGTATTTTTGCAGGTTGGAGATTAAAGAAAGAAGATTTATATGATGAAATTACAAGCAATGGCACAGTAAAGTTCAATTTGTTTGGGTTATGGTATGCATTGGTTAAATTTATTATTCCAATTACAATTTTGATTGTGGCTGTGAATGGAATTCGTCAAGGATTTGAAAGTGGTTCTGGCCCAGTTATGGTAGTAGGAATAGCTATAATTGCAATCTTTGCAGCGATATCTAAAAAGCTTTAGTATTGGTTAGAAAATAGGCTTTTGTCAAAGTTTGTTGGTGAAGCGTAAACCATAATATTAAATATAAAAACATCTTAAGGCAATCATGTCTTAAGCTGTTTTTATCTTGGGTCCAAGCAATGGTACAATCTAACGGTTGAAAGTTTCCTACGAAATAGCATAGATAATCCAAGTAGCTGTTTTGTAGTTGTATTGAAATTTATGTTGACATTTCGATATAAAGATGTTAATATTTTACTATAATTAAAAAGCGTTAGGTACCATTTTGGTTTAATAGGGAAGTACGGTAAAAATCCGTCACAGCCCCCGCTACTGTAAATGATGACGAAACCTCATAATGCCACTGTGAAAACGGGAAGGTAGAGGAAGTAGAGTGATTCATAAGTCAGGAGACCTGCCTATTGTTTGAGTGATTACTATCTTCGGTGGGAAGATCAGGCATAAATTAGTTTTATATTAAGCTAATAAACCCTGTCTTCGGACAGGGTTTTATTATATGTGTTTTCAAGAAAATCTATCTGTTAATTTTAGCAAAGGTCTAGTTAGATTTTTCGAAAATTTTTCCTCAATTCTTGAATCTCTCGGTAAAGAGAGATTCTTTTTTTTACTTTTTTTTTACCGGCCTACAAACATTTGTGTATACATTTTGCTATATTGACCCCCGTTTTTTATACCGATACCAATATGTGTAAAATTAGGATTTAAGATATTTTTTCTATGTCCTTCTGAATTCATGAGCGCTGTATGAGCGTCTTGTACAGATGGATTTCCTGCAATATTCTCACCTGCATAAATGTATTTGATATCAAACTTTTTCATCATGTCAAAAGGACTGCCGTAAGTAGGAGAATTATGACTAAAGTAGTTATTGTCAATCATATCTTGTGCTTTTAGTCTTGCTACCTTTGTGATTGCCATATCAACTTTTAACGGATTTAGTCCATTTTTTGACCGTTCGCCATTAAGGAGACGAAGCATATCTTCTTCATTTGGGGTAAGCTTTGCAACATTTTCTTCTTGAGTGTCTAATTTGGGTTTTTCAATGTATGGCTGGCTATCAGAAGGATTTACGCAGCCTACTTTGCCATCTTTTGTTTGTACTACGTATTGATCTCCAAGTTGACCTACCACGTCATACACATCATTTTTCGGCAACTGCTTGATTACAGCATCGTTTTGATTTTGACCTGCACGACATGTTGCATTGTCTTTTGTGATTTTAATTTGTTCTACTTTACCTTTTTCAAAAATGGATGACGCCTTAGGGCCTATTTTTGGCTTTTGTTGTGGCGTGGTACAAGCGGAACATAAAAACACTGCTAAAATTAATATAGATAATAATTTTTTCATCTATTCATCACCTCAGTAATATTATTGCCTATATAATCAAAATCATTTATGATAAAAGATGAGAAAGTAAAGTAAATACTGGAAAAATAAAAAAAATAAAAAATGTATAAAAGAATAAATAATGGGAAGAATTTTATATAGAAACAAATTCTTATTCCCACCCACAACGCATCATAAGAAAAAGGCAACTGGATAGTTGCCTTTTTCTTATTTTCAAATGTTTTCTTTGAACATGCACACATGTGAACATCACATAGTGTACTTGAAGCAATAATTGTAATAAAGCGAATTATATGGTACAATTTGATAAAAATATGCATTGTGGAGGTGCTTATATGAAAACGGATATACAAATCGCGCAAGATGCGAAAATGATGCCGATTCTAGAAATAGGAAAACAATTGGGATTAGAGGAAGATGATTTAGAGTTATATGGTAAATACAAAGGAAAAATCGCTTTAGATGTATATGATAAATTAAAGGATAAACCAGATGGAAAGCTTGTTTTAGTAACAGCAATCAATCCCACAGCAGCTGGAGAAGGAAAGACCACAACGAATGTTGGATTGAGTATGGGGTTAAATAAGATCGGGAAAAAAACCATTACAGCGCTCAGAGAACCTTCATTAGGACCATCATTTGGTGTAAAAGGAGGGGCAGCTGGTGGTGGATATGCACAAGTGGTGCCTATGGATGATATTAATCTTCATTTTACAGGAGATATCCATGCGATTACAACAGCAAATAATTTACTGGCAGCGCTCTTAGATAATCATCTTCAGCAGGGGAATCAATTAAATGTTGATCCTAGAAGAATTACATGGAAAAGATGTTTAGATATGAATGATCGTGCTTTAAGAAATGTTGTTGTAGGGCTTGGTGGTAGAGCTAATGGGGTTCCAAGAGAAGATGGATTTGATATTTCTGTAGCATCCGAGATTATGGCAATACTTTGTTTATCAAATGATATGAATGATTTAAAGAATAGATTGTCTAGGATGATCGTAGGATTTACATATGAAAATGAACCTGTAACAGCAGAACAATTAGAAGCAACGGGTGCTTTGGCATTATTGTTGAAGGATGCGATAAAGCCAAACTTGGTGCAAACCTTAGAGAATACACCTGCAATTATACATGGGGGGCCCTTTGCCAATATTGCTCATGGATGCAATAGCGTCATGGCAACAAAAATAGGGCTTAAGCTTGCAGATTATGTGATTACGGAGGCAGGATTTGGAGCAGATTTAGGAGCAGAAAAGTTTTTTGATATTAAATGTAGATTTGCTCAGTTAAAGCCAGATGCTACGGTTATTGTTGCAACGGCTAGAGCGCTTAAGAATCATGGAGGCGTTCCTAAAGCTAAGTTAAATGAAGAAAATATTGAAGCACTTGATAAAGGATTTGGAAATTTAGAAAAGCAAATTGAAAATGTTAGAAAATTTGGTGTTCCAGTAGTTGTAGCTATTAACAAATTTCCTACAGATACAGATGGAGAAATTAAGCTTATTGAACAAAAATGCAAAGATTTGGGGGTTGCTGTGATTCTATCAGATGTTTGGGCAAAAGGCGGAGAAGGTGCTATAGAACTTGCGCATAAAGTAGTAGAATTATGTGAATCCGGAGAAGCAAATTTTAAACCCCTATATGATGTAAGTCTTTCTATTAAAGAAAAAATTAAAATGATTGCAAAAGAAATATATGGTGCAGATGGCGTGGAATTTACATCTACAGCTGAAAAAGAAATTCAAAAATATGAAAAGTTAAATTTAGATAAAATGCCTATATGTATTGCAAAAACACAATATTCGCTTTCAGATAATCCAAAGCTATTAGGGAAACCCGCTGGATTTAATATTACTATAAAAAATATTAGAATTTCAGCTGGAGCAGGGTTTTTGTTAGCATTAGCAGGGGATATTATGACGATGCCAGGTTTGCCAAAAGTACCTGCTGCGAACAATATGGATATTCTAGAAGATGGAGAAATTGTAGGATTATTCTAAAACGATGGAGGGTTAGGTATGAAGACACTTGTATTGAATGTAAATGAAATAAAGTGGGAAAAGCATCCTACATTTCCAGGTGTATATATGAAGGATATAGTCACAAAAGAACACAATATGGATGTGATCAATAAATATATTAAGATTGAGTCGAAAGGAGAGATTGCTGTACATACCCATGATGTAACGGAAGCTATTTACTTAGTAGAAGGGATTGCATCCGTATTAGTAAATGGGAACAGAATTTCTTTAAAGGCGGGGAATATGATTGCTACACCTGAGGGTGTATTACATGGCATAAAGAATAACACAGATGAAGAAGTAATATTGCTTGCTACTTTTGGGGTAAAATAAGAGGAGAATTGAGGTGAATCCATGAGTGTTATAGTAAATGAGAATAACAAGATATATGATGCTGATGAATTGATGAAATTAATCCACCAAACAACAGGGTTTGATGTACTAAAGGATATTTCTTCAAGAACCAAGAGAGAAGATGTGTTTGCTTTTATTTTGCAGTGTGATGTAGATCCTTTAAAACAGGACCTAGAAGAATTAGGATTAAGTATAAATATAGAAGAAAATGAAGATGAATATATATCAGAATTAATGAATAAAGCGGATGAATATGCTGTTGAAATTGAAGAAAATTTACCTGAAGATTTAATTGGTTATTATTATGCTTATGAATATGATGAAGATGAAGAGATTATAAAAACCATATTGGTGGTAGCTTTTGATAGACTAGGACAGAAAAAGCTTAAAGAAGTAGGAAATAGACTGATTACGGTTATAGGAGATTGATTTTTAAAAGGATGAACTTTAAGTTCATCCTTTTAATCTAAGTGTGAAGGGTGGGAATCATTGTTATAAGCTATGTTTCTTGAAGTATTTTCTATTTACTTCTTTGTCATTATGCCAGCAAGTTTACTACCCATTTGTTATATCTTTTGAGGCATTTTCTATTAATCTTTTTGTCATTGCGCCACCAAGTTTACCACCCATTTGTCCTGCTTGTCTTGAAGTAATATCGCTGGATAAATTGGTGTTTGGCATAGAAACGCCTAGTTCTTGTGCAATTTCTTCTTTAAATTGGTTTAATGCTTGTCTTGCTTCTTTTACTAAAGGTTTTTTTGACATGTTTATACACCTCTTTCTTTACATCTTAATATTATTATCTACAAAGAGACAATATAATATATAAGGAAAAAAACACCATAAAGAATTTGGATTATTTATTGTGTGAAATAAAGCCTTATGCTAAAATAGTACTGGATAGTATCGTAAGAACTATACCTATTCATAAAATGTGTAAAAAAAATATAGATCTGCTTTGAGCCTTTGGGACAGAGACAGTTGAGTATACTAAAAAATACCATGCATTGCTGTGGCATACTCAGCAATGCATTTTTTATTATCCTGACGATATCCACCTATTGGCGCATGGTTAAATTAGGGAGGGAATAAAATGTTTATAGTAGAAAATATTAAAGAAATAAGAGAAGTTATCAAGAAAGAGAAGAAAGATGGAAAAACTATCGGATTTGTTCCGACTATGGGATATCTTCATGAAGGACACTTATCATTGATTCGAAAAGCGAAAGCTGAAAATGATTTTGTTGTGGTAAGTGTGTTTGTAAATCCTACACAGTTTGGTGTTGGAGAAGATTATGAAACCTATCCTCGTGAAATAGAAAAGGACAGTGAACTTGCAAAAAGTGCAGGTGCAGATAGGGTTTTCCATCCAGCTGTAGAAGAGATGTATCCAGCGACATATCAGACAGATGTAGAAGTGAAAAAAATAACACAGAAGTTGTGTGGATCTTCACGACCAGGACATTTTAAAGGGGTTACCACTGTGGTTTGTAAATTATTCCATATTGTAAACCCTGATAGGGCATATTTTGGGCAGAAAGATGCCCAACAAGTAACTGTCATACAGCAGATGGTGAGGGATTTACATATGGATTTGGAAGTTATTCCATGTCCTATTGTAAGAGAAACAGATGGACTTGCTTTAAGTTCAAGGAACACATATCTTAATGAAGAAGAAAGAAAAGCTGGTTTGATTTTATCGAAGTCTCTTTTTTTAGCAGAGGATCTGATTAAAAATGGAGAGCGAGATGCTATGAAAATAAAAAACTTGATCAGAGAAAATATTACGAAAGAGCCTTTAGCGAATATTGATTATATAGAAGTTGTAAATGCGAATAATTTAGCGCAACTGCATGAACTACAAGACGAGGTACTCATTGCGATAGCTGTAAAAATAGGAAAGACGCGATTGATTGATAATATACGCATAAAAGTTTTATAGGACATCATAACAATATATACCCCTTAGATTTGTAGATTTAAAATAGTACAAATCTAGGGGGATTTTTTTATTTAAATTTTATTTAGTAAGTATTTTTTGTGCAATAGCTACGGATTCCCTTGCATCTTTTGCATAAAAATCAGCACCAATCATATCTGCATACGATTTAGTCAATACAGCACCACCCACAAAAATTTTACAATCTATATGATTTTCTCGAAGGGCTTTAATGGTTTCTTCCATATTTTTTACGGTAGTAGTCATAAGTGCACTTAATCCTATAAGTTTTATATTATGCTCCTTTGCTTTTTCTACAACGGTCTGTATCGGTACATCTTTTCCAAGATCAACCACATAAAATCCATAATTTTCTAGAAGTACTTTGACAATATTTTTCCCAATGTCATGAATGTCTCCTTGTACAGTAGCAAGAATGATTTTTCCATTGGATAGACTACCCTTTCCATTTTTAAGTAAATAAGATTGAATGACTTCAAAAGAAGCTTTTACTGTTTCTGCTGAACGAATAAGTTGTGGTAAAAAGAGTTCTTCCTTTTCATATTGATCACCTACAAAATCAAGGGCTGGAATTAAATACGTGTTGACAATTTCTAATGGATCCATAGCTGTTAAAAGCTCTTTTGTCTTTTTTGAAGCATCTGATTTTATACCATCAATAATGATTTGTTTTAAATTTTTATGGATTTCTATATTTGGAGAAATTTCTTTTTGGTTATCATTTTTATAAGTTGCGATATATTTTTCTGAACCTTCATCATGATTAGAAAGTACGTTGAAAGTATGAAAGGCTTCCATATTACTCTCAAGTAGGGGATCTGTAATGGGTGCATCTAGTCCAAAGGCTAAGGCCATTGCAAGAAAAGTTCTATTAAGTAACTTTCTTTGAGGAAGACCAAAGGATACATTGCTTACGCCAAGGACTGTTTTTACACCATACTTTTCCTTTACCAACTGAATCGCTTTCAATGTTTCCATGACTTCTTTTTGTTGGGCAGATGCAGTTAATACCAAACAGTCTATTAGAATATTTTCCTTTGGGATGCCATAAGATACAGCTGTATCTATAATTTTTCCTGCAATCTTAACGCGTTCTTCCGCTGTATTTGGAATACCTTTTTCATCTAATGTAAGACCAATCACACAAGCACCATATTTTTTAGCAATAGGTAAAATGGTTTTCATACTTTCAATTTTACCATTTACAGAATTGATCATTGGTTTTCCATTATAAATTCTTACACCTGCTTCAATAACATCCCCATTGGGGCTGTCGATTTGTAGCGGAATATCAATAATTCCTTGGATTTCTTTGATAACCTTTATCATAATTTCTTTTTCATTGAGTTCAGGAAGGCCTATATTTACATCAAGAATATGTGCACCGGCTTCTTTTTGGCGGATTGCTTCTGATAATACATAGTCTAAATCATTTTCTTTTAAGGCAGCCTTTAATTTTTTCTTGCCAGTAGGATTGATTCTTTCACCAATTATTTTGGGTTCTTGGCCAATGATAATTGTTTTTGTGGAAGAACATGCTGTTGTCAATTTTTGAGGAGTGATTTTCACAGGAGATAAACTTTTAAAAGCTGCTTTTGTGGCTTTTATAAAATCTGGATTTGTTCCACAACACCCTCCTATAATCGAAACACCACTTTGTGCCATAGTTCTTATTTCCCGGGAAAATTCTTCTGGTGTTAAATCAAATACAGTTTCGCCGTTCTTTGATCTAGGTAATCCTGCATTTGGTTGAATCATAACAGGTACAGAAGCATAATTTGTTATTTTATCTACAAGAGGGCGAATTTCTTTAGGACCTAAAGAACAATTGACTCCTAATGCATCTACACCTAATCCTTCAAGGACATGGACCATTGTCAGGGGATCAGTTCCAGTTAAGGTTCTGCCATTTTGCTGAAAGGTCAGGGTGCAAAAAACAGGAAGATTACAATTTTCCTTTGCAGCAAGTATAGCTGCTTTTGCTTCATATAGATCGGATAGGGTTTCAATTAGAATAAGGTCTGCACCAGATGCTGCTCCTACCGTCACTTGTTCTTTGAAAACTTCATAAGATTCATCGAAGCTGAGAGTACCTATAGGCTCAAGGAGTTGCCCGATTGGTCCAATATCTAAGGCAACAAGTTTTTCACAGGCAGCTTTCTTTGCAATAGAGACCGCGTTACGGATGATTTGCTCTACATCATAGGATGAATTTTTAAGCTTAAGTGTATTGGCACCAAAGGTATTTGTAGTAATAATATCTGCACCTGCATCAATATATTTTTTATGGATATCATAAACAATCTCAGGATGAAGGATATTATAACTCTCAGGGAGATCACCGATAGGTAGACCTGCTTGTTGAAGCATGGTGCCCATAGCACCATCGAAGAAAATAAATTTATTATCAATTATTTTTTTGAATTCCACAAGAATCACCATCTTTCTTATAAGTACAAGTAGCATTTTGATTGCAATTTTCACATGCATTTTGTTTTAAGGTAGCAGGATTATTTTGTAGACCAATCACTGCAGTGACAGATTTTCTAGGAGTTAGAATGAAATTATCTGTAACGGCTAAGCCTATTTTACGTTGTGTATCTAAAGTTTGAATGATTTTTGGTTGAATGGAGAGTGGAAAATCTCCATAACCTGGACTATATCGGTAAGTTGTATGAAAATCATGTGTTTCTGCAAATTCGATTATTTCTTCTTCTACCTTATTGCAGAAAGATTCTACGAATGTAGTAGCAACTGCATCGAAAATAAGACTTTTTGTCAAATCAATTTTACTATAATATCTTATTTTCTGATCAATAAAATTACCAAGGGTTACAGCCATAATTGCACATTTTTTAGCATATAGAAGATGATTAGTTATGTCATTTCCTTCAAAAACTAAAGAAGTTCCTTTAAGAAAGACTTTATGATTTGATTTTTCAATATCAAATATATTATACACATAATTTACATTTGTAGTTTTTTTTACTTCTTCTATGGATGCATCAATGAGTTGATTTGTTAAATAGTCAATTTTTTCGCTATGATACCCTAAATAACGCAGTACTTCTTTTTTATGAATATCCATAATTTATGCCTCTGTTAATACATTTCTTATAGTTGAAATACTTTCAACTATTTTCCGAGTCGTTTTTGGGCGGTTCATGGTATAGATATGAATGCCATCAACACCCCATGAAAGTAGATCTATAATTTGTTCTACAGCATAAGCAATACCTGCTTCTTTTAGGGCTTCAGGTTTATCCGCATATTTTTCAATAATTCGAATAAATTTCTTTGGCATATGACAGCCACAAAGAGATACGATATGATCGATTTGTTTTTTATTAATCACTGGAAGAATCCCTGCTGAAATGGGTATATGACTATTTTGTACATTTAATTTTTCTTTGAAACTATAAAAAATTTCATTATCGAAAAAAAGTTGTGAAATTAAAAAATCAGCGCCGGTATTTATTTTTGTGTTTAGATGAAAAAGGTCTTTATCTAAACAATCACACCCAATATGTCCTTCTGGATAACATGCTGCACCGATACTAAAATTATTCTTTGACTGTATATGTGTAACAAGATCTTTTGCATATTGATAATGAAGAGGATCAGGAAACTTAAAATTTGGATCTTTCGGAAAATCTCCTCGAAGTGCAAGTATATTTTCTACATTCATGTGCTTTAACTGGCTCAAAATATTTTCTATTTCTTCTTTTGTAGAAGTAACACAGGTAAGATGTGCTAAAGATTCAATATGATATATATTTTTAATGATAGAAGCAATTTCAACTGTTTTATTGACCGTATTTCCCCCTGCACCATAAGTAACACTAATAAAATCCGGTTTTAAATCTTTTAATGCATCGATTGTATGATAGATGGTATCTATAGGTCCATCTTTTTTAGGGGGAAATATTTCAAAAGAAATCACTGGCTTTTTATTTTTATATAAATTTTTTATTTGCATTTATAACACTCCTTAATAGAATATATTTAATTTTTATGGTTGGACGAATGTAATATTTCCCCAAGTTCCCATTTTATCATCAATAATGATGAGAAGTCCTTCTATTCCTTCTATTGATTTTCCATATGCAATGCCTTTATGGATATCTTCAGATGTAACAATCATATTACCTATAGCTGTTGCTACCCCATCTGCAAGAAGGGTATCTTTTGATAAAACAACAATTGCATCTGCGCGTCCAAAGCTAAGAGAGTGCCCTACCTTTCCAGCTGAGGTACATATACCCAAAGGGGTATCTTCAGGAGAGATAGATAAAGCAATTTTATTTGAAAAGGGGGAGTTACCCGCATAAACTAATATCTTCTTTTTATGAGTTGTTTTTATAAAAATATCTCCCCCGTTTTCAATAATGATTTCATCTGTGTATTGTAGTAGCGATAAACCAACATACTGGGATATGGCACCAGCAACTGTAGCCATAGGGCCAACTTTCGCGAAAGAAGATGCTTGGATCATATGTTTTATCAGTTCTGTAGCATTTTTTGAAGATTCTAAAGGTATTAAACTCGTATAAAAATCTTTATGGAGGGATGCATAATCTTTAATTTCTTCTCTATATTTGAGCAAGTATTGTTTTGCTTCTTTATCTAGATTACATTTTGCAGATATGTGCAAATCAGATTCTTGCTCTATTACAGTAAAATTAATAAAATCATTTGGTTTCATATATTCTCGATAAAATCTTTTTTCATACATAAAAATCACCTATAAACCATTAGTTATAATTTTTAAAGGACACGCTTTTATACAAAGATTACATCCTAAACATTTTTCAGCATTGAAAGATAATCGCCAACTGTTTGTATCGAGATTTAAGGCATCTGAAGGACAAACAGCTGTACAAACCCCACAATGTACACAAGCTTTTTCATCCCAATATATTGTTGTATGAATGCGGTCAATGTGAATGCCAATACTTTCAAGATAGTTGATTCCTGATAATATATTAGATTCATCCCCTTCAAGTTCTAATAAAAGGGTACCTTTTGTATTGTAATTGATCGCAGCACTTAATATATTTGTTTTCAAATCATATTTTTTGATTAGGTTATAGGTAATAGGTTGGTCTGTTAAATGGGGTGGGAAGATTAAAAAAATCTTTTTTTTCATGACTTATTCCTCCTCGTTATCAATGATCTCAAGAGAATTTAAACGGTTATTTTGTGGAAATGCTTCAATAGGCTGTTGAAGGAAAAACTTACCTTCTTCAATCTGTTTTTTCAACGCTTGAGCAATCTTTCTTGATTTATATAAACTTGTAATCGGTGCGGTTTTAATTATTTTCCCATTCAAATTGATAGAACCACTTCTAAGTTGTGCATAACTTACTCTGCCTAGTGTTGGTTTATCTCTTTTAGGAACACTATAATCTACGATACTTGTATAAAGATCTGCATCTTTAATAGAGACACATTTCATCATTTCTTCGTCAAGTATTGGGATAGGTATACCAATGCCAACAAACATTGAAACGCCATACCCCTCGAAAACTGCTGGTTTTATATATTCTGTACTCATTTTCTTTAAATCACCAATAACTGCCAAGGTTGCTGCTGGAGATATAGGAATACCATTTTCATCTCTTTCACGACCAGAATGAAATTGTGTTCCTTGCCATGAAATATATCCTGCTGTTCCTGCAAGAAAGATTCTTGTGCCGATACCAATGGTTCGGTACAAGGGGTCATTGAAAAGAGGACTTAATTGTCCAGCAGTACAATAGTTGATATTTCCCATATATGGCTGTAGCACACCCATATAAGTATAGATGGGATTTTGGGATGTATTGATTGCAGCACTATAATTTTGATAAGCATTCCTTGGATTGAATAAATAGGCTTCATTAATGGAATCTTTTGTGATATAGGTATCTGTTTCTACTCTTGGATAACAATCAGTTCCTGGAGAAGTTGCTTGTAGATGGACTTTTTTTCCATCTATCAAATCACAAATGACATGGGCACCTCCATATGCAATTCCTTTACTTTTTGAAATTTCTGTAGCACCAATATAAGAATCCACAGCAGCAAGACCAGCATATGCGGGTACATCATTTAATAAGACATTAGTCATTCTAATGGGCGGGTCGGTATGACCAAAGTTTAAAAATGCTCCTGTTGAACACATAGGTCCAAAAGTTGCAGTTGTGACTACATCCACATATTTTGTCGCTTCTTTGATTCCTTTCTCCTTTACAAGATCAATAACTTCTTCAGCGCTAACTACAATAGCATTACCATTTTTAATTTTTTCGTTGATTTCCTCGTAAGTCTTCTTTGTAGACATATTGCACCTTCCTTTCATATTAAAAAAACTTCTTTCGAGAGTGAAAGAAGTTTTTTATTCTAACAATCTCATCTGTCGGTAATATACCGTTGGAATTAGCACCGTTGCATATAATATGCCGGTTGCCGGGTTTCATAGGGCCAAATCCCTCCACCACTCTTAATAAGAGATAGATATTTAGTTTTTATTAATTTAATAGTAAGTTTATATGAATATTTCTTTTATGTCAATGCTATTTTTTGAATTTTTATTAATTTTCGATAAATTGATGTAGAGGTATGGATGAACAACTTAAAAATAAAATAAAAAAAAAAGTGTTTTTTAATTCGAATTTAGAGTATTTTTTACAAAATGTTTAAAAAGTAAAGTTCAGGCCAATTAAGTGGAAACAGGTATTTTTACCTATTTCTAAATGAAAGTAATGAAAAACATTATGAATTGTGATAAAATATGAATTGTGATAAAATATGGATGTGAAAAAATTTAAATGACTAAGGTGGGGGGCATCTTGTGGATCATAAAAATACAATAACAGGCATCATAGTATTTTTTGTGTTTATTATGTTTGGAGGATTTGTAGGAATATTTGCTGGATATTTTCTTGTTGGACAGGCAGAAGCAGAAGGATTTCCAGTAGTTCAAAAAGAAAAAGAGATAGATAATGAGCAAATAGAAGAACAAGAAGAACCACAAATAGAAGAAGTATTAGAAGAATTACCTCCTATTGAAATTTCAAAATTAAATGATCTATACCATGTTTTAGATATTTGGAAAGAGATTATTCAAAGAACTGCCAATGAGCAGCTTACCCATAAGGAAGCAGGAAAATTAATTTATACAATATCAAGTGAAATGTACAAAAGAAATATACCTGAGGAATTTAGTTTATTTCGATTAAAAAATATTATTGTAGATAATGGAAAAGGTCAATTAAAGGAATTAAATTATTCAAATTTTACATATGATAGTGAAAAGATTATTTATGTAGATGCTATAGAAACTTATGAAAATGATACATTTACATATAAACTGAAATTTGTAAATGAAAATGAAAACTGGTATTTTGCAGCGCAACTAGATAAGTAAGAGCTCTATGGAGCTCTTTTTCTTTAGAAGTTATTAAAATAAAGAAAAATATTGAAAAGAGGAAATACTATGAAAAAGTTACTCATCCTATTAGGGATCCTATATATGCTTAGTACGATTGTTTATGCAAATGATAGTATAATAGGGGAAATTGGGAATACAATATATCCGATATCTGATACATCTGTTCAAATGGTGGCAGAGACAGTAGAAATTAAAATGAAAGAGGATAGGATCTATGTTCGTTGTGAATTTGTATTAAAAAAAAGCGAAGAAAAAGAAAAAATCATGGTCGGATTTCCTGCTTATAGCAGTTTGTTTGATTTTCAAACGTATATAAATGGGAAAAAATCTGCGGTTACGATAAAAAAAGGATTAAAAGAAGAAGCATATCCGAATGAGTATGTATGGGAAATGACATTTGATGAAGAAGATGTATATAAAGTAGTAAATACTTACTGGATGGATCGTGTTTATGATGAGAAAGGATGGGAATTGATCAAATATATTGTAAAGAGTGGTGCTACCTGGAATGAACCGATCCACTATGGAAAAGTTACTATAGAATATGATAAAGCATTTGACCCAGAGAACTTGGAATTGATAGATTATGATATTTATAAAAACAATGAAGATGTTAAAGTTAAAGTTCTACCTGAAGAAAAGAAAATTATTTGGGAATTTTATGAGTTAGATCCAGATTTTGATATTATTGTTTATGATAAAGATTATATAAAAATAAAACAAAAAGAATTATTAGAAAAGCCCTATGATAAAAGTGAGAAAGAAAAAGGGAAGATACAAAATTTAGCAAAGAAAGTATATGATGATTATTTACAAGGGAATTATGATGTAGCATGGGAGAATATGAATAAAGTAGAGCAATATAAGAATCATGCAGACAAACAGGTATCTAAATATGCATTAAAGGTCATTAATTTACTAGATTATTATCGTGCAATGATTTTGATGGAAAAAGGAAAATATAAAGAATCAGCTTATTATTTTAAAACCAATGGCATCTTTGACGAAAGAAATTTGTACAAGTTGGCTACATTATATAAAATGAGTGGAGATACAGATCAATATATACAAGTATTAAACAAAATCATAAAATTACAAAATGACAATCAAGGGATTGTGGTGTGGGCAGAACAAGAAATAAACCATTTACCTACTACAATAAAAGAAAAATATGAAATCAAAGAAAAAAATCTAACAATGCATAAAGAAAAAACTATAAACCAAGAAAATAAAGAAAAAAAGAAAGACCGTTTTTCATATAGATCTTTTATACTAGTAAATAGTGGCATCTTTATTTTATTCTTTGTGGTGTACTGGAATATAAAGAAAGAATAATAAGAAAACCCTTGTGCATGGACACAAGGGTTTTCTTATTATTTCGTTAATGATATGCGCTGTTGTATAGCAATAAGCGAATTTTATAAAACAATTTGTGCAAGAATTCCTGCTGTTAAGAATGAGATGACAAAACTACCTACCCAAATAATAACAGATTCTTGCCAACTTCTTTCTTTAAAAACGACCATAATGGCTGCAATACAAGGCACAAACAAAGTAATGGCAACAAGAGAAACGACTACTTGTAATGGATTGAGTAGACCTTGTTCAGCTAAAATATTTAGTCCTGCGGCACCAAAATCACGTCTTATAATACCCATAATAAAAGTCTGCGTAGTTTCTTTAGGAAGTTTTAAAAAGCCTACAGTAATAGGTGCTAAAGCATCCGAAATGATTTCAAGTGTACCGCTATATTGCAATAGTGTTATGATGGCAGCCCCCAAAACAAATAATGGACCTGCTTCTAATATAAACATTTTTGATTTAATATATGTCTTTTTAAGTACATTTTTTAAAATAGGAATCCGAATAGGCGGAAGATCTATTAATAAATCTGTAGATGCTCCAGGCATAATTTTATTTAAAAGTGTTCCAGTTAATGTAAATACAATAAAAATAGTAATAGTGTATAATAAAAGCATTTTTCCACCTAGTGGGGCGATCAGCCCTATGATTACACCAAGTTGTGCAGAACAAGGGATGGCTAGACCTAAAAGCATGGTTGCAATAAACCGCTCTCGTTTAGAACCTAATAAACGCGTTGTGATGGTTGCCATCGTTACACAACCAAAGCCAAGAATAATAGGAATAATAGCGCGACCGTTTAAACCAAGGCCTGTAAGAAGACGATCCACTAAAGCAGCTATTCTAGGCAAATATCCAGAATCCTCCATTAGCGAAAGAATGAAATAAAATCCAGCTACCAAAGGAAGTAACAAACCAAATAAGTAAATAGGTGCCATGGTGAGTATGCCAAATTCTCCGATAAGTAGTTGTCCTATGAAGTTTCCCTCATTCACAAAATTTGTCATGATTCCCATGATAAAATTATAATAATATTGTCCCATAATTACTTCTTCTGTGATACCTACTATCGTTTGAGCTACAAAGACACCAATTAATTCATAAGTTAAGAAAAGCATTAAAAACAAAATAGGAATAGCAGTTAGGGGTCTCAACATCCATCTTCCTAGCTTTGTTTTGAAAGATGCACCTTTATTGGTCTCTACAATAATCGTATCTATGATCGCATCTATATGATTTCTTCTTATTTTATAAATATATTCTCTTTGTTCATAATTATTGTCAAGATTATGTCGGTCTAACACATTTTCATCTTCTTCAAGTACAAGAAGTGCTTCTGCAGGAACATGTACTTTGTCAACAACGCTATCCATCAATGACTTTATTTCAGAGATGGGATTGCCAATCTTTGCGCGATCAAGCGCTGCGTGGATTTTGTCTAAGCCCTCTTTCTTGGTGATAGTTGTAGGGATTACCTCTACACCTAGTTCTTTAGATAATTTTTCTATATCAATTATTAATCCATTTCTTTTGACTTCATCCATCATATTCAAAGCAATAACAACAGGGATACCCATATCAATAATTTGTTGGGTTAAGAATAAATCCCTTTCAAGATGGACTGCATCAACAACATTTAATATTACATCTGCATAAAGAATAACATCTCTTGCAACTCTTTCCTCATCATTAAAAGAAGATACGCCATAAACACCAGGAGTATCCATAACTACAGCATCTTTGTATTTTCCCACACTAATATCAACGGTTGTGCCAGGGAAGTTTGAAACATCTACATATAAACCAGTTAATGCGTTAAAGAATACAGATTTTCCAACATTAGGATTACCTGCTAGAACGATTTTTTTTGAACCTTGTGGTATAGATAGATCAGCGATTGGATTATGACAACTCATTGAAAAACCTCCGTTTAAAAGCTTATGATATGGATTTGATAGCTATTTTTTTTGCTAAATTTCTTCCGATAGCAATCTCTTGCATTCTATTCTGAAGAATAACAGGACCGGCAGGTAATTTTTCAGAACATACTAATTTGGCGCCTTCGTAGATACCTAAACGAATAGCTTGTGCGCGAATAGATGCATCAGGAATGTGTATGACTTCTAGTTTTTGACCTTTATCAATTAAATCAAGTGTCATAAGATTACCTCCTTAAGGTAAAAGTGATAATTATATAATTACAAAATAAAAATCATTATTATGTGATTGCGATAGATTACCTTCATATGATAGCATTAGTATACAATAGGTGAGAATGATTGTCAATTTATTTCAAAAAAATATATAAATAGGTAGTAATAGGAAAATATCTGTAAATTTATTGCTAAAACAAAAAAATGATGAAATTATGATATAATGGGGGTATTAATGAGTATTTTTGGAGGATTGAGGAGGCATAGCCGATGAAAGTAAAGGACTATACCACATATAGTGAATTATTTCTTACAGGAAACGCACAGATAGAAGAGGCTGTATCTTTATTAAAGGATCATTTTTTAGAATTTATCCCTATTGTAGATGGAAGGCGCCATGTTCAAAATGTTATTTCGAAAAATAACTTATGTGATTTTATATTGGATCAAGAACTTTCCTTTGGAAGTATTGATGAACTCATAAAAAATAAATTTGTTATGGTTAAAGAAAATGATGAAATTGAAAAAATCTTTTCAATAATTGATCAACATATTGTTGTTGTAGATAAAGAACAATGTTTCAAAGGTTTTCTTCGAAAAGATAAAATTATTAAAACGTATTTTCAGAGACAGCAATATCTTGACAATGAGTTTCATGCAATATTAGACTCTACTTATAATGGCATTATTGCGATTAATCAAAATGAAAAGGTGATTGTTTATAATCATTCGGCAGAGAAAATATTAGGAATGGAGTCAGAAAAGGCGATAGGCAAATCCATATATGAAGTACTTGTGGATTCGAGACTTCCAGAAGTATTAAAAACTGGAGACGGGGAGTTAGGGAAAAAACAGATTTTTAATGGTAGACCCTTAATTATTAATAGAACGCCCATTATTAAGGATCATGAAATTGTAGGAGCAGTAGCGATTTTTCAAGATATTACAGACTTAAGAAGAGTTACTCAAGAATTAGAAAATGAAAAAAATGCTTCTGAAATTTTAAGAACTATTATTGATAATGCATATGAAGGAATCATCGTGGTAGATGAAAAAGGATATATTATTATGATCAATGACCCCTATGCGAAATTTTTGGCAAGAGATAAAAAAAATATTATAGGGAAGCATGCCACAGAAATTATTGATACAACTAGACTACATATTGTTGTAAAGACTGGAAAAGAAGAGATTGGTGAAGTGCAAAAAGTAAAGGGAAAAAATATCGTGGTTATGAGAACGCCCATATATAAAGAAGGCAAAGTAGTAGGGGCGATAGGAAAGATTATGTTTAAAGATGTACAAGAAGTAAATGTTTTAGCTTCTAAAATAAACCAAATAGAAAACGAACTAAAATATTATAAAGCTGCATTAAAAGAAGTGAGTGGTGCAAAATATAGCTTTGAAAATATAATTGGGAGAAGTGATAAACTGCAAGATACAAAATATTTGGCTGAAAAGGTTACCCATACAAATTCTAATGTACTGATTCGAGGGGAGAGTGGAACGGGTAAAGAACTATTTGCGCATGCTATTCATGCAGCGAGTAATCGAGCTATGGGGTCATTTATAAAAGTAAATTGTGCGGCAATACCTTCTGATCTTTTAGAATCTGAACTTTTTGGATATGAAGAAGGTGCTTTTACAGGAGCAAAACGGGGAGGAAAGATTGGTAAATTTGAGTTAGCCAATGGAGGAAGTATTTTTCTTGATGAAATTGGCGATATGCCACATAATATGCAGGCAAAACTTTTACGCGTGTTACAGGAAAAAGAAGTTGAGCGAGTAGGAGGAAGTAAAAGCATATCTTTGGATGTAAGAATTATTACTGCCACCAATCGAAATCTTGAAGAAATGGTGGAAAAGGGAGAATTTAGAGAAGATTTATATTATCGTTTAAATGTCATGACCATTCATATACCATCGTTGAGGGAACGTATGGATGATTTAGAACCACTTATTCAGCATTTATTAATAAAAATATCAGAAGAAGTTGGAAACTATGCAACAAAAATTTCTACAGAAGCTATAAAGTATTTAAAAAGCTATGATTGGCCAGGAAATGTAAGGGAATTAGAGAATGTTTTAGAGAGGGCCATAAATTTAGTTGATTATGGCAAAGAAATACAAGTTAGTCACCTGCCTATGCATATAAGAAAAACAGAGGTAAGTATAAAGACTCAAGGAGATCGGGAATTAAAGAACATATTAGAAGATGTAGAGAAAGAAGCAATACTAGATTGTCTAAAGCGTGTAAATGAAAATAGAACAAAGGCTGCAAAGATTCTTAATATTAGTAGATCAAGTTTATATGAGAAACTGTGGAAATATGGAATTGAATAAATCTATAGAAATGGGCACCAAAGGGTGCCCAAATTTTTTTGATCCTATTTTAAACCTTGTTTTCTTTTTTTATTGGTTACTATTTTTTCAATAGATGCTGAATCAGAAACATGTTCTTCAGTAAAACTTATACCAACGCCCACATCTTCTCTATGATTGGTTGTAGGCAATTTTTTGCCTACAATGCCACGCATTGTTTTTTGGGTCATAAAAATCCTCCTTCATAGAATAACTTTATACCAATATAGTATTATTGTGTGCAAAGTAAAAGAAAACATACATCAAAAAATCTTTATATTTGTATCTAAGCTATATATGACATCTTTTCTTTCAACAATAATGGCAATCTTTTTTTTCATTTTTTCATCTTCAAAAATATTTTGCAACAATTCCTTTGTTGGATTAATCGCAATGGGATGACCAACCATCTGGAACATAGAGAAATCACCATTTGTATCCCCATAGGCATAACTATTTTCCATGGAAATATTATATTTTTCTTTAAAGGAAAGCATGGATTTTTGTTTGTTTTCAGCATCCCACATTTGTATAATTTCACCAGTAAAGAAACCATCTTTGTCAGTAATATATTCTGTTCCTTTAAAATCTAGCACATTGTATTTATGGGCCATTTTTTCTACAAGATAAGATGGGCTGCCAGAAATAAAAATAATTTTATGATTATGCTTTTTATGCCAATGAATACGTTCACGGGTGTAGCGATAGACGCGATCCCCTTTTAGCTGGATTACTTGATTTGAAATAAAATCCATCTGTTTTGCATTGAGTCCTTTCATAGAATCTATATAAATCTGGGCGATTTCAAGGAGATAATCATCATAATTTCCTTGTCGTTTGTCCCAATTGTTATAAGTGTTTTTTGCATGGTTATGCCATAAGGATGCATCGAGTACTTCGTATTTCACAAGCTTTTTAAAGTGTTCAACCATTAAAGAATTACGGTACAAGGTACCATCAATATCAAAGAAAGCAGCGATTGTCATTACATTTTCCTCCTTGTCACATTATTATATTTTCTAATATGCTTACATCATATGCAGATATCATGAAAAGGTCTACACCTTTAAAATAGAGAGTGGAATTATCTAAGTGTAGAAAAATATACCATACATTGCTTTTATATGTGATTATATGTGATATAATGAAAAATGTAAAATTTCAGGAAAGATAGAGAAATAAGGAGAGGTGAATGATGCTAACAACAGAGCAAAAGCTATTATGTGGTATAGCCCATTTAGGATGGATGGTAGGATTTCCTGTACTCGCGCCAATTGTTATTATGTTATTAACGGGGGACATCTTTATAAGAAACCAAGCAAAAGAAGCATTGATATTTCAAATAGGAATGATTGTTCTGGGTGCTATTTTTGGTGTTTTAAGTTTTGTGTTAATTGGGATACCATTCTTAATTTTAATTTGGGGGGCTGGATTAATTTTCCCTATTATTGCAGTAATTAGAATATGTGATGGGATAGATTATTCTTATCCAATTACGGGTAAGTTTGTAAGATAAAATAAATGCAATGTTTTCCCCACAAGCAGTATGTTTGTGGGGTTTTTAAATATTTTTTGCAAAAGCTTTGCAAAATTTAATACAATTATTTAGCGTTTCCTTAGAGGGACTAAATTTTTTTTATGGATCTTTTCTCCTTTATAAAATAAACTTATAGGTAGTATCTGGAATATATATTAGAATCATAAATAAAAATTTCATTTAAATACACTTTAATGGTTTGAAAAGATTGATTCGTAAATGAAATAGATATACAATGATACTTGTAAAATACAAAAGTTACATAGTGAAAGGAGTACGTATGTTAAAATTAGAGATACCTGGGAGAGCAGGTGTAGAAATTGAAAATGTTGTGTTTGACTATAATGGTACGCTTGCAGTAGATGGAGAGATGTCACAATCTATAAAAGAAATGCTTATGAAAATCAAAAATAATTTTAATGTATATATACTCACAGCTGATACATATGGTACTGTCAAAGAAGCATGTAAAGATCTTGATGTGAATATAAAAACTTTTCCACATGAAAATGTAGGTATATGTAAAAGTGAGATTGTAAAGAATCTAGGTAAAGAGAAAACCATTTGTGTCGGGAATGGATATAATGATATCATCATGATTCAAGAGAGTGTAATCTCTATGGGTATTATTGGAAAAGAAGGATGTTGTGGAAAGCTTCTTTGCCATTGTGATATTGTGGTAAATGCGATAGAAGATGTGTTTGACCTTCTTTTACATCCTAATAGAATCAAAGCAACCCTTAGGAATTAATAAATCTATAAATAAATAGGTAAATTTGAGTAAAAAATAAGCTTTGAATAATAAACGTAAAGGTGGAAATAGACTATGATAGAAATTGGTAAGTTTCATGCATTGGAAATTGCAAATATTGTACCGATAGGGGCATATTTAGATGGAGGAACAGATAATCCAAGCGATAATATTCTCCTTCCAAATAATCAATTGCCAAAAGATGCGCAAGAAGGAGATACTTTAGAAGTCTTTATCTATAGGGATTCTGAGGATCGTTTGATTGCAACAATGAAGAAACCGCTTGCACAAGTGGGGGAATTGGCTTATCTAGAAGTTACGCAAACTACAGAGATAGGGGCATTTTTAGATTGGGGATTAGAGAAAGATTTATTTTTGCCTTTTGCAGAACAACGATACAAGGTGCAAGTAGGAAGAAGTTATTTGATTTTTGTTTACATAGATAAAAGTGATCGATTAAGTGTTACGACGAATATTGAAAAATATTTAAAAACAGGAGGGCCTTATAATAAAGGCGATCAAGTCCAAGGAACCGTTTATCTGGTCAAAAAAGATATGGGTGCTTTCGTAGCAGTAGACAACGAATATATTGGATTAATCCCTAAAAATGAATACTTTCATGAAATAAAAAATGGAGATCAGATAGAGGTACGGATTGTAGAGATTAGAGAAGATGGAAAGCTAAATTTATCTCCTAGAAAGAGTGCGTATCAGCAGATGGACGTGGATGCAGAGAAAATTTTAAAAGAAATAAACGAAAAAGGTGGATTTCTTTCACTACATGATAAGAGTAATCCAGAAACAATCAAATACCATTTGAAAATGAGCAAATCTGCTTTTAAAAGGGCCGTTGGAAGATTACTAAAGGAAAATAAGGTAGAACAAACGGAAGATGGATTAAGATTAAAATAGCACATAAATAAAAATTTATTTTCAAAATAATTGTTGACAAAATTCAGAATTAATATTATAATCTTAAAAAAAGTATTTAATAAATAAATTCGATGATTGGGAAAAGTAGGTAATACATGAAAGCGCAGCGAGTCGGGAATGGTGGAAGCCTGATGTGGATTGTTTACTGAATGGTTCCATGAGAAGCAGTGTGAAATCCTAGGAGAGTAGCATTTGCCGTAAGTCTTACGTTACAGAGACAGGGTATCGAAATAATTTTATTTATTTCTGTACTTATAAGAGTGAGATAGGTAGACTATCTAAAAATAGGTGGCAACGCGGAATATAAACATTTCGTCCTAGGATATAGGATTGAGATGTTTTTTTGTTTTGTTATATATTTTAAGATAGGATTTTATCTAATCAGGGTGGCAACACGGAATGTATAACATTTCGTCCCTAAATATAGGGATGAAGTGTTTTTTTATTACCTAAATGAGGAGGGAATATATGATTTATCCAAAATATCAAAATTTTATAGAAATGAGCAAAGGACAGAAAATGATACCTATCTCCATGGAAATAGGAGGAGATATGGATACACCCATTACTTTATTTAAGAAACTATGTAAAGACAAAAATAGTTATCTCTTAGAAAGTGTTGAGGGAGGAAATAAGTGGGGGAGGTATTCATATATAGGGAGAAAACCTTTTATGCGTATTAAGAGCTATGGAGATCAAGTATTGGTGGAAAAAGAAGATGAGGTAATTCATAAAAATGGGAATATTATAGAGATTTTAAAAAACATAATGGGCGATTATAAAATACCTCAAATAGATGAGAAGGATGATTTTGTTGGTGGAGCAGTAGGCTATATAGGCTATGATGTGATAAGAAATTATGAGGATTTAAAGCATATTAATTTTGACGATATGAAAATGCCAGATGTACATCTACTATTGGCGGAGGAAGTGATTGTCTATGATCATTTAAAACAAAGAATAAAGATCATAGTAAATCTGTCAATAGGAAGCAAAATGAAAGCGCTATATAAAGATGGGGTGAAGAGATTAGAAGAAATAAAGCGAGAAATATTAGAAAATGATTTTGATTTAGAAGATGAAAAAGAAAATCATTTAGAAAAAGTAAATTATTTGAGTAATGAAACAAAAGAAGCCTATATAAAAAAAGTTTTGCGTGCAAAAGAATATATAGAGAATGGAGATATATTTCAGGTTGTATTATCTCAACGGTTGAAGGTGAAAACAGAAGTGAATCCATTTAAAGCATATAGAACATTACGAACATTAAATCCTTCACCTTATATGTTTTATATAGATTTTGGAGAATATCATCTGGTAGGATCATCACCAGAGCTGTTAGTAAAGGTAAAGGGAGATACAATTGAAACATGCCCTATAGCAGGAACAAGACCAAGGGGAAAAACAATAGAAGAAGATGAAAAATATGCGACCGAATTATTAAAAGATGAGAAGGAACGAGCTGAACACTTGATGCTTGTAGACTTATCAAGAAATGATATTGGAAAAATATCAAAATTTGGATCCGTTGAAGTAAATCAATTTATGGAAATACAAAAATATTCTCATGTCATGCATATTGTATCAAATGTAATTGGAGAAAAGATGAAAGACTATGATATGTATGACGGCTTAATAGCTTGTTTACCTGCTGGAACGGTATCAGGAGCGCCAAAGGTGAGGGCGATGGAAATTATTGATGAACTTGAAAATAATAAAAGAGGTGTATATGCAGGGGCTGTTGGATACGTTGGATTTAATGGGAATATGGATACATGCATTGCTATAAGAACCATTGTTTTTAAGGACGGATTTGCTTATATACAGGCAGGTGCGGGAATTGTTGCAGATTCAAATCCAGAAAGTGAATATGAGGAGACAATTAGGAAAGCAAAAGCACTGATAGAGACAATCAGAAAAGCAGAGGGGGAGAAAGTTTGATCGTAATAATAGATAATTATGATTCGTTTACCTATAATTTGTATCAATATGTAGGAGAAATCAATCCAGATATTAAAGTTATTAGAAATGATGCAGTGATCATTGAAGATTTAGAGAAAATGGAAATTTCCCATATTATTATTTCTCCTGGATCAGGGTTTCCAAAAGAAGCAGGTATCTCTATTGAGGTAATTGAAAAACTAGGAAAAAGCATACCAATCCTTGGTGTATGCTTAGGACATCAGGCAATAGGTGAAGCATTTGGAGGAAAGGTTGTACATGCTAAAAATAGGATTCATGGGAAAACTTCAGAGATTACACATAATGGTATAGATTTGTTTGAAGGTATCGAAAATCCATTAATAGTAACAAGGTATCATTCTTTGATTGTAGAGAAAGAATCTTTACCACAAGAATTAACCATTACAGCTAGAAGTCTTGAAGGTGAAATTATGGGATTGAAGCATAAAAAATATCCTATACATGGGGTGCAGTTTCACCCAGAATCCATCGCTACGCAATATGGGAAGGAAATACTTAAAAATTTTATCGCTTTATAAGGGGAGGTAAGGAATATGATAAAGTTTGCAATAGAAAAGCTTATAAAAAACAAAAACCTTACAGAGCATGAGATGATAGAGACGATGAACATGATTATGGAGGGGAAAGCAACCTCATCACAAATAGGCAGTTTTTTGACAGCACTTCGAATGAAAGGTGAAACAATAGAGGAGATTGTTGGTGCTGCTAAGGTCATGATTGATAAGGCTTATAAAATCAATACAAATACAGAGTATACAATAGATACATGTGGAACAGGTGGAGATGGCGGAAATACATTTAATGTTTCAACAGTAGTAGCGTTTGTTGCAGCAGGGGCAGGAGTTAGTGTACTGAAGCATGGAAATCGAAGTGTTTCAAGTAAATGTGGTAGTGCGGATGTTTTAGAAAATTTAGGGGTAAATATTGATCTTAATCCGAAAGAGGTAAAAAAATGTGCAGATGAACTAAATATAGGCTTTATGTTTGCACCAAATTTTCACAAGGCTATGAAGCATGCAATAGGGCCAAGAAAAGAGCTAGGAATTAGAACGATATTTAATATCCTTGGCCCATTAACAAATCCAGCAAGGGCTAAGGGCCAGGTCCTTGGTGTATTTGATGAGAAACTAACCATTGTACTAGCAAGAGTATTAAAAGAATTAGGTATTGAGAGAGCGATGGTTGTACATGGATTAGATGGTTTGGATGAGATCACAATTACTACAAGAACAAAGGTAAGTGAATTAAAAAATGGGGAAATAAGAAACTATTATGTAGATCCAACAGATTTTCATATACCATTGGCTAGCAGTGAAGAAATTGCAGGAGGAGAACCAAAAGAGAATGCAGAGATTCTATTAAATGTACTAAAAGGAGAAAGTGGATCAAAGAGAAATATGGTATTACTAAATGCAGCAGCAGCCATATATGTTGGAAAGAAAGCAGATTCTTTAGAAGAAGGATTAATTAAGGCAACAGAAGTTATAGATAAAGGGCTTGCTTTAGAAAAATTAAATCAATTAGTAAAGCTTAGTCAGGGGATGAGACAATGATTTTAGATAGAATCGTAAATTATAAAAGGAAAAAAGTAGAAGAAGAAAAGATATATATCCCTATGGCCTTTATTATGGATCAAATAGAATTATCTGATGAAACAAGAGATTTTAAGAAAGCGATAAAAGGAAATAAGCAACTCAGTATTATTGCTGAAGTAAAAAAGGCATCTCCTTCTAAGGGCATTATAAAAGAAAAGTTTGATCCATTTGAGATTGCAAGAATTTATGACGAAAATAAGGTTGACGCGATATCGATACTTACAGAGGAAAAATTTTTCCAAGGTAAAAATGAATATTTAAAAGAGGTAAGAAGACAAATAGATACCCCTATATTAAGAAAGGATTTTATTATTGATCCTTACCAAATCTATCAATCTAAGGCATTAGGAGCAGATGCGATTCTCTTGATTACAGCTATTTTATCAAAAGATGAATTGATTGATTTTCAAGATATAGCAAACAAGATAGGACTACAGTGTTTAGTAGAAGTTCATAATCAATTGGAATTATCGGTAGTGTTAGATACACAAGCAGAAATTATTGGTATTAATAATAGAAATTTAAAGTCCTTTGAAACAAGGATTGAAACAACACAAAACCTTATAAAACATATCCCAAAATCTAAGACAATCATTAGTGAAAGTGGTATTAATACAAAAAAAGATATGGATTTTCTTAAAAATTTAGGGGTAGATGGTGTACTTATAGGAGAAAGTCTAATGAGAGCAAAATCTATCGATGAAAAGTTAAGAGAGCTTAGGGGGAATTCTATTGGCTAAGATAAAGATTTGTGGCTTAAAAAGAGAAGAAGATATCTTATATGCCAATGCGCTAAAACCAGACTATGTGGGGTTTGTATTTGCAAAGAGTACGAGACAGATTGATATGGATACAGCAAAAGAATTAATAAGTAAATTAGATAAAAGTATAAAAACAGTAGGCGTATTTTTAAATCATTCTGTTTACGAAGTCAATAAAATTGAAAAGTTTTGTAATTTAGATATACTTCAGTTTCATGGAGAAGAGCCTCCAGAATTTTGCCATTCTTATGAAAAAGAAGTATGGAAGGCATTTAGAATAAAAGATGAAAATAGTTTAAAGGCATTAGAAGCATACAAAATAGATGGATGTTTATTAGATACGTTTGTAAAAGGAGCACATGGTGGAACTGGAAAAATTTTTAACTGGGAAATGATTGCAAATATAAGTAAAAATAAATTCATTATATTAGCTGGAGGATTAACACCTGATAATGTAGAGGATGCAATTAAAATTGTTAAACCGCAGATTGTAGATGTAAGTAGTGGTGTTGAAGTAGAGGGGACAAAGAACTTTGAAAAAATGAAAAAATTGATTGAGAAGGTGAGGGGTTGTAATGAATAATCAAAATATACCTAAAAGATTTGGGAGATTTGGTGGTCAATTTGTACCTGAGACGCTAATGAATGCGTTAATAGAGCTAGAGGAAGAATTTATTAAGATAAAGAATGATAAAAGCTTCAATGATAAATATAAATATTATGTGAAGGAATATTCGGGAAGACCTACACCACTATATTATGCAGAGAATTTAACAAAGAAGCTTGGCGGGGGAAAGATTTATTTAAAGAGAGAAGATTTAAATCATACAGGAGCACATAAGATCAATAATGTAATCGGCCAAGTGCTTCTTGCAAAGAGAATGGGAAAGAAGCGGATTATTGCAGAGACGGGCGCGGGACAACATGGTGTTGCAACGGCTACTATATGTGCTATGTTTGAATTAACCTGTGAAATTTATATGGGAGAAGAGGATATAGAAAGACAAGCATTAAATGTGTTTAAGATGAAAATGTTAGGCGCAAAGGTAAATTCCGTATCATCCGGAACAGGAACACTAAAGGATGCTACAAATGAGGCGATAAGAGATTGGGTTACAAATGTAGAAGATACATTTTATGTAATAGGTTCGGTGGTAGGACCGCATCCTTATCCTACAATGGTAAGAGATTTTCAGAGAATTATTGGAGATGAAGTAAAGGAACAGATCATGCAAAAGGAAGGAAGGCATCCAGATTATTTAATTGCTTGTGTAGGCGGCGGAAGTAATGCAATGGGATTGTTTTATCCATTTATTCAAGATGAAAAAATAAAGATCTATGGCGTTGAGGCAGGAGGACTTGGTGTGCATACAGATAAGCATGCGGCAACTATTACGAAGGGTTCTATAGGCGTGATTCACGGCATGATGACGTATCTACTTCAGGATGAATATGGACAGATTATGCCCGTACACTCTATATCGGCAGGATTAGATTATCCAGGAATAGGGCCAGAACATGCTTATTACCATGCTAGTGGGAAGGTGAATTATGTAGTCATTAATGATGATGAAGCGGTGAATGCATTTTCATATTTAACAAAAGTGGAAGGACTTATACCAGCCCTTGAAAGTGCACATGCTATTGCTTATTTGATGAAGCTAGCACCTAACACAAATAAAGAGGACATTATCGTATTGAACTTATCGGGTAGGGGAGACAAGGATATGCATACCGTATCGAAGCTTATAGGAGGGATTATGAATGAACAGTAGAATAACAGAAAAATTTAGAGGACTAAAAGAAAAAAATAAAAAAGCACTGATAACATATATAACAAGTGGTGACCCTAATTTAGATACAACCCTGCGCTTAGTTCTTACAATGGAGAAGGCAGGGGCCGATATTATTGAACTTGGTATACCCTATTCAGATCCTCTAGCAGATGGACCTATTATTCAAAATGCATCTGAAAGGGCTTTAAAGGCAGGGACAAATATTGATAATGTTTTTGATATGGTTTCAAAAGTAAGAGAAAAGACACAAATCCCTCTTGTATTTTTAGTTTATTTTAACTCTATTTTCCGATATGGAATTAAAAGGTTTTTGGAAAACTGCAAAAGTTGTGGTGTGGATGGATTGATTATTCCAGATCTTCCTTTAGAAGAAAGAAAAGAATTAACGGATAAGATGAAAGATTATCCTATAGACTTAATTCCTTTGGTTGCGCCTACATCAGAGAATCGTATAAAAGAAATTGTACAAGATGCAAAGGGGTTTGTTTATTGTATTTCATCAACAGGGGTAACCGGAACTAGAACATTTTTTAAAGAAAATTTATTAAACTTCATGGATCAAGTAAAGAAATATACGAATGTTCCTTTAGCCATTGGATTTGGTATATCTAATGAAGAAGCAATAAAAAATTTAAAAGGAATATCTGATGGATTGATTGTTGGAAGTGCTATTATTAAAAAGATAGAAACGGGAATAAAAGAAGGTGATATTGAAGAACGTGTTTTTGATTTTGTAAGAAGATTGCATGAAGCAATAGAATAGAGTAGTAGGAATAAAGTGGCAAATATTAAAAACAAATAATCATTCAAAAATATTTTGAATGATTATTTGTTCATTATGAAATAACAAAAGAATTAGTCTACAGACTTATGATAGATTAAATCTGTATAAAGTGTGCCTTTATAGTCTTCGTATCTTAAACCAGAAAGGTTATATTTTTGTTTTTTTCTAAAAGAAAGAGATGCGAAATTAGGGGTAGGACTGATGATTGTTTCTGAAAAAATATGATTAATATTTTTTGACTTTAAGTCTTTTATCAAGCCTTCATATAGAATGCTACCAATGCCATTACCTGTTAGATTAGCTAATATTGCTGTTTTATCTATAACTACAAAGTTATCTAATTTGGTTTTATCAAAATTTGGACGCCAACAAATTTCTTCAATCCAATGAGGATTATATTTTAACCATTGTTCTTTCGTATAGGCCATTAAAAATCCAACAATTTGATTATTTTCTGCAATGTAAAAATGTTCAAGTTCAAGAAGCTTTTCCATAAAAAAATTTTGAAAATATTTTGGATTTGATGCGTAGTTATCCATTAAAAAACCGTCTTCAGACGTTTTGTTTTTTTTCCCCACAGAGCAAGCAATACTATATATGTGGGCTAAGTCATTCTTTGAGGCTCTCCTCGTATTAACTATGCTTAACTTTTTAATACGATTGCTTTTAGCTTGGGTTTTGTAAACATTTACTACATCCATTTTACTTCATCCTCCTTTAAAATTGTATATAAACAAATAGTGAAAGGAAAATGTTTTTATCTCATTTTCCTCTTTCTACGCTTGCGAGGTTAGCTGACGGGTTAGGGTCGAAAGAAGATAACCCTTTTCAAAAGAAATTCACCCCAAAAAATTGGTTTCCCCGCTTCTTCCATGAAAGAATTCAGCGATATTACATGGAATATTTAAAAACTATAAAAGAAAAATTTAAGACATAGGTAGATAGTTTAGATAGAAATTTATCATTTTTTAGAAAATGATAGAATAAGAAAATAAACTAGCAATGTGATGCTAGAGATTAGGTATCAATTTCTTTGTTCCTGTTTATGGCTTCAGGTGATGCGTTAGGATCAAAAGAAGATGATAATTCTCAAAAGGAGATCAAATTCGAAAGAATAGGTATTACATTTTTTATACAAATATGAAACATTACAAATTGTAATGTATAAGCGATAAGTAAAAATCTATTTATAGTATAGCATAGAATATTAAAAAATGCAAATATTCAGAAAATTTTAGTGAGCCATAAAATTATGGAGAGAATTAAATGCGTTCTAGTATTTTTACTTGTATAAATATGCCGAACAACCCTATGATTTAAATATAAGTATGATTACACTAAAAATTTGAAAAAATAAAAATTTTATTGACATTTGAATTTTTTCTGATATAATTTCAAACAATAAACAAATAATAACATAATATTTTGGAGGCGAATAAAATGGATCAACTTATTAGAAAGGGAAATGTAGAACAATTTAATTATTTTAGTGTTTACTTTATCTGGGGCTATTTTTATTTTAGCGCTAGCTATTGGTTCTACAAAAAAATAAAAAATTTCTATTCTAATGAGCGATTTCAAGATTTATATATTTCTGTATAAGAGGCTAGGTATACTATAAATGGATAGTATACGTTTCGTTTATACAAGGAAGACTCATTAGGTGGGTCTTCTTTTTTTATATAAAAAATTAGGAGGGGTATAAATGGTTATTGTAATGAGACCAAACACACAAAAGAAAGAAATAGAAAAAATAAGAAGAAAAATGGAAAGTTTAGGATGTTCTATTCATGCGTCTCAAGGGGAAAGTTTTTATTTATTAGGTTTAGTAGGAGACACCAGTAAAATTGATCCTGATCAAATAAAAGCCAATAGAAATGTAGAAAAATTAATATTTGTACAAGAGCCTTATAAAAAAGTAAATAGACTTTTTCAACCATTAGATTCTGTTATATCGGTTAGAGATCAAAGTGTTGGAGGGAAAAAACTAGCAATAATGGCAGGACCATGTTCTGTAGAAAGTGAAGAACAGATTATAACGATTGCAGAGCAAATTAAAGAGTCAGGAGCTAGTTTCTTAAGAGGTGGGGCATTTAAGCCAAGAACATCCCCCTATAGTTTTCAAGGATTAAAAGAAGATGGTCTTGAATTATTAAAATTAGCAAGAGAAAAGACAGGGCTACCTATTGTTACAGAACTTATGTCAGCAGAATATGTTGAAAAGTTTGTAGAAGATGTGGATGTTATTCAAATTGGCGCAAGAAACATGCAAAATTTTGATTTGCTAAAAGAGGTGGGAAAAACAAACATCCCTATACTACTTAAGAGAGGGATGTCTGCTACAATAGAAGAACTATTAATGGCTGCAGAATATATCATGTCAGAAGGAAATGAAAAGGTAATACTTTGTGAACGCGGGGTAAGAACTTTTGAACAATATACAAGAAATACACTAGATTTAAGTGCAATACCTGTAATAAAGAAATTGAGCCATCTACCAGTAATTGTCGATCCAAGCCATGCAGGTGGATTATGGTGGTTAGTAGAACCTCTTGCAAAAGCTGCAATTGCAGTGGGTGCTGATGGATTAATGATAGAAGTACACAATGACCCTGCAAATGCCAAATGCGATGGACAACAATCGATCACACCGGAGAGATTTAAGTCACTCATGGATACCTTAAAAGCAATCGCAAATATTGAGAACAGAGAGCTATAGTAGAATGATATAATGAAATGGGAATTTACAAAAAACTAATAAAGATTCAAAGAAAATTGTAAATATTCCATATTTGATTGACATATGAAAATATTCTGATATAATCGTATAAAATATATGATTAAAAAAATTGGAGGAAAAGAAGATGAACAAACTTATTAGAAAGGAAAATGTAGAACAATTTAATTTTTTTAGTTTTTACTTTAGCTGGGGCTATTTTTATTTTAGCGCAAGCACTTTGTTCTACAAAAAAATAAAAATTTTCTATTCTAATGAGGGGTTTCAAGGGCTATATATTTCTGTATAAGAGATTAGGTGTACTATAAAGTTATAGTATGCGTTTATACAAGGAAGACTCATTAGTTGAGTCTTCTTTTTTATATAAAAGACAAAAAAACTAGGAGGAATAAAAATGATTATTGTAATGAAACCAAAAACAGAACAACAAGATATTGAAAAAATTAAACGAAAAATGGAAAGCCTAGGATGTGAAGTACATGAAACAGTAGGAGAAAATCGTCATATATTAGGATTGGTAGGAGATACGAGTAAAATTGATCCGAGTCAAATAAAAGCAAATAGAAATGTAGAAAAATTAATGTATGTACAGGAACCTTATAAAAAAGCAAATAGACTGTTTCATCCAGAAAATTCTGTTATCTCTGTGAGAGATAGAAGCATTGGTGGGCAAAAACTAGCGATTATAGCAGGACCATGTTCTGTAGAAAGTGAAGAACAGATTATAAGCATTAGCGAACAAATAAAAGAATCAGGGGCTGGATTTTTAAGAGGTGGGGCATTTAAACCAAGAACATCTCCATATAGCTTCCAAGGATTAAGAGAAGGAGGACTTGAATTACTAAAGCGAGCAAGAGAAAAAACGGGACTTCCTATTGTTACAGAACTGATGTCTGCTGATTTAATAGAAAAGTTTGTAGAAGATGTAGACGTGATACAAATTGGCGCAAGAAATATGCAAAACTTTGATTTATTAAAAGAGGTTGGAAAAACAGATAAACCAATACTACTTAAGAGAGGAATGTCTGCTACAATAGAAGAGTTGTTAATGGCTGCAGAATATATTATGTCGGAGGGAAATGAAAATGTAATCCTTTGTGAACGAGGGGTAAGAACTTTTGAACAATATACAAGAAATACACTAGATTTAAGTGCAATACCTGTAATAAAAAAATTGAGCCATCTGCCTGTAGTTGTTGATCCAAGCCATGCGGCAGGATTATGGTGGTTAGTAGAACCGCTTGCTAAGGCTGCAATCGCAGTAGGTGCAGATGGATTAATGATAGAAGTACACAATGATCCTGCAAATGCTAAGTGTGATGGACAACAATCTATTACACCGGAAAGATTTAAAACACTAATGAATTCTTTAAAACAAATTGCAAATATCGAGAATCGAACGCTATAGTGAGGTGGTAGATTTGGAAGATTTTGATTTTAACATAACGATTGTAGGGCTCGGATTAATTGGTGGTTCTTATGCAATGGCATTAAAAGATCTGAATCCTAAAAATATATGGGCAGTGGATATAGATAAAAATGCCCTAAAAACTGCACAAGAATTAGGAATTATTGATCAAGGGTATGTAGATCCTGAAATACCACTAAAAAATTCTGATATTGTTATTTTGTGCATATATCCAAATTTGGCTATAGAGTTTATAAAAGAGCAGATGGATCATTTTAAAACAGGCGCGATTATCACTGATACAGCAGGTATAAAAGAAAAATTGCTCAGCAAAATAAATGGATTTGTTCGAACGGATATTGACTTTATCGGAGGCCATCCAATGGCAGGCAGAGAATATAAAGGATTATCTTTTGCATCAAAAGATATATTTGATGGCGCCAATTATATTCTTACACCGATTGAACAAAATAAAAAAGAAAATATTCAAAGGATAGAATACATGATAAAAGGCATAGGGTGTAAAAATATTATAAAGATAGATCCTAAAAAACATGATGAAATCATTGCTTTTACAAGTCAATTGCCACATATTGTAGCAGCAGCACTTATGAATGGTGCGAAGGAAGAAAATACACATCTATTTGTAGCTGGCAGTTTTAAAGATGCTACAAGGGTAGCGCGTATGAATACAAAGTTGTGGTCAGAACTTTTAATAGAGAACAGAGAAAATACGATAGAACAAATAGAGCGATTTGAGAAGTACATGACAGAAATAAAAAATACGATCATCAATAATGATCAAGTGACTTTAGAAGAATTATTTGAAAATGCAAGGGGTAAGAGGGAGGAATTTATTGAAAAATGTATGAAATAGATATTAATCTTCCACAAAAAAGCTATCCAATTATGATAAAAAATGGACTAATGGATCATATGGGAGAGGAAATAAAAAAAATATATAAGCATAAAAAGATTGCGCTGATCACCGATAAAAATGTTGAAAAATTATATGGAAAAAAGATCATAGCAGATCTAGGAAAAAATGGTTTTGAAATAAAAATGATTGTGATAAATCCAGGAGAACAAAGCAAATCTTTAGATGTCTTAGCTAATATTTATGATGAACTTTTGAATTTTGGGATCACAAGAGGAGATTTAGTCATTGCATTTGGTGGTGGCGTTGTTGGTGATTTAACTGGATTTGCAACAGCTACATTGCTTAGAGGAATCCCTTTTATACAAATACCGACATCTCTTTTAGCACAAATTGATAGCAGTGTGGGTGGAAAAGTAGCCGTTAATTTACCGAAAGGGAAAAATTTAGTGGGAAACTTTTACCATCCAAAGGCGGTTTTTATAGATCCAGAACTTCTAAAGACGCTTGATAAAAGATTTTTACATGATGGTATGGCAGAAGTGATCAAATATGGGTGCATAAAAGATAAAGACTTATTTTATCGTTTGCTTAAACTGAATAGTGAAGAAGAATTATTTGATCATATAGAGGAAATTATTTATCAGTGTTGTAAAATAAAGAAAGAAGTAGTAGAAAAGGATGAATTAGATACAGGTGAGAGAATGTTATTAAACTTTGGACACACTTTAGGCCATGCAATAGAAAAATATTTTAATTATGAATGGTATACCCATGGAGAAGCTGTAGCAATTGGGATGTATCATATCACAAAAAAGAGTGAAGTGATGGGGATAACAAAGAGGGGCACAGCAGATTTAATAAAAGAAATATTAAAAAAATATGGATTATCCTATATATTACCCAAAATGGATCAAAGAAAAAATATAGAAACAATTGGGTTAGATAAGAAAAATAAAGGAAAAGATATCAATCTTATTTTGTTGAAAGAAATTGGAGAAAGTTTCATAAAGCAGATGGATAGAGAAAATATAGATGCTTATATAGGGAGGGAAAATGACGATGAAGAGTGTTAAAATTATACCATCTTTACTGAATGGACAAGTTCGTATACCCCCGTCAAAAAGCATGAGTCATAGAGCCATCATTGGTGCAGGGCTTTCAGAGGGAACAAGTCATATAGACAATATTGCATTTTCTGATGATATTATTGCTACACTAGAGGGAATAAAAGCTTTTGGCGTGATGACAAATCATTTAGATCAAGACTTAGAACATGAACCAAAGCGTATTGCCATAACAGGAAATGGAAAAATGGAGCTTATACATGAAACAATAAACTGTAAAGAATCGGGTTCTACATTAAGGTTTTTGATTCCAATGGCAGGATTAATTGAAGAAAAAGTAACTTTTATAGGCAAAGGAAAGCTAGTAGAGCGTCCTCTTAATACGTATTATGAAATATTTAAAGAACAAAATATCGCATATACAAACAATGAAGGAAAACTGCCTTTAAGTATAATAGGAAGATTAAAACCGGGGATATTTAAAATCAAGGGAAATGTAAGTTCTCAATTCATAACAGGGCTTTTGTTTGTATTGCCACTACTTGATGGAGACTCTAAAATGATCATTACAACACCATTAGAATCTAAGGGATATGTAGATTTAACCCTTTCTATTTTAGAAAGATTTTCTATAAAGATAGAAAATAATAATGATCATGAGTTTATAATCAAAGGAAATCAAAAGTATAGAGCACAGGATTATCGTGTAGAAGGAGATTTTTCGCAAGCTGCTTTTTGGATTGTAGCAGGTTTATTAGGCGGAAATATACAATGTAGTGACTTAAATATGCATTCTCTTCAAGGAGATAAAGCGATTTTAGATATTGTGAAAAAAATGGGGGCGAATTTATCCATTGACCAAGATACCATTCAAATAGAAAAATCAGATACAAAAGGAATCACCATTGATGCTTCACAATGCCCAGATCTTGTACCTATACTTGCTACTTTAGGGGCACTGAGTAAAGGCACTACAAAAATAATCAATGCAGCTAGGCTTCGTATAAAAGAATCAGATCGATTAAAAGCGATGGCTACAGAGTTAAACAAATTAGGCGCAGATGTGAAAGAATTAGAAGAAGGACTTGAGATTCATGGAAAAGAAAAATTAAAGGGTGGGACTGTTGATAGTTGGAATGATCATCGTATTGCTATGGCGCTAGCTATGGCTTCTATAAAGTGCAGTGAACCTGTAATTATAACGAATAGCCATGCTGTAAGTAAATCTTATCCAACATTCTGGCAGGATTTTGAAAAAACAGGAGGAAAAATAGATGAGTGGCATATGGGGGAATAATATAAAACTTTCCATCTTTGGAGAATCTCATGGAAAAGGTATTGGCATTGTGATGGATGGATTGCCAGCAGGCATACCATTGGATCTTGATGGAATCAAGAAAGAAATGCAAAGAAGAGCACCTGGAAGGAATGAAATATCTACCCCAAGGAAAGAAAAAGATGACTTTGATCTATTAAGTGGCTATTTTAATAATAAAACAACTGGAACACCTCTTTGTTGTATCATCTATAATACAAACCAGCAGTCTAAAGATTATGCAGCCATAAAGGATACGATGCGTCCAGGACATGCAGACTATACAGGGTATGCAAAATATTTTGGATCGAATGATTATAGAGGAGGCGGACATTTTTCAGGAAGAATTACAGCACCCTTGGTTTTTGCAGGGGCAGTTGCAAAACAAATACTAGAAAAAAAGAATATTATCATTGGGAGCCATATAAAAAATATAGGGAATATAAATGATCATGCTTTTGATCCGTTAAATATAAAAGGAGACGTTTTAAAGAAAATGATAGATAAAACTTTTCCAGTTATAGATGCGGACAAAGGACTAAAAATGAAGGAAATGATTTTAAAGGCCAAGGAAGAAATGGACTCGGTAGGAGGAATCATTGAGACGGCTGTAGTCAATTTTCCAGTAGGTGTAGGATCACCTTTTTTCGATTCAATTGAAAGTAAGCTCGCGCATATATTATTTTCCATTCCAGCTGTAAAGGGTGTAGAATTTGGAGTAGGGTTTGATATTGCTAAAATGAAAGGTTCTGTTTCAAACGATGCATACTTTATAGAGAAAGATCAAATCAAGACGTATACCAACCATAATGGCGGTATTCTTGGTGGCATTAGTAATGGGATGCCTATTCTGTTTAGAACAGCATTTAAGCCAACACCTTCAATAGGAAAAATACAAAAAACCATTGATATAAAAAAACGAGAGAATATAGAAACACAAGTAAAGGGACGTCATGATCCGTGTATTGTACCTAGAGCAGTACCCGTAGTAGAAGGCGCGGCCGCTATAGGACTATTAGATTTGATGATAGAAAAGGATGGGATTGGATGGATGCTTTAGGGAGTATGAGGAAGGAAATTGATCAGATAGATAAAGAAATGGTGAAATTATTTGAAAAAAGAATGGAGACTGCTTTGAAAATTGCGGAATATAAAAAAAACAATGATATTCCTGTATTTAATGGCAATAGAGAAGAACAAGTGATAAAGAAAAATATCTTGCATATAAAGAATAAAAATCTCCAAAAATCTGCAGAAGTATTTTTAAATAGCATGATGGCAATCAGTAGAAAAATCCAAGAAAGCATGATTGTTAGATGTATACAAGAAGAAAAAGATTGTAAGACATCTATTTCAGAAAAATGCCCACGAATAGGATTTCAGGGTGTAGGGGGGTCATTTAGCGAACAAGCATTAATGGAATATTTTGGGGATTCTATAATTACGAAAAATGTAAATCAATTTAAAGATGTATTTGAAGCTCTTAAAAATAATGAAATAGATTATGGGGTATTGCCTATAGAAAATTCTTCAACGGGTGGAATTTCCCAAGTATATGATTTGCTAAGAAAGTATGGGTGTTATATCGTAGGAGAGCGTTGTATAAAAGTAGAACATCAACTATTAGGGATAAAAGGTACAAAACTAGAAGATATCATAGAAGTATATTCACATCCGCAGGCTTTTGAGCAGAGTAGTGAATTTTTTAGAACACATAGAGATTGGAAAATTATTCCTTATAGCAATACAGCCATGAGTGCAAAGTTTATAAAAGATGAAAATATTAAAACAAAAGCTGCTGTAGCAAGTATTAAGGCAGCTAAGTTATATGGTTTGGATATTATTCAATCGAACATAAATGATAATAAAAGTAATTATACAAGATTTATTGTAATCGGAAAAAATTTGGAAATTCATCCTACTGTGGATAAGATTAGTGTAGTCGTTGCTACGCCCCATAAGGCAGGCGCGTTATATAGTATTTTAAGATATTTTTCGGAAAATAATTTAAACATGCTAAAAATAGAATCAAGACCTATGATTGATCGGTCGTGGGAGTATTTCTTTTATATAGATTTTGAAGGGAATTTAAATGAAGAAGTTGTAAAAGAAGCAATTGAGTTAATTAAGGAAAATAGTAGTTTTTTTCAATTACTGGGTAATTATAAAGGACACAAGAGATAGGGGAGAGGTTGTGAATGGGAATTTATGGACTTATAGGAGAAAAATTAAGCCATAGTTTTTCTCCTATTATACATAAAATGATTTTTGAAGAATTAAGGATGGAGGGACACTATCATTTATTTGAATTAAAAAAACAATATTTAAGAGACGGATTATATGGATTAAAAGCATTAAGTGCAAAAGGTGTAAATGTAACGATTCCTTATAAGATGGAGTTGATGAAATATTTAGATCATATTTCAGATGAAGCAAGACAGATTGGGGCAATCAACACCATCTGTTTTAAAGATAATCAAACGATTGGATATAATACAGACTACTATGGTTTTGGCATGATGCTTGAAAAAAATCAGGTTGATTTACAGGGTAAAAAGGCTGTCATATTAGGAACGGGTGGTGCTTCAAAGGCGGTGCTTCAGTATCTGATAGATCATGAAATAGAACAAGTTACTTTTGTCAGTAGAGATATTGAAAAAACAAAAAAAATATATATAGCATTTGAATGTATATCCTATGATCAAGTGAAAGACCTACGAGGATATGATTTGATGATCAATTGTACACCTGTTGGGATGTATCCAAATATAAAACATGCACCAGTATCAAAAGAAACGGTTAAAAAGTTTAAAACGATCATTGACTTAATATACAATCCAAAAGAGACCTTATTCTTAGAATATGCAAAAGAAGAAGGATTAAAAAGTATAAATGGGCTGTATATGTTGGTAGGACAGGCAATAAAGGCACAGGAATTATGGAATGATATAAAAATAGATAGATATATTTGTGATAGGATTTATGAAAAAATTTGTGCGATAAGGAATGAATAAAAATGTTGAGCATGGATATTTAGCAAATGATTAATAATCATTTGTAAGTAAATCGTTATAGGGTGAGGTGATGATTATATTGAAAAATATTGTCTTGATAGGGATGCCTGGCTGTGGAAAAACGACAATAGGGAAACTTTTAGCAGAAAGATTGAATATGAAATTTTGTGATATAGATGAATATATTGAAGAAAAGACAGAGAAAAGGATTTGTGAAATTTTTCAGGATGGAGAAGAAGCTTTTAGAAAAATAGAAAGAAAAGCTGTAAAAGAAGTAAGTGAAAATTTATCGATGGTGATCTCTACAGGTGGAGGGGTTGTAAAATCTGAAAGGAATATAGAAATACTTAAAAAAAAAGGAATGATTATATTTATTAATCGGTCAGTAGAGAAGATTATCTCAGATATTGATACAAAGGAACGTCCTTTATTAAAAGATGGAAAAGAAAAAATTTATAAATTATATCAAGAAAGATATGTTTTATATAAAAAGTATGGAGACTATGAAATCATCAATGATACAACATTAGAGGGTGTAGTTGATCGTATTATGAATATTTTATAGATGAAAAAATTTATACAGGGATTAACTATGCGCGTATTACTTTTTTAAAGAATAAAAAATAAGTATTTTAATATTTGCGAATAAAGTATTTCTAAATAGATATCAGAAGAAAACGCATAGTGAAGTGACTTTGTTTTGGATATTCCTCGGGATGATTGCACTTTAAAAAAAATAGACAAATAAAATGGACGGCTCTTTGTATGGGATCAATACAAGGAACCGTCTATTAATTTATTCTACAGGGGATATGTCATTCGGATCAATTTCATTAAAAGTATGTGTAGTACTGACAGGTTCAGCGCGATCATGCTCATGATCACTATTATCTTCATCATCGCCCTCGTCTCCATCAAATAAAGACATGAGTTTCACCATTTGAGCCATTTTTTTGAAATCATTCACTTTTGTCACATATTTTGCTGGTAGTATTGGCGCAACTGCATCAATGATGTTATTAATTTGAGCAGATAGATCTCCATCTCCAGATTGTACAGCTTTCTTTATATTTAAAATATTTTTTATGTCTTTTCCCTTTTCTAATAACGAAAGAACGGTACTGATGTTTTGTATACTAGATTTACTATTTTCGTTTATATTATCACTAAAAACATTAAGTAATTCTTTTACAAAGTGAATATTTCGATTACCTAAGCCGCCAGATTGAGATATGTTTTTTCGTAAATCATTAAGGGTCGTTGCTTTTTTTACGTTTTCTAATAAATGAGACATCTTATCTAATGAATTGCTATCAATCGTTGGGCCTTTAGGGCGTTCATCGGTTTTTGAACTTATTTCTTGTAATGTGTTGCTATTTCTAAAAAAGAAAAAAAGACATATGGGGATGATGAAAATAAAGATGCTATTATTTGAAAATGACAACCTAGCAATACCTAATTCATCTACAGGTAAGGAAATATCATTTTGATCTATAGGGATAAGCGTATTCATATTCTTCCTCCTAAATTTAAATAAATCTTTGCTTTATCATATGCTATATAAAAAATTGTGTTACGACAATCTATGAAGATTTGAAGGGAATAAATCGTTAAAAATGATCATAGATTTAAGTGAGCGATGATTAAATGATAATGGAGGTGAACCTGTGGAGAAAGTCGATAAGAAAAAATTAGAGAATTTGATGAAATCTATGGGCGGCATAGAGCCTACAGATGATCAGAAAAAGATGATAGAACAAATGAATGGAAATTATGGAGATAAGAGTGAAGAAGAAATTATGAAAGAATTAAAGAAATTAAAGGGAAGTATGATGCAAAATACGAAAAAGTATAAAAAGCAGATGCAAGCATTAGATCAACTAAAAGGTTTTTTGGATGAAAATCAGAGAAAGAAATTAGAAAAGATTATGAAATTTTTAAATGAAGAGGATTAAAAAATAGGCTAAAGATTTTAGCCTATTTTTTTTTGCCTACAATAGTATAGATTACATCATCTAAAGTACTACCCGCTTGTATATCAAAAGTACCAGATTTTAATTTTGACGCCATCTTTAGTTCTTCTACTCTAGCAATAAATTTAGCAGTATCTTCAATAAGTCCTTTCTCTTTTAATATCTTAGCAATACCTGTGCCTGCTGTACCGCTAGGAATCTCTACATGAATAATGGTAGGAGGTTGCTGCGTAGGCTCAGGTTCAACAGGAACGGTTTCTTTAGGAACTATTTCTTTAGGAATTTGTTCATTTGGAGTGATGGAAGGAGCATCACTAGATGAATCCGTTTCTTCCTGATTGATAGGGAGGGGTGTTTCTTGATTTACTACCTCATTTTTTGTTGTTTCATTCAGGCTATCCACTTTTTCTTTGGAGTAAGCTAATGAATCTGTAACTTGCCATGTAATAACCGTAGACATAAAGAGTATGATGACGACGGCTAAAAGGATATCACTTACTTCATATAATACATCTTTCAGTTTTTCCCACATAGTTAATTTCCTCCCTTTTATGATACATGTTTATATATAAAGAATAGCACAACCTATCCTATAGTTTCAATATGGAAATATTGTTTTTAGAATGATACATTAGACATGGGGGAAAATAATTAGCATGAAAAGATGCGTTGAGTATGGCATAATATAATAGAGGTGAAAGAATATGAGAGAAATATGTATAGGAAAGAATGAAGAAAATCAAAGAATAGATAAATTTCTTAGAAAATATATGTCAAAAGCTTCATTAAGTTTTGTTTATAAAATGATCCGAAAAAAAAACATTAAAGTGAATCAAAAAAGAGTAAGTAGCGATTATATATTAAAAGAGGGAGACAATATTCAACTGTATTTAAGTGAAGATACAATTCTAGGATTTATTGAAAAAAAGAATATTAAGGAAGTCAAGAGAGAGTTTGGAATTGTTTATGAGGATCAAAATATTTTATTGGTAGAAAAACCTCAAGGACTTTTGGTGCATGAAGATATAAATGAAAGTGAAAATACATTGGTAAATCAAGTGATAAAATATTTATATGATAAGTCAGAATACAATCCAGAAGTAGAGAAGACATTTGTTCCGGCAAGTGTAAATCGATTAGATCGAAATACGAGTGGAATTGTTATTATTGGAAAAAACAATCAATCATTGCAGAATCTAAATGAAATGATTCGAAAAAAAAATTATGTAAAAAAATATTATCTAACTATTGTAAAGGGAACCTTAAAGGATAAAAAAGCGTTAAAAGGATATTTATTAAAGGATCAAAAATCAAACAAGGTGGAAATTATTGAGAAAAAACACCCTGATGCAAAAGAAATACATACAATATATAGACCTATCAATACATATGGAGATTATAGCCTAGTAGAAGTTGAGCTACTAACAGGCAGAACCCATCAAATTCGCGCACATTTATCAAGTATAGGCCATCCGCTTATTGGAGATGGTAAATATGGAAATTTGGAAATGAATAGAAGTTTTCAGAATCAATTTAAATTGAGATATCAATTTTTGCATGCTTATAAGATTCATTTTGATAAATGCTTAGGAAATTTAAAATATTTAGAAGGAAAAAGTTTTTATTCATCCCTGCCAAAAGAATTAGAGAAGATAAAAATTGCATTATTTCCATAATCCTTGTACAATTATGTATTAAGGGTTATTTTAAAGGGGGAGGATTCGTGGATCATAGCAACTATATAATACTGGAATCGCTTATTAGGAGATATGACTATGCTGGAGCGATAGAGTTAATAGGAAAGATAGAAGATGTAAATAAAAATGTTATAAAATTACTATATTCTTGTAAATATGCAATAAACTTTGATTTTCAATCAGCTTATTATGTAGTGTCAGATTTATTAGATATAGAAGATGCAAACGTTCATAAAAGGGTAACATCTTTAAAAGATAATTTAAAAGAATTGATAGATGGAAGGCCAGATGCGATTTTTTCAGAGTTGTTAGAAAATACAAAAATACAATTGGATAATCGTAGGTATATAGATTTTTTAAGTAGAGTATATAGGATAAAGGAAGCAATATTAAAATATATTTTTGCAAAAAATCATGTGGATAAAAATAGATTTTCATTTAGAACAGAAGTCGTATCGAAAAGAATGATTATAAAAATATTAAGGAAAAAATACAAAATATTTAATCCGAATTTAAGCTTTGCCATTAGTAGCTATATAACGAAGTATTTAAATAAAGATAAACGTTATAATACGGCTTTAGATGTTTTAAATTCAAATAAGATGAATGAAATGATTGAGTTAAGACATGAATGTATTGCAGGCCATGGTTTTAAAGGGGTAAATAGAAAGGAACTTGTTAAAATTTATGGCAATCCATATGCAGTTATAGATGATTTTTATATGGTTTTAGAAAAGATCGGTGTAAATATTCGTGAAAATAAATATGATAAAATAAATGGTTACATTTTAGAACTTTTGTAATATATGGGAATTTCAGGATTGTTGAAAAAGAAAATAAGTGATAAAATGTATTTAGTTTGTAATAAGGAGAGGTTCGTATGAAGAAAGAGATTGTTGAATGGATTAAAACTATTGTTATATCGGTTGTTATTGCACTGGTGATCACGACATTTATTAGACCAACCTTAGTGAAGGGATACTCTATGTACCCAACTTTAAATGAATATGATTATTTAATTATTAATAAAATCCCTTATATGATGCATGAACCAGAAAGAGGGGATATTGTTGTTTTTAAATCACATTTAAAGACAGAAGACGGAAAAGAAAAGGATTTGATTAAAAGAGTGATTGGTATTCCTGAAGATCACATTAAGATAACAGGTGGAGAAGTGTTTGTCAACGGAGAAAAACTGGATGAGCGGTATATCAATGGTGATTATACGTCAGGGGAGATTGATATTGAAGTACCTGAAAATAAAATATTTGCTATGGGTGATAATAGAGAAAACAGTTTGGACAGTAGAGATGAACGTGTAGGCCCTGTTGGAATAGATACAGTGAGAGGAAAAGTTTTGGTACGCCTCTATCCATTTAATAAAATAGGCAAAGTTCGATAAAAAAATTAGATAAAAAGGTTGTGTAAATGTAAACAATACCTCGATAAAAGGTGGGATACTAATGTCAAGGAATGATGTTTTCATTGTGAATGATTCAAAATTTGAGAGTATCGTTTTAAAGGATATATTAATAAAATCTGGAATGAATGCAATCATTTCTGATGAACATATGATTATGAAGGATTTAAGAAATATAAAACCTGCTATGGTGATTGTGAACTATATTATGAAGGATATGACAGGAGACAAAGTCATTGAAGCAATTAAAAAAAGATTTCCAGAGATCATATGTATCTTAGCATCTAGTAGTGATCTTTCAAAAAATCAATTTATAGGTTATCGCATTGATGAAATTATTAAGATCCCTGTTGAACCCAATCATATTAAAAAAATGGTCGAAAAATATACTTCTACACAAAAAAGACTATGTATGCATTGTAAAATGGAAATAGAAGAAACTTTTTATATATGCCCCTACTGTGGAGAAAAATTAAAAAATAGAGCGTAATGCTCTTTTTTTGTGTTTATTTTTAGTAGAAATTGCACATGATAAATAATGAAAAAAGTAAAAGGAGGTATATTGTATGAAAGTTAGAGAGTTAATGACGAAAGAAGTGTCTACTGCAAATCCAGATACATCTTTAAGCCAGATTGCAGCAAAGATGAAAGATTTAGATGTAGGATCTATTCCGGTTTGTGATCATAATGATCGTGCGTTAGGGATTGTTACAGATAGGGATATTGTTATTCGTGGGGTAACAACAGGAAATATCAATGTGGGTGCACAAGATATTATGTCAGGCCATTTAATTTATGCAACACCAGATATGCATGCCCATGAAGCAGCAAATTTGATGGCAGAGAATCAAATAAGAAGATTGCCTGTAGTAGACAATGGAAAACTTATAGGTATGGTATCTATAGGAGATCTTGCTACGGTGAATGTATATGTAAATGAAGCAGGAGATGCACTTAGTGATATATCAAAGCCAAGTAACCCTAGAATGTAAATTTAAGAAAGTTCCTGTTTTTTTAGGAACTTTCTTAAATTTTTAGACGTGAATATACATAATATAGGGTATAATAGAATAAAATAGCAAGTATATATGTATGACCAATAGGGGGATTGCAAAATGAATCACGAACAGAAAAAAATAAAAATCGTTATAAATAACCAAAAAGAGATAGAAGTAAATGAAGGAATTTTTATCAAAGAAATTAGTGAAGGATTTGAAAATGGAGCTACCATTGTTGCAGCAAAGGTTAATAATGAATTGAGAGAATTAAATTATCAAATACATAAGGATTGTACTATTGAATTTGTTGATTTAACAACGTCGGATGGTATTAGAATTTATCAGAGAGGTTTAGCCTTTGTGTTTATAAGGGCGGCTATGGAAATATTATCTGGATGCAAGGTGACAGTAGAACACTCATTAAGTAAAGGCTTGTATTGCGAAATACATTATAAAAGATCTATTGCAAAAGAAGATGTAGTAAGAATCGAATCTAGGATGAGAGAGATTATTGAAGAAGATGTATCCTTCAAAAAAGAAAGTGTTTCTATAGAAGGAGCGAAAAGAATATTTAAAGAATTAGGTATGGAAGCAAAAACAGAACTTTTGGATTTTAGAAAAAGTCTGGAAATAAATATGTATGGCTGTGGATGGCTTAAGAACTATTTTTACGGCTATATGGTACCAAGCACAGGTTATTTAAAGTTATTCCAATTAAAGCATTATGGTGCAGGGATTATCATACAATATCCTGAAAAAGATAATCCAAATGAAATACCAGTATTTGAAGAACAGAAGAAACTGGCTAGTATATTCAGAGAAGCAGAAAAATGGGGAAGAATTTTAGAGGTTGGTTATGTTGCAAGTTTAAATAAAATTATTGCAAAAAAAGAGCATCCAGAGATTATTCGAATAGCAGAAGCACTTCATGAAAAAAAGATTGCCCAAATAGCCGATATGATTTCAGAGAAGAAGAAAAGAATTATATTGATAGCAGGGCCCTCTTCTTCGGGGAAAACAACCTTTGCACAAAGGTTGTCCATTCAGCTTAAGGTTAATGGATTAAAACCGGTAGCTTTATCTATAGATGATTATTTTGTCAATCGAGAACATACCCCGAGAGATGAAAATGGTGAGTATGATTTTGAAGCAATAGAAGCGGTGGATATAGATTTATTCAACGAACATCTTACAGCACTATTAAGAGGAGAAAGAATAGAGATTCCTACATTCAATTTTCATAAAGGAGAGAGAGAATATAGAGGGAAATTTATGAAAATTACAGAAGAACATCCAATTATCATTGAAGGAATTCATGGACTAAACGATCAATTGACTATGGATATATCGCATGATAAAAAGTTTAAGATCTATATTAGCGCACTTACCCAATTAAACATTGATGATCACAATAGAATTCCTACTACAGATACAAGGCTCGTTAGAAGAATTGTAAGAGATAGTAAATATAGAGGACACTCCGCATTGACAACACTAAAATTATGGGATTCTGTTAGAAGGGGAGAAAAAAGAAATATTTTCCCATTCCAAGAAGAGGCAGACGTTATGTTTAATTCTGCAATGGTATATGAATTAGCTATTTTGAAAAAATATGCAGAACCACTGCTAAATCAAATATCAAAAGAACAAAAAGAATATACAGAAGCAAACAGATTACTTAAATTTCTAAGCTACTTTTCTTCTATAGAAGAAGATCACTTTGTGCCACAAACTTCTATTATGAAGGAATTTATTGGAGGAAGTTGTTTTACTGAGTAAATTTGGTCTTTGGAAAGTTGTAAAATAAAATCACAAAAAGCAGTGCAATAGCACTGCTTTTTACAATTATTTAATCCAATAAGGAATAGGGATTGGATAGGGTATAGGTGGCGTTTTTTGTAAATGTCTTAAAATTTTATTGTATCGATCTTCACACACTTCCCAATCAATATTTTGCATAAATACATTTAGATATTTATTTCTGTCAATCCCAAAATCGATCATATAAGCATGCTCATATACATCTAAGACTAAAATAGGTAAACTATTCCAAATTCCGCCTTGATCATGGGCATCACATAAGTAGTTTCGTATTTGCCCATCTATAAGATCAAAGGCTACTACAACCCATCCTCTAGATGATTTTCCAGCATCTAAAAAATCTTGTCTCCAATTTTCAAAGCTTTCAAAATCTTTTTTTATTTTTTCAAGTAAGTTTCCATAAGCTTTATTTTTATCGCCACCTAAGTTTCCAAAATATAATTCATGCAATTTTACACCGTTTAATGCATAACTTTCTCCTAATTTTAAACAACGATAAGGACTATAAGTTGTATTAGGCTTTGTAAATTTTTCTTCTTTTAATTTTCTCCATATTAAATTGATTTTTTCAACATAGCCTTTATATAATTGATAATGCTGAGTAAGTTGATTTTTTGAGATGCCTTCTACTGATTGGAAATTAAACTTTTGGGGAACAATTATACGCATTATGATTTTCCTCCTGTTAATGAAATATTTCATGCTATACTATAATATGTGGGGTATAGAAAAAATGTTCATAAACTTATTAAAGTAGAGGTCTATGGAAGTAGTATATAAGGTATAGTATATCTTCAAGAGATACTTTTAGTGATATAAGTCGGTATATTATATAATTGAAAAGGAGTGGTTTTTTGCTAATATTTGTAATTGTTCTAATGGTTATTGGCTTAATAGGTATTTTTGTACCAGGACTTCCTGGAAATGGATTGATTTTTTTATCAACCCTTGGATATGGCATGGTTACAAAATTTGATGAAATAAGTGTAAATTGGATTGTATTTTTCGGAGTACTTACTGTTTTATCATTTGTATTTGACTATGTTGCAAGTATAGTAGGGGCAAAAAAATTTGGTGCTACAAAAGCAGGAATAATTGGAGGATTTTTAGGGGGAATCGTTGGTGTATTGATACTTAGTATACCAGGATTATTAATAGGGCAGTTTGTGGGGACGTGTATTGGAGAATTATATTATGGAAAAGAGTTAGAATTATCAATGAAATCTGGCTTTGGGACTGTAGTAGGATATGTTTTAGGTGTTGTGATGAATATAACCATAGGAATTACGATGATAGGTATTTTTTTATTAAAAGTTCTTCTATAAAAGGTATGTGGGCTATTAGCGTATATATTATTTACAAAACCAAAGAATATTAAGGAAATAAGAAAAAATGAAATGGAGTGAAAAAATGTTAAATATAGGGTGCCATTTATCAATATCAAAAGGTTTTTATAAAGCGACACAAGAAGCATTAAGCATCAATGCGAATACTTTTCAATTTTTCACTAGAAATCCAAGAGGGAGAAAAGCTAAAGACCTTGACTTAGAAGACATGAGAAAATCAAAAGTGCTAATGGAAAAGAATAACTTTGCACCTATTTTAGGGCATGCGCCATATACAATGAATTTATGTTCAGCCAAACCAGATATTCGTGAATTTGCAAAGAACATACTAAAAGACGATTTAGAAAGGTTAAGACAGATACCAAATAGTTTATACAATTTTCATCCAGGTTCGCATACAGGACAAGGCGTAGAAAAGGGCATCGAACAGATTATTAATGCTTTAAATGAAATAATAACAGAAGATATAGATACTTGGATTTTACTAGAAACCATGAGCGGAAAAGGAACAGAAGTTGGAAAATCACTTGAAGAACTAAAACAAATTATTGATGGTGTTAAGTATAATAAAATAGGGTTATGCTTAGATTCGTGTCATTTATATTCAAGTGGTTACGATATCGTAAATAATCTTGATGGTGTTATTGCAGAGATTGATCGTAGGATAGGGATAAATAAAATAAAAGCATTTCATTTAAATGATACTAAGCATGAAATAAGCAGTAATAAAGATCGACATGAAATAATAGGAGAGGGAATAATAGGATTGGATGCTATTATAAATATTATAAACCATCCTAAATTATTGCATATTCCATTTATATTAGAAACACCTAATGATGTAAAAGGGCATGGAGAAGAAATAAAAGTTTTAAAACATAAGCAGAACGTATCTAAACAGTACGAGAAAAACGTATAGGCATAAAAATAAACATAGGTAGGAACGAAGGTGATATTTTGTTAAAAAAAATGAGGAATACATCATTACAAGTTAAAATCACCTTTATTTTTGTGACAATGACATTGTTCATTCTTACTATTTTGGGTGTAACCTTTTATTCAAATACCATTGATACACTAAAGGAGTCAAAAGAAAAGGAAATGACAACGATTGCCATTGAAACTGCCAATAAAATTGAACGGTTTTTATTTGAGCGTTCAGCAGATATAAAAGTATTATCAGAATCAAAAATTTTGACAATGACGGAAGTACAAGATCGTACGCGACATAATTTCCTGATGAATGTTATGGGGGCTTATCAAACCTATGACAGTATCTTTGTCGTGGACTTAGAGGGCAACGTGATACTATCTACTGGGAAAGTACCAGAAATTAAAAAAATGCGAGAAATTTTTGCGGGTACAAAAGCTTATATATCAGATATATTTGAACAGAGCAATGGGGAGAATTTAATATTCTTTTCTAGACCCTTAATAAATGAAGCCGGGATTCATGTGGGTGGTGTAGTAGAAGTCATGAATTTTAATTCTATTAAAGAAATCGTTGAGAATGTATCTATTGGAGAGACTGGATATGCCCAACTAAAGATAACAGAATTTATAACCGATATGGGGCAGAATGAAGGAATGATAGAAATAATAGATGATGGCATCCATTATATTTCTGTTAAAGCACCTGTTCAAGTTTTTCAGCCGCACAAGGCGCAAGGGCATGTACAAGTCTTTCAAGCAGAAGAGGAAGCTTACAGAGTCATTGATGATTTTATCAAATATCTTTTGTTAGTATTATTTGTGATTTTTATCTTGTTTACTTTTTTATCTATCGTCATCTCTAGACTGATTACAGAACCTATAAGAAATTTGATGGATAAAATGAATCAATTGATGAAGGATAATAAGCGATACAATATGAAAAATCAAGCGAAAGATGAAATAGAAAATTTAACTTTTTCTTTCGATATTCTTTTTGAGCAATTGAATTTTATGATGCAGATGGTTTTGGAAAAAACAGGGCAAGCCGCATATATGGATGAAATCAATGAGCATATCAAAGAAATATTTGAAAGTATTCCAAATGGAATTTTGACGATAGATGCGAAAGGTGATATTACATCTATCAATCAATCCGCAGCACAGATTTTAAAATTGAGTGATGAGAATCAAAAGCATCTGTCAATTTATGATACAAAAGTTCAAAGGCTTAGAGATTTTCTTAAGGCACTAGAAAATAGTTTGTTTAATGATATAAAATATAGAGGAGAGATTTGCTATATTTCAGATAAGCAAGAAGGATTAATCCCGATCATCTTTAATACGCTTAGACAGACAGATCAAAATGGAGCGTTGATAGGGATGACGGTTATTATGAATGATTTAGAAGAAAAGAAACGGTTTCAAGAGCGTATTTTTAAAGCGAAAAGATTATCAGAACTTGGGGAACTATCGGCAGGTGTTGCGCATGAAATTCGAAATCCATTGGCATCGATTAAGGGTTATGCTCAGCTTGTACGAATGGAATTAAATGAAAATGATCAGAGTTATAAAGATTTGAGTATTGTACTTAATGAAGTGGAAAGGCTGGATCGAATCATCGAGAGATTTATGGCTTTTGCACGACCTAGTCAACTAGTGAAAACTTGGTTTTCTATGGGGGATTTAATAGATGAGACCATCAAACTTATAGGGAACGAATTTGTTAAAAATCAAGTAAGTGTACGTTTTATTAGATGCAAAAATGATCGGATGATGATAGATTACGAGCAAATGAAACAAGTACTCATTAATATTTTAATCAATGGGATTCAAGCTTCTTCTCGAGGCGATGAAATTCTTGTGAAAACGAGTTGTTTTGAAGAAAAACACCTTTTTCTTATTGAAATTATTGATCAAGGAGATGGAATCAAGGAAGAAATGATGGATAAAATTTTTACACCTTTTTATACTACGCGCGAAAAAGGATCGGGGCTAGGGTTATCTATTTCTACACGTATTGTTGAAAATCATAAGGGAATCCTTGAAATAGATAATTCATTAGATAAAGGTACTCGCGTATTGATTAAATTACCAATGAAGGGAGGATTAAAGTGAAAGATTTAACAATTTTAATAGCAGAAGATGAAGAAAATTTAGCGCAGCTATTAGCGCGAATTTTTGAGAATACTGGCTATAAGACACATGTTGTAAACGATGGGGAAACAGCATTATACATAGTAAAAAACCAACATATTGATATTGTGATAACGGATATACGTATGCCTAGTCTTGATGGTATTTCTCTTTTAAAAGAAATTAAAGCTTTTGATCCTTATATTGAAGTTCTTGTGATGACGGCTTTTGCAAATGTTGATACAGCTATTGATGCAATAAAGTTAGGTGCAAGAGATTATATCCGTAAGCCTTTTGATATTGATGAAGTGCTAGAATCAATTGAAAAAGCTGCATTGTTAGTAGGGCATCATTCAGAATATGATGTGCATAAACTAAAAAGTCATGAAATATTAGTTGACAATAGCTTATCTATGAAAAAGTTGAAAAAACTAATTAAAAAAGTTGCATGTAGCACAGCAACTGTGAATATATATGGTGAAACGGGTGTAGGAAAAGAATTAGTAGCGAAAGCAATCCACGAATTAAGCGACCGTAGTAATCAAGCCTTTATTAAAGTGAACTGTTCTGCATTTCCAGAGACACTTTTAGAAAGTGAACTATTCGGCTATGAAAAAGGTGCTTTTACAGGAGCCTTTTCACGCAAACTTGGGCGTTTTGAACTTGCTAATGGGGGGACCATTTTTTTAGATGAGATAGGGGACATTTCACTAGTCATTCAACTAAAACTTTTGAGAGTGATTCAGCAAAAAGAGTTTGAGCGCTTAGGAAGTATAAAAACTTTACCTTTAGATCTTCGCATAATTACAGCAACCAATAAAGATCTAAAAGTACTTGTGAAAGAAAAAAAGTTTAGAGAAGATTTGTATTATAGATTGAATGTGATCCCTATTGATGTAGCACCACTGAGAGAAAGAAAAGAAGATATTCAGGCTTTACTAAATACCTTTATTAGGATAGCTAGTAAAAATAATAAAACCCCGATAAAAAAAATATCCGACGAGGCCCTAGATGCTTTGATCAATTATCCTTGGCCTGGAAATGTACGCGAACTAGAGAATATTGTTGAAAGAATGATTGTTATTAGTGATGGAAATATCATTGAATTATCGGATTTGCCAGAACATATTTTATTAGGGAAAGACAGTGCAAATAATAGTATCTTAAAAGTGCATAAAGATGAAGTGGAAGAACGAATCATTCGGAATGCGATGCTAGAATCGCAAGGCAATATGACAAAAACTGCAGAAAAATTAGGTATTTCAAGAAGATCCTTGTATCGTAAAATTCATAAATATAGCATGGAGGATAAACAGCCGCTTTGAATATAATGGCATATGGGACAAGGTTGTCGTACTGTGACAATTTTGTCCCATATGTTTTCTCGAAATTATGATGTAAAGCAGGTAAAAACCCGCTTTTTTATTTGGCATATTCCTTGCGTAGACTTATAATGTATCTTAAAAAAACACAAGGGAGGATTTCAAAATGGGTTTTGATACTGGCAGCACAGCGTTTATGTTAATCGCTACAAGTTTGGTTATGCTTATGACACCAGGATTGGCATTTTTTTATGGAGGGCTTGTAGGTAGAAAAAATGTTATTACAATTATGATGCAAAGTTTTGTTTCATTAGGAATTACGACAATACTTTGGTATACAGTTGGATATTCTCTAAGCTTTAGTGGAGACGTGGGCGGAATTATTGGTAATTTAGATATGATGTTTTTGAAAGGTGTATCTATTACAGCTGCTTTATCTCCTAGTAATAATATTCCATTAATCGTATTTATTGCTTATCAGATGATGTTTGCAGTTATCACACCAGCATTAATCACAGGTGCTTTTGCAGATCGCGTAACTTTTAAGGCGTACATGATCTTTCAAATTGTTTGGTTAATGCTAGTATATTTTCCATTTACACATATGGTTTGGGGTGGTGGTATTTTAGCGCAATGGGGCGTTCTTGATTTTGCTGGCGGGATCGTTGTTCATGCAACTGCTGGAATGGCAGCCTTAGCTTCTGTATTTTTCGTTGGAAAACGACACGCTAAGCCCAGTGAACCGCATAATATCCCACTTATTGCAACAGGAACAGCTTTGTTGTGGTTTGGTTGGTATGGGTTTAATGCTGGAAGCCAGCTTAGTGTGGATAGTATTACAGCATTGGCATTTTTAAATACGGATATTGCGGCATCTTTTGCAGCAATTGTATGGTTGATTATTGAATGGAGAGAAACTGGAAAGCCTAAATTTATAGGATTGCTGACAGGTGCTGTGGCAGGATTAGCTACAATTACACCAGCAGCAGGTTTTGTAAGTACAAATACTGCTGCGTTAATTGGTATTATAGCAGGGGGAGTATGTTATCTAGCAGTTAAACTTAAAAACAAACTCCAATGGGATGACGCGCTTGATGTATGGGGTGTACATGGGGTAGGTGGTATTTTAGGTGTTGTTTGTTTAGGTGTTTTTAGTAGTACCGCTGTCAATAGTTCTGGTGCTGATGGACTAATTTATGGAGGCACTCAATTTTTCTTAGTTGAAATGGGTGCAGTTATTTTTACAGCAGCCTATGCTTTTGTAATCTCTTATGCACTTTTAAAATTAATTAACTATATAATACCAGTACGTGTGACAGACGAAGTTCAGGATTTTGGATTAGATATAGAAATTCATGGAGAACATGCTTATTACATTGAGTAAGTTATATAAAATTTGTACAAATAGAGTCGATATAACTTAAACTGAAAAATTATTTTTCTTTATAGATTTAGTGTTACTGAATAGGCATTCCCCAAAAGGAATGCTTATTTTAATATAAAAATAGTTTTTTGAGTGAGAACAGGAAGGATTCGTTTATAACGTAATAGTAAAAAATAGTAAGTCAATATGATATAATTAAGATCGAAGTAAAATTATAAGAGATGGCTGAAATGATAAGATATCAAATACATGAAATGAAAGGCGTGCAATACAAATTTTGAGGGATATAGATAAAAATATTTACGATATTAGGTAGGTGATAACCATTAAAAAAACATTAGCTATTGTAAGTTACAATCCAGAAACAGTAGAGATATATTATGAGCAAATGAAAAGCTTGTTTTCGGAAAATCTTACGATTGAGAAGTTTTGTATAGGCACTGAAGAGATCCAAAGAGGGATTCAAGCAGATATGGTATTAATGCCATCTTTTGATGCATTTGAGAAGATTAAAAAATATATTAAAAATAAAAGTGAAATTGTTATTGCTAACAGAACCATATCAAAATCAGGATTAGAGAAAATTATGAATATGGCTGAAGGAACACAAGCTTTGTTATTAGATGAAAGTTCTGAAATGGCTGTAGAAATGATTTCCGTAGTCTATCAATTAGGCGCAAGACATGTGGAGTTGATTCCTATTGATCCTACATTTAAAGAAAACATTAAAGGTAGAACCATGATCATATTGGGCAAATCAAAATATATACCAGATTTCTCAGGTGAAATCATCAATATTGGAAGCAGTCTATTAGATATTAATACAATTATTGATATTGGTGTGAAGTTAGGGTTGGATCACCTATTAAATAAACAGAATATCAAAAAAACATATAGAGAAAGTGTAACGACAAATTTTGGATTGGCTGAAATACTAGGAAGAATCAATAGATTTGAAAGTGAATTAGATATTTTACTTCAAGTTTTAGATGATGGGATGATTGGAATTAATTCGGAAGGGATTGTTTATTCATATAATGAAAGTGCAGAAAAGATTATTGGGAATAAAAAACAAGAAGTTTTAGGGAAAGATGGTTTAAGAGTATTGGATCAAATTCCTTTTAAATATGTGCTTCGTACCTTGAAATCAGTGAAAGAAGAACTGATAAAAATAAATGGCTATGATGTGATTGTATCTGTTGATCCAATCATTCATTCAGATAGATTATATGGAGCGGTTGCAATCTTTAAGAAATTTAGTGACACAGAAGAGAAGCAACATAAATTAAGGGTACAGCTTATTGGAAAAGGACATAAAGCCAAATACGCATTTGAAGACATTTTGGGAAGTAGTGAATCTATTCATAAATGTAGGGATATCGCAAAAAGAATGGCAAAATCCAATTCATCTATTTTAATTAGTGGAGAAAGCGGCACAGGAAAAGAATTATTTGCCCATGCAATACATAAAAGTTCAAAAAGAAAAGATTTTCAATTTGTAGCAGTGAATTGTGGGGCGTTTCCAGAAAGTCTTTTGGAAAGTGAATTGTTTGGATATGAAGAGGGCGCTTTTACAGGAGCTAGAAAGGGTGGAAAACTAGGACTTTTTGAACTAGCGCATAAAGGGACGCTGTTTCTTGATGAAATGGGTGAAATGCCCCTAAATCTTCAAAAACGTCTTTTGAGAGTTTTGCAAGAAAGAGAAGTCATGCGTGTTGGAGGAGATCGATTGATTCATATTGATATCAGAATTATAGCTGCTACAAATAGAGATTTAAAAGAAATGGTGAAACGAGGAGAATTTAGAGAGGATCTATATTTTCGATTAAATGTACTTCCATTAAATATTCCTCCTTTAAGAAGTAGACAGGAAGATATATTGCTATTTTTTGATGCAATGAGAAAGGAGTTTAATAGTCATTTTTATTTTACCCCAAAAGCAGAAGCAACTTTATTAAACTATAGTTGGAAAGGAAATGTGAGAGAACTTAGAAATTGTATTGAATATCTTGCAAATCTAGAGTTAGATGAGGTGGATGTGAAAGATTTACCATTTGTATATGAAGAAATAACAAAGGAGGGTATTTTTGATCAAGAAGAGAGACGATTAATGGATGCATTTTTGGAGGAAATAGGAAAAAACATTTCTAAATACATATTTGTTTTAGAACAATTAAATAAAAGTTATCATGAACAGATAAGATTAGGAAGAAGAAGTATTTATCAACTAGCAAGACAACAAGGTCTGTTTATAAGTGAACAGGAAATAAGAAGAATATTCATAGATCTCGAAAAGTTCTTGATGGTGGAAATATTTAAAGGAAGAAGTGGTACAACCATAACGGATTATGGGATGAGGGTTTTTAAATATTTGAGAACAAATTAAAGGGTTAAAAGGTATTGGATAGTGATACCTTTTAACCCTTTAATTTGTTGTATCGCGTTACCTTTTAATAAGGATTCTTAAAGTTATTTATTTTATATTTTATAAAAAAGAATGTGATTAAAATAATTTGTTTTGCGTATATTCCAGTAATGAGTGGACTTGTATAAGGATTAACATCCTATATTTGCGGATCATCTATAAAGGGTGTAATGGGATTATTTATATTTTGATAAAAGATTTTATTAAAAAAGCGATTGGCATAGTATTTGCAATATAACAATCTGATTCTAAATATTCTGATAAAAATCTGATGGTTTTATGTGCGTTTAAAATAGTAAGGGAGGAAATAGAATGAAGAAGTTATTAACAGGCAATGAAGCAGTTGCAAGAGGAGCTTTTGAAGCAGGTATTACCTTTGCAGCCGCATATCCTGGAACACCTAGTACAGAGATATTAGAAAATATTGCACCTTATAAAAAAGAAATAACGGCTGAATGGGCACCCAATGAAAAGGTAGCACTAGAATCAGCAATTGGTGCATCCATTGCAGGGGCAAGAGCCCTTGCGGCCATGAAGCAAGTAGGTGTAAACGTTGCAGCAGATCCACTATTTTCATTTGCATATACAGGAGTAAACGGAGGAATCGTTCTTGTATCAGCTGATGAGCCTGGGATTCATTCATCCCAAAATGAACAGGATAACAGAATGTATGCTAAGTTTGCAAAAGTACCCATGTTAGAGCCGAGTAATAGCCAAGAAGCAAAAGATATGGTGAAGATTGCAGTAGAAACGAGTGAAAAATATGATACTTTAGTACTTCTAAGAATGACTACGAGAATCTGTCATAGTAAAAGTTTAGTGGAACTGAAAGAAAGAGAAGAAGTGGGAAAGAAAGATTATATAAAAAATCCACAAAAATATGCCACAACCCCTGCTTATGCGAGAGGAATGCGCGTAAATATTGAGAGAAGACTTAAAACACTTGTAGACGCTTCAAATGAAAGTGAGTTAAATTATTTTGAGTGGCATGACAAAAAAATTGGGATCATATCATCAGGTGTTGCTTATCAACATGCTAAGGAAGTATTTGGAGATCGTGCATCCTATTTAAAACTTGGATTTACATTCCCTCTTCCAATGAAAAAAATCCAAAAATTTGCTGCACAAGTTGAAACACTTTATGTAATTGAAGAAGTAGAGCCATATATTGAAGAACAAATCAAAGCAGCAGGCATTGCATGTATTGGAAAGGAAAAAATTCCAAATATCGGAGAACTCAATGCAGATATCATTGCCAAAGTACTCCTTGGTGAAGAAAGACCAGTTATAGAATGTGATGCTTCAGATGTTGTAAGTAGACCACCAACATTATGCGCAGGATGTCCACATAGGGGTTTCTTCTATGAATTAAGTAAAAAGAAAAATGTTATGGTAACAGGTGATATTGGATGCTATGGTCTTGGTGTTGCAGATCCATTAAATACAGTGGATACCATCATTTGTATGGGGGCAAGTATCAGTGCGGGTCATGGCGCGCAGAAGGCGTTTAATCGACATAATACGAATACGCGAGTAGTATCTGTTATTGGAGATTCAACATTTTTTCATACGGGAATAAATAGTCTTTTGGACGTTTCCTACAATAGAAGTAATACGGTTAGCGTTATACTAGATAATAGAATTACAGGAATGACAGGACATCAGGAAAATCCAGGAAGCGGCTATACGCTGCAAGGGATGCCAACGAAGGATATTGATATCCCAAACCTTTGTAAAGCCATGGGAATAGAAAATGTGAAAGTTGTAAATCCACTTAAGCTTAATGAAGTGAAAACTACATTAAATTGGGCATTAGAACTTGATGAACCTTCAGTGATTGTTACAAGATGGCCTTGTGTACTAAAAAAACATTCAGAAATTGATATAGAGGAGTTTGGTGATTATAAAGGGTTATGTAGCGTAGATGTAGATCAGTGTATTGGTTGTAAGAAGTGCATCAAGACAGGATGTCCTGCACTACAGTTTGATAAAAAAAGTAAGAAAGTAAAGATTGATAAGATACAATGTATAGGTTGTGAAGTCTGTGTACAGGTATGTCCTGTAAATGCAATTAACAAGGTGGGTGAATAAAATGGCAGAAGTGAAAAATATATTATTAGTTGGCGTAGGTGGGCAAGGGACAATCCTTGCGAGTAAAATATTGTCAGAAGGATTAATGGATGTAGGTTATGATGTAAAGATGTCTGAAATACATGGCATGTCTCAAAGAGGAGGCAGTGTTACAACACAAGTAAGATTTGGAAAAGAAGTATATTCACCAATCATTGGAAAAGGTCAAGCAGATATATTGGTAGCATTTGAAACCATGGAAGCGCTAAGATGGCTAGACCATTTGAATCCTTATGGGAAAATAGTAGTAAATGATTATCAGATCCCTTCAGCGCCAATACTTACAGGAAAAAAAGATTATCCAGAAGGGGTTATTGAAAGAATTAAAGCGAAAGTAGATACAACTGTATTAGATGCAGCAAACATCGCAGAGCGTTTGGGAAATGCAAAAACAATGAATATTGTTTTACTGGGTGCATTAGTGAAAGCGATAGGGCTTGAAGCAATAAATTGGGAAGATATTATTAAGAAAAATGTAAAAGAAAAATTTATTGATATGAATATAAAAGCTTTAAAAACGGGAATGGACAGTTTATAAAGATACAAAATCAAGGATTTTTTAGAATAGGAAATCCTTGATTTTAGAATATAAAGAGATATAATAGTTTTATAGAAAATTTTTAATATTCACTTTTAATAGGAGGTAGATTTAATGGAAGATTTAAACTATAAAATTTTAGCAATCAATCCTGGTTCAACATCTACAAAGATTGCAATCTATGAAAATGATAAGGAATTATATAAAAAAACAATTGAACATTCTAATGAAGAAATTGAAAAATATAAAAATATTGCAGAACAATATGAAATGAGAAAAGAAGCCCTTATGGATTTTTTAAAGGAAGTTAATTTTGATGTAAAAGAGTTATCTAGCGTAGTGGGTAGAGGTGGATTATTGCCTCCAGTTCAATCAGGAGCGTATATTGTAAATGAAGCCATGGTTGAAAGATTAGCTAAAAGACCAATCATAGAACATGCTGCAAATTTAGGTGCAATTATTGCTTATGAAATCGCAAAACCTTTGGGCATACAAGCTTTTATATATGATTCTGTTGCAGTAGATGAATTAGACGCTATTGCAAGGATCTCTGGCATGGCTGATATAGAAAGAGATAGCTTTTCTCATGCACTCAATATGCGTGCTGTAGGGATTAAGGTTGCAAAAGAATTGGGAAAATCTTATAAGGATATGAACATGATTATTGCCCACTTAGGTGGAGGTATGTCTGTAAGTATGCACAAAAAAGGAAAAATGGTAGATATCGTTTCTGATGATGAAGGGCCATTTTCACCTGAAAGGGCAGGAAGAGTGCCTTGTAAACGATTGATTGAATTATGTTATTCAGGAAAATTTGATAAAAATACGATGAAAAAGAAACTAAGAGGAAAAGGTGGATTAATATCCTACTTAGGTACGAACAGTGCACTAGAAGTAGAAGAAAGAATTAAAAATGGCGATGAAGATGCAAAACTCGTGTATGAAGCAATGGCATACCAAATCGCAAAAGGAATTGGTGAACTTGCAACGGTAGTAGAGGGGCAAGTGGATCAGATTATCATTACAGGGGGCATTGCGCATTCTAAGATGATGACAAATTGGATTGAAAAAAGGGTAGCATTTATTGCGCCGGTTGAGATTGTAGCAGGTGAAAATGAACTGCAAGCCCTTGCCTTTGGTGCTACTCGCGTATTAAAGGGTGAAGAAAAAGCCCATGTATACGATTTAGATTAATAGGGTATCTTTTTATAAGATAGAAACGATATCGCCACCATCAAAACTTCATTTGATGGTGGCGATTTATTATAAAATAGCTTGTATTATTTCTATTTAAACTCTTCTACTAGTTTTTCAAAGGCTGCAATCGATCTTTCGATCATGCCAAATTTAACACAATAAGACATTCTAAAATATCCTGGACAACCAAAGCCACTACCTGGAACCAATAATAAATTATACTTCGTGGCTCTTTTTACAAATTCGATATCATCTGCAATCAACGCTTTTGGAAAAAGATAAAAAGCGCCTTGTGGTTTAACACACTCAAAGCCTAGCTTTGTAAGATGTTCATATAAAAAATCTCTTCTTTTTTTGTATCCTTCAATATCTACCTTAGCATCTAGTGTATCGCCTACGACCTTTTGGAATAAAGCAGGTGCATTTACGAAACCTAATGTACGATTGCAAAGCGCCAATGCATTACACAATAAATCGACATCTTTTATCCTGCTACTTGCAGCGATATACCCAATCCTTTCACCTGCTAGTCCTAAAGATTTACTAAAAGAGTTAACAATGATCGCGTTATCAAAAATAGCTAAAAGGCTAGGCACTTTCATATGATCATAAACAATCTCAGCATAAGGTTGATCGGATAAGATAAAGATGGTTGTATTATACTCACTTTCTTTTCTTTTAATCAACTGATCCATTGCTTTTAATTTTTCTTCGCTATAGATCACACCAGTTGGATTGTTAGGTATATTGATAAGTATAGCTTTTGTTTTAGGGGTAATCCCTTTTTCTAATATAGCTAAATCAGGCTCAAAAGTAGCAGGATCTGTAGGTAGGGCGACTAGTTTTCCACCGTGATTATCTACATAAGTATTGTATTCTACGAAATATGGCGCAAAAGTGAGTACTTCCTCTCCCGGATTTAGTAAAGATTTAAAAACCACATTGAGTCCACCCGCTGCACCTACAGTCATAATGACGTGATTTGCATTAAGTGCTACACCACTTTCTTTTTCGAGAGATTTTGCTATTTTTTCTCTAACATCTGAAAAACCAGCATTACTCATATAGCGATGCATGCCTTTTTCATCGCTTAAAATATATTTTTTAAGGGTTTCGACCACTTTAAGAGGCGGTTCTGCATATGGATTTCCGATACTAAAGTCATAGACATTCTCTTCACCATATTTTTGTGATAAGCGCGCTCCTTCTTCAAACATAGCCCTAATCCAAGATGATTTATTTAAACTTGTGATAACTTTTTCTGAAAACATAAGATCACTCCTTTGTTATGATAGTAAACATAAAGATATATTGAGATTTGAAAAAACTTCGCAATCTTTAAATTTTTCAATATATTTTGACTGCTACTTATAAAATAGCGTTAGATAGGATTCATTTATTTGACTTCTACAATCCATCCTTTAGGGGCTTTCACATCTCCAAATTGAATCCCATAAAGGGTATCATAAAGTTTTTTTGTAACAGGACCAACTTCTGTTTTACTATGGAAAACATGAAGTTTTCCTTTATACTCTATTCCTCCAATGGGAGTAATTACAGCTGCAGTTCCGCATGCACCAGCTTCCTTGAATTCATCTAATTGATCAATCAAAACATCTCTTTCTGCTACTTCCATTTCTAGGTATTCTTTTGCAACATGTAGCAATGAATATTTTGTAATACTAGGAAGAATAGATGGAGATTTCGGTGTGATGAATTTATTGTCTTTTGTAATGCCAAAGAAGTTTGCTGCGCCAACTTCTTCTATCTTTGTATGAGTCAGTGGGTCAAGATAAATACAATCTGCAAAACCTTTTTTTACGGCGAGTTCATGAGAAAGAAGGCTACCAGCATAGTTTCCTCCAACCTTTGCGGCTCCTGTACCGTAGGGTGCAGCTCTATCATATTGTGAAACTGTGAAGTTTACAGGTGCCATTCCTCCTTTAAAGTAAGGTCCTACAGGAAGACAAAATACGCAGAATATGTACTCGGGAGCTGGTTTTACCCCAATGTTGTCTCCAACACCGATTACAAAAGGTCTAAGATAAAGGGTTGCTCCGGTGCCATAAGGTGGCACATAATGTTCGTTTGCTTTAACAACTTGAATACAAGCATCTATAAATTTGTCTTCAGGTATTTCAGGCATTAAAACACGCTTGCAGCTATCGTTTATACGTTTGGCATTTTGATTCGGTCTGAAAAGTTGAATTTTTCCGGATTTCGTACGATATGCTTTTAATCCTTCAAAGCATTGTTGTCCATAATGAAGTGCTGTAGAAGATTCACTGATAGAAAGGTGATGATCTTCAACAAGTGTTCCTTCATCCCAATTGCCATCCTTCCATTTTGAAACATAACGTAAATCTGTTTTGATATAGCTAAATCCTAGGTTGCTCCAATCAATATCTACTGTTTTACACATAAAATCCCTCCTATAAAAAAGATCGAAATATACTACAAATAACAAATTTCATACGTATGCAATATACTTCATAATTGAGTAATAACTACCATTATTATAGCACAATAATACAATGTTGAATGTAAAATAATGTTATTTGTAGATAATGTGAACAAAGAATACAAAAAAGTCTAAAATATATTTTCAATAAGTAAATATATAGATTTTGATGATATAATATAATAGGTTTAACATATACTGAGATCAAAGTTAAAATAATAAAGGTTTTATAGTAAATAGATTTTAAAAGGATGGTTAAGATGAAGCTTATAAAGATAGTATCAAATGTTCAAAATATAGCCGATGCCATAGCAAGTGTTATAAAAGTGGATGTAACGATTGTGGATAATCACCTCAATCGAATTGCTGCTACTGGGCGCTATAAAAAGAATATTGGAGAAAAAGTAAATAAGAATTCTGTATTTGGTTTTGCTTTTAGGCGAGGGGAAAGCTTTATTATTGAAAATCCAAGAAACCATATTGCTTGTTTAAAATGCGAAGACATTCAGAAATGTAGGGAATATGCAGAAGTATGCTGTCCTATTAAAGTAAACAACCAAACCATTGGGGTAATCGGACTCATTGCTTTTGAAGAAGGACAGAGACAGGCTATAATCAGTAATAAAACAAATCTCATGGAATTTTTAAATCGAATGGCAGATTTAATTGCTTCAAAGCTACTAGAACAAGAAAAGACAGAAAAAATAAAATTGTTAGCAACAGAATTAGAAATTGTTTTAAATTCAGTGGATAGAGGAATTATTGCAGTAGATGAGGAAGGGGATTTTTTGCACTACAATAAAAAAGCAGTGCAATTATTTAAAATAGATGAAAAAAAAGATTTACCTAGCAATATTAAAGATTTGTTAGGGAATTTAAATTTGAGTCATTTGATCCTAAAAAATGAATCTATAAAAAATAGAGCATTTCGTTATGAAAGAAAAAATTATCACTTTAGAGGTATATTTGATGCAGATCCCATTGTAATAGGAGATAAAAGCTTTGGTATCGTTTTTACATTTAGCAATATTTCTGAGGTTTTAAGTGTAGTTAATGATATTGCTACAGGAACCATTATGATGCGTTTTGATCATATTATAGGCAATAGTCAATGTTTGAAGGACGTAAAGGATGAAGCGCAAAAGGCGGCAAAAACAACCTCGACGGTTTTAATTCAAGGGGAGAGCGGAACAGGAAAAGAACTATTTGCGCGAGCCATTCATTTTCATGGCAAGCGAATGAATAGACCTTTCATACCTATAAATTGTGCGGCTATTCCAGAACAATTATTAGAGAGTGAACTCTTTGGTTATGAGGAAGGTGCTTTTACTGGATCAAAACGAGGGGGAAAAGCGGGTAAGTTTGAATTAGCCAACAAAGGAACGATCTTTTTAGATGAGATTGGAGATATGCCGATCCATTTACAAACAAAACTTCTAAGAGTTTTGCAAGCGTATGAGATTGAAAAAGTGGGAGGAAAAGAATTAATTCCCATAGATGTAAGGATTATTGCAGCGACCAATAAAGACTTAGAAAAAAAGGTAGTAGAAGGAGAATTTAGAGAAGATTTATTTTATCGATTGAATGTAATTCCTATTAATATTCCACCGCTTAGAGAACGAAAAGAAGATGTTGTGATTTTGGTAAAATATCTATTAGACAAATGCAATAAAAAGCTAGGAAAACATATTGAGCAAATAGATACCCATGTAGTAGAAACTCTTATTAACTATGGGTGGCCTGGTAATGTGCGGGAACTTGAAAATACGGTTGAATATGCTGTGAATATGTGTAGTAGTAATATCATTACAAAGATGGATTTGCCAAATCGATTGATCTATAAAAATCAATCGGTTGAAAAAATACAATTGAAAGAAATTACACCGATTAAGACATTAGAAATCAGAGAAATAAAAAAAGCCATAGCGTATTTGGGAAATACGAAGCAGGCAATGACAAAAGCAGCACAAACATTAGGAATAAGTCGTGCAACACTTTATAGAAAACTAAAAGAATATCAAATAAAACAGTCTTAAAATGATACAAAAATCTCATTTTAAGACTGTTTTTGTTTTGTGTTATCTCATTTTGAGAAAAAAAGTTTTTCAAATGGCTATTTTTCAATAGGAATTCTTGGCATGATTATTGCAAATATATCCTTTTAATAGAACTGGAATAAAGGAGGAATTTCTATGGAACTAACAAATATTATTATTGAAACCTTAAGAAAAGAAGTTGTACCTGCAATGGGATGTACGGAACCCGTAGCGGTAGCATTAGCATGTGCGAAGGCGAAGGAACTGATAGACTTTGATGAAATTAAAAAAATAGAAATTTTAGTGAGTCCAAATATATATAAAAATGGTTTGGGTGTAGGTATTCCAAATACAGAAGAAGTAGGGCTTCGTATTGCTGCAGCACTAGGGGTGATAGGTGGAAAAAGCGACAAGGATCTACAAGTTTTAGAAGATATTACGAAAAAAGAAATTGATTTGGCAAAAAAATTATTAGAGGATGAAAAATTATCATTAGGCATCAAAGATACGCACGAAAAGATATATGTGGAAGTAATGCTTTTTACAGATCAAGGAGAGGCAAAGACCGTCATAAAAGGAAAACATAATCAATTTATGTATATAGGAAAAAATGGAGAAATTATATTAGAGACGAAAACAGAAAATGTAGAGAAAGAAGATACTACAAAACTATTATATGATTTAAGCATCAAAGAAATTATAAAAGCAATAGAAAAAATACCTTATGAAGAGATCTCTTTTATGTTAGATGGATTAGTAATGAATAAAAAAATTGCACAAGAAGGTCTAAATAAAAAGATGGGTATGGGTGTAGGGATTGGTTTTTATGAAAATATAAAAAAAGGCATGTTATCCGATGATCTAATGAACCAAGCAATGATGTTAACAGCTGCTGCATCAGATGCGAGAATGTCTGGGATCGGTATGAGTGTGATGAGTAGTAATGGCAGTGGGAATAATGGATTAACGGCGATTTTACCCATTGCTGCATATGCAAATAAATTTCAAGTAGAGAACGAAAGACTGGCAAAATCTGTAGCGATTAGTCACATTGTAAACAGTTATATCAAACATTATATAGGTAGACTATCTGCTTTATGTGGGTGTGGTGTTGCAGCAGGAACAGGTGCAAGTGTAGCGATTGCATGGTTAATGGGTGCGAATGAAGAACAAATAGATGGCGCAATCAAAAATATGCTTGCGAATGTAAGTGGAATGATTTGTGATGGGGCAAAGATAGGATGTGCGTTAAAGTTAGCAACTTCAGCTTCTGTTGCTGTCCAATCAGCGCTTTTAGCATTAAGTGATAATATTGTTCCTGCTAAAAATGGTATTATAGCAGAAACAGCAGAAGACACTATAAAAAATCTAGGAACTGTATCTTCAGAAGGAATGACCATCACGGATCATGTAATTTTAGATGTTATGAAAAATATGCAATCCGCTTAACGAAATCCCCTTGTTAAGGGGATTTTTTTAAAATTGAACAACACAAGTATTTTCTTTACAATGCCTAAGCAAATATGATAATCTAGGAGTAATATATTTAAAACGAAAAGTTAGGAGCACTATTATGATAGGCAATATTCATGCAGTGATTTTTGATTTAGATGGAACATTAGTAGATTCTATGTGGATTTGGAAACAAATTGATATTGATTATTTAGGAAAAAGAGGCATTGCACTTCCAGATGATCTACAAAAAACAATAGAAGGTATGAGTTTTACAGAGACAGCACAGTATTTTAAAGATCGATTTAGATTAAAAGATACTATAGATGAAATTAAAGAAGAATGGATGGATATGACCAAAGGCTTTTATGAGAATAAAATTGTCTTAAAGGCAGGGGTCTATGATTTCCTAATGGATTTAAAAAACAGAGGGATAAAACTTGGGATTGGTACAAGTAATGCAAAAGAATTGGCGCAAGGGGTTCTTCAAAAAAACAATATTATAGATTTTTTTGATATAATTCGTACCAGTTGTGAAGTGGAAAAAGGGAAACCTGAGCCAGATATTTTTTTGAAAGTTGCAGAGGATCTGGGTGTACATCCTGATAAATGCTTAGTTTTTGAAGATACTTATGCAGGTGTACTTGCGGCAAAAAGAGCAGGAATGAAGGTTTTTGCCATTGCAGATGAAACATCTTTTGCATATAAAGAGGACATAAGTTCTTTAGCAGATCAATATTTAGAAGGATTTGAAGATATCGCATAAGCCGAGTAGATACTCGGCTTTTTAGCTGATAAATTTGGGTATACTATATAGAAAATAGGAGGAAATTATGAAAAAAAAAGATATGATTGAGATTAAAATAGAAGCATTAGAATTCCCATCAAAAGGAATTGGTTATTGTGAAGGAAAAAAAGTTTATGTAAAAAATACAATGCCTGGTCAAACGGTTCTTGCATATATCAAAAAAACAAGAAAGGATCATGCAGAAGGAAAGCTTATGGAAGTTATTGAGAGATCTCCCATAGAAATACAATCTTTTTGTGATCATTTTGGGTCTTGTGGGGGATGTGCGAATCAAACTATTCCTTATGAAAAACAGCTAGAAATTAAAGCAAACCTTGTAAAAAAAATATTAGATGATGCAGGAATAAAGGACTACAAATTCTTAGGGATAGAAGGAAGTCCAGAAACATTTGCTTATAGAAATAAGATGGAATATTCTTTTGGCAATGAGAAAAAGGATGGAGAGTTAAACTTAGGGATGCACAAAAAGGGAAGATTTCGTGATGTGGTAACCGTAGACAAATGCAAGATTGTAGATGAAGATTTTAATACCATTCTTGCAACGATGCTGAACTATTTCAGAGAAAAAGAAGTACCACTATATAATAATAAAAGCCATGAAGGCTATTTGAGACATTTTATTGTAAGAAAGGCAAAGAAGACAAAGGAAATCGTTATTGATCTTGTGACAAGTACACAAATCACATTTGATATGACAGAATTAGTAGCGATAATAAAAAGTTTAGATTTAGAAGGAAAACTTGTAGGATTTCTACATACCTTTAATGATAACGTTTCAGATTCAGTCGTTAATGAGAAAACAGATATATTATGGGGACAAGATTATTTTACAGAAGAAATATTGGGACTTAAATTCAAAATTTCTATTTTTTCATTTTTCCAAACCAATTCATTAGGAGCAGAGAAATTATATAGTATGGTATTGGATTTTATGGGAGAGGCAGATAAAAAGAATGTATTTGACCTATACTGTGGAACAGGAACCATTGGTCAAATTGTTGCAAAGAAAGCAGAAAAAGTAGTGGGCATAGAACTAGTAGAAGAAGCTGTAGAAGTTGCCAATAAAAATGCACAAGCCAATGGACTTACAAACTGCAAATTTATTGCAGGAGATGTTCTGAAAAAAATAGACGAGCTTACAACAAAACCAGATATTATTATATTAGATCCTCCTAGAGTGGGGGTAAATCCCAAAGCGTTAAAAAAGGTATTAGACTATAATGCACCTGAAATCATCTATGTTTCTTGTAATCCTAGAAGTTTAGCAGAGAATTTGGTGGATATGCAAAAGTCAGGGTATAGGGTCGAGAAAGTGAAGTGTATGGATATGTTCCCGCATACGCCACATGTAGAGACGGTAGTAGTGCTATATCGTAAGTGAAATTAGTGTAGGGATTTCAATGGTTTTAGAGGATATATAGTTTTTTTAAAATTATAATGGAGTAGGGGAATATATTCTTATAAAGGAGTAAGATTGAATGAATAAAAAGCTATCAGAAATAATTTTAGATATGATTCAGCCATATGATGATGGAGATCATGGGCATGTTGAAACATTAATTTCTATTGCAACACTAACATGGAATATGGCAATAGTGCCTGATGAAGATGCTAAAGAAATATATAAATCTATGCGGAATATTTCTAAAGATGAGGAACAGAAACAAATCTTAGATGAATTGATTGATCATTTTACACAACATAAGTTATCTTATTATAATGATGATAAAAGGGTTATAGTTGATTTTAAGTTTAATGGAAATAAATTAGATATTGCGTCATCACCATTTGTGGGTGGTGTATTGAAAACTTGTGGGGAGAAAACTAAAATTGGAAGAAATGATCCTTGCCCATGTGGTAGTGGAAATAAGTATAAAAAGTGTTGTGGAAAGAATGAATAGAAAGATGTGATTAAAGATGAAATGGGAAATTCATTCGGAACAGGATAGACGGATATATGAAGTCTTAAAGGATATCGAAGAAGATAATTATATGGTGGGATTAGAAAAATGGGAAGAAATTTTAAAAGAGAAATTAATATTTCCGTTTGAAGCCATAGTGGAAGATTCAGATGATGGTTGTCCAATGCAAGTGGGAGATAGATTAAAAGTACATGGTATCGGAATGATAGATGATTTACATGGAATTATTGTAGATGTAAGAAAAGGAAGAAGAAAGTATGCTTTTGAATTATGTTTGATTGAAGTACTTGGAGATAATGAAGAAATGAAGCAGTTAGTGGATGATTATAGTGTATGGTTTTGGAATAGATAGGATGTTTAGGTATAATAAAGAGTATCTGCTTAGGTAGGTACTTTTTATTTTACTTAAATGTCGAAATGTGCAGAATAAAAGTCTGTAGAAATTTAGATTTTAGGAAGGGAAAATAGGAGGTATAATTGAAATATATAAGTACTATGTGTCTTTGATCCTAATACAAGGGAAAGTGGATACAACACCTACATGATGTGGATGTTTTTCTTGAAAACATAAACAATGATACCAAATAAAAGGCTTAAACACGCCAATTAAGGCACTTTTACTTTGGTGTTGGTGTTTGTTTGGTGTTTATAGAAACTTTACAAAATGAAATGATACATGACAAAATGGCTCTGCCTATGCTTATGATTGGTGTTTGGCGGAGCCTTTTTATCATTGTAGAGTGAATATAAAACTCTTATTATGGGCAGACAAGTCTTATCTCTTTATTTGTGGTGTGATAATATATTGTGAGTATTATGACCTGTAGAGAAGTGGTACTGTACTTAAAAATAAAATACCTGTCTAGTAAAAGAAAAATGAATGACTTTAGCGATTGAGTAAGTAATATATGGAGTAGTGAAAGACGGTTGTATAAAGGAATAGGGTTAACTCTTTGAAACACTGAAAATACTAAGTTTCATAAAAGTAAAACTCATTCAAAAAATTGATTTTTTCCGCTTTGTTGTATATACTTATTTTATATGAGATTATATAGTAATTCCTAACGTAAAGGTAGTTGTAATATTTGTAGAACTAAAGAAAATGGGAACATTGATAGTAGTTTATTGAAGGTTGCTAAGGGGGATTTATAGGTGGAAGGTATTAATGAAAAGGAATGGGAAACAAGGAAAAAAAGAATTGACAAAAAGTTATCCAAGGATTGGTGTATAGTTAAGTACTCCTCCGGACTTGATTGTTCAGGTTTATCAAATCATGCTGTTACTGAATATCCAACTGCTACTGGTTCTGCTGACTACGTGTTTTTTGTTAATGGTAAATTAGTTGCAGCATTAGAAGCTAAAAAGGTATCTACAAACCCACAAGAAGTTTTAGGGCAAGCAAAAAGATACTCAAGAAGTGTTAAGAATACTATTGGAAATTGGAGTGGGTACAAAATCCCGTTGCTATATTCATCTAATGGTGAAATCATTTGGTTTCTAGATAAACGGGATATATCTAATATTCGAAGAAAGATACAGGCGCTTCATACACCTAATGCAATGATGGAAATACTGAATAAGGATGAGAATATTTCGTTTAGAAAGCTTACATCTACGCCAATCAAGCAAAATAAGAAATTAAGAGAATATCAAGCACAAGCAATAGATGATACTGAAAAAGCACTTGTTCAACATAAAAGAAATATGCTTGTTGCAATGGCAACTGGAACAGGAAAAACATTCTTAACCGTTTCACAGATTTATCGGTTACTAGATTCAAAGGCATTTAAGCGTATTTTGTTTTTAGTAGATAGAAAAGCATTGGCGGCACAAGCTGTCAGAACTTTTGCCAGCTTTGACACCCCTAAAGGCTTAAAATTTGATAAAGAATTTGAAGTGTACAGTCAGGCATTTAAAAAAGATGATTTTGGTGAGGATGAACCCTTTAATGCAAAGTTGTTACCCAATGAATACTTGACAAATCCATCAGAACAACATACCTTTGTATATGTTTGTACTATTCAGAGAATGGCTATTAATTGTCGATTCTCAAATTAAAGTAGCAAAAATTCTCGGATTAAATGGGTATACAATAGGATAAAAAATCAAACGGTTCTCAGATTAAATAATTTGAT
>NZ_SLWV01000015.1 GCF_004345705.1 Marinisporobacter balticus
GGTTTCCCGAGGCTATCCCTCTGTATAGGGCAGGTTGCCCACGCGTTACTCACCCGTCCGCCGCTAAGTTGTTTTAAAGTAAGCTTTAAAACAACCTCGCTCGACTTGCATGTGTTAGGCACGCCGCCAGCGTTCATCCTGAGCCAGGATCAAACTCTTAAAATAAAAATTTTCTCCGAAATTTTTATGTCGCCAACGAAATTATTCACTAGCGTTCATAATTTCCGTTGCTCAAAATAAAAAGTTCATTGCTCATTATTGCTTTAAGTTCTTAGAACTTATTGTACTTGACTTAAGTCAAGTGCTGGCTTAAATTCTTACACTGTGTAGTTTTCAAAGATCAAAACTTAGATGTTACAGAAATTTTTAATTTTGCTGTAATTCTTTGCTTAGCATTTACTAAATTTCATTTTTAGTTCACCGCCGTTTGGCGACTAGATCATCTTATCATTTTTTGTCGAATCTGTCAACTACTTTTTTTACCATATGTTACAGAAACTTTTCTAAAATTCCATCGTAACCCCTCAGCAACTTTTATCAGATCTTTACCTTGTCGATTTTTTAAGTTCTGCAATTGACGACGGCAATATATATTATAGCATATTTATCATCTTAAGTCCATTAAAAATTTATTCTTGTTTTAAATTTTCTCATCTTCGAAAGGGACAATCATTACTATATCATAAACATACATAGTAGTCAATATATTTTCAGTAAATCATTATATAATTCTTATAATATTATGTTTATGCCACAAAAGCATATTTTAAAATATCTTACTTAAATACATATTATCCATAAATATAGGCAAAGTTTATTCACTATTTCTTTAATTTAACCCACAGATATATGATAACAAAAGCCCACTTACCATAAGACGTGAGCTTTTGTTCTATACTAGGTGTTCCTGGGTAAGCTGAAACAAATGTTATACGCCACTCATGCATTCCGCAAACAATATCTTCATTGGTCCATTAAAAACTTCTTTCATTTTTATACCTTCAATTATTTAAAATAATATTTTATTGATTCGCCGCAATCACACTTCCCAAAGCAATTGAGTTAAGTTTTGCTTCATGGCTATCCGCTCTTGAAACCAAAACTACAGGCGCCTTAGCACCCATAACAATTCCTGCTGATGCTGCACCTCCAAAATAAGTTAAAGCTTTTCCAATTCCATTTCCCATTTCAATAAAAGGCACAAGTAAAACATCTGCATTTCCTGAAACTTCACTCTCAAAATTCTTGATTTTTGCTGCTTCCATTGATATAGCTAAATCAAAGGATATAGGTCCCTCTACAATAACATCTTCTCCAAATTCACCTTTTTGACTCATTTGTTTTAATTTATCGCCATCAACCGTTGCTTGCATTTTAGCGCTTACTTTTTCTTTTGCTGCTAGAGCTGCAATCTTAACATTTTCTATACCCATTGCTTTCACTACTTTTACAGCATTTTTTGTGATTTTTACTTTTTCTTCTAAGTTCGGTGTAATGTTCATACCTCCGTCCGTTAAGAATAATAACTTGTGATAATTAGAAGCTTCGTAGACCATCACATGACTTAATTGACTATCTGTTCTAAGACCAATTTCTTTGTCTAATACGGCCTTTAGTAAAATAGCCGTATCTAATAAACCCTTCATTACAAAATCCGCTTGTCCTGAGCTTACCAAACCCACTGCTGCCTTTGCAGCTTCATCTAATCCTTTTTTGTTAATGATCGCATAGTCATCAATTTTCAAATTATGTTCTTTTGCTATTTTTTCAATCTCATCTTTGTCCCCAACCAATATGGGGTCCACAATTCCTAACTCAGATGCATTACAAACAGCAATCAAAACTTCTTCATCTTGTGCTGCTGCTACTGCTAATCTCATTTTTTTCTGTTCTTTGGCAATTTTGATTAATTCTTGAAAATTTTTAATCATGTCATCACTCCATATATTTTTATTATATATTAAATTCTTTTAATAAAGTCTAAACAAAATTTTTAAATTCTCTATTTCATTTCACTTATTATACTATCCTACCATTTACTATACTATAATTCACTGAATTTTTCCAGTACTTTGACAGATGCTTTTTCCTATTTTCATTCAATTTTATTCTATTCTTTCTGAAATTTATGCATGTCTATGTACGTAAAAATAACACCAATAATCATTGATGTTATTTTTTACATTCCATTAAATTCAATTTCTTAAGACATTGATTCGTAATTTCATCTTCTGCATTTATTTTTATAGATTTCTCCAAAACTTCTCTCGCTAAATCAAATTTCCCACTTTCCATATAGGTCATTCCTAAATTAGATAATATTTCAGCATCGTTTTCTTGAAATTGAAGACCTTTTACAAAATATTTTTCTGCATTTTTAAAATCATGCATCCCAGCATAACATAAACCTAATTCATTAAGTGTATCCACTTGTGTTGGTTTTATTGTTAGTATTTTCTTTAAATAGTTTATAGCTTCTTGTACATTTCCTGATTGTCTATACCCTAGCCCAATAAAAAATAATAGATTCCACCAATTAGAATATTTTTCAAGAAGTGGCACAAGTTTTTCAATCCCTAAGTTAGGTTGATTGTTCAAAATAAAAGTATAGCCTTCTTCATATTGTATCTGATCGGTTAGTTCTTCTATCTGATACAATATTTCGCCATTCTTTTCTTCATCTATCCCTAAACTTAAACATTTTTCCCATGTTAACTGTGCTTTTTTGAATAACTTTTGATTGGCATAATGAAACCCTAAATGGTAATAAGCCAAAGAAAAACTAGAATATTTTTCAGTGATAATCTCTAAGGCTTCAACAGCTTCTCTTTTAAAATCTTTTTTCTTCTCTTCTTCTTCTGATTTAAACCCAATATCTTGGCAAATCCTAGCATAATTATATAATCCATTAATATTATCTTCCTCTAATGTTATTAGGGCTTTAAAATAAATAAGTGCATCAACTAGTTCTCCCTCTTCTGCGAATTTTAGTCCTTCGTAACTAATATAGTCTACTATTTTAGCATCGAATGCGTATAAAAATGTTTTATATTCTTTTATGTATTTAAATTCACTATCCAATCCAATTAACCTAAGCATTCCTCTTGCCATGCTTGCTAAGGAAATATTATTCGCATCCTTTCCCTCTTTTATAGGCTTGGCCAATTCATTTATATGTATAGGGATAGGTACACTTTTTAATATTGCAAACTTAGAATCTATCATATACGCATCCTTTTTTAATTCGATAAACATAATTCTTTCTAATCTATCTGCTATATGTTTTTCTATTATTTTGAACATAACATACCTCCTCTCTTCCTTATTCATTGATTATATCCCATACTACAAGGATAATTCAACAGGAAAATCTATTTGTTTTCGTCCTATTCTACATCTTTTTTCATCCCATAAAATTCAAGCATCTCTTTTGATTGCACATATACTCCAAATAAAACAACAATACTTATAATCACACAGAGTAATACTATAATTTTAAAAGGCTTTTGATTAAAATTATTAAAATAGATGGGTCCAAATGAAATGCCTAAAAACCGAAAGCTATTATAAATCGCTGTAATCACACCTCTTTTTTTAGCCGGTGCACAACTTGTGATAAATGTATTCAATGTAGTTAATATAGCACCCACACTAATCCCAATCATCTCAAGAATTATAAATTTATGGCTATATTTAGAAACGTAAGGAATGAACCCAATCGCTATGGCGCAAACAATCAATCCGAGAATTGCAATTAGTTTATACATATTCTCTTTTTTTTGTAAGATTCCACCAAACCAATAAGACACAATAGACATGCTTATCAGTGGCAATGCTACAATAAACCCTCTTGTCAATAGGCCTTTATTCTTTTCTTGCCCAATAATATCTGATAAATTTGCAAGAATACCATATAAAATAAATAAAGAAACAAACCCCACAATCAAGCACATAAGGATCGATACACTTTTATCTTTTATCAAACTGATTATTTCTTGAAAATACTTTTTTAAAGGCTTCCGCTCTGCAATACTTTTAGGTTCATGAATAAAATACCCTATGGAAATAGCAATAGGTATCGTTAAAATGGAATAAGAAAAGAAAATCATATACCAAGCAATCAAAGCAATGATCGATCCTAAAATTGGACTAAGCACTTTTCCGATCCCATTAGATGCTTCAATCATTCCTAAAGCTTTACTTCTTTCCCCTTGAGAAAATAGATCACTAACAAATGCCATCGCAATAGGAGAAGTCCCTGCTGCTCCAAAACCTTGTATCACTCTTCCTAATAAAATATATTTATAAGGTTCATGAAATAAAACACTAGAAGACCCTGACACCACCCCACCTAATCCATATATCATCAAAGAAGGAACAAGTATCTTTTTTCTACCGATTCGATCTGACAGAAATCCTAGAAATGGAATAATCATAGCCGCTGGTAACGAAAAATATGTAATCATCAAACTTACTTCATATTGACTAATTTGAAGTTCTCTCTTTATATCTGTGAATACAGGAATCAACATAGAATTTCCTAAAACCATTATAAACGGAACAAAAGATAGTGCAATCATTTTAAGTGTTGTATCTTTTTTCATTCAATCACCTAATTTCTTTTTTGATAGCATTATCTTTTCCATATTTCTTTTTTCATAATCATTTTCATGAAAAATCCATACGCTTCGTATTCATTTGCGGTTGGTAATGATGACCCTTACCTTACTTATATACATTTCTCATAAACATTCTTTTTCTTCTTGTTGTCATACTTAAAATATCAAATAATAAACCCCTATAGATCATGGTATAAGACAATAAAAGTTGCCCTGCAAAATACATGATAAAACTTCCTGATGATAAAGAAAAACCTATTCCTCCCATAAGCATGTTGAATATAATAGTTCTTCCCATAATCGAATAAAATAGTAATCCTAAAATAATATTTGGTACAAACCAATCGATCCAATTTTCCTTAATAAATGAAAAAGCATAGCTAAAGCTTTCTCCTAATGCATACTCTTTTTGATAAATCATCTCTGGCAAAGGATTTAGTAGTATAAAACCTACCCCTTGTACCAACATCCACAAGGACACAAAACCTATTTTGATATTTAATATAGGACTTAAGAGCAAGCTTACAGCATAATTTACGAGCCATATCACCACCACGATCCCATATATTTTTCGTATATATACGGTAAACCCTTTTTTGAAATCATCCAATGTAATTTTCCCATATCGAATAATATTTTCTACTAAATACAAATAGTTAGAGAATAAAGCACTTACTACTAAAGTTACAACGATTCCTGCTAAAATCCAAAATACAAAAACAATCCGAAACAATAAAATTGAAATGATTGAATAGACCAAGCCTGTAAAAATAATCTGCCAATTTTTCAGTGCCAAATAAAATGCCTTTGGAACGATACTTTTATTCGTCTGAATAATATCCTTTAAAAAATTCATACACTCCCCTCCTAAATAGAAACTTTATGGTATTTCGCATTGACAAAAACTTTATAATCTAAATTATAGTCAAATAAAACTGTATTGCTTCTTTTTATGGCTGCTTTTGCATTTGGGTCACTTATAAGCGCCACAATATCATATTGAAAGTTTTCAAAATGAATTTCTTTTATCATTTGTTTCGCTAAAATCCCTTTATATTTAGGTAAATATTTTTCTATATTTTCTTCTTCATGTAAAAAGTTATGTATTCTTTGATTAAAATCCTCCATATGGACATGTGAAAAGTATTTTGGCACCGTACCCTTCCCTTGCATTAGATAATCAAATTTGAGTATTTCACAAAAAACCTCTTTGTTTTTCCATTGATTGCTATCATAAAATTTTAATAATATTTCATACATTTTTGCTTTTCCATGGGAAACATGGTGATATCCCTTTTTTTCCCAAAAATCTGCTAATGCATGATAGAAGTCTGAAGGATTCTCATAAAAATTATGTATAATATAATGAATCGAGTGCTCAAATCCATGAGAATTAAAAAAGATTTCTACCATTTCTTCTATCATTTTCAACTTTAAAATATCTTTATATCTTATATACTTATTTTCCAACACTTCATAAGGTGCTTCTTCTTTAAAAATATACCCATATATATCTTTATCTTTTCTAATCGCCGAACCTTTCAATAGCTTTAAAAATCCTAATTGTAATTTTTCAGGATTTAGATCATATACTTCATCAAAAGATTTTTTAAATCGCTCAAAATTTTCATAAGGTAATCCTGCAATCAGATCTAAATGTAGATGAATATTTTTGAAGTTAGATATTTTTCTTACTACGCTACTTAAAATACTAAAATCAACCTTTCTATCAATACTTTTCATGGTTTTGTCATAGGTTGTTTGAACACCCACTTCAAATTGAAACAATCCCTCTCGCACCTTAGAAAGAAAATCTAATGTTTCATCATCTAATAAATCTGCTGTAATTTCAAAATGAAAGTTTGTATAATTATTATCATTTTCAACAATATATTTCATGATTTCAAGGCTATGGCTCTTTTTTACATTAAAAGTTCTATCTACAAACTTTACTTGCTTCACTTTATTCTCTAAGAATATCCCTAAATCCTGTTTTACCCCATCTAATGGAAAAAACCTTACCCCTCTAATGGTTGATGATAAGCAATATCTACAATTATGAGGACATCCTCTGGTGGTTTCATAATAAATAATTTTATTTTCATATCCCTCTAATCCATCCATATAAGGTGAAGGAATCGTTCCTAAGTTTTTTATCAATTCTCGTTCAGAATTTCTTAAAATATCTTTTCCTTTTCTATGGGTAATTCCCTTTATGTCATTAAGTATACCTTTTTTATTGACTAAAAAGTGCAATAGTTCTTTAAATGTTTCTTCTCCCTCACCAGAAATAATATAATCAATATCATTTTCTAACACCATTAAATCTACCGGATCAAAACTCACCTCAGGTCCTCCAAGTATAATCGTTAGCTTTGGGTTTACTTTTTTTAGATTTCTCACAATTTCTAGGGTATTTGATCTATTCCATATATAGCACGAGAAACATACAATATCAAATCCACCTTTATAAATTTCTGATAAAACATAGTCTGTATGGTGATTAATCGTATATTCTTGTATATTCAAACAATCAAATTCATCCTTACAATAGCTATATAAATAGCGCAAAGATAAAGCAGTATGAATATATTTTGAGTTTAAAGTAGTTAATAAAATTTTCATCTTTTTATTCCCTTCTGTCATAATTCTTTCTTTTGTAAATCTTTCTCATTATTACCCAATACATTATATCACATTCATTCTCTTATAAATATAAAAGTCCATCTTCAGATATTACGCGTATTATTAACAAAATCTATTGTGCAGTTTTATTCATATTTTTGACCTCTATATTCTAAATCCTTTTATATGAATAAATCTTAATTTTTTAAAATCATAATTTGATAGAGGATAATAAATTCTATCGATCGTATGGGCTGCTATCAAAATTTTGTCTAGCGTTTTTATTCCAGCTTTTATATCTATGACTATAGGTGTATGATCATATTTATGATCTTGCTCAAAATTAATTTGCACTACATCCCCAATCTCTATATCATATAAATCCGTTTCTTCTCCAACAGGTCCGACAGATGTATTGTTTGTAATAAATTCATAAAAATATTCTACACTCGTCCAAGCAGCTGCACGATCATTCAAATGATTATAATACCACCCATATTTTCCGTAATTCATTGGACATCCTCCAGCATGAACAACTTGTGATGCAAAATTTGTACAGTCTCCTCCCATTTTCTCAAAATCAGTATACCTTTTATTTCGATCTAACGCCCATTTTACTGCATATTGTACAGCTTCTTGCCTATTATATTCATAAATCTTACGCATTATAAATCCCCCCCTCATCATACTTTATGCTAAATCATCATGAAAATTAACGTACATATGCTCCAGGTTTTAGTCGAATCATAGAAATAATTCCCAATTACTTTATCCTTTTTTCAATTTCAAGGTTATTTAAACTATTTGTATGGTATAATATAGTAAGTTCAATAAAGGAGGAGATGTTTATGACAATTTTCTCAGCTAGACGATTAAAGCATCAATTTTGCATAGAAGAATTAAGGAAAATCGGTGCAGAAGTTATGGAAATAGAAGGAATTATGTTTATTGTGAAATATCACTGCAATAATTTAAACATTGAATATATTTACCATATAAGTCCAGATAACGCCTATCTTCTTGAGCGTATAAAACCTTATTCATTAGTGCTTAGTGAACATACTACTGAAGAAAGCGTGATCAATGCGATAAAAAACGATATTGACCAATTCAATAATGCAAGAAACAGCAAAAACTTTGATGATTTTGTAAGTATAGATAAAGATCTTACTAAAATCGTAAGATATTTTGAAGATTTATATTTATATTATAATATTAACAACGAAGATATTAATTATCTCAAAAATGAGGTACATAAAATGGCAAAATCTATTATTGAAATCCAAGATCGAAGTAAAAGAGTCTATCACAAAACAGAACCAAAGAGCTTTCGATAAAAAGGAGTGTAACGCATCTCCTTTTTTTTATGTCTTAAAATGTTATTAAAATTTATCATAATTTGAAGGTTTTATAAATTTTTTAGCGAATTAAATAGTAATCACTATAAGCTATTAAGAAAGGAGATTCCTATGGAGAATTTTGACAGAATTTCAATCCAAGAGATTTCTAAAAGAGATATGTTAATGATCGTAAAAGCCCTTGAATATACAGGTGAAAAAACAAATATTGATTCTTTTCTTTCATTAAAAGATAGTATTTTAAAGCAATTATGTTCCTTAGCCGAAACAACAGAGGAAGAATTTTTATATTATCTAGAAAAATAAATCTAATGAAAAACCACAGCATCTATAACAAATGCTGTGGTTTCTCTATAATCTTCTAAATATTTCCTCTTTCACATCATAAGCATCTTTCATCATTGCCTCTAATTGTTTTAATAAACTTTCTTTATCCTGAGGCAAATTTCCTTCTAATGCAACATAGTTTGAAGCATGATTACTTCTAAAAATACAATCTCCTACATTTAAATTTCCTATTAATGTTTTTGTCTCCAGTAAAACCTCTTTTGGTGTTAGTAACTTAAAAGCTCCACTTTGTACTGCTTCATATATTTTTGTACCCGGTTGAATTAATAAGGTTAGAATCCCTAGATAGCGTGGATTGATTGCATTAATCACTCTTGCAGATTCTTTTGCATGTTCTAACCATCTTTCTCTTCCCCCCAACCCTGATATAAGGGTTACAGATAGCGGAATCCCCGATTCAACCATTCGCTTCCCTGCTTGAATTGATTCTTCTGAAGTAACACCTTTTTGAATATCCTTTAAAATAGCATCGCTTCCTGATTCAACCCCTAAATAAGCAATCCCTAGTCCTAACTTTTTTAATTTTTGAAGTTCTTCTACACTTTTTCTCAATATATCCTTTGGTGCGCTATAGATTCCTACACGCTCACACTCTGGAAAAAGTTCTTTAATTTTTAATAATATGCGCTCTAACTTATCTGTTTTTAATGCGAGTGCATTTCCATCTGCTAAAAATACACGTTTAATATGTTTATAATGTTTTCTTGCCATTTCTAGATCTTCTTCTATTTCTTTTAGATCTCTCATTCTAAATTTCTTATCTTTATACATACTACAAAAAGTACATTTGTTATGTGAACAACCAATTGTAGCTTGAACAATCAGACTATAGGCTTCACTAGGAGGTCTATACACGCTTCCTTCATATCTCATATTATTCACCTTCCTACATTTTCTCAGGTGCTGCAATACCAAGTAATCCTAGACCATTTTTAATCGTCTCTTTTGACGCATATACAAGGGCTAATCTAACCTTTTGTAATTTATGATCTTCTACGATAATAGGAGAGTTGTGGTAAAAACGATTAAACGCTTGGGCAACATTTACAATGTATCTTGTAACAATAGATGGTTCGTATTTTCTTGCTGCTTCTTCTACTATTTCCGGGAACTGCTCAATGATTCTCACTAAATCCATTGCATCTTCATTCCCTAATAAAGCATAGTCTACATTTTCATCTATTTTCACTTGCGCCTTTCTAAGTACGCTACATGCTCTTGCATGGGTATACTGCACATAAGGCCCCGTCTCTCCATCAAAATTTAAGGTTCTATCCCATGAAAATGTATAATCCTTTATTCTATTGTTCGATAATTCTTGGAATACGACTGCACCAATACCAACTTGCTTTGCAACTTCCTCTATATTTTCAAGTTTTGCATTTTTTTCTTCAATAATTTCTCTTGTTTTTTCAACAGCTTTTTTGAGTACATCTTCTAAAAATACAACTCTTCCCTTTCTTGTAGACATGGTTCCATCTTCAAGACTTACGAGTCCAAATGGCACATGAATACAATCTTTTGCCCATTCATACCCCATCAATTCAATCACTTTAAACCATTGTGCAAAATGTAGATTTTGTTGGGAGGCTACTACATATATATTTTTATAAAAATCATAGTTTTCTTTTCTATAAATAGCAGCAGTAATATCTCTTGTAATATAAAGGGTTGAACCATCACTTTTTCGAATCAAGGCTGGTGGCATATTGTATGCTTCTAGATCTACAATATCTGCTCCTTTTGACTCTTTTAATAAATTTTTCTCTTCCATCATTGTTAATACTCTAGGCATTTTGTCAGAGTAAAAGCTTTCTCCTGCATAAGAATCAAATTTAACGTTTAGCATACCATAAACTCGATTAAATTCTTTTAAACTAACCTCTCTAAACCATTGCCAAAGTCTCTTAGCTTCTTCATCACCATCTTCTAATTTTTTAAACCACATTCTACTTTCATCTTCTAATGCTGGGTTTTTTTCCACTTCTTCGTGGAGTTTGATATAAAGCTTTAATAATGTAGGGATTGGATTTTCTTCTACTTCTTTTTCATCTCCCCAATTTTTAAAAGCAACAATCAGCTTTCCAAATTGAGTTCCATAATCTCCCAAATGATTAATTGTAACCGTATCGTAACCTAAAAAATCATAGATCTTGTAAATGGCATTTCCAATGACTGTACTTCTAATATGTCCTATATGAAAGGGCTTTGCAATATTCGGAGACGAAAACTCAACAATCACTTTTTTTCCTTCTCCTATATTTGAAGATCCAAACTTTTCTCCTTTTGTTAAAACTTCTTCTACTACAGACTTTGCAAAAATAGCTTTATCAATAAAACAATTTACATAAGCAGCTGCATTTTCAACCTTTTCAAACAAATCATTTTCTCTTATTGATTCAGCAATCTCCTGCGCGATCATTTGGGGTGCTTTCCTAAATATTTTTGCTAGTTTGAAACAAGGAAAAGCAAAATCTCCCATTTGAGAGTTTGGTGGAATTTCAATCATTTCAAGTATTTCTTCCTTCGTTAATCCTTCAATCTTTTGTTCTAGCATATCTGCTATTTTTCTTTTAAAATCAATCATTTTGATTTCCTCCTCTTATATACTAAAAAAAAACAAAAACTCCCGCCTCTTAAATCAAGAGACGAGAGTTTTCCCGTGTTACCACTCTTATTGATGCAAAATGCATCCACTCTACTCCTTTATAACGGTAGGACTCCGTTTTGCCTATTTTTTAGCAAAAATCTCAAAGGTACGTTTCGATCTTAGTCGTGTATCAGACTCTCACCAACTCTGATTCGCTTTGACACATCCTAAAATCTACTCTCCTTATCAGCGATAGAACATTCATTTTGTCTAATAATTTATCATAACATTTTATTCAAATCAAGAGATTTCTAATATTTTTCCCAAATAAATCATAAATACCCTATTTTCATTTCGTTTCTTATCTTTAAATATGATACAATGACTTTAACGATTTTTAAATGGAGGTTTGAAATGTAATGATACGCACTATTTCTCTTATGATGAAATACTTTATCGAACAGAAAGAATTTTTTCTATATCCCTATAAAGAAATTAAGAGTATATTTGATATTGTCCTTAGTAAACAGATTTGGTTTTCACATTTTTTTATCGATTTTATCCATCAAGATTTTTTCAACGCATCCATAGACTATCAAAAAAGTATTATTTATAATCAATACGCAGAAATAAAATTAAAAAATAAATATAGAAAATTGTTTTTTTATAAAGTTATTCTTGTACAAGACCCTAATCATTATTCAACAGAACATTTAGAAGAACTGTTTTCTTGGCTAAAAACAGAAAAAATACATGTTAATTTAATCGTAATGGACAGCTCTTCTAATAAAGTATTGACTATATTCTCAAATTTTAAAGATCAAGAAAACATCGAAAGCTTTATCAAAGAAAACATTGGTCATATTCACAATAAAGATATAGAAGAAATTAACCTTTTAGAAATTGAAAAGACAACAAAAGAAAAGAAAGGTTATTATTTTGCACCTAAGAAAGCTTATTTTACAAGTATTTTTATGGCACTCAATATACTTTATTTCATCTATATATCTATGTCTGGTAGTACTACGGATATCTCTCATATTATTCAGTTTGGTGCAAAATATAATCCACTCATTGCAGATGGACAATATTTTAGGCTTATTACAAGCATGTTTATTCATATTGGTGTGCTCCACTTACTTTTAAATACCTATGCTTTAAAGATATTAGGAAAAGACGTAGAATTTATGTATGGTTCTTTAAAATTCATATTGATTTATCTTCTTGCTGGAATATTCGGAAGCCTCGCAAGTTTTTTATTTAGTAATGCCGTATCAGCAGGTGCTTCAGGTGCCATATTTGGTCTGATGGGTGCCTATTTATATTTTGGTATTCGTAAACCCACTATTTTTTCATCAAGGTATGGTATGAATATCATTACCATGTTAATCCTTAATATTGTCTTTGGTCTTACAAATTCGAATATTGATAATTTTGCGCACCTAGGCGGTCTTATGGGTGGCTTTTTCACGAGCTATGCACTAGGTCTTAAAGGCGAAAAGATATTTAAACTTAAACAAATGCTTTTTCAAATTCTCATTATAATTTTTATCATCACAACCCTCTTTACAGGCGTAAACATTCATCAACAGTCATGGGAATACCATCTTCATAAGGGCGTTAACTACCTTAAAGAAAAAGATTTTGAACATGCTGAATTACAATTTGAAGAAGGCTTAAAGAAAAATGAAAATATATCTGAGTTTTATTTTTATTTAGCATACAGCCACTATCAACAAGGAAATAGAGATACCGCCATACAGTATCTTAAAAAAACATTGTCTATTGATCCAAACGATCAAATGGCAAAGAATTTTTTAAATGATATTCAAAATGAATAAATAATAAAAACTGCTCCCTGTGTTGAGCAGTTTTTAAATTTCACGTTTTTACTTTTTTCTGCCCGTCATCTAAAATTTTCTTTTAATCTCCTCTCAATTGATTATAGATTTCTTTCAACATTAAAGTTACTGCCCATACAGGCATTGGCTCATTAATTTTCTCTTTCCATCCTTCTAAATCATTTAGCACTCCTTTTTCATATAAATACTTGATCCCTTCATATTTCCAACGATCATGATTATCTTCTTTCACTATTTTGTCATAAGTATGACCCATATGGCTACATACAGCCTTTATAACTGATTCTGCATATTTTTCCCAATCACTTAAAATTCTTTTTGTATCTTCTTGATTGTCTGCAAATCCATATTCAACAATTACAGTCTCAACAAATCCAGTTTGTCGGTGCATAAAATAATAATCTAAATTAGCGCTATTTGATAATGTTTTAGAAAATGCCCTTCTTTTCTTCTGTCCAACATTTATCAGTTCTGCTAAGATAGCCTTCGCCAGTTTCCCATCACCATGAATACTATATATGGTTTCTGCACCTTCACCACCTCCTGCATTGATATGATTAGATATGCAATATTTCGCCCCTGATTCTTTGACTATTTTTGTTCTTTGGGATGCCCCCAAATATACATCCTCTGCTCTTGTCATTTTTACATTAAAACCCAATTCTTTAAATCTTTTATACTGATACTCTGATATTTTTAGTACCATTTCCTTTTCCAACCAATATTCATTGCTGCCGCCTCCAGGGTCTTTGCCGCCATGCCCAGGATCAATAATAATAGTATTATTCATCATTTTTTCTCCTTTTTCGCCTTATCTAATACATTTATATGCCTTACTATTTTTTTTGCTACCGATTTTTTCGTCATAAAAATCTACCTGAATCCCCTAGGCATTTTTAGAATTGTTTCTCATCGGATAAAGTTTTTTACACTGGGAACACTATCTCTATTGGAGGTGATACAATGAAAAACCACTCAGTTGAGCGGTTTTTATTTATCAGGATAAAATGCATCCATATATTCAAATGGTTTATTTGTATCAACACCATTCATTTTGTCCAAAATTTCTCCTTCAATCATAAATTGTACTTTTTCATTATCTGGCATTATAGTCATCGTATTAACAATGCTTGCAAGTGTTAATAACGTATCATTATGATCACTCGTTAATCCTTCACTAAATTCTTTCGATAAATTTATCGTTACGGTTTTATCATTTTTTTCAATAGATAATAATTTTGTCCCTTTCGGAATTGGGTTGATATTTTCTCCAACACCTTCACAGTCCATCAGTTCATTCATAACAAATTCCTCTACTGTTTTATCTTTTAGCTTTTCATCATTTGCCTTTATACTATATGCTTCATCAAATAAAAAAGGCATCTCCTTATGTCTTAAATATAAAACATAATCAATCATTTTCGCTTCTTTTTGTTCATCATTTTCTTGACTTATGGTGTTTTTCTCTTTTTCATTTTTTTCTTTGCTTTCTTTTTCCTTACAACCTGTAGCAAAAACACTCACCATCAATACCATACATAAAAGAATTGTTATAAATTTTTTCATGGATATCCCCCTCTTTTAAAATATTATTTTATAGTTGTTTCAAAATTTTCTTCATCTAAAACATCTATCCCTTCTCTTTTTAATAGCGCAACAGTAACCCCATCTCCAATCTTCTTTTTACCTGAAAAACTACCATCATAAATAATCCTACTTCCACAAGATGGACTTCTTTTCTTCAAAATTGCAGTCTTAGCCCCATATATTTTAGCAATTTTCAAAGTTTCTTGTGCCCCTTTTATAAAAAACATACTCACATCTTCACCGCTTTTATTTACAACTTTTGCCTGATTATTTAATACATCTTCTCCATCCCCATCAATGATTTCACATGGTAACCTTGGCGTAGCCATCCCCCCTAATTGCTCTGGACATACTAAAATCGCTTTTTTTTCTTTCACAAGTTTTAATATTTCTGGTATTTTATTATCTCCACCATCATATCTACATTCAAGTCCCGCTAAACATGCACTAATCAATATCATTTTTCACCACACCCTTTGTTTCACTATTTTAATTCCACAATCGTTACCCCTGTTCCACCTTCACCATAAGCGCCATCTCTAAAACTTTTCACATGTTTATGACTTTTTAATTCTTTCTTAATCCCTTCACGTAAGATCCCTGTACCTTTTCCATGAATGACCGTTACCTCCTTTAGTCCTGCAATGTACGCATCATCTAGATATTTATCCGTATCCAGAAGCGCTTCTTCTAATGTCTGTCCCCTAAGATCTATAGATGTTCTTATACTTTGCGCTTTATTTTTTGCAATTTTACCCATACCTGTTTTTTGGATATTCTCTTTTTCTTCCCTTTCTAATCGTAAATTCTTAATATTTACATTCACCTTCATAATCCCCACTTGAACCGTCAAATCTCCATTTGCATTAGGTTTGCTTACTACATTTCCTTTTTGATTTAAATTTAAAATAATAACCGTATCTCCAACCTTTAAGTTCTTTGGTGGCTTGGTATTTATCGCTACATCCATATTGATTCCCAAGTCTTCTTCCATTTCATTTAATTTTCCTTTTAAACCGCTTCTCGCTTCTTCTATTTTTCTATTTCTATCTTTTTCGTCTTGCTCTTTTGATAAATCTCTTAATTCTTTGATGATTTTATCGGCCTCTACCTTGGCATTCTTTAGGAGTCTCCTCGCTTCTTCTCTTGCTTCTTTTAAAACTTTATCTCTTTGTATCGCTAGTTTTTCATTCTTTTTATCATATTCATTTTTCTGGCTTTGAATCATCAACTTTAATTTTACAGCCTCATCTCTTTCTTCTTCAGCTATTTTCTTATCTTTTTCAATTCTAGTTAATATATCTTCAAAAGCAATATCTTCTCTAGAAATTAACACTCTAGATTTTTCTATAATATACTCGCTTAGACCCAATCTTTTGGATATGTCAAAAGCATTTGATTTTCCTGGAACGCCAATCAAAAGTTTATAAGTAGGACTAAGGGTTTCTACATTAAACTCCACAGATGCATTCTCTACCCCCTTAGCTGTTAGGGCAAATTGTTTCAATTCCGTGTAATGGGTTGTAGCAATGGTCCTTACGCCCAAAGTATACAAATGATCTAAAATTGCGATGGCTAAAGCGGCTCCCTCTGTAGGATCTGTTCCTGCTCCTAGTTCATCTAATAATACAAGGGAATTGCTATCTATGTCACTTAAAATTTCTACAATATTGGTCATATGGGAAGAAAATGTACTTAAGCTTTGTTCAATGCTTTGTTCATCCCCTATATCTGCAAACACTTTCTCAAAAACAGATAATTTTGTTTCATGATCTGCTGGCACATGGAGTCCTGCCTGCGCCATTAGCGTCAATAACCCTACTGTTTTTAATGTGACTGTTTTTCCCCCTGTATTGGGTCCTGTAATCATTAAAGTATTAAATGCATCTCCGATCCAAATATTTGTGGGTACTACCGTTTTTTGATCTAATAATGGATGTCTTCCATTTTTGATTCGAATAAATCCATTTTTATTCATTTCTGGCTCTACTGCATTCATTTTTACAGCTAGTTTTCCTTTTGCAAATATAAAATCTAATATAGCTAATATCTTTTGATTAGACTTTATTTCTTGCATTTTTTCGCCAATTAAAGCAGTCAGTTCGCTTAAGATTCTCTCAATTTCTACCTTTTCCTTCAATTTTAACTCTTTTAACGCATTATTAAGTTCAACAATAGCCATAGGCTCTATAAAAAGAGTTGCCCCACTAGAAGATTGATCATGAATTAATCCTGGAAAATTCCCTCTATATTCTTGTTTTATAGGCACTACATATCGATCTTGCCGAATCGTAATAATGGCATCTTGAAGAAATTTCTGATTTTGACTAGAAGCGATAATACTATTTAATCGATTTCTTATCGCACTATTTTTAGACTCTATACTTCTTCGAATATTTTTAAGTGCGAAACTAGCATGATCAGATATTTCATTTTCTCCAACAATACATTCATTAATTCGATCTTCAATCGATTTAAAAGTAAAAAGGCTGCTCACATACCCTTCAATAATAGAGAACTTATTTTCACCTTCCCTAGCCTCTTTTATAAAACTTTTAGTTCTTCTTGCTGCTCTTAAGGTATCCGTTACCTCAAGTAGCTGCCCAGGATATAAGAAAGATCCTATATCAGCCCGTTTTAGATGATATGACAAATCATGTACCCCACCTAAAGAAATACTGCCTCTTTGTAGGATTAAGCTTGTTGCTTCATGGGTTTCTTTTTGCCATGTTACAATCTTTTCATACACTGTAGAAGGTCTAATTTTTTCAACCCATTCTTTTCCTAATGTTGATTCAGCATAAGTTATTAATTGATCTTTTATTTTTTGAAATTCTAAAACTCTCAAAGTTCTTTCGTTCATTATAACGCCCCTTACCTATATTCTTATTTACATAACACCTCTAAAAAAGTGCCCCTTTGTCAATCCTTGTTCTTTCATATTTTTAATAAAATCTTTTGTTTCTTGACTTTGTTCTTTATTGCCTTCCAACGTATTTTTTATTGTTTTCATATACGCTTTTAGTGTACTTACAATTTCTTTCTCATCTTCCGTTGTAAATTGTATGCGCATATGGCGTATTCCACCATCCATAAGTTCTTTGATCGATTCAATTAAACAGAGTTTTTGTGCATTTAATATTTGTATTCTACAATTTGAATCTCTTACAATAGGAAAAGTCATCCCTAATGGATCTTTTAATCCAAATTGATTATTTTTGCAAAGGTTACAATGCTTCTGCCCATCTTTTAACATAGTCGAAATAGGACAATACTTGCTAATCATCAATGGTAGATTTCCATGTACAATCACTTCACAAGGAAGTTCAGACTGCTTTATTATCTCTTTTATTTGTTTTAATGTTAACTCGGGGGATAATGTAATTTCTTCTACATTCATCTCTTTTAAGCATTCAATCGATCCATTATTAAATACATTTAACGAAAAATCTGTAATGATCTTTATATCTTTAAAATCTTTCAACATATTTAATACCCCTAAATTTGAAGCCATCAACCCGCTAAGCTTTTCTAACGTATGCATTTTTTTATTGATATTCACCAGTTCTACATCCTCTGTAATTCTTGAAAAAGTTGGAATTAGCGGGGTATTGTATGGTTCTGCAATTTTTAAAGCTTCATCTATGGTAGCAATATCACTATAATAGATTCGATCTATATGAAATTTCAATACAGCCTTCAGCTGGATAATATTATTTACATATACCCTTAACCCTATATGTTCAGACTTTATTCCCTGCTTATTTTTAATCCATGTTTTTGTTTTTTCATAAAAAGCTTTTAAGTCAATATTTTCTCTATGGTTATGATTTTCTCTTAATTGATTCATTTTTTCTATCACATTTCTTCTTAAATTGTTTAATTGTCCAATAGAAATTGCTACCCCTTGATCTAATTGCATCTCTAATGTTTTTAGTTCATAAGGTGTATTTCCTAATTTTGCAATCTGTTCACTAATTCGCTCCTCTGTAATGGATGTTTTTAATGCTTCTTGGACAATATATTCTCCCTTTTCTTCTATATAATTCCCATCATCATCCCATAACAAAAGTTCTATTGCATGATCTAATTTTCCTTTGAATTTTCCATATAGAGCGATCTTTTTATCCTTTTTTTCATAAGTTTCTTTTGCACGCTTAAGCAATGCACTATCAGAAGTTTTATATACAGGACTATCTTTTAAAACAGTTTTATTGAACTTAATTTCAATAATTTCTCCATGATTTGCAGTCTCTTTCTTTTCCCCTTTTTTAAATATGTTCTCTACAATCGTTCCGGGGTTATCCCCTTTTCTAGACCAAATTTCGATTCCATCTCCTTTTGAAAGAAATCCTTCTAATTTAATCTTTACTTTCCTTTTATTTTTATCATAATCTATCACTTTGCCAATCTTTATTCCTCTATTCCCAGGCTTCATAAAGTTCATAATCTTATTCCCTGTTTCTGCTAGTATGTATCCTTTTGTAAATCTTCTATTAAATATCTGTTTTACATCATTGGATATTTGAGCATCTATTTCTGGTTTTCCTTTGTTTAAAATATATTGATCGATTGCTTTTCGATAAGCATTTACAACGGTTGCAACATATTCTGCTCTTTTCATTCTTCCTTCAATTTTAAGGGATTTTATACCTGTATCTAAGACCTCATCTATGTTTTCAAGTGTATTTAAATCCCTAGGACTTAATAAATAGTCTCCTAATGGACTGCTTATTTTTTTTCCACTGTGCATATCTATTAAATCATATGTTTTTCTACAAGGTTGGGCACATCTTCCTCGATTGCCACTTCTCCCACCAATCATACTACTCATAAGACATTGACCAGAATAACTAACACATAGTGCTCCATGGACAAATACTTCTATATCTATTTTGCTGTTTTTTCTCACCCATTCAATTTCTTCTTTTGACATTTCACGGGCCAATACTGCCCTTTGAAAACTCATATCCTCTAATTGCTTTACCCCCTGAAGATTATGTACAGACATTTGAGTACTCCCATGCATTTCAAAATCAGGTAATAGTTCCTTTACAAATTTAGCTATACCTAAATCTTGTACAATGATTGCATCCACATCTATATTATACAGGAATGCCAAATATTTTCCTAATTCTATCAATTCTTGATTGGATACTAACGTATTTACTGTAACAAATACTTTTACACCTCTTATATGACAATATGCTACTGCCTCTTTTAAAACTTCATCATCAAAATTCTTTGCATTTTGTCGTGCACTAAATAATGTGCCTCCTAGATATACAGCATCTGCTCCATTTTGCACTGCAGCCTCTAATGCTTCAAAGCTCCCAACGGGTGCTAATAATTCTATTTCCATATAATCATCTCCTGTAAGAAAATATTGCTTAAATAAAAAAGTAGTAATATTATTATATCACTACTTTCATCATATCATTAGAAAGATTTTACTAATTATTCCTTTTCATCAAACGTTTCAATAAAACTATCTAACTCTTTTCTAGCTTGTACATATTTTATTTGACTATCAAAAATCTTGTTTTTGAGTTTTTCATTTTCTTTCATTGTTTTTTCTAATTCCTTTTCTTTTAAATTCAGTGTCGCCTCCAATGCCTCCATTTTTTTTAATAATTGTTCCCACTCATCCTGTTTTGGATTACTTTTTTTTTCTTCTTCCAACGCTTCAATTGTTTCAATATATTCCATTTCCTTGGTTTTAAAAGCTGTAAGGGTTGCTGCCAATTGATTTCTAGTTTGCTCCAACTCTTCTAACGGCTTCATTGCTTGCGCTTTTATTGCTTCCTTTTCTTCCTGAATTTTAAAATATTCATCTGCTATATTAAGGGAAGTTAAAACTGCTGTCATTGCAGTACTTAATACTTTTCCATTCTTTGAAATATATACCATCTTGTCATCCACATAATTTGCAACTTTTTGCATGTATTCCCTAGATTCCTGTCCAACCATTGTATATTCTTGTCCATATATTCTAACAATCACTTTGTTTTTATTACTCATCCATATCTCTCCTCTTAAATAATTGGAGTCCTATATATATAAATTCTTTAGAAAACTATAATTTCCTTCTTGTTTTTATCGAATGCTCATTTATTTAACTGAATTTATTCTATATAACCTATTATATTATATCTTAGTCATGAAATAAATACTATAGGAGCCCTAAATTCGTTTATTTTTTGAACATTCTACATTTCTGATTTTAGGTATGTATCCTTGAATTTTCGAACCTTCTTCTGTCTGTTAGCATACTATATAATTGAATAAGAACCTTAGCATGCTTGAAGAAAACTACTACAATATTTTCATATTAGATGGAGGAGGTAACATTTATGAGTTCTGTAAACATATTCCCACAAGTAGATACAGCTCAAATCAGTTCTTATGAACCAAATAAAGTATTTGGTTCATGTAAAGATATGTACTTAGGAAGAAAAGATATAAATACCCGCTTTCGAATGCTCTTTAAATTTCCCATTACATCCATCCCTGATGAATGTATGATTTTAAAAGCTGTCCTTAGAATCTATGTTCAGTTTGCTGGAATGCTCATTCCTAGTTTCTTTACCCCTTATGCATTAAAAGAAGATTGGCATAAACAAACCGTTACATGGAATAACCAACCTTTTTTTCATCCGAATGTATCAGGAGATACAACGATTATAAAAAGAGTGGATTGTCATTATTTCAATATCACAAAAATGGTTGCAAAGTGGTATGAGCATGAAATAATGAACTATGGATTAATTATAAAAAATGAAGAGTTACTGGATGGAACATGCAAACGCGTTAACACAGTTTTAAATTCTGATTTGGCCCCTAGGGTAGAAATAACCTATGCTCAAAAATCTAAAATCAATATTGTTCCTACACGCTTTGTTTCAGGAATAGAAGTAATGGATACAGATGAGCTTTACAGCTTTTCATCTACAATAAATACATCTCTTACAACAACAATTACCTGTCACATCGAAAATTTAGAAAACAAGCCCGTAGAAGTAAAATATCAAATGAGTCCTAATGGGATTGATTTTGTTGATGATTGTAGTTCGCCTAGAATCACACCAGCTAATGGAATGATTCTATTTGTTCCTTGTTCATTTGCAAAATATGGGAGAATTGCAGCAAGAAATGTACATTCTGGAGAAACATCAAAAATCAAAATATGGTATCAAGCGCAAGAATAACGCCTTTTTAAATCATTTAAAAAATAAAACTAGGCACATTTTATTTCGTGCCTAGTTTATTTTTTAAAAAGATTTTTTTCATCATATTGAGCCCTTCATAATCTATTTGATCAAAAAGCTTTATGCTTCTTGCAAATTCTTCATAAGCTATGTTATCAAGTCCATGATGATAGTACAGCTTAGCAAGTCTTAATAAAACTTCATCATTTTCAATAAGATTCAACAGCTGTAATGATTTTTCAAAGTTTTCAGGAGATGTAGCTTCAATAATAATATTTAACAATTCAAAAATAATATCTGTGAATTGTTTAGATTCTTCTTGATCATCACTAATAATTTCATAGTTTTTTCCTTCTAATGTATTTTTCAGAGCATAATATACCTTTCTTGTATTGTTGTTTTCAGGATTTCTAACCATATTCAAAAGCTTAGTAGCATTGTACATATTGCCACTTAATATTTCACATAATACCATCTTATAAATAGCCTTTTCATAAAGTTCTCCTTTTTTTATCTTTTCAAAGGTTTTGTAACTTTCTTTATAGTTTTTCAAGAAAAGTAGACACATTCCTTTTCGATAAAAATGTTTAGAAGAAAACCCTATCATTTCTTCTGCTTTTATAAGATATTCATAGGCTATCTCATACTTTCTTTGCTCAAAATACACATCTGCAAGAGTAATATACTCTTTTCCATCTAAATTTGTTCCAAAAAAACTTTCCAATTTTTCTTTTATATCATTTATGTCTCTTTGCTCATTGAATAATATTTTCATAATTGTATGGAGAGGGTCTATAAATTTAGGATTTACTTGAAGTACCTTTTTGCAGTAATGATAACATTCATCATAATCTTTTAGTTCATAGTAAATTTGTGCTAAAGCATCATATGCTCTAAAACTTCCTGCCCCTTCAATAAAATTCAGATATATAGGAGATTCTCCCATATCTAAACATTTATTAAATTCCTTTATTGCTAAAGAAATTTTATTCTGCTTATAGTACAAGGTTGCCCTTAAAAATATTAAATCCGTAAAATCTGAATAGTATTCAAGCCCTTGATCTATAATTTTTAATCCTTCCTCATACCTTTCCAGTTGATCTAATGTCTTTACCATCCTAAATAATAATTTTGGACTGTATTTTTCTTTCGGTATGAATTTTTCAAAACCTTCTTTATAATATTCATATGCGTTTTTGTAATCCCTATCCTCAAAGTATTTATTTCCCATATTATAAAAAATTACAGGATTTATATTTTTGTTTTCTATATTTTTTGTCACAATTGTCTTATCTTTTTCCTCAAATTTATTAAACTCTATCTGAAGCTTTGGTATATATATTTCATCATCATTATCTTTGCTGTAGAAGGCTACCATAGGGTTGCTATTTTCATCTGAAGCTTTTACTAATAACCCATAGTTAGGATAAATCCTACAGTACCAATCATTAAAAAGCTTTGTTATATCTACTTTGACATAGGTATTTATTTCCTCATTTATTGTAAAGGCTTGGTATAAAACTTCATCAATAATTGGTTGATTTGCATAGTTTACAGTATTTTCTTCAAACCCTTCTGTCATTCTATAAATTTGAAACTCTTTTTTGCAGGATGGATTATCATTACGAACAATATACAAGTGAAGTTCTACCTTATTTACCCTTCCTATCCCTTCTAAAGCTGGCAAATCAAAATATAGCAAACTTCTATAGATAGAATGCTTCATATATTTCCCAACAAATAAAGCATAATAATCTCCATAGTTTTCATAGGGCATAGAACTGTTAATAGCAGCATCTTTGAAAGGACTTTGTTCTATTATTTTTATCATATTCACCCACTCACTTTATAGTTTTGTATTATTATACGCATCAAACTTTTAGGTTGTTACTGTCATAGGGGTATCTAGTATATTTTTCATCATTTCCACACCTTCTTTATCTATTCTGTCAAACATCTTTATAGACCTTATAAATTCTTGGTATGCTAAATTATAATGTCCATTATTATAGTAATGCTTTGCAAGTCTTAACAAAACTTCATCGTTTTCAATGAGATTTAATAGCTGTAATGCTTTTTCAAACATTTCTGGTGTTGCTACTTTAATAATAATATCCAATAGCATAAAAATATTATTTGCGAATTGCTTTGACTCTTCTTTATCATTACTAATGATCTCACATTCCATATCTTCCACTAAATTTTTAAAGGATTTAAAAACAATATAATTTTTATTCTTAAAATTCTTTGCAATATGAAGTAACTTTTCAGCATTCTCCATATGATTAGAGAAAATCTCACATAAAATCATTTTATATATAGCCTGTTCATAACGGATTCCTTCTTCAATTTTTTCAAAATTTTTATAAGCTTCTTCATAATTCTTAAGGTGAAACTGGCTCATTCCTACATAATAATCTAAATTTTGATCTGTTTTCAAAATTTCTTGTGCCTTTAAGAAATATTCAAGCGCAACACGATATTTTCTCATTCCAAAGAATATATCCCCCAGTTTCGTATATGCACCTACATTTAACCTCTCCCCAAAGAATTTCTCTAATGTAGCCTTTGTTACATCTATGGTTCTTCCTTTTTTCACTAAAATCTCAGCAATTCTATAAAGAGGCATATAAAAATTAGGCTTTGCCTTAATTGTTTCTATATAATAGTAATAAGCATCATCATAATCTCCAAGTTCAGAATGAATTTCTCCTAATGCATAATAAGCCCTATAACCACCTACATCATTAATATTATATTGATCTAAAGGTGGCTCTCCCATCTCTATACACTTTTTAAATCCTTTAATAGCTAATGAATATTTTTTTTGTCTATGAAATAAACATGCTCTTATATACTCTAAATCTGTAAATTTAGGATAATACTGCAGTCCAGTATTTAACATTTTCAGTTCTTCATCATGCCTATGCAATTCCTCTAAAGTAATAATCATCTTTAATAATAGTTTTGGGCAATAAGCAAGATTTGGCATAAAATTTTCATATGCTTTTTTGAAACATGCAAGGGCTTTTTCAAATTTTCTAAGTCTAAGATATTCATTTCCCATATTATACAAGTGAAAATTATGATTTGGATCATTTTCTAAAAGTTTCTCTAAAATTTTCATATTTCTACTAGGTTTATCCTTTTTTATTGCAACTTTGATTAAATATCCATAATGATAAACGATTATTTTTTCTGTTTTTACCTTGTTTCCTTTAATAGGATTTATGCTGTTATATAACTGTTCATGGATTGCGCCCATATATTTATATCCCTTATGGTTTCTTATTAATCGAATATTTAAATTGTTAACAGTTTCTAGCCCTGGTGTATTTCCAACATAACTCAATGTTTGAAAAAGAAATACATCTATGTCGCGATTATTCAATAATGAAAGAACTTTATTTTTATCAGAAGCACTTAACTCCTCATCTGCATCCATTGTCATAATCCAATCGCCTTTTGCTTGTTCTAATGAAAAATTTTTTGCATCACTAAAATTATCATTCCACTCAAAATGAAACACTTTTGCTCCATAGCTTTTCGCTATTTTTATCGTATCATCCGTAGAACCTGTATCTACAATGATCATTTCATCTACAATATCCTTTATGCTTTCGAGACATCTTGGAAGATTATCTTCTTCATTTTTCACAATCATACATAAGCTTAATAGCAAGTCTATCCCCCTCCTTCATATATACGGCTATCGGAATAAATCCGATAGCCAAGTTAGGTTAATTATGAGAATTATAATAAACTGATGCAGTAGCGCCTCCACTGCCTGCGGTCAGGTATAATCTTGTGTATTTTAAGAATCTCTCTGGAACTAAGACAGTCGTAGAATTAGCAGTCATAACTGCACTAGTTGCATCATCTATAAAGTAACTGTTTGTAGTAGTTGGAGATATTTGCACAATTACAGTTGCTGCTCCTGATGAAGCTATATAGTATGAATACATATTTTTTTCAGAAGTATCCATACTTAGAACTGCAGCTGATGCATCACCAGCTAAAACAACTACACTAGATGACTCTGTATAATCATTGCTTACAATTTTAACATCTACCGTATCTGTTACGTGAGTTACCGTATGAACTGATGCTACATAATCTACTGTGTCTACGGAGCTTACATTTGCTACCTCATCTACTGTGTCTACTGAACTTACATTTGCTACCTCATCTACTGTGTCTACTGCTGCCACATAATCTACTGTGTCTACGGAGCTTACATTTACTACCTCATCTACTGTGTCTACGGAGCTTACATTTACTACCTCATCTACTGTGTCTACTGAACTTACATTTACTACCTCATCTACTGTGTCTACTGAACTTACATTTGCTACCTCATCTACTGTGTCTACTGCTGCCACATAATCTACCGTATCTACTGCTGCTACATAATTTACTGTATCTACAGTTGCTATATAACTGATTGTATTAATTGTGTCTAGATTACCAATCAGTATTTTACCACTAGAATCTACTGCTACAACCCTTGTAGTGGTACCATCATTACCATATATCTCTGTTTTCAACTGCCTGGCAACATTATTGAATACAATATTATTAGGCATTTTGTTCCTCCTCCCTCGATTTTTTCTAGATTAGAAGTTGTCTCCTTAATCCTAATTTATATTATGTTAATTTAATACAAGTGTTCCAAAGAACACACAAAAAAATATACTGTATTAGAGAACAAATAAAAAAGTTTTTAGATCAATAGATAACTAGGAGGAGATGTCGTAATGAAAGGCATAATCTTGGCAGGAGGAACTGGGTCAAGACTTTATCCCTTAACCAAAGTTACCAATAAACATTTACTACCAGTAGGAAAATATCCTATGATTCTTTATTTGATTGCTAAGATGAGACAGGCAGGAATAATAGATATTATGATTATCTCTGGAAAAGAGCATATGGGAGCAGTGGTAAATCTATTAGGTAGTGGCTATGAATATGGAGTCAATTTTACCTTTCGAATACAGGATCAACCTGGTGGAATCGCTCAGGCTTTAGGTTTATGCGAAGAGTTTGTTAATGATGATAAATGTATCGTAATGCTTGGTGACAACGTTTTTGAAGATAATATCAATCAATATGTTGAAAATTTTGAAGGCCAAAAAAAAGGAGCAAAAATATTAATCAAACAAGTCAATGATCCTACAAGGTATGGCGTTGCAGCGCTAAAAGGTAATAAAATCATAGGTATTGAAGAAAAACCCAAAACCCCCAAAAGCAATTATTGTGTTACAGGAATATATATGTATGATCATAGTGTATTTAACGTCATTAAAACCTTAAAACCTTCTAATAGAGGTGAACTAGAGATCACAGATGTAAACAATTGGTATATAAAAGATAATTCCCTCACCTATGATATTTTAAATGGATGGTGGACTGATGCAGGAACTTTTCATTCTCTACTAAATGCAAATATATTGACCCAAGATATAGATTTAGCGCATATATTGAATAGAGAATATAAAAAAGAGTAGGTGAAGTTTCTATGAAAATATTGATTACAGGAAGAAATGGTCAACTTGGAAGTGCCATTATAAAACTATTTAATGAAAAAGAGTGTCCATTAGGTAAACTTGATAAAAACTATTTTTATTCACAAGTAAGTGGTGTAGGTAAAGATACATTAGATATAACTTCTTTAGAAAATGTTAAAGATTATTTCATGAAATTCAGACCTGATATAGTGATAAATACAGCAGCATACACAAATGTAGATGGATGTGAGTCAAATATCGATTTGGCATTTCAAGTAAATGCTTTAGGTCCTAAAAACTTGGCAATAGCATGTGAAGAAATAAAAGCAAAACTCATTCATATCTCTACAGATTACGTTTTTGATGGACAAAACAAGGTTCCTTATAGAGAATTTGACTTACCCAGCCCTATCAATATTTATGGAAAATCAAAATATTTCGGTGAAGAATATGTAAAGCAGTTTTGTTCTAAGTATTTTATCCTTCGAACAGGTTGGCTTTATGGATACACTGGAAAAAATTTTGTAAAAACAATACTAAAAGTTTCAAAAGAAAAAAGTTCTCTTGAAGTTATAAATGATCAGATAGGAAGTCCAACAAATGCAGAAGATTTGGTCTATCATATTTTGGAATTAGCACTGACTGACGAATATGGTATTTATCATTGTACGGGTAATAGTGAATGTAGCTGGTATGAATTTGCAAAAGCGATCATTCAATATGCTCATATAGATTGTAAGATCCATCCAATATCTTCTTATGCCTATAAAAATATTGCAAAAAGGCCACCTTACTCATCACTAGATCCTATGATGCTAAGATGTACCATTGGAGATAAAATGAGACATTGGCAACATGCATTAAAAGATTTTATCAATACGCTTTCATTATAGGAGGATGCTATGAAAACTTATTTGATTACAGGTGGAGCCGGATTTATTGGCTTAAATTTTATTATGTTTATGTTTGAAAAATATAAACATATCAAAATCATCAATGTAGATAAATTAACTTACGCTGGAAATTTAGAAAATCTTAAAAAAGTAGAAAATCACCCTCATTACAAGTTTGTAAAAGCTGACATATGTGATGAAAAAGCCATTCAAAGTTTATTTAGGGAAAATGATATCGATTATGTAATAAACTTTGCAGCCGAATCTCATGTAGATAGAAGCATTAAAGATCCTACCGTTTTTGTTAAAACCAATATATTAGGCACTATAAATCTATTAAATTGTTCAAAAACTGCATGGGAAACAATAAATGGATTTAAAAAAGGAAAGAAATTTCTACAAGTCTCTACAGATGAAGTATATGGTTCATTAGAAAGTACTGGATATTTTACAGAAACTTCCCCCCTAGATCCTCACAGTCCTTATGCTTCAAGTAAAGCATCAGCTGATCTAATGGTTAAAGCATATTTTGATACCTATAAAATGCCTGTAAATATTACTAGATGTTCAAATAACTATGGTCCATATCAATTTCCAGAAAAGCTAATACCTCTTATGATTCATAATTGCTTAAATAAAAAAAGCTTACCCATTTATGGTGATGGCTTAAATGTTAGAGACTGGCTTTATGTAAAAGATCACTGTAAAGCAATAGATATGGTTGTTAATAATAGTAAACCAGGAGAAGTCTATAATATTGGTGCCCATAACGAAAAAACGAATATTTATATTGTAAAAACAATTATCCAATATATCAACAACAACATTGATCCTACAGTAACACAAAAACTTATAAAATATGTAGCCGATAGAAAAGGACATGACAGAAGGTATGCAATAGATCCTACTAAGATAAAAAATAGATTAGGTTGGAAGCCAGAAACAAGTTTTGAAGAAGGAATCAATCAAACAATTAAGTGGTATTTAGAGAATAAAGCTTGGCTTGATCATATAACTAATGGAAAATATCAAAATTACTATCAAAAAATGTATAGAAATCTAGGTGAGTAAAAATGGAAAAGTTTAAATTTATTAAAACCCCCATAGAAGGATTATACATTATTGAGCAAAAAGTCTTTGAAGACAAAAGAGGCTATTTCATGGAAACTTACAATTATCACGAATTTAAAGAAGCAGGACTTGATATGCTGTTTGTTCAGGATAATCAATCACAATCACAAAAAGGTGTCCTTAGAGGACTTCACTGTCAAAAAAACTACCCTCAAGGAAAATTAGTGCGAGTAATCAAAGGTGAAGTTTTTGATGTAGCAGTAGACCTAAGAAAAACTTCTAAAACCTTTGGAAAATATTGTGGATATATTCTAAGTGCTAAAAACAAAAGGCAGTTTTATATCCCAAAAGGTTTTGCCCATGGATTTTTAGTCCTTTCAACTGAAGCAGAGTTTGTATACAAATGTACTGATTTTTATCATCCTGAAGATGAACATGGAATTATCTGGAATGATCCAGATATAAACATTCACTGGCCACTAGATCATATTGATAAAATTATATTATCTGACAAAGACACACATTGGATAGGCTTTAAAGAATATAAGAAAATATATTATCTCGAAATAGGAGGTGAAAATGAATGTTAAATAATAGAAAAATATGTTTCATCATCTGTGTAAATGATGAAAAAATATACAAAGAAGCATTATTATATATTAAAAACTTAAATGTCCCTGAAGGTTATCAAGTAGATACTTTATGTATTAAAAATGTAGGAAATATCGGGAAAGCATATAATCAAGCTATACAAGATTCAAACGCCAAATATAAAATTTATATGCATGAAGATGTATTTATAATTAATAAACATTTTATAAAGGATTTTGTCAATATCTTTGAAAAAAATGAGAAAATCGGAATGCTCGGCGTAGTAGGTTCAAAAAAAATCCCCGTCAACGGAATATGGGAAGAGTCTACTGATAAGTATGGAAAAGTATACAATAGCCATACTGAAAAAATGAAACTACTGGAGTTTCATGAAGTATCAAATGAATATGAAAATGTAAAAACACTAGATGGTCTACTGATGATCACCCAATATGACATTCCATGGCGAGAAGACATTTTTGATGATTGTTATTTTTATGATCTTTCCCAATGTGTTGAGTTTACTAAATCAGAGTATGATGTTGCTGTTGCAAAACAAACCCAACCGTGGTGTATGCATGACTCTGAAATCTTTACTATTAATGATCACTATGAATATTATCGGAAACTTTTCTTAGATCAGTATTTAACAGAATATTCGCCCAAATATAATATAAAGCAGAATACGGAATTAAAATTCGTTACATTGTTTCCAGAATGTGATAATGTACATTTAATTAAAGATGTAGGAATGATTCCATATATAATGCATAAATATTTTGGCTATAACTCAAGCGTCGCCACCTATGAAAATTCTAAATTCCCTTTTTTAGATAAAGAAGTTAAAGGACTAAAACTAGATTATATAACAAGATATACTAGCAATTCAAATCTAGATGGCTATGTGTATTTAGTTCAAAATGCAAAAAATATAGATGTATTGCAGCTTTTTCATTTGATTCCTAGAACATTAAATTGGATTAATATCTATAAACATATAAATCCAAAAGGCAAAGTTTATTTAAAATTAGATGAAAATGTGAGAATTAAAAACAACAATTTCAATGACATTTTCAACGAAACAAATGTTAATATCCTGAAACAATGTGATTTGATTAGTGTAGAAACAAAAGACTTATATGCGTATATAAATAAAAAATGGCCTATTAAAGTAGCCTACATTCCTAATGGCTTTTTTGCTCACGATTATAAAAACAAAATGCATATTAACTATGAAGAAAAAGAAAATGTGATCTGTACGGTTGGTCGAATTGGAAATTATTTTAAAGCTACAGAAATTTTGATGGAGGCTTTTAAGATTGTAAGTATTCATATTCCAAATTGGAAGCTAAAAATAGTAGGTCCCATAGAAAAAGACTTTAAACCTTATATCGAAAAATTTTTTAGAGAAAATCCACAGTTAATCGATCAAATAATATTTACTGGAACAATAGTAGATAGAGAAAAAGTAAAAAAGGAATATGAAAATGCAAAAATATTTTGTTTAACGTCAAGGCTCGAATCATTTGCTATTGTACTAGTGGAAGCTATCAGTTCAGGATGTTATATCATCACTTCAAATATTCCATCTGCAAATGATATTACAAACAACAAAAAATTTGGAGATCTATTCAAAATAGATAATATTAAGGAGTTATCACAATGCATAATGAATGCTTGTCGCAATGAAGAAAAATTAAAAAGCGTTTGTTGTGAAGTACAAGATTATGCTTATGACAAATTTAATTGGGTCAAAATATGTGCAAAGATTGACAAATTATTATAGTGAATTTTTTTGATATCCATTCATTTACAAAATATTTTCAGAAGGAATGATGAACCGTGAAAACAAGTATTATCATATTAACTTTTAATCAATTGCATTATACAAAGCTTTGCATAGATAGTATAAGAAAATATACGGAAAAGGACACTTATGAAATTATTGTAGTAGACAATCATTCTACCGATGAAACTGTGCAGTGGTTAAAAAATCAAGAAGACATTAAAACGATTCTAAATAAAGAAAATTTAGGATTTCCAAAAGGATGTAACCAAGGAATAAAAATAGCACAAGGTGATAATATACTTCTTCTCAATAATGATGTAATCGTTACACCCAATTGGCTTTCCAATTTAAATAAATGTTTATATAGTTCCGATGATATAGGTGCTGTAGGAGCAGTTACAAATTATTGTTCTAATTATCAAACAATAAAAGGTGCATATAAAAATACGGAAGAAATGATCGATTTTGCGAAAAAAAATAATCTCTCTAATAAAGATGAATGGGAAGAAAGATTAAAATTAATTGGATTTTGTATGCTTATTAAAAAAAATGTGCTAGAAAAAGTAGGTACGCTGGACGAAATATTTTCGCCAGGAAATTTTGAGGATGATGATTATTCTTTTAGAATTAGAAAAGCTGGATACAAGTTAATGCTTTGTAAAGATGTATTTATCTATCATTTTGGTAGTATTTCTTTTAATGAGAATAGAAACAAATTTTCCGAAATTTTTACTGTTAATAAAAAGAAATTTGAAGAAAAATGGGGTTTTTCTACATCTTATTATTCAGATATTCAAGTTGATTTAATCAATTTAATAGATCATTTTCAATTTGAAAAGATCAATGTATTAGAAATAGGCTGTGGTTTTGGCAGTACTTTGCTTCAAATAAAAAATGTTTATAAAAATGCCGGTTTATATGGAATAGAATTAAATAAGAAAACCTTAGAAATTACTAGAGCTTTTGCAGATATACAATGTATAGATATTGAAAAAGAAGATCCCCCCTATGCAGAAGAATTTTTTGATTATATTCTATTAGGTAATACCCTTGAACATCTATATGATCCATTAAATGTGTTAAAAAATATAAGAAAATATTTGAAAAAAGAGGGGAAAATTTTAATGAGTATTTCTAATGTCATCCATTATAACATCATTAGAAATTTACTAAATGGAGATTGGAGACCTGTTCATCATTTTCTAAAAACACCTATTCGATTTTTTACAATAAATGAAATTGATACTATGCTTAAAACCGCAAAGTATTCAATAGAAATAGTTACAGGAAAAATTACACAACAACATGAGGATGATAAACAGTTTATCAATTCATTAAACCAAATAATAGGGAAAGATATGACAAGCCAGTATAAATATTGTGAATATTACATCAAGTCAAAAAAATTCGAATCTGCCTCAGGAGAAAATACAGAAATCAAATTCTTACTAAGAAGAATTGAAAACGATATATTAGTGGAAGAAAGTATAACATGCTTAATAGAAATGCTTCATAAATGCAAATTGGATTTATATACCATTATGAAACTAATCGATGTAGCTATTATAAAAAAAGAAAAAGTATTTAATCAATTGGCAGCTCAATTATATAAAAAAAGCATGTACGAATATGCAAATGTTCTATTAGCTAAATCCTATGAAATGAATCCTCAGCATATGGAAACACAAAAACTATTAAAATGCATGGAAGGTGAACATCCATGTTAAATGCTAAAAAAATATGCTTTTTCACTTGCATAAATGATGAAAAGACATATGCGGAATCCTTGTTGTATATAAAGAATTTAAATATTCCAGAAGGCTATGAAGTAGCTACTTTATGCATTAAAAATACAGAAAATGTAACAAAATGGTATAATCAAGCCATGAAATATTCAGATGCTAAATATAAGGTCTATATGCATGAAGATGTATTTATCATTAATAAAAATTTTATAAGCGATTTTATAACTATTTTTGAAAAAGCTAAAAATGTTGGAATGATTGGAATAATAGGCTCTAAAGTAATTCCTACAACAGGAGTATGGAACCAGTCACAGCATAAATATGGAAAAGTTTACGACAATAGTAGTGGAAAACTAAAACTATTACAATATAAAAACGTAGAAACTGAATATGAAAGCATCAAAGCTATAGATAGTATGCTTATGATAACTCAATATGACATTCCATGGAGAGAAGACATTTTTGATAATTATTATTTCTATGATATTTCTCAATGTGTTGAATTTAATAAAGAAGGATATGAAGTAGTGATTCCAAAACAAGATAAACCTTGGTGCATTCACGAGTGTAAAACTGTTAATATCAAAGAGCGCCCTGAAAAATATCAAAACATCTTTTTAGATGAATATGCTAAAGATATATTTCCTTTAGTAAGTATATTTTTAGAAGCTTGTGGTAGAGCCAACTATTTTAAATCTTCTCTTGATAGTATCATCAATCAAACTTATAAAAATATTGAAATTATTGTTATTGACGGAAGCCTAGATAACAAATGTAAAGAAATAACCGAACTTTATTTAAAAAAGTATCCCTGCATCAAGTACTATACACCTACTATACTATTTCAAAATAAAAATGTATCTAGTCAGCTTTTACAAATATGTTCTGGCGAATATATAAGTTATTTAACAGATGATGCTATATATCATAAGGACAGAATCAACATCATGATTGATTATTTTTTAGAATATGAAGATGTATCTTTTATAACCTCCTATAGACAATTTATAGATACAGAAGGAAAACCACTAATAGATTTTAATATGAATAGAAAGTTATTTGAAAAAAATTCAATTGTAAAAGATCATGCTATATTTCATTTTATATTAAAAAAAACATTTGATATGATTAATGAAATTACAAGTCCTTTATTTAATCGAAAGATTTTTGAAGATATTGAAAAGGATATACAAAAATGTAAATTTGGTATATATACAGAAAAACAAAATAAAATTATATCTAATTTACTTGTATGGATTAGTACTATTTATAAAGAGAAAGGAATATATCTATCAGATCCTTTATGTTATTTTAAACCTCATGATATGGATGAGCAAAGAAAGGTCAATACCTTAATTCATCAACTATTAGAATATCTAATTAGCAAAGATATGAACTTAAATTAAGTTAAGTTAAGTAATCAATAAAGGGGTGGAATATGTTGGAGAATAATAAAGTGATTTGTTTTTCTTGTATAACGCCATTGCATGTATTTGTTTCATATATATTGTCTAAAACAATTTATATAAACAATTATAAAATTATTATATTCTCAGATTATCATCTTAAAAGCATCTATCAAAATGCAAAAAAATTTAAAATTTGGAATGAACTAATTCTAATAGAAGAAAAAGATCTTCCATTTAGTCAAATTCAACCTCAGTTCAATAAAATTGATTTTAAAAATATAGATGTACTCCATTATTTTTCTTGGGGTTCCCCCTTTAACACTGGTTTAATGCATTATACATCAAATAAGACAAAAATAATTTTAACTGATGAAGGCGGAATGACTTACATTATAAAAGAAGCCTATAATCACTGGAGAAGCAAATTCAAACTGCAATCAAACGCCATAGATTTTAATAAAATATCAGAAATATGGTTGTTTGATAAACGACTTTATATAAGCGAATTAAATAAACCGCTAAAAGATATTGCATTTAAAAAATATCTGGATAGCGATTTAAAATATGAGATATGCAGTGAGTTAAATACATTATTTGATTATAATCGTGAAACTATTGATTGGGATATTTTATTTTTTGATCAATATCTCTCTTATGCAGACTTATCCTATATAGAAGAAAAACATTTATTAATGAGTATAATAAAAGCATCACAACCTTTCAAATTACTAATAAAAAAGCATCCTCTTGATGATTACAAAAAATATAATAATTTAAATGTAAACATTCTAAAAAACAATAATGTTCCTTGGGAAGTAATATTTTTAAATGAATACATTCATGATAAGATGAAAGTACAAAATAAAACATATATGACATACGGTTCCTCAGCACTGTTTAATACTTGTATTCTATTTAAGGATTTTGATATAGACAATCATTTTATTATACTGAATAAATTATTAATAAACTCTTCAAAAAATGGATTTGGTACAAATAATGAAAAGAATAAATTTTATAATACGTTCAAAGAATTATATGGAATAAATTTGTATGAAGTTGAATCTTTAATAGAATTAAAAAATATTCTTAAAAAGTTATTTTAACCAACAAGCTCCCAAAGTTATTTGGGAGCTTGTTGGCTTTGATTTTTTTGCATAATCTTATGCTTTAAAAATAAATTTGTATAATCTAATTTAGCTTGATCATAATCTTGCATTTGGCCAATATCCATCCAATACTCGGTTATTAAAAAACTACCTATTTTTCTTTTTTTATTTAATGATACATTAATCAAATCTGTAATATCACAATACGCATCTTTAGGTATACATTCTAAAGTTTCTGGCTCTAAGCAATACATACCCCCACTGATGAAAACATCTAAAGATGGCTTTTCTAATAATCCTGTAACAGTTTCTTCTTTTTCCTTTAGCTCAATCACGCCATAAGGAACCTGTATCTCATATTTCCTTGTTCCTATTGTAATCAAATTTTCATGTTTTTGATGATAGTTTAGAAATTGCTCAAAATTAAGTTTCGTAAGGATATCTCCATTCACTACAAAAAAAGATTTATCTAAATACTTTTCTGCTAATCTGATTGCACCTGCAGTTCCTAATCTTTTTTCCTCTTTTACATATTTAATATTGACACCTAAGCTCGAGCCGTCTTGAAAATAATTTTCTATCATATAACCTTTGTAATTTAAACACAATACAATATTTGTATATCCATAGGATTTTAACTGCTCTATAATCGTTTCTAAGATTGGTTTTGCTCCTAGCTTTAACATAGGCTTTGGAATTTCATTTGTTAGAGGACGTAATCTTGTTCCTAATCCTCCTGCCATAATCACAGCATAATTTTCTTTTGATGGTTTATTATTGATCTCATGATACATAATAAGATCCATTACTTTCATATGATCATCCAGCACGGGTAACTGTTTAATACGCTTTTGTTCAAAAATATTACGCACTAATGTTTGTGTATAATTTTTAGTAATAAATATAAAATTTGTATTCATAATGGATTTTACTAAACAATCTAAAGAAACTCCGTTAAGAATAGCTCTTCTAACTTCCGAATCTGTTATGATTCCTATTAACCTATCATCTCCATCTATAACTAACGCAATAGCTTTCCCTTCTTCATCCATTACTTTCATTGCATGACCTATATCTACATCGGGTCTTATGCATAAATTTTTGATTATATTCATATTCATTTTATACTGACCCCTCATGAGTAATACATGGCAGATCACATTTTCTACATATTTTTATATTGTGCCATTTGTTATTTTTATGCCGATTTCGAATATACATATATTTTTCATTCTTCCAAATGTTTTTGATCGTATCTTTATGGATATTTCCTACTATATATTCTTTTTCACTATCCACACAGCATACCAACACATCGCCATTCCAACTAATAAACATTCTCTGCCATAGTTGACTACATGCAAATTCCATTTCTGTATTCACATTTTCTTTGTCTTCTCCAACGGGTGTTCTATACTCTACATAAGCTACAACATCCACAATATCTTTAAATAATTTTACAAATTCTTCATATTCATCTTTATTTTCTTCCATAAGAACCATAGAAACCCTCGTCAACGGCGTTGTTTTTCCTAATTCATTTCTAATTTTTACAATCTTTTTTATATTCCTTAACGTATCCTCATAATTCGCTCCTACTCTAATTTCTTCATACTTTTCTTTGTATGGAGAATCAAAGGAGAAAAATATTTTATCTAATCCTGCATCAATTAATTCTTTTGCCATTTTTTCAGTAAGTGATACTGCATTTGTATTCAACATTACATCTACAATTCCCTTATTTTTTGCATATCTAACCATCTCTACAATATCAGGATGTACAAGTGGCTCACCCAACCAGTTTAATTTTACTGAATATACACCAATTTTAGTAGCTTCATCTATTATCTTTTTATAGGTATCTATATTCATACTTCCTATATTAAAATTTTCTTTCTTATTGATATCATTAAGAAGTACAGTCCTTGGACACATGGGACATTTTAAATTACATAAATTTGTAGGTTCTATATCTAAATGTAGTGGTACATTTTCTAAGATGAAATTTTTAGCATTTTCTACCCATTTTTTTCTATATTCTTTATATCTGCGGCACTTATTTTTCTCCCACTCTTTTGCAAAATCATTTATAACTTCATGATATGTTGGATTTATTAGGACTCCCATTGTTAATCTCTCTCCTTTTTTACTTAGTAAGTTTAATCTGTGTTCATAAATATACTATTCATTTAAATATTCAAGTGTTCTAGTATGAACAAACTTCAGCGCACAATAAAAACGACAGTAGGAAAAACCTTGGTGGTTCTTCCTATTGTCGTTTTTGAATTTAGGGATAATCTACTATTGATTATAAGTTTTATCCTTTATCTCTATTATTTTTTGAATATTACTTGTATACATGCTGTCAATCTTGTTTCTTATATCCTCGCTTATATCTAATTGAATGCATTTACTATTTATCTTTAAAGTATTTGGATTATTTTTCAAATAATCTATTGCATTATATAGGTTTAAAACCTTCTTGAATTTTACATTAGAATACAAATGGTTTATAAACTCATAATCTTCTTTATAATCAAGGGTAAATCTTAGTTCTGGCCAATTAAGTTTATCCTTAACATGAATCGTATGAATGTTAAAAATCTCAGGCCGATCTATAAGTCTTCCCCATATTTCTGTATCTACAATGTTTTTAATTTTGCATATAGTTTCTAGCGCTTTTACGTTCATTCCATATGTTGCACACCCTAAAGGCATTCCTTTTATTTTTATAAAATCATATTTACCCCTTTTTATCTCATCTACAATTAAATTTGAGTACTGTATCGTTAATAAAGGATTATCTGCTGTGATCCCTACAAAATAATCCAATCCAAATAATTTTGATGCATCTAAAAGTCTTTGTAACACATCGTCTTCACTTCCATTGAAATAGTAAATATTATTTTTCTTTGCTATATCTATGAGTGGCTTATCTTGTGGATTAGTCGAAGTACATAAAATAATTTCTGAAATATCTTTAATTTCTTTTACGCGATCAATGATTCTTTCTATAACCGTTTTTCCATTAAGATCTAAAAGTACTTTAAAGGGTAATCTGCTTGATTTTAATCTAGCAGTTATTAAAAATCCTATTTTCATTTTTTCTCCTCCAAACCACCTGCTAAATCTTTGAAGTTACTTATTATATACTTATAATTTACTTTTGAAAAATCAATGACCTCATCTTTTTTTATATCTTTTAATACTTCTAGTCCTATGAATTTAATAAATTCTTTTTGTTTAATAGGCACTTCTTTTTCAGTTCTTTTAAACCAGATATTATTAAAAGAAATTTTTTCTCCTTTATAAATATCTATTTTTGCTACAAGCGCCTTTTTCATAGGTCCTATATTCCCATATTTCAATTCAGCTTCTGACATTGATAGCGACCCATTTCCATAAATAGTTAAATACATCTCCATTTTCTTTTTAATTTGCATCATATGCTCTTTGCCAACTGCTGCATGGTAATCTATACGTGGTATCCCAAAATCAGGTGTATAATGTTTCTCCAATACATTTATCCCTATAGCAGCTGCCAAACTTGATATATCAACATTGTTTTGATCATCATATGCAGTATGATCTGCATATCCTATAGGTAGATCAAATAAACTTTTTAGTTTTAACATTTTTAATAAATTGATTTCTTCATAATTTGTAGGATAAGATTGATATCCGTACATCAAAAATATGTTACTTTTTCCATGTTCTTTTAAAAAATTAACTGCATACTCTATTTCATCAATTGTGGATCCTCCCACACCTAAAATTATTTGGTTATTAAATTTTAATGCTTCTTTTAGCATAAAGTAATCGTTTAAGCTTGTAGCATGTAGTTCTATTGCTTTAATATCTTTGTGTTTATTATTAACATACGCTAATGACTCCACATCATCACATAAGGCTATAGTATCAAGATTATTCTTACTAGCATATTTAAAAATTTCATCCCATTGTTTTTCTTTGAATATCCACTTTTTTACAGTTTCCATTAAAGGATGTTCATTCTGTAAATAGCTATATGGATTGAATAGTAGGTGAAATTTTACTGCATCAAGTCCTATTTGTGCAATATCTTTTATCATTTCTTTTAAATACGCCATATCTCCTTCATGATTATATGCTGTTTCGCCTATTATATATGGTTTTATAAATATCGTCCTCCTTCCTTTAAATATTTATTATTTTTCTATGTATTTCATCAATCTGAAAGCTTCTGCATATTTAACGCCACAACTTGCACCTCTAAACTTTGCTAATGACTTTATATTCTCTAAGCTTCTCGGAAATGGATGCTCTCCTATTTCACTTTCATAAATTTTAAAAATCTCTAATTTCTTATCTAGATAATCTGTTATATCCACAAAGTAATTAGGCACAAACCCTTTATCACTATCTGAAAAATCCGTCTCAGATAAAATTTCCATACAAAGAACTCTCTTAACAAAAGGATATCTAAAAGATTTCGTGCATGCATATACGCACTCATAAATAATTTTATGATCCGAATGAACATCATATTCATAAGGTAGGATCACTATATTAGGTTTTACTTTATTAATAATTTTAGATATTTCAGTTATTATCTCTACTTTAGGATATTTATCAAGAGCTGCAGGTTCTAACTCTAAATTATAAAAGCCATCAAAATTATAAGCTTCATTTACGGATTGTATTTCCTTATCTCTTTTTAATTTTTTCGATTTAGAATACCCATATTCTTCCTTAGTATTTGTTGCATTCAGCCAATAGACCTTTTTCCCTTCTTGTTTATATTTCAAGATTGTTCCTCCTGCACCTAAAGTTTCATCATCTGGATGAGGTGCTACGATTAGCATCTTTGTCATAAATAATCACCTTCTTTTAAGAGCACATCCTCACAATCTAATACTTTTATAAGATGATCACTCGCTTTTATTAAAAATGAATTTTTCGAATATACTTTAAGTACTTTTCCTGGCTCTATGTTTTCAAAACCTATTTGTTCAACTTCTTCAACTTTCCATACTTTTATATCTCTTTTGTTGTGCACAAAATGTGCCCCTACATATGGTTTTGTCAATGCTCTGACTAAATTATAGATGCTTCTTGATGACATTCTCCAGTCTATTACACCATCCCATTTATTTCTTTTCCTCCAATAATTAGTCTCCTTATGATTTTGTTTTATTCTGTAATAAGCATTTTCTTTCAACTGTTTGGTAAATACCTCTACCTGATCTTTAGCTATATCCATTATTTTTTCATATAAGCTATTCGCATCGTCTGTGTAATCAATTTTTATAGTTTCCTGAGATAAAATATCGCCTGTATCCATCCCTTCATTTATAAAGAAAAATGTTGAAGCAGTTTCTTTTAAGCCTAATGCCAAAGCCCAAATCACAGGATGTCGTCCTCTATTTTTAGGCAAATGTGCAGGATGAAACCCTATAACACCTTTATTAGGAATTTCAATAATTTCTTTTCCTATGATCTGTGATAGTCCAAAACAATATATAACATCTGTATCTTTTTGTTTTATATATTCAAGGCTTTCTTTTTCATTTATATTATCTATATATTTATAATCTATATTGTTTCTTTTGCACACCTGAGCTATATCATAAAAATCAGCATTAAATTTAGACTCTTTTTTAGTTAAAACACCTACTATATTTTCATTCATAGATATTAATTTTTCTAATAATATTTTAGACGATTTAACAGTTCCGATAAATAATATTTTCAACTCACCGCACCTCTGTATCATAAAAAGACTTTTTTATATCTATTAAATTATTTAGTACCTGTCTTTTAATTTCATAAACAATTTTATCTGATACAATTCCTTCCCCGTATGGATTCTTAACGTTTTTTAACTGATCTTTGAATTCACTAGAAAAGGCTTTTTTAAATTTTTTTAGTATTTGACTTTTATCCGATGTACAATTTATTATTGATTCAGCTTGTATTCTCCCTTTTTGTCTATCTCCTATATTAATAGTAGGTATTTTAAAGGTTGGTGTTTCCACTATTCCACTTGATGAATTTCCAACTACCACATCTACATACTTCATGGCACTTAAATATCTTAGTTGTCCCATAGATACAAATGCTATAGATTTATCTTTATTTTTTTGTACATATTCGTCTATCATTTGATTGATTACTCTTCCATCTGTATCTGCGTTTGCTTTAGTAAATATAATTTTAAGATTGCTTATTTCATCTATTGCCTCTAAAAGATTTTTAAATTGTTCTTTTGATGAACTTTTTTCAAGTGTAACAGGATGAAAGGTAACTAATGCAGTTTTTTCTTCAAATTTAAAATCAATGCTTTTTTCTAATTCTTCTTTAGTCAATAAATGTATATTTTTTATGTTTTCTATTCCTATAGCACCTACATTAAATACTCTATTAGGATGCTCTCCAAGTTGTATCACCCTTTTTCGATATCTTTCTGTACTAGTAAAATGAAGATAACTCATTTTAGTAATTGAATGTCTTATTGCCTCATCTATTAATCCTTCCGTAGCTTCTCCTCCATATAAATGTCCAACTGGTATTCTTCCTATCATTGCAGCACTTACAGCAGAAAACATTTCATATCGATCTCCCAAAACCATTATCATATCAGGTTTTAGTCTTTCATAAACTTCTGAAAAACTAATCATACCAAGCCCCATAGATTTAGATATTCCTACAGGCGTATCAGAACTTAAAAGAATTTCTATTGTCTCATCTATTTTATAACCATCTTTTTCTATATCCTGATAGGTCAATCCAAATTCTGGTGATAAATGCATCCCTGTAGCAATCAATTGCAGTTGTAAGTTTTCATCATTATTTATTTTTTCTATCACAGGTCTTAGCAGTCCATATTCTGCTCTTGTTCCAGTAATTATACATACTTTTTTCATATTTTTATCATCTCATCTTCTTTATAATCCCTATTAGCAGTTTTTCCTATCATCTCATCCCATCTCATTGGTGATAGTCCATTTCCAGGTCTTTTCACTGCCAAATTCTTATCCGTTAAAATTTCACCTTTTTTTATATTACAATTGGCTACAATACTTTTACGTACTATATCTATATTTTTCATTTCAGATTTTGATGGTTTCTTTATGCCATCCCCTAAAGCTTTTTCTATATTTCTAATAGCTTTTACCATTTGCTTTAATTCAAAAGGTTCTAGACTTGCCCTATGATCTGGTCCTTCCATATTTTTATCTAACGTAAAATGTTTTTCTATAACTTTTGCACCTAAAGCTACCGCTGCTATGGGAACTTCTATTCCTAATGTATGGTCCGAATATCCTACTTCTACCTTGAAGGCTTCTTTTATTGTTTTCATAGCTTTCATATTAACATCTTCCATAGGTGTAGGATATTCTGTATTACACTGTAAAACCGTAATATCATTTGTTCCATTTTCCCTTAGTATGGTTAAAGCATTCTCAATTTCTCCAAGTGTTGTCATTCCAGTTGATAATATTACTTTCTTTTTTAACTTACCTATTTTTCTTAAGTATGGTAAATTTGTAATTTCTCCAGAAGGTATTTTAAATATTTCTAGACCTAACTGCTCCAATAAGCATATGCTTTCCAGATCAAAAGAAGATGCTAGAAACAATATTTCTTTCTGTTTACAATAACAAATTAGTTCCTTATGTTTTCGATAATCTAGTTCTAATTTTTTAATCATTTGAAATTGATTTTCGTCATCTCCTGTTGTCTCTTTTTGGTATACTGCTTTTTCTGCATTTTTTGAAACTAATTTTTCTGCTCTAAAACTTTGAAATTTAATTGCATCGGCTTCTGCTTCATTCGCCGCATCTATTAATTTTTTAGCTAATTCTAGATTTCCGTTGTGGTTTATTCCTGCTTCTGCAATTATAAATACTTTAGACAATTATTCTACCTCCTTACATGGATTCCCATAAGCTTTTACATTATTTTTTACATCTTTTATCACTACACTTCCTGCCCCTATAATTGTATTACTTCCTATTGTAATATATTGTATTATTGTAGTATTTGTCCCAATATGTGTATTTTCCCCAACCACAACCCCACCACTTAGTGTACTGCCTGGTGCTATATGAACAGAATTTCCTATTGTACAGTCATGTTCTACTATAGCTCCTGTATTAATAATACAGTTCTTTCCTATCTTAGTATTAGAATTTATTATGACTCCTTTACCGACGAAAGTTCCCTCATGGATAACACTATTATTTGATATTATTGCAGTTTCATCTATTATAGTAGGAAATATTAATCCAAATTTTTGAGCGTATTCATAAAGTTTAATTCTTAATTCTGTTGTCCCTACGCTACCTACACTTACAAATGCATATTTAACACCTTGCTTATAGTAGTATATTAAATCATTATCTGTCCCAATTATTTTTATATGATCTATATTTGTTCCTACTTTTTCTTTGGTGTCTAGTATGCCAATTATATTAAATTCTTTCCTTTTTTTGATTGTATCTATTATACTCCTGCAATGACCTCCTCCACCCATAAGCATAATGTCTTTCACTGTTTTTATCCGGTCCTTTCAACAAAATTTTTTTAATCTTTTTAGCATATTAACTACTGTTGAAACATCTTTTTCAGTCAGATTTGTACTACAAGGAATATTTAAAATTCGATCTAAATAATACTTAGCTTTTTCTATTTTATATACTTGATTATTTTTATAAGGCTTTTGCTCATGAATAAGTGCCCATATGGGTCTAGTTTGTATTCCTCTTTGATTAAGTTCTTTTAGTAATTCATCTCTATTTAATCCATATTTTTCTTTATCTATCACTAAAGAATAAAACCAATAATTAGGCCTTGTATTCATATTAAAATTCAATAAATCTAAACCGTCTATATCTTTTATTCCTTTTTTGTATAAATTGTAATTTCGTGTTTTAGCTTCTATAAACTTTTCTAATTTTTCAAGTTGAGCAACTCCTAAAGCTGCTTGTAAGTTAGTCATTCTGTAATTATATCCTATTTCATTATGTCTATAATAAAGTTGATCATCTTTAGCTTGTGTCGATAAATACTTAGCCTTAGTAGCTAAATGAATATCCTTAGCTACTAACATGCCTCCGCCACCAGTTGTTATCAATTTATTTCCGTTAAAAGAATATACGCCAAAATCTCCTATTGTTCCAGCAAAGCTCCCTTTATATTTTCCTTTCGTACAATAAGACCCTAAAGCTTCCGTTGCATCTTCTACTACTTTAAGATTATATCTATTAGCGATCTCTATAACTTTTTCCATATTGGCCATATTTCCAAATACATGTACGATCACTAAAGCTTTAATCTTCCTATTTGTTTTTTTATTGATTAACCCCTTTTCTGTTACTCTGCATTCTTTCTCGCAAAATGCTTCTAGTTTTTTTAAATCCATGTTTAATGTATCATCACAATCCATAAATATTGGCTCTGCACCTAAATATCTTACAGGATTTACCGCTGCTATAAATGTAAGGGTTGGAACGATAACCTCCTCTTTAGCTTCTACCCCTAAAAGCTTTAAAGCCAAATGTAGTCCTGCTGTTCCATTTTGGCATGCCACTGCTTTTTTCACTTTTAAATACCTAGCTATTTCTTCTTCAAATTTATTGATGTATTCACCACCTGTAGAAACCCATTCTGCTTCTATAGCTTTTACAACATATTCCAATTCTTTTCCTTTCAAATTTGGAACTGATAAAGGTATCATCTTATCCATATTCACGCCCTCTTTACATGTTATATATATCAACTTTATATTTATCTAAATTATTTTTAAACCATTCTATCGTTTCAGCTAGCCCTTCTTTAAATGTATATTTCGCTTTCCATTCTGTAAGGTTCTTTATTTTTTCATTTGATCCAAGTAATCTATTCACTTCACTTTTTTTAGGTCGCATTCTTTCTTCTTCACAAACTATTCTTGCATTTGGGTTTATTTGATCTATAAGTTCTTTCGCTAGTTGTCCTATAGATATTTCTTTTTGTGTTGCAATATTAATTTCTTCTCCAATTGTTTTATCTGATTTAGCTATTTCCATAAATCCATCAACTGTATCTTTTACATAATTAAAATCTCTAGTAGGCGTCAAACTTCCAAGTTTTATTTCTTCTTTTCCTGATAAAAGCTGCGTGATTATTGTTGGTATAACTGCTCTTGCTGATTGTCTGGGTCCATATGTATTAAAAGGTCTAACAATTGTAATAGGTAAGTTGAAGCTTCTATAAAAGGATTCTGCAATTCTGTCAGCTCCTATTTTTGTAGCTGAATAAGGCGATTGTCCTTGCAATGGATGTTTTTCATCTATGGGTACATATTGTGCCGTACCATAAACTTCAGATGTAGAAGTTATTAAAACTCTTTTCGTTCCTAAATCTCTAGCTGCTTGCAATACATTTAATGTTCCTTTAATATTTGTATCTACATAAGAATCAGGAGAATGATAACTAAAAGGAATGGCAATAAGTGCTGCTAAATGATATATTTCATCTATCTCTTTCATTGATTCTTTAACGCCATTTGGATCTCTAATATCTCCTGTGAAAACTTCTATTTCTTTTAACTTTTTTTTAGAAAAAGTATCCAGCCATCCCCATGAATTAAATGCGTTATAATAAACAAAAGCGCTTACTTCATTTCCTTCTTCTAATAAATTTTCAACTAAATGACTCCCTATAAACCCTTCTCCCCCTGTTACTAATACTTTTTTCACGTTACACCCCCTAACTATAAACTATTCAGACCTCTTTCTTTTATTAATATATTTAACAGAATATTTTTTATGAAATTTATTTTTAACTTTATCATTATGTAACAGTTTGTGCTTATAAAACATACTATTATTATGTAGTGAATATGAAAAGATCAGTGTATAACTTACTACCTATAATATGCAAATTAAAAAAAGATAGAATAGTTTATAAAAACCATTCTACCTTTTTGATGATTAAGTTTTTTATTCTCTTAAACTTCCCCCTAACTTTTCTTCTAACACTTTTACAATATTTTCATGAACTTTTGTCACTTCTTCATCTGTAAGCGTTCTATCCTTCGCCCTATACACCAATGAGTAAGCAACACTCTTATAACCCTCTTCAATCTGCTTGCCTTTATATACATCAAATAGTTTTACACTTTCTAAAATCTTTTCCCCATTTTCTCTTGCAATATCCTCTATCTGCTTCACATAAATCTCATCTTTTACAACTACTGCAATATCTCTTGTTATTGCAGGATATTTAGGTAGTTCTTGATAAAATTTATCCAGTCTCGTAATCTGAAGAAGAATATTAAAATCTAGCTCTCCCACGTATATCCTAGTATCTATATCATGATTTTCTAAAACATCTGGATGAACTTCGCCAATAACCCCTAATGTATGATTTCCATAAACAATACTTGCACATCTTCCAGGGTGGAAGCTTTTATGATTTTTCTCTGGTATATATTCATAGCCTTCTATACCAAGTTTTTCAAATAGTTTTTGAACTACACCCTTTAAGCCATAAAAATCAATTTCTTTTCCGTACATGCCAAGAGTCAATACTTTCTTCTCTATAGGAAGAGCTTCAACTGGAATGCTCTTAGGAATAAATGTATTTCCAATTTCAAAGGCCTTTGCACATTCAACATTACGATTATAGTTTCTTCCTAGTACCTCTAACATATTCCCCATTAGGGTCGTTCTCATAATGCTATTTTCTTCTCCAAGAGGGTTGATTAGCTTTACAACATTTCTCATAAAACTATCTTCTGGTATACATAGCATATCGAAAGTTTTTGGACTAATAAATGAATAGGTTTGGATTTCATTTAACCCAGATGCATTTAAATTGATTTTTGTAATTTCTTCAATAATTTGTCCATTTGTTTTAGCTCCCTGACTATTTCCTTTTGGTAGCGTCATGCCTAAATTATTAAATCCATAAATTCTTGCGATTTCTTCTACAAAATCTATTTCCTGGGTAATATCTAATCTAAATGTAGGTACATTCACCATAAATTTATCTTCTTTAGGTATTACTTTCATTTCTAATCTTTTTAATATACCAATCATTTCTTCATTACTTAAGCTTGTACCTAGTAAATCATTCATTCTTTTCGGTCTAATTTCAATTACTTTTTCATCTGCGCGATTTGGATATAGGTCCATCACGCCCCCTACAATTTTACCCACTTCTAATTCTTCAATCAGTTGACAGGCTCTATTGGCAGCCATAATTGCAATATTTGGATCTATTCCTTTTTCAAATCTTGCAGATGCCTCTGATCTTAATCCTAATTTCTTTGATGTTGCTCTTACAGAATTCGCACTAAAGCTAGCAGCTTCAAGTAGTATTGTTTTCGTTTCTTTGGTTACTTCAGAATTTAATCCTCCCATGACCCCAGCGATTGCTACATATTTTTCACTATCTGCAATCATAAGCATACTACTATCTAATTTTCTTTCTACTTCATCAAGGGTTGTAAATGTTTCTCTATCTTTTGCTCTTTTTACAATAATTTTATTTCCTTCTAACGTACTTAAATCAAAAGCATGAAGTGGTTGTCCTAATTCAAGCATTACATAGTTCGTTATATCTACTATGTTATTAATCGGTCTCATGCCTGCTTTCATCAGTCTGTTTTGCATCCATTGAGGCGATGGTTTTATTTCTACGTCCTTTATGACTCTCGCTACATATCTGTTACAAAGCTCGTTGTCTTCTATGTCTATAGCTGCATAATCAGCAATCATATCTACTTCTTCTTGAACATTTATTTGTGGCGCCTTCAACGGAATATTAAAAGTAGCTGATGTTTCCCTTGCCATGCCTAATATACTTAGACAATCTGGTCTGTTTGGTGTAATCTCAAATTCAATAATATGATCATTCAGCCCTAAAATCTCTTTAATATCTGTTCCAAGAGGATACGCCTGATCTAAAATGTATATGCCATCCTTTGCTTGGTGTATTGGTAAAACCTTATCAGCAATGCCTAATTCTTCACCAGAACACATCATCCCATTAGATAGTACCCCACGTAGTTTCCCGCTTTTTATTTTTGTACCATCAGGCAGTCTTCCTCCATTTAAAATAACTGGAATATATTGACCTACCTTAATATTCTCTGCCCCTGTTACAATTTGGAGTACTTCCTCTCCTACATCCACTTGTGTTACCACCAATTTTTTTGCATCAGGGTGATTTTCAATTTCTAAAATTTTTCCTACAACGATTTTATTGATTCTTTCCCCTAAATCTTCTACGGTTTCAATATTAGATCCTGACATAATCATATTGTCCCTTAATGTATCCATATCTAAACCATCTATATCTACATATTGTTTTAACCATTCTACTGGCACGAACATATTATTTCCTCCTTTATTCTTTAAAACTGCTTAATGAAACGCATATCATTTTCAAATAATAGTCTTATATCTTGTATTTCATATTTTAGCATGGTCACGCGATCAAGTCCCATACCAAAAGCAAATCCACTATATTCTTCTGGATCAATCCCACATTCTGCTAAAACATTCGGATGTACCATACCGCATCCTAAAATTTCTATCCAGCCACTTCCTTTACATACACGGCATCCTTTGCCTTCACATTTAAAGCAAGTAACATCTACCTCTGCACTTGGCTCTGTAAATGGAAAGTGATGGGGCCTAAATTTTGTTTTTGTCCCTATCCCAAATAATTGCTTTGCAAATAAATCTAATGTTCCTTTTAAATCTGCCATTGTAATCCCTTTATCAATCACTAATCCCTCTACTTGATGAAACATCGGTGAATGCGTAGCATCTAACGCATCTGATCGAAAGCATCTTCCTGGTGAAATAATTTTTATTGGTGGCTTATTCTTTTTCATGGTTCGAACTTGCACAGGTGAAGTTTGTGTTCTAAGTAAAATATCTTCTGTAATATAGAAAGTATCTGTTAAGTCTCTTGATGGATGATTTTTAGGTGCATTTAATGCATCAAAGTTATGATAAACGGTCTCTACCTCTGGCCCTTCAGCAATCTTAAACCCCATACCCATAAATATGTCTTTTATTTCATCTAAGGCCAATGTAAGTGGATGTTTATGCCCTAAATCTTTCGCTTTTCCTGGCATGGTTACATCAATTGTCTCACGTGCTAATCTTGAATTTTTTTCCTTTTGTTTCATTTCTTTTTTTGCTGTATCTAAAGCACCTTCAATCGCTTCTCTTACATCATTGACAATCTTTCCTACTAAGGGTCTTTGTTCAGCAGATAAATCTTTCATCCCTCTTAAAAGAGCTGTAAGCTCTCCTTTTTTTCCTAGGTATTGTATACGCAGTTCTTCTAGTTCTTGCATAGACTGTGCACTTTGAATTTCATTTTCTGCACTGTTTCTTATTTTTTGCAATTGTTCTTTCATTTATATGCTCCTTTCTGATTATCTTTAATATATTAAAATTAAAATAAATCATTTTAATTATTGGCAAATAAAAAAATCTTCAATCCCGAAAGGGACGAAGACTGCTCCGCGGTACCACCCTAATAGTCGAAAAAAATTCAACCACTTATAGACTTAACGGCGTCAACCGATAGAACCTACTGTAAAAGTAATAACTAATATATTATCCTAAAACCAAAATTTTAGCTATTCTCTTATATTCTTTCAATTCTATAGTTCAAGAGGGAACTTCAGTTAAGTTGTTACTTAGAAATGTTCTCAGCCTTTGACATTTCATCTCTGTAAGTCAATCTAAACTTACTTTTCTCTATCATTACTGATTTTCATATTAATAATTTGAAACCAATTCCTTATAACCCAAATAGGCATTAATATTTCCGGTTAACATAAAAATTTTCCAAAGCCATTCTTCTGTAGCGATCATAATGCCCACGCCCCTTTTCACTATCACCTTTTCTTCATTATAGCACAGCAAAAAGAGGTTTACAAGAAAATAAGGCTATGATTTTGTAATATTTTTCAAATTTTCTGATTCCTTCGCTGCCTCACTGCTTCATACATCATAATTGATGCAGCAATCGCAGCATTTAAAGACTCCGCTTTGCCTTTCATAGGAATTTTCACTAATTCATCCGAAAGGTCTAATACCTCTTTTAATACACCATGTCCTTCATTTCCTATGACAAACGCAGTTCTTCCTTTGTAGTCAACTTCATCATAGTACTTATTCGTTTCTAAACTTGTGCTAACAATTTTTATAGTCTCTGCCTTTAAGTGCTGAATCACATCTTTTGTTTTTCCTACATGAATAATGGGAAAGTGAAATATAGATCCCATGGTGGATCGAATGGTTTTTAGATTATATAAATCAACGCAACCCTTTGTCAAAAGTACAGCGTCAAAGCCTGCTGCATCTGCACTTCTTATGATTGTTCCTAAATTCCCTGGATCTTGAATGCGGTCAAGTATTAAAAACAAACTCTTTTCACAGTTTAGTATAGCGTCTAAATCATATGCTTTACAAGAAAAGATTCCTATAATCCCTTGGGGATTTTGTGTGTCTGAAAGCTTCAAAAATATAGATTCTGGCACTTGATAGATCTTTATGTTCTTTTCTAATAAGTCTTGTAGTAATCCTTCTCCTCCTGAAGTATTATACAATCTTTCTGAGAATACTATAGATTTGATGCTACTATTATTTTCTAGTCCATCACGAATAATACGTACACCTTCTACCATATATTCGCCATATTCCAATCTATATTTTCTCCTTGCAAGCTGTTTTATGTGTTTGATCATTGGATTTTCATCTGAAGAGATATTATAAATCAACTATTTTCACCTCAAACCTTATGCCTTTTGCTCTATTTTTTGTATATCATCATTATGTCCAATCACAACTAATACATCCTCTTTTCTTACAATATCTGTTGCAGTTGGAGATATATTAATTTCTGTACCATGCTTTATAGCCATTATGTTAATACCATATCGCGCTCTTACATTTAACTCTGTTAAATTTTTTCCTTCCCATTCTTCTAAAGCAGATACTTCTACAATGCTATAATCTGGTGCTAATTCAATAAAATCTAATATATTAGAAGATACAAGATTATGTGCAACTCGAACCCCCATATCCCTTTCAGGGAATACAACACGATCTGCTCCAATTTTATAAAGCACCTTTGCATGTTGCTCATTTTGTGCTTTTGCTACAACATATTTCACCCCTAATTCTTTCGCAATAAGGGTAGCCATAATGGACGCTTGTATATTGGAACCAATAGTTATAACTGCTACATCAAAATTTCTCATGCCAAGTGCTTTAATAGATGCTTCCTCCGTTGCATCCGCTTGTACTGCATGGGTAACAAATTCAGCCATTCCTTGTATCACATCTTCATTCCTATCAATTGCCAATACATCCAACCCTAACCCATAAAGTGTTCTTGCAACACTTGCACCAAACCGTCCACAACCAATTACCACAAATTGTTTCATACTAACACTCCTTTATCCTACAATTACTCTTTCTTCAGGATATTTTATTAACCCTTTATTCTTCTGCTGTTGTCTTGCTAAAGCTAGTGCGATGGTCATAGGTCCTACTCTCCCTGCAAACATAGTAAGAGAAATAACAATTTTTCCTATGAAGCTTAATTTAGGTGTGATCCCTAGAGACAGACCTACTGTAGCAAATGCAGAAGTAACTTCAAAGAAAATCTCAATAAAACTACTTCCATCCTCTGTTATAGATAAAACCATTGTTACAAATATAATAAGTGCCATGGCGATTCCTATTACTGCTAAAGCACGATTCACAATATTTTTAGGTATTCTTCTATTGAACACTTCTGTATCTTCTTTCCCTTTAATGATACTAATGATTGTCCAAAGAATCACCCCTGCTGTTGTTGTTTTTACCCCTCCGGCAGTTGACCCAGAAGAACCACCTATAAACATAAGCACTATGGTCATAAAGATCGTAGCGGTTGTCAATTGGTCTGTTGGTAGCGTGTTAAACCCAGCCGTCCTAGGTGTAACAGAGTGGAATAGCGCTGATAATAATTTCCCCTTAAAGCTTAGGTTTCCCATTGTATTAGGATTCGTGTATTCTAGTATAAATACACCAACAAACCCAAATATAAGTAAAGCACCTGTAATATAGAGGACTAACTTTGTATGTAAGCTAAATTTTGCAAACTTTCGTTTTTGTAAAATCTCAACGATCACTGTAAAACCTAGTCCCCCTGTTATAATTAAAAGGCAAACAACTACGTTAATTAGGAAATCATCCGCAAAAGGTGTTAAACTCCTAAAGTTCCCTACTAAATCAAATCCAGCATTACAAAAAGCAGAAATTGCATGAAATATGCTCATGCCTATGCCCTTAGGTATCCCATATATTGGAATAAATTTAAAGGATAATAATATTGCGCCTATTCCCTCTATTGTAAAAGTTGTAATCAATACATATTGGGTAATTCTCACAATCCCAGATATATTGAATTGATTGAGTGCTTCCTGCATCACAATCCTTTCTCTTAGCGTAATTCTCTTTCCAAAAATCAAAGCAAAAAAGGTAGCCATGGTCATAAATCCAAGTCCTCCAATTTGAATCAAAAGAATAATCACGCTTTGACCAAAAACTGTCCAGTAAGTGCTCGTATCTACTACAACAAGTCCCGTTACACATACTGCCGAAGTTGCTGTAAAAATTGCATTCATAAATCCTATACTATGTCCAGAATTTGATGCGATCGGTAAGCTAAGGAGAATCCCTCCCATTAAAATAACACTCGCAAATCCTAATACAAGTATCTGTGCAGGGTTCAATGTATGTTTATCAATTCTTTTATTAATATTTATTTTTATCACCCCTGTCCAAATTTTTCCTAACTTTCTCATGCATTCATTATAGCATTATCTTTTTAATTTTAAAAGAAAACATAGTCATTTATTCCTACCTATTATTTTAAACAAATAATGATCAGTATATGAATAAATAATGAAAAAAATAGACTCATTGATAGAGTCTATTTTTAAGCATTCAATTTTTGTTTCGCAACAACTACTAATTGTGCAAAACCTTTCTCATCATAAATCGCCATTTCAGATAGCATTTTTCTGTTAATTTCAACACCTGCTAACTTTAATCCATTGATCAATCTACTGTATGAAATATTATTCATTCTTGCAGCAGCATTGATTCTTGCAATCCAAAGTTTTCTAAAATCTCTCTTCTTTAACTTACGTCCTATATATGCAAATCTTAAAGATCTCATTACAGCTGGATTTGCAGCTCTAAAGATCTTGCTTTTTGCGCCATAATATCCTTTTGCAAGTTTTAATATTTTTTTATGCTTCTTCTTAGCGTTCATTGCTTTTTTTACTCTTGCCATGTTTTTCTACCTCCTTTACCTTCTTATTTATGCGTATGGTAATAATTTTTTAATGTTACTAGCGTCTCCCTTTGCCATCATTGTAGCTTTACGGAGATTTCTTTTTCTTTTAGGACTCTTTTTTGTCAAAATATGACTTTTATAAGCTTTCGCTCTCTTAACTTTACCTGTTTTTGTTAATTTAAATCTCTTTGCTGCACCACGATGTGTTTTCATTTTTGGCATAATTATTTCCTCCCCTCTATGGTCTAAGCATTTTTAGGTGTTAAGAACATAATCATGTTCCTACCTTCCAAATTTGGCTTTTTCTCAATAGTACCAGCTTCAGAAATGAGTGTAGTGAATTTTCCCATCACATCATATCCTAATTTTGTATAACCCATTTCTCTACCTTTAAATCTTAATGTAACTTTTACTTTATCACCTTTTGATAAGAATGTAATGGCGCGATTTGCTTTTACATTTAAATCATTCTGTTCAATGTTCAAACTTAATCGAACCTCTTTTACATTAATTACCTTTTGTTTCTTCTTTGCTTCTTTTTCTTTTTTAGATAGTTCAAACTTGTACTTGCCATAATCCATAATTTTGCAAACAGGTGGTTTAGCTTGAGGTGCGATTTTTACTAGATCTAATTTTTTTTCTATAGACATTTCTAGTGCTTCTCTGCCTGATACAACACCTAATTGTTCTCCATCTGCATCAATTAGTCGAACTTCACGATCCCTAATCTCTTCATTGATTTCTAATTCTTTAATAATTTAACACCTCCTAGAATTGATGACGCATGTAACAAAATATAACATATATAAATAATAATAAGCGGATGTATAATACATCCGCTTCACAAGCCTAATAGAGTACTTGCTCTATATAGAACAAGAAACACCCTTATAAACCTTACGAACGTATGTTGCAAGGTGAGAAGCGGAAATCTTCTACTTAATATTACTGAATCAGTTTAACATCATTCTTTAATATTGTCAACGCATTTTAAAATTTTTATTCCAGTTTACTTTTTACGCCTACACGTTTCCTCCATGCATGTAACCCTAATGATAAACCAATCACACCATAGGCAACGAATGCTCTAAAAAACTCACCAATTTGTGCATCTCCAAATAAATTTTTACCAGCCATTGGTGAAACAATAAACAATGTGTGAAAAAGTATTGTTCCAAGTATTGCTTGACCAATCGTTGCTCTTGACACAGATGCACCCCCTATAAGAAGTGCAGCAATGGAGAAGGTAGCAATTTGCACATGGCTTCCATAAGTGTTAAGTGTCCCAATATTTTGAAGAAAAATAAGTTGTCCCCAAGCAGCTAATAACGTTGACAAGGTAATAGCAATAATTCTTATCTTATTTACATTAATTCCAGAGATCTTTGCAATATGATTATCTTGACCAACGGTTCTAAAATCCTGCCCTAACTTCGTCTTTACAATCATTACATTAAATAAACATAATCCTGCAATAACCAAACATGTTGCAATAGGTAGTTTGATCTTTGTAATCATTTTCAAATTATTGGGTATACCTTCATGAAACATGAAAATACTGCAAATTAGTATTCCCACGAAACAACCTATCATTGTAGATAAATATTGACCTGTGATAAATTTTTCTTTTTTCTTTGAATTTTTTATCTTATAGAATCTAATCCCGCTATATATAATTATTGTAGCAACCAATGCAATTAAAAGCACTTTAATGGCAGGAACTTTCTTAAGATTATCTAGCGCATATTTAATCCCAACATTTTTAGATAAATCAACCGTGTTTCTTATACCAATACCGCTACTTAGCATCATTATAGGGTCCTTCATTGGGATTATACTTCCCACTGCAAACAGAAAAATAAATTGGTAGATTCCATTTGCAAAGAAACCTGCAATCATACTTGTAATCATTTCTTGACCTTTCGTTTTATTTAAAAGTGTACCTATTAAATATCCAAAAATCATTGCAATAGGTACAGACAACAAGCCACATAATAAAAAACCTTGTATCCCTGTTATTCCCCAGTGGGTTACAGCAATAATGGCAATTTGTCCTGCCATGGCTCCAATAGTTATCCCAAAATTCAAACCCATCCCTGCTAATACAGGAATGATTAGGGAAAGCACGAGGAATGAGTTTCTTGAAATTCTTGTCAACAATTCGCTGGTGATGAAAAACAATGGTAATTTTGATATTTTCACACCAATAAGACATATAATAATAAATAATATGGTTACACTATGGTCAATGAAAAAACTTTTCATCTTTAATGATATCGCTTCACTTTCTTTCGTTTTTTCTAATACTTCAACATGATTCGTATTTGACATATTACTCTCCTCCCCCTACTTTTGTCAATGCATAAAGAATTATCCCATTTTGTACGATCATTCTAAGTACTTCAGATAAATTCCCTTCACTTACAATTTCATTTGCAACAGGAAGAGCAACCGTTAACAAGCCTTGAAATAAGAATACACCGATAATCACATGTGATATTTTCGCTTTACTCGCTGAAGCGCCCCCAATTAATATAGCCGCTACAGCTGGAAATGCCATCATCAAAGGCGCCTGATATAATTGGATAAACCCATAGCTTTGGGCATAAACAAGTATCCCAATCGCACCAAGTACTGTAGATAAAATGGTTCCAACAATTCTACACTGATCCACATTGATCCCTGAAACAAGCGCAAACTTAGGATTATCCCCTGCAGCCTTCATGGCAATACCTAATTTACTTCTCGTAAATAGCCATACACACAAACAAGAAAGTAAAAAAAATAACAATAATCCAGTAGGGATCTCTACACCACCTATAGGAAATTTCCACAAATTATTTAATATTTGTCCAAAAGTAGAATCTAACGCAATGGTTACCCGTAATCCATCTCCAATTGGCCAAATCATTTCAGGATGCTTAAAAGGTAAAAAAATCCACATGATACTCATAAAAAATACAACCGAAAAACCAGTATAGGTTGCAACCAACATTTCTGAACCCTTTATTTTATTAAGCAATATACCATAACTCCAGCCTGCCAATATGGCAAATGGCAACGAAATCATTATAGCTCCAACAAAACCCAAGGCACCTATCAAACCAATCTCAATACTGATAAGACCCCCTACCAAGCCACAAACAATTCCTAAAGGCAATGCAAAGTTCGGTCCAGTACCACATTGTATAGCAGGTACCATCGCTAATACCAATACCCCATACATACCAAATCTACGAATTGTATCAGACATTAGCGTATTTACTGGTAATTTCAATATAATCGCCATAATAAACAGCAATAAGAAGAAAGTACCAATAATCAACCTTGGAAGGCCAAGTTTATTTGTAAATCCTTTGATTGCTTCAGTCATTTTACAAAGCCTCCTTGCTATACATTTTACGATATTCTCCAGCCATCATTAACCCGAAGTCTCTATCCCTTGCGGAAGGCTCAAGGATCCCTTCAACCTTTCCTTCTGAAATAATCGCAATTCTATCACAGACAGCCCGTAGTTCTGCAAGTTCGCTAGATGTCATTACAATGGTCATTCCTAATTCTTTATTTAATTTTACCAATAAATCTAGCACTAACTTTTTAGCCCCTATGTCAATCCCCCTAGTAGGTTCTGAAACAAATAAAACATCTGGCTCTAGCGTTAATGCCCGTGCAATACAAACCTTTTGTTGATTTCCACCACTAAGTCTTCTCGTTAGCTGCGTAGGTCCTGTACATCTTATATCCAAATCCTTAATCATTTTCAATCCATGTGATCGAATAGATTTACTATCTATTTGATCAAAAAATCCAAATCTATTTAAAAATTCATTTTTTATTTGCATCGTAGTAACTACTATATTCTCTTCGATAGAAGAATCTAACAACAATCCAACTCCCCTTCTATCTTCCGAAACAAAAGCTAACCCACTTTTAAGGGCTTCCCTTGTATTGTTTAGCTTTAAGTTTTCTCCTCTTAAACGTACTTCTCCTGTCGATTCATAAATCCCCATAATGCCATTGGCAATCCCAACTTTACCTTGTCCAGCTAAACCACCAATCCCTAATATTTCTCCCTTTTTTACTTCCAATTCTATGCCTTTTACTGCTTCGCCTGGCATATTCACACGAAAATTTTTTATAGAAAGGATACTTTCATGATCTTTCCTATTTTTTTTATCATCTTCCAATTTATTTGTAACTTTTATCTTTCTGCCGACCATTAATTCAGCAAGATCCAATACATTTGTGTCTTCTTTTTTTCTTGTAGCCACCAATTCCCCATCTCTTAAGACCGTCACATTATCTGCTGCCTTTATAACCTCATCTAATCTGTGCGTTATGAAAAGAATGGCAATCCCAGAAGCTGCTATTTTTTTCATAGACTTCATAAGATTATCTGCTTCACTTTCTGTCAAAACTGCCGTAGGTTCATCAAAAACCAATAGCTTCACATTGCTTTTATCAATTTCCCTTGCAATCTCTACAAACTGCATATACCCTACAGGTAATCCTGCAACCTTCGCCCACTCATCTAGCCCAATTTCAAGGGTATCTAATGCCTTTCTTGCATCTTTGTCCATTTTTTTACGATCTAAAAAATTTAAACTGTTTCCAGATATTTTACTTAAAAGATTCTTTTTCGTAATCTCTCGATTGAGCTTTATATTTTCTGTCAAATTAAAGCCTGGTACCAACATAAATTCTTGATGAACCATACCTATCCCAATCTTCATCGCTTCTTTGGGAGATTTAACATCCACTTTTTTCGCATCTATAAACACTTCTCCATCAAAACCTCCTGTTGAATGAATTACAGGCATCCCAAACAAAATATTCATAAGGGTGGATTTACCCGCACCATTTTCACCCAATAGTGCATGAATTTCTCCTGGCTTGACAGATAGGCTAACGCTCTTTAATACTTTATTTCCAAAATAATCTTTTTCTATATTTTTCATCTGAAGCACATATTTTTCCTGCATCTTTTTTCACCGCCTTAAAGATTTCATGAAAATGGAAGGCTGCCTTTACAGACAACCTTTCATTTAAATATTCATGTAATTCATTTACAAAAGATTTTAGAAGTTTAAGAAATCCATCAATGTTAATAAGTAGTTATCATATTTTTCGCCATTTTCATCTAATGGTGTAAACTTAATATCAACGCCAGCATATTCTTTACATTTTTCTTTAATCTTTTCAAGATCAAATTTACCATTTGTCTCACCATCTATGTATGCCTTAGCGTATTCAGCACCTGCTTCAACAAACATCATTGCACAAGGTACTGGCCAAGTTGAAAATCTTCCAGTACCCCCTTTTTCTGCTATTTTCTTTGTAACTTCTTCAATTACGAAATCTATATCACCTTTTTTATCTTCTGGAATTTCAATTCCTAATGCTGAAGGAAATCCATGATATGGAGAAGGACAACAAGGTTGTGGATAAATACCACCTGCATCTAATGTCGCTTTAATAAGTGGTACTTGCATTGAGCAGTTTGTGCTAAATAATGCAGTATCCTTTCCATATTGTTCAATCTTTCTTGGTACATCTTCTAATATAAATTGTTGTGCGCCTGATGTACCTGCATCTCCTGTTGGGTCTGGTGCTGTTGCGTCTACAAATTCTAGCCCTAATTCTTTACAATTTTCTTTTAATAAATCTCTTCTTGCTGAAAGAAGTGCATAAGACATATGTCTTGGGAATGAATAATGTACAAATGTTTTAGCCCCTTGTTTTTTTGCCTGTTCAACAAGTGTACGTCCCATAGATAGCTCATCCATAGCAAATATAACATCCGCCTTAGATGCGATCATTTTTGGATCTTCTCCCGGAACCCCTCCTATAATCAGTATATCTTCTCTTATTTCTCTTACTTTATCAATAGCTGCTGATGTACCTGGAACAGCTTGAACAATAATAAGTGCTTTCACGTCTGGATCTGATGCCATACTTACAAGATTCGCTATTGTTGTTTCTTGCTCATCCATAAATTTATCGGGATACGTCATTAAGAGTATATGCTCTTCCCCATATTTATTAACTACATTTTGTGCAGCTCTATACTCTTCCTCATTTTGAGAAACAGTACCTGTCATAATACCAATTTTCCAATTTCCATCAGCTGCTGGTTCTTCTGTTGCTGCTGGTTCTTCTGTTGCTGCTGGTTTTTGTCCACAAGCTGCAAGACTAAATACCATCAGCAAAACTAAAAAAATCACCAAACTTCTTTTAAACATTCGAATTCCTCCCATACATTTTTTTACTTTCAAGTAATTATATTCTATAACTTCTTTTAAATTCCTTCTCTTATTAATTGATTTTTTTTTATTTTCAGAATTTTTAAACTGCCATCCTATTTTTAAAAATTTATTTATTCATTCTACTAATATTTTTTCTAGTTTATTGGGTAAACTAATACTATAAAAATTTGAAAGCAGGTGATGAATAATTTCAAAGAAAAAAATAGTTTTCATTTCTTTCTGTTGCAGTTTAGTACTTAGTATTATAGTGCTTTTAGGCGCTTTTAATGCGCACCCCTATTATGTACGCATGAGCAATATGAATAAAGTTCTTTTGATTTTTTTGTGTATATCTCTATTTGCTTACTATTTGAAATTAGACAAATCACCTCAATTAGAGCCTGTACACATAAAAATGCAAAAGGATGATAATCAAAACACAAACACGAATAAACCCTCTGTCCGTTTTCATGATGTTGCAGGTCTTGATGAAGTAAAAGAAGAGTTAGCAGAAATTATTGACTTCATCAAAGCGCCTCACAAATACCATAAAATGGGCGCAAAAATTCCTAAAGGAATTTTATTTTATGGCCCCCCTGGGACAGGAAAAACACTATTGGCACAAGCCCTTGCTGGAGAGACTGATTCTAGTTTTTTCCCAACGAGCGGTTCAGAATTTGTTGAAAAATATGTAGGTGTAGGCGCAAAAAGGGTTCGTTCACTTTTTGAAAAAGCAAAAAAAGGTGCACCTAGTGTAATTTTTATCGATGAAATTGATGCGATAGGTGCAAAGAGAACAACAGAAAGCAATAACGAAAAAGACCAAACATTAAATCAGCTCCTTATTGAAATGGATGGTTTTCATTCCGAACAGACAATTATTGTCGTCGGTGCAACAAATCGACTTGATCTTTTAGATGAAGCACTTTTAAGACCTGGTAGATTCGATCGCCACATGTTTATTGGTAACCCTGATCTTCATGCAAGAGAAGAGATTCTCCACGTCCATACAAAGAATAAACCAATAGATGAAAATGTCAACATAAAGGAATTGGCCAAAAGAACACATGGCATGTCAGGGGCACATCTTTCTAATATAGCCAATGAAGCTGCTATTCTTGCTGTAAGGAATAATAAAAAGTCTATTGGTATTACTGAGTTTAGTGAGGCCATTGAAAAAGTTATTGCAGGTCTTCAAAGAAAAAATGCTGTGATCTTAGACAAAGAAAAGCAAAAAGTATCTTACCATGAAGCAGGACACGCGTTGATGGGAAAAATATTAAATACGGATTTAATATCAAGAGTTTCTATTATTCCTCGTGGTGAAGCTTTAGGATATGTCATGTATTGTCCAGAAGAAGATCGCTATTTAAAAACAACAGCAGAATTAAAAAACAAAATAAAAGTTTTACTAGGCGGCCGATGTGCAGAACAACTCATCTTCAAAGAAATCTCTACAGGTGCCTCAGATGATTTAAAAAAAGCAAATGCCATTGCCTATCAAATGGTTTGTGACTATGGTATGAGTAATCTTCATAATAGAGTTTTTGAACCGTCTTTGGTAAAAAATTGTTATCCTATGATTGATAAAGAAATAGAAAATATCATAGATGAATGTTATGAAGATGCACTACAGCATTTAACAAATAATCTAGATTTGCTCTCTACCGTAGCCCATAAACTATATGAGAAAGAAACACTCTCTGGAGAAGAATTTCAAATGCTTGTACAATCTAATTATAGTACCATAACATAAAAGAGAGCCACCATTATAATGGTGACTCTCTTTTATGTTACAATGTTTTATTTTTTATTTCTTCTTCTATTTTGTTTATGAACATTTCAACTTCTTGGCTGCCTAATTCTCCATGGTCTCTAGATCTAACAGAAATAGTATTTGATTCTTGCTCTTTTTCTCCTACAATGATCATATAAGGAACTTTTTCTAATTGTGCCTCACGGATTTTATATCCTATTTTTTCATTTCTTTCATCTATTTCAACATAAATGCCATTTTCTTTAAGCTGATCCGTAATCTTTTGTGCATAGTCTTTGAATTTATCTGCAATCGGCAATATTTTTACCTGTACTGGGGAAAGCCATGTTGGAAATTTTCCTGCAAAGTGTTCTGTAAGAATACCAATAAATCTCTCTACACTTCCAAATGCAACTCTATGAATAACTACCGGTCTATGCTTCTCTCCGTCTTTTCCAACATATGTCAAATCAAATCTCTGTGGTAATTGGAAATCCAATTGAATCGTTCCACATTGCCAAGTCCTACCAATGCAATCTTCTAAATGAAAGTCAATTTTCGGTCCATAAAATGCACCATCCCCTTCATTTAATTTATACGGTAGATTTAATTCCTCTAGTGCGGCCTTTAAAGAGCTTTCAGCAATTTCCCATTCTTCCTCACTACCCATTGAATCCTCAGGTTTCGTAGATAATTCAACACGGTATTTAAATCCAAATCTTGTATATACTTCATCTATTAATTTTACTACCCCTTTTATTTCATCTTTAATTTGTTCTGGAAGCATAAATATATGGGCATCATCTTGTGTGAAAGCTCTCACCCGCATAAGACCATGCAACGCACCCGATAATTCATGTCTATGCACTCTTCCTATTTCTCCCATTCTGATTGGAAAATCTCTATAAGAGTGCATTTCTGTTTTATATACAAGCATTCCGCCTGGACAATTCATGGGTTTAATCGCAAAATCCTCATCATCAATTTTTAAAGCATACATATTTTCCTTATAATGATACCAATGTCCAGAAGTTTCCCATAGTTTTCTATTTAACATAATCGGCGTTTCTACCTCAACATATTCAGCTTTTCTATGAACTTCTCTCCAGTATTCTAATAATGTATTTTTAAGTTGTGTTCCCTTTGGCAAGAAAAATGGAAATCCTGGTCCTTCTTCAAGTATTGTAAATAATTTCAACTCTTTTCCTAACTTTCTATGATCTCTCTTTTTGGCTTCTTCTAATCTATGCAAATGCTCTTCTAATAGTTTTTGTTTTGGGAAAGATGTACCATAGATCCTTTGAAGCATTTGTTTGTTCTCATCTCCACGCCAATAAGCGCCTGCTAGACTTAATAATTTTATCGCTTTTACAAGTTTTGTTGACGGTAGATGCGGCCCTGCACAAAGGTCTACAAAATCTCCTTGCTTATAAAAAGAAATGATCGCATCGTCTGGCAAGTCTTGAATTAATTCTACTTTGTACCCTTCTTCTCTTTCTTTCATATATGCGATTGCTTCAGCTCTTGGCAATTCAAATCTTTCTAATTCTAAATTTTCACCTGCAATTTTTTTCATTTCTTTTTCTATTTTTTCTAAGTCATTTTCTGTAAATCTATGCTCTGAATCAAAATCATAATAAAACCCATTTTCAATAGCAGGCCCTATTGCAAGCTTTGTGCTTGGAAATAACCTTTTTACTGCTTGAGCAAGAATATGTGAACTTGTATGTCTAAAAACACTTTGCGCTTTTTCATCATCAAACTTTAAAATATTCACCTCAGCATCTTCATGCACTGGGTGTAATAATCCTACAACTTTGTTATTCACCTCTCCTGCTACAGCTTCTTTTGCAAGTCTTCCACTAATCTCTTTCGCAATTTCAAAGACAGTTACACCTTTTTTAACCTCTTTTATCGAACTATCTTTCAAGCTTATTTTAATATTTTCCATGTATGTTCCCTCCTCTATTTTTAGATAATCATTTTATAAAAATATAAAAAACCCCTCATCCCTAAAGCTTTCGCTTAGGGACGAGAGGTATCTCCCGTGGTTCCACCCAAATTGACATATGTCCACTTTAATGGCATTAACGCTGCCAATCCGATATTCCTTTTGCCTGTCGGCTACTCAGATATAGCTTAAAGGTAGTTTTCTTATAGTCCTCTCAAAGAATGTTTACAGCCTACGACATCCTCTCTCTGTTGATTGATTCTATAGTACTTTTCCTTTTCATCGCTTTTATTTATATGATTTTCTAATTTATTTGCGATTTAACTTTGTTTTATTATAAGATTTTTTTTTGTACTTGTCAATAAGTTTATTCAAATTTATCTTTTTTATACATACAGATTTATTTTATATCATAAATATAATAATTCCTTGCATCAGTCCAATGATACATCCTAAAACAGCCCCTAAAATTTCTATATGTTTTAATTCTTTTTTTGCAATGGCGAGAACAATCTCCTCTAACTTTTCTAATTCAAAATCATTAATCTTATCTTCAATAATTTCAGAAATCTTTATCTTATTTGTGGCCGTATGTATCATTTTTTCTGTCAATTCAGTAATGATTTTATCTCCTTCTTGCTCAATCATATCATTAATATATCCATCAATCATCCCTTTAAAGGAACTAGGAATAAATGTAGGTAATTTTTTATCTACAATCTCTTTTATTTTTCTCTTAACCATAAAAATGATTTCATGTTTATTTTCATCTTTAATCAATTGATCTATAATCTCTTCCATAGATATAAGCTCTGTCTCAACAATTTCTCCCACACTCTTTGCAAGTTCTTTTTTTCTTTTAGGAATTAGTCCTTGTATTTTCATATTCACAATAGGTATCTCAACAGGCTGTAACGGCCTAAATATAAGCTTTATTGCTAACACATTTGTAACCCATCCAATAATCGACCCTACACCTGCTAAGGTCAATAGCTTTATCCAAAACAATATTTTTCACCTCTACTGTATTATCTTTTGCAGATTATCATGCATTTATAATGGTTTTCTCTTTTTAAGAGCTACTTATTGATCGTTATTCAGTATAGCATAATTACAAATAGAATACAATAGTGTTACTCATGTTCAAAAGTATTGAAGAGTAGAGAAACCTCTACTCCTGTTTAATTTTTTTAATAGATAAACAAAGATCACAACCACTACAGATACATACTCTTTCCGAAAAAACATTTTTAATCGTTTCAATAATTTCTTTTTTCTTAATCTTTGTAGAAAAGTGCATAATAATTTTTTTAGGTGCTAATGTAATCAATGCGCTAATTAGCAAATCCTCATAGCTAATATCTTTCTCTACCATTTCTGATGCTAAATCTTCAATGTATTCATTATTAATCATGCTATTTCGATCATCATAAAGATGATATTTTCCGTCTTGTGACATAAGTACATTCACCGTATCTATTTTCGCATCTTGAATATCTACAAAATATCTTAAGAGTCTTATAAATTCATTATACTCCTTTTCCATTAAGAAATCTTCTATGGCTCTTTCTATATTATTTTCAAGTTCCTCTATATAATTTTTCAATCTAAACCTTACAAAGCCTTCTAAATGAATCCGGTTATCATCTTCTAAATAATCTATAATCTGCCCAAGTATTTTTTGTTTTCTTCTAGCAACACATGTTGCATCTTCCTCATATTGACATCCTTCATTTTTTTGTATCTTTTTGAAATGGCTAAGGATACTCTTCCTTTCTTGCAAACCAAAATAATAATAATCCGTGGATAAAATCTTATAAGCAATTTTTTCTTCCATGTCATACATGATAATATCCGAAAAAACATTCGCCATATAATATTGAAACTTGTGCTTAAAATCATCGATTGTGGAAGGATTTATGTTAGAATCTTTTACCCTATATTCTATTTGGATTATTTTCCCTTGTTTATAACATTCTTTATGCACCGTAATTTCATCTTCTTTTAAAAAATTTATTTTTTCCTCTAATCTATCGTAGATAAATTTCCAACACTCATTCAGTACAACTACCATTAATTGCATTTTCTTCACTCCTTCGCCTACTGTATTAGTAGTATATGTGTAATAAGAAGTGATATTCAAAATAGAAGGTTACATATATTTCTTAATATGCCATTTCTAAAAAAGGTATGATAGAGCCAATATCTATTGGTTTTCTATTTTCTAAAAAGATTGGTTTCACTTGATGTTCTTCCAAAAATTTTAGAATTCTTCTATAATCAGGATGGTAGCACAACAAACCTGAAAAAGCCAATATCTTTTTCCCAACCAATCCTGATATGCCCCCAATAAATCCATAATCAAGTCCTAGTAGATCTATGTATCCGGGAGATATAATCAAAGCGTCTATTCCATATTTTCCTATAGCCTTTCCAATCCCTCTATCAGATGTAATAATTGCAGCTTCATCTACAACACAGATTGAACATTTTGAATATCCTTGCTTCACATGAATGCATGTTACATCATTCTCTTCAAGTAATTTTAAAGTAAGTTTATCTGTATATTTCAAATTATGTATGGCATAATTTGAAACTCTCGCTATATTATATGCAATATTTTCTGGATAGTTCCTCTTTAAAACGGTTTCTCCTTTGATTACGTTTAGCCCATAGCTTTCAATAGATGCTTTCAATTTTTGATAAACATTTGGGGCTAAAACTATATTTTTCCCATTAATAGGGTGTACTAAGATATCCGGATGATAAGCAATTCCTTCATACAGTTCTCTACAGAATGGTGTTTTTACTATATGTATACCCATCTGATACAAATTATTCGTCAAAGCTTTAGATACTCGCCCATCTACTATTACACCAGTTACATTATTTTGTGGTAAGAAGGGCTGATCGATCCATTTATTTTTCATATATATCACCTATTCTTATTATTTACTGTATCCATTATATCATTCTATCTCTAGGGAATAATCTGAAAACAAAAAAAGTTGGAACATTATTCCAACCTCATTACCTTTATTTCTTTATAAAATTTTTCTACCCATTCTAAATTCACATATCCGATTCGATCTTCAATCACATTTGCAGTTCCTGCTGCTACTGCCATTTTAAATGCTTCTTCTAAGTTATTTTCTCTATAGATGGATACAGCGAATCCTGCTACAAATGCATCCCCACAGCCTACCGAATTAATTGCAGCTGCTTTTGGGGCGCATACCTTATATGCACCTTCCTTTGTAACAAAAATAGCACCCTCATCCCCTAGTGATATGCCTACTACGTCTATTCCTTGCTTACAGATATGTTTACATTCAAATATGATTTTATAATCACTATCTAGCTTATATCCTACCAATTCTTCTAATTCTTCAAGATTCGGTTTAATCATAAAAGGTTTCGCTTTTATAGCTTCTTCTAAATAGTTTCCTCTAACATCAATAATCATTCTTACATTATTATCCTTTGCAATCTTTACCATATCTCCATAAATAGTTTTAGGCAGTCCTTTAGGTACAGAACCTGCTGCAACAATGATTTCACTATATTTTAAGATCTTTATGAATTCTTTTACAAATGCGTTTAATTCTTTCTTCGTTACCACAGGTCCCTTTTCAGCAACAATCGTTTCTGTATTATTGAGTGGATCAACAATAGCCGTAAATATTCGTGAAGATTCATTGATCTGTACAAATGACGTATAAATATCTAATTTTTCCAACTCTTCTTCAATAAATTTTCCAGAATATCCTCCTAAAAAGCCTGTAGCATTTACTTTTTCTCCTAAAATTGATGTCACTCTAGCGACATTTAATCCCTTACCACCAGCAGTAATCTTCACATCATCTACATGTATGTGATATTTTTTATTTGGTTTAAAATCATTTATAACATAAGCCCGATCAATTGCAGGGTTTAAGGTAACTGTAGTAATCATTATATCCCCTTCTTACTCTTTACAATTTCTAAATTTACAAAAGTCACAAATCTATTATAAACACAAATACAACTATTTGCAAAGAGTTTTTTATTTAATTCTATCTTTTATATCTAACTTATACAATAGTTCTTTGATCTCTTTTAACAATAGAATAATTTTATTTAGAGAATATTGTATCGTAATTAATATAATAAAAAAAATCATTCCTCCAACTACCCAATAATTCATCTTTTTTCACTCCCATTTTATCATCTTAACATTATTATAATCTATTTTCATCTCTTTCGTAAAGTAAGTAATTACATCCTTTTCATTGGCTATACGATAATAAAAACACACCTTATAAAAGTGTGTTTTTTATTATACTTTGTGCAATCATTTTTTATTCATCTTAATTATTATCCTCACTGATTTCCATTTTAGATATAGATACTTCATAAGCTACCCGTGTTGCTGTTTCATCATCACTTAGCCGCTTTTGATATGTCCTACTCTGAACCCTACCCCAGATCTTTAGGTGATCTCCCACCTTCAGTTTTTCTGAAAATCTTGCGTTTCTTCCCCAGGCAATACAAGGAATATAATCTGACTTATTATAGGGCCTATTTACTGCAATTAATATATCTGTGATCTCTCTTCCAAAAGGTGTTGATCGATATCCTGGTGGCTTGCAAATATATCCATCTAATACGATTTGATTCGGATTTTTTACAGTTTCTTCCTCGCATAAAGATAATTCTCGGGCAAAAATAGTCAAAATCAATTTGTTTTTACCATCTACATATTTGTTATAGGATCTTAACTGCCCCTCAACCTTAACGGTTGTTCCTACATCCATGTTAAAATCCATCATAATGCGTTCTGATACAGTTATAGGCAATATATCATTATAGTCACTTAGCCGGGCAACATTTATCTCAAAAGTGTAAAATCCTTCTCCGTACATTTCATGACTAAAGACTAAAGGTGAATGTATTTCTCCTACAGCCGTTACTACATTGGTATCAATCTCTTTATCTGACATTCAACCCCCACGCTCCTTCCTAATTCTTATGTACCTTTTTAGGGTTAATCTACAACTATATTTATTCAACATCGGACGAGATTATGATTAAGAAATAAAAAAAGAGAAAATTAATTTCTCTCTTCTAAAAATTCTTTTATAAATTTTTCCCCTTGCTCCATACCATACTCTCCAACAAGCAATATCAAATCCTTGTTTTCTGCATATAATAAAGCAATCTTTAGTGCATCTTTTAACTTTTCCTTATGTATATATGAAATTTCATTTTCTGTTAATATCTGATGAAAGATTTTCTTTTCTTTTTCTGAAACTTGATCCTTTTTTGTCACACAATCCACACTGCAAGTTGTAATAATATTTACTGATTTTATTCCTTTTACCCAACTACATAAAATCTCCGCATTCTGCTTATTTAATCCCATTCTTTCGTTTCCTATGATTGCATTTACCATATATAAATTCTCATAATCCACACTCTGAATCGTTTCAAACATTGCTTCATAGCTTGATGGATCATGACTCATGTCATCGATGATTTGGTACCGATCTGCATAAATCCTATGCATTCTCCTTTTTATTCCTTGAAATTTTTCAAAAGATCTTTCAATATCCTCTGGTAAGACACCATACATTAAAGCTACACCAATGGCAGCTAATGTATTATAAACATTATGCCTCCCCAATAGATGAATCACAACAGTAAATTCCATAGGATCAATTTCCATATCATTACACGGCGTCATTCCACGCTGAATACAACAATTAAACTTGATAAGTGGAACCGTTTCTATACTAGATGCTGTAATGGTTGCTCTTGAACAAAGCCCATAGGTTATAATCAATCTGTTTTTGATATCTCTTAATAACACTATGCTGCTTGGATCATCCGCATTAATAATAATATTTCCATTTTCAGGAATATATTTTAAAACACTTTTCTGCATCTCCAAATAGTCCATATTTTTGTCCATCGGTTCAATTCCTATATTCGCATATACCATTGTATCAAATTTCACCCCACACAGAAGATCTTCTTTCATATATGGATCTTCTACTTCCATAATTATAATTTTCACATCCATTTTTATCATATGATCCAAAATCTCTAAAAGTTTGTTTGCATCAAAATCCATTAGATTCATTTCTATTTTCGCTTTGCCAATACATATTTCTTGTGTGCTTATATATCCGCTAACCGAGCCTTGTTCTTCGAATATATGACTGATGATCTTTGCTGTTGTTGTTTTACCATTTTTCCCTGCAACCCCTATTATTTTCAATTTCTCAAAAGGATAATCATATAACTTATTGCTTAAATCCCAAAACAAAGAAATAGGATCTTCTATATATTTTATAGGAACAGTGTTTTTTCTATCTATCATAGCAATTTCTTTTGTAAATATAAGCACTGCACCCTGTTTTATTGCATAGTCAATAATCTCTTCTTCCCCTAATCCTTCTTTTTTTATGGCAATAAAAGCATATCCTGGCTGAACTTTCTCTCCATCACAAGTAATACCTGTAATGTTTATTCCTTCAACTAGCATGGATTCATCTCCTCTTTCACTATAGGGCTACTTGATTATATTTTTCTCAACCTGAAATGAAATATGTATTGATAAAAAAAATAGAGACATGAAATGATTTCATGTCTCTATTTAACACTTTAGGATTCCTTATTTTTTGAGCTAAAAGCCTTATTGATCAATACAATAAAACCAATTAGATAAAACCCAATCGTCCCACTCATCATTAAAATAGACGTTGTTGACATTTTATCTCTCCTCCCCTGATTTTCCCTGTGTAATATCTCTTCCTTTACCAATTTTATTGGCCAACCAATTATTTAAAATTAGTGCCAAACCAATCAAAATAGTAAATTGGAATACAATTGTTCCCGGGCTATATACTTCAAATGGCTTCCACCAGCTATCTGGATACCATCCTACAGCTTGCCACATCCACCAACCCGTAAGAATTACAAATAGTACTGGGAATAATCTTATACATATACTCCACCATTTTCCTATTTTAATATCTGACCACGCTGTATTGATCACCTTATTTCTCGCCTCTTCTAAACCATATTTAATAAGGGCAAAAGCCACAAACAATCCACTTACTAATAAACCAATTCCTAATACAAAATCTTGATTATTCAAAAAATCCAAACTATAAGCAGAAGGAATCCCACACACAAATCCTAAAGTAGCAATAGCTACCGTCGCTTTTTTACGTGTCATTCCCATATCCATTAAATTCCTTACCCCTACTTCTATCATTGGCAATAAAGATGAAAGTGCTGCAATAGACATGGCTAAGAAGAACATTGCTGCTAAAATCCGTCCAGCTGGCATAGTTGGAAGTAGCTGTGCTAAATAAATAAACGCCAATCCTGTATTATTTGAAGTGATCGCTTGATCTATAAATGCTTGATTTGGAGACAATGCAAATATAGCTGGTAATATGGTAAGTGCCGCAATAAGCGAACCTACATTATTTCCAAACCCCATAATCATACAATTCCCTGCGATATCTTCTTTTTTCTTTGTGTACACTGCATAAGTGATAATAAATCCCCATCCAGCACCTGTTGACCATGCAGCTTGCGTAAATGCCTCCAACCAAATTTTAGGATTTTTTAGCATATATAACTTAGGACTAAATAAATATTCAAGTCCTTTCTCTGCGCCAGGAAGGGTTACAGATCTTATGACTGCCACAATCAATAATATAAATAAGGTAGGTATCATAATTTTACTAGCCTTTTCAATTCCTTCATTTACACCTTTATAAATAATAATTCCTGCAATCAACATTGCAACAAAATGGAAAAAGATTGTCTGTGATGGTGTAGTTGTGAATGTATTCCATATTGCCTCTGTAGTCTCTGTTCCCATATTCGGTTTAAAGACCCCTGATACAGCTAATGTAAAATACTTCATACACCACCCCATAACAACTGAATAGTAAAACATAATCGCTAAGCATACGGCTGCAATCCATGTCCCCATCCATGCAAATTTTCGTCCAACAAAATCTCTAAAGGCTCCTATTGTTCCTAGTCCTGTTTTTCTGCCCATTACCATCTCACCCATAAGTAATGGAATAGCCCAAACAAACAGTGCAACTGTCCAAGCAATAAGAAATGGTCCTCCTCCGTTAGCTGCAGCTACTCTTGGAAATCTCCATATATTCCCGGTTCCTATAGCCATTCCCATAGCTGCTGCAATAAATCCCCATCTACTTCCCCACTGTTCTTTTTGTCCACTCATGTAATTCCTCCTTTGTTTTTTGATAAAACAATAAAAAAATTCCCACCCCAAAAGGGACGAGAATGTATTCTCTATAAAATATCATTTTAACTATTCTCTTTCATATTATTCCCTTATTGTCTATTTATTATACATGATAAGTCGATAAAAGTCAAATTTTAGCTTTTTCGACTTGTATATCTAAATATCATTCTTTTTTTCTTTCGCTTTCTTTTTGCATTCCTGTATGATCTATATAAAAATCATCTTTTATAATTAGTTCAGATATCGGAACAATTTCATATCCTTCTTTTTGGAGTCTTTCAATCACCAGTGGAAGATACGCTAATACATATTTGGCATTATTATGAAACAATACAATAGAACCTTTTTTTATATTTCTTGTAACACGATCCACTACTGGCTGAGTCCCTAATTCCTTCCAATCTAAAGAGTCTACATCCCATTGAATCGTATAATATCCATTTTCCTTTGCTGTCTCAATTAATTGATTATTATAATCGCCAAATGGCGGTCTAAATAATATTGGTTTCATCTGGGTAATTTTTTCGATTTTCCCACCTGTTTCATTTAATTCTTGCGCAATTTGAGAAGCAGATAGTTTTGACATATGTGGATGTGTACTAGAATGATTGCCAATATTATGCCCTTTGTCATGAATCAATTTTACCATATCTGGATATTTATCTACCCAAAATCCTACTAAAAAAAATGTACTCTTTACATTATATTTGTCCAAAATATCAAGTATTCCCTTCGTATATTGATCCCCCCAAGCTGCATCGAAGCTTATTGCAACCTTTTTCTCCTCTGTGTCTACACAATATATAGGCAAAGTTTTATCTCTATTCATCACCCCGACAATCGCATTCCCAAAATCACCAAGGTATATGCAAGAAATACTTACAATTGCAAAAATAATTACGATACTAAGTACAAGTTTTCGATTAATAATCCATATTTTCATCCCAGTGCCCCCTCTATCATCCATTGTTGTTGTAGTATTAAATTTATTCTAAAAATTTTATTATATGCTAAAAATTTTTAGATCTTTCTATATCATTACGCCATAATCAAAATTCATTTACTGCGTTGATACGAGGGTTTGCGTTAAAATAGCTAAAGACTATCTTAAAACTTTCATAAAAAAAAGCATTTCTTCGTGTGAAAAATTCAATTTCTTATATAATGCATGGGCCCGTATATTGTCTTTTTCAGCATTTAATTGTATGCGTATATAACCATTATTTTTTGCATAATTCAACAGTAATTCCATTACTTCCTTTCCGATTTCGCGCCCGCGATAATCTTCATGAATAAAAAGATCATCAATAATAAATGACCTCCCCATAGACCATATACTATAAACACTCCAAGTATTTGCATATCCAATAACTTTTTTGTCATATTCAACAATAAACATCATAATCTCATGCTTTTTAGATAGTGCCTCGCCAAAAACTGATTTCATATCTTCTTCCGTTGGAAGTTTTAAATAATTCCAATAGGGATGTTCTTTTCGAACAGATTTTATGAAATCTAAATTTAGACGAATATATGCTTCTTCATCTTCTAGACTACAAAGCCTAACATGCAAACGTTCATTCACAATAAATCCTCTCCTTTCTTTATGAATGTAATTATATTATATATTATCCATTTATTTGATTTTCCCTGCATTTTATTTATACGAAAAAGGCAGGTAATAAATACCTACCTTTTCATTTTTATGCCATTTTTCTATTTTTCCAGTATATAAGTTCTTATTTCTTTATTGGCTGTTTTTTCAACATCTATAACTTCCTTATAATTTTCAGGAATTGTTACAATGTCTGAATCTCCATCAGATATATATCTTACTCGATTTCCTTTATCAAAATGATTTAACCAATCATACATGCCCACACCTTGTACATATTTTTGAAGGTCACTCGCCCTTACTCTATGAATCGCTAATGGATTAAAGTCCAAATGATAAGGAGATTTGTATGGATCCCATCCTACATTTAGAATTGCAATATTTTTATAATTTATTCCTTCATCACTTCCCGATTCTAAGTATTTATATAATTCTTCGTTCTTAGGTCTATGCCCAAATGGAAGAGCTTGGGTATTTACGTCATAATCAGGTAAATACTTTTTAACTAATTTTACAACACTTGCTAATTCTTTTTGAATTCTTTTTTCATCATTTACTTCTTTATAGTCTACATGGGTAGCTGTATGATTTCCTATATCCATTCCTTTGTCAACAATATATTGAAACTTATATGCTAAATGTTCTTTCTGTCCAAAGGGAACATTATCATTCACAAAGAAAGTAGCTTCTAGCGGAAAATCCGGATGCTTTTCATTGAAATCTTCAAGGATTGCAACTGCACAGTCAGGATCAATTGCAAAGTCACCTTGCTCATTTTGTATCCTATTAAAATTATTTTGCCATCCATCATCAAAGGTAATTACAATCGGTGTATAGCCTGCTTCTGTTGTAATATTTCCAGTTACATAATCTTTTAGGCTTATGGGTCTGTATCCTTTATCATATAAGTATTGCAAATCTTTTCTAAAATTCTCTGGCGTCCTTGTCCAAACTGCTTCTGGCTCGCTTATACTATGGTACATAAGTACCATAATTTGCCCTGCTTCATTCGGCTTAATTTTTTGCAAATCAATTTCTTTTTTTTCTTCTTTTTGTTTCTCTTGATTTTCTTGAAGCTTTTCTGTTTTTACAATTGCTTTTTCTTCCTCTTTTACAGGGGTTTGGGAAGCATTTGTAGCACAACCCGTTAGCATGAAACTTATTAAAATGAAAAATGCAATGATTTTTTTATTCATGTATATTTTTTTCCTCCCTCATTTATATCTCTATAGTTCACCAAGTGTAAGGTTATTATCTATCTTTTTTAATTTTTGCATAAAGCATTCGAAAAAAATAATAAGTAAAATAGACTGGCATACTGACGCGTTATTTTTTTGAAGATGCCTAATTTGAAGATAAAATTTATACTTGGATATCTATATATACCATTATATAATAGGATTCTTGTAGAATCCAGTTTGAAAACAATAGAAAAAATAGAAATTTATTGTTTTTTTCAGATTTTTCCTTTAAAAATCAAATTTTACAAGACATAATCTTTATAAATAGTACAAAAAATAAAAAGGAATAGATCTACACTTAAAATATACTTTAAGGAGGGTTTTTCTTGTCTATCATAAGAAGCCAATATACAAATATAAAAGGAAATAGAGTAGAGTCAAGCAGAAGGACATTCAAGGTTGAAGAAAGACATTTTTTACACGAACCCAAATCACAAAAATCCCAATTAGAGAGTAGCCATCAACATGGCACAAGAAAAGATGTAAAAGTAAAAATGGATAGAAAATTGACATAGGGTAGCATCGCTACCCTATCTTTTTACGACTTGATTTCCTTTGGGACAAGCTTGAATACAAATACCACATACAGAACCTCTTCCAATATGTTGATAGTGGTTGTGCATATGCATACTACAAGCTTTTGCATCCACTAATTCTTCTCTTTTGACATGCGGATTCCATAAAGCACCTCTTAGAGCTAGTGCAGGACAGCAACTTACACATTTTTTACAGCTTCCACATTGTGATTTTGTAATTGCTTCATCATAATGTACTTCCATATTGGTTAAAACTGTTCCAAGTCTCACTCTTGGTCCAAATTCTTCTGTTATAAGACAAGCATTTCTTCCAATCCATCCAATACCAGCCCTTGTAGCTGCGGTTCTGTGTTGAAAAACACCGCTATACTTTTCGCCATCAATATTGACACTCTGAGACGCAGGGATTGGCATAGCTAAATATCCCCATGTTTGTAGTTGCATCACGATTTTCAATGCAATTTGATCTATAAAGGTATTCACGGTTCGATAATGGTGAAAATATGTGTGTGTTGGCATCTCTTCTATCTGACTCATAATTTCATCAGATAATCTTACTGCAATAGAAACCCCCGTTTTCAAATGTTTTAAATCACTTGGTAAAACATCCTCTAAATATCCAAAACCAACTTTTGTAGCACCCCATTCTTTTATTTTTTCTTTTAATATGTCTATTTTCTCCACAAAAATTACCTACCTTTAAGCTTTTCTTCTATTGTACTACGCTATTTTATAACAGACAAATTTATTTTTTAGTGAAATTAATCATTTTTTGCATTTTCACCAATAATTATACTTCATTACAAAAAATACTAACATATTTTTTTTATCATCTGGTTAAATTAATATTACAACATAATCAATGTTGTAATACCAAATTTACTAGGAGGGAAAACAAATGGCAAGATCTAATAGAGCAGTTGTTCCTGAAGCTAGAATGGCTTTAAATCAAATGAAAGCTGAAATCGCAAGTGAGCTCGGACTTGCAAATTACGAAAGTATTGATAAAGGTAATTTAAGTTCTCGACAAAATGGTTATGTAGGTGGATACATGACTAAGAAATTAGTTGAAGCTGCTGAAAGAAATATGGCTGGTAAATAAATAAAAAATAAAAGGAGAAATGGTTCATTCATTTCTCCTTTTATTTTTTATTTATTATTTATGATAATATGATATAATTGCTATAGGAAAACTCTACCTTCTATACATATACTTAAAAAAGTAGGTGAGAATATGTTTTATGATAATACACAACAATTAGCCAAACACAAATTAATATTGCTATACTTATTTGACAGGTTTTCAACACCACTTACAAATACGCAAATTACACAATTCATTATGGAAAAAGATTATATGAATTATTTTTTATTACAGCAATTTCTTGGAGAATTAGAAAATACAGGTATGTTAGAATATAGCGAAAGTAATACAAGTTTTTTGTATTTATTAACAGAAAAAGGAAAACGTACTTTAGAATATTTTAAAAACAGATTAGCAAATGAATTAATTGACGAACTCAACGAATCTGTAGAACAAAAGAAGAAAATATTACTAAAAGCAATGCAAATTACCGCAGATTATTCCAAGAAAAAAGAAGATGAATATATTGTAGATTTAAAAGTAGTTGAAAATAATATTACTTTAATTGATTTGAAGTTAAATGTAGTTTCGAATAAGCATGCAAAACAAATTTGTGATAAATGGAAAAAGGAAGCACAAAATATTTATGGAGATATGATCAATTTACTTATTGATGAATAACCCCTTCGTTTTTTTATTAAACAAAGGGGTTATATACATATAATTCCACTTGGTTCTATGCCTACTGGAATATTTTTTAAGCATTTTAGATTTTGCAGCGTAATGATTGTTATACTATTATCCTGCATATTTCCAACGAATAGATATTGATTCTTTTCATCTTTTTCAATGCTTCCTGGCATTCTTCCTACATAAACTCTATCGATTAACTTCTTCTCCTTTATATTTAAAACATGGACAGCGTTTAACTCAGCATCTGTAATGTATAAAACGCTTTCATCCTTTCCTAATATTGCTTCTACAGGCATTTTACCCACTCTTATTCTATCCAAAATTTTCATATCCTTACTATCTAAAACCGTAATACTACCCCCTCTTCTTCTTGAAAAACTAGTATTTACAACAAATATTAGGTTTCCTTCTTTATTCAAAGTTATATGATAAGGGTTAGGATTAACATAGATGGATTGGTCCACATCATTTTTAAGGGTATCTATAATCGTTAATGTATTTGAACCTACATTTGTAACATACAATTTTTGGTGATCTCTACTTAACTTTATGTCATGAGGCATTCTTCCTACAGGTATTTGCGCTAAAAGCGTTCTATTTTCTAAACTAATCGCTGAGATAGAATTAGAATCTGCATTAGATACATAGATGCTTTTATTTTTTTTGCAAATAACCATATGACTCGGACAGCTTCCTACGCAAATATCATCAATCACTTTGTTTTGAATTAGATCAACAATGCTTATACTGCCATTGTGACAATTTGTTATATAAAGATATTTTTTATTATAATCAAGCATCATATGATGTGGTCCTAGGGTTGGCTTTTTTACTTTATATAGAAGGCCTTTATTTAATCTGATTTTATATACTTCATGCATATTTATTAAGTTTAAAGCAGAAATTGTATCTTCTCCCATATTGGCTATAAAAATCATATTCTTAAAATTATTTCCCATCCCTTCACCCCTACAAATGTCAAATCTTTCTACCATTTTATGCATATTTTGATTTGTTGTGAATTATTTTTATTGATTTTTCGAAATTTATATATTACTATCCACTAGTTTACAAGTAAATTAAGCTACATCTGTTCCATAAAGAAAAGATTCAATAGCTTTAGCAACACCGGAATAAATTTTAGTGCTTTTGAGTG
>NZ_SLWV01000016.1 GCF_004345705.1 Marinisporobacter balticus
TACTGGTGTTGTGATATCATTTCCTAGTACCATATCTAAATTGGCTTCAATAAATTGCCCTGCTTTTACATTTTCAAGCCCTGCATGTGCTGCTAATATCTTTTGTGTCATCGTCATTCCCATTGTTTTCTCCTCCTTCACTTTCTTCTAAATCTTTTATCAATTTATATTCAATAGAATCAGCAAGAGCAATCATACTTGCCTCAACAATATTAGTAGATACCCCTACTGTACTCCATAATTCTTTCCCATCAGTAGATTCAATAAGTACCCTTACCTTTGCACCTGTAGCTTCCTCTGCATTTAGTACCCTAACCTTATAATCTGTCAAATGAACAGCTTTAAGACTTGGATAAAACACTTCTAATGCTTTTCTTAACGCCTTATCTAAGGCATTTACAGGTCCATTGCCTTCTGTAGCAGTCATTTCTTCTTTTCCATCAACTCTTACTTTTATTAGCGCAGAAGAACTAAATGCATTCCTTGCAGGTTCTTCTTCAATTACTTTATAATAATTTACTTCAAAGAACGGTTTATATTTCCCTAGATACTTGCGCATAACCAGTTCAAAAGAACTTTCTGCACCTTCAAATTGATAGCCTATATGTTCTAACCGCTTTAACTCATCGATCAGTTCTTGTGTTTGTGATGAATTTTTTGTTAAATCTTTATCTATTTTTTGTATCATCGGCAAAATAGTTGTTTTTCCTGAAACCTCAGACATCAAAAATCTTCTCTTATTTCCAACATCTTCAGGTTGCATATGTTCAAACGAATGAGATGCTTTTTTCACACCATCAATATGCATGCCACCCTTATGGGCAAAAGCACTATTTCCAATATAAGGAGTACTCGCTTCTACTGTAACGTTTGTGATTTCTGCTACATATCTAGCCGTAGCGGTAAGGTTCACTATATTTTCTTTTGGTATACAAAAAAAACCTTTTTTAATTTGTAAATTCGGTATTATGGTAGAAATATTTGTATTTCCACATCTTTCTCCAAGCCCAATATACGTTCCTTGAACATGGTTAGCTCCTCCTTCTACTGCCATAATTGAATTCGCAACCGCCATGCCACAATCATTGTGACAATGAATGCCTACTGATACTGCTGGAAATGTTTCTACTACTTTCTTTGTTACTTCATAGACTTCATTTGGAAATGCGCCTCCATTTGTATCGCACAGCGCAAGGCAATCTGCACCTCCATCTCTTGCAACCTTTAATACTGCCAATGCATAAGCAGGATTTTCTTTATATCCATCAAAAAAATGCTCTGCATCAAATATAACTTCTTTTCCTTTTTCTTTTAAAAATCTTATAGTTTCTTCGATCATTCTCAAATTTTCTTCCAAAGAAGTTTTAATAATATCTGTCACATGGAAATCCCAAGCTTTCCCGAAAATAGCTACTACTTCAGTATTGGCTGTTAACAAGGACTGTACGTTTTCATCTTCTTTAACGGAAATATTTTTTCTTCTAGTACTTCCAAATGCAGTTAATTTTGAAGTTTTTAAGTTTATTTCTTTCACTCTTTTAAAAAATTCTAAATCCTTAAAATTTGATCCTGGATTTCCTGCTTCAATATAGCTTACACCTAAACGGTCTAAAGATTTTACGATTTTCAACTTATCTTCGACAGAGAAAGAAACCCCTCCAGCCTGCGCGCCATCTCTCAACGAAGAATCAAATATTTTCACCTGATGAGACATTGTTATCCTCCTCTCTTTACGTTATTTGGGTAAAAAAACATCCCTGAACAATATTTTTATTCAGGGACTAAAATTTTTCCGCAATACCACCCTAGTTTACTTCCATTTAGAAGTCGCTCTCCAGATTCTATCAAATCCTAGCCTATAACGGAGCTTACCGTTCATATCCTACTCAATTTTCGGAAGAATTGCTCAGGAGGGATTCACTTTTTACCACAGTATCGATTTACACCAAGCACCGACTCTCTGAAACTGCCTCTGTAAAAAATCTGTCTCCTTCACAGCTTTTATCTGTATATATTTTTCATAAAAAATTCTACCGATACAGGTATATAAAATATTTGTAAACTATTCTAAAATAATATGATTAATAGGTTTTCCAGGTGGAACCATAGGAAATACATTATCATCCTTAGATAAAATACATTCTATTACAGTAGCTTTTCTCGTCTTTACAGCTTCTTTTAATGCATCTTCTAAATCACATATTTTGTCTACCTGTCTGCCTCTTAAGCCATAAGCTTCTACCAACTTCATATAGTTCACTTCTCCTGTAATATCTGTTTCTGAATAGCGTCCATTACAAAACATTTGCTGCCACTGGCGAACCATACCTAATGTAGCGTTATTAAATAGAAGGGTAATAATAGGTAATTTGTATTTTGATACAGTCGCTAATTCATTACAATTCATTCTAAAACTTCCATCTCCAGCTATATGCAGTACCTTTTTATTAGGATTACCAACTTGAACACCAATGGCTGCGCCTAATCCATACCCCATTGTCCCTAATCCCCCGGATGTTATAAATGTTCTAGGTTTTTTAAATGGGAAGTGTTGTGCTGTCCACATCTGATGCTGCCCTACTTCTGTTGTAACAACTGTATCTTCCCCTAAAATATTCCATGCACACTGAAGAATATCTTTGGCTTTAAATGTTTTCTCTTCTGCTATTTTCTTTACTTTCCAATCGTCAATCTGCGCGAGCCATTCGCTTCTATCTTTATTTACAATGATTTTACATAAATCAACTATAACTTTTTTCACATCTCCTAATATCCATAAATCTACATCTTTATTTTTTCCTATTTCAGATTGATCAATATCTATATGAATCACTTTTGCCTTAGCACCAAATTCTTCTGCTACACCGATCACACGATCACTAAACCGGGCACCAATTGCAATAATCAAATCACTACCACAAACAGCCATATTTGATTCTTTCATCCCATGCATACCAACAAGTCCGAGAGAAAGCGCATGCTCTCTTGGGAAATTTCCTAAACCCATTAAGGTATTTACTACAGGAATATTTCCCTTAGTAGCTAATTCGTATAATTCTTGTGAAGCCTCTGATAAGATAACCCCACCCCCAGCATAAATCACTGGTTTTGTTGACCCATTAATGAGGTTTGCCGCTCTCATTAGCATATTATTATTTGCTTCATTAGAAAAACTTTCATTTTCTTTTGTTCTTTGCTTTTTCACATAGGTTACTTTTTCTAAAAATACATTTTTAGGAATATCTATTAGTACAGGTCCAGGTCTACCACTTCTAGCTATTTCAAAAGCGTCTCTAATAACATCTGCTAATTTTCCAATATCTCTTACAAAATAATTTTGTTTTGTAATCGGTAGCGTAACCCCTGTAATGTCTATTTCTTGAAATGAATCCTTCCCTAGTAAATTAGCTGGCACTTGACCTGTAATTACCACTAAAGGGACTGAATCCAAATAAGCTGTCGCAATACCCGTTACCGTATTTGTAGCACCAGGGCCTGAAGTTGCAAAGCAAACGCCTACTTTACCTGTACTTCGTGCATATCCATCTGCACCATGAGATGCTCCTTGTTCATGGCAGGTCATTATATGCTGAAAATGATCCATTTGATCATATAGCGCATCATATAGGGGAATAACTGCTCCTCCTGGATATCCAAATATTTTGTCTACCTCTTGCTCTTTTAGACATGCTAATACAAGTTCTGCCCCAGTAAGTTTCATATTAATCCTGACCTCCTATTTTCTGCCTTTTATTTTTTCAACCAAGACATCATTGATCTTAACTCTTTTCCTACGTTTACAATCGGATGTGTTAATTCTGCTTGTTTCATTGCATTAAATACTGGACGATTTGCCATATTCTCTACAATCCAATCTTTTGCAAAGTTTCCTGTTTGGATTTCTTTTAATACTTTTTTCATTTCTTTTCTTGTTTCTTCATTCACAATTCTTCTACCAATCATGTAATCTCCATATTCAGCCGTATCGCTAACACTGTAGCGCATATTTTCAAATCCACCTTCGTATAATAGATCTACAATTAATTTCAATTCATGAAGACATTCAAAGTATGCAATCTCTGGTTGATATCCCGCTTCAACCAATGTATCAAATCCAGCTTTGATAAGTTCTGTAGCGCCACCACATAATACAGCCTGCTCACCGAATAAATCTGTTTCGGTTTCTTCTTTGAATGATGTCTCAAGTACACCTGCTCTTGCTGCTCCTATTCCTTTTGCATAAGCTAATGCAAAATCACGTGCTTTTCCTGTATAATCTTGATGTATTGCATATAATGCTGGAACTCCGCCACCTTCTTCGTATACACGTCTCACTAAATGTCCTGGTCCTTTTGGTGCTACCATGAATACGTCTACATTTTCAGGCGGAACAATTTGATTAAAATGAATATTAAATCCATGCGCAAAAGCGAGTGCGTCTCCATCATTTAGATAAGGTGCTACAGATTCTTTATAAAGATTTGCTTGTCTTTCATCTGGCACAAGCATCATCACCACATTACTTTCCTTTACTGCTTCATGAACCTCCATTACCTCTAGTCCGCTATTTTTCACTTTATCCCATGATTTGCTACCCTTATAAAGACCTACTACAACTTCTACACCACTTTCCTTTAAATTCAGTGCATGTGCATGTCCTTGGCTACCAAATCCTACCACTGCTACTTTTTTTCCTTCAAATAATTGTAAATCAGCATCTTTTTCATAATACATTTTTGCCATTTTCAATCTCTCCTTTATCTCTCTATAGTTATTTAAATTAATAAAATTAATTTACATGACTCTATACAAATCAGTTTCTTTTGTCACTGCATGTTCAGATAATGCTTCCTCCATCGTTTTTACATGATGCACATCAACAATCTTTTCTATTAAATACATAGCTCTCTCAATATTGTAGTCATCTTCTTTTGTTGTAATCATCAAATGTGCTAATGACGGATTTTCTGTTTCTACCATACTGATGGATTTCATATGGAATGCTCTTCGTCTCAAAAGACCTACAACACGCATCAAAACCTCTGGTTGATTATTCACTTCTACAAATAAAATTCTATTCACGGGGTTCACTCCTTCATTTATCCATTTTTTCAATATTTTTCCAATTTCAATTGTGAGAATTGTTCCTTTAAAATATTTGTCTTATGGCAAATAAGGATAAATAAAAAATCCCCCATCCCTAAGACACAAATCCTTGTATCCTAGGGACGAGAGATTTTCTCGTGTTACCACCCTAATTTACAATTCACTCACATGAATTGCCTCTTCAAGTCAAAGATAAATTTTTCTTTAACCCTAGCCATATAACGGTAGCACTTCTACAAATTGTAGAATCCCGGCCTTGTTTACTCCAACATGTGTTTCAACTCGGCAGTTCAGGAGTGATTATTATATACTACTTTAACACTGATTTTCAGCAACCATCAGCTCTCTGTAGTTAAAGAATTAGCATTTTTCTCTCCTTCGTAACTATTAGAAATATTCTGTTAAATAAGTTAAACATATTGTACTATCTATCAAAAGATTAGTCAACCTATTTTTCAATTTTTTTAAAAATTATTTTTTTTGTTTTATTGATAGTCATTTCAATACACGTGTGTATTTCAAAGTTGCAAACGTTATCACCAGAACAACCTTTTTGTTCATCATCCAAACCTCCTATTGATATTTAATTTCCTTTATATATTCGTCAAAAGATAAAAATTGGAGCAGTTTTTATCTTTTCCAATTCTTTATAACCCTATTTCATTAGCAATTTCTACCATTGCGTTTAAGGATAGTTCTGCAAATTCAGAGAATTCTATCCCCAAATGGTTAATAGATTTCATCGCTTGTCTATTTGCTCCTGCTGCAAATCTAGTATCTTTCATTCTTTTTATAATGGATTTTACTTTTACACTTTTTATCTTTTGATCAGGATAAACAAGTGTAATGGCTCTAATAAATCCTGTTATAGGATCAGCTGCATATAAAGCTCTGTCCATTATGCTTTCTATTTTTGAACCATTTGCTGGATTATGCGCACAAATTGCACTATACATAGCTTCATTTCCAAAACCTTCTTCTTTTAATACTTCGATGGCTTTAGGTCCATGTAAAGACATATCTGTTTGCCAATCTACTAAATCATTATCCAAATCATGAAGTAATCCTGCCATTCCCCATAGGTCTTCACTATCTGGTTCTAATTTTCTAGCCAATGCTCTCATTACATTTTCAACAGCATAAGAATGTGTAATAATATGCGGTGTTGTCACGTACTTATTTAGCATTGCTACTGCTTTCCTCCTATCCATATAAGGCCCCTCCAAAGTTATAATATATTCTAAAAAATTGTTTATTCCCTTTGTAAATACCTAAATTTGTAACTGACGCCGAAATATTATTTTTCAAATTTTCTTAATATATATAAATCGCAATAATACCTTTACATACCAAACATAACCAGCAAATAAATAACTCGCTCTATGGTATTATGTAAACAAATAATACTCTTAGAACAGATGGTGAATTATAATGAGTAAACTCACTAAACTTTTTGAACAAGATAACAATAATTCACAAATACAAGAAATAAAGAAAACTATGAAGCAAACTAAAGAAAAGCGGATGTATTTGAGATATTTGGTTATTTATTATCATCTCAAAGAGTATACAATTGTTGATATATCAAAAATAGTTGATCCTTGTGAACATACTGTAGGTAGTTATATTAAAAAATATAACTCTCAAGGAATTGAAGGTTTAGTCCCTGGTTGCAGTCCTGGTGCTCCACGTAAGCTTACACAGGAACAAGAACAACTTCTCAAGGAAATTATTATTACTAAAACGCCTGATGAAGTTGGATTTCCATCAAGAAAAAATTGGGATTTAAATATTGCCAGACAATGGATACAGAAAAAATTTGGAGTTGAGTATAGTTTACGTGGCATGCTTGAAGTATTACACCACCTAAATCTTAGCTATACAAGACCAACATATACCTTAGCAAAAGCCGATCCAGAAAAGCAGGAAATTTTCAAACAAGAGTTTGAACTTTTAAAAAAAGCTGATTGACGGAAAAATTAAATTGACCATCTTCTTTTTCAAGATGAATCTATGATTCGTGATTACCAAGCTATTGCAAAAACATGGTTTTTAAAAGGTAAACAGCGGATAATCCCTACTTATGGAAAACATCATGGGGTTAAACTTTTAGGCGTATTAAACTATGAAACCGGGCATATTTACTGCACTGAAGAAGAAAAATATGATGCGCAAATATTTTTGGAATTTCTCAAGAAAATTTTACAAGTATATTCAACAGGGAAAATTGTTATGGTGTTAGATAACGCGCGTATCCATCATGCAAAACTACTACAACCATTTTTACAGGAACATAAAGATCGATTAGAGTTTGCATTTCTACCACCATATAGTCCTCAACTAAATTTGATAGAAGGACTATGGGGATGGCTTAAAAGTGATGTCCTATATAATGTTTTTTATTCTACTGTCAATGATATTCGTACTGCTGTTGAAGGTTTTATTTCAAATATTAACGAATCACCTCAACAAATCATTAATCGGTTATGTGTACGCATGTAAAATGTTTGTTGCGTTATATATATCATTAATTCTAATATAAATTTCATCAAAAATCAATTAGATAATAAATATGAAGAACTTGATAAATATAGTAAGGCATTAGAACGTGTAAATGATGCATATGATATGGGTGATTATTCGAGAGATGAATGGACAGAAAGAAAAATAAAATGGGAATTAAAGATTCAAGATGCCGAAAATGAAATTAAAAAGTTTGAAAGAGAAATTAATAGTGTAAAACTTATTACAAATGAAGAAAGGATTTTTTATTTAAAAAGAGCATTGGATGAGTTAGATACTACATTAAACCCATCTGAAAGAAATAAAATTTATAAAGACGCAATAGAATGGATAAGATGGACAAGATTGAATGATGATAATCCTAAAATTAAAGTAAATTTTATATAAGGGGTTAAAAGTTGAAGATAAACTATTTTTTTAAGTTTATGAGTTATAAGTACAATGGTTTATTACACCAACATGGCACCAATGACAGGTACTGTAGCCTATTGATAAAAAGATAGGTTTATCTTCATTTTTTGCTTTTTCAAAAGCTTCGTCCCCCCAGGGGTACCAGTTAACCGGATTGTCGGCATGCTACAGAAGATAGGGTGATTTTTCATCTATTAGCTTATTTGTATTATTATAGGTCATAATAAAACCTCCAATTCATGCATCAGTTGATTTACATTTAATTTTAGTTTTAGTATACCAACAAATTTAATCATGTATTCAACACTATATCCTTTACTATTTTTTATTTTCAACATTATTTTATCGAATCCTTTATCTGAAACTAATAAAATTGTGAAGTAAGGATTATTTATATAATGTGGTGCGACAAGAAGTCGCTAATTAGTAGTATTTCGTAAGAAACTGCGTTAGTTACTAAGCGCATCCCCCCTTGAAACTGCACTCCGAGTAATTGGTTTGTAGGTTGCATGAGAGGTAAGTACCTAAGGTCATTGCTTTACGTAGACGCAATGCTGGGTTAGGGGAAAAATGGAAAGTATAAACGAAAGTTGAACCTTTGTAATCTTCGTTAAAGAAGATAAGCGTACTGCGGAGTAACAAGCTTAATATGGATAGGAAAGATTGAATCGCATTCCAATCGTGCAGTAACCCATATATCCATCGGAGTAAAGAAGGATGCTTACCCATTTGAATCTACTATTAGTGGAACTTGGTAAACCCTTTGTGTTCCTCGATAGAGGTAGGGCAATCGTAAGAAAGCTACAATACCAGAGGGTAAAGGATTGTGGAGAAAGCAAATGCCAGTAGGACGAAAGTTCAGGGGAAAAATAACCCGCTGGATAGAGTTTTATAGCTCACTCTAAAGAGGGCAGACTTCCACGTGGTCATCAACACGAAAGGAAACGTAAAGAAGAATCTTTTTAAGGAGATACATGTTTTGAAAACTATTACTAAAATTAATACGTCGGCTGTTTCTCCACATATACAGAGCTGGTCATTAATAGACTAGAAGAAAATATACAAATATGTGAAGAAACTTCGCCAACGGGTTTTTCGTGCCGAACAGTTGGGACAGAAAAGAAAAGTAAGAAAGCTTCAAAGGCTAATGATTAGAAGTAATGCTAATTTGCTACTGTCAATAAAGAGAGTTACGCAAATTAATAAAGGCAAAAAAACAGCTGGTGTTGATGGTCATATTGCACTCAATTCAAGTGATAGATTGAGATTGTATAACCTTCTCAAAGAATATAACATTAAACATATTAGACCAAAGCCAGCAAAAAGAGTATACATACCTAAGAAAAACGGTAAAATGCGTCCTTTAGGAATACCCGTTATAAAAGACAGGATATTTCAAAACATTGTTAAAAATGCACTGGAGCCACAATGGGAAGCGAGATTTGAAGCTTCTTCATATGGATTCAGACCTAAACGAAGCACTCAAGATGCCATTGTTAACCTATTTACCAAACTGTCATCAAGGAGTACACGGCAGTGGATATTCGAGGGAGACTTCAAGGGTTGCTTTGATAATCTCAATCATCAATACATTATGGAATGTTTAAAGGGGTTTCCTGCTAAAAAAACTATATACAAATGGTTAAAAGCAGGATATGGTGATAATAACTCATTTAATAATACAGATTCTGGAATTCCACAAGGAGGACTTGTCTCCCCTTTGTTAGCAAATATAGCCCTGCATGGTATGGAAGAAGAACTTGGAGTAAGATACTACCGAGATAGATGAAATCATATATTAGCTAGGAATTCAGTTGGAGTAGTAAAGTATGCTGATGATTTTGTAGTTGTATGTAAAACAAAAGAAGAAGCCATAAATATGTATGAAAAGCTTAAACCATACCTCAATAAAAGAGGACTAACACTTGCAGATGAGAAGACTAAAGTTTCGCATATTAGTGAAGGATTCAATCTAAGACAGTACAAAACTAATAATGGTATGCGATTATTAATAAAACCATCAAAGGCAAGTATAAAAAAAGCCAGAGAAACAATAAAGAATATGTTTATACAACTACGAGGGAGACCAGTCGGGGACTTAATAAAAAAATTAAATCCAATAATAAGAGGGATAGGAAACTGCTGGTCAAGTCAAGTTGCAAAGAAGATATTCGGCAATATTGACAGGTATATATGGATTAAGGTAAGAAAACATCTGGAAATTTTACACTCTAACAAGTCATTTAAATGGATATACAGAAAGTATTTCAGAGCAGACTATACAGGTGTAAGTAAAGATAAATGGATACTAACAAATTCTCATGATAACAAGACCCAGTTATTTAAAATGAGTTGGATACCAATAGTGAGGCATGCTGTAGTTAAGTACAGAAATAGCCCTGATGATGCCAGTTTAAAAGAGTATTTTGAGAAAAGAGATAAGAAGGAGTTCATAAAAGACAATGTTTTAAGCAAAAGGAAGTTAGCAAAATGTAGTAATTATAAATGTAGAGTATGTAAACAATCATTAGTGGGAGAAGAGTCTTTAAAAATTAATCAAATTGTACCTTATAAATTAGGCGGTGATGAATGCTATGACAACCTAGAATTATTACATCAAAGTTGTCAGCAATATCATCGAATACTCCTTGAAAAATATGGAGGAGGAAGAGATTTATCCAAAATCGTTACCCACTTCAAGAATAATCAAGTAGAACCTAACAGCAAAGAAGGATATGAGTTGATTAAGAAGGCTTTCAAAAAATTCAAATACCAATCTGTTTTAGATAAAAAGATGGCTTGAGCCGTATGTGTGGAAACATACAATTACGGTTCTTAGGGGGGGAAGGAGCCGAAAGGCTCCCTACCTACCCGACTATAAAGAAAACGGCTTAATATAAGCGTTGCAACTGATAGTTGCGAAATCGCAAGTGCTATTTGGTGGTATGCAACCATAAAAAATGTTAAACTTATTCCATAAAACAAAGGAGGTATTTTAATGTCATTAGGTGAAAAAATTCAAATATTGAGAAAATTAAAGGGCTTATCACAAGAGGAATTGGCTTCTGCTCTTGGCGTGTCCAGACAAGCTCTATCAAAATGGGAGTGTAATACTTCAATTCCTGATATTAGTAAAATCGTTGCATTAAGCAACTATTTTAGTGTTTCCACAGACTATCTGTTAAAAGATGAGTATATAGATGAAAATGTGGTCTTAAGTACGGAAACAAAGAAACAAAGTGGAAATATCCCTATTGCTATTTCTACCGCAATAATCACAATAGGTCTTATTATCGCATTCGCAATGGCTAATGATGGAACTCTGTTTTTCTATTGGGAATTCAGTTCTGCTGCATTAGGCATAGGCATCCAAATCATTGGAATATGTATTTATGAGGTTTTATATTTTAGTAAGCATTTTGAAATAAAAAACCAGTATTTATTTTGGGGCATCAATACTTGGCTATTATCCGCTATGCCGACTATTCTTTCATCAGGTGTATTATCAAAACTATTAAATGGATTTGAAGTTTTTCATTATTCCTTCAATATCATGTTATTTTACCTTATTTTTAATGGAGCACTGACATTCTATTTTTTTATTCTTTCAAAGAGATGGTACAATACAAAATGAGCAAAATCCGTACTTAGTCAAATACCACCGGCATAGCCGGTGGCTTGATTACGCCCTATAAGGGCACTGTTACTTGCAATCCTATAAGGATTTACAATAAACTATTTTAAAATCAGCCTTACTATATCATATCTTTTTCTATTTTGTTTATTTAACTTCTTTACATTTTGCCGTATTTACTTGCTCCCTTAAAAAGGGTTACTTTGGTTTTTGTTAACATATTTTTCTTCAGCTAAATCTTTATTTTCTTGATTTTTCATATAATTTCTTATAACCTGTTCATTTAGACCTACTGTACTAATGTAATATCCTCTTGCCCAAAAATGTTGTCCTTTAAAGTTCTGGCGCAATTTACTATGTCTCTCAAATATCATAATTGCACTCTTTCCTTTCAAATAACCTACTATTGATGATACAGAATATTTAGGTGGTATTTTTATACACATGTGTATATGATCAACGCACGCATGTGCTTCAAGTATCTCAATACCTTTATATTCGCATAGCGTGCGTAATATTTCCCCTATATCTCTCCTCAATTTCCCATATATTATTTTTCTTCTATACTTTGGTACAAATACTAAATGATATTTGCAATCCCATACTGTATGTGCTAATTTATTACTATACATTTTTAATCCTTTCCTATAGCATAGTAAGACCTTAACTATGTATTATAGGTGAGGATTTTTTATGTTCAATATTTCAGCATAGCTTTTGTTACTCTCCCCAGCATAGCTGGGGGTTTAGCGATTTTAATTAATACACTTTTTTATATACTATGAATTAGAATAAACATAGCCATACCCACTTTGCCGTGCACAGCAAAGTTAGGGTATAACACTCGTTCAAAATTGCTTATAAAAAATCTTATTACCCGAAAGATGCTTCTTGATGCAATGTTTTCCTAAATTCAACAATTACAAGACACATTGCCGTAATAAATACAATTATATCTGTAATAGGTATACTATACCAAACTCCTATTCCACCAAAAAATTTTGCTAATAGTAAAGTAAGTGGTATAAATAAAGCAATTTGTCTTAACATAATAATTAAACCCGCACTTCCTGCTTTTCCAATTGCCTGAAAAAATGTAATACTCATTATGAATATTCCAGATACAAAAAATGCCATGTTTCCTAATTTAAAATATTCAAAACCATATTCTATAAGCATTTGATCTTTTGTAAACAAGCTTAGAATCCACTTTGGTGCTAATTGCATTGGTATCCAGAAAACTAGACATAATCCAGTTGCTCCTATAGAGAACATTTTAACACTCTTTTTTACTCTATCAAATTTCTTAGCACCATAATTTATTCCAGCAATAGGCTGTAATCCTTGTGACATTCCCCAAATAGGAATAAAAGAAAACATCGTCACTCTCATTGTTATACCCATGATAACTAGTTGCTGATCATTTCCATATATTGTTATCATTCTATATAGAATCGTTTGTTGTACCAAGGTCATTACTTGCATCAGCATTGCTGAAAATCCTACTGATAAAACATCTGGAAGCACTTCCTTTTTAAATGCAGGTTTTTTAAGCTGAACCATATTGCTATATTTTTTAAAATATACTAAAGTCATTATCATTTGCATAATTTGAGATAACACTGTTGCATATGCAGCTCCACGAATACCTAAGTTGAGTACTTTTATAAAAATCGGGTCTAAAATGATATTCAGTATTGCACCTGCTCCCATAATAAGCATAGCTTCTTTCATCTTACCTTCTCCACGAATAATCATATTTGCACTTTGTACAAAATTAACAAATATTGACCCCACAAAAATAATTCTTAAATAGGCTTTAGCTAATGTAAATATATCCCCACTTAAACCTGTAAATCCTATTAAATAATCTGTAAATATTACGCCTATAACTGTCACTAACAATGATAATACAATATTACACATACTCATATTACTCATAATATCATCAATCTTTTTTATATCATTACTTCCAATTGCTCTAGACAGTACAGAAGCTGAACCTATTCCTATAAGCACTGCAATTCCATTATTTATAAGTGTCAGTGGATAAGTAACTGACACAGCAGCTAAAGCCTCTGATCCAACCAATCTACCTACAAATATCGCATCTACAAAGCTATATAAGCCTATTACAAGCATTCCAATAATTGCAGGTACAGATAACTTTATCATTAACTTAAAAATACTATCCTTCAATAACTCTTCTCTTTTTTCATCCATCTTAATTTCTCCTTACTTTATTTGTATAAAACTATCTTCTCTTTCATATGCAACACTTCTTTTAATCATTAAACGCCTTCTTAATCATCTTATTAAGAAGGCGTTTTTATACTTTTTAAATACGCTTTCCCTTCTTTAGAAACCATCCATACATGTAGCTCATTTTTTTTCATATCCTTTTTACTGCATCCCTTACAAATATTACAACCTGTATTATACCTTTGTAAATAGCCCATATTATAAAGCTGACCCACAGCTGTCTTAATAAGCATTTTATCTACATCTAATTTTCGCGCTAAATCTTCATAAGATAAAATTCTTCCTGTCTTTAATGCAACTAATATTTTATCTAATAACAATCGAATCACCTCTAAAAAATAATTGTTCCTATTCGATAAACAATGCCCCCTATAAAAAGTGCACTCACCATATAGTAACTTACAATTTTAATCGTCCATTTTAACGAATGTGTCTCAGCATTAACTGATACAATGGCTGCCATACATGGAATATTGAAATAATATGCAAACATAAAAGCAAGTGCAGAAGCCTTTGAAATAGATTCTAACATGACGGTTGATAAAGCAGATTGATCAAATTCAACAGCTCCTGAAATCATAATCCCTGAAAAGCTTGATATTCCTGTTCCTACTCCAAATAGCATGGATAGCACTCCTAAAGCACCTTCCTTGCTCATTATAGAAACAATCAATGCAATAAATAGTCTCCAATCTAATCCTAAAAGAGCTGCTACAGGCTCTACCGTTTTACCAATTGCATAAATTGGACTATTTTCAATATTTCCATCAGATGTATAGGACAAAGCCCATATTGTAACAGATACACCCACAATTACAACAAATGCTTTTTTCATAACATCTTTCATTTTACTCCAAACATGAAGAAAAATTCCTTTCCAGTTAGGTTTGTGATAAGGCGGAAGTTCCATAATCAGTCCCGTCCCCTCTTCTTCTTTTATAAACTTTGTTCTGAAAATCCAAGAGGTAAAAATAACATGGAAAATAGAACATATAAGTAACGCTACAATAACCCATATAGCATTTACACCAAAAAATAGACTTCCTACCAATCCTATCACTCCCCACATACTTGCACATGGCACAACCATACTAGTAGTAATTGTAAGAAGCCTTTGTTTCCATGAATCTATTACTCTAGATCCAGTGATCCCTGCCATATTACAACCAAAGCTCGTAACAAATGGCATAATAGACTTACCATGTAAACCAATCTTGCTCATAGTTGCATCAAATACATAAGCAACTCTTGCCATATATCCTATATCTTCCATAAAGCCGAAAACAAACACAACACCTGCAATAAATATTCCCATAAGCAATGCCATAGAGACTGAAGGGATAACAGCTTCTGTTACTAATGAAGCAATCCAATAAGAACCTGTCTTATTTAATAAAATATTTCGCAAGTTTAAACAAATCAGTGGAAGTATACTCCCTATCCCTATCATAAATGGCATAGCAATTGCCATACTGGCAATAAATCCTGCTAACATCATTAGAATTGCAATAGGTTTTCCAAAAATTCTATGTGTTGATAGTTTATCAAATCCAATTCTTTTTAAAGCATATCCTTCTTTTTTTGTCAAAACCCCATCTAAAACACTTTCTATCCATGCATATCTACAATTTGCTGCTTTTAAAGGTCCATCTATATTCCTTTTGATAATATGATGTATCACTTCCCATTGTTCTTTTGTAACATTTTCTTTAACAATCTCAACAATTTGTCTATCATTTTCAAGCAATCTTGCACTAATCCAATTACTACTACAATTTCCGATTCCTTCATCGGGTAGGATTTTTATAAGATCATTTAGTTCTTCTTTAAAAACATCCTCATATATTTTAAACAAAACATCTGTATGAAGAATCTTTTGATTTTCTTCTATTGTTTTGATTTTTCCTAATAGATTTTCAACGCCTTCTCCTTTTGCAGCAACCATAGGCACAATGGGTATTCCTAATTTTTCTTGTAGCTTTTCAATGTTAATCAGTTTGCCTTGTTCTTTCGCAATATCTATCATATTTAATACTGCAATTACGGGAACATTCATCCCTACCATCTCTGAAAGCAAATACATACTTCTCTCTAGCTGTGACGTATCCACCATTGTAATAATCATATCTACTTTATCAGAAATGATGAAGTCTCTAGCAATAAGCTCTTCTGCCGAATTAGCAGTCAAACTATATGTTCCAGGCAAATCTACAAGACTGTATTTTTTATGATTAAAATGAAATATACCACTTTTTTGCTCAACAGTTTTTCCAGGCCAATTTCCTACATGCTGTCTTGCACCAGTAAGTCTATTAAAAAGCGTTGATTTTCCTGTATTTGGCTGTCCTGCCAGCCCTATTTTTACAGGTCCTACTACAGCTACACTCTCCATTTATAATACCTCCTTTACAATTATTTTTTTAGCTTCTTCTTTACTTACAGCAATCATCGTGTCTCTAGCAAACAATAAAACTGGAGACTTTTTATCATTTTGAACAACTTCTATCATTGTTCCATTTGTCAACCCCATAGCTGTTATTTTACTTATAAACTTATTTGACCCTTCCAATTCTACGATTTGACATATGGTATTTTCCTTTTGTAAATTTAAACGAATCACCTGATCACCTCATATTTAATTAAATTAATTTTTTAAAATGTACCTTTAATCAATTTTCATATTTAAATAATAATCATTTTCTATATCTGAATAGGAAGTTACTTCATCAAGTATGACAATAGAACTATCCTTCAATATGGCTCTTGCAATAGATATTCTTTGCTCTTCTCCTCCACTAAGTTTGATACCATCTTCTCCAAGTAATGTATTATATCCCTCCGGTAGACTCATTATAAAATCATGGATTTATGGATTCAATAATTTCTTTCATGCTTTTATCTGAACCCATTCTAATATTTTCTGCTATACTATCATGTAACATAAAAACATTTTGAAATACAAAGGATACTTTATCCATCAATTGACCGAGTGTCGTTTTTCCTAATCCTGAAGGGCCTACAAGTGCAACTATATTTTTAGATTCTACCGTTAAGGGTAGATTTTTTATTACTTCTTTTTTATCATATTTAAATGTTATATGATGAAATGCTATTTCCCCTTCAATGTCTCCATCTAACCTTTTATTTCCTTCTCCTTGCTCTTCTTGTTCGATAATCTCTCTGACTTTTCCAGCTTCTTCTAGCAATAATGAAAAGTTTGATCCAAATTCTAATATAACTTTCCCCTTTCCTTATTGTTATGTTTATTTATTCTCTACAACTATTATATTGATAATGATTATCATTTTCTACTCCAAAGCAAATAAAAAATGCTCCGAAAAATAAAAAATCAAATTTGATTTTTATTTGGAACATTTTATCCTTCTATTATTAGATTTTTTAAAAAATATATCTAACCTAATCATTTTGATTTCCTATATTTTAGTGGTGTTATATCATTATATCTTTTGAATAAATTTGAAAATTTACTAGGATTTTCATAGCCTATTTCATTTGTAATCTCTAATATGGACATATCTGTATTTTTCAGTAAATATTTTGCTTTTTCGATCTTTACCTTTTTTATATATGCATACACAGTATCCCCTGTAATATCTTTAAATCCTTTTTGTAATTTATATACACTTGTATTTAATTTAACTGCCAATTCTTTCACAGAAGGTGTATTTTCAATGTTTTCATCAATAATTTCTTTCGCTTTCGTGATTCTTTGTACTTCTTTATTTTTAATATGTTTAAAATTTCCCTTTGCTTTTTCTTCAAGAAAAGTAGCTAAAAACTCAATTGTTTTTAATTTTAGCTTCATATAGCCTATCATATTATCACTAGAAATTGCATCTATCTGTTGTGCTATTTTTCTTAAATCATAACTAGCTTTTTCAATTATCAATATATTTTCATTAAATATACTTTTTATATTTTTTTGCCAATCGGTTATGAGTTGATCTTCCCGAATTGAATTTATAGCATTTTTAATGATATTAAAATTCATATGAATAGATATAGCTTTACAATTTATATATTTAAATTTAAAATAATCTAACTTATTCAATGTTTTATAAATGAAAAGATCTCCTTCTTTAAATCTATATTCTTTATAGTCTGGTAAGGATAAAATTTTTGTATCTCCACTATAACAATATCCTACTTCTAAAATATCATCATCTGATGCTCTATTATCAAAATCCATCTCCATTTTTAAGATATTAAATCCCGATATTTCTAATCCATCTTCTATTTTTATTCTAAAAAAATTTCCTTCCCCTAATTGATCTTTGATAACATATTTTTTTCCCAGCAATTCATCTAATGTTTTATAGCAGTATTTATCTTCAATATATTTGTAATAGTCATCCATTATATTTTTTTTGATTTTCATTTTAATCTAACACCCCCTTTTTAAAATCTATTTACTCTTCATTACTCATTATTTTTTTTATAATGATCTTGTCTACGCTATCTTTAATGAACTATAGCATTAACTTAATTGGCTCCAAAACGCATCGTCTCCTCTCTTTAAATCCACTTAATATGTTTATTCGATAAAATACAATATTTACATTTTAGCAATTATCATATATTTTTAAATATATAATATGTGGGCTTTTCGGAACATTCCATGTTTTTTTATGCGTCTTTTGTCATTACTACCTGTTTTATAGCTTACATACTTCGTCAGCTTTTATTGATTCTATTTCTTTTAATATTTTCATAAAAGCTGTAGGAAAAACATATTTTTCTATCTCATCGTGTAAAATCCATTTTATTTCTGGATCATCTATAGGACTTTCTTCAATAAGTTTAAAGAAATAAATTTTCATCTTCCATTTTAAATGGGTAAATATATGTTTCTTTTCAAACTGAAATTTCCCTTCTGTTACCTTCATACCATAGTTTTCTTCTAATTCTAATCGTATGCTTTTTCCATTTTCAAAATTCAATTCCCGTTCTGTAGCAGGTACGGCCCAAAGATTGGCAAGAAGGCCTTGTGTAGATCTTTTCATAATCAGTAATTTCTTCTTTTTATATACAATCGCCATTTCCACTTCAACTGTTTTTACTTTTGGTTTTTTCTTTTTTATAGGTAACGTTTCCTGTACCCCTAAGCTTTTTGCACTACATTCTAAAAAAAGAGGACAAGCAATACATTTTGGTGAAGTAGGTGTACAAATCAATGCACCTAATTCCATAAGTCCTTGGTTAAAAAAAGAAGGATTTTGGGGAGATACTACATGTCCTCCAATCTTCTCCATCTCTTTTCGTGTTTTACTTTCCGCTATATCTTCTTTTATATAGAATAACCTTGAAAAAACCCGCATTACATTTCCATCTACTGCAGCTGCCCTCTTTCCATAAGCAATACTTAAAATAGCCCCTGCCGTATAAGGGCCAATCCCTGGTATTTTTTTTATCTCTTCTAAAGTATCTGGCATATTTCCATTAAAATCTTCTACAATTACCTTTGCTCCTCTATGAAGATTTTTAGCTCTGGAATAATATCCTAATCCTTCCCACATCTTTAGTACTTCTTCTTCATGTGCATATGCCAAACTTTCAATATTGGGGAATTTATTGATAAAATTCAAGAAATACGGAATCACTGTATCTACTCTTGTCTGTTGTAACATGACCTCTGAAATCCATATATAGTAAGGATTATTTGTTTCTCTCCAAGGCAACTTCCTATGATTTTTTTCATACCACAAATTTAAATGTTTTTGTATATTTTCTATTTTTATTTTATTTATATTTTTCCAAGCCCCTAGTGTATAGCAAGTCATAATAATTGTCCCCTTCGCATAATTTTTACTTATTATATCATGTAAAAAGGATTTTAAAATTTCCAAGTATGAGATTTTATAAAATTCAGTAGAAAAAAAGTACAATACGCCTAAAAATGTATTGTACTTATCCTAAAACCACTTCCACTTCATGATCTTTCTGATCATTGATCAAAGAAATATACTTTTCTTCTTTTCGTTGCCCATCTATGATCACATAATCTACATTTCTATTTACGCTATTCGGATTTTTAATAAGAATATAATAATAAGTATCTTTATGTCTATACTTGATTCTATACTCCATCCATTCTTTTGGTATACACGGCTTTATAATCAATTTATTATCTTTTTTCTTCAACCCTAAAATATGTTCTAATCCTACTTTATACATCCAACCAGCAGCTCCTGTATACCAAGTCCATCCCCCTCTTCCTGTATGAGGGTTTACTGCATATACATCTGCTGCCATTACATAAGGTTCTACTTTATAGGTAGCACACTCTATAGATGTTCTTGTATGATTGATTGGATTAATCATGTTATAAAGCTCCCATGCGCGATCTCCTTCACCCATCATTGCAAAAGCATTGATTACCCACGTTGCTGCATGGGTATACTGTCCACCATTTTCTCTTACCCCTGGTACATAACCTTTTATGTATCCTGGGTGTAAATCACTTTGGTCAAAGGGTGGTGTAAATAAAAGAATCATCCCTTCTTCTTTTTTAATCAGATACCGCTGTACCGAAGCCATCGCTATATTTTTTCTGTCATTTCTTCCTGCACCCGATATAACGGCCCAAGATTGTGCAAGAGAATCAATCATGCATTCTGTATTCTCAATCGATCCTAAAGGCTTTCCATCATCAAAGTAAGCCCTTCTATACCACTCACCATCCCAAGCATTTTCTTCTATTGCATCTGCAATTTCTTTTGCAACATTTATGTATCTTTTGCCACGTTCAAACTCTTTCATTTTATTACAAACAATTGAAAACTTATTCAATATATCATACAAAAACCATCCCAGCCAAATACTTTCTCCTTTTCCTTTATTTCCAACTGTATTCATCCCATCGTTCCAATCTCCAGAGCCCATAAGCGGAATACCATGTTCACCAAACTTCAGACCTCTTTCTATGGCCCTTATACAATGTTCATATACAGAAGCCCTTTCTTCTGAAACCTTAGGTATGCCATATCTTTCATCTTCTTCCTCCCCTAAGGGTTCATCTTCTAGAAAATAAACTTCTTCCGTCAATATGGAGTCATCTCCTGTATAGTTTATATACTCTGCTGTCACCAGAGGTAACCATAATAAGTCATCAGAAAACCTGGTCCGTATTCCCTTATCTCCAGCCCCTGCATGCCACCAGTGCTGTACATCGCCTTCAACAAATTGATGGGCGCAGTGAAGTATAATCTGTTTTCTTGTAGCTTCTGGCATTACAGATATCGCATTCATTGCATCCTGAAGCTGATCTCTAAAACCATAGGCCCCTCCTGACTGATAAAATGCCGACCTTGCCCAAAGTCTACAAGATATGTTCTGATACATTAGCCAATAATTTAGTAGTAAATCCATTGACAAATCTGGTGTTTTTACTTGAACCGTTCCTAAAATATATTTCCAGTAATCTTTTACTCCTTCCAACGCATTTTTACATGTATTCATATTTTTATATTTTTTTACAATAGGGTCGATTCCATCCACTTCTTTTTCATGTCCAAATATAAACACAAATTCTTTTTCTTCATGAGGTTCTAGTTCAATAAAATTTTGTACTACAGCACAAGGATCATATCCGCCACCCACACGATTCGAAAAACCTTCTCTCATGAAAGATTCTGGTGTGCTTAAATCCCCCTTTTCTCCTATAAACTCTTTTCGATCGCCGGTGTAGCTTACAATCTTCTGTGATGAAGTGATATACACTATCCTATCTGGAAAATCAGAACTATATCCATTTTTAATAAAAAATGTTCCTTTCTTTTCATCCATTTCACTCGTGATATATGGCTGTGTAATTTGATCACTAACGCCTAGTACAGGTCTAATAAAATAAGTAGCAGATAGCTTTCTTTTTACATTTGAATGATTCTTCAACTGAATCAAGTTAATTTTTATGGATTCATCCTTTGGCACAAACATCGTAAGGTTTTGTGCTATGCCATGACTCTCATGCATAAAAGTAGTATACCCAATCCCATGATGAATCGTATAGCTTTCTTTTTCTCGTATAGGTAGTGGCGTAATCGACCAATATGCACCACAATCTTCATCTCTTAAATAGATGATTTCTCCTTGTAAATCTGTTACAGGATCGTTCGACCATGGTGTTAGTTTATTTTCTCGACTATTTTCAGCCCATGTAAATCCTGATCCATTTTCTGTTACTAAAAATCCAAACTTGTCATTGGCAATTACATTTGTCCATGGTGCAGGTGTATTGGCTTCATCCTTCAATCTTATAATATACGCCATGCCATCTTTACTAAAACCACCATACCCATTAAAATAATCTACATCAATCGGTTCATCCTTGCTCGCATAGCTTATATTATCGCCTTTAAATTGCTTTTTCTCTGGTAATTTTACTTTTTCTTTTATTTTTATCTGTGTTCTTAGCGAACCTTCTTCTCCCTTTAACACAATTTTTGCTGCTGTATAAAGAAGCGTGCGATCTGCTTCAGACATAACATGTGCATTTCTTATATACACACCGCCTAATTGATTCATCCTATCATGACCATATTTTGCAAATACGATATCGTTTAATTGTTCTTGTAATGGCTGTAAATAACTACTTTCATCTTCATTCAATATTACTAAATCTACTACTAAACCTTTCATTTTCCAGTATTCATGCGCTTTAAGTACCTCACGAACAATTTCTATATCCTCTATACGCTTAATACTGATTAAAACAATCGGAAGATCTCCTGATATGCCATAAGCCCAAAGTCCTGATTGTCCTTTTCTATTTTCTTTGAGTAGTGCTTCATTTCTTCTTCTATTTGGACTTAAGAAAATAATATGCCCAATCATATCCTGATAAACTTCAATTTCATCCGATTTTAAGTTAAGATAAGAGGCTTCCACAACACTTCTTGTATAAGCTAAATTAAACGTTCGAAGAATCGAAGCATGTTCATGATATTTTTTCGCCATATTTATGGCTTCTTTTCGGTTGCTTACGACTGAAATGATAAAAGAAACGGAAACAGTTTTTCCAGGCTCTATCTTCACTCTTCTTCTCAAACTCATAATTGGATCAAGTACGGGTCCTACTGTATTCGTAAGAGAATTTGTAATAGCCGATGGATTAGATATATTTCTTCCTCTACCAATAAAATTTGCTCTATTTGTTTCATATTCTAAATTACCAATTGTTTCACCTTCTACTACTACCGTATGACACATCCATACAGGGTCTTTTTCTTCAAGCCTTGGTCTTCTCGAAGCAATAATGCTATCATGTTCAAGAATTGCCTCTGTTCTTATAAATAAATTACTAAATGCTGGGTGTGCTATATCTGCTGCTTGCTGTGCTAACACAATTTCAAAATAGCTAGTAAGTTCTATTATGGTTGCCTTATCTTCATGATTTGTTAAAGAAATTCTTCTAATTTCTGCGTTGTCTTCAGAGGATACAACGATTTCTGCATGCGTATCTATATTATCATCTGTTCTCATATATTCTGCTTTATCAAGAGAAAACTTTATGTTATAGCCATCTGGCTCATGATTGATTGGTGCAAAGGTAGATGACCATACTTTATTTGAATGTATATTTTTTAAGAAAACAAAATTTCCATATATTCCTGTAAGTGAATCCTCTCTCCATCTGCTAACCTGCAAATTTTCATTTTTGCTATAGCCAATGCCACAATCCGTAACTACAACGGAATATTTTCCATTTGAAAGGATATGGCATCTAGGCAATTCTTTTTCTAATTCACTATAGGTTCTAACAACATAAATATCTTCTTTTTTTAATACTTCTAAAGGTTCTATTCGCTCCTTATATGCTTTTGTAATAATTACTCTTACAGGTATCTTTTCTTGCAGTAGAATTTCAGCTGATTTTATAACAGGATCAGCATGAAATCTTTCTTGAATAATATTTTCATTCAAATAGTTATTAAGAGATATCAAACTCATTCCTTGATGATGCGCCATAAAGCTTTTAATTACGCCTTTTTCCTTTCCAAAGGTCAACCGATCAGGTGTATAATCAATGGCTTCATAAAAACCATATTCTCCCTCTACTCCATCAGATATAAGCTCTCTTATATTACGCATGGCTCCTTTCGTATCAAAAGGAAGTGCTAGAAGGGTTGAATAAGGAGATATAACCATATCATTAATTAACCCCCGCTTAAGTCCAAGGTCTGGTACACCAAAAGCTTTATACTGATAATTTAAATTTATATCAAAAGCATAATAACCAGATTCTGACGTTCCCCATGGGACATTTCTCTTTTCACCATACCGTCTCTGTGCTTTTATAACGGTCCCATAAGTTTCATCCAAAAGGGTATTCTTATAATTTTTCATAAGAAGTGGCGGCATTAAGTATTCAAACATGGTTCCTGTCCATGAAACCAATCCTCTATATCCATCCACAACGGATAAGGCTCTTCCTAACTTTTCCCAATGCTTTTTGGGCACTTCTTTTCTTGCAATGGCGATATAACTTGTAAGTCTTGCCTCTGATGCGAATAAATCATAGTAGGAGTTTGTAAGCTTTTCATCATCTACACTATACCCTATTGAAAATAAATTTTGTTTCTTATCATATAATTGCGTAAAATCTGTAGCATCTACAACCTTTTGTATTCTATCTGTAAGATCATTTATTTTTTCTAAAATTTCTTTCACATGATTGTTTGCTACAACAATTTTTTCTTTTATTGCTAACCAATATGCGTCATCATCTTCCTTTTTTAAAATTTTTTCTATAGAAAAGATCATATTTTTATAAAGATTATTTAATGCAACTAAAGATACATCCCCTTCTATTTGATTTAACTGTTCATTTAATTTTTTATAGCCATCTTCTCTTATTTCTATATCTATAAAAAGTGTATTTATTTCTTTATGAAATCCATCCAACATCCTATCGAATTTTTCATGCCAATTCGATGATTCATCAGAAATAGTGAAACTTTTTAATAATTTTTTTAATGCTTTTAAACTTATTTCTTCTTTTTCTATAAAAGAATCTAATATTTGCATATATGCGCTATTTTTTTTATCTAACAAGCCTATGGTATCTTTTAATCCTAACAAATGTCTTTTATCAAAAATAGGTGCCTTTACCGTTTCTAAAAGTCCTTGTTTTAATGTAATCATGTATCCAATGAAATTCCCACTATCAACAGTTGATACATAAAAAGGTCTTAATACTTCTAAAGTTTTTGTGTCATACCAGTTATATAAATGCCCTTTCCAATTTTCCAATTTTTCAATCGTAGATAATGTATTTTCAATCCGATCTATCATTTCTATGATTGACATATACCCTAAATCTCTCGCAGAAAGAGTGGCAAGTAACAAAAAACCAATATTCGTTGGCGATGTTCTATGTGCTATACCATTTGGTGGATCTTCTTGATAATTATCTGAAGGTAAATAATTTTCTTCTTCTGTTGCAAAATCTTCATAATAGGCCCATGTCTTTCTTGCTAATCTTCTCAATATCTTTTCATCTTTATCTTCTAATACATTTTTATGTATATCTTCTTTACTTACTTTGTATGCAATTACAGGTGATATTGCCCATACAAATCCAATCAAAAGGACAACTACCAAATTTCCAGGTGCTTTTACAAGCACCAATATAACCAAGATGAACGAAATAGATATTGCTGCCTTCATTCGCTTAATAAAGCTATAGGTATCATTTTCAAGCCTCTTTTCAACATCTGCAGCAGTAATCCATTCTAGTAAATTCTTTTTTGAAATATACACACGGTATAAGGTTCTTCCTATACCATCTATCATCATATAGGCTTGATAGGGTAAAAATATAAACATTAATAAAGTTTGATAAAAAACTGCTTTTAGGCCATACATACAATTTCCATTTTTTTTCTCTCCTAGCGTTCTATAATATCTGTTTACGATACAATGAAAAAACTCCATAAAAACAGGAAAAGTTATGGTGAGAATTGAAAATCCTACCCATACAAAAGATTTCCCTGGAAAAATTGTTAATCCCAAAATAAGAAGCATCAAAATACTTACAGAAACAAGACTTCTCCTTAAATTATCAACTATTTTCCATTTTGATAGGTTTGAAAGAGGATTTTTAATCACCTCCCCCTCTCTATTTTTTATCCTCGGGAATAACCATCTAATAATTTGCCAATCTCCTCGAATCCATCTATGTAATCTCATCATATATGAATTATACTTTGCTGGATAGCCATCAACCAATTCTATATCTGTAGCAAGACCTGTTCTTACATAACTTCCTTCTAATAAATCATGACTAAGTACCGTATTGTCTGGTACAGCGTTATTTAATACTTCATTAAATATTTGTAAATCATAAATTCCCTTCCCTGTAAAAATTCCCTCTCCAAATAAATCCTGATATATATCAGAAGTAGCAGTGACATAAGGATCTACGCCTCCTTGCCCTGCGAAAACTCTTGTAAATGTAGATTTACTGGCACTTTCAACATCTATACCGATTCTCGGTTGAATTAGTCCATATCCCTCTTTTACAATTCCTTTTTCTTTATGGAATATGGCTTTATTTAAAGGATGTGAGATTGTACCAATTAGTTTTTTTGCAGTATCTAACGGAAGATTAGTATCTGCATCCAGTGTAATAACATAGGTAATATTTTTTACAATATTTGATATGTCTCCTGAAACAATCATATAAGATGTGTCTTTCGATCCTGTGAGTAGCATATTTAGTTCAACGAGTGCTCCTCTTTTTCTTTCCCAGCCCATCCATTTTTGCTGTTTTTCGCAAAACTGTCTATCCCTATGAAAATAAAAGAATAGGTCTTCTTCATTAGCATATTTTTTATTTAATCCTTTTATTTTGTCTCGTGCATAATCTATAATCTTTTTATCCTGTGCCATACTTTTACTATCAGCATCTTTAAAATCTCCTGCTACTGCAAAGTATAAGTTTTCGCTACGATTTGCTAAAAAATATACTTCTAATTTTTCCAATAATGATTCTACCGTTTTTTCATTTTGAATAAGTGTTGGAATCACAACCATTGTAGTGGCTTCTTTGGTAACGCCTTCTTTGTATTCTAACTTTGGCAAAGATATAGTTGGAAATTTATGTGTAACAATCCAGTTAACAATAGTTACCCCAATATCACTAGCTGGTATCAGCACAGTTACACATACTATCAAACTCAATAAGATGCTTAGTGATATACTATACGCATACATGCCTAGCAATAAGGATATTCCTCCCGTGAGTAAGATCACTGGCATTAAGTATATAGCAATAGGATAATCATGAAAATATTGATTGATCCCTTTACACCCTAATTCTTTTAGTAATTTTTTTCTACCTTTATCAATAAGGTAATACCCTACATGTTTTGCTTTATCTTCATCATTTTCAATCATCGCATTTTTTGCATATTCTATTGCTTTTCTTGCAATCTGCGTTTCAGAAACTTTGCATTTTTTAGATATCTTTTCAATTTGATTACGATAATAATCTCTTGATGCAAAATCCATTTTTGAATAAATGTCCAAAGGGTCTTTCCTCAATATTTCTTCCACGATAGACAAAGATTCAAATAATTCATTCCATTCCAACTTTGAAACAATATTCAAGCTAATAATTGCATTTCCTATTGAATTTTTTCTTGCTGCTTGTTCTTTATGTTCCAAATCAATTACCTTATTAATCGATGTATCAAATTCTATTAATTTTTTTTCTATAGAATCTATCAACTGTCCAGATTCTACCCCTTCTTGTCTAAGCTTTTTTAATAGATATTCAATATAAGAAGTACTTAGCATATCCATACTTCCCAAATCATCTTTTATATCATCCAATAATGCTTGTGGATCTTTTCTTTTTAATCTTTCAACTTTTTCCCATTCTTGTTGATTTTCATCGATCGCGTCACTAATATTTCGTATTTTTTCAATCAGCGCAAATCGAATCATGAGAGAAAGTGCCCAAATCTCTCCAATCGTAAGTATTTTATGATATTGATAATCTTTTACAAAATTTACAAGTAAATCTTCATCTATTCTCCCATCCGTATGTGAAACCAACTCAAGCGCTATCGCATAAACTCTTGGATATCCCTTCAAAAATCCACTCTTTAAAATATGAAGTTTTAAGGACCTATCTTGTGTAAATGTATGTTTCATTACTTGATATTGTTCTTCAATTTTATAAAAATTGTCAAGTAACCATTCAGAAGCTGGAGATAACTCTTTTCCATCTTTCATTGTGTTATTTAAATTTTTATAGATGGCATGAATCATTTTAAAGTTATGATTGAGCCTATTCATAAGAGATTGAATACTTCTTGTTTTTTTGTATACCCTATGATTTTTTGCAATTTCTATCGCATGATCATGTAGTCCTTCATGATTTAAGTAAACATCTTTCATTTCTATCTTTTCATATTTATTGATGAGATCATTATTTTTGAGGAACATAATGGATTTCATCCCTCCATCATTATTATTTTATTATTCATGCTTATTCTTTAATATCTGTTCTACTTTTTCGCTAAATTGTATTGAAAGTTCCTGCGCATATTCTTCTGAAAACCCTTCCGTATAAACATTAAATATAGCTTTTTCCTTATCCGGAAGTATTAAAGCCCATCCCTTATCATCATGAATCTTTACCCCTTCAAACAACTCTATATCTCTATCTCTATGATTGATAATAATCTCTTTAATGACTCTTCCCTTTTCCTGCCAATCACAGGCAATTTCTTTTTTGATTAAATAAAAATCAGGTATTTCATCTACTAAATTACTTAATTTTAAATCCTGATCAATCATAAAATCAACAATTTTCCCTACTGCCCAAATGGCATCATAATTAAGAATATATTGTAAACATATACCATTAGCTCCTTTACTCTTTAACATTTCATTCATAATAGCATCAGAAGAAGTTTTTGTTCTTACGACTTGTGCATCATAAGATTCTGCCATCTTATCAATAATCTTCGGCGCTGTATACGGTACAACAATTTTGTTATCCTTACCTATTTTAAGTAAAATCAGTGTAATAAATACCAAATACATTTCTCGGTCAATGATTCTCCCTTTTTCATCAATTAAAATCATTTTCTCTCCATCACTACTTAAAATGATGCCCATATGCCCTTTATTTTTTAGTACTTGTTCAGATATATGCGCTACATATGTATCAGCAGACTTATGTTTATCGCTAGCATATTCGCACTGGATTTGGCAACCAATATATTTAAGAAACATTACTGCCAAATCTAAAAGATTGTTACATCTAGAACTTATAATAATTTTAGGGTTTTTTCTTTTAATTTTAGATAGATCTGTAATTATTTTTGCTCCATTTTGGATATATAATGATGAAAAATTATCAATTTTCACAGCACTTTTTACTTTTTCTCCATTACATCTTTGAAAATCATCTCTGTTAAATAAGTTTTCTATCTTTCTCTCTGTATTTCTATCTATATTTGCACCATTTTCATCTACAAACTCAATATGCGCTCGGTTTTTATTAAAAGGATCGATTCGAATATGAATCCCTCCATTTGCGCCATAATTTTTTACTGCAAATCGATTTATAGACATGACAGCATCTTTCATATGAATAACGCCTGCCCCTGTAGAAAGAATTCCGGATATAAAAGAATTTTTTATAATATGGCATGCATTGGATCTATCACTACTTACAACAATGGTCGCTTCTTCTTTTAAATTAGATGTATATGCTGAACCTAATCGTGAAGCAAATTCTGGTGTAATATCCATATTGATATCTCCTGAAATACCCTTATATCCAAAAATAGTCTTTGATATTTTTGTTCCCCATACAAGATTTTGATTGACAATACTATCTTCACCAATCTTTTTATCAGGCCAAATCTTCGTATTTGGTTTAACCATCACTCTATTGGATAAAATACTTCCACTGCCTACAGCAGAATGTTCATATATATTTACACCACTTTTTACTTGCGCGTTGCTACATATAGTTGTTCCACTAGAATGACTATTTTCTCCGATCCTTACATTTTTCCATAATATGCTTCTTTTTAAAACAGCTGTTTCTCCTATTTCACAATTCTCACCAATAATTGTATAAGCATCTAGATTGGCGCGATTGTGGATGGTACAATTTTTTCCAATATAGAGTGGCGGTGTCAACTTTATATTTTCACCTAATTTTGTTCCTTCTTTTATCCAGATTCCTTTTTTGACTTCTTCGCAGTTCATAGATATTTTCACTTTTCTATCTAATATATCAAATTGGGTTTGCATATAAGAAGGTAAATCTCCAATATCATTCCAATAATCTTCCATAATATAACCATACATAGGTATTTGATCTCTTAATAGTTTTGGGAAGAGATCTTTGCTAAAATCAAAATTTTCTCCTCGTTTGTAATAATTAAGTACCTCAGGTTCTAGTATATATATCCCTGTATTTACAGTGTCACTAAATACTTCTCCCCAACTTGGCTTCTCTAAAAAACGGATAATTCTTCCTTCTTCATCTGTAATGATTACACCATATTCAAGAGGTACAGGCTCTTTCTTAAGAACCAATGTAGCTTTTGACTTTTTCTCTTTGTGATATGCAATTGCTTTCTGAAGATTTAAATCTGTTAACGCATCTCCACTAATTACAATAAATGTGTCATCTAAAAATGCTTCTGCATTTTTTACACTTCCACCCGTTCCTAAAGGTAAATCTTCCGTAAAATAATTCAGATCAATCCCCCATACTTCTCCATTTCCAAAATGATCCGTTATTACTGAAGGTAGATATGCCATTGTAACAGCAATCTGATCTATTCCATATTTTTTTAATAGTTCAATTGAATATTCCATTACAGGCTTCTCCAAAATTGGAACCATCGGTTTAGGCATCCCACAAGTAAGAGGTCTTAATCTTGTTCCTTTTCCACCTGCCATAATTACTGCTTTTATAATAATCACTCCTTTTTTTCTCAAACTTCTATTTTAAACGCTTGTTTTGCGGTTAAAGCAAGATAGTACTTCAGCATACCCTTACAAATTCTTAGAATGTAAGCCAAGTACTATCTGTATTTTCATGATCGCCTGCACGCCTTAAGACATTCTAATTATTATATTCAATTGCTATAAGGAATATGCGCCTGATTTTCAACGATTCACCATTTTTAAAATATAATCACATTGTTTTAAAATTCAATACTTTATTATATTATTTCCCAAGCACCTCTCCATCTATTCTTTCTCTTATGCACAAAAAAAGATCCTATACATAAAAGTATAAGATCCATCTATCTATTTCACCCAAGGAATTGGGTCCGTATATTGTCCATTTTTTCTAACTTCAAAGTGTAGATGAGGACCTGTAGACATTCCTGTACTACCTGATTTTGAAATAACTTGACCTTTTTTCACTTGTTGACCTTCCTTTACAATGAGGCTAGAATTATGTGCATATAAAGTTACAATGCCACCGCCATGGTCAACCATTACTACTTTCCCATATCCGCCTAACCAATCAGCATGAATAACTTTACCATTTCCTGCTGCTACAATACTTTTTCCCGCTGGAACCCCTATATCAATTCCTGTATGTAGCTTCTTTCTCTTAAGAATCGGATGAATTCTATATCCATAAGGGGATGTAATTCTTGTATAACCAGGAGCTGGCCAAGCCAGTTTTCCACCTGTGTATTTTCCACCGGATTGTTTTTTTCTGATCTCTGCAGCAATTTTTTCTGCATAAGTGTTCAATTCATCAATTTGATTTTCAAGGGCCTTACTATCTTTTTTCAATTCTTGTTTGATCCTATCCATTTTCCCCCTGCTCGTAGCTAACTCTTTTTGCTTTACTTTCATGTTTTTAAGCATAGCATCCATTTGATTCTTATGACTTTCTAACGTCTTTTTCTTTGTATTGATTTCGTCCCTTTGTTCTTTCATATATTCTAATAAATCCATATCTTGGTTAAGAATTTTTTTAACCATATCTAAATTTGATAAAAGATCCACAATACTCTCTGAATCAAACAAAACTTCCGCATATCCAACATTTCCATTTTTATACATTGCTCTTAATCTATTATTTAATACATCATTCTTGTCTCCAATATTTTTCTCTTTTTCTTGTAATGCTTGCTTTGCTGTATCAATTTTCTTTTGGGTTATATTGATTTGGTGATCAATTTCACCTAGCTCTTGTTCTGTCTTATCAATTTTTCTGTCTAATTCCTTAATTTGAGACGATAGATTTTTTTCTTTCTTTTTGTTTTCATTCAATTTACTCTGTACGTTCTTAATATTACTGTTTACTTGATTCAATTTTTTCTGATTACTTGTCACATCCTGTGCAAAAGTATTCCCTGTAATCATCAAAGAAAATATAATCATAAAAAAAAGTACAATTCTTTTGTTCAATTTCAGCATTTTCTCCCCCCCTAAATCAATTTTTATACTTTTAAAAATTTCCTCATAGAAAAAATACTTCCTAAAGCCCCAATCCCCATACCTAATACAATAAAAATAATAGCTAAATTCCCCATAACTACAGATGCTGGAATCATATATGCTGCAATCATAACGTATAATTTTTGTGTAACTAAATCAAATATACGTTTATAACCCAATCCAACAATACCTAATGCAATCAATGATCCCAATAGTCCCAATAGCATTCCCTCTACCAAAAAAGGCCATCTGATAAACCAATTGGTCGCACCTACATATTTCATAATATTAATTTCTTTTGATCTTGCAATAACAGTAAGTTTAATAGTATTTCCTACTACAAACATTGAAATGAATATTAAAATACCAATAATAATCACCCCTGCTATACGTATGAAGTTTGTAATGTTAAGCAATTTTTCTACCACATCTTTATAATACTTAATCTCTTCTAACCCTTGTAACCCTTTTATTCTACTAACTACAGCATCTGCATCAGAAATATCTTTTAGCTTAATCACATATGAATTTGGAAGAGGATTTTTTTCTAACCCCTCTAAAAGATATCCATTTTCTCCCCAACTCTTTTTCATATTTTCTAAAGCTTGTTCCTTAGATAAAAAATCCACATAGTCTATTCCGTCTATTCTCTTAATAATATTTCCTATATTATCCATTTGACTCTCTGTTAAATCTTTTTCTAAATACACTTGTATAGAATCAAACTGTCCTTTGGCTGTTTCTGCCAAGCCATTTACATTTAATATAATCATAAATACAATTCCTAAAATCATTAAAACAGAAGCAATAGATCCAACTGAAGCCATCCCCATCATACGATTACGCCATAATCCTTTAAACCCTTCTTTTATCATATATATAAACGTTTTAACTTTCATATCCATACACACCCTTCTTGTCATCTCTGACAATTTTTCCTCCTTCTATTGCAATAACCCGTTGCTGCATCATATCTACAATTTCTTTGGCATGTGTAGCCATAACAATCGTTGTACCCCTTCGATTAATTTGTTTCATAAGCTTCATAATTTCCCATGCTGTATCTGGATCTAAATTTCCAGTAGGTTCGTCCGCAATTAAAACATCTGGACTATTTACAATAGCACGAGCTATAGCTACTCTTTGTTGTTCTCCTCCAGAAAGTTCATGAGGATACATCTTCGCCTTACCACTTAATCCAACCATAGCAAGTATTGTTGGCACTTGCCTTCTAATTTCCTTCGGTTTTGCGCCAATAATCTCCATTGCAAAGGCTATATTTTCGTAGACTGTTTTATTTGGGAGCAGTCTAAAATCTTGAAAAACCACGCCTATTTTTCTTCTTAAATAAGGAATCTTTCTCGTGCTTAAATTGGTTATATCTAGCCCAGCTATCGTGATTTTTCCGTTTGTTGGTTCTATTTCTTTTAATAATAGCTTAATAAAAGTCGATTTACCCGCGCCACTAGATCCTACAATAAAAGCAAAATCTCCTTTCTCGATTTTAACATTAATATTAGAAAGTGCCACTGCACCCTTAGCATACTGTTTTGTTATATTGAAAAAATTTATCATATTATCAACCCCTAAGTTTGTATAATTCTACATATCCATCTAATTTTCCTCTATCATTTTACCATGAATTTTTTATTTATTTGTCTTATTTCTTCAAAAAATAGCAAACGATACTATATATCTATTATATTATGATTCTTTAAAATTTCCAAATACTATTACGCGTTCCTGCTTTGAATTTTTTTCCACTTTCTTATATAATTGTTTTAATATAAAAATTGAGAGAAGGATTTATAAATGAAAAAAAATATTCGCCAAGAAATATTAAAGAAAAGGGAAGTACTTTCTTTAGATCAGGTAGATGCTAAAAGTCAAACGATCTTCCATCAATTAACCACGCTTGATTTCTATAAAAGCGCAAAAACTGTTATGATTTATATTGATTTTCGCAATGAAGTAAAAACCCACTGCATCATTGAAGATTTACTTAAATCAAATAAAAATGTTATCATTCCTATTAGTGTCCCTACAACAAAAGAAATGATTTTATCTCAATTATTAGATCCTAAAGAAGAACTAGTAAAAGGAACTTATGGCATTTTAGAACCGAAGGAAAGATATATTCGAAAAGTAGATCCAGCTATTTTGGATTTAATCATTATACCAGGCGTAGCTTTTGATCGAAAAGGTTATCGAATTGGTTATGGCGGTGGGTACTATGACCGATTTTTAGATAAGATTTCAGAAGCTACCCCATCTATTGCGCTTTCTTTTGATTTACAAATAGTAGACAAAGTACCTAATGATTCTTTTGATTATCCTGTTGATTATATTATTACAGAAACACAAATACTTACATGCAAATAGGGCAGAATCTTTCTGCCCTATTTATGCTTTTTATCTTTTTTTTCTTTGCTTTTGTTCGTTTTTATTTTCTTTAGAAAATGCTTCTAGTTTTTTATTTACAAGATCATATACAGTTTCTTCTATATATGCTCCTGTTTCATTTCTTACGCCTGCTTTTTTATCCGTTAAAACTGCAATACCTTCTTCGATTGTTTTTACAGCATAGATATGAAACATTTCATTTTCTACGGCTTTGATAACTTCATCATTCAACATAAGGTTTTTTACATTTTGATGTGGAATCATTACCCCTTGTTTTCCTGTTAGTCCTTTCGATTTACATACTTTGAAAAATCCTTCTATTTTTTCGTTGACCCCACCAATAGGCTGTATTTTCCCTTTCTGATTCACTGAACCCGTTACAGCAATAGCTTGTTTTATGGGTATACCTGAAAGGCTTGAAAGTAATGCATATAATTCTGTACTCGATGCACTATCTCCATCTACACCTGAATATAATTGTTCAAACACAATGCTAGCAGATAGTGATAATGGTCTTTCTTGTGCAAATTTTTCTCCCATATATCCATTTAATATTAGTACGCCTTTATCATGGCTACTGCCACTCTTTTTGACTTCTCTTTCTATATTGATAATACCCGCCTTCCCTTTGTAAGTAGTCACTGTAATTTTACTTGGTTTTCCAAAGGAATATTCTCCTGTACCTGTAACAGCCAATCCATTTATTTCCCCTATTTTTTTGGCTTCTACATCAAGAAGTAAAGTCTCATCATCAAACATCTCTAGTACTTTCTCTTCATATTTGTTATTTCTATGGTTCTTCTTACTTATGGCTTTTTCAATATGTTCTAGTTTTACAACACTTGATCCCATCATTTCTGCAAAGTGATCTGCTTCATACAAAAGTTCGACTACTTGATTAAATCTAGAACTAAGTTTTTCTTGATGATCCGCAAGTCTTGCACTATATTCTACAATTCTGCCCACAGCACTTTTATCAAAATGCTTAAGATTCTCTTTTTCACAGTGCGTTGCAATAAATCTTGCCATTTTATAAACATTTTCCTGATCTCGATTCATTTCAACTTCAAAATCAGCCATAATTTTAAATAATTTTTTAAAATCTTCATCATACTGATAAAGCATGGCATAAGTATAGGGATCTCCAATAATAATTACTTTTATATCAAGTGGAATTGATTCTGGTTTCAATGTAGATGTTACCACATATCCAACCTGTTTGTCTAAACCTTCAATGGTAATTTTATTATTTTTCAATGCTCTTTTTAGAGCATTCCATGTAAATGGATTGGTAAGTAAGTCTTTTGCCTGAAGGATCAAATATCCACCATTGGCTTGATGAATGGCTCCTGGTTTTATTTGTGTAAAATCTGTTTTCATAGCCCCTAATTCGTTTTTATACTCGACTCTACCCATTAAATTATAATAACTTGGGTTTGTTTCATTGATAATCGGTGCTCCTAATTTATTACTATTGTCAATGAAAAGATTGACTTCATATTTATCAAAAAAAGTCTCGGAAGATTTCATCTGAAGCATAGCAAGAGGATTATTCATTTCTTGCTTCTTATCCCCTTTAAATTTATCAATATGCTCTATGATATCGCTTTTGAATGTGTCTAAATAGTCTATAACACATAGATGCTCTTTAAATCTTTTTTTTAATCCATTTATGTGGAAATCCACAAGATCCAGTACCATTTTTTGATCTAAATCTTTTACTTGATTCCTATATTCTTCTTCTAGCTTTCTAAGTTTATTAAAAATATCAACCGTTTCTAAACTCAGCGCACTAGAATTTTTTCTTATTACTTCTAATTCCTCTGTAGCAAGGTCTTGGTATTCTTCTTCTGATATAGATTGTCCATCTCTTAATGGAACCGTAATGAGTCCACGCTCTGTTTGCTTAAATAAAAATCCATACTTTTTGCCCATTTCATTTAAAACATCAATGGTTTGTTGGGTATAACTTTGAAATTGTTGCACCAATACGCTCTTTTGGTTTTCATATTCTTTACTAGTAAAAACGTTTGGGATTTCCTTTTTAAAGGATTCAATCATGTTTTCCATATCTTTTTTGAAAACCTTTCCCGTACCTGCTTTTACATGTAGTGCAATAGGACTGTCTGGATTTTTAAAATTGTTCACATAGAGCCAATCATCTGGTACCTCTTTTATTTCAGCTTTCTTCTCCGCAATAGACAATGTATAGCTATTTCTTCCTGTACCACTTTGTCCTGACACAAATATATTATATCCCTTTTTTTTCATATCCAGCCCAAATTCTAATGCCTCTGCTGCCCGCCTTTGGCCAATAATCCCTTGTAAAGGATATAAATCAGCTGTTGTATGAAAATCAAAACCACTCGTTTCACATTTTTTTTTCAGTTTTTCTACTGGAACTCTATAATTTTCTAACATGCATATGCCCTCCTAATTTTATTGACAAGTCAACTTGAGTTCATGTGTCTTATAATTATTCATCCAAATTAATTGTTAGGCTATCTATACCCTTTATCCATAAATATAAAAGTTACCTTCGTATTTTTTCTTCATCCTTTTAACGAACACTTTCCTTAAGTCTATAAAAAAGTTCCTCTACTATATCATACTTGCCTTTTCGTGCTGACAAAACCATCCTGAATGCTATTTTTTTTGCTTCTACAATCTCTAATTCCTCTGCAATGTGTTTTATATCACTTACGAACTTCTCAATTAGTCTAGAATCTTTTTGTTCTAATGCCCCCTTCAATTTTTTCATCGTAATTATTAATTCTTCTTTCAATACAGATATGCTTTCCTGTGTCTGCATCACGCGATATATTGAATCTATTTCCTCGGATAAATTTTGTTTTTTATACTTTAAAAGTTTTTCAATCTCATTAAATAATTTTTCTATTTGAATAGGCTTTGATACATATCCATCTAGGCCCATCGAAATAAATTTTTCTCGATCTCCTTTGAGTGCATGTGCTGTGAGCGCAATAATAGGTGTATATACACCTGCTAATTTCTCGTGATTTCGAATCATTCTTGTCGCTTCTATTCCATCCATTTTAGGCATTTGAATATCCATAAGGATCATATCAAAATCTTTTTTTTGTGTTATCAGTATTGCTTCTTTTCCATTGTTTGCAATTTCACTCCCATATCCTTTTTTATTCAACATAGCAGTAATCACAATCTGATTTAGTTCATCATCTTCCACAACCAAAACCCTTTTCGTTTTTAAATCTTTCTTAAATACATTTCCGCTAACTGTTAAAACAGGATTATATACTTCCTCACCAATTCCTACACCTATTGTAAAATAAAATCTACTCCCTTTTCCACTTTCACTTACTACCCATAAATCCCCACCCATTAGTTCGACCAATTCTTTTGAAATAGCAAGACCTAAACCTGTTCCTGTATATTTTCTTGTATAAGAACTATCTACTTGACTAAAACTCTTAAATAATCTGGCTCTGTCCTCATCTGCAATACCTATACCCGTATCCTGAATCATCACTTTTAAACTACATTCTTTCGTTAAGTCTTTCTCTTTTTCAAAACAAATCTCGACAAAACCTTCATCTGTAAATTTAATCGCATTGCCAATGAGGTTATTCAAAATTTGAGTCAACCTTATTGGATCTGAAATAATGATATTTGGAATATCTGGCGCAATATTATAATTTAATACTATTTTTTTTTCCAACGCTTTTGCTAAAAAAGATTTTGTCACACGATCAACTAATTGTTGAAGATTAAAAGGAATTTCTTCAATAGACATTTTCCCTGCTTCAATTTTAGAAAAATCTAAAATATTATTAATAATATTTAATAAAACATCAGCACTATCCTTTATAATCAATAAATTTTCTCTTTGTTCCTTTGAAAGCTTTGTCATCAATGTCAAATCAACCATTCCAATAATTCCATTCATAGGGGTTCGAATTTCATGACTCATATTCGCTAAAAATTGACTCTTTATATGATTTGCTGTTTCAGCCTCTTTTCTTGACCATTTAAGTGCTTCTTCCATTTTCTTTCGTTCCGTAATATTTTCTTTTATAGCAATATAATGGGTTATTTCTCCTTCTATATTCTTAATCGGTGAAATCACTGCATGTTCCCAATAAGGTTCTCCATTTTTCTTCCTGTTGTGAAATTCTCCTCTCCAATCTTTTCCACTCAATAAAGTTTCCCACATTTTTTTATAGAATCCTTTATCCGCATTGCCTAATTTAAAAATTCTAGGGTTTTTTCCTATTACTTCATCCGATGTATACCCAGTCATTTCTGTAAACCTAGCATTTACATAATCAATATTCCCGCTCTTATTCGCGATCACAACGACACTTGCACTATGTTCTATTGCTCTAAAGAGCATACTCAATTTTTCCTCTACCAAACGAATTCTTGTAATATCTCTAAATACGATCACCACACCAGTAATTTTGCCTTCATTATTTAAAATAGGTGCACTACTAGCAGAAATAAATTTTTCTTCATTTGTTATCATTCTTAGAACCGTATAATTTTTCAGTCCAACTGTTTTTCGATATTTTATTGCTTTTTTTACTGGATCTTCTGCTAAATGATCATTTCTTTTATTAATGATTCTAAAAACTTTTATAAAAGGTTTTCCTTTGGCTTTTGCAAATGTCCATCCAGTAATCTTCTCTGCTTGATTGTTCATCATCAAAATATTCCCATAGATATCTGTCGTCATTACCCCATCACCCATACTACTTAATGTAAGAGATAATTTTTTGTTTTTTTCTTTTAATCTATGGTTCTCTATTTCTTTACTTTTTAAAATACGATCATTCAAAATTTCTCTACGTACAACAGGCCCTAATCGTTTTAAGTTACATTTTTCGATACAGTCCCTTACTCCTTTTTCCATTGCAGACATCATAAAATCTTCCGTTATATGCTCCCCTAAAATAATAACAGGCATCAATATTTTTGATTCAAGGACTACCGTATGCACTTTTAATACATCTAAACCATTAAAATGATCATTTACAATAACAATATCCCAAAACTTTTTGGTTAAAGCTAACCTGATCTCACCTACATTGTTTATGCATTCATGCGTAACAATTAATCCATTTTTTATTATTTCAAAAAGAATGGTTTCTACATCTTCTATGCCAAATCCCACAAGTAATAGATTTATTTTTTCTTTCATGGTAATCCCTCATTTATATTTTAAATGGATATAAAATCAGCTTCGATGTTCTTATTTCAACATCCATTTCTAAAGTCCTGAATAATCATACGAATAGCTTCCTTTTACCAAACTATACATTAAATGGGGTATACGATTTAATGCAACCTGTCTTTCAACCGCTCCTCGTTCATAAGCAACTTTTGGCATTCCGTAGATAATGCAGGTTTCCTGATTTTGTCCAATCGTATGCGCACCAGCTTGTCTCATCTTTAATAATCCACGCGCACCATCCGCTCCCATCCCTGTAAGAATTACACCTATTGCATTATTTTTTGCCACTTCTGCCACAGATGTAAATAGGACATCTACTGATGGACAATGTCCATTTACTTTATCTCCTTTTTTACATTTTACTGCATAATAATTTCCTTTTCTAATCAGTATCATATGGTAATCTCCTGGTGCCAAAAGTACTCTTCCCGGATATAAAATATCTCCATCCTCAGCTTCTTTCACTTCAAGCATACACGAATTATTCAATCGATTTGCATACATTTTTGTGAAAACAGGAGGCATATGTTGCGTAATAACGATTCCGGGAATTTGTTTTGGAATTGCTTTAAGTATCTCAAATATCGCCTCTGTCCCTCCTGTAGAAGCACCTATCGCAATCACTTTTTCGCTAAAATCACTCCTTAATTTCCCCTTAATCAACCCTGCTGATGGTTGTCTTTTCCAATGTGAAACCTTTGATATCGATGCAATTTTTATTTTTACAATCAATTCAGAGATAAATATATCCTTGCTCCTATGATTTTCAGCGTTAGGCTTTTCTACAAAATCTACCGCACCATATTTTAACGCATCTAATACATTATCCTTCACCGCACTTACCACAATAACAGGAATAGGGTATTGAGGCATCAATTTTTTAAGGAATTCTATGCCATTCATTTTAGGCATTTCAACATCTAATAGCATTACATTCGGTTCATATTCAATAATTCTATCGCGTGCCATATAAGGATCTGTTGCAGTAGCCACAACTTCTATGTTCGAATCATTCGCCACTCCTGTCGTCATTATCTCTCTAAAAATTAAAGAATCGTCTACGATCAATACGCGAATTCTCTTTTTAATCATTTTTCTTTATTCCTTTCTATAGACAGCAGGCATAATATATTTATATGCAGTTTCTTCTCGATTTATAGACTCAGAATGTCCTATAAAAAGATATCCTCCTGATTCTGTAAATTCATAAAACCTATTGATTAATGCTTTTTTTGTTGCTGCATCAAAATAGATCATTACATTTCTGCAAAAAATAACATGGAATTTTTTTTTAAATGGGAAAATTTTATTCATTAAATTGAACCGTCTAAATATCACTTCATTTCTAATCGCATCTATCACTTTACTATTTTCATAATCTATTTTCTCAAAATAATTTTTTTTCCACTTTTCTGGTAAATGGACCAATTTTTCATTCAAATAAATACCATTGACTGCAGCTGTAAGCACTTTATCTGAAATATCCGTAGCTAGTATTTTAGCATCCCATAATTTTTTTTGATCTCCTAAAAAATCATTTTGAATCATTGCTAATGTGTAGGCTTCTTCACCAGAAGAACACCCTGCACTCCATATTCTTAAATCTTTCGTTTTTCTTTCTTTCACAAATAGTTCAGGTAAAATTATTTTTTTATAATAATCAAAATGTTCTGTTTCTCGCATAAAATAGGTATGATTTGTCGTAAGTTTGTTCAAAAGATTTTTTACTGCTGCTCCTGTATGATCTATCATGATATATTCAATATATTGAGAAAAATTTTGAAATTGATTCTGTATTAGATGATTTTGTAGCCGACCTAGAATTAATGCTTTTTTATGCATTAAATTGATTCCAAAATTTTCTTTCACATAAACTACAAACCGCATAAATTCGCTGTGTGTAATTTTCATACACATCCCCTCAACTTACTTTTTCTTTTCATCAATTAATTTCAATTTTTCTAATACCTCTATAAGTCTATTTGTATCAATAGGTTTCGCTGCATAACCTTCACAGCCAATTTGAAATGCTTCATGCACGTTTTTTGTATCATTTAAAGCGGTTGTCATAATAATTTTTACCCGTTGATTTTGTGGTATCCCTTTTTCAATTTCTAAACTGCGAATTGTTTTCAGTGCAACGATGCCATCCACCTTTGGCATCATAATATCAAGGCATATTAGATCGTAAGGTTCTTCATCCTCCCACGCTAACAAAAATGCATCAATCGCTTCAATTCCATCTACTGTAATATCACATTCTCCATACTTTGATAAAAATTTCGAAAGGAATTTTCTACTGATTAAATCATCTTCTACAATCAATATCTTCATTTTTTTCATCCCTTCACTTATGTTAATTCTTGGATCATATTGATTTCATCATCGCCTAGTAACTTTGCACAATCTAAAAGAAGTTTTATTTTTTCTTCAGATTTTCCTATTCCTTTTATATATTTATTTTCTGTATTCTTATTGATCTTTGGAGGGAGTGCTATGTCTGTATCTGCTATAGAAGCTACTTCAACGACTCTGTCTACAATAAGTCCTATAAAAACTTCTTTCACTTCAATCACAACAATACATGTCCTGTCATCATATACTCTTTCTTCTTTTTTAAATCGATGGCGTACATCCATGACAGGTATAATTTTCCCTCTCAAGTTGATCACGCCTTTAATATATTCTAATGTATCTGGTATAGGCGTAATCTCTTGTATCCTTATAATTTCAATCACATATTTAATTTCTATTCCATACTCACCTTCGCCTAATGAGAATATAAGAAATTTTCCTCTTTGTGTATCTTCTTCAGATTCTAAATCTTCCATTCTCACTATATCTTCAATATCTTTCGTCATTCATCATCCCTTCCTTTCTGCTTATACTCATAAATTAATCCTGCAACATCTAATATCAAGCTTATGCTTCCATCTCCAAGCAGCGTACATCCTGACAAACTCTTTGATGCATTTACATATTTCGGCAAAGGTTTAACAACCACCTGTTGTTCTCCAAGTAATGTATCTGCGAAGATACAAATACTCCCTTCATCACATTCAACCATAATCAGTATGCCTTCACTTATTTTTTTTATCTTTGTATTTACATGATATCGTTCATGAATCCTTACGATCGGATAAGATTGTCCTCGAATTAGAATCATTTCATTGCCTTGCAGATCAACGATGATTTCTTCTTCTTTAGGTCTAAACGATTCTCTGATAGACACAATCGGTATGGTATAGGTTGAGCCCCCTACGCTTATAATCATGCCCTCTATAATCGCTAAAGTCAGTGGAATCTTTATAGTAATCGTAGTTCCTTGTCCTGCTATGCTATCTACAGATATCTTCCCCTTTATTCTTTCGATGTTTTTTGTTACCACATCCATCCCTACGCCTCTACCTGAATATTCTGTGATTTCCTCGTTTGTTGAAAATCCTGGAAGAAAAATAAGTGAATATATTTCTTTGTCTGTCATTTCCTTAGGTTCTTTATCAATCAATCCTTTTTCGAAAGCTTTATTAATTATTTTTTCCTTACTTAACCCCTGACCATCATCCTTGACGATAATCAGTACATCTCCTCCCGAATTCTTAGCTTGAAGAATAATTTTACCCTTCTTAGGTTTATGATTTTGCACTCTCTTTTCTGATGATTCAATTCCATGATCCATTGCATTTCGAATCAAATGCATGAGTGGATCAGAAATATTTTCGATAATATTTTTATCCACTTCTGTTTCTTCTCCAATGATTTTCAACTCTACTTCTTTATTTATTTTTTTGCTCATATCTCTTACTAATCTATTCATCTTTTGAAATGTAAGCGACAAAGGAACCATTCTAATTGACATCACGACATCCTGGAGGTCATTCGTAATCTTATGTAATTGTCTTGCCGCCTTGTTGAAGTTATCCAAATTTAACCCTTGTAATTCTGGATTTTGCGTTACCATTGCCTCTGAAATTACCAGTTCCCCCACTAAGTCCATTAGCATATCTAATTTATTTACTTTCACATTAATGCTACTTTGTTTTGTCATCTTAGAAGATGCACTACTATTAAAATCATTACACTTCGTGTTAACCTCTTGTAATTCTAAACTTGAATCCTCTAACAGAATCTCTAATTTTGGTTTATATGTATAAATATCGCATTCATTTGGCAAACGCATCAATTCATATTCTTTTAAAAACACTGTGTTCTGAAATATTTTATCTAATGCTTCCTCTGAAACATCTGTTTTAAATAAAAGTGTAAAACCTTCTTTTTTTATAACTTCTGAACTTTTATCATTTTCAAGAATATCTGCTGGTATAAATTGTACATTCATTGCAATTTCATTTATACTTCTAACTACCGTGTATGCTCTCATGTTTTCCATTTGACATGCTTCTTCAAAATAAATAACTGCTTTATAGTTTATACAAATATCTTGTATATGTTTTTCTATTTTATTACCTGAACTTTTACTTGAACTGATATAATATTGCTGTTTTTCAGGATAATTTGATTGTTTTTTTTCGTGATTTGTTTCACCCTCCGTATTATTTTCTTTCAGATCCAATAGATACTCCTTGATGTGTTGCATCAGCACCTCGGGGTCTGCATCTGCTTCTTTTTCATCCTCGATCTTGAACAATTCGCCTTTTATAAAATCTACCACTGAAAACACCCGATCAATTAATTTTTCAGAATCCACATCTTTGAATTCTCCTTGTCTTAAAAAATCAAATAAATCTTCTAGCGCATGTGCTAATGTTGCAATATTGTTAAAAAGCATCATCGCTGAATTTCCTTTGATTGTATGCATAATCCTAAAAATCTCATTAATTGATTCTTCGGAAACGATAGACTTTTCACTACTCAATATTACTTGCTCTAGTTGCTCTAACAACTGATTGCTCTCAAAAATATACATTTCCAACATAGGATCTCTTTCTGTATTTCCGCTCAAGTCATTCACCCCCTCTTTTTTTATCCTATTTTTATATTTTTAATATTTTCCAAATTCACTATCATCTAATGTGATTTTTATTTTTGATGTATCGGTTGCTGCTACGCTCCCAAATACATGCTCCATTTCTTCACTCTTAAACGAATTCATTTTTTGTACATTACTATTTAATCTAGCCTCATTATTTTTATGATTGTTTTTTTCATAATCTTTTAACTTAAATATCATCACTCTATCTTTTAACAATTCGGATTGACTAGATAATTCTTCACTTGCTGCCGCACTTTCTTCCGCTGTAGCCGTGTTCATTTGTATTACCTTTGAAACCTGATCGATTGCCTGATTTACTTGCATAACACCTGTCGCTTGTTCATTCGATGCGGATGCAATATCTCCTACGATATTTGCAACGTTTCCAATGACTTTTACAATATTCTCTAAAGCCACTGCTGTATCATCTGTAATTTTTGTTCCAATATCTGCTTTTTTAATCGATCCTTCTATTAATCCTGTGGTTTCTTTCGCTGCATTTGCACTTCGTGCTGCTAAATTTCTCACTTCTTCTGCTACAACTGCAAAGCCTTTTCCATGTTGCCCTGCTCTTGCTGCTTCTACTGCTGCATTTAAAGCTAAAATATTTGTTTGAAAAGCGATTTCATCTATTACTTTAATAATCTTTGAAATGTTTGCAGAAGATTCATTGATCTCTTCCATTGCTTTTAGCATTTGTTTCATTTGATGGTTCCCATTTTCTGCATCTACTTTTGCTGTAAGTGCAAGTTCATTCGCTTTATTTGAATTTAGCGCATTTTGCTTTGTCTGTGCTGCAATCTGAGTAATAGATGCTGTTATTTCTTCAATCGAACTTGCTTGTTCTGCTGAACCTTGAGACAACGCTTGACTAGAATCAGATACTTGTTTTGATCCTGCTGCTACTTGTTCTGATGCAGCATTAATATCTCCTAGTACTTCGTTTAATGAAACAATAATTTCATTGAGTGAATCTTTGATTTCAATAAAATCCCCTTTGTAATCTGCATTAATCCCCACATTTAAATTTCCTTGTGCCATTTGTGTAAGTATCTCTGAAATTTCATTGATATATGTTACAATCGTACTGATTGTATTATTTAAAGCATGCTTGATTTCAGCATGATCTCCAAGATAATTTCCAACCATATGCACCTTAAGATTTCCTTTTGACATTTCTTTTAATACATCCGATGCCTCTTTTACTGGTTCTATGACAGCATCTAGCGTTTTATTAATTCCTTGTACAATTCTACCAAAATCGCCACCATGTTTAGATGCATCTGCTCTTGTATTTAATCGTCCTTCTGTTCCTACTTCCACAAGCATCGCTGTATCGTCAATCAAAGCATTGATTGCATCTATGCACTGATTTAAACTATCGTTAATTTTTTTAAAATCTCCATTGGGATTATCTGTGATTTTAGGTGGGATATCCCCTTTACTAATTCTCTCAATATATTCTGATGTAATATTTATGGGTGCTACAAATTCATAGATTAAATTGTTAATGCCACTTACAATTTCTGCCCATTGTCCATTAAATTTATCAATATTTCCTCTTTTATCTAGCTTTCCTTGGTTTATTGCTTCCGTTAACAGATTCACCTCTTCAAATAATCCTTCTATTGTTTGAATCATTACATTAAGTCCTTTATTTAATATATCTTTTTCTGATTTTATGACAATTCTCTCTACTTTTTCTCCTTTAGCAATTTTATTTACAACATTTTCTTGATTCTTAATATTTTCAACCATTTTTTTAAATGATATTGCTAAATTTCCGATCTCATCTTTTGTATCCATATCAATTTTTACATCAACATCCCCCACTGCAAGTTTTTCGGATGCTTCTGTTAGCTTTTTAACTGGATTACTGATTATTCTTGCAATCATAAATCCTAATGCAACCGCAAAAAACATTCCGATCCCAATAAATATATATACTGTTAAAATCGCTTTATTTGCCATAGCTGTATTCTCTAATGCTTGATTCTTAGCAGCTTCTGTTTTCATAGCAACTAATTTTTCAATCGCTGCGTTTTCTTTTGTTACTAAAATTGCGCCTTCTTCTGACTTCAAAATAGTCATAAACTCTTCACGTTTATTTTCTTGAACAAAAAGAATTATTTTATCTAAAAGCGTCACATACTCCTTATGTATATTTATGAATTCATTATAAGCACTTCTCATTTCATCTGATAAAATCAGTTTTTCAAAGTCCACGGCATTTTGCTCAATGGTCAATTTTTTCTGTTTTATGCTTTCTACTTCATTTATAACTTCTTCTTGTGTATCTGCGAGAATAAGATCTCGTGTATCTACACGAAGCAATTGGAAATTCGTTGAAATATTCCCTAAATAACCAATCGGTACGGTCATTTTCTCATACAAAACGGTACCATTATCATCTATTTCTCTCATATTTTTTATACCTATAAACCCGATGATACCAGAAATCAATGCTACAATAATAAAGCTTGATATTAATTTTGTACTAATCTTTAAATCATAAAACCATTTCATAAAAACACCCCTTTTCTTTTTTTAAATGACATAGTTACAGTACAATCCGTTGATCTTAACTATTTAATTACTTTACATTTTTTCAACGGTGAAATATTTTTCTTGTACAGTACCTAAGAATTATAATTTAGATAAAATCTCCATTACATGTGGTTCTTTGTAAGGTTTTACAATAAAATTATTTGCACCTAAAATCATAGCTTCTCTAACATGAGACTCTTGTCCTAAAGCAGAAATTATAATAATTTTTGATTTACAACCCACTTCTTTCAAAGTCTTTAGTGCAGTAATTCCATCCATCTCTGGCATTGTAATATCCATCGTAATAATATCTGGATTCAATTTTTTTGCCTTTTGCACAGCAACTTTTCCGTTTTCTGCTTCCCCCACTACTTGGTATCCATTTTTCTCTAACATCATCTTCAAAGACATTCTCATAAATGCTGCATCATCTACCACCATAATTCTTTTCATCTGTACTTACTCCTTTCAAAATAAATGTTTTATTTTAACAAATTTATTTCTTTGTGTAAAAAAATATAGTATCCCATATTCTTCATACCCATTATTTCCATTATAAATCATTTTTTTAAAAACTTTCTTTTTTTTTGTATTTATTTAGCAAAAAAGAGAAAAACAATTCTTCTTAATGAAAGAATTGTTTTTCTCGCTCCTACACAATCACTTATAATTTTTTATTTGATACCTGCAGCAATCTTAATGTTTTTTTGATGTTCCCAATCGATTTCTCCATCCTTATGTCTTGTGCTGTTGGCAAAATGAATATCCATATGTCCATTAAAATTATTATCGGTTATATATTGAATATCATGAGGCATAGATGCTACGGATGCTGCAATCTTTCTTCCATTGTATTCAATGACAGAAGGTCTTTTGTCCCAACTAAATGTGCCTCCCCACACTTCTTTCATAATAGCCGCATCAGACGCCGTTAATGGCTCACAATCTGCATGGTTCGCACCTATGGTTCTTTTCATATTCCATCTCTTCCCTGTTGCAAAATCAACGAGTGTAAATTTAGTGCCAATAGGAACAACATACTGTGCCTCTGTCCACCAATCCAAATACTCTCCATATTTACTCCCTGGTGTAGCTTTTATAGGTACATGATGTACAGGAATTTTTAAAACATCTCCAATATTTAGCCAGGTACTTTCTGCCATATTGTTTGCACTTAAGATTTCATTCATAGGAATGCCATATTGAAGTGATAATTTCCAAGGGTCATCTCCTTGCTTGACCGTATAGGTCATATATGTAACATATGCTTCTTGAGCAGTATTAATTTTATCAACTTGTTCTCCCGTATTCATATTATTTTCATCATTACTTATATTTTCTGTAACCTTCATAGGTATTTTTACCGCTTGTCCAATAGAAAGCCAGCTACTTTCATTCGCTCCATTGTATGTTAATAATTCTTTAAAATTAATACCATATTTTTGACTAATAATCCAATAAGTATCACCTGATTGTACGATGTGTATGCTTTCTTTACCCGGAATTATTAAATTTTGGCCAGGATAAATCATTGTATTTTCATCTGCATTGTTTGCTTCCATTAAAGCTTTTGTAGATATTTCATATTTTTGAGCAATCTTCCAAAATACATCTCCACTCTGCACTGTATATGTTAAATTCTGCCCATACGTAGTCCCCATACTCCCTAAAAATAAACTTGTTCCTAAAACACTCGAAATCAAAATATTCTTTAATTTCATTCATTATTCCTCCTATTATATTATGTTAACTTTTATACTATTTCTACATTTCCTTTTAAAATCATCTATGTAAAAATTGGAAATAGCCTGTATCCAAGGATACAGGCTATTTCCAATTTTTACATCAATCATTATATTTTATTTTCAATTCAATTTTATCGGGTAATTCTTTTAAATCTGTCTTTACTACCACATAGGGATATGTAATTACTTGGGTAACAATATCACCAGGTTTTGGATCCTTAAAAGTGGTATAAACAATCATTTTTGTTTTATCATCTTCTTTAAATTTCTCAATGCGATCTATTTGAATCGTATATCCACCAGTGGGTTTTTCTCCTCGCGTTGTAATCACAAATATTTCGCCATCGACTTTACAAGCCAATGCTCTTTCTAAATTTTTGTATCTTGGCAAAATTTCCTGAATCTTTTGTGGAATCTGATCTTCACTTAACATTTCAAAAGGCACGCTATCATCATCTCCTACAAAATATTTCACAGCGTAAAAAGCTGCTATAATTAACATTATAACAATGACTGCAATTAGTATTTTTTCCCAATTTAGAGCCTTCATATTAAATTTCAATTTTCCTTTCACCTTTTGCCCCCCCTTTACCTTCATATATACTAAAGCTTATTCGAAAAGGGGTACAAATATTCTAATGGAAATATAAAAAAATGATACTATTTTTAAACATAGCATCATTTTTTTATTCATACTTTATTTCATCTTCACAACTTCTTTTACAGCTTTCACAATATACACTGCTGTTAAACCATACTTTTCCATCAATTCATCCGGTTTTCCAGATTCTCCAAAGGTATCCTTCGTTCCAATTCTTTTCATTGGTACAGGTTTATTTTCTACTAAAACTTCAGCAACTGCTGAACCAAGTCCCCCAATAATATTGTGCTCTTCTGCTGTAACAATTGCACCTGTATCGGTAGCTGCCTTTATGATGATATCTTGATCAATCGGCTTAATGGTATGCATGTCTATTACGCTGACTTCAATATTCTCTTCTTTTAATAACGCTCTAGCCTCTAAAGCTTGTGCAACCATAATTCCTGTTGCAATGATTGTCGCATCTTTTCCTGTCTCTACTTGGATTGCTTTTCCTATTTCGAATTGTAAATCTTCATCATATATAACAGGAACACTCGCTCTACCAAATCTTGCATATACTGGACCATTATACGCTGCCATTGCAAAAACAGCTTTTTCCGCTGATACCCCATCAGCAGGATTTAGTACGACCATATTTGGAATTGCGCGCATACATGCAAGGTCTTCTAATGCTTGATGAGATGCGCCATCTTCTCCTACAGTAATCCCAGCATGTGTTGCGCATACCTTTACATTTAACTTTGGATAACATACGGAGTTTCTTATGATTTCAAAAGCTCTACCTGATGCAAACATTGCAAAAGTACTTGCAAATGGAATTTTCCCACTTGTTGCAAGCCCTGCTGCAGTTCCAATTAAATTTTGTTCTGCAATTCCCATATTAAAGAATCTTTCTGGAAATTCTTTTTTGAAATCAGCAGTCTTTGTAGATTTTGATAAATCTGCATCTAATACAATCACATTTTCATTTGCTTTTCCCAAACTTACTAATGCTTTTCCATAGGATTCTCTTGTCGCTATTTTTTTACTCATTACCTGGCACCTCCTAATTCTTCCAGTGCTTTTTGGGCTTCTTCATCCTTCGGCGCACTACCATGCCAACCTGCTTGATTTTCCATGTAAGATACCCCTTTTCCTTTGATTGTTTTCGCAATAATCATAGTAGGTTGATCTTTCACTTCCTCCGCCTTGTCAAGTGCACCAATAATTTCTTCTAAATTGTGTCCATCTATTTCAATGACAACCCATCCAAAACTTTCCCATTTCTCCTTGATCGGATGAATATTCATTACTTCCTCATTTTTCCCATCTATTTGTAAACCATTAAAATCAAGTATCGCTGTCAAATTATCTAGCTTATAATGGCTCGCTGACATCGCTGCTTCCCAAACCAGTCCTTCTTGTACTTCTCCATCTCCTAAAAGGACATAGGTTCTATTTTCTTTTTTATCAATCTTTGAGGCTATGGCCATACCAATTGTAGATGAGAATCCTTGTCCTAAAGATCCTGTGGACATTTCAACCCCTGGTATTCCTTTCATATCTGGATGGCCTTGTAGCATAGCACCCATCTGTCTAAGTTTTAATAATTCCTCTTTAGCAAAAAATCCTTTTTCTGCCAAAGTTGCATAAAGAACTGGTGCTGCATGTCCTTTAGACAATACAAATCGATCCCTACCTTCCCATTTAGGATTTTTAGGATCTACTTTCATCTTATGAAAATATAATGCTGTTAAAATATCTGCGGCGGATAATGACCCACCAGGATGACCTGAACCTGCGCTATGGACTGCTTTGATAATTCCTTTTCGAATTTCTGTGGCAGTTTTTTGTAATTGTTCATAATCTACATTTGCCAATCTAAAACCCTCCTCATATGTATTTTTATTTTCTAAAGCCTTCTCCTAATACCTCATGTACTGTGGTAACCATCATAAAAGCATGTTCATCTATCGCATGCACAATATTTTTTAATTTTATTACTTGTGATCTATCAACAATACACAAAAGTACATCTTTATCATTTCCTGTATACATGCCTTTCCCATTGAGTACTGTAACACCTCTATCAAGAGTAGCCATGATTTCTCCTCCTATTTTTTTAGGATCATTAGAAATAATAAAAAAAGCCTTTGCATAATTTAGCCCCTCAATGATAAAATCTGCAATTTTCACAATTATATACAGCGTAATAATAGAATATAGCGCTGTTTCTAGCTTTCTATTTACAACTCCTGCAGTTACTACTACCATTAAATCGATTGTCATCATTAGTTTTGGAATACTCAAGCTAGGTATATATTTATTAAGTACTGCACCTACTAGATCAGTACCACCTGTAGTTCCTCCTGATTTAAAGACTAATCCAATACCAACACCCATTAATACGCCACCATATAAGGTAGATAATAATAGATCATTTGTACCAATAATATTTTTCCCTAATAGCGTTATAATTAATCTAATAAATAGAGATAAGATAAGTGTTCCATAAGCAGTTTTTAATCCAAATTTTTTTCCTAAAGTCATAAGCCCTATGATAAATAACGGAATATTTATTACTAAGTTTGTCAAATCAATAGGCACACCAGTTAATTTTCGTATAATAATAGCTATTCCTGTAACACCACCTGGTGCAATGGTATTCGGCTCTAAAAAAAATAAGAGTGCAAAAGCCATGATAAAAGTTCCTATCGTAATCAATAAATAATCCAAAATAACTGAAGTTTTTAGTTTATTCGTCATAATTTTCACCTCACCTATTATATCACAGTAATTTATTTAATCCATTTTCTTTTTTAAATTTATACATTTAAACTAAGAAAAGATACGGATTCCAGCCATTGAACCCTTATCATCTATGATTATTGCTTACACAATAAAACTTTTATCATAAACTTTGGTAAAGCCAACATTCTTTTGTATCTCCAAGGCTCTTTTGCTAGTCTATAAAACCACTCAAGTCCTAATTTTTGATAAATCTCAGGTGCTCTTTTAGCTGTTCCTGCCCAAATATCCACACTGCCTCCAACACCCATTACAAGCTTTACTTGCAGTTTTTCTTTATATTTTCCCATCCAAAGTTCTTGCTTTGGAGCCCCTAATGCCAAAAATAAAATATCCGGTTTGCATGCATTAATATTTTCTATAATTTTCATTTCATCTTCTGTTTTAAAATACCCATCGCGAAAACCTTTGATTCCTATCATTGAGAATTTCTCTTTAATATTTTTACATGCAGCTTCTGCTACTCCAGGTTTTCCCCCTAAAATATAAATACTCTTTTTATGGTCATTGCAATGTTTTAAAATCTTATGCATCAAATCAACACCAGTGACTCTTTCCTCAAGACCTTTGCCCCGAATTTTAGAGGCGTATATTAACCCAATGCCATCTGGTATCACTAAATCTGCTTCATTGATTGTTTTAAATAATGCTAAATCTTTTTGTGCCTCCATTACAATTTCTGTATTAGGTGTAATAACAATATTGCATTTTTGTGTACCTAAAAATGCTACACAACGCTTAAGGGCATCTTCTAAATTCCCTTTATCGATTAATACACCCATAATATCTGCTCTATTCCTCACGTTGATGCCTTCCTTTCTTTAGAAGCTCAATCACCAATTTTTCATTGATTCTTGCTTTTTCTTGAAGCTTTTTTACTCTTTGGGTTAGTATATTTTTATACGCTTCGTGCTTTTTTTGTATCAATTCTATTTCTAAAATTAAATCTACATAATTTAACCCTTCTGTACTACATAGTGTTTTTAATTGTAGCGATTTCATAAAACTATCAATTTTAGGATCATATGAAATAGCGATAATAGGCACATTCATGATCGCTGCAAATATTAAAGAATGTAATCTTACACCCACAAGCAAATCTAGATTTCCTACAATCCCTAGCATTTCCTCTATATCATATTTATTTTTAATAAAAAATGCTTTTTGCTCCATCTTATGCGCTATTTCTTCCAAAATTTTTATATCTTCTCCAAAATGGAAGGGGATAAATACCACATCCACATTTGAATGTTCAATCAGTTTATCTGCTGTCTTGCAAATATTTGATAAAAATTCATCATTATCACGCCATCCTCTAATCGCAAATCCTATTAATGGCTTTTCACTTTGATGATCCATTCCTTCTTTTGTTAAAATCTCTCTTCCTGTTTTCTTATTTCCTTGCTTCAAACTAATTACAGGATCAGCTGTTACATAAATATCTGGTGTATAAACCCCAATCTTTTTTAATAATTCTTTGGATTTTTCATCTCTTACACTAATACAATCCACTTTATTAAGAACCCATTGCACCATATATTTATTGAACCATTTGTTAATAGGTCCTATCCCTTGACTATAGATTAATACTTTTTTTCTTAAAATGATAGCCATAAATATAATCACTAGATAATACGTGATACTTCTACCACTTGTAACATCTTGTAATAAGCTTCCACCTCCACTAATAAATACTTCACAATTTTTGATCGCTTTATATATTTGAAAAATGTTTTTTCTATCAATTGCATTTATTTTATGTTTTTGTGAAGTACTTTCAGGATTTACAGATAATACGGTTATTTCAATATCTTTTATAGAATCTTTTAAATTGTTTACAATAGCAGTTAATATAGATTCATCCCCCACATTATTGAAGCCATAATACCCTGAAATTACGATCTTACCCATCAAGTTTTTCTCCTCTCAAACGCCTAAACATCTTCATAATACCATATATTACCAAAACATAAATTATTCCAAGTAATATACCAAATATTAAGGAGTATCCAGTTCTTAGAAGAGATAAGACCATCGGAGTTCTTAGATGGCAAAAAGTATTTACAATAGAAGTTTGTCCAATTACTGTAGCTAATCCAAATATGAAAACAAGATGCTTATATCCATATTTTGCTACAGCAACACCCATTATTAGTGCCGGAAAAGCAAATAAAAATTCTTTATTTCTTGGTCTAGCAAATAATTTTTCCTCTAATGTGTTTCTAAAAATCATTTCTAAATCTGATGGTGTTATATTTGTTTCATGCCCCGTTCTAGCCATGTATATATATCCAATAACACCTAGCACAACCCCTACAATTACATATACAATCTTTACATTATCAAACAATATTCCTTTTATATCTTCCCATTTTATTGCCGTAGATTCACCTGGAGCTTTATGATTCTTATAACCAAAGTATCCAAGATATAGTATCATAAAAATGGAAATTGGAACTAATTGACTAAACTTGACCCCTCTAAAAATACTCATTTCCAGTAAATATTCAATATCTGACAGAATTGTTCCTACCATCAATGCTCCTATAGCTGAAATTCCAGAACATATGATTAAATCTTTGATTCCTAATCCAATAATTTTAAAAATATGTTCTTTCTTTATTTGTTGATTATAGTAATCTCTACATCGTTTGCAAAAATACGCCATAGAAAGAGAAGGAAATATAATGGCTGCACTTAAAGCCAATAGCATCGTTGCTAAAGAAGGTTTTACAACCACGATGCCCGTTACACCTAATAATCCTAGTCCCAATAATATATGCTTATATTTTTCTTTTAACTGAAGCATCGCATTAAGTAATAAAATCCCCGCTGCTACAATTCCCCATCCGATCAAAATTTTATAACGATTTCTTACTTTATTTGATTCCATTACACTAGCCTGTCCTAGCGTCATCTCATGTTCACGAATCCTCGTTTTGAATCCATCAAACATTTTTACATATTCTGATCTATCTGTTACATAAATATTTTCTTCATATTTGAAAGGTTTAAAATAAATCACCCGTATATTTCTTTCTGTTACTGCTCTAAACAAAGTATTTTCTATTTCCTCTGCACCTTTATAATTATAATACTGAAACCTTTTTTGAATATAATCTGCCATACTAAAAACTCTTACCGCATTATATCCTAAATTTCTTGTCAACTCATATAATCCATCTTGCTCAATATGTTCTCTTTGAACCCCCGATTCAATCATTCCAACCTTTATGTCATTTTTTTTCATATAATCTTCTAAAATATTTAATCCATCAGGATACCCTAAAACTTCTGACCCACCAAATATAAAATAAGCAGGTTTTATATTGAATTTTTTATAATCATCAATGGTTGCTTTTACAAGCTTATTGCCACTAAATCTTTTATAATTATTCGGTCTTGGAACTACATTAAGCCCACTGTTCTTTATTAAATTCACCTTTTTTTGATCTAATCCTAACCCGACCCTTATCAATTTGGAAGAATAAAGACTTGAAACTTCTTTAAAGCCTTTCTCTTTTGCATCAAATATCTTCTCCATTTGTGTATATAATCCATCTTCTACCGTTCCATCTAGTAAAAACATATATTTATCTTTTGAATTGATTATTTTAAATTTATTTTCATCATATCGACTCTCTAGTCCTTCTTTTATAAAATTGTAAAGTTCTTTTGAATTTGTAGTAGCTAAAAGATCATACGCATCAATTTCATTTGTATTTAGGTAATCTACCAATGGTTTAGGATATTTTTTCTCCCACTCCATATCTTTTATGATGTTTCCAATCATTTCTACCTTCAAAGGCTTATTTTCATCCATCATAGACTCAAAGTTTTCTTCATTTAATGCTACAGCACGAACCCCTTGTCCTTTTAATTTATGAAACCACCACCCTAAGTCATGCTCTGATTGTTTTGCCATTTTTTCAAATTCATTATAATCTAAAACCACATCTACTGTCTTATTATTTGATTCTACAGTCATTCTTTTATAAGCTACCATAGAAGAAATCAATACTGCAAAAGCTACAATCAATAATAAAATATAATTTTTTTTCATTCTCTCACATCCTTTGTTATTATATAGATCCTTTATTTATTTCCTTTTAATTTTATTGTTATTGGTTTTATAAAATAGTTATATATCGTAAAAGCTTCTTCTATTTTTAGCTTCATGGTTACAAAAGCATATACAACACCACCTAAAACACTTGGAATCATTACTGTAATGATCTTTCCTATTAAATTTTTATCATAAAAATATATATTTAATAGGCTAACGCTTGGAATAACCACTACACCCATCATACAACAACTGATGCAAACTTTTGAAAATGTATACAATAGCTTTTTCATATCAAGATAACCCATTTTTCGCTTAAATGCTATAAGTAATAAAGCAGCCCCTATAGTAGAGGCGGTTGCTGTTCCTATGGCTAATCCCGCAACATCAAACTTTCCGACCAATAGCCAATTCAATAGCATATTTAAGCCAATAATGATTATACCATATAAGACAGGTGTTTTTTTATCATTTCGTGCATACAAGGCTTTATTAATTACATCTAAAACACCAAAGCTCATCATCCCTAAAGCATAACAAGCAAATATCAACCCTGTAATATTGGTAGCGTGGTGACTAAATTGTCCTCTTTCAAACACCAAACCAATAATTGGATTTCTTAGCATAACAATTCCTGCTGTCATTGGTAATAAGATAAAGATCATTAATTTTATAATAGAAGTAATAAACGCTGCATATTGTTTTGGTTTTAAGTTTACTGCTTTTTCTGCAAACTTTGGAAACATCACTGTATTAATGCCTAAAACAGTCGTAGTAGTAATTGCTTGATATAAAATATTTGCATAATGCAAAAATGATATTTTTCCATTTCCTAGAAAAGATGCTTGTTTTTCATCTAATAAAATATTCATTTGACTAATAGATGTAACAATCATAATAGATACAATCATTGAAAAAAATTCTTTTATATATTCATCATGAAAATTTATATATAATCTATATCTATATCCTTCTTTATAGAGAGAAGGTCCCATGGTTAGAAATTGCAATACCCATCCAATTAATGTAACAACCGCCAATCCCTTTACCCCATATTTTTGTGAAAAAAAACATAAAAAAGCAATCATAATGATATTAGCAGGAAGACTAATAATCGATGTTATTTTAAATCTTTCCATTGATTGTAGCAAAGATACAAATACATAAGTAATACAGATACATATAATAATCGGAAACATAATTCGTGTTAAACTTACAGTCAATTGAAACTTATAGTCATCAAATCCACTAGCAAGAGCCCCAATAATTTGTTTGGAGAATACTTCGCCTAACACTGTGAAAATCACTGCCATACAAATTAAAATATTTAACAAGTTATTTACAAAAGAAAAAGCTTCTTTTTGGGTTTGCTTGTTCAATATCCTTACAATAATAGGAATCGTTGCAACAATAATAGCAGTTCCAAAACTTACAAATACAATAGAAGTACTATTTAGCGCCATAATATATGCATCCGATTCCATATTTGCCCCTAATTTACTTCCTAATAAAGCATCTCTAAAAAATCCTAAAAATTTAGCAAAGAAAGTTAAACTCATCACTGCAAAAATGGTCTTCACTGTTTTTTTATAATTATTCATGCTTACCTCCATGACTGAAAAAAAGCGCACACGCGCTTTTATTGAATCCCATAACTTCCTTTAATCAATATGAATGTCTTATCTACAAAAACTTCTATTCCTCTTCCATCATCTCGTGGTAATAAAAGTAAATGATTTAGGGGAATTATTTCACCATTTTTTAAGTCTTTTCCTGAAATTAAATCAGCGACTCCTCCTGATGCACTCGCAATAGCCAACGCACCTCCAGAACGAATAATGATTTCTGTACTTGCTCCACCAATAACCCTTTGTCCTTTTTGAACTTCTACGATTTCAAATACTGGTGTTTGTAAATTAGTTTGCTTCTCATTATTTGTTTTTACTGACAGCTCTTCAATCTTTTGATCTATGTAAAATTTAAGCTGCTGATTTCTTAATTCTACGTAACTCTTTGTAATAATAGGATCTTCCTGTGATCCTGGATCAGTACCCATAGCCATTACAATATAAGAAAATGATAAAATAACCATACAAGTACTCAGTATTATAAAAAAAGCCTTTCGCCTCTTTTGCATACTTTCATTCCCCCTATATCTACATATTTTTTTGTATTTTACAATGTAATTTGTACTACTTCATTTTATCACAAAATAGTTTTGTGTTGTAAATATATTATCAAATTTTTACAGATCTACACATTCCAAAAATTAACAATATATCAACATTTCTTTTATATTTCGTATTGTTAATAACATAAATATTAAAACTGGAAATAAATGAAACTACTTTCTTCTGTTTTTGTAAGTAAAATCAAAATAATCAAAATAGCCATATACGCTGCTGCGCGTATACCTGTAGGAACATGCTTTTCCCAAAATAGCTTTAGTGTAATCTCATTATTTCTAATAAAATATTCTAGTATATGTATTCCATAAAGCAAAGCAATAAATCCAAAATATACAAAATAAACATGACTAAAAGAAATATCACAAAGGGTAATCATCTTCTTTATCATAAAAACAGCCTCATGAATACTTTTTGCTCTAAAAAACACCCATCCGATAGTTGTTAGATTAAAAAATATAAAAATTGATAATATCTTGTAAAAACTATTTTTACGTTCTAGTTTTATCCATTTTCTATAAATCTTATGAAAAGCGCTTAATAACCCATGATAAATTCCCCACATAATAAAAGTCCAAGCTGCCCCATGCCATAAACCAGATATAGCCATTGCTATGATTAAAAACATATATTGTAGTAGCGTTCCTTTTTTTGCGCCTCCTAATGGAATATAAATATAATCTTTGATCCAAGATGACAAAGTGATATGCCATCTTTTCCAAAACTCAGAAGGGCTTGCACTAATATATGGCGATTTGAAATTAATATTTAAATATAATCCGAATAAATATCCAACCCCCACAGCAATTTCACTATAAGCAGAAAAATCAAAGTAAATCTGAAATGCAAACAAATAAGATGCAAACCAAGCATCTAAAGAATTCAAATTCCCTACTTGATTAAAATAAAAATCTGCCTTTGATGCTAAAAAATCTGCAAATATTATTTTCTTGGTGAGTCCCATAATTATGTAATAAAAACCATACTTAAAATTTCTAAGCGTAAGTTTATTGTCTTGTAGATTTTCTATCTGCGGAAGAAACTCTTTCCCACGCATTATAGGCCCTGCAATTAATTGACCAAAGAAAGAAATGAATACCCAAAAGTTAATAAAAGAATCACAAGGCTTTATTTCTTTTCTTTTTACATCCACCAAATAGGCAATAAGCTGAAATGTATAAAAAGAAATACCTACAGGTAATAGAATCTTTGACAATAAACTGTCCTGCCATGGAAAATGTATTCTCATAAATTTTTCTAAATTATTCAAAACAAATCCAGTATACTTAAAAAATAGTAAATTAGAAATAACTACCAATATACCTATAAGATAGAATATTTTCCAATAGCAAGTTTCTAATTTTAAAGAACATAGGTATGTAATCAATGATACAATCAGAAATAATAATAGATATCTTGTTCCTGATGCACCATAAAAAATTATATTTGCCAAAGCTAATATATATATTCTTTTCTTAGGGAAAATATAAAAAGAAAAAAATGTTACAAACAGCAAAACAAAAAATTCAAAAGTATGAAATAACATCTCTTATATCCTCCATTATCAATCAATATCCCATTTGATAAGCACATCCCATAATTTTTCAGATAAAATCTGATATCCTTTTGGCGTTAAGTGTACATGGTCTGAAAAAAGATTGTAGTCGACCTTTTTATTGAAATTTATATATTCTACTGGCTTATCTTTAAAATATAGATCTATTCTATTCATATTTTCTTGAAATCCAGGTTTTGATACATTTTTCTCTAATAGCTCGTCATTCATTGCTGCAAGAAAAACTAACGTATCTTTATCCTTTTGCAACGCTATTATTTTATCTAAAAAATAGATTTGAAGATTGGTTTCATCCATAATAAAAGATTCATCAGAAAAATCTCTCTGATACATAGGTTGCTTTAGCAAATCCTTTAAAAAAGATTTTTGAAACCAAGGCTTAATATCCTCTCTGCATAGAAGCTTCCCTCTTACTTTATTGAATCTTTCAATAGCATATGCTTGTATATAATCTTTATATTTAAAAATAGCTACATTTTCATACATATACTCCTTTGCTTTTCCAAACTTTTTCTTTATAAAATTTTCTTCTACTTTTTTATTTCCTAACAATTGTTTTTCTACATGATTATAAGTTTTTTCGTCTATCTCTTTCAACTGATCTTTCAACCAAAAAACAGATGGTGGATCCGGATTACGCCTTACAAATCCAGCGTATACAATATTTATGATTACATGGTCTGAAGATATTCCGTATTCTTTCATTTTTAGTAATACAGTATATATATCTCCTGTTTGCATTGCAGGCATAGAAAGATTAAATACCCTAAAATGCTTACTCTGCTTTTGTGCTTTTCCATTTAAAAAATATGCAAATGATGATTCAGCAGGACCTGGATTACTATACCCAACTGAATCACCTAATATTACTACATAATCTTTTAGCTTTTCTTCATCAATAATTTTCTTTACTTGTTCAAAAACAGCTTCTATATTTGTGGGACGATCTTTCACAGCATCGTAACTTAATCGTTCATTATAAACTGCTTTAGTAGGGATCATGTATGCTAAACCAAGTTGAAGGAAAAGTGCATATATCACAAAATAGATCATTACTTTTTTAAATTGTGCCATTTTCTATTCCTTCCTCTTTTTCTTTATTAAAAAACTTTAATCTTTCTCTAAATGTATTGATCATTTCTTCATTTCTATCAAGCCGGTAAATCCTAGCAGGATTTTGATTTGGATCCCAATCAATGCCATTCCACCATATAGCTACTTTTATATTGCTAAATGGATTTTGTTCAAATCGATCAAACATATCATTGACCCATTTGATTTTATCTCCACCAACAGAATTAGATCCAAATTCAGTGATCATAAAAGGTTGTTCAAAAATAGACATATATTCATCATAAAGCACTGGATAAATTTCATCAAAGTCTCTCCATATTTCGCCTTTATAATAATTTCCTGTATTATATCCTGTCAGTCCTATAATATCTACATATTGATCTCCTGGATAATAATTTAAGTAATGATTCCATTTGAAATTTGGAAATGATAAGTCATGAGGATTCCATACCCATAATACATTATCAACCCCATTTTCTTCAAATTTATTATATAAATATCTCCATAATTCATTATACAGCTCTGTATCTTTAGAAGTATAATAACTTGAATAGACACACCAATCCCCATTCATTTCATTATTTAATCTAAAAAGTATTGGGTGTTCAAATTCTTTTATTTTCTTTACATATTCATTAAAATAATCATCATATTTTCCATCTAGTATGTCATATGTAATACTCGCATTATCTTGTCCCATATGCATTGTTTGTAGTGTCAACTCTACATACCGATTTTTTTTATAAGCATTGATCATTTCTTCCATCGGAAAGGGTACATCTAAAGATTGATATCTTACTAAAAATTCAAATGTATAATCTAGTTTACTCTCCAATGCATTTAAATACCAAAATTCTTCAGGCGCACTCTGTTCAAATATTCCCCATTTTAAATGGTCACTTTTTAAAAAATATTGCTCATAAAAATCTCTTGTTTCCTCATTTAGATTTTTTTCTACAGATTTAAATTTTGTATTGATTTGAGCAGTTTCAGATCTTTCTATCAATTGAAAACTATTAATAACATCCATATAATCTTCATAGTTTTTAAAAGGTGTTTCAGACTTAATGAAAATCGTATAAACTTCATTGTTGTTTTTCATTATTTCTGCACTCACATAATAGTTTTTATCATTTTTTACTTTTTCAAGTTTTTTTCTACTCCATACAAGTAAATGTGTCTTCATGCCATTTACAAATATAGTGTTTTCATATTGTTTTATATGATCTTTCCTATTTCTTATAAATGCATTGCTGTAGTTACTATAAGCTATAGATGAATGCTGTGTATCTCTAAAATCATCATAATATATTTCAATTTTCCTTTCCTCATCTGCTATGATTGTCTTTACAGTAGATAATGAGGAATCAATCCCCATATGCTTTGGATAATTGATTTTATATCCATCAGCATAATTGATGTATTCATTATATTGCTGATCTACCAATTGGATTTGATTATTATCTTTTTCTATGTAGGGATTTAGTGCATCTCCATAAGCAAAAATGCTCGAAAAACAAATGCTTGCAATGCACAGAATTATGCCAATATTTTTCATATATATTTTTTATCCTCCTGTTTAAGTTTATTTTCTGACAAACACTTTATTATTATAGCATAAAATTCCATTCAATTAAACAACGCGACTACTTCATATAAATAGAATCACACCTTGAATATTATATTCTACATTCAAGGCGTGATGATAATTCGAACTTACTTTTTCACAACTATTCTTCTGCATTTAATGGAAGAATCTCATAGGTTACCCCATCATCATTTACAGTGAACATCATATATTTTAATTCATTGGCTATATCTTGATCATTTACTCTCGGATAAGATTTTAAAGCTACATAACGTATGCCATCTTCAGAATATACATTAAAATCATTATGCCCTCCTGTTAAAACCCAAATATCTATATTTTTTTCTTTCTTTAATTTTTTGAGTGTATCCTTAAATAATTTTTCCTCTAATGTATCTTTAAAAACAAGGGCTTTTGGTAAAGTAATAAATATATTTTTACTGTCTACTCCCTGTATCATATTTAAAAACCATCTCCATTGTTCAAAATTTGTTTCTCTTAAAGAACCACTACTATTGTCTAAATTGATAAACATACTATTTTTATATCTATTAGAAACATATCCACCACTTACCACTAGGGTTTTATTATTGAGTTGACCCTTTAATGTTTCATCTATAAACTGTGTGAAAATATTCATTTCAGCCTTATCATTGGCGATGTTTGCTATTTTATCCACTGCTACATCATCTTGAATCGTATCTACTTCTGAAACATCTCCATGCACAAATAATCTAAAAGACGCTTCTCCTTTTAATTCAGATTTTTTATTTCTACTCTCTACAATAGTATTTTGTGTCATTGGTATACTACCCTCAAATCTATTTGGATAAAAGGCAGTTAATTGATCAAAATATATTTTTCCTATATCTTTTGATAAACTATTGGTTTCCACAATATAAATCCTTTCTAATTGAAAGCTTCCTTTTACACTAGCAGGGACAGACATTTCAACAAATTTCCATCCTTCCCAATCAACACTTGGCGCAATAGTTATATTTTGAATATTTCCATTCTCCCCAACTAATTTTGCCTTTACCATATGGCCGCTCATATTCCCATAAATCCACGTTCCTAATTTTTCAGGCTTTTGGTTAAATCTTATTCCTCCATTGTCAAATAATAAATAAGCCCCTCTTGTTGCATCTGTTGTTGTAAAGTCATAGCTGATTTCGCCAGAAGATTTACCAACCTTACTAAAGTTTGATAGCGTATAACTACCTGTCACTTCTGCTGGATACGATATAAATGTCCCATTGCTATTTTCAAAATCATCTATAACCATTTCTTTTGAACCTATCACAACAGGAATATATTTCATTAAATTTCCATAAGAAATTTTTATCACTCCTGAACCTGATTGATCAGAAGAATGAAATAATCCTTCGTTATCTATTACTCCTAAATTGGTTGGAATATCAATATTTAAACTATTTAAATCAACAGTTGCACCATAGCCATCTTGATCTGTTACTTTCACTGTTATGTACTTTTGTTTATTTTTCCCTATGTTTATTTTAGATGGATATACTTCAAGTCTTGAAGCATTTTCTATAACACGAATAGGCGCATTATCATATTTTCCTTCATACTCTACAGCAATCACCCCAACGCCTTTAGTAGTTGCCTTAAAAGTATTGTTATAGAATTCTCCATCCACCCCACTAATATGCCATTTAACCTTACTTAGATCTATTTTCACTGGATTGTAATTTTCATCATATGCTTTTATGATTAATTCTTTTGATGTATTTATGAGCATATTATTCTCTTTCACTTCTAATTTAATTCCACCAATATTATTTGATTTAGAAGCTTTACTAATCACCCCAATACCATTCATAATTCTTCTTTCACTGCCTTCTGAAAGATTATTTACTACCTTTTTGCTTTCTTCCCCAAGAGATCTTACTACCATATCCGTAGAACCGCCACCATCTAGATTAATGGCATCATATGCTCCTAGTTCAATCATAATTCGTCCTAATTCTTCTTGTGTTACCCCTGTATAAGAAGCTGTTCTTCCATCAATAGTAACCAAGAAAACCTGCGTTTTATCTTTTGATATTCCTAAAGCAGTTCTTGGATGCTTTCCACTAATATTGATATGATAGTTAGATTCTACAAATCCTTCTTTTACAATAAAAGACCCGGATCCAACAGACATTGATAAATTCTCAAAATTTGGATTTGTTATAGCAGAAAACCTTACTGAATCTCCAACTACAAAATTAGATCCTATTTCAGCAGCTTTTGTACCTGCAGCAAATATTACATATCCATCAGCAGGGATATATTTTCCTTCCCCAGCAGACACTATTTCCGTCACAACATCATTTTCTATAACCATCTCTATTCCACTAGATAGATTTTTACTAATAGGTGGTGTTCTTTCTCCCCATTTGGGTGTATATAAAATAGCTGCATGCTCATATGCAGTTTCTTTATTTACTGCAAATACTTCAAAATCAAACAAGGTATTTTTATTTGCAAGTGTCATTTTAGAATTTGTCCAATTTTCAATAAAAGGTATATTGTCTTTTGTTAAATTAAATGTTGGTACTGCATCTCCTGTGTTTGCTGTAGTTGTGAGAAGTTCGCCATCTTTTACCATAGGGCCTAACGTAGCAGCACCTTTCATATTGAAGAAATCTCCATTTACAGCCCCTACAACATTTTCACTTTGGTTTACCAACTCTGATAATCTTGCTTTTTGATTTAATCCATTTTGATGAAATAATAGATCTAACCCATTATCTTCTTCATTTAAATTCATTCTAATAATATTTAAGTTTACCCATCCACTATCCGTAAACTTAAGTATTTGTTCATGTTTTACACCTTTCGCTATGTATTCTTCATTTTTTTCCTGATAAACTGAATTATTCCAATCTGCATAAACAAACGTTTGGATATTTCCAAAGATCAGTGAACACCCTAATCCAAAAGATATTAATGTTTTTTTCCATTTCTGCATACGCTATTACCCCTCTCTATTTCCTATATATTTCTATATTTTCTTTTTATTTATAGATTTTCAAACCGTCGCATCTATAAAATCACTATTTTTATCTTACAGCTCATTATATCAATATATAAAAAAGATGTGGTTACGAATATATTACAATCGTGTATAATTATTGTAATATTTATCGTTTTATGTATGCTTTGTGAATTCATTTAACCAAAGCAAAATTAGATAAAAGAATTATATTTTTTTATAATCAAAAATAGACCGCTGACAAAAGTCAACAGCCTACCTAAAAACTATTAAAAATCTATTAATCCAAAACTAATTAATAAAGATTCATTTACTTTGTTCATCATATCTTCATCAGAATGCCCTATTTTTTCTCTCAATCTCTTTTTGTCAATGGTTCGAATCTGCTCTAGTAACACTACTGAGTCCTTCGTTAATCCATATTCAGAGGCACTAATCTCTAAATGTGTTGGTAACTTTGCTTTGTTAATTTGAGAGGTGATTGCTGCAACAATAACAGTAGGACTATATTTATTGCCTATATCGTTCTGAACTACAAGTACTGGTCTTACGCCTCCTTGCTCAGAACCCACAACAGGACTAAGATCCGCATAAAAAATATCTCCTCTTTTTACAATCACACTATTCACACTCCGCTAGCTTTGCTTCATATCTTTTCAGTGCATATACATCTAAATCTAGCCCAACTTCGGATAATGTTAAATTCATAGCCCCCATTTCCCGATATCCCTTTTTCATTGTTTCTCTTATTTCAATCTTATGCCGCTCACGAATATATAATTTCATTGCTTCCCGAATAAATTCGCTTCTATTTCTTTTTTCTGTTTCAACAATATGATCCACTTCTTGCAAAAGGGTATTTGGTAAACTAATCATAATCCTTTTGGACTCAGTCATGTTCGCACCTCCTGAAATTGCAAAATAGGGCTATTTATATAAAGGATTTCGCATCCACGATAATCTATACTAAAGCGTATATTTTATTATATACTATTCATTATAAGTGTGTCAATATGACTACTTTTTTATACTCCTCTGTTAAAATTTACAGATTTCATGATATTATCATTTATTTTTATAACTTTATTATTTTGTATATATACTCTTGGAATTCTTTTCCCTAGCATACACACAATTTCATAATTGATTGTATCTAATTTTTTTGCAACATCATCTACAGTTATTGTATTTTTACCATCTGATCCAATTAAAATGACTTCATCGCCTACATTTACATCTTCTATATTTGTTACATCAATCATGCATTGGTCCATACAAATTCTGCCTACTATAGCTACCTTTTCTTCGCCTACCAAAGCTTCTGCCTTTCCTGATAGCATTCTTGTATAACCATCTGCATAACCAATAGGAATCGTCGCAATTTTGGATGGTTTATTTGTTGTATACTTTAATCCATAACTAATTCCAATCCCTTCAGGAAGTGTTTTTACATGACTTATTTTTACCTTAAGCGAAAGTACTGGTTTTAAATCAATCGTATTTTTTTTCACTTCATCTGAAGGATATAATCCGTATAAAATAATCCCTACTCTAACCATATCCAAATTCATTTCTTGTAAGTCCATAGTAGCTGCACTATTCGACACATGTTTTATTGGAATACTGATCCTTTCTTCTTCAAGCATATGGACTACACTAATAAATTTTTCATATTGCTTACCTGTAAAAGTTTTGTCTATTTCATCAGCAACTGCAAAATGTGTAAATATTCCCTCTAACTTTACATTTGACAAATTATAAATTTCTTTTATGATTTTCACCGTTTCCTCATTCGGTTGAAATCCTATCCTACGCATACCAGTATCAATTTTTATATGAAAAGTTACATCTTGGTTTAACGCTTGCGCCATTTCTGAAAACTTTTGTGCTTGTTCTAATGAATAGATCGTTTGTGTGATTTTATTTTTTATAATTTCTTCTGCATTATATTCTGGTGTATATCCTAAAATTAATATAGGTACCTCTCTATACACACTTCTCAATTCTAATGCTTCTGAAAGCGTTGCAACAGCAAGTCTATTCGCTCCATTCCCAAGGAGTATTTCAGCAATTTCTACCGCTCCATGTCCATATCCATCTGCTTTTATTACTGCTGTTACCAAAGATTCCTTTCTTACAATTTTTCTTATTTCTTTTATATTGTGTGCTAGATAATCTAAATTGATTTCTGCCCACACAGGTCTGGTTTCTTTTAATGATAACATTTTTTACCCCCTCGTTTTTGTGTCTCTTATCATTTGAACGGGAAAATTGCCTTAAAATTCTTAGTGGCTTTGTGTTAACTGAAAAAAATCATTCCCAAGTTTTGGATTGTATTCAAATGTATTATATTTTACTTCAATCCTTTTTTCTCCCTTTGTATCAAATACTTGTAACAAGTAAGGTTTCATACTATCCACATGCACCCATAACCGTTCTTTATGAAAATATACGTAATTGCCAGGAATATCTGTATCCAGAACAAGATATTTTTCATTTTCTAAATTTTTCATGATCATATCAACATTTTCAGAATTCAAACAATTTTTTATGAAGTATCCCAAAAACATATTTTTTTCCTCAGAACTTGCAAAATCCTTCATTTCCCATACCTGTTCAATCTCTGGGTGATAAATCCAAGCTTTATTTCCATTGGATATAGTAATTTTCCCTTTTAAACTTTCTGGATCTGTCACTTCTAGTTTATATTTATTAGGTTTTTCAAACCATTGTTGCATTTTATAGGTTCGCGGCGTTTTATTGCCTATAGAAGTTATTTCTATTTGACAGCTATAGCTTTCCATTTTATTTAACTTCTTTTGTACTTCATAAAATAAATCTTGTTCCGTTTTAGGAGCGCATCCTGCAATAAGCAATAGTAACAAAATACTTCCTATTATATTTCTTATTTTCACTATAAATCCCTCCACGTAAAGATTTGTATATTTATCTTTACGTGTGATCTGCCCTAGTTATGCATTTATATTTATTTTCCTATAATCTCCTTTATGGCAAAGGGTAATTGTTTTACAATATCAGAAGCCATTAAGCCGTATTCTCCTAATTTTTCTGCTACTAAGTCCCCTGCCATGCCATGCACATAGACAGCTGCCATCGCTGCTTTTAATGGATCTATTCCTTGTGCAATAAAACCTGTTACAATACCCGTAAGTACATCTCCACTCCCAGCCGTCGCCATACCTGGGTTACCTGTTTCATTGATATATATGTCTCCATTGGGTCCTGCGACAACAGTTCTTGATCCCTTTAATACAACTACAGTATTCCACTTTCTAGAAAATTCTGTTGCTACTTCTATCCTATTTTCCTTTATATAATCAATCTCAAGATCTGTTAGCCGTGACATTTCACCCACATGCGGTGTCATCACTGTTTGTGATGTGATTAATTCTAATAATTCCTTTCTCTTCGCTAGAGAATTCAGTGCATCTGCATCTAATACAATGGGTTTAGATGTATGTTCTAAAATATTCCTGAGAAGTTCTTCTAACTCTCTACTATTCCCACTTCCTGGGCCTACTGTAATTACATCACTCTCCTCCATTGTCTTAATAATCTTTTCTATGTCACTAATCCCCACAACACCTTTTTTAAATTCTGGAAGTGGTACCGTAATAGCCTCTATCAATCTCGTTTCCATAATCGTATTTAAACTTTGTGGAACAGGGATTTTCAAAAGACCCGCTCCACTTCTAAGTGTTGCTTCACAAGTTAATATAGATGCCCCTGTCATTCCTGTAGAACCTGCTACAACATATGCTTTTCCATAGTTTCCTTTGTAGCTGTCTTTTTTTCTAAATGGTAAGACCTCTTTAACCATATCTTTTGTAATTAAATTTATATTTAATCTTATATTTTCAAAAACTGCTTTGGGCATACCAATAGACTTAATAATCATCTCCCCTATATATTCTATACCAGGATAATGAATGTTACAAATTTTAGGAAGTTCTAAAACTACAGTTTTATTTGCTTTTACAGCCATTCCATAAACTTTTCCATCATTTGCACCTATTCCTGATGGAATGTCAATAGCAATAACTTGTTTTCCTGATCCATTGATAATATTGATAATCTCTTGAATATACCCATCAACTTCTCTTTTTAATCCTGTACCAAAAATAGCATCTACAATTATGCCACATCCTTTAATCGCATCTGCAAATTTCTTCATATTGTTTGCACCTATTAAAATATGAATATCCACCTTTAGTTTATGGATAATGTCATAATTGATTTTTGCATCTCCTCCTATATCAGACGGATTTCCTATAATAACTACTTTTAAGGGTATTCCCTTGTTAAATAGTTGTCGCGCTACAACGAAACCATCTCCACCATTATTCCCTAATCCACATACGATCACTACTTCTTTATTTTCTTTTTGTTCTATGTATTTTAATACTTCTTCTAAAACAACTGAGCCTGCATGCTCCATTAAGATCACCCCAGGTATACCAAACTGTTCTATCACCATACGATCTAATTGTTTCATTTGGTCACTATTTACAATTTTCATAAATCACTCTCACTCCCTAATATATTAAAAATAAACCCTATTAAAAGAAATCCCCCCTAAATAGCCAAAGCTTGCGCTACAGCATAATCTTTGCTATGCGATATGCTTATCAGTATTTCTTCAATCCCTTGCTCAGCAGCTATTTTTTTTGCATTCTTATATAGTATCACAGAAGGTTTCCCTAAATCATCCCTATGGATTTCTATATCTACCCATTTGAAATTTCTAAGTCCTGTTCCTAACGCCTTCATAATAGCTTCCTTTACAGCAAAATTTCCTGCAATAGTATTGATACGGTAGTTTATTTCTTCAAAATAAGTAATTTCTTTTGATGTAAATATCCTTTTCAAAAACTGATCATTTCTACTTATTGCATTCCCTATTCTTTCAATCTCAATAATATCTATTCCTATTCCTCTCATGCTTCTTATCCCCAATCGTTCAATCTAATTTTTATTTTTCTCATAACAGCTTATATATATTTCTATTTTACCTAATAAATATCCTTTAATTCAAAAAAGCACGTAAATTTTACGTGCTTCAAAGAAATTTTTCATCTAATTTATTCGTTTCTTCATAACCGAGTGTATTATGCAAATACGCATATAATATTTCTACTCTATCTTCTAAATCTATTTTTTCATCCCAATTGTTTTTTAACTGTTCTCTTAATTTTGATATTTCTTCCGTTAATTGTTCTATCCTTCCATTACCTTCTTTTATATCTTTATAGACAATTTTAATCGTTTCTGTAAGTAATTCTTTGTTTAAATTTTCTATTTCTTTGGGTAAAGTCTCTAACTTAAATTGGAACGCGTCTATTTGGTCATTCGCTCGAAGTATTTGATTCTTTACTTCCTCTAATTTTGTCAAGGCTTCTTGATTTTCATTATTATTTACTTCATCAGATAACTGAAGAATTTTCTCCATTAAAGTCTTTTTCTGTTTTTTATATCCTCTTATTTCTTTTGTGGCTTCCGTTTCTTCTTTTACCTTTAATACTAGATCTTTCGCTATTTTTTCCATAGCTTTTGTCATATATTTTCCAAAATTATTCAGCCATTCTTTATCTTCTATCAAAACACTTATTTTATTTCTTTTCATAATATTCTCATCTAAATCAATGGTTTTTTTCATTTTTAGAACCCCCATCTACCACTATAACTTATCTTACTAACTATATCGTTCACAAAAGAGCAAAGGCCTCATAGTCCTATAGTCCTGTTTTAGGCGATTCCTAAAAACCGAGTGGCTATGGAAAAATAAACAAATAATGATACAGCATCTACAATTGTTGTGATCATAGGGCTTGCCATAATCGCTGGGTCAAGTTTTAAACTTCTTGCAACAATAGGTAATGTCCCTCCAACCACTTTGGCTAGTACTACAACGATAAATAAAGTCGTGCATACAGTCATACTGATCTTTATATCTACACTTTGAAAATAATAAAGTCTAATAAAATTCACTAAAGATAAGATAATTCCTACGAGAGAACTCACTCGAAATTCTTTCCAAATTACTTTAAACACATCTTTTAATTCTATTTCATCTAAAGCCATTCCTCTTATAATCAACGTAGACGATTGTGCTCCTGCATTTCCACCCGTTCCCATAAGCATTGGCATAAAAACTGCTAAAGCTACAACCGATTGAAGTACATCTTCAAACCTTTTAATGATGCTCCCTGTAAAAATTGCTGAAATCATAAGCGCCATTAACCAAAAAATTCTTTTTCTTGCCAATGTAAAAACACTGGTTTCAAGATATTCCTCTTCTGACGGTTCCATAGCCGCCATTTTGTGGAAATCCTCTGTGTTTTCTTGCTCTATAACATCTACAATATCATCTATCGTTATAATTCCTATTAATCTTTCTTCTTTATCCACAACAGGCACTGCAATGAAATCATATTTTTTAAAAACATGGGCAATTTCTTCTTGGTCTTCATAGGTATTTACATAAATAACTCCTTTTTCCATAATTTCTTCAACCGTTTTATGATCATCACTCACAACCAGTTTTCTTAAGGATACAATGCCTTCTAACTTTCTATTCTCAGCCATCACATAGCAGGTATAAATGGTTTCTTTATCAATGCCGATTTTTTTTATATATTCCATAGACTGTTTTACAGTCATTTCTTTTTGGAGTCCTACGTATTCAATGGTCATCAAGCTTCCAGCTGAATTGGAAGGGTATTTTAAAAATTGATTAATCAATCTTCTTTCTTCTTCTTTTGTATTTTTTATTATTTTCTTTACAATGATTGCAGGCATTTCCTCTAATATATCAATCATGTCATCAAAAAACAATTCATCCATAATATATTGAATTTCTTTATCTGTAATAGCGTTAATAATATATTTTTGGTTTTCATTTGATAAATTTGCAAATACGTCTACCGCCACATCCTTTGGTAATATTCTAAAAAGTAGCAGCGCATTATTCGTATCAATCTCTTCTAAAATCTCCGCAATATCAACTGCATTGAGTTCTATTAATTCTTTGCGCGCTTGCACATATTTCTTCTCATCCATTAAAGTAATTACATAATCCTTCATCTAAACTCCTCCTTAGAAGAGCCATAAACAAAATAGGATGGTTATGGCTCTTTTATTTCTATTCATTTTTTCATTTTTCCGCCTCGGTAAAGGACTAGAATCCATAACCATCACCAACCTTTATATATTCTACAAAATAAAAAAAGCTCTACCCAACAGTAGAGAAATCAAAAGAATTTTTCTATGTTGAGCTTTAGCACTATTGCACTTTGACTTTTGTCAGCTGCATTAAATATAACCTTAGTTATACTTGTTAACCCATTGGCGTGTCTCCACATTTCTGGGCATCAGCGTATATCACAATAGGATCCTCACCTAACATGCTATTGATCTTTTCCATTATTATATGCTATATTTTTGTATTTATCAAGATTTTCAACATTTTATTGCACCCCTTAGATTTTTTCATCATAGATCTACTATTTTTACTAGTTTACACATAAATTAAGTTTTCTCTCTTATGGTTAATAAAAGTAATAAACCCTTTGATCATTTCTATAACAAGATCAAGCGATTTATCATAATACTAAGATTTTATTCTATGTTTTAACTACAATAGATTCTTTATCGTTATAAGTTTATCAATTTGTTTTAATATATCTAAGATTTTTTAATCACTATATATTCAAATATATGTATTTTTTATGCAAAATGCTCCGATCCAGGCTAATTCAAAATAGATGTTTTTTAAATAAATATTCATCTGAATTTATTTTAATTTTTATACATTTTAATGTTTATTTTTACATTTTCTTTTATTCATTTATTCTAAAACTCAAACGTTAGCCCTCCCTACATGCCTATTTTTTAACAATCCAATTCAATATTTTTGATATTTTTGTCCTTTTTAGAAGGATTTTTGATATTTTTGTCTAATTTATTAATGAATATGCATTTCATGCATTATTTTTTATGTTTATTGTCTTTATTATTATTCAAAAATCAGATGGAGGTATTTTTATGCATTTATTAGAAATTGTCAAAAGTATTAACAATGTTTTATGGGGTAACATATTGATGTTTGTATTATGTGGTGCTGGTATTTTATTTACATTTTCATTCAGGTTTGTTCAATTAAGATTTTTCAAAAAAGCATTTCTTCATACCTTTGGTAACATCTCTTTCAAAGGTGAAAAAGCAGATGCAGAAGGTATGTCTTCTTTCCAATCTTTAGCTACAGCTATTGCAGGACAAGTTGGAACAGGTAATCTAGCTGGTGCAGCAACAGCTATTGTTTCTGGCGGTCCAGGCGCAATATTTTGGATGTGGCTTAGTGCATTTTTAGGAATGAGTACAAACTTTTGTGAAGCGATTATTTCTCAAAAATATAGAACAACGGTAGATGGTCAAATTAGTGGTGGACCTGCATACTACATATCAAAAGGTCTTAATAGTAAGTTTTTAGCTGCATTTTTTGCTATAGCAATGATGATATCTGCTGGTCTTACTGGAGGTATGATCCAATCTAATGCTATTTCAGGTGCATGCAATAAAGCATTTGGTATTTCTCCTATAATAGTTGGATTTATCCTTGTTGTTATAACATCTTTAGTGATCGCAGGTGGAATCGGTCGTATCGCATCTGTTACTGAAAAACTTGTTCCCATAATGGCTTTACTTTTTATAATCGGTAGTTTAGTTATATTGGGCATAAACAGTGATCAAATCATACCTGCTCTTAAAATGATTTTTGTAGGTGCTTTCAATCCTACAGCGGCTACTGGAGGGTTACTTGGTATTGGAATGAAAGAGGCTATGCGATACGGAGTTGCTCGTGGGCTATTTTCTAATGAAGCTGGTATGGGTTCTTCTCCACACGCTCATGCTGTAGCTAAAGTTAAACATCCAGTAGAACAAGGACTTGTAGCCATCATTGGGGTATTTATTGATACATTTGTAATTCTTACTTTAACTGCACTTGTAATCCTTACAAGTGGTGCAATAGATGGACAGCTTACAGGTATTCAACTAACACAACAAGCATTTATAAATGGTTTTGGTAATTTTGGAAATTTATTTATAGCTGTATCCTTATTTTTCTTTGCATTTTCAACAATCATTGGTTGGTATTTCTACGGTGAAGCAAATGTAAGATATTTATTTGGTCAAAACGGAATCAAATTTTATAAAGGATTTATATTAATCACATTACTCTTAGGTACTGTATTAAACGTACCTGTAGTATGGGAACTTGCAGATACTGTTAACGCTCTTACTGTTATACCGAATATAATTGCTTTATTATATCTTACAAAAGTCAGCAAAAATTTATTGCTAGATTACGAAAAACAATCAAAATAGTATAGTTTGATAAAAATATTTTTAAATTAAAAAATCAGCGGCTATCTAAATGCACAAACACTACAAATTTAGATAGCCGCTTTTTTTACTACAGTTTTATAAATTTAGGTTCCATTCTCTCAAAGGTTGTAATATATTTATATCCTATATCCTTTAAAATATCATAAGTCTCACCAATTCTGTATCCAATATCCTCTTTTTTATGTGCATCAGAACCTACTGTGATAATTTCACCACCTAAATCTTTATACAATTTTAATACATCAATATCTGGATTTGTTGAATCGATTCCATATCGAAAACCTGAAGTATTCACTTCTATTCCCTTTCCTTTTTGAATAATTACTTTTAATATTTCTTCAATTATTTCCATCTCTATATTACATATGCTAATATCTTCATATTCTCCATAAGCATATCTTCTCACCAAATCTAAATGTCCATATACATTATAGCTCTCTATTTCTTGTACAATTTTTAATACTTCTTGAAAATATCTTTCATAAGCTTCTTTTTTTGTTTTTTCTTGAAATAGTTGTCTAAAATACAGATCATATTTTTCTATTGTATGGCTAGATCCTATCACAAAATCGAAAGGATATTCATCAATAATTTGAGCAATTCTATCCTTTTCTTCTCTTTGGAGACCTATTTCTATACCAAGCTTTATATTGATTTTATCCTTATATTTTTCCTTATATTGATACATTTTATCTATATAAATTGGAATCTCAAACAAATCATCTACAATCACATCCCCTGGTCTCCATACATTGATTTCAGCATGATCTGTAAATGCAATTTCTTTTAATCCTATTTCAACCGCTCTTCGAATTCCTTCTTCTACCTTCATTGTAGAGTCTTTTGAAAAAAGGGTATGTACATGATAATCATACATAATATCACACCTTTCTATAAAATTGAAACTTGCTTTAGTAACTTTTTAATTCTTTTTCGCTATCACTTCTCCCATATTTACCTTTGTTTCTAAACCTAATTTTGTATTCAACAATATATCCTTATCTACTTTCAGTTGTCCTTTCTTTAAAAATAAAATAACTGTTGATCCTCCAAATTTGAAATATCCTTTTTCATCTCCTTTACCTACACTTTCTCCCGTTTTATAGGTTTGTATGATAGAACCTACACAAGTTGCACCTACTTCAGCAAGAATGATTTTTCCAAAACTATCAGATTCAAAAAGTGTTATTTCTCTCTTATTCTGACAGTATATACCCATGATTTTTCTAAGGGCTATAGGATTTACAGAATAATATCGTCCGTTGATTCTCCTGGTAGTACGAGGTATACCGTTGTCAGGAAAATGAAACCGATGATAATCAGCAGGACATAATCTAACAACAATACAGATTCCTTTATCATATTCATTTGCAAGATTTTTATCCTGGAAAAATTCTTCTAAAGTATAAAAGGAACCTTTTACTTGAATCAATTTGTCCTTATCTAGATTTTCATAAGCTAGCACACGCCCATCTGCCGGAGAAATCAAATGCTCTTCATCAAAAGACATAGGTCTTGCTTCTTTTTTTAATTTTCTTGCAAAAAAATCATTAAAATTATGATACTCATCAATACATTCTCTTTCAGCCTCAGTCATATCAATAGAGAGATTACCAACAAAATCTTTTATCTTTTTTCTACTAAAAGATAATTCCTGAAATTTACCATATATTGAAGAAAACAACTTTTTCTTAACAAATATTTCGAGTAGGGTATTCCCTGGTTTTGTGTCATAAATCCATTCTAAAAATTTATTTCCTGCTACAATTTCTTTTTGTTTCTTCCCACTTTTTCTTTCTATATAATAAATATCCATATTCTTCATCACCCTTATCTATATTTAGTAATTTTTAAAAAATAATTTATTCACTTACTATTTAAATTATTTGTTTCACATTCCTTATAATCCTATTTGATTTTATCATATCTTTATCTATAAAGTGGCATAAATTAATACTATTTGTAATTTATAAGTTATTTTATTCTTTTTAGACCATGTACCTTTATGTATATTATATATATATGTGCCACGCTATATTTAGATCATTTTTAAAAAATAGAGAAGGTATAGAAGAAAATTGCGTAGCTGATGCAATGATGGCGCAAGGTATTGTATAAAGATAAAAAACCTTCTTTGAAATAAAATGTACCCTATAGAGTAGACATTAAAAAAAGTCTACCCTGTAGGGTATTTTTATGTATAATAGAAAAAAACAAGAATGGTGGAAGATAAAA
>NZ_SLWV01000017.1 GCF_004345705.1 Marinisporobacter balticus
GAAATTATTCACTATCGTTCATAATTTCCGTTGCTCAAAATAAAAAGTTCATTGCTCATTATTGCTTTAAGTTCTTAGAACTTATTGTACTTGACACAAGTCAAGTGCTGGCTTAAATTCTTACACTGTGTAGTTTTCAAAGATCAAATTTTATTTTTCAACGCCGATTGGCGACTTAACTATCTTATCATTTTTCAATGCGTTTGTCAACAACTTTTTCTGTTACTACTTTTCATTTCATAACTTCGCATCAGCAGCAACAAGATATATGTTATCATATTGATCATCACCTGTCAACTAGTAATTTATTTTTTATTGTAAATCCCTTTTAACTAGCATAATTGGTACTATCCCACAAGAAAATACGCTAGTCAATATTACATATATAACATACTTTTTTTCAAAATAAAGAGTATGATCATAGATTAAATATTTAATTAGAAAATCTATATTATTAAAGTAGGCAAATAAATTTGCCTACTTTATATCCTTAAATCCTTCTATAACCTTTTCAAATAAATTTTCTTCTTCGTCACTACTTTCTACTATTCTTTCTGCTCTTGTAAGCGCTACAACAATTTCGTAGGGTTCATTTAGTATACTCAATTCTTCACCAAACTCTACATCTGCTATTTTTAGAGGATTTCCAGATGATAACAACGATACATCTACTTCTACACTCTCTGGAATATGATTTGGCAAACACTCAATATGTACTTCTCTTAATTGCTGTTGTATCACACTTATACTTGATTCTACTTTTTCTTTCCCTATTAGTTTAATGGGTACTGTTGTATGAATTCGTTCATTTTGACAAACTTGTTGAAAATCTATATGTACCAAATGCCCTGTTAAGGGATCCCTTTGAACATCTTTAACCAAGGTTGTATATTTTTCTGAACCTATCTGTAAATCTACAAGTACATTTGTTCCATAACTTCTAAGTGCTTTATCCATTTCTTTTGTATCGATCTCAATACACTTTGTATCTAAATTTCGTCCATATACCACCCCTGGAACATGTCCAATATTTCTTACACGATGACTTGCATTAGACCCAAGTGCTCCTCTTATATCCGCACGAACATTAGATTGCAACATAAAAAACATACCTCCTTCATTCAATCTAGTAGTCAGTATCTCCAATCCACTTTTTTTATATACTGACATTCACTAATTTATTTGAAGGGGTATATTTTTATCGTATGTCTTATTTCTCTTCTTCGTATAGATAAACAACTTAAAATCAAATTTGGGTGTTGTTTATCTAATTTACTTAATTTAACAAGCTTTCTGAATCTTCTTCTTTCATTTCCAATCTAGTGGCTGTAGTAAGTAAAGCTATAATTTCTTCCGACTCATTTAACACTTCAATATGTGAATGGGTGAAAATTTGTAATTTACCCACTGTTAAAGGCACTCCAAATTGCATGTTAGATACATTAACTTCTATAGATTGTGGAAGATATGATGGATAAGTTTGTATTTCTAATTCTGTCATTTGTTGCTGTATTACAGATGTACTTGATTCTACAACTGATTTATTCGTTAAATATATAGGTATTTTCACTTTTACTTTTTTATCTTCATCTAACTCTTGTAAGTCTATGTGCAAAACATGCAATTTCGTAATATGTCTTTGAATATCTTTTATAATAGCCGGTCTCATCTCATTTCCAATATGAAAATTTATACTTGAACCAACGCTATACTGATTCAATATCTTGTCTAATTCTCTTTTATTTACCTGAACTTGTTTCGTTTCTTTGGCATTTCCATAAACAACAGCTGGTACAAACCCATTTTTTCTTAGTTTTTTTAATGCCTTTTTCTTTGTTCTCTTCCTTTCTTCTACCTCCAATATCGGTTTACCCATACGTTTTCCTCCTTTTCTTTTCATCCTATAATTATATATATTCGTTTTTTTCTCTTTTATTAAAGTAAATATTTATAAATTAAAAAAGGTGCGTAGCTCTTAGCTACGCACCTTTTTTAATTTATTTTTCTGCCATTTTTCTATAAGTTTCATATCTTTCTTTCGCATCTTTTTCAGCTTTTTCAAATAGTCCCTCAGCTGTTTCTGGGAATCCCTTTGCAAGAGAAGTATATCTTACCTGTCCATTTAAGAATTCTCTAAAGCTTGCTGTTGGTTCTTTTGAATCCAATGTAAATGGATTTTTACCTTCTTCTGCTAACATTGGGTTGAATCTATATAAATGCCAGTATCCGCAATCTACTGCTTGTTTGATATTTGCTTGAGCTCTTCCCATTCCTTCTCTAATACCATGGTTGATGCATGGCGCATATGCGATGATTAGAGATGGTCCATCGTAGCTCTCAGCTTCTGTGATTGCTTTCATGAATTGATTCTTATCTGCACCCATACCTACTTGTGCTACATATACATAGCCATAAGTTGCAGCGATCATACCAAGGTCTTTCTTCTTCACTTTCTTACCAGATGCCGCAAATTTCGCAACAGCTGCTGTTGGTGTAGCTTTTGAAGACTGTCCACCAGTGTTTGAGTAAACTTCTGTATCGAATACCAATACGTTTACATTTTCTCCTGATGCAAGTACATGATCAAGTCCACCATAACCAATATCATTTGCCCATCCATCTCCACCAATAATCCATACAGATTTCTTGATTAAGAAGTCTTTGTGTTCTTCAATTTGTGCTAAAAGACCTTTCGCTTCTTCATCCGTCACATTGTTTGATGCTAATGTTGAAAGAATTTTTGTTGCAGCAGCTTTAGAAGCTTCTGCATCTGCTTTTCCTTCTAACCATTCTACGAATGGTGCTTTTACTTCTTCAGACACATTTAATGCAACAAGTTCCTTCATTGCTTTTTCTAATTTCTTCACCATAGGTTTTATACCAAGCGCCATACCTAATCCATACTCAGCATTATCTTCAAACAGTGAGTTTGCCCAAGCAGGACCTTTACCTTCATGGTTTGTGCAATATGGTGTAGCTGGTGCTGAAGCTCCCCAAATAGAAGAACATCCTGTAGCGTTTGCAATCATCATTCGATCTCCGAATAATTGCGTAATTACTTTAGCATATGGTGTCTCTCCGCAACCCGCACAAGCTCCTGAGAACTCAAGAAGTGGTTGCTCAAACTGACTTCCCTTTACAGTTTCTTTCTTCGTTGGGTTTGCTTTATGTGAAACAGTCATTGCATAATCCCAGTTTGCAACTTCCGCTTCTGTTTGTGTTTCAAGTGGCTTCATAATCAATGCTGATTCTTTTGCCGGACAGATGTCAGCACAGTTTCCACATCCAGTACAATCAAGCGAACTTACTTGCATACGATATGCTAAGCCTTCAAATCCTTTACCTGTAGCTTTCTTAATTCCAAAAGTTTCTGGTGCATTTTTCACTTCTTCTTCTGTTAATAATACTGGTCTAATTGCAGCATGTGGACAAACGAATGAACATTGGTTACATTGAATACACTTATCCATCTGCCATTCTGGAACATTTACTGCGATGCCACGCTTTTCATAAGCAGCGGTACCCATTGGGAATGTTCCATCTTCTCTTCCTACAAATGTACTTACAGGAAGCTTGTCTCCCTCTTGTGCGTTGATCGGTCTTAATACATTTTTAATGAAGTCTGGTTCTTCTACGCTTGCTGTTGCTGTTGCTGCTGCTTCTTCTACTGCTTCTGTATTTGCCCATGAAGCCGGTACATTAATCTTAACTAATGCATCAATCCCTTTTTCAACAGCCTTATGATTCATACTAACAATTTTTTCACCTTTTTTACCATATGTTTTTGTAATCGCTGCTTTTGAATATGTTATTGCATCATCTATGTCAATTACTTGTGCTAGTTTAAAGAATGCAGATTGCATAATCATGTTTGTTCTATTTCCTAGTCCAATTTCTACAGCTATATCTGTAGCATTTAAAATATAGAAATCAATGTTGTGCGCTGCAATGTATTTCTTCATAGATGCTGGTAATTTTTCTTCCAACTCTTCTGGTGTCCACTGACAATTAAGTAAGAATTTACCGCCATCTTTCAAGCCAGCTAACATATCATATTGATTTACATATGCTTGTGTTGAACAAGATACAAAATCAGATTCACTAATTAAGTATGTAGACTTAATCGGTTTTTTACCAAATCTCAAGTGAGAAATAGTTACCCCACCAGATTTTTTAGAGTCATATGCAAAATATGCTTGTGCATAAAGATCTGTGTTATCTCCGATAATCTTAATAGCGTTTTTGTTTGCACCTACTGTACCGTCAGAACCCAATCCCCAGAACTTACATCTGATTGTTCCTTCTGGAGCCGTTGTAATTTTTTCTTTTATTTCAAGAGATGTATTGGTTACATCATCAACAATTCCTAATGTAAATCCATTTTTAGGCGTAGCTTCTTTTAAATTATCAAATACTGCTTTCACTTGTGCAGGCGTTGTATCTTTTGAACCCAATCCATAACGACCACCCACAATCATCGGTGCATTTTCTTTATCATAGAATAATGTACGTACATCTTGATATAGTGGCTCTCCTAGGGAACCTGGTTCTTTTGTTCTATCAAGTACTGCAATTCTCTTCACTGTACTTGGGAATACATCAAAGAAATATTTTTCACTAAATGGTCTATATAATCTTACCTTGATTAAACCGATTTTTTCGCCTTTCGCTAATAAGTAATCAATTGTTTCTTCAATCGCATCTGTTACGGAACCCATTGCAATAATAATATTTTCAGCATCTGGTGCACCTACATAATCAAAAGGCTTGTATGTTCTTCCAGTAATTTTGCTGATTTCTTTCATATAATCTGCTACAATATCTGGAACTGCATCATAATATTTGTTACAGGCTTCTCTTGCTTGGAAGAAAATATCTGGATTTTGTGCTGTTCCTCTAGTAACTGGATGTTCTGGATTTAATGCATTATTTCTAAATTCTTTCACCTTATCATAATCTACAAGCTTTGCAAATTCTGAATAATCTATTGTTTCGATTTTTTGAATTTCATGTGAAGTTCTAAATCCATCAAAGAAATGCGTGAATGGTACTTTAGATTTGATCGTCGCTAAATGTGCAACGCCTCCTAAATCCATAACTTCTTGCACACTTCCAGATGCAAGCATTGCAAAACCAGTTTGTCTTGTTGCCATAACATCTGAATGATCTCCAAATATAGATAGTGCATGACTCGCTAGCGCACGTGCGCTTACATGAAATACTGAAGGTAATAATTCACCTGCAATTTTATACATATTCGGAATCATAAGTAACAATCCTTGTGAAGCTGTATAAGTTGTAGTTAATGCGCCTGCTGCAAGAGAACCATGTACTGCTCCTGCTGCTCCTGCTTCTGATTGCATTTCTGTAACTTGTACTTCTTGTCCAAAAATATTTTTTTGTCCACTAGCAGCCCATTCATCAACAAATTCAGCCATGTTTGATGATGGTGTAATCGGGTAAATTGCTGCAACATCAGTAAATGCATAAGATACATAAGCAGCAGCTGTATTCCCATCCATTGTTTTCATTTTTTTTGACACTTTAATTCCCCCTTTAATGCTATTTTTATATTTGTAGTAACTTCTTTTAACATTTTATTATATTTTTCGGAATTTTTCCAGTTTTTTATCTATTTCTCGCGTATATCTTTTTTACCTTTCAAAAAAGATGGATTGTCAAGTAATTTTGGAGCACATAAAACACACTATTGCATAAATCACAAGCTGTTATATCACAATAGTATAATCGTATATCTGTACTAGTATAGTTATTCTAGAACTATAACACCATCTAAATATTTAGTATGTATTGCACTTTTTATATTGCTACAGCGCTTATTCCATAGTATAACAGATCGAAGAATTCATGTCAACACACTTTGTATACAATAAAAAAGTAGCTTTCAATCCATAAATTGTAATAACTTTTCATGGTCAAATATCCACCTTTTATATTTTAAAATTTTTTCGATCTACTGCATTATATTTTCCATCCTACAGCAAATATTGTAGCACCACCATCAAAACAACCCCTGGCACACCTAATATTCCCGCGATCAAAGCAGTAATAGGATTAATGGCAATATGTATATTCCAAAAACTACCTATTAAGTTAAGAAGAATCAGCACAATTCCACCAATTATTCCATTATACATCAATTTCATAGTCCATTTTATAGGTATCAACAATATATATCCTACGATATATAGTAAAATCAATCCAAATGCATAAGCTAAAATAATATTTAATTCTATTCCCATTCCCACCACAAATCCCTCCTAATATTTATTCATAAAACCTTTCATTATAATTCATTATATAAAGTTTGTACCCCAAATATTACAACACTAAGAAAAAACATAGAAAAAGACAGGTGTCTTCATGAGCACCCTGCCTTTTATCTACTGCATATTGGATTTTATACCCATTTTTCTTGCTATTTTCATAAGATAAGCATATCTGGTTTTAGCAGCCTCTACTCTATATATAGCATAATCTATTAAGTCTGGATCTGTTGCACTTTGAAAGAATTCTTCTGCATTTCTCCATTCTTCATGGGCTGATTTTATGGTATCTACAATCTTATCGTCTTCCGTTCGTATATCTTCACCATTCACAACCTGCGCATAAAAGCTGCCTACTCGATCAAAAAAACCATTTTCGCTCTTAATATTTCTTCCAGAACGATTCATCCTTTGACGCATATCATTACCCCCATTACCTATTTATATGTATTATATCCATATTTTGGATTAGATATACACATAGACAAGGGCTCATACTAACGTTTTAAATTTTAGGGATGTATTTATATTTTTTAACTTATATTCATTTCCACTTTATTTTATCAATATTTTTAAATCCAAACCCTGGTTCATCTGTTAATGTAATTTTATATTCATCAAATATAGCGCCTCCTGTGATTGGATCTTCTTTACACAATACAGGTCCATCAAGATCGATCTTCGTAATAATAGATTTTGCACCTGCTAAGTGCGCTGCCGCTGTAACACTAACTTTACTTTCAAGCATGCAACCTATCATACATTCTATGCCATACATTTCTGCAATAGAGCAAATCTTAAGTGCATTGTAAATACCGCCCGTTTTCATAAGTTTAATATTTATCAAATCAGCCGCTCTCGTTTGAATGATGTGCATCGCATCTTTTGGCGAAAATACACTTTCATCAGCCAATACAGGAATATTGGTATGATCCGTCACCAACTTAAGACCTTCTATATCATGTGCAGCAACTGGTTGTTCAATAAATTCTATGTTAAATCCTATATCTTCCATTTTTCTCAATATCTGTATTGCTTCTTTAGGCTTCCATCCTTGATTTGCATCTATTCGAATATCTATATCATAGCCAATGGCCTCTCTAATAGCTTTAATTCGTTGAATATCTAGTGCTGTATTTTTACCCACTTTTATTTTCAAAGTTTTATATCCTCTATTAACAGCATCTATGCTATCTCTCGCCATTTCTTCAGGGTCATTTACGCTTATGGTTATATCCGTAGTGATTTCCTTTCTATATCCTCCTAAAAGTTTATAAATAGGTGCATGATAAAGTTGCCCATACAAATCATAAATTGCTATATCTACTGCTGCTTTTGCACTATTATTTTTTACAATAGAACGATCTATCACTTTCATCATTTCTTCCATCTCTTCTATTTCTCTACCTATTAAGTTCTTTTTGATATGGTCTTCAATAGCCCCAACAATAGCTCCAGTAGTATCTCCAGTAATAACACCTGTAGGAGGAGCCTCCCCATATCCCACATGCCCTGTATCAGTTTCTATCTTTACGATAATATCATTTACAGCCTCTACTGTCCTAAGGGCTGTCTTAAAGGGTGTTTTTAATGGCACTGAAATAAATCCTATTTTAATATCTGTTATTTTCATTATAAATCCCTCCATCATAAATTTAAGTAAAAAATCCAGTATAAGCAATAGAAGATTGCTTATACTGGATTTCATTTAGGTAAATATATTACGTCACATCATAATATATCCATTAAATAAAGCAGTACAATTTAAGAATAGTATTTTTCCTTTACTTCTTTATATTTTCTAACAGCATCTTTATAAGAAATAATAATCGCTCTTTGGGATGAGCCAAAATATCTTCTTTTGATCTCTTGTTCTACAGCAACATCAATCGAATCAAATGTTTTTCCTATGAAAATACTGCTTATAAATTCCGATGTAATTTCTATTGTTGCACTCGCTTTTGCATCTACTACTTCATCCGTCAACGTATCTATTACGAAACCAATAAAAAATATCTTAAATTGATCTGTAATAGCATTGTCAATATTGGTCTTTCCATGTCCTATGATATACACCGTATTTTTATTATACATACGAATCATCCTTATCTTAACATTGTTTATATCGTAGCCTTTTAAACATAAAAACATCCACTTCTATTCTTATATCTTATACCTACTATACCATATTAATCTTAATTAATCTCCTTAAATTATTTACATGACAGAAAGAATTTTCCCTATCAAAAGACCGCCACCAGTTCCTATGATATATCCCATCATAGCCATTAAAACGCCTATAGGAATCAAGGCTTCACTATATGCAGCGGCTAATATAGGTGCTGATGCTACACCTCCTATATTCGCTAGGCTCGCTACACCACATGTGAATAAGTCTAATTTGAATATTTTAGCTACTACAGCCAATACAATAGCATGCACCCCCAAAATTACAAATCCTGCAGTGATATACAGCGGCGCTTGTGTTAATTCTGCAAAATTTGCTCTTGAAGCAATCAATCCAACAATTGTATATAGCATAACATTTGATATTTGAGAGGATCCGGGTCTTTTTCCAAGAGATGTCATTGCACAGATAACCCCTGCAAGTGTAGCTATAATAACAGCCCATGTCGTTGCAGAAAGAAACGTTGTTTGCGGTAAAACTTGTGCCATAGCCTGTGACATCGCAGATACAAATAAACTTGAACCTAGTAACAATATCAAATCAAGAAATTCAATATTTTTTCTAGTTTCTTCACTTGAAGCTGCTAGTTGTTCTCCTACTTCATCAATTATACGCGTATCCGTTTTCGTCCATTTGTTAAACTTTTTTGCATAAGGTACACACGCAAGTAATAGCATAACCCATATCGAATAATCGATAGAATCAATAAGAAGGGTATATCCCATACTTGCATCTGATACATTCAACGCCCCTTGTATGGCTGCCATATTTCCTGTTCCACCCATCCAACTTCCTGCAAGAGCCGCAAAAGCTTTCCAAGTATCTGATTCATACATGCCTTTAAATATCCCATAGGAAATAATAAATCCTACTCCGATACTAAAAGAAGCTGCAAAAAATCCTAATAACATTTTGGGTCCTAGTTTCATAATTTGTCTCAAATCACATCTTAACAACATTAAAAATATCATAGCTGGTAACAAATTACCTTTTACTAACTTATAATACATATTCACATCATCTGTTTTCTGCCATACTTTAAACGTTGAGAGCAACATTACTACAAAATATAATAATACAATAGCTGGAACATATTCAAAAAATTTTCCTTTACTTTTTTTCTCTGCCAATACAATAAGGCTGGCAAATAAAATAATAAATGCTAGATACGTAAAACCATTTGTAATCATACTTCTTCCTCCCTTTTATTTTTATTTCAATTTTCATTATCATTTATTTCCATACCAAAATTGATAATTTATTTGAATTCTTTATCGTTCGTCGTCCCCGTGTATTTGAACATTTTTTATCAATCTATCTATAAAAATATATTCATCTATCTCATGTATAGTACAATTCTCTTGGACAAAATAAAAAGGCTCGTCGATTAATCTAATAATCATACGAGCCTTATCTACGCTAATGCTTTGGGCACCTAAATAAATAAGGTCTAATTTGAAATTTTATAATAGTATTATATCAAAGCGCATTGATTATTTCAAGTGAATTTTGAACAAATCAAATAATTCAAATATTCAATCTATTTAAAAGTTTTACAAGAAAAGTTTTAACCCCCAACACCTTTGAATTATACATCTATGTTTTATTACTATATTTCCCGCCTACCTTCTAACGCCTTAGATAAAGTCACTTCATCAGCATATTCTAAATCTCCCCCCACAGGAATACCGTGCGCGATTCTTGTGACTTTTATGCCTGAAGGTTTTACGAGCTTTGAGATATACATAGCGGTCGCTTCCCCTTCTATCGTTGAGTTTGTAGCGAGTATCACTTCTTCCACTTCATCATTTTGAAGCCTTATCAATAATTCTTTAATTCTAATCTCTTCTGGTCCTATTCCATCCATAGGGGATATCGCACCATGTAAAACATGATAAATTCCTTTAAATTCTCTTATTTTTTCCATAGCAACAACATCTCTCGGATCTTCAACTACGCATATAAACCTTTTATCTCTTTGTGTATTCCTGCATATATTACACGGATCTATATCTGTCATATTGCCGCACTGAGAACAATATTTTATTTTCTTTTTCGCATCTACAATCGATTCTGATAGATTCACTACATCTGCTTCTCTCATATTTAATACGTGAAAAGCTAATCGTTGTGCTGTTTTTCTCCCTATACCCGGAAGTTTTGAAAACTCTTCTATCAGTCTCGCCACAGGCGCAGCATAATAATTCATTTTACTCACCTCTCTCCTATACTAAAAGAGCCGAGCCTTAAGGCTCGGCATTGATTTAAAATAATCCTGGAACATTCATGCCCCCTGTAATTTTTCCCATCTCAGAATTCATCATATCATCTGCTTTTCTTAGCGCTTCATTAACGGCAGCCATAATTAAGTCTTGAAGCATTTCTATATCATCTGGATCAACAACTTCTTGCTTGATCACTACATCTAACAATTCTTTTTTTCCATTTACTTTTACAGATACAGCGCCACCACCCACACTAGCTTCTACTTCTTTTTCTTCTAATTCTGCTTGCGTTTTTTCCATTTGTTTTTGCATCTTTTGAACCTGTTTCATCATATTGTTCATATTTCCAGGCATCATTGGCATTTTACCTTTCCCTTTTGCCATTTTAATCTCCTCCTCATTCATTTCATGTATATGTATTTTAAATCACTTTAAACATCCTTAACCCTATTACGCCTTTATCATAGTATATTATATCATATATATTTTCCATATATAGATCGAATCATTACAAAACCTTATTTTAGTCCTCTAAAATTTCAACTAGCCCTTCTCCAAACATCTCAATAATTTTTTTTGCTTCCATATCTTCTTGAGATGAATCCTTTTTTTCCTCAACAGGAAGATTCTCCAATTCATCCTCCATAACACACTTTAAGTGAACCTTTTGTCCCACCATCTCTGCAATGACACTTTCAACAAATTCTTTATATGGACTCTTAGCCACTGCTTCTTTATGAAATCCAAAGCCACTTTTGAAAGATACCACCAAAACATTTTTTTCTACCTTCACAAGTTGTCCTTCTATAAGTACAGCGTATATAGAAATTTTTCTTTTTTTTATGACTTGTAGGATTTGATTCCATCCTTTTTTCAATCCATCAAAGTTTGCAGGAGTAAACTTTTGCTTTGGCGTTTTCTCATTTATACTATTTTCTTGCTTTATATCTTTTTCTTCTTTGTTTTTCTCTTCAGCACCATGCTTTTGTATATTTATTTCCCCAGATCGAATCCTTTTCTCCAAAATTTCAATTCGTTCTATTAATCCTTCAACAGATTGATCCATCATAGGTTGGCATAGTTTTATAACAGCAACTTCTAGAAGTATTCTCGGTTGTGTTGCCCATTTGGCATCTACTGACGTTTGAGACAATTCTCGAATCGTTCTCATAATTGTATTCATTTGCACGTTCTTCCCTTGAGTCATTAAACGCTCAATATTTTCTTCCGAGAGATTAATAAGTCCTTTTAGCTCTTTTGACACCTTTGTCATCATAAGATTTCTGTAGTGCTCAATCATATCTTTGATAAATTGTTGTATGTCTTTTCCCGAAGCCACCAATTCCTCAATCAATTCTATGGCGTTTTTTACATCTCTATCTACAATATAATCAACTAAGCTGAATAAAAAAGAATCACTGACAACTCCAAGTATATCAATCACATCTTTATACGTAATTTCCCCTACCCCAAAAGATACGCATTGGTCTAATATACTTAAAGCATCACGAAGAGCTCCATCTGCATTTCTAGCAATTAATTTCAATCCACGTTCTTCCACTTTTATACGCATCTGACCACAAATATAGCTCATTCTCTTCACAATATCTTCTTCCGTTACACGTTTAAAATCGAACCTCTGACACCGTGAAAGAATTGTTGCAGGAATCTTATGCGGTTCTGTTGTAGCCAAAATAAATATCACATAATAAGGGGGATCCTCAAGGGTTTTAAGCAACGCATTAAAAGCCCCTGTAGAGAGCATATGTACCTCATCAATAATATATACTTTATAGCGTCCCTTTGTAGGTGGATATTTTACATTCTCTCGAAGTTCCCTAATATCATCTACACCATTATTGGAAGCCGCATCGATTTCTACCACATCCATAATACTCTCATGCTGAATCCCAGTACAAATTTCGCATGTATTACAAGGATTATTATGATCATCAGGATTTAAACAATTTACAGCACGCGCTAATATTTTCGCTGTAGATGTTTTCCCCGTTCCTCTTGTACCACAAAACAAATAGGCATGGGCAATATTATCATTTTTTATTTGGTTTCTTAAAGTTTGTGTAATATGATCTTGGCCTACTACATCTTCAAAAACTTTCGGTCTCCACTTTCTATAAATAGCCACATATCCCATTTATGCCACCTACTTTCCATATACAAAGTTGTATAGATCTATTCTAAATTTTTTACTAGGATTTATTAAGTATCTATAAGTCCTTCGGTATCATCTTAATAAATACCATTTATTCCTCATATACTATTTTTTTTATTATTCATTCATCTATAAAATAATAACCAGTTCACTTTTTCATTATATTTTCATAATTTATTTTATCACTCAATATGTTTTTTTACTTATATAAGTAAAAAAACATGTAGAGAAACCTACATGTCAAATGCTTATGTAAAGCTGTGCACCTATGGTTGATAAACTACTACAAACGTAACCTGTACAGTTAACTCGGTTCAGGCTCCCCCACGGCACACAAGAGTGTCTGCTTACCGTTGCTTCCTTCCGAACCTGGCGGAGTTCACAGATTCTCGTTGCGCAGGACCCAATCTTCATCGCCACTTATACAGGGCAGACTTCACAGTAACAGACCGCCCATAGGTATTCAATCCTGCTATAGCGGATTGCAGGTTACAGGGCACCGCTACCTCCCCATCTAGCACAGCAAACTTTATAAACTTTTCTAATGGCGGAGAGAGCGGGACTCGAACCCGCGGGGCCTTACAGCCTTACACGCTTTCCAGGCGTGCCCCTTAGCCACTCGGTCATCTCTCCATATACGTGATACATTATTATATTTTAATGAGCATTCCCATGTTTTACGGAACATATACTAATATATCATATATATCCTGCAATTACAAGTGTGTAATTCTTGTGTTTTATAGAAATAATTAGTAAAAGTACAACCAAGATATTGTCCTCTTGTATATTAATTGCATTTATATTACTTCACAGCTGCAACAACAGACATCTCAATAAGAATTTCTTCTCTTGCCATTTTAGCTTCCACACAAGCTCTTGCAGGTTCAAATCCATTTTCAACCCATGCATCCCAAACTTCATTCATATTTTGAAACAATGCCATATCTTTTATGTAAATGGTTGTAGAAAGTATATGCTGTTTATCTGATCCATATTGATCAAGCAACGCTTCAATTTTTTCTAATACAACTTTTGTTTGTTCTTTTATATCTTTATCCTCATCACTACAAGTCTGCCCACATAAATAAACGGTTCCATTATGTACTACTGCACGGCTCATTCTCCCTGTACCTTCAAATCTCTTAATTCCCATTGTCCTTATTCCCTCCTTCTATTTTAATCTTCATTTTCTCATTATACTAAATCATGATCTTTATTTCAAATCACATCTTCTCATTTCTAAGAATCAAAATCAAAATCCATATTCCCATAATCCCTGCACTTAAATAACCAACAAGTCCAAAAAATGAAATGTCATAGATTTTGGGTCCTACATTTGCAGTAATGACAAGTGATGATCCAATCACAATAGAGGCCATAATCAGAGCAAATACGATTCGATTTGTCATTTTGCTTAACTGATTGATGCTTTCTTCTAGATTTTTATGTTCTATTTGAACTTTAAGTTTTCCACCTAACGCACTATTGATTAGCTCTAATGTCTTAATAGGAATTTTTAATCCATATTTTGATAATTGATAAATATTTTCTAATTGGTCAATTAGGTCTTGTTTATAATTTCTTTTTAAAATAAAATATTCCTTTATATAAGGTATCGCCACATCCATAATATCCATATCTGGATCAAGTTTTGCTACTATCCCTTCAATCGTCATCATCCCTTTTAAAAACAGTGTCATATTTTTAGGCATAGCAATATTATTCCTTTTACTTGCATGGAACATTTCATTTAAGAGCTGCGGAAAATCAATATCTTGTAAGCTTTCTTGCACATATTTATTATAAATCTCCTCAATATCAGAATAAAGGGTTTTTATATGAACTTCTCCTTTTTTTATTCCCATTCTTAAGACCCCTTGCGTTAGGGCTTCTACATCTCTTGTTGCTGCTGCGTATAATAAATCATTGAGCTTATTTTTCATATTTTTATCTAAAAAACCCATCATCCCAAAATCAATATACGCAATTTTCTTGTCACAAATAAATATATTTCCAGGATGCGGATCTGCATGGAAAAAACCATCTTTAAAGATTTGTTTCACATAATTATCTGCAAGCTTTTTTGCTAGATCTTTTAGGTTATATCCTTTCTTCTTGAGTTCGTCAACATTGTTTATTTTTATCCCTTTTATATATTCCATCCCTAATATATTGGAAGTAGTATATTCCTTATATACCTTTGGGCAAATAATATAGCTTGCTTCTTTATGGTTTTTATGAAAATGTTCAATATTTTTCACTTCATTAGAAAAGTCTAATTCCTGTTGCATGGTCCGCCCTAATTCATCCACTACTTCTTGAAAATCAATCACATGCTTTTGAGGTACAAATTTTCCAATTTTCATAAGTCTTTTTAATAGTGCAATATCACTAAGCATGGCTTCCTTTACATTAGGTCGTTGAATTTTTAGGACAACTTGTTCACCGTTTTCTGTGCATGCCAAATGGACTTGCGCCATAGAAGCAGATGCAATGGGCTCTGGGTCAAAATGCGCGAACAGATTTTTTATAGCACTTCCTAATTCTTTTTCTATGATTGCTTTTACATCTTCATATTTCTCTGTTTTTACACGGTCTTGTAGTTTTTCAAACTCATGGATATATTCATCCGGCAAAACATCCGGACGTGTGGACAATATTTGCCCTATTTTCACAAAGGTGGGTCCTAATTCTTCCAGCGCTTGTCTTGCCTTTTCTGGATTCATTCTCCCCTTTTTTATGCCATGTTTTACAAAAACAGAAACAATCTCTCTGATTCTTTTTCTTTCATTGATTTTACTCATCTCATACCATTTCCTTATGATTATTTAAAATAATTATATTTATATTATCATGTTATCAATGTGAAAATACAAAGTCAATCCCACAAAACATACCGTCGTCCATTCTCAATTTACTATGATTATTAACGAAATATGCATGATCTCATACCCATTCGGGAACATTATACAAAGATATATCTAAAATCTTTTAGAAAGGAAGGTGACATGATGGCAAATGATTTACCAAAAGAAAAATTTGATGCATTAGAAAAATATATTGATAGCTTTCAATCAACAAAAGGCACCCTCATCGAAGTGCTTCACAAAGCGCAGGATCTATTTGGCTATCTTCCAAGAGATGTACAACTCTTTGTAGCAAGAAAACTCGGTATTCCTGGCGCTGAAGTTTTTGGTGTAGTAAGTTTTTACTCCTATTTTACAACAAAACCTGAAGGAAAGCATTCCATCAGTGTATGCATGGGTACTGCATGTTTTGTAAAGGGTGCAGATAAAATTTTAGATCAATTAAAAGAAAAACTCGAAATCGTATCAGGCGAAACAACAAAAGATGACCTTTTCACATTAAAAGAAGTTCGCTGCATCGGTGCCTGTGGACTGGCACCAGTAGTTATGGTTGATGGCAAAGTATATGGCAGAGTAAAAACGGATGATATAGATACGATTATTGATACTTACCGTAAATAGGAGGTAGCAGCATGCAAATTAAATCCATAGAAGAATTGAAAAAAATTCGGGAAAAATCTCTAAAAAAAGTGAATTTAAGAGAACATGGAGAAGAAAGTGGCGACCAAATAGAAGTCTTAGTGGGTATGGCAACCTGCGGCATTGCATCGGGGGCACGAGAAACTTTAAGTGCAATTGTAGATCAAGTGTCCAAGGAAAATCTTGAAAATGTAAAAATCATTCCAGTAGGTTGTATTGGCTATTGTCACAGCGAGCCCATTGTGCAGTTAAATATCCCTGGTCAAAACCCGATTCTTTACGGAAAAGTAGATGGGGAAAAGGGGCGCGAAATTGTAAAAAAACATATAAAAGGCGGAGAACCTTTAAAAGAATCTATTATAGATGCTTCATTTGATCGCGCATAATTTTTTTATAGAGGAGGGAGCGCATGAGCAAATTCAGGACAAATATACTAATCTGTGGTGGTACAGGTTGCATAGCAAGCGATAGTGATAAAGTCATTAAAAATTTCAACCTAATTCTCAAGGCTCGGGGATACGACGAAGAAGTACAAGTCATCAAAACAGGTTGCTTTGGATTTTGTGAACAAGGTCCAATTGTAAAAATAGAACCAGATAACGTCTTTTACGTAAGAGTCCAGCCAAAAGATGCAGCCGAGATCGTTGATGAACACATTATCAAAGGAAGAAAAGTCGAAAGACTCTTGTATGAAGAACCAAGGAAACATGAAAAAATCGAACAGCATAAAAATATGCTCTTTTATAAAAAACAGCTTCGTATTGCCTTAAGAAACTGCGGATTAATCAATCCAGAAGATATTTATGAATATATTGCTTTTAACGGATATGACGCCCTTGGTAGGTCCCTAACAAAAATGACTCCTGATGAAGTAATAGAAACAATTAAAAAATCAGGACTTCGCGGAAGAGGTGGCGGCGGATTCCCTACAGGACTTAAATGGGAATACACAAGAAAATCTGAAGGTACAATCAAATATATCATCTGTAATGCAGACGAAGGTGATCCTGGTGCCTTTATGGATCGAAGTATCCTAGAAGGAGACCCTCACAGTGTTATTGAAGCCATGACCATAGGCGGATATGCTATTGGGGCAAATGAGGGAATTGTCTATATTCGTGCAGAATATCCACTCGCTATCGAAAGACTTACCATTGCCATTAACCAAGCAAGAGATCTTGGTCTTTTAGGCAAAAATATTTTTGGAACAGATTTTCGTTTTGACATTACATTGAAATATGGTGCTGGTGCGTTCGTATGCGGTGAAGAAACAGCCCTCATCAATTCTGTCGAAGGAAAACGTGGTGAACCAAGCAATAAGCCTCCATATCCTGCACAAGAAGGATATTGGGATCGTCCTACGTGCGTAAACAACGTTGAAACCTTTGCGAATATTCCATCCATTATCCTAAAAGGATCTGATTGGTTTTCCTCTATTGGTACTGAAAAAAGCAAAGGAACAAAAGTTTTTGCGCTTGCAGGAAAAGTAAACAATGTAGGTCTTGTAGAAGTTCCTATGGGTACAACCCTTCGAGAGATCATATACGATATTGGTGGAGGCATATTCAATAATCATAAGTTCAAAGCCGTACAAACAGGGGGACCATCAGGTGGTGTAATCACCGAAGAGCATCTTGATACCCCTATAGATTATGAACACCTTATTGAAGTTGGATCTATGATGGGATCAGGCGGTATGATTGTCATGGATGAAACCAATTGTATGGTCAATATCGCAAAGTTCTATCTTGAATTTACGATGGATGAATCTTGCGGTAGATGTACGCCATGTCGTGTAGGAACAAAAAGAATGCATGAGTTTCTAGAAAAAATTACTAGTGGTAAAGGGACAATGGAAGATCTAGATGCACTCAAACAATTATCCTACATGATAAAAGATGGTTCGCTTTGTGGTTTAGGACAAACAGCCCCAAATCCAGTTTTAAGTACCATGAAATATTTTTGGGATGAATATATTGCCCATGTAAAAGATAAACACTGCCCAACAGGCGAATGTACGCATCTTGCAAAATATAGTATTGACCCGGATAAATGTGTTGGCTGTACAGCCTGTGCTAAAGTATGTCCAGTAGATTGCATTAGCGGCGAAGTGAAAAGAACACATGTGATCGATCAAAGTAGATGTATCAAATGCGGCGCATGTTTTGATACATGCAAATTCAGCGCAGTAATCAAACCATAGCGAGGTGAGAATATGTCAGAGAACAATAAAGAAATGGTGCGTATAACCATAAACAATAAAGAAATGGAAGTACCAAGAGGTATCACCATATTAGAAGTTTCTAATAGAGCAAATATAAAAATCCCAACCCTTTGTCATCTTGATTTACACGATTTAAAGTTTGTAAATCAGACTGCATCCTGTCGTGTATGTACAGTAGAATTAAAAGGACGAAATTCTTTGGTTCCAGCATGTGTAACAAAAGTATCTGATGGCATGATCATAAGAACCGATTCCCTCAGAGCGATCAATGCCAGAAGAATCGCAGTGGAACTTCTTTTATCAAACCATCCAAACGAATGCTTTACATGCCCTAAAAACTTAGAATGTGAATTGCAAGCATTAGCAAAAGAGCTTGGTGTACGAGAGATTAAATGGCACGGTGAAAAAATGCACTATGATAAAGATTTATCTAGTGACGCCATTGTAAAAGATCCAAATAAGTGTATTATGTGTAGACGCTGTGAAACCATGTGTAACGAAGTACAAACCTGTGGTATCCTTTCTGCTATTGGTCGAGGATTTGATGCAATTGTAGGCCCAGCCTTTAACATTCCTATGATGGAATCTTCATGTACCTACTGCGGGCAATGTGTCGCCGTATGTCCTACAGCAGCCCTTACAGAAGTAAACCATACCGATAAGGTATGGAAAGCTTTAAGTGACCCCGACAAACATGTGGTTGTCCAAGTGGCTCCTGCCATTCGTGTTGCAATCGGTGAACTCTTCGGTATGGAACCTGGAACCATTGTAACAGGTCAATTAGCAACAGCCTTAAAGAATATGGGATTTGATGCTGTTTTTGATACAGACTTTGCTGCTGATTTAACCATCATGGAGGAAGCATCTGAATTGATACACCGTATTGAACACGGCGGAACACTTCCTATGCTTACAAGTTGTTGTCCTGCATGGGTAAAATTTATTGAGCATCAATTCCCAGAAATGCTGGATATTCCTTCTACTTGTAAATCCCCTCATATTATGCTTGGTGTTGTTGCAAAAACCTACTATGCTAAAAAATTAGGAATAGATCCAAATAAAATTGTGGTTGTTTCAGTTATGCCATGTATTGCAAAAAAAGCAGAGGCAGAAAGACCTGAGCTTACAAAAGATTATCATAACAATGTAGATATCGTGATTACAACAAGAGAGTTTGGTGCCATGCTTAAAGAAGCAGGGATCGATTTTAAAAACTTACCTGAGAGTGATTTTGACCATCCTTTAGGAAAAAGTACAGGGGCTTCTGTTATTTTTGGTACAACAGGTGGCGTTATCGAAGCAGCGCTTCGTACAGCTTATGAGTGGCTAACTGGTGAAGAATTAACAGATGTTGAATTTAAACAACTAAGAGGTATGGAAGGGGTTCGAGAAGGCACTGTCAAAATAAAAGATCTAGATATAAAAGTGGGCATTGCCCACGGTCTTGGAAATGCTAGAAGACTCCTTGAAGATATAAGAGATGGAAAAAGTAAATATCATGCTATTGAAATCATGGCTTGTCCTGGTGGATGTGTTGGCGGAGGGGGACAACCTTATCATCATGGAAATGAAGAAATCGTAAAAAAACGTCAACAGGCTATTTATAATGAAGATCGAAATAAAACATTAAGAAAATCTCATGAAAACCCAGAAATATTAAAGCTTTATGAAGAATATCTCGGTAAGCCTTATGGTAAAAAAGCGCATGAACTCCTGCATACGCATTACGAAGCAAAAGAAAGAATATAAAAAAACTAGGAGAAGTTCTCCTAGTTTTTATTCGTTTTAATTCTATATCCAAGGCCCCATAGAGTTTCTATATATTGTGGATTAGACGGGTCTTTTTCAATTTTTCCTCTTATCTTTCTTATGTGAACTGTCACAGTAGATATATCCCCAATAGAATCTAATCCCCATATTCTCTCAAATATTTCTTCTTTGCTAAAGATTCGATTAGGATTTTCACCTAATAGCTCTAATATGTCAAACTCCTTAGAAGTAAGGTTCACTTCCTTATTATTTATATAAGCTCGCTTTGAGTAATGATCTATAACTAATCCATTGATCTCTATATTTTTATTATCACTTACACTTTTACTAGTAAGGCGTTCATATCTTCCAAGATGCGCTTTCACTCTAGCTACCAATTCACTCGGACTAAAGGGTTTCGTTATATAATCATCCGCGCCAAGACCTAATCCTCTTATTTTATCTATTCCCTCTCCTTTAGCAGAAACCATAAGTATTGGAATATTTATATCCATTCTTAAAGATTTGCATATTTTAAATCCATCTATTTCTGGAAGCATCAAATCCAATATTATTAGGTGAAACGCTTCATTTAATGCCCTATCTAGCCCTCTTTGACCACTTATTTCTATTTCCACTTTATATCCACTAACTTCTAAATAGTCCTTTTCTAATTCGGCAATACTTATATCATCTTCAATAATCAATATTCTCTTCACACGAGCCCGCCCTTTCTATTCATTTAAGATTTCCTTATGAAAAAGAATATACTCGTTCCTTTATTTAGCTCACTTTCAGCCCATATATCTCCCCCATGGGCCTTTATAATCTGCTTAGATATGGCTAAGCCTAATCCACTTCCCCCAATGGATGTATTTCTAGATTTATCTGCCCTATAGAACCTATCAAAAATATATGGAAGGTCCTCTTTGCTTATACCCTTTCCGTTATCCTTAATTTCAATTTGAACAAACGCTTCATATTCTTCAATATTTATTTGTATTACTAAATTTTTGTCTGATTTATATTTTATAGAATTTTGTATAATATTTAGTATTACACGCTGAAGCCTTTGTAAATCTACTATTACCCTAATTTCTTCGTTTTCTTGATTAAATATTATATTTCCACCTATCTTTTCCATGTCAAAGCTTAAATCTTCAATACTATATTTTAAATATTTTACTATATCAATAGATTGAAAATCAAACTCTACCTTATTTAAGTCAAGCTTTGAAAATAAAAATAACTCATTTATTAAGTTTTCCATATGGTTAGCTTTATCATATATCGTATTTATATATTTGTCCATTTTTTCTGGAGACTTCGCCACACCATCTTTTATTCCCTCTATATATCCTTTTATGGACATTATGGGCGTCTTTAAATCATGGGATATATTAGATATTAGATTTTTTCTGTTTTCTTCATACTTAATTTGCATATCCCTAGCACGTCTTAATCTTAATCTCATATCTTCAAAATCTCTTATTAAATTCCCCATCTCATCATTTCTATGATCTTCTATATGATAATCTAAATTACCTTTTTTAATATGGCTGGTTCCATTTTTTAATTTTTCAATAGGTTTTATTATCCCTCTATACATAGAGAAGGTTAATCCAAAGGCTACTATTAGAACAGCTAATATCGTTACTGATATAGTAAATATTTTAGCTTTATTAATTACAGCATCCTCTTCTAACAAATCAATTATAATATAAATACTCATATTAGAATCATCTATTATAAAATCCCTTTGAGCAGCTACTACAAATCTTTCCTTTACAACAATTTCATACATTATATCTGTATTTTCACCAAAGTCAGATAATTTAGTTAATATTCTTTCTTCATTTACTATATCCGAAACATATTTTACTTTTCCATTTTCCTTTACTACAATACCTAAAAAGATTTCATCTAGTTCCTTATCGAAGGTTTTTAAATAATTTATATCTTTTAATTTTTCCTTATTGTTAAGGTAATCTATATTTAATTGTCTTAAAATCTTTCCACTCTTATAACCCATTGCTCTCGTTAACTTTAATGGATTTGCCTTTTCATAATAGTCTAATTTGTCATCAAATACTAACCCGCTCAACATACCATTAAAGAGAAAAATGAGAATTATAGGGATGAGAATCATCCCTATGTATGAAAGTATAAGTCTAATTTTTATAGACATCATTTCCTCCAATTAGTTTATTATTTTAACTTCACTTTTTTCATCCACATATTCTTGACCTTTTACAACCAATTGATCTCCTGCCTTCAATCCATTTTTAACTTGAACCAATCCATTGTTTACGATTCCCTTCTCCACAACTATTTTCTTAGGCATATTCGTTTTCGTATCTACTACATATACATAATCTTCATCTTGTGCTTTTAAAATAGACTTTTTAGGTACCTGAATTTGGTCATTAAGATTTGCTATTTTAAAATTAGCTTTTGCAAACATTCCGCTTCTTATTTTAGAATCTTTATTTGTAACTTCTACTTCTACAGGATAGGTAGCGTTATTTCCTGTTCCCACTGGACTTATGGAAATTATTGTTCCATTATAGTTTTCATTTAATGACTCTATATATACATCCACTGGGTCGCCCACATTCATTCTGTTTACCACATTTTCTGCCACATTCACTTTAACATTCATTTTCTTTAAATTAACTATTTTAAAATCAGCATTCCCTGCCATTTCTCCAACTTCCACATTTTTCTCAGCAACTATACCACTTATAGGACTTTTTACTATGGTGTTTCCAATGGATAGTTCTTTATCTCTTTTATTTAATTCCAGATCCTTTCTTGATTGATCTAGACTTAATGCAATTTGATCTAATTGAGACTGCGCATTATCCAAATCATTTTTAGAGACCGTTTTATTTTCGTATAATATCTTCATGTTATTATAGTCTCTAAATGCATCATTATATTTAATTTCTGAATCCTTTACACTTTTTTCCAGTGAACTAATTTTTATATCGCAGTTATTCACAAGGGTATCACTATCTACAGTATAAATAATATCCCCCTTGTTTACCTGATCTCCCACATTAAAATATATATTCTTTATTTCCCCTTTCGTCTTAGCTGCCACATTTGTTTCTTCTAATGGGTATGTTTTACCAAAAGAATCATATTCTTCTGTAACTGTAGATGTGGAGAGTTTCATTACTTCTACTGGCACAACTTTCTTCTGAGCAGCTTGAGCTGCTACTTCTTTTTTGGCACAACCTGTGACACTAAATAGTAATCCTATCGTTAATGCAATCGTTGCACATATCTTAAGCTTCTTCATTTTCTACTCTCCCCTTTTTCTTATTTGACCAATACACCTTAGTTTCCTCTAATAAAGAGTATCCTATCGGAATGATTACTAAAGTTAATACGGTAGACGCAACTAATCCAAATATCAAAGCATAACCCATTTCTCCATATTCAGCATTCTTTATAGCTAGAGGTAATATTCCCCCTATAGTCGTTATGGACGTTGCAAACACTGGCATAAATCTAGTCTTTCCTGCTTCTCTAACCGCATCTAATAAATTGCGCCCACTTTTTCTCAAATAGTTCGTATAATCAACCAATACGATTGCATCATTAACCGCTATACCAACTAAGGCTACTAATCCCATAAACCCATACATACCGAAGTTGTTATTCGTAAGTATAAGTCCCCCCATTACACCGATCATTGCTAGCGGAACGGATACTAATATTACGATCGGCTGAGATAGAGAGTTAAATTGTACTGCTAATATGATAAATACTAGCAATACAGCTATGATCATATCTATAAATAGTTCTGTAAAAGATTCTTCCGTATCTTGTGTCTCTCCACCATAAGCTATATTTACTCCCTTTGGTAGGGGATAATCTTTTATTTCATTTTTAAATTCTTGAATTACATCCCTTGAAGTTACCCCTTCTACTTCCCCTTCTATTTTTACGATTCTATCTAAATCATCATGTTCGATCTCAGATAGTCCTATATCTTCCTTTATACTTGCAACTGTTTTAAATGGAACTTTTTCACCCTTATTAGAAGTTATATCTATCTTTTCTAAATCTCTTAGCGTTTTAAATTCATCCTTATACTTTTTTATGATGATATCTGTCTCTTCATTGTTTTGTTTAAGCTCAGATACCTTTATCCCTTGAATTGTATTTCTTATTTGCATAGATACATCTGTCACGCTTAATCCTAAAGTGGCTGCCTTTTCCTTATTAATCTTTATTTGAAGTTCTGGTCTACCACCTTCTAAACTAGTAAATACCTCTGTCGTTCCATTTATATTATCTATAATTTTTTTAAAATCATTCGCAACTTCTTTTATACGATTTAGGTCATCTCCCCTTAATTCAATGCTAATAGGCTTACCATTAGAAGGACCATGTCGTTGCTTACCTATCGTAATCTTAGCTCCAGGAATGTTTGCCATTTCACTTCTAACCATTGCTGCAATTTCATTACTACTTCTTTTCCTTTCATCTGTTTCTACTAGGTTTACATCTACTGATGCCTTATTAGAATCACTGCCTAGGCTACTTACAAAGTTATCTACTTCTTCATACTTATATAATAAGCTTTCTACCTCTTCAACCACATGAGCTGTTTCACTTAAAAGATACCCTGGTGGCGTCTCTATATTAATCGTAAATGTTGTACTATCTGTATCTGGCAATAATTTAATTTTCAATAATCCCATAGGTATTGTAGCTAAACTCGTCACAAATAGAGCAAAGGCACATACTAATACCAAAATTCTCTTCTTTTTAGAACTTAATACGCTGCCCATAAAACTTGAATAAATCTTGATTATACCCATATCTTCATGGGAAGTATTTTCTTTCATTTTAAATTTCTTTATAAATATAGCTCCTGCAAACAGCATCGCCAATACTACAGTTATTATGGCAATCTTTCCATCTATACTAAAGGCATATATTGAAAGTATAAACACAAATACTACAGAAAATATATCATTCAATTTCTTTATCTTAGGACTAACTTTCTTTCCATCCTTCTTATATTTACTTAAAAACTTAGAACAAAGTACTGGCGTAATTACTAAGGATATTACAAAGGATGAACCTATCGCAAACATTACAACTATAGGGATTACCTTCATAAACTGTCCCATGATTCCTCCCATCAAGGCCATTGGGAAAAAGGCCGCCATGGTAGTTAAAGTAGATGCCATTACTGCTGGTGCCACTTGGTTTGTAGCAACCTTAGAAGCAGTCATTACATCATATCCTTCATCCCTTATTCTATCTATGTTCTCCATTATAACGATCGCATTATCTACAAGCATCCCTAAGGCTAGGATTAATGCCAGTACAGATACGCCATTAAAGGTCATGTCTGTATTTTTCATAAGAATGAAACTACATAATAGGGATAATGGAATTACAAAGGATACGATTATGGACTCTCTAAGGCCTATGAACAGAAATAAAACGATGATTACTACTAATAATCCTGAAATCGCATTAGATACTACATCATTTAAGGAGTCCTGTACATCTACAGCTTGATTGTTTGCCACACTTATAAATACATCTGATGGATATAAAATTCCTTTTTCGCCTTCTATCAAAGCTAATATTTCGTTACAGGGTCCAATGATATCTCCATCATCTTCTCTTGTTACGGATAATTTTATAGTATTCGTGGTCTTATTTTGCTCAGACATACCCCTTTCAAACATTTGAGCATAAGACGCTACGTCTTCAAAAGCATCCTTTACTTCTGCCACATCTTTTAATTTTAAAGCCACATTATCTTTCGTCATTATGACAGTATTTTCTATTTCTTCTATTTCTTTAAAAGAACCAATCGTTCTTATATTGTAATTTGTATCATCTAAATCTATATCTCCACCTGGGAAATCTACATTTGAACTTGAAATGGAATTTTTTATGTCTCCAGTAGTAAGGTTATAAGTTTTTAGCTTACCTTCATCGATGTATATGTGTATTTCCCTATCAAGTCCACCTGTTAAGTCTACTTCTTGTATACCATCTATCTTTTCAATTTCATCTTTAATATCTTCTGCTATATTTTTTAACGTAACTAAATCATAATCGCCACTTATATTTAATTGCATAATGGGCGATTTTCCTATATCATATTTTCTAACTATAGGATCATCACTATCTTCTGGTAATTTACTTTTCATTTTTGATATTTCATTATTTATATCTTGTATTTTCTTATCTACATCTGTTCCAATTTCATATTCTATCGTTATACTAGATACCCCATTTTGGGATGTAGAGGTAATCTCTTTTATATCCTCGAGTCCATTTATCTTACTTTCTATTTCATCTGTAATGAGGTTTTCTATCTCATTAGGTGATGCGCCCACATATGTAGTCATTATGTTTACATAAGGAAGTTCAATTTCAGGTGATCTCTCTCTAGGTAATCCTATGTAGGCAGTTCCTCCTAATAATAATAATCCTATTAGGATTAAATATACTACCCTATATCTTTCAACAAAAAAATTAGACATTCGCCCTAGAATATTTATTTCATCATTTATCTCATTTTTATTGCTCAAATCCCCTTCACCGCCTTTATTTTTTTCAATACAATTATTTGATAACTATATATTAACCTATAACTATTAAATAAGAATAAACAAATTATTAATTTTTTATTAACTAAATATGGATAAAAAATTAATCCCTATAATTTGTACCCGTTCATTGAAAAAAATAAAAAGCTAGAAGCTCCTAATAGCCTTCTAGTTTTTTATAAATTTGAGCAGCTGCGATAGCTGCATGCATTTTTTTATATGCTACATAAAAACAACGATACTTAAAACCATTATCAAAACAATTCCTACAATAAATACAGAATAGCTCAAGCTATTCATATTCTTATACATTTTCCCTATAACCTCCGACAAACTATGAAACTCTGCACCAATATCTTCGATAAAATATTTTACATCCATGTAATTTTTCTTTCTTTCTTTTCTAGGTCTTTCATATCTTATTTGCATACCACTGATTTTTCTCATTCCAACCCGCACTAAAAGTACTAAATCCACTACAACACGATCAATAAAGTGAAAAATAGATGAAGTCGCTGCAAAGGTGATGTTAAGAATGGGGACATAAATATCTTTTTCTATGTTAACCCAATTTAGAGATGGATTGACATAAAATATTTTCTCCCCATCATTTTTTCTAAGATATAATCTGAGAAATCCTATATAAATAAATACCCCGATCATTATGGTAATAATAGACGATTGTATGTTGTGGTATGTGTAAAAATGTGGATCAATATGGCCATGGGCGTGTAATGTTTCTAAAGATTTTTCGATAATAGGCAGCAGCACATGGGGTCTTAACCCTACATAAACAATGATTGCTCCTAAAATAGCCATAGGAAATAGCGCTCTTTTTCGGACATGGTTCTTATATTGCCCACAGTATTTTTCATCTTTTTCCATAAACACAGCTACAAATATTTTCAGTAGATAGGCAATAGTAAATCCACTGCTTACAGTAAATATAACTTCTGCCAATGTCCACCACATGCTTTCATATATATTCTCAGCTTCCAGCAAAGCTTCATGCAAAAGGGTTTTGCTTATAAATCCATTAAATCCAGGCATTCCAATGATCGCTAATAGACCTATGAAAAATACAATTTTTAGCAGATTCTTATTTTTACCAAATCCTCTTATCACATTGATACTTAATTCATGCAAGATCATATAAATAATGCCTGCACCCATAAATAATAGTACCTTAAAGATTGCATGATTAAATATATGATACAACGTTCCATAGATTGCGATAGTATTATGTTGTCTTAATATTCCTACAAGTCCTATCCCAACTAATATATACCCTGCCTGACTCATACTACTATAGGCTAGAATTCTTTTGATATTTCTTTGGAGCAATGCCAAGAATCCACCTATAAACATATTGATAAAGCCTAATACCAATATGACAGAAGAAAGAATTAAATCTCCCTCCATAAGGACTACTACGGTTACAATTATGCCAAAAATACCCGTCTTTATAAGAATTGCTGAGAGAACAGCACTTGCAGGGGTAGGTGCAGCAGGATGCGCCTTTGGAAGCCATACATGGAAAGGAAACATGCTCGCTTTTGTGCCAAATCCAATAATAATCAACCCACTAATCAAATATTTTATATTCCCTAATGTTCTCATCTTCGAAGGTAGTTCGCTTATATTTAAAGTAGCTGTATAGTCATATAATAAAAACAAACCCATCAGTAGTATCATTCCAGCCCCAATCGCCATACCTATATATGACTTTCCTGCATCATGCGCATATTGATCTTCGTCATGGATAATCAAAGCATAAGAGGTAAAAGACATGATTTCAAAGAATGTAAATAAATTTAAAATATTTTCAGATAAGAATATACCTACTGTACTCCCTAGCGTAAGCATAAAAAATGCATAATATCTATTTCTATTTTTATACTTTATTAAATATTGGGTAGAATACATCGTCGTTAAAAACCATATGAAGGTTGTTATAAAAACAAAAATATATCGAAAAGCATCTAATTTTAAATATAATCCAATTCCCATAATATCTGGTATGAAAATTTCAATAGCGTTCTCCATCACCTGTCTGTACAGCAGAATGACCATTAAAAATTCTATTCCTGTCATAACCACATTAAATAGCTCTCTATAGCTTTCACTCCTTTTTCCAATAATCCATCCTAAAAAAGAAGCGATCCCAGGAAGCATCAAAATAATTAATAAGGATATTTGGTATATCAAAATCGTATCATCTCCTTTCTAAGTGAGAAGATTCTTTTTCCTTTTTAAAAAAAGACTCTTTCTCTAATTTACTAAAAAGTCAACATTACCAAAGTAACTACAAGAATGGTTGCTACAATAAACACAGAATAAGTTAAGCTATTCATATTCTTAGCCAGTTTGTTCAAGAAATCTTTCAAACTGTTCATCTCTACATAACTGTCTTTTATTTGTCCATAACTATCCCTTTTTATTTGCATACCACTAAACTTATTCACTTTATTACTTGTATAATGAACAAAATTTACTACCCCTCTATCAATCACATGAAAAACTACTGAAGTGGATGTAAATATGGCCATTAGCGAAGGTTCATAGACATTTCTTTCAAGATTAAACCAATTTAAAGATGGATTTACATAAAAGCTGCTATTTCCATCCTTCTTTCTTAAATATTTTCTCACAAAAATCACATAAATACCTACGCCTAAACCGATTGTGAATAGAGAAGCTTTTATATTATTAAATGTATAAAAGTGTATTTCTATTTCTCCATCTACACCAAAGTTTTTTATAGCTTGATCAATTATAGTTAATACTGTTTCTGGTCGCATCCCTATATAAATGACCGCTACACTTAAAACAACCATAGGGAGTAGTGCTCTTTTACAAATAGGTTCTTTAAATTGACCTTTATATTTTTCATCGTTCTCCATAAACACAGTGATAAAAATCTTTAGCATATATGCCACTGTAAAACTACTGCTTATAGTAAAGATCATTCCTGCTATGGTAAGTCCTATATTCGGATACCTATGCCCAGCCTCAGCTAGCGCTTCATGCAAAAGAGTTTTACTGATAAACCCATTAAAGCCAGGCATCCCAATAATCGCTAAAAACCCTACTAAAAAAACTATCTTCAACCCTTGTTTATGTTTCCCAAATCCTTTGATCTGGTTGATACTCACCTCATGTAAAACCATGTAAATAATTCCTGTTCCCATAAACAACAATACTTTAAATAGTGCATGATTGATAATATGATACAGCGTTCCATAGACTGCGATAAGCTTATTTTCTTTCAATACCCCCATTAGGCCAATCCCTACCAATATATACCCAGCTTGGCTCATGCCACTATATGCTAAAATCCTTTTAATATTTCTCTGAAACAAGGCCAAAAGACCTCCTATAAACATATTCATAAGTCCTAATATGAGTATTACCGCAGAGATCATAAAATCTCCTTGCATCAAATATTGTGTTGTAATCAGTATCCCAAATAATCCCGTTTTTAAGAGTACCCCAGAAAGAATTGCACTCGCAGGTGTAGGTGCAGCTGGATAAACTTTTGAAACCCATACATGTAGTGGTACAATACTGGCTTTTACACCAAATCCTACGATAATCAAAAAGCTTATTAAATATTTTATATTTCCAAGCTGAATAAGTTTTTCTCCTATTTCAGTGATATTGAGTACGCCTGTATACTCATACAATAGAAAAAGTCCCATCAACAATACCATTCCGCCAGCAATTGCCATTCCTATATATATTTTCCCTGCATCTAGTGCATATTGATCTTCATCATGAATGATCAATGCGTACGAAGTAAAAGACATAATTTCAAAGAATGTAAATAGATTGAGTATATTTTCAGATAAGAAAATCCCGATTGTGCTCGCCAATGTGAGCATAAAAAAGGCATAATATCTATTCCTATTTTTATACTTTATTAAATACTGCGTAGAATACATCGTTGTTAGAAACCATATAAAACTAGAAATCCATACAAAGATATACCGAAAAATATCTAGTTTCAGGTGCAATCCCGTGCCCATAATATCTGATATAAAAAGATTTACAGGCGCATTACTTACTTCTTTATAAAGTAATATTACAATTAAAAATTCTATCCCTGTTATGATAATATTGAATAAATCTCTATTTCTTTCACTCTTCTTTCCTATTAAATAGCCCACAAAACCAGCTACCGCAGGAAGTAATAAAATTATCAATAAAGCGATTTGTCCAATCAAATCCTCACCCTCTTCTGTAAAAAAATTAAACAAGATTTTCAACAATACTTTTTATATAATGTAAAAGAACATTTGGAAATAGTCCTAGAAAAATTGTAATTCCTGTCAAAAGTATAATGGGTACTAACATTTTTATTGGAGGATCTAATTTCTTTATATCCTTTTTTTCCTCTCCATGGAAAAATGCTGTTACCACAATAGGCAATAAATATGCTGCTGTAAGAAAAGCGCTGAGTAACAAAATAATTGGGAAAATAATTTTGTTTTCAGTAAGTCCTCCTAAAGCCAAGTACCACTTGCTTACAAATCCATTTGTCGGCGGAATACCAATTAACGAAATAGATGCAATACTAAAGCACGTCATCGTCACAGGCATTTGTTTTCCAATGCCTTTAATTTCATTTATATTTTTTTTATGTGTCATAAAATAGATTGCGCCTACACAAAAGAATAGGGTGATTTTTATGACTGCATGATTCACAAGATGCAATAAACCTCCTATGAGCGCATTTTCATTCAGCAAGATAATTCCCAAAACAATATATCCTAATTGACTAATGGTTGAATAGGCTAATCTTTTCTTTAAATTTTCCTGATGAAGTGCTAATAGCGACCCTAGCAGAATGGTAATGAAAACCAATACACTTGTATAAATGTTTCCATGAATTTGTCTGATCGTTTCTGCACCAAATACAAAATAGCATACACGCACCAATACGAATATTCCAGATTTTACAACAGCCACAGCATGTAGTAATGAACTTACTGGTGTCGGTGCTACCATTGCAGCTGGTAGCCATGAATGAAAAGGTACAATTGCAGCTTTCACACCAAATCCTAAGAACATAACCATATAGATTGTCAATAACAATTTTGGATTATCTATATTTACAGTACCTAATACGCCGCCCTCAACAAAATTCAAACTATTGCTTATACTAAACAATAAAATCATTCCAAGCAGCGCTACCGTTGCCCCGCCTAAAGAGTAGATCAAATACTTTCTACCACTATAAAGGGCTTCTTTTGTTCCTGCATGGATTACTAGTGGAAATGTTGCCAAAGTTAATAATTCATAGAATATATATAATGTAAATAGATTTCCTGAAAAGGCAATCCCGAGGGTTATTCCAAGGGTTAGTATGAAAAACACAAAAAACCGTTCTTCCTTTCCTTCATGCTTCATATATGCCAAAGAATAAAAAGTCGTAAAAATCCATAAAATAGATGCCAATAACGCAAACAATATGCCTAATTTGTCTATTTTAAAATAAATATCTAAAAATGGATTGATTTTTAATAAGTGAAATGCCTTTGCCCCTTCTATATTGAGGATTCCTATAAGCGCTAGCAAATTGATTGTTACTGCTGAAATCACATAAAAAGTTTTTATTTTTTCACCCTTAAACAAAATCTTCGTCCCTGCTATCCCTAATAAAAAAGGAAGTATAATAGGAATAAGTATGATTGGTTCCATTTATTGTCCCTCCTAAATAAGCCCTATACGAATCATATCCATGATCTTATTTGAACCTGCACCTATAGCAATCATTCCTATGATTAGCATCATCAATGGCAACAACTCTTTTATTGATTTTTCATTGGATTTATATATTTTTCCCGCAAGGTTTTCTTCTCCAAAATAGCCATTTACGATAATTGGGAAATAGTAGAGCGCATTTAATAAACTGCTCATAAGTATTGCTCCGATCAACATGAATTCTCCAGCGTCTATACTTGCAAGGGACAAATACCACTTGCTTATAAACCCAGGAAGTATTGGAATTCCTACCATAGACAAAGCCCCTATCGTAAATAGTCCTAAAGTATAAGGCATTTCCTTACCAATACCTTTTAGCTCACTCAATTTTTTCTTCCCAGACTTTTCAATCATAGCCCCTGCCGCTAAAAATAGTGCTGATTTTGTAACCGCATGCCCGATAATATGAAAGATTGCCATGGTAAGACCTAACTTGTTTCCAAGTCCGATTCCAAAAAATATATATCCTACCTGAGCTACGCTCGAATAGGCAATAACCCTTTTGATTTCTTTTTGCTTGATCGCTAATACAGAACCCATAATCATTCCCATAGTACCTAATATTAAAATCAAATTGAGTATAGCAAATTCTCGGATGATTTCAAACCCAAATACGCCATATAATATTTTTATCAAAAGGAGAATAGGTGCTTTTAGTACCAAAGCTGACAATATTGCACTTGAAGAAGCTGGGGCACTCGAATGCGCATCTGGTAGCCATACATGCAGTGGGAACATGGCACTTTTAATCCCTATGCCTACTGTACATAATCCCGCAGCAATGTGTAATGTATTCTTGTAAACCGCATGCACATTCATAATCTCTTTGTGTATATACGTCATATTTAAATTGCCTGTTATATCATATAAAAACGCAATACCCATTAACACAAGACCCGAACCTAAGCTACTCAAAATCAGATATTTTAAAGTAGCCGCAATATTTTCTTTTTTATCTTTCACAACAATAATCCCACACGAAGCTAATGTGGTCACTTCTATAAACACAAAGCAATTGAATAAATCATTTGAAAATACCATCCCTAATAAGGAACCCAGCAAAATATTAACTAGTAAATAATAAAAAGAAACTTTATTATCTTTCACTTCTTTCTCCACACTATATACGGAATACCATAAAATAAGGGTAGCAACCATTGTAAATAACATAGCCATTATTGCCTCTATCATGCCAATTTTAAATTCTATTCCCCATGGAGCATCCCAGTGTCCTACTCTGTAGAAATACGCACCATTTTTAGTAATAAAAATCCATGTGTAAATAGACAAAATCATCGAGATCCCCATCGTGAATAAACTTAAACCCTTTACAAAAATATTTTTTTTCATTAGCGGCATGATAAATGCGCTTATAAATAAAATTAATATCATCAGTAAAGGAAAATTTTTTGCATAAGTCAATTTAATCCCCCCTCATTCTTGTAATTTCATCTAGTTCAATGGTGCCATATTTTTCATAAATCTTTATTGTAAGTGCTAAAGCAAAGGCTGTAATACTTACTGCTACAACAATTCCTGTAAGCATTAATGCAGTAGGCAAAGGATTAATATATCCTTCTATTCCTTTGTGGATCCCCTTAATAATGGGCGCTTCCTTCCCTATGATATTTCCCTTTGCGATAAAAAATAAAAATACAGCCGTATCCATAATATTCATACCAATAATTTTTTTAATCAAGTTATTATGGAGTAGTAATGTCACAAAACCGATCCCAAATAAAATCATTGAACCTGTTTCAAAATAATTTGTAAGTAGTCTTTCCATATTATATTTCTCCTTCATAAAACAAACTGAAAAAAAAGTATACAGTTACTGAAACAATGATTCCTACAGCCATATTTAGTGGCAATAAATATCCTCCACTTAAGATATTTCCAGGTTTTCCAAGCGGTAACTGTGGCAAATCAATATGGCTGCCTCCTGTAATAAAGCTGTATCCTTTTAAAATTCCATATATAATTAATGCGCCGCACATGCATGTCATAAGCTTTTTATAACTTAGTTTTTCTCTGGTTCTCTCCCTTTCATATACCATTCGATACAAAATCAAACTCGTACCAAGGATAGTGCCGCCAGCAAATCCTCCTCCTGGCGAAAGATGTCCATGAAAAATTACATACAACCCAAAAATTTGTATAAAGGGAATAATTATTTTACTTATTTCTTTTAGTATAGTGTTATGCATATGACGCACTCCCTTTCTACATTTCTTTTTCTTTTTTGAAAACAATCAAAACAGTTATTGCACCCGTAAACAGTACAGTCGCTTCAGCAAAGGTATCAAAAGCACGGTAATCTAATATAATTCCCGTAACAATATTGAGTGCACCCGTCTCTTCCACACCATCTTCTATATACCGCTTTGCGACATAGTTATTTGCTGGATTATTGTTTTTCCCAAACTCAGGTAGTTCTGCCACCCCGATAAGTAGTATCCCTACAATAAGCGTTGTTAATACGATAGCAATAATTTTCCTCATTTATTCTCACCTCTTATTTTTTTAAGTGTAAGAACAAATAGCAACGTAGTGATACCTGCACCCACCGCAGCTTCTGTGATAGCCAAATCAGGCGCATTTAGTTGTTGCCATAGTATGGCCATCAAGAGACTATAAACCATAAAAACGATAATTGCTCCTAATAGATCTTTTATTACCGATACGGCAATAGATGCACCGATTAAAAACAATAATATAATAATGCCAAACATTTGCATAATGCTCACTCCATTAATTTTTTATTAGGGTTTTCCTGATCTCCCTTTGATCCGCAAATATCTTATCTATACTAACGAAGCTTCCTAAAATAGTAATTTCTCTATTTTTATTTTTGAGAATTTGACGTTTTCTCCTTCCACTGTATATATGCTGCCTTTGATATTAAATGTGTTGCTGTTGGATTGGTAATCCAAAGAAAAACAATTACCAATAAAAGCTTAAAACTCGTAAACCCCCATCCGCTATAGATCATAAGTGCCATCAAACAAAGTACCGCCCCTAATGTATCACATTTTGCTGCACTATGTGCTCTTGTGAATAAATCACGAAATCTTAAAATTCCAATTGTTCCCACAACAAAGAAGAATACTCCCCCTAAAAGAAAAATTGTCATTAATATAACTTTCATTGACTTTTTCCTCCTGCCTTTTCTATAAAATTAGAGATAACAATAGATGCCACAAAACTTATAAGGGCATAGACCAATACCACATCAATAAAATAAGTTTCCTTAAAAATAAAAGAAATCATAGAAATCAATAAAATAGTCTTTGTCCCAATTACATTAATTGCAATCAATCGATCTGCAGCGCTAGGCCCCTTTATTGCTCTAATCATGCATAAAGCAATCGTAAAAGATAAAATCAAGCAGGATAATACCAACAATTTATGTATCATTTCTCTACTCCTCTACTTCTAAAAGAATTTTTTCAAATTTTGAATTTAAGACATCTTCTATATAGTCTTTTTTTAAGCAATGTACCGTCAATGCATCCTCTTTCATAAAAACTGTAAGGGTTCCAGGTGTCAATGTAATAGAGTTAGCAAGGATCGTTCTATAAAAATCTGTTTTAAGTTTTGAATGAACCGTTACAATTTCTGGTGATATATCCATCTTAGGACTTAATACAATCTTTGCTACTTGAAAATTTGCTACAACAATTTCTTTAATCAATATCCAAAAATATAATATCCAGTAGTATATCTTTCGCGGACTACGAAAAGTTTTTTCTCCATTGCAATGAATTAGGTTTTTATTAAATAGATATACACCCATACATATGCATAAACCTATCCATATTCTTTCAACATTCATTTTTTCTGCTAATATGATCCAAAACAAAGCGAACATTACTATATATCTGCTCATTTTATTCATAAAATCCTCCATTTTTATAGTTTCTATGTTTATTTATTATTATTTAATGTATGCAATATTTATGCCAACTAGCATCGCCCTTATTAAGCATTCTTTGTAAACCTGTATTTTACCTATATATAAATATTTATTTCCAAAAAAAAGAAGACCTATCATTGAAAATTTGATTCAATAGTCCATCTTCTTTTTCATTTTGGAACACTTTTAGTTTGTCTTCTTTTTAACAATTGTATCATTATGATACGCATGTTTCATTTTAGAACATATCCAACGCATATTTTTCTATTTTTCTATATAATGTACTTCTTCCAATCCCTAAAATTTTCGAAGCCAATGCAATATTGCCATTTACTTCTTGCATTGTTTTTGTAATTGCCATTTTTTCAATTTCTTCTAAAGACATTAGTTCATCTACTAACCCTAGCCTTTTTGGAAGATTGCTAGATTTCATATAGTTCGGTAAATGCTTATAATCTAAAACTTCTTCATGATTTACTATATTTACAACAAGTTGTACTACATTTTGTAACTCTCGAACATTTCCTGGCCAATGATACTGCATCATTCCTCTATAAAAACTCTCATGCACCTTTTCGATTTCTTTTCCCATACGTTTACTAAATTTTTCTATGAAATGATCTGTAAATATTCTGATATCATCTTTTCGATCCCTTAAAGAAGGTGTTTTGATCGGCATTACATTCAATCTATAAAATAGATCTTCTCTAAAATTTCCAAGTTCTACCTCTTTTTTTAAATCTTTATGTGTTGCTGCAATCACTCTTACATCTACAGGTACCACATTATGGCCACCAATTCTTACAATTTGTTTTGTTTCTAGTACCCTAAGTAAATTCGCTTGTATATCTAATGGCATATCTCCTATTTCATCTAAAAACACAGTTCCTCCATCTGCAAGTTCAAATTTCCCTGGATGTCCACCTCTTTTTGCTCCTGTAAAAGCCCCTTCTACGTAGCCAAAAAGTTCACTACCAACAAGTTCTCTTGGGATCGCTCCGCAATTTAAAAATACAAAAGGTTTCTTCCTACGAGAACTTTCATTATGGATTGCTTGTGCAAATAATTCTTTTCCTGTTCCACTTTCTCCTAATAATAAAATCGTCGCATTTGTATTTGCAAATAAAGATGCAATTTCTATCGCTTTCTTAATGGCTTTGCTTTTACCCAATATATCATCGAAAGTAAACCTTGCTTCAGCACCTACAATCTTATTTACCAAACTGTGTACCATTTTCGCTTCTTTAAAGGTAATTACAAGTCCTTCCACTTCTCTAGTAAATTGATCCTTTATTGGCGTTACCGTTACAATACAAGAAATATTTGTCCCTTTCTGCGTTTTAAAAAGTATTTCTTCTTCTTCATACTTTTTTCTATTATGGATTCTTTTCATAATTTTATCATAATTTTTTTGTTCCAATATGGTGCGAATGTTTTTTTCTACAATGTCCTCTTCTTTTAATCCTAAAAACCTCCGCGCAAATAAATTAATATCCATAATCATGCCTTTATTGTCTGTACAAATCAAGCCATCTGAAATTGACTGCATAATGGCATAAAAATGCTTATTCGCCATATCTAACTGTTTGTTAATCTTTTCTAGTTTCATTTTTTTTTCGATTGCCTGAGCAGCAGCAACTACCATTCCTAATGTATGTGGATGCACATTTTCATTGCTTCCTGTGGCACTTAATATACCAACAATTTCTTTTTTTTCATCTCTTATAGGACATGCTGAAGAAGCCCAGTTATGATATTGCTTACAATAATGCTCTGCACCCAATACTTGAATAGGTTTTCCAATTTCTAGTGCCGTACCCAAAGCATTTGTTCCAATCACATTTTCTCTAACATTACAGCCTTTATAAACATTTAAATTCCCATATTCCTCAACAAGCTTATTATCTCCAATCGTTTCTAAAACATAACCATCTTTATCTGTAAGCCTTACAATAAACCCAGTATTTTCAACAATTTTACGAAGACTATTCATAAAAGGCATGGCTGTATTAATAAAAGACATAGCATTTTTATATCTCTCGTCAAATGCTTCATTCGATAAAGTATCCTCTATTTTTGAAACCAAAGGATCAATCCCATGTAATTTACTACGCATCCATGAGTACGAAATGACATCTCTTATTAATTCTTTCTCTATGGTACCATTAGATAAAAATAACTCCCAAGCCTTTATAAAGCCTTCATTTTTTCTTAATAGCTTTTTTCCAGGCAAATACATTCCTCCTAATTATTGTTTTTAAAAATTATCTCATTTTTATTTATTATATCATTCCTATGCAGTTATAAAACTTCTTTCAAAACAAAACTTTCACTATTATGAAACTAAAATAGTGCCAAGCGACTATAGGGTTTTCCCTTTTTATAGCCGAATTTATAATATAAGAGGATCGTTTAAATGCATCATGAAACATTGAATTTAATGGAAATTTTTCACGCACCGTTGAAAAAAGTATATATTTTATGGATACTAAATAAAATTTCAAATCTGAAATGAGGGAAATCTATGGAAACCAATCAATTAAAGCCCATTAAAATATCAGTAAATAAGTTAACAAAGAATATGATTATTGCAACGGATATATTAAATAACCAAGGCAAAAAACTTGTAAGTGCAGGCTATCAGGTAAAAACACCTGCACGAGTGCGAGACTTATTAGAAAACCACAAAATCCAGATTATAGAAATTAATAGCACTCAAGGAAACGCACGAATTCCAATGGACATATTTTCAGAAAATCAATCTGATCAACTTATAACAGATGAACAAAATTTCCCTGTTCCTGATGCAAAAGATATGGCTCTAACAAATACACTTGAAGAGGAAATTCTTTGCTTCAAAGAAGTTTTTCCTTCAACAAAACAGCGCATAAATGATGATTTTAATACTATATTATATGGAAAACCATTAACACATGAAAAATTAAAAGAACATACAAAAGAACATCTTAAGATTTTCAATTTACGGACAAATATATTTCAGCTTATTGAAACAATGCGGAAAATAGACGATAGCATTTATACCCAATGTTATAATATTGCTTTAACAAGCTATATGATCGGTAAATGGATAGGTTTATCTGAAAAAGATTTGGAAGAATTATTTTTAGCAGGCATACTAACAGATATTGGGAAGCTTAATGTACCAAAACCACTTTTAGATAAAAAAGATTTTCTTACACATAAAGAACAAATGGAAATTGATAAACATGTAATCTATAGCTATAACCTTATAAAACAGTATCCATGTATTCCTAATAAAATAAAGCAAGCTGTACTCACACACCACGAAAAAATGAATAGCACTGGATATCCTTTTAAATTAAAAGGATCCGATCTTTCTTTATATAGTAGAATTATCGCTATATCAGATGTATATAATACATTAACAACAAAAAACCTTGAAAACACCACAGTATTTGATACCATAAAACATATGGAAATAGCCTATAAAAATACACTGGATACAAATATATTGTATACTTTCTTAAATCGCATAGGTAATTGTTTTATTGGTCAGAGGATACGATTAGCAAACAAAGAAATGGGCGAAATCATTTTTATAAACAATCATCATCTAAACAAACCCCTCATAAAATTAGAATGTAATAACGAGATTATAGATTTAAATCGTTATAAATTCCCTTGGCGGATTCAAGAATTTATTATGTAATCAAGAATCTCTAAGTACATTTTATTTTTCCCATAGCTACTTTGAGATAAAATACTTTTAAAAAAGAACACGCCATCATGGGCTGTTCTTTTTTATGCGTAAATATCAGAAAACTCAATTTGTATTTTCTCTACATTTGTTTTTTCTTCATAATCATCTTTTGTTCTAGGATCATTGTTTGTATCGATAAATTTTACTGGTAGTATGATCATAATTTCTGTTCCTTCTCCATATTTACTTTTCACAAAAATTTTGCCGCCATGCATTTCAACTAACGACTTAACAAGTGATAACCCAATACCACTCCCCTCATGACTTCGGCTCAAGTGAGGATCTACTTGCTTAAATCTTTCAAATATTTTTTCTTGCTGATTCTCTGGAATCCCTATTCCTGTATCTTTCACACAAATTAAAATCTCTTCATTTTTATCATGCGTATTTACTTCTATTTTATCCCCCGGTTCTGTGAATTTTACTGCATTTGAAATAAGATTCAACATAATTCTTTCGATTTTTTCTGCATCTATAGCCATAAACCGCTCTTCTATATCTGTATCAAATATAATGTTCCTTTCTTTACTCTGGACATATTCAACAGTAGATAAAGTTACATTTTCAACAACTTCTATGATATTTTGATTCTTTAATTTTAATTGCATAAATCCAGAATCTATTTTAGTAATATCAATTAAATTGTTTACTAACCGCAATAGCCTATAACAATTTTGCTTTATAATATTCATGTGTTTGCTAAACTTCCTACATTCAGCCATTTGACTATCATTTTTTGCATAAAGTGAAAATAATTGTGCGATTGATAGAATCATATTTATCGGTGTTTTTAATTCATGCGATATATTTGAAAAAAACTCTGTTTTTATTTGATCCTGGTTAATAACTTCTTCTAACGATTTTTTATTTTCATCAAGCATATGATTAAAACTATCTGAAAGTATACCAATTTCATCTTTACTTCTTATATCCGAATATACTGTTAAATCTCCCGCACTCACAGTCTCCATATAATTCTTTAATTTATTAATAGGTTTTACTAAAGTATTTGCGACAAATAAAGATAAAATTGCACCGATTAATGAAACGATCGCGCCTATTAGCCATGATGTATATAAAATCGGTTTAGAAGAGGCGTTCAAATCATCATGATTTGCAGTTGCTACAATATATAAATCCCAAGGTTCAAAATATATGTAATTAGCCAATTTAGAAATCCCATCAAATTCATATTGAATAATCCCTTTCTTTTTTTTGAGAATTTCTTTCGTAAATTCAAAAGCAGATAAATTTTCTCCTTCTCTATTTGGATGAACAAGTACATCTCCGTTAGAATTCATTATATAAACATATCCCGTTTCTCCAATTTTAATATTACTTAATGTTTTCTCAAAATAAGAATTAATGCCTTTATATCCTAAAGCAATTGCACCGATCACATTATTATCGCTATCCAAAAGAGGTTTGTACCCTGTTACAATCCAATCTTTCCCAATTCGTTGGGTGCCATAGTATGTTTCATTCTTAATGATCTTCTTATAAACATCAGAACGACTCGCCATGTAGGTTCCAATGATCCTTTTTCCATCTTTTGTGAGATTTGTTGTAACTCTTATGAGTTTATTTTCTTTCAACAAAAAAACAGAAGCAATCGTACCTATGGATTCTTTTATATGATCAACAAAAGTATTATCCAAAGTTAAATTTGTATCTCCAGCGTATAAAGCTGGCAATGTAAAGTTTTCAACCTGGATTTGTTTTGTATCGTCTATTCTTATTTTCCCTAGATTATTTAATAACTCCTCTACATAGCGTAAATCCGACCATACTTTTTCTGAAAGTAGATCATTTCGAACACTCACCATATTATGAATTAATTCTACAATCCGTTCATTTTTTTCAGTCGCCTCTTGAAAAAATGCTTTTCTTGATTTATCAATAATTAAAAAGTTTAAAACGCTTACAGAAAACACAATTAATAATACATAACTAATAATTAATTTCGATTTAATGCGCATAGCTAAACCCCCGTCTTTTTCTATACCCAATATATAATTTTGAAAACAAGTGAATCCTATTAGATTTAATCTATTATTTCTAAAATTCTATGTTTTTTTATAAATTCCTCTTTTATTCGATAAATTACTTACAGTACGCCTACGCATTTCAACTATTTAAATACAAATTTTTTAAAATAACACTCGAAAAAGTGATAAAATAAACTAAAAGCATCTAAAGTAAAAAAGGGAGGTTCAGCGAATGAAAAGGTATCATATTTATTATCAATCTCCAATAGGGATATTAGAAATTTCAAGTACAAAGAAAAGTATTTTGTCTGTCGACTTTGTTGAACAAGAAGAAAAGAGTTTAGATATTCCACCGATTCTAAAAAAAACATCTATTCAGTTAGATGAATATTTCAAAGGAAAAAGAAAAACCTTTGACTTAAACTTATCTATACAAGGAACAGCTTTCCAAAAACAGGTATGGGATTATTTAACAAATATTGATTATGGAAACGTCGTCTCTTACAAAGACGTAGCAAAAGCGATCAGAAATGAAAAAGCAGTCCGCGCAGTAGGAAATGCAAACAACAAAAATAAAATTGCTATCATCATTCCCTGTCATAGAGTCATTGGAAGCAATGGAAAATTGACAGGATACGCGGGTGGTATTTGGAGAAAAGAATGGTTGCTCAAACATGAACAAACATTCCACAGTTCGCCCATCAAAGGTAACCGTCAATGCTTTTTCTTCCATACTTGATAGAAGATATGAAACCTGTATCTCCGTTAAATACTTCTTTATCGTAGTTATTACATATTTGCATTACTTTATCATGCAATCTATATTCTGTTGCGCCTCTTTGTAAGCACAATGTATTTTAAATTTCTTTTTCTGATGCCAAGTGGCTTAAGGTTAGTATAATTAATGTTCTTTATTTCTTTTTGATCTTTCCATGCATTCTTTATCTTTTCTATTCTTTTTTTACCAATTCCTTTAGTCTCAAATTCAATATTATAGACATCTTAAAACAAAACCATTCAAATATAAAAATATTATAGGATTCTTATGCAATTAAAAAAATTGGATTTCCCCATAAAATGTTGTGTAGAACACAGAAAATTAAAAATGTTTTATTTATACTTATAAGTGAATAGGCCTATCAAAATATAACATTTTTTTGCATAAAGGAGGATTTCAAATATGATCAAGCTTGTTGGTGTACTTATCATATTAATTGGATTTAAGAAAAAGTATAATACCATTGCCGTTGTCTTAGTAGCAGGAATTCTCGGTCTTACTGCAGGGTATTGTGGTACACTGATGACACCAATGGCTGCTAATTTTAATATTCTTCCTGCTGCTATACTAGATATGAAAAATAAAAACAAAGTACTATTATCACAATTTCCAGTGGCATTCTCGCTATTACTCACCCATATTTTCCTAATGTATTTCTGGGCATTTTAACTAATCAATAAGGAGTTGCTCGAATGAAAGTACTAATAACTGGATTTACTCCTTTTGGAGGAGAAAAAATAAATCCATCTTTTGAAGCAGTAAAACGATTAGATGATACAATTGGTTCTGTAACCATTATTAAAAAAGAAATTCCAACAGTTTTTAAAAAATCTATTCAAATGCTCGAAAAATACATCCAAGAAGAAAAACCAGACGCAGTTATATGTGTAGGTCAAGCTGGCGGACGTTTTGAAATGAGTATTGAAAGAGTTGCAATCAATCTAGATGACGCACGAATTCCTGACAATGAAAAAAATCAACCTATAGACCAGCCTGTATTTGAAGATGGTGAAAATGCTTATTTTTCAAACCTTCCTCTAAAAGCAATGGCAAAAAAAATACAAGAAAATCATATTCCAGCTGTGGTTTCTAATACCGCAGGTACCTTTGTATGTAATCATTTGATGTATGGTTTGATGTATCTTATTCATAAAAAATATACGAATATAAAAGGTGGTTTTATCCACGTTCCATACATTCCTGATCAGATTTTAGAGAAAAAAGGGGTACCTTATATGACGCTTGAAGAAATTATCAAAGCGTTAACTTGTGCCATTGAAGCCCTTGTAGAAAATGATACGGATATAAAAATAACCCTCGGGGAAATTTGTTAAAAAATCTACCTTCCCCCAAATATGAAAACAATGCTATAATATATAAAAATAGCATCAAATTTTGGGGGAGTTTACATGTTCAAAGAATTATTTGATAAAACACTTCAAGATGAAATGACTTCTTTTTTTATCAATCACTTATCAACGCTTGGCACAAAGCACCACCTCGATAAAGGTCATGAGATAAATCATGACAATGCAGACAACATCTATATTGTGGTAAGTGGTTATTTAAAAGAAGTTTTATATAGTACGGATGGAAATGAAATTTGTTTTTTCAGACTCCCAAACGGAACCATCTTTGGAGAAATGGATTACTTTGATGGCTATCGAACTTGTGTCATCGTAAAAGCCTTAGAAAATAGTGTGCTCTCAATCGTCAATCGAGACATTTTAGAAAAAGAATTAAATAAAAATCCTAAGATCTATGTTTATTTTCTTCATAGTATTATCAGAAAATACAGACTTATCATGTTAAAAATAGCTGATGATGCTTTTAATGATTCATTAGGTAAAATGGCCAGTACCCTTTTAAGATTTACTGCACTTCAAGAAGGTTCTTTAAAAGAGCCTGTCTTCATTGATAAAAAATATATTCCAACCCATGAAGAATTGGCTAAATATCTAAACTGTTCTAGAACGACTGTAACTAACGGATTAAATTATTTCAAAGAACAAAATTATATTGATATTAAAAACAAAACCATTATAATCAATGACTGCGAAGGATTAAAAAAACATGTGAAATCCATCTATGATTAAAGCCCTCCTCATGTGAACGATGCTGATATTTAATTTCTTTTTGATTTGTTTACATTTTTATTTGTTTATGTATTGAATAGACATTATTCATATATAAAACAATAATACTAAACTACTTTGCCACCTTGTACTCTTCCCATAAGCAACTACCTTAAATAACTTTATCCATTCTTCAAATTATGCACATACTGAATGAAATACAAGTAAATGTAGTTACATATATTTCAACCTTCACCCAACAAAAAAACTGATCTAAATAAGACCAGTTTTTTGTTGGGGGTGGCTATATCGTCTTACACTAAGTTTTTTATACGTTCCCACGCTTTGATCTTTTCTTCTAGCCGTTGCGTATTTGCGGGGCTAGTGGATGGTAGTTGAAAATATTCCAAATTAGATTTGAGATCAAACCCAACATATTTTTTGAAAGAATGATATGCTTTCGTTCCATTAAAAGATACATATTTTAAATTAGGATACCTATTGAAGAAACCCTCAAAATCATTTGCTGTTTCATTTTTAATTTTAGAATCTAAACTTCCTTCTCTTTCACAGTTCTTTAATACATCCCAAAGTGCGATATTATGTTTAAGAAGAAAACTTTTTTTCTCATTATAATCATCACTTAACACCTCACCAAAAATGAGATAGATCATTTTCCAAAACTGATTTCTTTTAAACGCATAATACTGTTGTTGTTTTAAAGATTCTTCTCCAGGCATAGAACCTAAAATAACAAGTTTGCATTGACTATCTACTATCGGCTCAAAACAACGAATCATCTATTCACCTCCACATTTAATTCAAATCTAGCCATTTTTTTAAAGTAATTATTTTTCTTTTTTCATGATATAATTATTTCAAAAAATACATACCCATTATATCATTGTTTAAAATACAATATGATTTTGCATAAAATACCTGTCATAGGTATCTTTATATTATTTCATTAAATACGTATGTGTATTTAATTTTCTTCAAAGTTTTATACAAAATCAAAAAAATCATCTACACGCAAGTAGACGATTTTTTTCTTTAATCCCGCTATTATTTTAAGCTTTTTTAAACGCTGCTTTGCTTGACGTTTCCCAACATTCAACATTTTTAAGTCCAGGAATACTATCTGCATAAAATACAGGATCTTTTCCTTCTTTCTTTTGTTTTGCATAGTCCTTTAAGGCTGCAAAAGCAATTTTTCCAAGCATTGCAATAGCAATTAAGTTAATAAGTGCCATCATTCCCATAAATAGATCTGCCATGTCCCAAACGATTTGGATTGAAGATACAGAACCCCATAAAACCATTAGCGATACAGCTGTTCTATATGCAAATAACCATACTTTACTTCCATTCATAAACTCAATATTTGATTCTCCATAATAGTAATTTCCAACAATAGAGCTAAATGCAAAAAGTAAAATACAAAAAGCAACAAATGTATTTGCCCAACCCCCAACTTGAGAACTCAAAGCTGTTTGTGTAAGCTGAATCCCTGTTAAATCTCCGGTTTTGTAAGCACCAGATAATAAAACAACAAACGCAGTCGCACTACAGATTAATAATGTATCTGTAAACACCCCTAAAGTTTGAATCAAACCTTGCTTTACAGGATGTGTTACTTCTGCTGTTGCAGCAGCATTTGGGGCACTTCCCATACCTGCTTCATTTGAAAATAGTCCTCTTTTAATCCCTTGCATAAGGGCTACACCCATTCCTCCACCCACAGCTTGCTTCACTCCGAATGCACTGCCAATAATAAGCTTAAAGATTGCTGGAACTGCCGAAATATTTTTAATGATTACAAATGCAGCAACCAATACATACGCTGTAGCCATAATGGGTACAATTACTTCAGCAACCTTTGCAATTCTTTTCACGCCTCCAAAAATGACAATTGCTGTAATTGCCATTAATACAAATCCTACTATCAATCTACTAATGCCAAACGCTTCTTCGAATGCAATTGTAATCGTATTTGCTTGTGCTGCATTGAATACAAGTCCAAAACATAATGTGATTAGAACAGAAAATAAAAGCCCCATCCATTTCATCCCCAAAGCTTTTTCCATATAGTATGCAGGTCCACCACGATACCCGTCTTTATCTGGTACTTTATAGATCTGTGCTAAAGTACTTTCAACAAAACTTGATCCAGCGCCAATTAAAGCAATTAACCACATCCAAAATACTGCTCCAGGTCCTCCAACAGATACAGCAATGGCTACCCCTGCAAGATTTCCAGTTCCAACACGAGATGCCGTACTGATACAGAAAGCTTGAAAAGAAGAAATCCCCTTTTTTTCTTTTGAACTAACGGCTTCACTTGCACCTTCTGTAAGAAGTTTAAACATTTCTCCAAAAAATCTAAATTGTACAAAATTTGTTCGAATCGTAAAATAAGTCCCAAGTCCAATAAGCATAACGATAAGTATACGAGACCATAGCCACGTATTACCTATTCCAACTATTGTTGCTAAAAACTCCATGAATAAAACACACCCCTTTAAAATAATTTTATTTTATATCCCATATAAATTTATAGGTTTTTAAAATCTTTTGCTTTAAAATATATTCATCTCTAATTTTTTTGACAATTCTTCCAAAACCTTTGTTCCAGCAATACTGTTTCCACTTTCATCTAGTGATGGTCCTACTACTGCAATCCCCATTCGTTTTGGAACAACAGTCATAATACATCCCCCAACACCACTCTTAGCAGGTGCACCAACTTTTACTGCAAATTCTCCTGATGCATTATATAAGCCACAAGTCATCATGATCGCTTGTACAATTTGGTTTACTTCTTTAGGAATCATCCTCTCATTGGACCAAGGAGCAACCCCTTCATTTGCAATAACAGAAGCAATTCTTGCAATATCTTTTACCGTAACCTCAATAGAACATAATTTAAAATAAGCATCTAATACATCTTCTACATCTCTTTCAATAATATTTGCACCCTTTAAATAATAAGCAATGGCTCGATTTGTATTCCCTGTTAATTTCTCGGATTGATAAACCTGATAATTCACTTGGATCTCTTGATTATTTGCCATTTTTTTCAGCATCTCTTGTACGCGTTCAAACTTCTCAATCCCATTATCCCCAGCAACCAACGATATGCAAGCGATTGCCCCTGCATTGATAAATGGGTTTAATGGCTTATGAGAATTTCTCGTTTCTAGCTTTACAATAGAGTTAAATGAGTCAGCAGAAGCTTCTGCACCTACTTTTGAAAATACCTTTTCTTTTCCTTTATCTATCAATGCACAAATCAAAGTAAGGACTTTTGAAACACTTTGAATAGTGAATTTTGTTTCAAAATCTCCTGCATAAAATTCATTGCATTCTACATCCATAACATGAATCCCTAAAGCATCCCCATTCGCCTTTGCGAGCTCAGGTATATAAGAAGCTACCGTTCCTTGTTTTGTCCAAATCCTATTGTTTTCAACGACTGCATTCAATAATTTTTCCATTATTATTCACTCCCTAGAGGTTCCTCTTTCTATCTTTTATGAAGGTTTTATCCTATGAACTCATTTAATACGCAATTTCCATGCCAATAAAAGATTCGAAGATGCATAATATAATCGTTGGATATGCTTCTTTTTAAATTTTTTAAAAACTTAGCAAAAACATTTTCGTGCGAAACCGCACATTATTTGTTCGTTTTCGCACGTTATGATCGATTTCGCACACTTATTCAAAATGAAATAGAAGCAGAAAAACGCTATCAATCTGCAAGTGATATGATTAAGAAAAGTCTACCTTTAAAGTCTTCTAAAAGTAAACTTTTTTATAATATATTTATATTTATTTTAACCTTACATCCGCCGCAAGCTTATGCGCATATAATCCTTCTAATGCGCCTAATCTAGATGCAACAGGACCAATTATTTTTAATCCTTCCTTTGTTACCCGTTGATTAGTAACCACCTTTATAAAGGTGCCCACCCAAACGCCTCCTGTAAAACGTGCTGTTCTCATTGTTGGTAATATATGGTTTGTCCCTGCTACATAATCTCCAAATACTTCTGCTGCTCCTTCTCCAATAAATAGAGACCCATAGTTTATAAGCTTAGGAACAACTTTCTCTTCATTTTCTACTTGAATCTCTAAGTGCTCTGGCGCGAGTTTATTCGATAAAGTAATGGCTTCTTCTAATGTGTCAATTAGTATAACCTCTCCATTATTCTCCCAAGCCTCTTTTGCAATGGCTGCTGTTGGCAGATCCTTTAGAAAATTTTCCACTTCTTTTATCGTATCTTTTCCAACTTTTTCATCTGTACACAAAAGAATTCCTCTTGCTTGTGGATCATGTTCAGATTGTGCCAAGATATCTGCTGCAATAATTCTAGGATCTGCTGTAGCATCTGCGATCACAACTACCTCACTCGGCCCTGCTAAAAAATCTATGCCTACCACACCACTGACTTGTCTTTTTGCCTCTGTTACATATTGATTCCCAGGGCCTACAATCATATCTACAGGCTTTATCTGCTCAGTCCCATATGCAAGAGCTCCTATAGCTTGCGAACCACCCATAGCATATATTTCATTTGCTCCTGCTATATGCATAGCCGCTAGTGTTGCTGGATGAATAGATTTCGTGTCCTTTACAGCAGGAGAACAGGTAACAATCCTTTTTACACCTGCTACTTTTGCAGGAATGATCGACATGAGTGCAGAAGATGGCAAAGGATACCGCCCTCCTGGAACATATCCTGCACAAGAGTTTACTGGCATTGCTTTATGCCCTAAAAACACCCCCTGCATTACTTCCTGTTCTTCCATATGCTTAAACATTTCTTTTTGTCTTTTTGCAAATTCCTCAATATTTTTCGCTGCAAAGCGTAGATCTTCAATAGTCGTTGCTTTTACTTCTTTCAAAGCATTTTGAATCTCTTCTTGTGTAATTTGATAACTTTCTCTTTCACAACCATCAAATAAAATATTATATTCTTTTAGGGCATGATCTCCCTCTTTTCGGATTTTATGGATTATTTCTAAAACACGCCCTTCAACAAGTTTGCTTGTTTCTTCTTTTTTAGGTATTGCTTTTTTTAACTTTATCATTACGCTTCACTCCTTTATCGCAATAAAGTATAGCTATAAGTATACCATAAAATAATCAATAAAAAAACTACCTTCTTTTCCCGATAAAAATAATCCCAACAAATAGTATACCATTATTTACATTCAATAGAAGCTTTAACTATACATTCATATTATCTATGGTAACCGTGAAAACCTAAAATCAAATTAGATTTCAACTTTATGATTTCCAAATTTTATCACATCCTGTCTTATTATAGAAAAAATCTATAGAATAGAAGCTACCTATAATTTTTCCTTATTTTGGTATACACACAAATATATAAGTGTTATAATAATATTTGTTCAGAATACATACCCCATTAGCTCAGTTGGCTAGAGCACCTGACTCTTAATCAGGGTGTCCAGGGTTCGAGTCCCTGATGAGGTACCAATAAAAAAGTTCTATTCTTGGGAGAATAGAACTTTTTTTATTATATCATTGTCACCGCTTCTGTAGATGACCCCTCCTTCATCTCAATCAATCTATTTGCAGTTTCCACTGCTTCATCTATATCTTTGCATATTCGATCTTGTCCAATCATTTGAATAAATCCATAATTTTTTAATATTTTTAATGGAGATTCTTGTATTTCCATGATAATTAATTTTGTATCACTATGTTTGCACATATCATATAATTTTTTTAAAGCAGTATATCCAGTCGCATCAATAACCGGTACATGCTTCATTTTTAAGATTAACACTTTCGGTGAATCTTCTACCTCTTTGATTACTTGTATAAACTTATCTGCTGCACCAAAGAAAAAGGGTCCATTAATTTCATAAAATGCGATTTCTGTAGAAAGATCTTTTCTATAAGCAGGAAGCTCATCCTTTATGTCATTTTCTTCTAATAAATATTTAAAATCCGTAACATCTGCCATTCTTTTCATAAATAAAAACGCAGCAAGTATCATTCCTACTTCAATGGCCACAACCAAATCTACAAGAACTGTTAGAAAAAACGCTACTAAGAAAATCGCAGCATCACTTTTAGGCCCTTTTGATAGTTCTGTAAAAGCATGCCATTCTCCCATATGATAAGCCACCATCATCAATATGGCTGCAAGAGAAGCCATTGGAATAAACTTAACATAGGGCATCAGAAGAAGCATCATCAATAACAAAGAGATCGAATGGACAATTCCAGAAATGGGTGTTCTTGCACCATTTTTTATATTTGCTGCCGTTCTTGCAATAGCCCCTGTTACAGGAATTCCTCCAAATAAAGGTGAAAATATATTGGCTACACCCTGTCCAACCAATTCAATATTTGAACGATGGTTTCCTCCAATCATTCCATCTGCAACAACTGCTGATAATAAGGATTCTATACTTCCCAATAAAGCGATTGTCATTCCTGGTACGATTAGTGCTTGTATCATTTCCCTATTCATAGTAGGAAAATGGAACTTTGGTAAAGACGAAGATATTTCTCCAAACTGACTTCCAATCGTTGAAACATCTAATTTTAGTAATAATGTTGAAAAAGTTACTACAATAATTGATACCAATGTAGCTGGGATTTTTTTATTTATCTTTGGCCATAAAATGATAATGAGAATAGATAAAACCCCTACTATTACTGCTTCCATATTCACGTTACTAAAATTTTTAAAATAAACTGTCCATTTTGGTATGAATTCTGCTGGTACGCCATCTATATTTAATCCAAAAAAATCCTTTATTTGAGAAGAAAAAATAATCACAGCAATGCCACTAGTAAATCCAGTAGTAATTGGATATGGAATGAACTTGATCATACTTCCTAATTTAAAGACACCCATTAAAATTAAAAATATGCCCGCAATTATCGTTGCAACCATCAATCCATCTAATCCATACTTTTGTATGATCCCATAAACAATGACTACAAAAGCCCCTGTGGGTCCTCCAATTTGCACCCTACTTCCTCCTAGTAAGGACACAAAAAAACCTCCAACAATCGCAGTAATTAATCCTTTTTCAGGGGATACCCCTGATGCAATAGCAAGTGCTATAGATAAAGGCAATGCAATAATTGCTACAATAATTCCTGCTGCAAAATCTTTTAAAAATTGTTCTTTGCTATAATCCTTCAAGCATGTAAATAATTTGGGCATCATTTTTAGGTCTCTCCTTTTGTATACAGTATATATTGCACAAAATCCGTTTACTATTATATACCTACATGCAAAAAGTTACAAAGAATTTTTGTTGGATTTATCCTTCCTTAATCATTTCCAAAAAGAAGACAACCCGCTCCATTCTTGAAACCGATAAATACTAGTTCTTGTAATAACCATAAAAAATTCGTATTATATGATCACATATGCGCATGTCATCAATGAAATTTAAAAATCAAAAAATCTCAACTACGCTTAGTCGAGATTTTTTATCCAAATATACCTTCTATATACTGTTTGGTTCTTTCATCCTGAGGATTTTCAAAAAGTTTTTTTGTCTCATCATATTCTATAATTTCTCCGTTCAATATAAACGCTGTATACTGAGCAATTCTTTTTGCTTGCGCAAGATTATGGGTTACAATAACGATGGTATATTGATGTGATAATTTTTTTAACATTTCTTCTATATTTGCAGTATTTTTCACATCTAAAGCCGAACACGGTTCATCTAATAATAATATTTCAGGTTCCACCGTTAATGCTCTAGCAATACAAAGCCGTTGCTGCTGTCCTCCTGAAAGCTTTGTTGCCTGCATCTTCATATTATTTTTCACTTCATCATAAAGACCCGCGATGATTAATTTTTGTTTTACAATATTCCCTAGTTTTTCTTTATCTTTTATGCCATAATAAATGGGTGCATAGATCATATTATCATAAATGGATAAGGGAAAAGGCATAGGATTTTGAAAAACCATACCTATTTTTTCTCGGACGATTTCTTTTTCCATACCATTTATGTTTTTCCCATGCAATAAAATTTCGCCGTCAATTGTCGCATTTTTTTCTTCATGCACCATTTTATTTAAGCTTTTAATAAAAGTAGATTTTCCACATCCTGAAGGCCCTATAATCGCTGTAATTTTATTTTCTTTAATTTTTATATTGATTTTATCAAGAATTTTCTTCTGATCAAAATATATTGATAAATCTTTCGTCTCAATGATATGATCCATTCTATTCCACCTTCCTAAACAAACCTATAAATATACTAAAGCTATTCAAAACTAAAAGTAATACTAATAATACCGCAGCTGTTTTATAGGCATTTTCTATGGATATACCTTCCCCGATTAATATATACAAATGATACGGAAGTGCCATTGCTGGAGAGAATATACCTTTAGGCTCAGGCGCGTAAAGTACACCCCCTGTAAATATAATAGGTGCTACAGCCCCCATTGCAAATCCTCCCGCCAAAGCTATAGCCGAAATGATTTCTCCAAAACATATAGGCAGTATAATTTTAAAAAAAGTATATGCTTTTGAAATCCCTAAAGCATAAGAAGCATAAATTAGCTCTTTACTAATTTCTTGGAAAGCTTTTTCAACCTTTACTTCTATAAATGGAAATATCATAATGCCTAAAACCATTCCTCCTGACAATAATGAAATGCCAAAATTCAAATGAACAACTAAAAAAGTATATCCAAATAGCCCTAGAACAATAGAAGGAATCCCTGCTGTAGATTGAATGACCATATGAATACCTCCATATATTCTCTTATTTGTGCAGTAAAAGTTAAGATATATGGCTGTAGCAATGGCAATCATTCCTGCAAAAAAACAAGCGATTGAAGTAAAATATATACTTCCTATTATAGCAGGAAATATGCCCCCATCCGTTCCAAGGGGAAAACCCTTTGGCATATCCATCAAAAAATCAATACTTAATCCTTCTTTCCCTTTAGAAAAAATATAGATGTTCATATATAAAACGAGAAATATCAATATGCTCCCACTTAAAATGCTCCATAGCTTTATTCCTAGATGTTTATTAGTTCTTTTCATTCAGCGTTCACTTCCTAGTAATCTATATTTTTCTTAATATAATAAAAAAGCATATTGACTACGAAAAGGATCCCCATTAACACAAGTCCAGCAGCAAATAACGCATGATAATGCAGACTATCTACTTGGGCCCCCCCCATTTCTAACGCAATAAGTGCTGGTATGGTTTGTGTTTTCCCCAAAAGTTTTGGAAAAATAGGGCTGTTTCCAATCACCATCATCACAGCCATCGTTTCCCCCATTGCTCTTGCAAGCGCTAAAATGATGCCAGCAAGAATACTTTTCTTAGAAGCAGGTAATATAAGATAGCGGATCATATGCCACTTAGAAATGCCTAATCCATCGGATGCCATTTTATACCTTTTTGCAATTTTTATCATGGATTCATCACAGGTAGAAATAATGTATGGGAGGACCATAATAGCAAGTAATATCCCCCCTACTAAGACAGATTCTCCAGAAGAAAAATCAAAATGAATTTCGAAAAATTTCACAAGAACCAACAACCCAATCAACCCATAAATAACAGAAGGAATCCCTGCCAAAAGATCAATAGATGGCTTTATCATCTTTCTCATTTTTTCATTTACAACACTTGTTAAAAAGATTGCTGCCCCTACACCAATGGGAAGTGCTATGGTCATTGCTACAAAAGACACATACAGTGTTCCTAAAATCATTGGAAAAATAGATATATTCGGAGGATTTCTAACAGGGTTCCATTTATCTCCAAATATAAAATCTAACAAAGAGATCTCGTCAAAAATAACAACACTTTCTTTTATAAGAAATATGATAATACAAATTAAAATCATCACAGAAAAAAAAGTAATTCCTTTTATACTATTAGAAAATATTTTTTCGAATTTTTTATGCACTTTTTCACTTCCTTAAAAACATATAGGAATAAATCCCATAAATAAAATTCAGAAGGAATCCCCTCTGAATTTTATGCAAGTTATTTTGCAGGAACAAATCCCATTCTCTCGATTGTCTTCATGCCTTCTTCTGAAAGAAGTTCATTGATAAAAGTTTCTTCTTGTGGTAATAGCGTACCCTTTTTCACTACTAAAAGAGGACGAGAGATTTTGTAATCACCACTTATAATATTTTCTTTTGTGGGTGCAACACCATCTACATCTAATGGGATGATCTTTCCACCATTTTGATTTACCAATCCATAAGATGCATAACCAATGGCATTTTTATTTTCTATAATCTTTGTAACCAATGCACCCATTGAAGGTGCTTGAATCGCATCTGCTTTCACCTGAGCATCTCCCATAACCTTTTTTTGGAATACCCCATGAGCACCGCCACCTAAATCCCTTGTAACAACAACAATCTCTTCATGGGCTAAAGAAGTTTCTACTTGATCCCAGTATTTATATTCCCCTGAAAAAATCTTTTGGATTTCTTCTGTTGATAAATTCTTTTTCAATTTATATATTTGATTTTTAGGGTTTACAGAAACAGTCAATGCATCTACTCCTAATTTAAATTCTTGATATCCTTCGATTTTTCCTTTTTCTTCATCAGAAACACTTCTTGAAACCATTCCAAAATCGCTACTTCCATCAATAACTGATTTTACTCCTGCTGAAGAACCTCCTGCAGAAACAAAAATATCTAAACTTTTATTTGGAAAATCTTTATTAACCTTGTCCCAAGTTTCATACTCTTCAATAAACTCTGTAGAAATTTTTGATAGTACAGGTGCCAACGTAGACGAACCCTTAAATAATATTTGTGATTTGAATACATCTTCAGTACTCTCAGCTGCTTGATCACGATTTACTTCATTCCCACATCCAGTTAATATCAAACTGAAAAGCAAAGTGGTAATCATCAAAAAACGAATTATTTTTTTCATTTTTATATCTCCTTTTCCATCGTTTATAATGTTTCTCATAAAAGTATATCATAAATAGAAGTTAATACAACGGTTGGTTTATTCCATATAAAACCATTTTATATTTATTTTTCCTCTATTTATTCTGGTTTAAAATATATTCATCATTAAATGAACAAGCCAAATGCTATCATTCATTTTTTTGTTATTTCTTGCATACATTGATCAATACGATCTATTGTATAATCTACTTCCTCCATTGTATTCAAATGCCCAAAGCTAAACCTTACTGTTCCATGTGGGAATGTTTTTAGTGTTTTATGGGCTGAAGGTGCACAATGGAGTCCACATCTTGTCATAATCCCAAATTCTTTGTATAGTCTATAAGCAATCTCAGCATTATCATATCCTTTAAAATCTATAGAGGCTACGCCGGTTCTTCCAATTATGTCTGTCTTTCCTATCAATTTAACATCTGATATATTTTGTACTTGCTCTAAAAACTTCTCTAGTAAAAATAGTTCCTTTTCTCTTATTGCATCTACGTTTGTATCTAATAGATATTTTAAGGCTGCATGTAGTCCATAAATACCAGGAATATTTAATGTTCCTGCTTCAAATTTATCAGGCATATATTCTGGCTGATGCTCATATTCAGATAAACTTCCTGTGCCACCTTCTATGAAAGATGTCATCTTTTCAACTAGTTTATCATGCACCATAAATCCACCCATTCCTTGAGGACCTAAAAGCCCTTTGTGTCCTGTAAAAGCAATAGCATCTGCACCTAATTTTCTATAATCAATCTCTAAAAACCCTGCTGTTTGTGCCGTATCTACAATAAAGAAAATGTCCTGTTCTTTACAAACCTTTCCCACTTCTTCAAGCGGTAGTATCGTACCACATACATTAGACGCATGTGTCATAATTAACACCTTTGTATTCTTTTTGATATGTTTTTTTATATCTTCAGGATTTAATTCTCCAAATTGGTTGCAAGGTACACTAGAAAATGTGATGCCTTTTTCTAATAAAGCATGTAGGGGTCTCATAACCGCATTATGTTCCATAGAGGATACAATCACATGATCCCCTTTTCTTAAAATCCCTTTTATGAGTACATTCAAGCTTTCTGTGATATTTTTTGTGAAAACTACATTTTCTGGCTTATCAAAATGAAATAATTCACAAAGTAATTCACGGGTTTCAAATACAACATTTTCTGCTTCAAAAGAACTTTCATACGCCCCTCTATTAATATTGCACCCAATATTTTTTAAATACTTGCTCATGCTTTCAGCAACCCCTGGTGCCTTTGGATACGATGTTGCTCCATGATCTAGATATATATTCTGCATCTCTACTCCTCCTATTAAGAAAAAATCAATTCGCACAACAATTTAACCTTCATATTATCATAATTTTAAATATGTATACAATAATAATAGAATTTTTCTATATGTTCCCCATCTTGTATAATAAATATCTATTTAACATTTACTGTTTCAATTGTTACTATTAAATTGGACTAATTCTTATATAGGAGGAATTTAAAAATGGAAGAAAAGAAAGGAATTATTTTTACAGGTGCCATTGTTGGAATCATCGCTGTATTATTAGTAAAATTCGGCAATCCTGCAAATATGGGCTTTTGCATCGCATGTTTTATTAGAGATATTGCAGGGGGATTAGGGCTGCATAGAGCTGCCGTTGTTCAATACTTAAGACCAGAAATTATGGGATTGGTTTTAGGTGCTTTCATCATGGCTATTGGAAAAAAAGAATTTCATGTACGTGGAGGATCTTCTCCGTTCATTCGCTTCACCCTTGGCGTTGTTGTAATGATTGGCGCTTTAATGTTTTTAGGCTGTCCACTTAGAATGATTTTAAGACTTGGTGGCGGAGATTTAAATGCACTTGTTGGAATCATAGGCTTTGTCGCTGGCATTGGTTTAGGTATTTTCTTCTTAAATAAAGGCTTCAGCTTAAAGAGAAGTTATAAGTTACCAAAATCTGAAGGATTTGCTTTCCCACTATTAAATGTAGGCTTAATTGCTTTATTAATCAGTGCACCAGCCTTTATCTTCTTTAGTGAAAAAGGTCCTGGCAAAATGTATGCACCTATTTTTATAGCATTAGCAGCAGGACTTATCGTAGGGATTCTTGCACAAAAAACAAGACTTTGTATGGTAGGTGGTATAAGAGATCTGATTCTTTTTAAGGATACTTATCTTATTTCAGGTTTTATTGCCATCTTTGTATTTGCGCTAATCGGAAACTTTGCACTTGGCTACTTCAAAATGGGATTTTTAGAACAACCTGTTGCCCACGCTGATGGACTTTGGAATTTCTTAGGCATGGCTTTATGTGGATGGGCTTCCGTACTTCTTGGTGGATGTCCTATGAGACAACTGATTCTATCAGGAGAAGGAAATACAGATTCTGTAATAACAGTTATGGGCATGCTTGTTGGGGCTGCAATTTGCCACAACTTTGCGCTAGCATCAAGTCCTAAAGGCCCTACACCAAATGGACAAATCGCTGTAATCCTTTGCTTCATCATCGTTGGATTCATAGGGTATTTCAATTCCGAAATGAGCAGTACAAATAAACAAGTAGAAGGAGATGTTAAAATTGGATAAAATTGATACAAGGGGTATGTCTTGCCCACAACCTGTACTTATGACAAAGAATGGTATTGCATCAAATCCAAAAAATATCGACATCCTCGTAGATAACAATACTGCTAAAAATAATGTTGTAAGATTTTTAAAAAATGCTGGGTATGCATTTGAAATAGAAGAGATCAATGAAGATTATCTCATTTGTGCAAGGAAATAATATGACAGCATATATGGCAATATTTTTTACCCATTCAGGTGCTATTAAATTTGACAGAAATGCAAAGAGAAAAAATATTTCTTGTGAGCTTATGCCTGTTCCACGGAAATTGAGTTCAAATTGTGGCATCGGTGCAAAATTTTTCTATGATGGAAATTTTGAAGATCTTATTGATGAAGAAATTGAAAAGATTTTTAAAATAAACGAACAAGAGCATATTTTAGTTTACGAAGAAGATTAAATACTTATCCTGTGGATGAATCGTATAAAATCCTGTGGTTTTCCACAGGATTTTATATTTATGTAGCTAAGTATGCGCTATCATTGCTCCTTACATCATTTCAATAAATGCACTAATTCTTGTTTTAAGCTGTCCTAAATCATTTTGAGAATAATCTGTCTCAATATTCATATATGGAATTTTTTTATCTCCTTTTACAAACTCTCTTATGCTAAAAGACTCCACATTATAAGTATGACAGGCTTGCAATATAACATCGATCACACCATCTACATGATATTCCTCTATTAATGTAGATAATAAATCAATTCTATTTTCATTTGGACTGGTGCATGAACATGGTACTTTTAAATATTTTTCAGCGATTGCATCCATAGGATCTTTCGTTTCATCTACAAGATCTTGCTTTTCTTTGATGCCACTACAATTTTCATAGCAGACAACAACGCCCTTTTCTTCTTCAATAATTTTTATTATTTTCTCTACTGCGCCACCCATAGGACACCCTGTAATCAATATTCTTGGTCGATCTCCACTTACTCTTCTTTCTCCATTTTCATATGCTTCTTTTATACTTTTTTTCATTTCTTTTAATTCTTTTATAACACTCTCCTTATCAAATCCAAATTTAGTATGGTTAAATACTAATTGAAGTTCTTCTCCATATATGGCCGGAGGTGTTAATTTAGAAAGACTTGCAAAATCTTTTAATGCCTTTCTTTCTTCATTTCTTATTTTTATTTGTGCGCTTAACTTTTCTTCTGTAACGGTTACACCAAATTCTTTCTCTAATCTTTCCTTGAGATAAACTACTTCTCTTTTCCACATCTCAAAGTCTTCTTTTCTTTCGATCGTCTGAGGAAGCTGCATAATGTGCATTGGCTTAATTCTTCCTAAATACTCATACATTTTCTTCTTTCCGTCACATGTGGTTTCTCCTACAATTAAATCAGAGAAAGAAAAATATGGACATTTATCTGTTATGGCAAATCCATAGCTAGATTTAATCAACGGACACAAATTCCTTGGAAGTACCTTTTCTGCATCTGGTATGGTAGATTCATTTGTACTACAAAGAGTAGCTGGAATCCCTCCGGCAGCTGAAATAACTTCCCATGGGGTAAATACACAATACGTTCCAACGACTTTTATTCCTTTTTCCTTTGCATTCTTTATTTCAATTACACCGTTTTTGCTGTTTTCTCTTAAATTTTCAAAAATATCATCTACTTTGCTCATCTCTATACACTCCTTTTTTTCCTTTTAAAATGACAATTTTCACATCATTTTATACACCTTATCAAATAAAATCATGACAAAAGCTTTCAATTTTACAATTGAAAGCTTTTGTCTTCACATTCTTTTACTGCTTGCACCATGGCTCGAATATTCTTAAGACTCGTTCTTGGTCCAATTCCACAAGCTGGAGATAAAATTTCTGCACCATTTTTCATACAGTTTTTCACCGTTGTTTTTATATGATCCGCATCACTATTCTCTAAAGCAAATGTGCTCACATTTCCCATAATCACTTTCCCTTTAACATTTTCTGCTACTTGTTTTACACTCGTAATTGAATCAAAACTTATGGCATCACTCGATAAACAATTTAATTCTTTATATATACTTTTTAATCTACCACAAATATGAATAATCGTACCTACCTCTGCTAAATGCTTTAAAGCATCTATAATTTTATTTAAATAAGGTACAACAAATTCTCGAAACATTTTGGGTCCTAAGATTTCTCCTGTTCCACTTGGATCTGATATGGTTAATACATTTGCACCTGCTTCTAACTGCGCTTTTCCAAAAGCAATTAAATTTTCTGTTACATAAGCCATCATTTCATGGGCTTCTCTTGGTTTTTTTCTTAACTCCTTATAGTAATTGATAGGCTCCATTAAAGAAGATGCTAGACTAACAGGACCTGTTAAGTTGGCCACCACTGGAACCGATGGATCTCTATCCTTCAAAATTTTTATTGCATCTAGTGTAACCTTTATGCGTCCTTTTGTCACGTCTATATTTCTTAATTTTCTCCACTGCGTAACAGAGTCAATAGGATACGCTATAACCCTTGGTTCATTGACCTTTGTTCCTAAAAATACAGGTGCGCCCATGGCTTCTGCTTCTACAGTCATACAAAATGGAACCCCAAAATTTTCAAACGCGCCATTTTCATAAATCCCTTGCGTAAGCTTTGCCATCAATTGTGGATCTGTATGGGCTTTTGGCCAATGACTTCCTGTTAAATCCATCACTTCTTCTATGACCATGTTCATCATTCCTCCTGGACAGATGCATGGAGGGCGGTCTACTTTTTCACCTTTTAATACACATTTCAATCTTTCCTTTGGCGTAATCATCTGAGCACCTCTTACTTATATTTGTCAACACTTAATAGTTTTTCTAGCTTTTCATCTGTAACAGGCCATCCGATCTCTCTTGCTGCATCTAGCATGGCATCAATATTTTCTATGGGTGTTTCTACTGGCAAACCACATCCAGACATAATGCCATATCCCTTTTTGGATCGCCATCCTTGTTGTACGCATTTAATGGTTTCTTTTCTTACTTCTTCTCTTGTTCCTGAATACATGACAGATGATGGATCTACATGTCCCATTATCTTCATACGATCTCCCACCATTTCAGTACACTTTTTTAGATCCACCACATTGTCCACACTGATCGCACCAAAACCCATATCCGCTAAGTCTTCCCATATCGCTTCTGTTTTACCACATATATGGGTAGATGTTCCAATTCCTTTTGATTTTAAGAAATCAACAAATCTTTTGAAGTAAGGAGCAGAATACGTTCTGAAATGCTTTGGACTAATTACTGTACATGAACTCATTGGCTCTGCAATACTAATACCCACCCCTTGTTCGATTGCTGCTTGTGCAAAATTAATACAACTTTGTAAAGATACTTCACATAATTTATGTACTGCTTCTGGATTTCTCAGCATTAATTTTGTGGTTTTCTCTACACCAATTAAGAAGCATGCACTAGTAAAAGGACCAACAACAAGTGCTGAACAAGGCACTTCATGACCAATTTCGTCATAAACATACTTCATTGCCTCTATATGAAGAGGTAGCCTTTTATCCTTATAAGGATTTACTGGCTCCAGATAGTCTATTTGCGAAACATCTGAAATGGCTGGTTCTAGTAAATCTACTGTATTATCATCTGGAAACTTCATTTTTGCTCCCATAGCTTCTGCTAAAGTAAATAAATCTGTAAATACTTTTGCGCCGTCTCCATGAAATCTCCTATGCGTAGCAATGACTGCATTGGCTAATTGCCTAGAACTATGGTTAAATTCCGATATTTTACAGCCATATACCCTCGCAATCCCATTTGATAAATTTGGATTGCATTGAAATCTATCAACAGGTTCTCCCTTGGCTAATGCTTTTGCACGCTCGAGGGGTGTCATTTGATCTTTAAGCACTTCTAAGCCTCCTTTTATAACCTTATACACTCTTCCTATTTTCAGTTTACAAATTGACGGTTTATCATTCAAATTGTTTTTTTCTATACTATTTTTATTTCTATAGATATTATTTATGCACACCCATGATTTTATAGTTCTGCCAGATCCAATAAACCATAGATAAAGAGCATTAGCAGTCTCGCATATAGACTGGACATTCAAAAGATCTTTGAGACTTCACGATGGTATCTTTAAGTGCTTTTTCAGTATATTTATTTAGTGGATTATTCATAAAATCTAATCTAATAGATTCTGTTCTAGGTTGAAAACAGGGTTTTTGGTATGTCAAATAGGAAAAACCTATCCCACAATTTAAATACATTAGATTTTTGAATTGGACGTAGGAAATTTTTATAGATAAACTAAAAACGACAAAATTTTTATATAGAAAAGGAGAATTGACGAATGAAAAAAGGTATTATTGCTTTAATGATAATTACTTTACTAGGAAGTGTGATGATGACTGGTTGCAGTAACAATCAAGAGGCTGTGAGTAATGAACCCTCTAGCAACAATGAATCTCTAAAAAAAATGAACATAGGTTATCTGGCATCACCTGAGCATTTACTTTATTTTGTAGCAAAAGAAAAAGGGTTTTTCGAAGAACAAGGTATTGATGCAGAATTATTTCAGTTTACAAATTCAGCTGAAGGACTAAATGCCATTACAGCAGGTAAGCTTGATGTTGGTAGTTTTGGCGTATCAGCACCGCTTGCATTTATTGCAAAAGATGTAGATGTATCTATTATTGGAGGCCAAAATTCAGGAGCATGTGCTGTTGTTAGTAAACCAGAAAAATATGAAGAGATGAAAGATTTAAAGAATTATAAGGGAAAAAAAGTAGCCACGGTTAGATTATCTACAGCAGATGTAATATTTAGAGGTGCATTATTGGATCAAGGAATTGATTGGAAAAAGGGTGATGTAGAAATTATAGAAATGGAGTCACCTGCGGCTACTATGGAAGCTGTTAAAAAAGAAAGCGTCGATGCGGGTCTTATATGGACACCATTTGTAGCAATGGCTGAAGATCAAGGCGTAAAGATTGCCATGCATATAACCGATTTATTAGAAAATAATGTATGCTGTCGTCAACATGTGTTAACATCAAAACTTAATGAAGATCCAGAACTTTGGGAAAATTTCTTAGTAGCATTAATAAAAGCATTTGATTTTTACCAAACCAATCAAGAAGAAACAGTGGATATTACAGCTAAATATGTAAAGGTTGATAAGAAATATTTGTGGAAGGAAACATATGCAGAAGATGCTACTATGATTACTAGTCCAGACCCACTTAAAAAATCAACCATTAAATATTGGAATATCATGAAAGAAACTGGTTTTATAGATTCTGATAAGAATATTGAAGATTATATTAATACAGATATTTATAAGAAAGCCTTAGATAGGGTTTTGAAAGAAAATCCTGATAATCAAAATTATAAAAGATTATTATCTGACTTCAACAAGTATAACTAGAATCATAATTCAATAAGAAAAAAATAGGGTAATCTTATATAAATATATAAGTTTGCCCTTAAAATTTTTCTTGAAAGGGTGGTATTGTGTATAAGATCGACTTAGAAAATATATCATTTGGTTATGAAGAGGAAAATTTGATTATTCCTGTTATTAAAGATGTGCATCTATCTATCAAAGAAGGAGAATTTGTAAGCATTATTGGCCCTAGTGGTTGTGGAAAAAGCACTTTGTTAAGTCTTCTTGCAGGGCTCAATTTCCCCTCTTACGGAAAGATTTTGCTAGATAATAAAGAAGTTACAGGAACGGGTAATGAACGTGGTGTTGTTTTTCAACACTATTCATTGTTTCCATGGATGAGTGCTAGAAAAAATATTATTTTTGGATTACAACAATTAGATAAAAATAGAAATCAAAAGGATATTGAAAAAATTGCAGATGAATATTTAGACCTTGTAGGATTAAAGGAAGTTTCTCATAAATATCCATCTCAATTATCTGGTGGTATGCAACAGCGGGTTGCGATCGCAAGGGCTTTTGCTATGGATTCTGATATTCTACTAATGGATGAACCTTTTAGCGCTGTAGATGCTAAGAACAGGATGGCCTTACAGGAATTGCTTTTAGATCTTTGGAATAATGGAAAAAAGAAAAAAACAGTTGTTTTTGTTACCCATGATGTTGATGAGGCTGTTTTATTATCAGATAGGATTATTGTGATGTCTGCAAATAGTAAATCTATTAAAGAAGAAATCAATGTAGATTTTAGTCGACCAAGAAATAGGTCTATTCTAAGTAAAAACAATACATATACAGAATTAAGACATATGTTGGTACAGTTATTATTTGATGATTTGATCAATGGAACAGAAAGCGAAGTTTGGGAGGCATCGTAAATGAGAAGAGTATTGAATATAACCAATATATTATTTGTAGCAATCATAGGACTAGAATTATTATTGCCAGCAAAAAGAAGCAGTGAAATTATTTATACCCAGGAACTAATTGGAATAATCATAGGTATAGAATTATTGTATTCTTTAAATATGATTTATAAAAAGGATGAAAAGAAAAGACAATCTCTCGGGGATATCACAGCCCTTGTATATGGATGTATCTTGATATGGGAGCTATTAACTACAAAGCTAGATATACTTCATAATTTGCTCTTTCCAATGCCAGGAGAAGTTGTCGCAGTGTTTTTGTCAGAGATCCCCACCCTTTTAGATGGACTGTCAAGTTCTTTGTATCTTTTAACCATTGGATATACGTTGGCATTAGTTACTGCTATTCCATTGGCATTGATTATAGGATGGAGAAAAAGGTTATTTTTAGCTGTAAACCCTTTGACAAAGGTATTAGGCCCTATACCTCCTATTGTTTATATTCCCTATGCAATCGCTATATTGCCTACTTTTAAAAGTGCTTCTATTTTTATTATTTTTATTGGAGCATTCTGGCCAATATTTATCAATACATTAAATGGAACATTCAATATTGATAAAAGAATTATTGATTCAGCTAAAGTTTTAAATGTGAAAGAACACACCATGTTATTTAAAATTATTCTTCCTGGGGTATTGCCTTCCATTATTAGTGGAACAACTGTAGGTTTGGTGCTGTCATTTATTTTATTAACCTCTGCCGAAATGATTGGTGCTTCATCAGGTTTAGGTTGGTATGTAAAATATTTTTCTGACTTTGCTGACTATCCAAGAGTAGTAGTCGGGATTATTTTTATAGGAATGGTTGTAACAGGGATCACTTACTGCTTTGATAAGATAGAAAGCCAATTATTGAAATGGAAAAATTAGTATTCATTATTTTAGAAGGAGCGTATTCATGTTCAAAAACAAATTTACTCCATGGATATACATGATGGGTATGCTGTTAATCTTTCATTTAATTGTACCCCATTTAGCAATAGATCGTTTATTAAAGGAAAAAATATCACTACTGTATCTATTCGTGATTTTTTTAGGCGGTTTGCTTATTGTAGGAGGCTTCAAAGGCTTGAAGGCTATTTTTACTTTGATATTTACTATTTGGGCAATCGTAAAAGTCCTCCTTCCAATGATTCTTAAAGGATATAATCCAATAGTTGTTTCTACATGTATTTGTGCTGTTGTGATTATTATAACCTTATTAATCGTTTGTGGAATCAATAAAAAAACACTATCTGCTATTATTGGAACTACAGGTGGCGTAATCATTGCTGGGGTTTTGTCCTTGATGATTGGCTCTATGGCAAATCTTACAGGATTAGGAAATGAAGAATCTGTACATTTAATTCTTTACTCAAAAAATATAGATTTTAAAGGCTTGTTATTTTCAGGGATTATTATTGGTTCTCTTGGTGCTACTATGGATGTAGGTATGTCTGTTGCTTCAGCTATGCATGAGATAAAGCAAGCTAGTCCTAAAATTACAACAGATGCGTTAATCTCTGCTGGAATGAATGTCGGACGCGATATTATGGGAACAATGTCAAACACCTTAATTTTAGCTTATGTAGGAAGCAGTCTAAATCTTATGTTATTATTATCTACTTATGATATATCTTTGATACAAATTATTACAAGAGACCATATCGCTTCAGAGGTTATTAGAGCATTAGCTGGAAGTATTGGTCTTATTTTTACCATACCATTAACAGCAATCGTTTCAGGGGTATTAAGTAAAAGTGAGCAAGTAGATAGATGGTTGGGAAAGATCAATTTTAAGCATTTTATGATTAAAAGAGAATAGATAAGAAATATTATATAGCTGGTATGAATATCCTTTCTTATCGTAAATTTTAATTTTGTTTATCTATGGATAATTTATAAAAATAAATAGGAAACAAAAAGAGGAGGAAGAAGGACATGCGTGATCTAAAAAAAAGTCTTTTGCAAGATTTGGCGAATTGTGTTGTGGAGATGGAAGAAGAGCGTGTACAAGAGGTGGCAAGCAGGTATATAGAAAACAAGTTCGATGCCCTAGAAGGAATAAATGAAGGCTTAGCTAAAGGGATGGAACAAGCAGGTCAGTTATATGAGGAGGAAGAATATTATATTCCAGAATTATTAATGTGTTCTGATAGTATGTATACTGGACTAGATACATTAAAGCCTCATATTGTAAGAAGTGAGGAAAGCGAGAAATATAAGGCAGTTATTGGTGTAGTTGAAGGGGATACCCATGATATTGGTAAGAACTTGGTAAAAATCATGATGGAAACTGCTGGTTTTGATGTGATCGACTTAGGAAGAGATATTGCCCCAAGGGATTTTGTGGAAAAAGCAAAGGAAATAGGTGCACAAATTATTTGTTTATCAACCCTTATGACTACGACCATGGTTGGAATGGAAGAAGTTATAAAAATATTGAAAAAAGAAAATATAAGGGATCAATTTAAAGTAATGGTAGGAGGCGGCCCTATTTCTCAGAACTTTGCTGACAAAATCGGTGCAGATGCCTATACAAATAGTGCTGGAGAAGCTGCAAAGGTAGCTAAAGAGTTAGCATGGGAGGGTACACAATGCTAAAGGATAAAATGACTCCCATGGAGCGAGCCATTGCGCTTGGTAAAGGGGAAAAAGTCGATCGATTGCCTTGCAACCCTAATGTAGCTAATGGGGTTGCCCGTATTTATGGGTGCAAGATATCAGAATTTAATACAAGTGCAAAGGCTATTGCCAATGCGCAAATCGCTTCTTATAGAAGATTTGGATATGATGGCGTAAGAATTTTTACAGACCTTTTTCCATGGGCAGAAGCCATTGGAGCAAAGGTGAATTTTCCAGAAGATAATACTGCTGATTTACAAAGACCTGCCATTGATGATATTTCTAAAATATCACAATTACAGCCTGCTGATCCCTATAAAGATGGAAGACTTCCTATGCATATTGAAGCGATGAAATATCTGTTAGATGAGGTAGGAAATGAAGTGCCCTGTGCTGGTGGTGTGGTAGGACCCTTTACAAATGCTTTTTTCTTAATTGGTATTGAAAGAATGATCAAACTCTTTTTCAAAAATCCGCAAGCAGTACATAAATTGTGTGAAGTTTCACTAGAAACATGTATACGTTACGCTCAGGCCATTATTGATACAGGACTTACCCCGACTATTTCAGAGCCTATGTCGTCTTGTACAGTTGTGAGTCCTAAGCATTTTCGTGAATTTGGAATGCCTTATTTAAAGAGGTTCGTTGAGTTTATTAATAGCAAGGGCAAGGGTGTGACTATGCATATCTGTGGAAAGACAGATAAAATATGGGAAGATATTGTTAGTATGGGTGTGGCTGGATTCAGTATCGACAATGTAGTTGATTTGAAAAAATGTAAGAATCAAATTGGGGATCGAGTGAAAATTTTAGGTCATGTGGATCCTGCTTCCATCATGTATGGTGGGAGCCCTAAAGACGTGAGACGAGCGGTTGTTGAATGTGTTCAGCAAGCTTGGGATAGCCCAAAGGGATATGTTATTATGTCTGGGTGTAGTTTGCCTGTGGAAACACCTTTTGAAAATATTGATGCTATGATGGATACGACAAGAGAAATTGGTTATCCTGTTAATATTGAGAAGCTAGATAGGATGTTGCGAGATTAAAGATAATAAAAACTACTTCTACCTAGCATATTAAGGTGAAGTAGTCTTTTATTTAAAGCTTCACATATTGTTTTATTGTTTTAAATCCAAATCGCCTTTCTTTTCAAAATCAAGCAGTCTACACCCCAAAAGCTGCCGATATTAAAATAACAAAAGATTGATCATTACAACATCTGAATTTAATACTGCAAATAAAGGCACTATCAATGCTTTAAATAGAAACTTTCCTCCATCCAAAATAAAATTTTTTCTGTCTGTATCTTATAAGAAACTATAATTGTGATATAATATGTAAAGTAAAATTACCTAAAACATACCCAAGGAGGATAATATGATGAAAGAAATATTAGAATGGGTAAAAACAATTATAATATCTATTGTTATTGCGCTTATTATTACAACTTTTATAATGCCATTGCAAGTTGATGGTATATCTATGAATCCAACTTTAAATGATCATGATTATTTAATCTTAGAAAAAACAAATAAAATTGACCGTGGAGATATTATTTCTTTTAAGTCTGATTTGCAATTTTCTGCTGAAGAACTCAAGAATTTTAATTTAATAAAAAGGATCAAGCTCGGAAAGACAAAAAATTTAATAAAAAGAGTCATTGCTGTTGAAGGCGATCAATTATTAATAGGAAATGGAAAAGTTTATGTAAATGGCGAATCATTAACAGAAAACTATATTGATGGAAATTGTACTCTTGGCAATGTTTTTATTAAAGAAATCCCTAAAAATAAAATTTTTGTTATGGGTGATAATAGAAATAACAGCATGGATAGTAGAATGATCGGTCTTGTAGACCGAGCAAGAATTCAAGGAAAAGTATTCGTAAGAATTTTACCTATTTCTAAATTTGGGAAAGTTTATGAGTAAGAAAAGAAACTCTTCTATGCAGAGTTTCTTTTTAGTACCGCCCATATTCTTTTTCGATGGTTTATAACACTTCCACCTTCATCAATTTTCTCTAGATTTTTTAAAATCCAAATATCCTTTCTTCCTCAAATAACAAGCGGGACATTCTCCGCAACCATTTCCTTTTATACCATTGTAACAAGTTAAAGTTTCTTCCTTAATAATATGAAGAACCTCTAAATCATCTGCCATCTTCCATGTTTCTTCCTTATTGATCCACATAAGGGGTGTATGGATCTCAAATTGATAATCCATCGCTAAATTTAAAGTCACATTGGTAGATTTTATAAATACATCTCTGCAATCTGGATATCCACTATAATCACTTTCAGATACACCCGTTACCATATGATAGATTCCCCTTTGCTTTGCAAAAATTGCACCGAATGTTAAAAAAAGCATATTTCTTCCATCCACAAAGGAATTGGGTAGCCCCTCTTTCGGTGCATCCTTATCCACTTCAATATCCGTTCTTGTTAAAGAATTAGGTGCTAATTGGTTTAAAAGGTTTAAGTCTAGTATATGATGTTCTACATGATATTTTTTACAAAGTTCCTTTGCACATTCAAGCTCTAGTTTGTGCTTTTGATTATAATCAAAAGATATTGCAATGACTTCTTTAAATTTTTTCTTTGCCCAAAACAAGCAGGTTGTACTATCCTGCCCTCCGCTAAATATGACCAATGCTTTTTCTCTATTCATCTTTTGTCCCTCCACTTTATCTTCAATCTTTAAACACCTTTTGCTTCTGCTCCCCATATGATTTTATGCAGTTGTACTTGCATTGTAACTTCATTCATTTTATACTTTTTCATAAATTCCACCATCGCATCCAAATCAATTTTTCCGTAAACTGGACTTATATACACATTGGATTTCTTTGTTAATTGGTATTGATCAATAATATCTCTTGCTCTCTCTAAATCAGAGCTACTTCCTACTACAAATTTTACTATATCTTGTTTTTTTATATGATGAAAATTATCTATAAGCATCTTCTCTTCCATGTTACTTGATGGCAGCTTGTAGTCCATTGTAAATAGCGGACGATTTGTTATCTTTGAAAATTCTTTTATGGAAACACTTCCATTTGTTTCTATTTCAATGAATAACTCTTGGTCTTTCGATAAATAATCAATCAATTCAAATATTTCATCTTGAAGTAGCGGTTCTCCACCTGTTAACGTGACATTTTTAACATCTGTAGCTTTTATAGCTTCAACGATTTCTTCTTTTGTCATAAGTGTATAGGCTACATCATCTTCATTTGCCCATGCTGTATCACAATAACTGCAATCTAAATTACAATTTGCAAATCGAATAAATACAGCCAATTGCCCCGCTCGTCTTCCTTCTCCATTAATGCTTACAAACTTTTCAACTACCTTATACATATCTTCCCCTCACTTTTTTCATAAGTTGCACAATTCGTAGGTGTTTCATATACAATGGTTCTTTTCACGTTATATCTCCTTTTTTCCATAGTTTTAAAGAAAAGATATGCAAAATTCTCAGCTGTTGGTCTAAATGCTACATTTATAATCTTAAACCCATCTTCTATTAAATAAGTTAAGGTTTCTCTTCTCATGGTATTTTCTTGTATAATTAGCGCATGGTCATAATGATCAACCATCTCTTTTACATCCTTTTTTAAATCCCCAAAGTCCACAACCATTCCATCAAGCTGCCCTTCATTTATTAATGTTTCTGCTTGAACTTCAACGATAACTTTCCATCTATGTCCATGAATATTTCTACATTTCCCATTATAGTTTGCAAGAAAATGGGCACTATCAAAGCTGTGCTCTGCTTTTAAAAGATACATATTATTCCTCCATTTTTAAAGTATTGCTTCCATAATAGCAGCACCCTATTGCGCCATTATATTGAGGGTGTTCTACGGAAATGATTTGATCATAATCACTTTTAAGGTACACCTTTAATGCATGATTATCTGCGACCCCTCCAGTTAAGATTAATTTTCTTCCTTTGAACTTATTTAACAAAGGGTGTAATCTTTTATACAAAGAAAAATTTACCCCTGCACATAAATTTTTTCTATCTACCCCTTCAGCTATTTTCCCAATCAATTCTGATTCAGAAAATACAGCACAAGTTGCATTTAAACGAACAGGATTTTCATGATATTTGCTCATCTCCAGTAGAGATATCTCAAGTACATTTGCCATATTCTCTAAATATCTCCCACAGGAAGCTGCACATTTTTCATTCAGCTCTAAGTCTGTAATCATACCCTTTTCTACCTTTACAACCTTGACATCTTGCCCTCCCACATCTAGAAGGATAAAGTCCCTAAGCTTTGTTTGATAAAATGCCCCATAAACATGGGCCTTTATTTCATTGATTGCTTGAAACTTATTTAAATCCGTATTGTTTCTTCCATACCCTGTTGATATGGCATAGTCTATTTTATCAATATGAAGTTTCTCTAAATCTACTTTTATTTTCCCATCAAAACTACAATAATCTCTATAAAATGACATAGTACTTACTTTCATATTTTTGATTATTTTATTTTCTTTCATGGTGACAATTTTCACTTCACGGCTTCCAAGATCTATCCCTAACACGTCCATTTTGCACCATCCTTTGCATCTTTTATCATATCTAAAAATGCTTCAATTCTTAGTTTTGTTCTAGCATCTAATGCATTTAACTGATCTCCTTCTACATTTAATACTGGAATATCTAGTTCTTTTTTGATTACAATATCTTCCACTGCCCTATAGCAAAAAGCTTGTGTATAGTGAATGATGGCATCTAACTTTCTCTCCGCTATTTGCTTTTTTAATTCCTTTATTCTAAAGTGAATATCATAGGGGTAGGTATAATCATAATATTGCTCAAATATACTTCTCGCTTCATAAGCTCTTGGAAAAGCAAATTCCCTTTGCACCTCGTTATAGACAAAATGTGCATCAAAATTTTCTACAAAAGCATATATATCCGCTGTCATAGGAGGCACCCCTATATATCCTAATCTGATTTTTTTGTTATTCGCCTTTCTTTTTCTTATTTTTTCAATGACTTTTTCCATTTCTTCTTCATACTGATCTATATCTTGGCCAAAATCACTCAAGCTTACTTGATATAAATGATTTTCAAACCCCTTTGCTTTTTGATCCATATAAGTCAATTGATCGATTTCCTTTGCCAAATATCTAATTTTATTTAATCTATCTCTTATATTCTCAACTTCTTCTAAATTTACATTGAAAATATTCATAAACTTATCTATTTCTTCTTTTACATCTTCTTGTTTATGACTATGAGGAAATGAATATGGATATACCTTTATTCCTCTTAATAAAAGTACTTCCACAAGCGCTTTCGTATTAGAGCAATCCCCTTCCATTACGCCTACAATTTCTTTTATATCATGGGCTATACACGCTCCATAGATTCCTTTGATCCATGCACATAAACTCTTCGGAAACCCATCACGTTCTGCTATATCTATATATTTCATGTAATCTTTTGATGTAATAAAAAGATTATTTAAATCTATAGGATGGTAGCCTGCTGCAAATAAAACCTCTACAGGTACGGTAGTTGTTAAACCAATTCTTTTCATAATATTCCTCCATTCCAATAAAAAAGGGCCCACGGCCCCATAAACAAAAAACTACCCAAAACGGTAGCTTGGTCCTAGTTTTATTTATAGACAGGATGGTGTCGAACTGTCTTATTTATTTTTATTGAAGTAAGTATATCATAAATTGATATGTCCTTCAATATAATCACCACAAATAATATTTATTCTTTTATGCTTTCACTAAATAACCTGTATCCCTTCATATTTTCTATTTTACGCTTTCTTTTCAAAATCAAGAGGTTCATTTAATGTAGTTTCTTCCTTTATAGGATTTTCTAATGCATAGGTTTTATTGTGATCCTCTAATTCATTTACCTTGCTCTCTAATTGTTTAATGCTATTCTTTAACTCTCTTGTTTTCAAACTCCCTTTTATTTTACTAAATACACTAATAAAAGAAGCAATCAACGCCCCAAAAGTTGCAGATATTAAAATAACAACAGATTGTGAAAGCTGGTATTTCGAAAATAAAAGGTTGATCGTTACAACATCTGAATTTAATACTGCAAACAAAGCCACTATCAATGCAAATACTAAAGAAAATATAAACCAAATTTGCATAATCATTTCCCCCCCATTTTTTCTTCTACTACACTATAAAAATTTCTCTACACATTCATACTTTACCTTATCCTTATTTTACAACAAATCTTTATAATATTGTATTCTTTTTATGTAGTCCCATATTTTTTCTAGTAAACATTTCTCTAAAGTTCTTTATTAAAAAATGATTTATATTTTACACAATAAGTAAAATATAAATCATTTTTATAAAGATCTCTTAAATTTTTTATACTACATTAACACAATGCTTCTATAATCAATCTACCCATTTCCTTCGTTCCTACAAGTTTTTGTCCTTCACTATAAATATCCCCTGTGCGATAGTTTTGATCTAATACTTTCTTTACAGCATCTTCTATAATAGCCGCTTCTTTTTCTAAGTCAAATGAATGTCTAAGCATCATAGCAACAGAAAGAATGGTAGCAATAGGATTCGCCTTGTCCTCTCCTGCTATATCTGGTGCAGAACCATGAATCGGTTCATACATGCCTATATTCCCTCCTAAGCTTGCAGAAGGAAGCATTCCTATAGAACCTGTAACCATACTCGCTTCATCAGATAGTATATCTCCAAACATATTGGTTGTCACCATCACATCAAATTGCTTTGGATTTCTAACAAGTTGCATCGCTGCATTGTCTACATACATGTGATTTAATGTAACATCTGGGTAATCCTTTGCTACATCGATCACAACACTTCTCCAAAGTCTAGAACTTTCTAATACATTTGCTTTATCCACATTGGTTAATACTTTATTTCTTTTTCTTGCAATCTCAAAAGCATGTTTTGCGATTCTTCTAACTTCTTCCACGCTATATATTTCTACATCATAGGCTGCTTCTCCCATAGGGGTATCTTTTCTTCCCTTTTCACCAAAATATATCCCTCCTGTAAGTTCACGAACAACACAAATATCTAGTCCATCTCCTATAATCTCAGGCTTTAGGGGGCAAGCATCTTTCAGTTGTTCAAATAAAATTGCAGGACGAAGATTTGCATAAAGTCCCAGAGCCTTTCTAATTCCAAGCAATGCCCTTTCAGGTCTTTGATCTCCAGGAAGATTATCCCACTTCGGTCCTCCTACAGCTCCCAGTAGTACAGCGTCACTGCTCTTACAAATTTCTACCGTCTTTTCTGGAAGAGGCTCCCCTGTTTTATCAATGGCACATCCTCCAGCTAAAACTTCTGTATAATTAAAGTTATGACCATATATCTCTCCTATTTTATCTAACACCAAAACCGTTTGTTCTATTACCTCAGGTCCAATTCCATCTCCAGGAATAACTGCTATATTATAATTCATTATTGTAACCTCCCATTTTTCTCTATTTTAATTTCTCTTTAACATAATTCACAAGCCCATCATTTGCAATAATCTCTTGTATAAATGGTGGAAAAGGCTCCGCCTGATAACTCGTATTCTTTGTGATGTTTACAATTTTTCCTGTCTCAAAATCAATTTCTACTTCATCTTGTGCATCAATTCCTTTTACGGCTTCTTCACATTCTAATATAGGAAGTCCTATATTGAATGCATTTCTATAAAAGATTCTTGCAAATGTACTTGCAATCACACAAGATATACCACTTGCTTTTATTGCAATCGGTGCATGTTCTCTTGAAGAACCACATCCAAAATTTTTATTGCCCACAATAATATCGTCTTTTTTCACCTTTTGTGCAAAGCTTGCATCAATATCTTCCATACAATATTTTGCAAGTTCATTTGGATCTGAAGTATTCAAATACCTTGCTGGTATGATTACATCTGTATCTACATTATTTCCATATTTAAAAACTTTTCCTCTTTTTTTCATTTATTTTTCCTCCTATTGTAAACAAATTGCAAAACGCTTAAAGTTCTTCTGGATTTGTAATTTCCCCTGTTACTGCTGAAGCTGCTGCTACTGCTGGACTTGATAGATATACTTCTGACTCTGGATGACCCATTCTTCCTACAAAGTTACGATTTGTTGTGGCAATAGCACGCTCGCCCTTAGCTAAAATCCCCATGTGTCCTCCAAGACACGGTCCACAGGTAGGTGTACTAAATGCGGCTCCTGCATTGATAAATATTTCAACTAATCCTTCTTTTATTGCTTGTAAATAAATTTTTTGCGTTGCTGGGAATATGATCGTTCTAACTCCTTTTGCAACTTTTCTTCCTTTTAATATTTCTGCGGCTACTCTTAAATCTTCTATTCTTCCATTTGTACAAGAACCAATCACGACTTGATCAATCTTTACCTCTCCTACTTGATCAATAGTTCTTGTATTATCTGGTAGGTGTGGAAATGCAACCGTTGGTCTGACCGTATTTAAATCTATTTCATAAACGCTATCATACTGCGCATCTTCATCTGCTTCATAAATTGTATATTCCTTTTTACTATGTTCTTTTATATAATTGATTGTTTTTTCATCTACAATGAAT
>NZ_SLWV01000018.1 GCF_004345705.1 Marinisporobacter balticus
CAATATCTATAGGATAAAAGAAATAACGCTCGAAGCCAACACGTTTCATAGCGTTTTGTGCCTTGAGCGAAGCGAAAGGAATGGATATAATTATGTATAAAATTGCCTATTACTTTTTCGAAAATAAAAAAACGAGATATTTTTCCTCGTTTTTTTTAAGATTCTACTTTAAAAATATAATTCACTCAGATTGATCCTATTTTTTATATCCATTTTGTAGAAAATCTTTTATTTCTTCCAAATTCATTCCACTAAACCCTAACGCTTCAATTGTATTCCCACTTTCCCAATAGTTTTCATCTTTTAGCGCAGAAGCTAGTGTGATTACAGAATCCATTACAGGTGTTTTAACACCCACTAGATCTCCCATACTAGATAAGGCTACTAGAGAACAAGGAGTATCTTCTGTCAGATATCGACTATTCAAATCATTTGGTCCCTTAATTCCACCAAAAGTCTCACTGTCTCTATAACTTTCGTACAAGGTTTCTCTTTTAGGCGCATAGCCCATTTTATTTAATCGATCTCTCACATCAATAGGCATATATCCGAATTTTTCACAAATTGCTTGTCGTTCTTTATCAATTTTTCCAATAACTCTCGCAACAGATGGTGTAATGCCTTCTCTATAATGATAATGCTCCTCTTCAAAATACTCAATTTTACCAGCATTTAATACAACAGGGGCTGGATGTGATACAGGGTTTCCATTGTTTAGTGAACTTTCTAAAACATCCTTTACCAACTCAACTGCTGGATAGCATGGCTTTACACAATCAAACATTTCTTGGTTATATTTAGCTGGAAAAGCAGCAAAATATAATTTTTTACATTCTAATATGATGTGTACACTCGTTGCGCTTGTCTTTCTACAAGCATATGGCAATGTATTTATTTCAGCAATTTTTATCCCATCTAATTTACCTTTTTCATGTAATGCTTTTGCTACAATTAATGCCCCACCTGTGCTTCCTGGCGTTAAAACGATTTTATCTCCTTTTTTCAGATAAGAGGCTATTTCTTCTGCAAACCCTTTTAATGCATAGGATGGTAGTACTGGCATAATTAAATCTGTATCTTTTATAGCTTCCTCTAAATCTGTTGTTACTTTATGAAGCGTTGCTTCCCCCGATTTTGTGGCACCTGTTAAGGTAATCGTTTTCGTTTTTAATAATTCTTCTATATGTCTTTTATGCTTTTCATCCGCATATAATGTAATTTCATATCCCCTTAATGTTAAATCAGCTGCAGCAGCAAAAGCCCCATTTCCTACGCCAATAATGGTAATCTTTTTTGTCATAATATTTATCTCCTTCTTTCATAAATATAATAATAAAACCACTATAAACTATAAGCAGCTCGTAAAAATAGTAACTATTACACACCCATTAAAGCTTGGGTATTTATTAATTATACAAAGCGCAATTCTATGATAGTTCCTTCGTTATTGACAGTATGAATACAATAGAAGGCCTCCTATAATAGGATTTTTTATACAACAATTAAACTTTCATGCAATATACAATCAAAAATATTGGTAGTATAGCACATAATTTTCTGTACTATTTTTAGGCAAAAAAAGTGGACAAAATGTTCATACATTTTGAAAAACAATGATGTGTTATATAATAGTTTTCCTATTGAAAGGATCATATGATGAGAAAATAAACAAATATACAAAGCTTTCTTGAAGAATTTGGAAAAGCTTAATTTTTGCGTAGTTATAAAAAGAAACGTAATTTATTCAACTTTTGATACAATTATACTATATTTTTAGAGGTTTGTACACAATTTTCTGTGAATTATCCATAATATGTATATTATATCTTTTTAAATCTATTTTTGTTCTGTTCTTTAGTAAAATCATAACTTAAAATCACTCCTGCAACAATTGCTGTGATCGGTGCAACTAAAACTAATCCAATACTGCCAACAATGGTCCGCATCATCTCTGCTGTTACAATTTGTAGATTAATCATTCTAACAAAGCTCGTATTCTTACTCATAAAAAGCAAATCCTGACTGTATTAATCCTTTCATGTTTATGTCAGGTTTTTTATATTTAGCAAGCTGCCAATCTTGTCTGTAAAGTTCTATGGCTACAGGACCATATCCTCCGTATTCATTACCTCCTAGTTCTGTTCCTTTATCTACCATATCCATAGTTTTTTCAATTTTTCCTTTTTCTTCAGCTTTTAAAGCATCTAATCCAAAGTTTTCTTTTATATACCCAAAATATGCATCTCTATCTCCTGTATATTTATTTTGCAAAACATCTTCAACAGAAATTTTCACATCTAGAAGTTCATTCATTTTTAAGAAATAATTGTTTCCAAAGCCTAATCCCATACCTCCAGCCCATACCTCCAGTTTCATGATCTCCAACAACTACAATTAAAGTTTCATCTGGATGTTTTTTGTAAAATACATAAGCTTTTTTTACAGCTTCATCAAATGCAAGGGTGTCATATATTGCGCCTGGCGCATCATTGGCATGACAAGCATGGTCAATTCTTCCACCCTCAACCATTAAGAAAAATCCATTTTCATATTTAGATAAAACATCTATTCCCTTTTCTGTTATTTCTGATAAGCTTGGTATTTCTTTCTTTTGCATTCGATCTATTTCATTTTCATTATCTCTGCTTTTATTGTGAGATGCAAATACTACTTGCAATCTGTCTTTGTGATGCACCTAAACCATCTCCTATGAAATAAAATACATATTTAGGTACTTCTTTCGATACTGCTTCTGTTACATTTCCAGAAAAGGTACTGCTTCTAGAAAAGATCCTATTCTCGTCCATAAGAATATCTCTAATAAATAGATGTTTTACACTACTATCTCCCTAAGTTTTTTGATAATACCTTGACTATTTTATATGAAATTTATATTTTGTATAAGCTTCATATGCTTCTGCTGGACGATATATTTTCGTAGGAAAATGATCTTGATTAATCGCATCTGGATAATCTTGTGTTTCAAGGCATATCCCTAAATTTTTCTCTGATTTTCTATTGCCACTTAATATTAAATCTTCTCCTATTTGGTTTCCTGCATAGCATACAACGATTGGTCGATCTGTAGTGACTTCCATGCTTCTTCCGCTGTTTTCGTCTTCCAGTTTTACTTGGAATGCATGATCTTTATTTAGTATCCAAGGATGATCATAACCCCCACAATGAATCAATTGCACTTCTTCTTTTTTCATATCTGTTCCTACTTTTTTTCCTTGTCTAAAATCAAAAACACCTTTTTCTACATCTACAAACTCTCCTGTAGGTATAGTTTCTTTATCTACAAAAGCCACTTGATCTGCATTAATCATTAATTTATGATTTAATATATCTTCTTTTAGATTTCCTGAAAGATTAAAGTACGTATGATTGGTTAAATTAATGATTGTTTTTTGATCACTTACGGCACTATATCTTATTTCTAATTCATCTTGGTTATTTAAAGTATAAGTCACTTCTACACTTAGATTTCCTGGAAATCCTTCTTCTCCATCACAGCTTAAATAACCCATCTTGAGCCTAATATGATTTTTCTGTATGATTTCTTCTACTTTCCAAATAACCTTATCAAATCCTTTATTGCCTCCATGAATATGATGTTTTCCATTATTTTTGACTAATTTATATGTATTGTTATCTATTTTAAATGAAGCATTTGATATTCTACCTGCAACTCTTCCAACGATTGCGCCAAAATAGGGTGATTTTTCTTCATAATCTCTTATATGATCAAAGCCTAAAACAATATTTTCAAATTGTCCATGCTTATTTGGGGCAAGCATTGCTCTTATAATTCCACCATAATTCAATATTTTCACTTTAAAACCATTTTCGTTTATCATGCTATATTCTAAAACTTCTTCACCACTTTTTAATTGCCCAAAACATTCCTTTAGAATCTTCATCCTTATTCTCTCCCTATACCTTCTAAAAACTTCATAAATCCTTGTTGTCCTTTTGGATCACGTTTAAACACTCCAGCATGTTCAAGTCCTGTCATAAACTTTTTGCCTACTTCATTATTTAGTATTTCTTCTACATTGTTTCCGTTGATCTCTGGATATTTAGATTTTAAATCATAAAGCCATTCCTCATGTTTTACCATGTCTTCATCTTGATTGATTCCTCGTTGATCTTTTAATAAAAACTGAGCAATCTTTTCTAATTCATCTTTTAATCTTGCAGGTAATACAGCTAATCCCATCACCTCTATCAAACCGATATTCTCTTTTTTTATGTGGTGAATCTCATCATGAGGATGAAAAATTCCTAAAGGATGTTCATTACTGGTTCTATTATTTCTAAGGACTAAATCTAATTGAAATTCCTTTCCTCTTATTCTAGCAATTGGTGTGATTGTGTTGTGTGGCATATCATCCGTATGGGATAATATTTGAACCGCTTCATCCGTATAGCTTCTCCAGCTATTTAAAATAATCCCTGCTAGTTCTGAAATTTTTCCTTTGTTTTCGCCTTGTAATCGAATAACAGACATTGGCCATTTCACAATACCTACTTCAATATCAGCATACTGCCTATATTGAATATTTCTTTCTATATATGTCTTTGCCATAGGAAATTCATAATTTCCACTTTGGAAATGATCATGGGAGAGAATAGAGCCTCCTACTATCGGTAAATCTGCATTCGATCCTATAAAATAATGCGGGAATTTTTCTGTAAATGATAATAATCTATCAAAAGTATTTTGAGATATTTTCATAGGTGTATGGACTGCCTTTAAAACAATACTATGTTCATTATAATAAGCATACGGGGAATATTGCAAAAACCACATTTCATTTTCTAATGTGATGGGAATAATTCTATGATTTTGTCTAGCTGGGTGATTCACACTTCCAGCATATCCTTCATTCTCCTTACATAGCAAGCATTTAGGATACCCTGTCGCTTTCATAGCTTTGACTGCTGCAATGGCTTTAGGATCTTTTTCTGGCTTAGAAAGATTAATCGTTATATCGATCCCTCCATAAGGCGTTTCTACTTGCCAAATCTTATTTTTAGCAATCCTCGCTGTTCGAATATAGTTCGAATCTTTACTCACTTTGTAGTAGTATTCTGTTGCCTTTTGGGGACTTTCTTCATAATTTTTATAAAAGTTTGCGATTACTTCAGAAGGTCTTGGCATAACACAATTCATTATTTTTGTATCTAATAGATCTCTATAAACAGAACTATCATGTTTTAATACCCCCTGATTATAGGCTAAATTAAGTATATTCTCTATAATTTCTACTGGATTTTCTAATCCTTCTTTAGGAACTTTTACTTCTTGATAATCTTTTAAGCTTAAAACTTCTAAAATCATATTCCTAGAATAGATGCGATCTTCTTCTTTCATCAACCCTTTACCTAATGCATATTGTAGTAATCTTTCGATTTGTACATAAATGTCCATCTACACTCACCTCTTACTCTTCAAATCCATTAGGTTTATTTTGATGCCATTTCCATGCACTTAAAATAATATCTTCTATATTTGTATACTTAAGATGCCATTTTAATTCATTCGTAGCCTTTTTTGCAGATGCTACTAATGTTGCAGGATCTCCTGCTCGCCTATCTGCACTAACTGTTTTAATCGGATGATTCGTTACTTTTCTTGCGGCTTCTATCATTTCTTTGACGCTAAAACCTTCTCCATTTCCTAAATTGTAAATCTTACTATTGCTTCCTGTTCTCAATTTTTCTACGGCTAAGATATGTGCATTTGCTAGATCTGTTACATGGATATAGTCTCGAACGCACGTTCCATCATAGGTATCATAGTCCTCTCCAAATATAGATATATGTTCTCTCTTCCCTAATGGCACTTGTAAAATCAATGGAATTAAATGGGTTTCTGGATTGTGATCCTCTCCAATTTGTGCACTTACATGTGCTCCTGCCACATTGAAATATCTTAAAGAAATATATTTAATGCCATATGCAAAATCAGCCCATTTAAACATTTTTTCCATCGCTAACTTCGTTTCCCCATATGCATTGGTTGGTTCTGTTCTATCATTTTCCCTAATCGGAATATTTTCAGGTTCTCCATATGTTGCAGCAGTTGATGAAAATACAATTTTCTTCACATGATGCTTATGCAAAGCTTCTAACAACACTTGTGTACCATATACATTATTATCATAATACTTAAGAGGATTTTCCATGCTTTCCCCTACTAAAGAGTTTGCTGCAAAATGAATGACTGCATCTATTTCATTTTCACGAAATACTCTATCTAAAAATGTTCTATCTTTAATATTGCCTTCATAAAATTTGGCTTTTTTATGAATTGCACCTTTATGACCTGTTTGTAAATTGTCTACAATAATCACTTCTTCTCCTTGATCAATTAATTCAAATACTGTATGACTACCAATATATCCTGCGCCTCCACATACTAAAATCATACGATCACTCCTTTTTATTCTAGTTCTCTCGCGCCATCCCCAATTGAAACCACATAAAAACTTGCTTCATAACCAATTATTTCAGCATATTGACTGCCTACATTTTTTATAAATGCATCGACCTGATCATTTTTTACAATGCTTACTGTGCAACCACCAAATCCAGCGCCTGTCATTCTTGACCCAATCGTACCTTCTTGCTTCCATGCTAATGCGGCTAAAGTATCTAATTCTTTCCCTGTTACTTCATAATCATCTCTTAAAGATACATGCGAAGCATTCATGAGTTTTCCAAACTCTTCAACACCTCCTTTTTCAAGTACTTCAACGGCTTTCAATGTACGTAAATTTTCATATACAGCATGTTTTGCACGCCTTCTATCTATTTCATGATCAATCAAATGTTTATTTTTTTCAAATTGTTCTTCCGTTAACTCTCCTAATGATTGTATATCTAATTGTTTTTGTAGCTGAGAAAGCGCCCGATCACATTCTGTTCTTCTTTCATTGTATTTTGAATCTGCTAAGTCTCTTCTCTTATTAGAATTTGCAATGATAATGGATGTATCTTTTAAGGCTATATTTGAATATTTGTATTCTAAAGTATTGCAATTTAGTAAAATGGCCTTTCCTTCTTTCCCCATACCAATAGCAAATTGATCCATAATACCACAGTTTACCCCTATAAACTCATTTTCAGCTCTTTGGCTCATCTTAATCATTGAAATCATATCTGCATCTATGTCAAGTAGTCCTTTTAGTACTACAGAAGTAACCAATTCTATAGATGCTGATGACGATACGCCAGCACCATTTGGAATATCACCAAAAAATAAAATATCTATGCCATAATCAATATTATATCCTTCATCTTTAAAAGCTTTTATGATGCCTTTAGGATAATTGGCCCATGCATGATTTTCTTCAAAGACTAATTGATCTAAAGTGAATTCAATGATTCCTAAATCCTTAAAATTATTCGAATAAACCCTTACTTTTTGATCATCTCTTTTCATTGCAACTGCATAGGTTCCAAAATTAAGTGCACAAGGAAATACGTGCCCCCCATTATAATCTGTATGCTCACCGATCAAATTCACACGTCCAGGAGCAAAAAAAAATCTTGTTTTTATCCCTTCATTATTAAATATATTCGTGAAATCTTTATTAATGTCTTGAATCGAAGTCATAATATCATTCCTTTCTCTCTGATCTTCCCTTTGAACGATTTCATTATTCTTGTAATTTATATTTTAGAAATATTACCTTATTCTAGAAATATTTGTATCAAGTATGTGAAAAAAATAAAGAGATGTGCAACCATCTCTTTCTAGTCAAATGCTTTGTATTTGTCAACCATATATTTTATATCATCTGATAAATCATTCAATTCAACAATATTTCCCTTTCCTAGGACTTTATCAAATTTTTCTTGAAATGCATTTACTTCGTTTTCCTTTCCTATATATTGCAGAATTTGAATATTATTTACAATACTAGAAACCGTATTGGATTTTATTTCAAACAATTTTTGTGCATTAATCACTTCATGTCTAATCTCCCACATTTCCTTATCTAGATGATAAGCAGCTTCTGCAGATTTTTTCAATCTTTCTTTAATAGGCTCTGGCACATTTTTTTTGTACTTATAATTAATTGAATGTTCAATGGTAGCCCAGAAATTCATAGCTAGCGTACGTATTTGAATTTCAGCCAAGATCTCTTTGTTTCCAAAGGCAGTTTGTATAGGATATTTTATAATCATGTGATAACTCCTATAGCCACTTTCCTTACGATTTTTTATATAATCTTTCACATAAACAATCTTCAAATCTTTTCCATCTCTTTGTTCAATCAATTCTACTACTTTATATATGTCATCCACAAATTGGCACATGATTCTGATTCCAGCAATATCTTCTATCTTTTCTTCAATTTCATTCTCTGCAAATCCATATTTTTTTGCCTTTTCTAAGATACTAGATACTTTCTTCACCCTTCCTGTCACAAATTCTATTGGAGAATACTCACTAATTTCTCTCAATTCATTTCGAATGGCCTTAAATTTTACTTTTAACTCTTCTACTGCTTGTTCATAAGGTATGAGGATCTTTTTCCAATGTCTCAATCCCATCCCACCTCTCATTCAATTTCTTATGCTTTTTTTATAATAATTTAAACTTTTATTCCATTCAAATAATATCTGCTAACTCTTCCTTTGATACCTCTATTATACATGATTATCCAATATTATTGTAAGATAACACCAACAATTATTCAAGATATTCCTTATCTGTAAATACACGGTGTCCATTCTATTTAAATATGCTTAAAAACCTCACTATATTTCCTAAATTTTCAAACATATAATCTGGTCTATGTTTTATTAATTCTTCTGCACCATGTGCTCCTGTGCATACAGCAATACTTTTTATTCCTAATATTTTTCCACATTCAATATCAAGTGGCGTATCCCCTATTACATAAATATTGTCATAATCATATGTTATACCCTTGAATTCTTGTGCATTTTCTACCGCTTTATGTATAATATTCCACCTTTCTAATGCTTCATCCCCAAAACCTCCGGTCTGAAAATATTTATTTAAATCATGAGATTCCAGTTTTATTCTTGCACCTTTTTCAAGATTTCCTGTTCCTAAAGCATGAAAAAAATTGTAGTTTTCACTACCATATTCAAGAATCTTTTTTACTCCTGGTAAAACTTCAATATATGTTTCTACCTTAAGTAGATCCGTAAGTATATTACAATAGGTATCAAAAAACAATGATATATCTGCATCTATAATATTATTTTTTTGAAAGGCATCCTTTACAATCATAGCATCTAATCTTCCTGCCATTTTTATATCTGTGAAACCATTTTCTACACCAAACATGGTATGAAATGCTTTTTCCATGGCCTCTCTGCCACAACCCCTACTATTGATCAATGTGCCATCAATATCCCATACAATTAAAATTTCTTTCATATGTAGCCCCCCCTTTCAAAAATTTATTTCTTCTCTATTATATCATTTTCTTCCTAGAATTCATTAAAAAATAATCCTGCTTTTCATAAGCAGGATTATTTTTTCTTTCGTCATTATTATGCCATACAATAACTTTCAACATATATTTTACAGTTCTCACAATTATGAATACATTCCATTTCTCCCATATATGAAGCTAAATCAATCACACGATTAGAATATCCCCACTCATTGTCATACCATGCAACAACTTTTAACATATTATCCCCAGTCATCATCGTAGATAAAGCATCTACTATAGATGAACGATAATCCTTTTTGTAATCTATTGAAACCAATGGTTCTTCTGAATATCCAAGGATTCCATAAAGCGAACCTTCTGCTGCTTCTCTTAATTTTTCATTTACCTCTTTTGCTGTAGTAGATTTTTCTAATTCAACCACCAAATCGACTACTGAAACCACTGGAATCGGTACTCTCATAGCCATTCCATTTAGTTTGCCTTTTAAATCTGGCAATACTTTTGCTACCGCTTTTGCAGCCCCCGTTGTTGTAGGAATAATAGATTCAGCTGCAGCCCTTGCTCTTCTCAAGTCTTCATGAGGTAAATCTAATACATTTTGATCGTTTGTATAAGCATGTACAGTTGTCATCAAACCCTTTACGATTTTAAATTCATCGTTAAGCACTTTTGCAACTGGCGCTAAACAGTTTGTTGTACAGGATGCATTAGACACAACATGATGTTTCTCTGGGTCATACTCAATATGATTTACACCCATAACAATTGTTTTATCTTCATTTTTCCCTGGTGCCGTAATAATTACCTTCTTTGCACCTGCTTCAATATGTTTTTGGCAGTCTTCTTTGCTTGTAAATTTCCCAGTAGATTCAATTACAATATCAACACCTAATTCTTTCCAAGGAATTTGCGCAGGGTCTCTATGCGCTGTAAATATGATTTCCTTTTCTCCTATTATAATTGAGTTTTCGGTAGCTTTCACTTCATAAGGAAGGATTCCATATAAGGAATCATATTTAAATATATGTGCATGTTTCTCAGGTCCACTTGTACTATTAATCGCAACAATTTCTATATCTTTCTCTCTTTCTAACCATGCTCTTAATACATTCTTTCCAATCCTACCAAAACCATTAATCCCTACTTTAATTGGCATATTATACCCTCCTATTAGTAGATATATATTTATATATCATTATATATAGTTATTTGTATGTACTATTTATTATATATGTTATATTATATTAAAATAATAACATATATAATGCTAATTGTATACATTATTATATGTTTTTATCAACAAAAAAATCTGTAGACAAAATCATATGATTTTGTCTACAGATTTTTAAATTTTCTTAAAGCTTTGCCATTTAAATAGCTACATCCTTTTCCTTGATAACTATCTAATTGTTCCATTTTTTCATCAATTCTATCTTTTATTTTCCACCAACTCGTATTCCAATTACAAAAAAGTGTATTTTCCTTTGGTGCTCTACCAATTAATCTCTGAAGCACCATATTTGGATTTAAATATTCTAAAAAAGCGATAACATGATCCACATATTCTTCCATAGAAATAATTTCAAATTCTTTATTTTGATACATATTTCCCATCATTGTATTTTTTACAATATATAAGGAATGTAATTTTACTTGCTCTATTTTCAAAGCTGAAAGAATCTTTGCCCCTTCGATAATATCTTCTAATGTATCCCAAGGAAGATTTAAAATCATATGGGTACAAATTTCAAACCCATACTTCTTAATATACATCACCGCATCTATAAACTCTGCAAGAGAATGTCCTCTATTGATTTTTTTTAATGTATGATAATTCACACTTTGTAGTCCCAATTCTATAGATATGTTAATGTCCTTCATTTCTTCTATTTCTTTAAGAAAAGAAAGATAGCTATCATTTATACAATCTGGTCTTGTCGATATAGCAATTTCTACGATATTCTCCCTACAAGCAGCATTTATATATTCCTTAAACTTTTCTAAAGGTAGATAGGTGTTGGTAAAGTTTTGGAAATAAGCAATAAATTTGTTAGCTTTATACTTTTTTTGAATATATGTTATGTTTTTATTCAATTGATCTATTACAGATATACTATTCTCTAAATTTTCAAAGCCTGCGCCTTCTTCGCCACAAAATATACACCCACCCACGCCTACAGTATGATCTCTATTTGGACATGTTACAGGAAGATTTATCGGAATTTTATATATCTTTTCTCCATATTTTTCTTTTAAATATTGTGAATATATCCTATATCTACTGTTTTGCATAGATTATTTCTCCTTTTATAATGAGAAAACTTGATGCATCGTGTGTCTTCTATCCTACTTTTTCTTCTTTCTCTATCGGTACAATTTCAACCTCAATATCTTTAGGTAATTGCTTTTCCAATTTATTTGACACATTTTTTTCATTTTTTTCAAAAGATTGACCTAAAACAATCAAATCTATATTATTTTTCTCTGTTAACTTTTTTAAAGTTTCAAGTACATCATGTGCTCTTACTACCGTCAAATTTGCACCATACGCCTTTGACTCTTCAAATAAATAATCTAGCGCATCGCCATCTTTTGATGTGCCTAAAAAATGATCCCCTTCTTTCGCTACATGTATAACAAATAATTCTCCATTATACGTATCTCGTATTTCAGCACCTCTTCTAATAAGTCTTTCACAGGTCTTTTGCTGTGTTACACATACCATAATATTTTGTATCGTATTCATTATAAGACCCCTTTCGAAAATTCAAATATTTTCTATTCGTCTTTTCTTTTTTTATAATGCTATTTCCTCTTACATTATACTACAAAGAATTATCTCCTGCTAGTATACATAGGATCATAATACATAATACATTTATATATAGCATATTTTAAACATAAGTTTACGCATCTTACTTGTTATTTTAACATTTTTCTTTCAATACCTATTTTTGATACCTAAATTTGTTAGATTTTTTATTTTCGACTTAAACTTTTTATAGGTATTATTGGGATTAAAATCATTCTTCTAATATTTTTGTTCTATTTTTTCTTGATAAATAGGCGAACTTACTTTTACGAATTTATGCACATATGAATACCAATTATCAATTATTTTTTTAGCCTTCCTACTATTTGTCCACTTATAATGTTCATTAATTAGATTTTTTACGTTCTCTATATCATTTGATTTTTCTAAAAGCTTTATTTCTACGATTTGCTTATTGCACTTATTATAAAAGTCTTTATTTTCATCAAGTATATAAGCTACGCCACCACTCATTCCTGCTCCAAAATTTCTGCCTACTGATCCAAGAATCACCACTGTTCCTCCTGTCATATACTCACAGCCATGATTTCCAACACCTTCAACAACAGCTACAGCTCCGCTATTTCTTACACAAAATCTTTGTCCTACTAAACCTTGAATATAAGCTTGCCCAGATGTTGCACCATAAAACAATGTATTTCCAGCAATCATATTTTCAGATGGAATAAATGTTGACTCCTTTGGGGGGGTTATAATAATTTTACCCCCTGATAAACCTTTCCCAAGGTAATCATTTGCATCTCCTTGAAGAATAAAAGTAAGTCCTTTCGTCAAAAAAGCACCGAAGCTTTGACCTGCTGAACCTTCAAATTTAAACTGAATTGTATCATCAACTAGCCCTTTATCTCCATAACGTTTTGCGATTTCACCACTAAGCATCGTTCCTACCGTTCGATCTGTATTTTTAATTTTGAACGTTGCCTCAGTCTTTAATCCTTTTTCTAAGGCATCTTTTGATAACTTAATTAACATTTTATCTAAAATATCATCAATTTTATGATCTTGTTTAATCCTACATTTGTCGATAATGCGAGATGGAAGCTCTGGTCTATAAATAATAGGATATAAATCTAAATTTTTTAATTTCTCTTTATTAAAATCCTTTACCTCTAATACATCAACCCTTCCAACCATTTCATCAATAGTTGCAAATCCAAGCTTAGCCATTATTTCTCTTATCTCATCTGCTACAAAGGTTAAATAAGCAATCAAATATTCTGACTTTCCTTTAAATCTTTCACGAAGCTTATGATCTTGTGTTGCAATTCCAACTGGACATTTATTTATATGACATTGTCTGCACATTACACACCCTAGAGAAATAAGTCCTGTAGTAGCAAATCCATATTCTTCTGCTCCAAGGAGTGCCGCAATGACAACATCTCTTCCCGATCTCATCTTCCCATCAACTTGCACCGTAATTCTACTTCTTAAATTATTAAGCAGCAATGTCTGTTGCGTTTCAGCAAGTCCGATTTCCCAAGGAAGTCCCACATATTTCAGCGAACTTATTGGCGATGCACCTGTACCGCCATCATGTCCACTAATCATAACCACGTCAGCATGACCCTTCGAAACTCCTGCTGCAACGGTTCCAACCCCTACTTCTGATACAAGCTTTACACTAATTCTCGCTGTTGCATTTATATTTTTTAAATCATATATTAATTGTGCCAAATCTTCTATTGAATAGATATCATGATGAGGCGGTGGAGAAATCAAATCTATTCCTGGTATTGAATGTCTCACCTTTGCAATTGCTATTACTTCATGTGCTTCCTTGCTTATCGATCCAAACGACATCCCCGAAATGGTAAATCTCTTTAAAATATTCTCTACAGATTCAACCGCTTCTATAGGAATCCATTTTCTTTTCTTAAATTTTAATAAGCCACGAATGGTTGCTATTTTTGTGTTTTGTTCATCTACAGCTTCAGCATATTCTTTATAAAGCCTATAGTCATTTTCTAAACATGCTTTTCCAAGTTTTTTTACTACTTTTGGATTCAAAATATGATATTCTCCACCCTGTTTATGATAAATTTCTCCACCTATATCTAGTGTTTCATCTAAATTTTCTGTATCTTCATATGCAGATGCATGTCTTTTTATCACTTCACTTGCAATACCATCTAACCCTATTCCAGAAATCTTAGATGGTGTATCTCTAAAATATTCATCAATGACACTTTGATGCACCCCTATAGCCTGAAAAATTTGGGCTCCATTATAACTTTGTATTGTAGATATTCCCATTCTTGAAATAATTTTTAGAAGTCCTGATGAAATTGCTTTACAATAATTATCAAAATATTTTTCAATTTCACTGATGTCTTTTCTATATTTATCATTTTCTACCATCTTGGGGATAATATTGTACACCATATATGGATTTATTGCCTTTGCTCCATAACCCACTAAAAGAGCCATATGCATAACATCTCTCGCATCTCCTGCTTCTACAATCAAATCAGCGGACGTTCTTAATTTTTTACGAATCAAGTGATGATGAACAGCACTTACTGCTAACAAACTTGGTATGGGTGCATTATATCTTCCTATATTGCTATCACTTAATATAAGAATATTATATCCTTCCATCACACTTTCCTCTGCACGTTTACAAAGATATTCTAATGCTTGTTTTAATCCATTTTCTCTATCAATTTCAAAAGTAATTGGAATCGTAATCGCCCTAAAATGATCATCATTAAGATGTCTAATATCTTCTATTTGTTTATTACTTAAAATAGGATGTGCTATTTCAATGTATTTATGCTCTTTTTTTGTTTCTATTTCGTCTAATAGCTTCCCATGACTGCCCATAAACTGTGTTAAAGACATGATTATTTCTTCTCGAATCGGGTCTATTGGTGGATTCGTAACCTGCGCAAAATTTTGCTTAAAATAATTGAATAAAAGCTGGGGTCTTTCAGATAAAACAGCTAATGGAATATCTGTACCCATTGATCCAATTGGTTCTTTACTATTTTTCACCATAAATCGAATAACTTTTTCTAATTCTTCCTGCGTGTATCCAAAAATCTTCTTTTTTAGCCTCAAAGTTTCCTTTCTCATCTTTTTTATCTCATAATGTTGTTTTATATCATCGAGCGTTACTTTATTTCTTTGTATCCAATTTACAAATGGTTTTCTGTTAGCCACTCCTAACTTTATTTCATCATCTGAGATCATTCGTCCTTCTTTTGTATCAATCAACAACATTTTCCCAGGTTCAATACGTCCTTTTTTCTTTACGTCTTCTTGTTTTATTTCAACTACCCCAACTTCAGACGCCATAATAACCAGGTCATTCTTTGTAATCAAATATCTAGCAGGTCTTAATCCATTTCGATCTAATGTTACGCCTACCTTTATTCCATCTGTAAAAGCAATAGTAGCGGGTCCATCCCAAGGCTCCATTAATCTTGCAGTATATTCATAAAATGCTCTTTTTTCTTCATGCATATTTGAATCATTTTGCCATGCTTCCGGTATAAGCATCATCATTACATTCTCCATAAAATGCCCATTTGCAATAAAAAGTTCTAATGCATTGTCAAGTGATGCAGAATCACTACCCCCTAATTCAATAATAGGTAAAATTTTCTTAAAAGTTTCTCCAAATAGCTTAGAATGCATTCCTCCTTCTCTCGCATTCATCCAGTTTACATTTCCTCTTATTGTATTTATTTCACCATTGTGTGCTAGATATCTAAAAGGCTGGGCAAGTTTCCATGATGGAAATGTATTTGTACTATATCTTTCATGCACAATTACAATTGCAGTTTTCATATCTTTATCTTTCAAATCCAAATAAAAATCTTCAAGTTTATAACCTAATATAAGTCCTTTGTATACAATTGTACGGCTAGACAAACTACAAATATAAAAACTCTCTGTATGTGTTTTTCTTGCATTCATTATAATATTTTGCACACGTTTTCTAACAATTAGTAGCTTTCGTTCAAATTCATCTGTACTTTGATTATTTCTATGAATAAATAGCTGCATAACTATTGGTCTTGTTGCGCTCGCTAATTCACCACAAGCTTTTTCATTAACAGGTACTTCTCTCCAACCAAGTAATTTCTGATTTTCTTCTCTTACAACTCTTTCAACAATTCCCTCACAAAAAATACGTACATTTGGTTCTTGTGGTAGGAAAACCATCCCCACAGCATAATTACCATCATCTGTCAATTTTATATCTACTTTTTCAACCTCTTTTTTAAAATAATCATGAGGAATCTGAATCATAATACCAGATCCATCGCCAGTACTAGCATCTGCCCCAACAGCACCCCTATGCTTCAAATTTTTCAATATTTCCAATCCTTTTTTCAATATATCATGACTTTTCAATCCTTTTATGTTTGCAATAAATCCAACGCCACAACTATCTTTTTCCATATTCGGATCATAAAGTCCTTGCTTTTCTGGAAATCCATTTTTATTCATAAAAATCATCCTCCATATTTCTATTTGCGATATTTAAAAGTATGCACTAAAAAGTGTTCCATATGAATTTATATAAAAATACGCCCAACAAATAGAGCATTTAAAATCCCTATTTTGTTGGACGCCATTGCCCACAAAAATATTTATTTTTGAATATTTAAAACATTATATAATATTAAAAATATTTATACAAGTATTTTTTTATTATTTCTTAAAATCTTTGATTTATAATCTTCTTAACCAATTTACTATTCCTCATATATAAGATCAGAAATGTATACCTATATAATCAACTTCACCCAACGCACTACACAATAAAAGTGGCTAAAGCCACTTTTACACAATTGCTGCTAATAACAACAATTCTTCATTATCATTATATATTTTATTAAACTGTTCTATTGGAAGGGGATTCTTCCCTTTTCCTACTTCAATGGTATATCCTGGTCTTCTATACGCATCTATAAACCAATCCTTATATCCAGCATAAGAAGCGATTCCATAAGTTTCATCTAAAGTATATCCACTTACTTTTTCAAATAATTCTCCAATTCTTTTTGCCTCTGGCGGAGCAAGGTTTTCAAAGTTCCAATAAATCACTTCTCCTTGACTATGGTAAGCAAGTACTAGCCTAAAGTTATTCTTTCTTGTAAAATCTGCCACTGTCTTTGATTCTGGTTCAGATTCTGGATATGGTCCTGAATATCTTGTAGGACCTGGCCCATAAACACCATACTCTTCTTCCGCTTCCTTCGACAGTTCCCAAAGTGCATCGTAGTTATGATTTAAATCTACGCCCCGATTGTTTGCCTGCCAATCTTTTGAAAAGTCTGTACTTCCGTTATTCCATGCAATCAATTGATCATAATATGGATTATCTTCTTGTAGCCCATTTAATACTAAATCCACCCCATCTGGATTTACCATAGGCATGATATAAATGGTGCTCTTTTCCAAAATATCTTTTAGATCATATCCTCTTATATCTTTTTCCACAGCATAAGCCTTTGAAAAATTCTCAACAAATTTCATAAGTAATGGCGATGTAATCCATTCTAATGCATGATGGGCAGCATTATAAAAAACTTTATTGGGTCCATTACCTAATTTTATATAATATAAATTTTTCCCTAAAACACTTTTTCCTGCAATCCCCACTTCTAAAAATGGATATCTTATTTTTAATCCTTCAATATCTCTTTGCATAATATCATAAGTATAATCAATATTTGTATCTACCACATCTATCCCATACGGTACAATGATTTTTTGTCCTATTTGTAAATTGTATGGATTCACATTTGGATTGGCTGTAATGATTTTTGTGACATTTGTATAATATTTTCTAGCAATTTGATACATAGTATCCCCTGGTCTTATGGTATAGATATCATAGCCCAATAAAAGTGGTTCTAAAGCCTTTTGTGTATTAGGTCCAATAATCCCATCAGGAGTTAATCCATTATCTCTTTGAAAATTCATTACTGCTTGCTCTGTTTTTGCCCCAAATATGCCATCAATTGGACCTGGATCATATCCAATTTTTTTTAGTAGAGCTTGTATTTCCATTACGTCAGTTCCCTGAGAGCCTCTCTTTAATAATCTCAATAGCATCATCTCCTATTGTTTGCTACTATTTATAATATCGTGAGACTTTTAGATGTGTGCTTATTCATTATTTCAATTTAAAAATTTGTCATCGTCTCATCCATATTTTTGCATTGCATATAAACAAATAGATTATTATACGTTGCTCTTACTTGATCATTTTCTAAATAATCTCGATCATAAATCGCTATCACTTTTTCTATAAAATCAGGATTTATTTTATTTCTGTTATTTTGACTATTATTCGCACCAATTTTTTTAACGGAGTATAAAAAATCTTTGCAACCATTAAAATATTCATATTCATATTTTTCTAAAGCGTCCATCTCCATCTTTTTAAAATGATTTTTCGTAACAACATGCTTACATATTTCTTGCAATTCCTCTAATGAATAAAAAGACTGCCCAGCAGAAATGTCTTCTTTTATTTTTAGTAGATCTTTGGTTTTATCAAAAGACTGATGAAGTTCACAAAATGTATTTTTGCCAAAGGTTGAAAAACATAGTATTCCTTCTTCATCAAGCAATTTGATTAGTTTCGTTAGTGTATGATCCAATTGATTAAACCACTGAAAAGTTGCATTGGATATGATTAAATCATACTTTTCATCTAAAATCATTTCTTCAATATCTCCACAAATAAATTCAATTTCTTCGCAATTCATCGTTGCTTTTACTTGTTCAATCATCCCTGGAGCAATATCTACCGCAGTGATTTTAGCACCTTTAAAGTGTTTTTTTAAAGCTCTTGTTACATAGCCTGTCCCACAACCTACTTCTAGTATATTTTCAAAATCTATTCCTGTATTCTTTATATGGGCAATCAAGGTATCTCCCATTATTTTTTGAACCTTTGCATATTGATCATATTGTTTTGCATTCCTACTGAATCGTCTCTTTAGTTTCTCCTTATTAATCATTACGCGCTTCCTCTCTATTTCGTTAAAGATCTTCTAAAAAATAGTTTAATAGTTCTTAAATATAGATAACCAACATCAAAAAAAGTTATCGGGTATGAACGTTCTTTCTATATTGAATTTACATATTCTAATATCATTTGGTAACATTCTTTTGATTTTGTAAAAAAAGGCATATGCCCAGTTTCACGCAATATTATAAATTCAGATTTTTTTATATAGTTATTTATATACGTTCCTGCTTCAACAGGACAAATCATATCCTGATCTCCGTGTATGATTAATACTTGTTTATGAATACTTTTCACCTTTTCTCTAAAGTCTTTCATCATTAAATATTCTAATCCTAAACATAAGCTTTCAATACAATATTTTTTATTTAAATTTTGTATTTTTTCAATCAATAAATCATACTCCCCATTTTTTATTTCTACATCTGAAAAGAGATTTTTATAAAATGTATTTAAAGTTTTTTCTGGGTCTTTTTTTAGCATATCTATCATTCTTAGAACAATCTTTTTATGCCAGCCAAACACATAATTTTTATCTTGTGTAAATTTACTTGTAGGATTAAAAAGAATCAAATGTTCAATTTTTGATGGATAGCTTACTACTAAATCCATGGATACTAATGCTCCTAAAGACCATCCGATCAATGAAAAATGCTGAATCTCTTTTTCATTGATTAAATTGATCACATTCTGTTTAAATGCATCTATTGAAATCATATGATCCCAATCTACAAGTATGATTTCAAAATCGTTACATAATAAATCAGTAATCGGCTTCCAAACCAATTTGTCCACTGCCCAACCAGATAATATGATTAAAATTTTTTTCATGTAATCATCCTTCAATTATTTTCAGTCTTTTTCCATGAAATTGCATAACCTTGAGTACATATTCTAAATCTTTAGACCTATGGGTTGCCATCAGTGATATTCTAAGCCGAGCTGTTCCCTTTTGTACTGTAGGCGGTCTTATAGCTGGCACATAAATACCTTCTTCTAACAAGCTTTCACTAAATAGTGTAGCCTTTTTCGCATCGCCAATGATGGCAGGAATGATTGGGGTAATCGTGTCTGTAATATGAAATCCCATAGCCTTTAATTCTCCTTTAAACCAATTAGACAATTCTATGAGCTTTTGTCTCCTGTCTTTATCCTTTTCAATTATTTCAATTGCTTTTAATGAAACTGCAATACTTGCAGGAGGTAATGCAGTTGAAAAAATAAAACTTCTAGAGACATTCTTCATGTAATCAATCATCTCTTTTTTTCCTGCAACATATCCACCAATAGAAGCAATTGCTTTGCTTAATGTACCTATTTGCATGTCTATATCTTTATTTACACCAAAATATGAGCACGTTCCAGAACCCTTTTCGCCTAAAACACCTACCCCATGAGCATCATCAACCATAGTAAACATGTCATACTTCTTTGCTAATTTTACAATATGATCTAGTGGTGCCACATCTCCATCCATGCTAAATACCCCATCTGTCACAATTAAATTAACCTTTCCTTTATACATGTTTATTTTTCTTTCCAAATCATCCATATCACAATGTCTATATCTTACAAGCTTTGCACCACTTAGCAAACATCCGTCTATAATACTTGCATGATTATATTTATCACAAAAAATTACCCATTTTTTATCACATAATGCTGAAAGGATTCCTACATTTGCCATATATCCTGTATTAAAAACTAAAGCATCTTCCGTTCCTTTAAAATTTGCTATTTTTTCTTCCAGTTTTTTATGCAAATCATAAGAACCTGTGGTTAGTCTTGATCCCCCTGACCCCACACCATATTCTTTCACTGCACGAATAGCCACTTCTTTTAAACGCACATCATCACAAAGTCCTAGATAGTTGTTTGACCCTAATAAAATAATTTCTCTACCTTCAACCAAAGCCTTAGGACCTTGTCCAGAATTTAAGTATTTAAATTCCCTATATAATCCATTTTCTTTCATGTTGGATACGTATTTTGAAATATTTTCCATATATTTTCTCCTAAATAGAAGTTATTTTACTATAAAAATATATTAACGCAACTCAATTGTCAACCATTTTATATTTCATGTTTACAATATATAAAAAAATAATATATAATGCTATTAGTATCTAAGAAAAAATAATAATCTTAATGGAGGTTTTAATAATGATATTTGAAAAAGTAAAAAATATAATGATGGATATTATGGGAATTCCTGAGGATGAGCTTCTGCTACAAAGTCATCTTTACGATGAATTAGACGCTGATTCTTTAGATCTTTCTCAAATTATCGTTGAACTAGAAAATGCGTATCAAATTGAAATTGAAAATGAAGACATTGCAAATTTTGAAAAAGTTGAAGATATTGTAAAACATGTCGAAAATAAAATAAATGAATAACTAATGGAGAGTCCTATGAAAAAAAGAGTTGTAATTACTGGATTAGGTGCCATTACACCTATTGGCAATAATGTGATAGATTTTTGGAATCATGCAAAAAAAGGTTTATGTGGTATTGACTACATAAAATCCTTTGATATAGGAAATTCAAAAGTAAAATTGGCTGCAGAATTAAAAGAGTTTGATCCAAACAATTTTTTTGATCGAAAACAAGTGAAAAGATTAGATCGTTTCTCCCATTTAGGGATTACAGCAACAAAAGAAGCTTATGCGGATTCAAGGCTAGATAAAGCAAAAATCAATCGAGAACGCTTAGGTGTGATCATCGGTAATGGGGTAGGTGGCATCACGACCATTGTAGAAGAAACGAACAAATTACTAAATGGTGGCATGCATATGGTATCCCCTCTATTTGTTCCAAAATCTATTCCCAATATTGTAGCAGGTAATATTGCAATCGCTTTTGATGCAAAAGGAATATCCAATACAGTTATCACTGCATGCGCAGCAGGAACAAATGCCATTGGCGAAGCTTTTAGATCAATACAATATGATGATGCAGATATCATCATCGCAGGAGGTAGTGAAGCTTGTATCACACCCCTTATGCTAGCAGGCTTTACAAATCTCAATGCTTTATCTTTAAAAAACGATCCAAAACGAGCTTCTATTCCTTTCGATCAAGAAAGAGATGGATTTGTTATGGGAGAAGGATCAGCAATTTTAATATTAGAAGCGCTTGACCATGCATTAAAAAGAGATGCTAAAATATATTGTGAAATTGTTGGTTATGGTTCTACCTCTGATGCCTATCATTTAACATCTCCAGCTCCAAAAGGTGAAGGGGGCGCTCGTGCAATGAAACTCGCACTAAAAAACGCAGGAATTCCTCCTAAAGAACTATCTTATATCAATGCTCATGGCACTTCCACGCCTCATAATGATCAGGCAGAAACTGAAGCCATAAAAACAGTTTTTGAAGAATATTCTTATAAGATTCCAATTAGTTCAACAAAATCTATGATTGGCCATTTATTAGGGGCAGCAGGTGCAGTAGAAGCAGTTGCTAGCATAAAATCACTACAAGAAAATTATATTCATCCTACCATTGGCTATAAATTAAAAGATAAAACATGTGATCTTGACTATGTGGTAAATAAAGGACGTCGTGTAGATTTAAATTATGTTTTATCCAACTCATTTGGTTTTGGTGGTCATAATGCTTCAATTATTTTTAAGAAATGGGAAGAAGAATAAAAACGTTATTTTTCTTCCCCACTTAAAACAAATTTTATCTACAAATATACGCAATCACTGCTTCATCTTATGAAATCCTCATAAGGAATCATGGTTAAACAAATCAAAAAAAGCAAATATTATATAGCAAAAGCATACAAATTTCAAAATTCTTAGGAGTTGATGCTGTGGGAACCCACATATTAGATGAAGCAAAACGATGCCTTCAATGTAAAAATCCAAAATGTCAAAAAGGATGCCCTGTAAATACACCCATACGTGAAATGATTGGCTTGCTATTAGAAGGAAATATTAATACTGCTGGTGAAAATTTATTCCAGAACAATCCGCTATCCATTATATGTTCTTTAGTTTGTCCCCATGAAAAGCAATGTGAAGGAAATTGTGTATTAGGCATTAAATCAAATTCTGTTCAAATAAGTGCAATAGAAAACTATATTTCTGATTATAGTCTGAATGTAATGGATTTAAAACCTAAAGAAAATTTAAAAGGAAATATTGGAATAATCGGTTCTGGTCCCGCCGGAATCACGATAGCATTTATCCTCACTTTAAAAGGATATCATGTAACAATATTTGAAGCGCATGATAAAATAGGAGGCGTATTAAGATATGGTATTCCAGAATTTAGACTACCTAAAGATGTACTTGATCGATTAAAAGAGAAACTAACCGAGTTGGGTGTAGTCATTCGACCCAATACCTTAATAGGCCCAGTTATAACCATTGAAGATCTTTTTAGAGATGGTTTTGATGCGCTGTTTATAGGAACAGGTGTATGGAAACCTAGAAAATTAAATATCAAAGGTGAAAGTCTAGGACATGTTCATTATGCCATAGATTATTTGAAAAATCCTGATGTTTATACCTTAGGAAATAAAGTATGTGTAATTGGTGCCGGAAATGTAGCTATAGATGTTGCTAGAACAGCTTTAAGAAAAGGATCAAAAGAAGTGTATATAATGTATAGAAAAGGTATAGAAGATATACCAGCCGAAAAACACGAATTAGAATATGCTAAAATTGATGGCGTCAAATTTGAATTATACAAAACACCTATTGCGTTTACACATGAAGGCGTACTTTGTATTAAAACAAAAAAAGTTAACAATGAAGATGGAGAAAAAATAATCAACATTGATGATTCTGAGGTATTATTTAAATGTAATTCCATCATTATAGCTATCAGTCAGGGTCCTAAAGCAAATATCGTTTCTACTACGAAAGGAATAGAAGTAAGTAAATATGGTCTTGTTATCACAGATGAATGTGGAAGAACCACCAAAGAAGGCGTATTTGCATCTGGAGATGTAGTCACAGGTGCTAAAACAGTAGTAGAAGCCGTAAAGTATTCGAAGAAAGTTAGTAAAGCGATACATGAATATATTTCAAAAAAGTATAAAGATCGTAATGACTAAGTAGTTTTCTAATCAGATTTAAAAGACTCCCATCACCCATAATTTTGATGAAGGCTATCTCAAATTTATTTACTTGAGACAGCCCCTTTTTTTTGTTTATATTTTTACTTTATATTCCACATGCTTAGGATTTGGAAAATCATCTACAATCTCTACTTCAATTTCATTGCCTATAAAATATTTTTTTGTTTTCTTTATCGTCTGCGTAATTTTTTCAGTTCCCATATCAAAATATAATCCTATATGAGGAAAAGGGATCACCGTCACACTAATCTCTTTTAATTCTTCACAAACAATAATTGTATGCATAATACGTTCTTTCACATATGCAATATACTGATCTTCTAGATTCTTATCAAAATAATCTTTTAATCTTTCTTCTTTATTCGTATGAATTTCCTTTTGAATCTGTATTGATTTTTCAATCTCGGTTCTCATTCCCATAAAAATTCTCCCTTTATAAAATTTGTCTTTAATATAAGCATTATTCTTGAATAATAACTTTCTTTTTACCTTTTACTTTTTCAAGCCATGTTTCAACTAAACTGTATACAACTGGTATAACTACCATTGTTAAGAATGTTGATATGATAAGACCAAACATTAATGATATTGCCATAGGTGCAAACAATCCACTTCCTGATATTGCAAGAGGTACAAGCCCTATAACGGTTGTCGTTGCACTAAGAATGATCGCATTAAATCTCTTGCCTACTGCATCTATACAAGATTCATCAATAGAATATCCTGCTTTTCTTGCATCATTAATATATTCTATTAAAAGTATACCATTTTTTACAACCAATCCTATCAATGCAATGATTCCTAAAAATGCTGTTAATGATAGTGGCTTATTGAATAGATATAACCCGAGAATAGAACCGATTAAAGATAATGGAATCGTTATTAGTATAACTACTGGTTGCATAAATGAATTAAACTGAACCACTAATATCACATAAATAACAAAGATCGCAAATATTGCTAATAACCCTACTACCCCAAAATTTTCTGCAATATTTTCCCTTTCACCATCAAAATCAATTTTCACTCCATCTGTATCAATCTTCGGTAAAAGCTCAAACTCAATAATATTTTCTATATCTGTTGGATCATATCCAGGTAATTCATTTACTAATAATTGAACCGATTGATCTCTATTATACGTATTGATTGTATCTTCTTTTTTCCCATACTTTACTTGTGCAAACTGCTTTAGCGGAATTTTATTTTGTGTCATAGAAGAAGCAATTTCTAAATTTTTAAGTTCTTCTATGCTATTAATGGTACTATTTACCTTAATATTAAACTCATTTCCATCTCTTCTAAATACAGAAGATGTACTTCCATATAGTGCGACGTTAATTTGCTTTTGAATATCATATTTTGTGATTCCTAAATTACTCGCCTTTTCTTCATCTACTTTTACCTCAAGTTGATAAGTACTATCTTTCATATCATGACGTACATTTGTCGTTCCAGGTATTTTCGAAATTTCATCCTTTAAAATATTGGATACTTCCCTTAATCGATCTAAATTATCACCCGAAATTCTTAATATTACCTTCGCATCCGCTGGTTTTGCATTTGCTAAAAGTCTTGCTGAACATTTTCCTCCTGCAATTTTTTCATCTAATTGATTTTGGATATAGTTAATAAATTCAACATTATTATTAAATCTTCTATTTTTTTTATCTCCTAAATCAAATTTACATATCATTTGACCATAGTCATCTGATGGACTTACGATAGGTGCTGAAATATAGTATTTAGGTACACCATTTCCTACACCAACCGTATAACTTGTTATTTCAGATTCATTTGATAATAAATCTACAACCTCATCTGTAAGCTTTTCAGTCGCATCGATACTTCCTGTTATTTCCGTAGTCATTTCTATATAAAATAAATTTTTATCTACATAAGGGAAAAACTCAGATGGAAGCTGTGGCATTAATAGTTTCACAACTAAAATCAATACTAAAAATGTAGCAATAATCGTCACTGTTTTGGCTTTTAGCGCTAATTGTAATGCTTTTTTAAAGAATACCCTTACGATATTTTCTTTGTCACTTTTCTTTTTACTTGGTTTAAAAGATATTGCTGCCATAGCAGGCGTAATAAACATAGAAACAATATATGCAGCGATAATAGAAATAATCAATACCCTTGGTATAGATCCTAAAAATTCTCCTGCAACTCCTGGCATACCCATAAGCGGTGAAAATGCTGCAATCGTCGTCAAAGTTGCTGTGAAAATAGGGGTAGATGATAGTGCCGTACCATTGTAACATGCATCTAATTTATTTTCTCCATCATCTATTCTTACTTGAATCGTGTCACTTATAACGATGGCGTTATCAACCAAAATACCAAGCGCTACAATCAGTGCGGTAAGAGACATTTGGTGAATATATATTTTCATTAAATACATTACCCCAAAGGTCATAAGTATAGATAATGGTATGGCAGTTGAAACGACGAGTGCATTTCTAAGTCCCATCCCTAAAAATACAATGATCACAACTAATGCGATTCCTTCTAAAAGATTAATCATAAAATCATTTACGGATTTACTTACATCATCTGGTTGATAAATAACTTCTTCTACAATTAAATCTTTAGGTAATTGCGCTTTCACTTGATCTAGTGCTAGACGTACATCTTTCCCAACTAAAACCACATTTTTACCTTCTTCAAAATATCCTGTTAAAAGTACTGCATTTAATCCGTTTTGTTTATATTTTTCTACACCATCTTCTAAATCCATATAAACATTTGCAATATCAGATAATCTAGTCACTACACCTGTTTCTCTGGATACTGATATGATTGTATTTTTAATGTCCTCTATATTATTATAAATTCCTGGCGTTTTTACTGTGATTTCACCAGATTCATATTCTATTTTCCCTGATGGGATTTCAATATTCTGTACTTGTATTAAACTATCTACATCCGCAATAGATAAATCTAGTTGATTCAGCTTTGCAATATCTATATCTACTTTTACTTCTTTATCCACTTCTCCTTCTATTTCAAATTTCGTGATACCATCAATATCTGTCAATTCGTCTTTAAACAATTCTCCAAAAGATCCTAATTGTTCATAAGAATAATTAGCCCCTGATAAACTAATAATCATTCCTGCTGTTTCTACTAAATCCGTATTTATTTCACTAATAAAAGCGCCATTTGGCAGTTCTGATTCAGCGTCAGCTACTGCATTCCTTACATCTTGCATTGCTTTATTATATTCTGTATCAACGGTAAACATTACAACCGTAATAGATAACCCTTGATTCGATATCCCTTTAATTTCATCTATCCCATCAAGTTCTGCTAATTCATCCTCTATTTTAGTTGTTACTAAATCTTTTACATCTATAGGGGATGCACCTGGATAAGGAGTGATAATCATTGCTGCTGGAAACGATACATCTGGATTTTCTTGTCTTGGCAATACATAGTATGCGTAAATCCCTAAAAAAGCAATAATTGCTGCTAAGAACAGGGTTACCTTTCTTTCTTTTATGAGCTGCTTGATTAATTTATTCAATGTAAGTACCCCCTATTCTACAATATTCACTTTTGATCCATCATTTATATTTTTCATACCACTTATCGCTAACATTTCTTCAGGTTCAATCCCTTTTACCATTACTTGATCTTCATGATTTTTAAGCAATGTAACCGTTCTTTTAAAAACTCTATCTTCTTTGACGATGTATACATAGTCTTCTCCATCTGAAAAAATTGACTGCATAGGAATCCATATCCCTGTTTCATCTCCTATATCAAATGATAGTTTTGCAATAGAACCTAAACGATAATTTTTGTCTTTAACATATACTTCTGCATTGTATGTTCTAGTTGCCATATCTGGTGCTTCATCAATATTTTCAATAATCCCATGCGCTTGGTCTCCATCTACATCAATCACAGCTTTTATACCTATATTTATTTTATTTAAATCCTTTTGCGCGATTCCAACATTCACAACCTGCTTCATACTTCTTACCTTAACAATAGTTATATAATTCATAGAAGGGCCCGCAATTCGTTCTCCTTCTTCATGCGCTACATCCATAACAATCCCATCTTCTTTTGCATAGATCACTGATTCATCCATTAAAGTACTCTTATATTCATAATCACTCTTTGCAATATCATATTGTGATTTTGATTGATTATACGTTGATATTGAAGTATCTCTTTGTAACTTTATTTGATCATACTGATTTTTTGCCACACTACCTGCCTCATATAATTTTTTTATTTTATTAAATTGATCTTCATTGTAATGCATCGCATCTTCAGCTTTTATTATATTTTCTTTTGCTAAATCTAAATTTGCTTTTGAGGTATCTAGTTGAATTTTTATATCACCTGTATTTAATGCTGCCAAAGGATCTCCTTTTTTTACTTTGTCTCCTTCTTTTACATACACCTTTTCAAGTTTCCCTCCTGTTTTAAAGCTATAGTCCGTAATATCTTTTGAATCAACTGTTCCAATATAGTTAAGCTTCACAGGATTTTTGCTTTCTTCAATCTTTTGTACTTTAACAGCTCTTACTTTTTCCTCTGGCATATTTTCCTCTGCTTTTGCACATCCTACTAATGTCAGTAGCATACTGCTTATTGTGAACATGACTAACAATTTTTTCATCAATATTTCACCCTTTCTTATTTAACTAATTATTCAATATATGTAAATACTTGTAATTAATGAATGATTGATTATTCATTAATCATTCAAAAAAAAATCATTTTAGTGCATTGATACAAATTTCAGCAATTCTTTTTGCTGATTTTTCATTGAGTAGTTCTTTATAATTTTCTTTTTCTATTTTTTGTGCTACATACATAAAAGGTATAGTGGTCAATACAATAATTACTTCTTCTACGGTTACTTTCTCATTAATTTCTTTCCTTATCAAACCTATATCTACAATTTTTTGCATACATTCATGCAATTCTTTTTCTTTTTTTTGGGATTTTCCTTCGAATGTGCTTTCAAACATAAGGGTTATTATAAACTTCATAATAAACAAATCCTCTTTCGCCTTTTGAAATAAAATCCACACAAAATCATAGATCATTTCCTGCCAGCTTTTGTTTTGACTAAAAGTTTTCGTCATACCCTCTTTGGTTTCTTTTATATAAGTTTCTACTAAATCTTCTACTAATGCTTCTTTACTACTATAATATCTATATAAGTATCCTGTTGAAACACCTGCTTTCTTTGCAATATTCGCAATAGATGCTCCTTTATAACCATACTGAATCATCATTTCTATTGCAGCTTTTTTTACCTTTTCTATTTTTTTGGGATCTATTTTTCTTGCCATTTTCTTCACCTTTTTAATGAATTTATGTTCATTTATAATAATAAACCTTTTTACAAAATAAAGCAATGATTATTTTGCATAAATTTATAAATATTTCTTCGTCGATACAAGTATTACTGTTTGCTTTTTTTTATTCTTTCCATACTTTCTAACGCCTCATTTTCAGTTACAACACGTTCTGGATAAAACTTACCTTCTTCTAATGCCATCAAGCCATTTTCTACAACTACTTCAACCATTCTAACATCATCTATTTTTTCCATATCTTCTATATTAGGTGTTCCCGCTTGATCTTTTAAATCTGTTAGCATATAAAGAGTTTTGGCAAAATCTCCTCTTGTAACTTGATCCTCTGGATGAAACTTATCCTTTTCTGTTTTTATATAACTAGAAAGAGCTGCTGTTTCAATATAGTCAAAATTTGGATGATCCATTGTTACATCCTCAAAGGTTCCATAAACATGATCATTATGTTTTTTCCCATAATACTTTGATGTAGGTACAAATATTCCTTTGTGATTAAACATAACTGTCATCTTTGCTAATTGCTCTCTTGTTAGCGTTTTATCTTTCTTAAATTCATCTAAACTATCCATTTTTTCAGGATAGAACATACGGGATAATTCTTTTACTCCTTTAGAAAATCTAAAAGTTGGACTTGAAACTAATTTCTCGTTAATCTCATAAACACGTTTCTCTTTCACTGCTTTTATTGTTTCAAATCCAGGACGAATAGAAATAGCATGTAGATTTCCCCCTGCATTCATCGCCCCTCTTTGTGAAACATAAACATCTATTTTTTCAGCATTTTCTAATATTCTTTCCTCTCCATAAGAAGCAATACTCGTTCCTCCATGCATTGGTTTTGCATCTGCTGCAATATTATTTCCTCCCGCAAGTTTCATTGCCCTTGCAGCCATGGAATCATTCGTTACTGTACGGTACTCTGTCTCAGTGGCTTCAAAGAAAACATTTACTTTCGGTTCTATATTTTTTGTTATTGCTTCTAATTCTTTTAAATCTTTTTCAAATTTCGAAAGCATTTCTTCTGCCTTTTCTTCTTTTCCTGTTAACATGGCAAGTTTTTTAATATAATCAGGAAATTCTTTGAATTTATTCGGGTATAAACTCACTACTTTAATCCCTGCATTTTCAAGAGTTTCTACAAATTCAGGATTGCTTTTTTTTATAAATGGGCGAATCAGCACTAAGTCTGGATCTGCTACAATGACTTTCTCTGGATCAGAACGATAATCGTATACTTCTTTTTCTGTTACTTTAGCAGGATAAGCATCACTTTTTCCTACCCCTATAATTTCTTCATCAAGTCCCAAAGCAAATAAATTTTCAGTATGTGCCGAATATAATGAGATAATTTTTTTAGCTTGTTTATCCATTTGAACCAATTGCCCTAAATCATCTTCAAATTGAATTTTTACTTGAGCATTATCCTCTGTTTTTACTTCACTTTCACTTACAGTATTTTTTTTAGAGCAAGCTCCTAAAATAATCATACTCAGTAATAATATCAATAATATGGCTATTTTCCTTTTCATTTTTTTTCCTCCAATTATTATTCTCTATTCTTTTTTTGAGCAAATCATAACATTCACTGACACGCATTATAATTTGTTCCTAGCAATTCAATACAATACACATCAATATCCATAATAAATCGGGTACTATCATTCAGTTATATTTGTAAATACATATAGATTTTAACAACCATTATGATATAAAACAACAAGTAAATAGGATTCCCCACTTACTTGTTATCTATTTATTATATTCTTATTCTTCTTCGCCTTCAATTGCCTTCTTTGCATGGTCCACATAAATGTCTTGATATTTTTTGTTTTCTCCTAATCCATGAAGATAAGTATTTACGCTAAATCCGTCCCCTTTCAGGATTGTTTTCCATGAATCTTCTTCATCTCCTGCCATATCGTTATTCGCATGATCTCCTGCAACTAACATATAAGGCATTAATGTTACTTCTTTAATATTATCTTTTTTTAATTTTTGGGTAACATCTTCGAGTGTTGGATACCCTTCTACCGTTCCTACATATACATTTAAACCTTCATCATCAATCATGCTTTGTAAGCATGCATAACTTGCATTGGATGGATGATGTGTTCCATGTCCCATTACTACTACGGCTTGATCTTTATTCAACTTTGGCAATTGTGCTTTTAAAGCTTCTACAGCTACCTTATGATCTGCTGGTGTATCTAAAATTGGCTTTCCAACAACAATCTTTTTGAATGCTTTTTCTTCATACTTTTTCACGCTATCTAATAAATCATTATATTCAGCCCCTGCCATTATATGAAGTGGCTGCACAATCACTTCTTCAAATTCTTGTTCTTGCATTTTCTTAAGCGCTTCCTCTGGTGTATCTATTAAAATACCATCTCTATCTTTTAACTTCTTGATAATAACATCAGAAGTAAATGCTTTTCTTGTTTCATATTTTGGGAAAGCTTTTGCTATTTTTTCTTCAACCGCATCAATTGTCACTTTTCTTGTATCTGCATAACTTGTTCCAAAGCTTACTACAAGCAACCCTTTTTTCCCTTCTTGCCATGCTCCTTTTTCTACGCTAACTGCTTTTTTTGGAACCACTTCGCCTTTTCCTTCAATGGCATCTTTTACATGCTCCACATAAATATCTTGATATGCTGCATTTTCACCTAATCCATGAAGATACGTATTGACAGTAAAACCTTCCCCTTTAAGGATTGTTTTCCATGAATCTTCTTCCTCTCCTGCCATATCATTATTCGCATGATCTCCCGCAACTAGCATATATGGCATTAAAGTTACTTCTTTAATTTTATCTTTCTTTAATTTCTTGATCACATCTTCTAGTGCTGGATATCCTTCTACTGTTCCTACATAAGCATTTAGTCCCTTTTTATCCATTACGCTTTGTAAATCTGCATAGCTTGCATTTGCAGGATGATGTGTTCCATGTCCCATAAATACAACAGCTTGTCCCTCAGTAAGTTCTGGTAATTGTCCTTTTAAAGCTTTTACAGCTTTTTCATAGTCTTCTTGCTGTGTCAATATTGGTCTTCCTAATACTAATTTTTCAAAAGTTCCATCATTAAACTGTGAAACTTCTTCCAAAATGTCAGTATATTCAGCACCCGCTATAATATGTAATGGTTGAACAATGACTTGTTGAAAACCTTCTTCCTTTAACTTGTTTAGCGCTTCTTGAAGTGTATCTACTGAAATATTATCTCTTTCTTTTAATTTTTTGATAATAATGTCAGAAGTAAATGCTCTTCTCACTTCATAATCTGGAAAAGCTTTTGTAATTTTTTCTTCAACTGCCTCAATGGTAACTTTTCTTGTATCTGCATAGCTTGTTCCAAAGCTTGTAACTACGATTGCTTTTTTCATTTCTTTATTCTCCTCTATTCTTTTTTGCTCTGCTGCAACTGCTTCTTTTTTCGCACATCCAGCAAAAGACCCTACTACTAGTATAAGAGCTAGCATCAAACTTAAAATTTTAAATTTTTTCATCATTACACCCCTTGTTTTATTTATTTCAACCATTAAGCACTATGGTTAAATTTTAACGATACCTATTCAAATGTAAACCATTTATTTCCAGTTAGATTTTTCCTCATCCCCTTTAGATCTTAACTTTTTTATCTATACCAAATTATATTGTAGGAAGAATGACCAAACCTTTTTCTTCATTCTTTCTTACATTTACACCAAATAATTCCTTTATTAATGAGGGCCTAATTACTTCTTGAGTTTTACCATATTCAACCATTTTTCCATTTTTAAGCGCCAATATTTGATCACTAAATAGATCTGTTAAATTTAAATCATGCATAATAGAAATCACTGTAAGTTTTTCTTTTTGCACCTTATCTTTTAAAAGATTTAAAAGCTTTATGGTATACTGAATATCCATATTAGAAAATGCTTCATCTAGGAACAGTACTTCAGGGGTCTGAGCTAGCGCTTTTGCAATCATTACACGTTGTCTTTCTCCTCCACTTAAATTTGTAATCGATTTATTAGCAAATCCAAGGGTTTCTGTCATTTCCATACACTTCAAAACAACATCTAAATCCTTTTTATTTAAATTTTTCATGCGACTTTTAAATGGATTTCTTCCCATCATAACCACTTCCATACAAGTAAATGGAAAATGGACCTCTACATTCTGAGACACAATAGCTGTTTTTTGACTTAGGGCTTTTATACTATAACTTTTTAATAATTTATTTTGGAAACAAATCTCTCCACTACATACATCCAGTTGTCCTGTGATTAAGTTTAGCAAAGTGGTCTTTCCAGAGCCATTTGGGCCAATAATGGTTGTAAGTTTGCCTCGTTCAATAAAAAAGTTAATATTTTTTAGAATCTTTTGATCTTGATATGAAAAATATAGATTCTTTACACTATACATAGCTCTCCCCTTTCTTTTATTGAATGGATTTGTTTCTAGTCATAAATATATAAATAAAAAATGGACCTCCTAAAAGTGTTGTCAACACCCCTACAGGAATTTCTACATTCATAAACGATCTCGTAGCCGTATCCGCTAACAGTAACAATTCTCCACCAAGTAATGCAGAAAGAGGAATCAAAACACGGTTATCTGAACCAATAGCAAATCTAAGCATATGGGGAACAATAAGTCCTATAAAGCTAATAATCCCACTCACTGATACACATACAGCAGTAATCAATGACCCACAGATTAAAAATATTCTTTTCGTATGCTGTGTATCAACACCTAATGCTTTCGCTTCTTTTTCACCTAAGCAAAGTAGATTTAAATCCTCTGAAAAATATATACAAACAATGATACAAATCATAATAATCGGAAAGCTTATAAAAACATGTTCCCAACTACGAGACGCAAGACTTCCCATCAACCAATTCACAATTACAGAAACATTTTCTCCCGCTAAACTTTTTAAAAATTTAATTCCTGCTGAAAGAATCGAAGTTACAATAATCCCAGCGATAATTAAATTAGAAGAACTTAAATACCCTTTTACTTTTGCAATAGAAACGACAACACCTAAAGTTAGAAATGCGCCTATAAATGCACAAAGTGTTATAGAAAGATGAAATCCATCTATAAACATATTCACAAACATAGCGATGGTTGCTCCAAAAGCTGCCCCTGATGAAACCCCCATTGTATAAGAATCCGCTAATGGATTCATAAGTAATGACTGAAATACAGCTCCTGAAACAGCTAGTCCACTGCCTACGATAATTGCCACAAGCACTCTTGGAATCCTTATATTCCAAATGATTGCCGCATAGGATTCTTTGATAACCGCATACATTTCATGCTGATCTGCAATCTTTCCCAATATCACACGTATCACATCATTGGTGCCAATATTGGCTCTCCCTAAATTGATAGATGAAAAAAAAGTAATCATTAATAAAACAGCAAAACCAAATCCTATCCATTTTTCTTTATAATATTTTCGTTTCAATGTCATCGCTAAATTGTTTTCCATAATTCCTCCAGTGGTAAAGTTTTTTTGTAAAATTGTACATAAAAAAAGAGCTTTTCAGGAAGCTCTTATATATACATGAAAAATGGCATAAACTAAATAAAATAGCCAAATTTACACAGTACACACTACTTTCCCTCCGAAAGAACGATAAATGTATATATTAGGCAGGTCTCCTGACTCGGCTTCGTATTACTCCTTCACCTTCCCAAAGCATAAGCTTCAGTGGTTTTTAAGTTTCATCCACCTCACAGTAGCGGGGGCTGTAGTGGCTTTTACCACTTTCCCTTTTCATTCTAAACAGAAACCTAATACTTTATATGGAATGATCAATTTCATATAAAATTATATATGATGTTGAAAATCATGTCAATATCATAACCTAGTTTTGTTATGAAATATCAATTTATACCCTGCTCATCATTATATAGAAATTTAAATTATTTCCAAAGTGTTTAACCATGTGTTATTGGAGATATATAAAACTAGCATCCTAAAAGCAGGTTATTTTTTATAAACAAAATGTATTTTAGTATTATTTTACATAATGTATGAATTTTAAAGCGCTTATTGATTAATTATATTTATTCTGTTAGAGTTATAAGAGAATTTTATAGTATGTAAATAATATCTATATCTTTCATTGTTGAAGGAGGAAATAATGGATCATATTATTGAAATCAAAGAGGTTTTAAAAAAATATGAGGATTTTACAGCTGTTGATCATTTGAACTTAAACATTAAAAAAGGAAGTTTCTTTGGTCTTTTAGGTCCAAATGGTGCTGGAAAAACTACACTGATTAAAATGCTTGTGGGTTTATTACGACCCAACAGTGGCGATATTTTCATCAAAAATCAAAAAATGACACGAGATAATGTTTTTTTAAAAACCAAGATGGGCATCGTTCCACAGCATATCAATCTAGACAAAGAGCTTTCTGTAAAAGAAAATCTCATTTTTTCCGCTAAACTTTATAAATTAAAAAGAGATCCACAAGAAAAAAGAGTAGAAGAATTGCTTGCTTTTTCTGAGTTGAAACCTATAGAAAATAAGCTTAGTAAAAACTTATCCGGGGGAATGCAGAGAAAATTAATGATTGTCAAAGCCTTGATCAATGACCCTGAAATCATTTTTTTGGATGAACCTACGGTTGGCATTGATGTGAATACAAGAAGGAAAATATGGGACATGCTAAAAGGTATGAAAGATATGGGCAAAACAATTATTCTTACAACCCACTATATTGAAGAAGCTGAATATCTCTGTGATCAAATCGCCTTAATGGACAAAGGTAAGATTTTCCATTTAGATACAAGTAAGCATTTAAAAAGTAATCTTGGAACATTTACTGTTGAGTATTTTAACGATGCAAAAGTTACAGAATATAAATATTTTCAGTCTATTGAAGACGCTAAGCAGTATACTCATGCGCTTTGTGGTAATTACATATTAAGAGATACAAACTTAGAGGATGTTTTCTATAATTTTACGAATAGGAAGGTACGATAGATGGAAGTTTTCACGATACTTTGGAGAGAGTTTCTATTTTTTAAAAAAAGAGCTTTTAAAATCACTTCTTCTGCTGTGATCACACCCCTTTTGTATCTACTTGCCTTTGGCTGGGGACTCGGGTCTAATGTTTCAGTAGAAGGATTTAATTATATGTATTATATCATCCCTGGCATCATTGCTATGTCTACTATGAATACAAGCTTTAATGCAGTAGCCATAAGGATTTCTGTTGCAAGACTTCATGAAAAAAGCTTTGAGTATTATATGACAGCACCTGTAAATATGTATTTATTAACATTAGGCTATGTCCTATCAGGCGCACTTCGTGGACTCTATGCAGGTATGATTATTTTATCCATCACCTATCTGTTTGGCGTGTATATAAAAATCACTTTTTCTTTTTTATTCATATGCTTTTTAAACAGTATGCTTTTTGCTGCTTTCGGCTATTTTGCGGCAATGACTATAAATACCCATTATGATATGAATCGTTTTACAAGCTTTGTTATTACACCTATGACTTTTTTGTGTGGCACATTCTTTTCTTTGGAAAGGATGCCAAACTTTCTCAAAAACTTTATAGAGCTATTACCACTTACCCATGCAATATCGGGTCTTAGAAACATTGCTCTTGAAAATATAACTAATCATTTTTCAATACTTATATTATTTATGTATTTCTTAGCATTTTACGCTTTAGGCGTTTATGCAAGCTATAGAGAAATTTAAAAATTAGAGAGGGGACATGATCATGTCAAAATTTTATGGAATTGGTACAGGGCCTGGAGATAGTTCTTTGGTTACAATAAAAGCAGTCAACACGATTAAAAGCTTAGATATTCTTTTTACCCCTGAACCAAAGATGGGTGGAGAAAGTTTAGCTTTATCTATTGTAAAAGAGTATATTGAACCGAAAACTGAAATAAGACAAAGACATTTTCCAATGAATTTCAATACGAATGAAAAAAATGAAGCCTGGAATACAATTGCTTTAGAAATAGAAACTGAAGTAAAAAATGGAAAAAATGTAGGATTCGTTACCTTAGGCGATTCAATGATCTACAGTACTTATGTATATATTCTTGAACTTTTGAGAGGAAAAATCGAAATAGAAACAATCCCTGGAATCAGTTCTTTTTCAAACATTGCTTCAAGCCAAAACTTTCCTCTTGTCATGGATCGAGAAGCTTTAGTTGTACTCCCATGTACAGCCAGTGAAGAAAAAATTAATTTTACACTAAAGAACTATAATTCTATTGTATTAATGAAAGTATATAAAAATTTCAAAGAAATCATCCAAAAATTAAAAGATTATGATTTAATAAAACATGCAATCCTTGTAAGTAACTCTTCTAGAAATCAAGAAATTGTATATAGAGATTTAGAGAATATAAGTAAAAACCAAATATCTTATTTTTCAACGATATTAATTAATAAAGAACTATAAAAAAGCATGGGATAAGTATTTTATCCCATGCTTTTTAATAACCTAATATATTATAGCCACCATCTACATGAATCACTTCACCTGTAATGCCACTACTTAAACCACTACATAAAAACACAGCCGTGTTTGCTACCTCCTCAGTCTCTACTAATCTACCCATAGGAACTTTCTCTTCAAACTGCTTCAAAAGGCTCCCAAAGTTTTTTATGCCTTTTGCTGCGAGTGTTTTAATAGGCCCTGCTGAAATCGCATTCACCCTTATATTTTCTTTCCCTAAATCTGTTGCTAAATATTTTACACTGGCTTCTAATGCTGCTTTGGCTACGCCCATTACATTATAATTCTTTATAACACGCTCTCCTCCTAAATAGGTTAAAGTTACAATACTTCCCCCTTCATTCATAAGAGGCTTTGCATATTTTGTAACAGCTACTAAAGAATATGCACTAATATCTTGTGCCATGGCATAACCTTCTCTAGAGGTATTTAGATATAATCCTTCTAACTCTTCCTTCTTTGCATGGGCAATACTATGTACAACACCATCTAATTTCCCAAATTCATCTTTTAATATATTAAAAGAATTTTCTATTTCTTCATCCTTTGTCACATCACATGGAATTAAAAGTGCGCTATTCATATCTTCTTCTGCCATTAGTTTTTCAATGCTTTTTTTTGTTTTTTCTCCTAGGTATGTAAAGGCTAGTTTTGCCCTTGCTTGATGAAAAGATTTAGCAATTGCCCAAGCAATACTCCACTTATTTGCTACACCCATAATTAAAATATTTTTGTCTTTTAATAATGTATTCATGATATCCTCCCTTATAAATTACTTTAATATATTTAATGCAGCTGCCATGATGTCTCTTGCAATAGGTGCTGCACTTTTACCACCAGTTGAACCTTCGTTTTCTAACACCACAGCGATTGCCACTTTGGGATCATCTGCTGGTGCAAATCCAATAAACCATGCATGTTCTTTTTCTGTATCATTTTCTGCTGTTCCTGTTTTACCAGCCACCTTCACATTTTTGATCCTTGCATTTTTTCCTGTACCTAATTTTACAACATCAATCATCATTTCCTTTATTGCCTCTGCAATATTTTTACTACTTACTGTTGATAAAGTTTGTGGTAAGTTTGTATGAATCGTTCTTCCTTTAGGATTAATCACCTCCTTCACCAAAAATGGTTTCATCATTTTCCCATCATTGGCAATAGCAGATGCCACCATCGCCATATTGAGGGGGGTAACCAGTATCTTCCCCTGCCCAATAGCAGTAGCTGCTAGTTCTGGTCTAGACATATTTCTTTTATGTGGAAATACAGAATTTTTTGTCAATAACTCAAATGGAATAATTTTATTAAGCATATATTTTTCTGCTGTATTTTTTAATTTGTCTTCCCCTAGGTCAAGCCCAATCTGACCAAAGGCCACATTACAAGAAACAATCAAGGCTTTTTTTAAGTCCACTTTTCCGTGGGCAGTTCCTTTATAATCTTTTAGTACATATCCATTAATATTTATAGACCCTTCACATTGAAAAGTTTTCTCTATATATTCATTTTCTAAAGCACTTGTCGCAGTTATAATTTTAAATATAGAACCTGGGGTATAAAGTCCCATAGTTGCTCGGTTTAAAAGGGGACTATTTTTGTCTTCTGTGATTTCTGCCCACTTGTCTTTCATCGTAGAAGGATCAAAATCAGGCTTACTTACCATCGCATAGATTTCACCATTTTTAGGATTCATCAGTACAATGGCTCCTTTTTTTCCTTTTAAACGTTTTTGTGTATAACTTTGCAGATCATGGTCAATCGCCAAAATTAAATTATTTCCTTCTTCCTTAGGTCCTGTAATCTTCTCTGTAATCTCTCGTATTGGGTTTTCATTGTTATTTAATAATTCCTTATTATAAGAAGATTCTAATCCTGCTTTTCCATACTCTTTAAAACTATATCCTATAATATGACTATACAACTTGTCAAACTTGTATGTACGAATTTGTTTATTATCTATTTTTCTACTACTTGCTAAGGTTTTTCCATTTCTATCCGCAATAATCCCGCGAAGTACATATTCCTCATTTACCCATTGCCTTTTATTGTAGTTGTTATTTACAACCTGTTCGGCCTGAAAAATTTCAAAGTAACTTAAGTATACCACTAAACTTATAAACAAAGTACTATATACAATAAGCACTTTAATCATGCGTCTAGAGAATTTATCCATTTTCCTCCTCCTGTTCCAAATAGATATCCTCAGAAGCTACCTGTAGTATCCCTAGTGCTGCAAAGCTTGATACCAGCGAACTTCCTCCATAACTAACAAATGGCAATGTTACCCCTGTTAATGGAATCATCTTTATTACTCCCGCAATAATAATAAATGCTTGAAAGCCTAGCATAGCAGTCATTCCTATGGCAACAATTTTGAAAAATTGATGTTGCTGATTCAAAGCAATCTTAAAACCCCTATATAGAAAAATGAGAAATAATAGAATCACACCAATACCACCGAATATACCCATTTCTTCACAAATTGCTGAAAATATAAAATCTGTATGTACTTCAGGGATAAATTCTGGATGTCCAAGTCCAATCCCTGTACCAAAAAAACCGCCTGAACCAATTGCAAATAAGGATTGGGTAATTTGATATCCCTTGTTGTCAATATAACGCCAAGGATCAATCCATGTAATCACTCTCACACGCACATGGTTGACTAAAAAATAGCTCAAGACCCCTATAATTACAGCTCCTCCTAGATTATAATAGATTAATTTTCTTTCTTCTTCAAAAACATAGAGTATGGTTATAAAAACAAAATAAAAGATCATCGCAGTTCCTAAATCTCTTTGAATAAATAAAAATCCTATATAACCATATACAACTCCTAAAAATATATACGGATGATTCATTTTTTCTCTATCAACATAGTATGAAGCTAAAAAAAATACAAACAGTATTTTTATTATTTCTGCAGGTTGAAAACTAAGTCCTCCTATTTTTATCCAATTTATAGCACCTTTTATCCTTACCCCAAAAATTAAAGTTGACAAAAACAAAGCCATAGATAATACGACATATACTTTTGTCCACTTTTCTAATCCTCTTATATTTTTCGTCACCGTATAAAATAAAAAAAAAGTTATAATCCCTATACCAAACCAAGTAATCTGCCGAAAACCATAGCTCGGGTTAATTCTATAAATCATAATGATTCCTATGCTTACAAGCATGGTCATAATTAAAAATATATAATGATCTCCTGATGACGTCTTAAGTAGCATAAAGTTAGATATATAGATAATAAAAGTGAGCAGTATTCCAGAAGTCAATATAAATTTATCAAAACCATCTTTGTAAAAATAAAGAAGCAGCAGTGCCATAACATTTACTAAAAAAATTAGATTCTGCGGCATTTTATAGCTCAAAACTTTCTTAATCATAAGCACACCTCATTACTTACATATAAAAATTCCACTTGACCAAATTTGATACGATCTCCATTTTTTAATTTAAAAACATCTACGATTCTATCGCCATTTAGATACGTACCATTTGCACTATCTAAATCTTCAATAAAAACTTCTCCCTCATCTAACGTAATCTGTACATGCTGATTGGATATATAAGGGTCATTGATTGCTACATTATTTTCCTTTTTTCTTCCAATCGTAATCGTATCTTCTAATGTATAAACTTCCTTAATCTTAAACGGCAAGCTATCCTTTCGATTAATTAATTTTAAATATGGATAATGATTCATGACATTACTCATGCTCTTAATATCTAAATAAATCAATCGTATAATCCCCAAAATAAATAAATAGATAATAAGTATGAATAAATATCGAAATATCAAAGATAATAGATTAAACATTTATGCACCTGCCATATTCTCTACTTTTTTTATAATACCATTATACAAGATAATCCTATAAAATAGCATCACTTTTCGATAAATTTCTATTTTTTAGTAATTTTACCCATATATATATAAATGCATACCCCTTATATTATTTCATAAAACATAAGGGACACTACCTTTTCGTAGTATCCCTCATGTTTTATGAAAGCATTTTTTCCATTTCATCTACCAACTTTTTAAAAACCTTTAGTGCATGATGTATAGGATCCGTTGTTGTCATATCTACACCTGCTCCTTTTAAAAGATTAATTGGATAATCTGATCCTCCTCCTTTTAAGAAATTTAGATATTTCTCTACTGCCACATCTCCTTCTTTTAAAATCTTTTGGGATAATGAAATCGCAGCAGAATATCCAGTAGCATATTTATATACATAAAATGCATTATAAAAATGAGGAATTCTTGCCCATTCCATTTTGATTTCATCATCAATCACGACATCTGGTCCATAATACAATTTATTCAAATCTACATATATTTCACTAAGATTCTCAGGTGTTAAAGCTTCTCCATTTTCTAATTTTTCATGAATGATTTTTTCAAACTTCGCAAACATAGTTTGTCTATAGACAGTTCCTCTAAATTGTTCAAGATAATGGTTCATGAGATACATCTTTTTATTTTTGTCTTGGGTAGTTTTTAGTAAATGCTCCATAAGCAAGGCTTCATTTACCGTTGATGCAACTTCTGCAACAAATATTGTATATCCACCATAAACATATGGCTGATATTTGTGAGAATAATAAGAATGCAAGGAATGCCCCATTTCATGGGCAAGGGTAAACATATCATGAGCAGTATCCTGATGATTTAACATTACATAAGGTGGACTTGAATAGGTTCCAAATGAATAAGCGCCACTGGTCTTTCCTTCATTTTCATATACATCAATCCATCCCTCATTAAATCCTTTTTCAAGTATTTCTATGTAATTTTTTCCTAGAGGTTTTAACCCTTCTTTCACTTGTTTTTTCGCTTCCTCATAAGGTATTTCTAGTTCTATTTCTTTTACAATCGGTTTATATAAATCATACATGTGAAGTTCATCTACCCCTAGTGCTTTCTTGCGAAGTTTCATATATCGATACATGGCATCTAAATTTTCTTCTACCGTTTCAATTAAGTTATCATAAACAGATAAAGGAATATCATCCCCGTCTAGTGATGCTTGGAGCGCTGATTCATATTTTCTTACCTTTGCATAAAAAACATCTTTTTTGACACTATAATTTAAAGTAGATGCAATGGTATTTTTTTGTTTTTCATAAGCACTATATAGCGCTTTAAATGCATCTTGCCTTACCCTCCTATCGCTACTTTCTAGAAATTTTATATATCTACCTTTCGTTACCTCGACCGCTTCATCATTTTCATCCATAATCGAAGGAAATTTTATATCCGCATTATTAATCATGCCAAATACATTTTTAGGTGCTGCAGCCAATTCCCCCATTTGGGCTAGAATTTGCTCTTCTTCTTTCGATAGAATATGCTCTTTTTGTCGAAGCAATTCTTCTAGATAGAAAGTATATAATCTTAAATTTTCATTTTCTTTTAAAAATCGTCTAATTTTTTGTTCTGAAATACTTATGATTTCTGGTACCATAAAGGATAAGTTACTTTGTACTTCTACCGCCAATCCTTGTGCTTTATCACTCATAGCCTGATATTTGGTTACCGTATTATCTTCATCTTTGCGCATTCTTGCATATACATATACATTCTCTATCTTTTGGGAAATTTCATCATTCAAATGGAGTGCACCAAATAAATTTTCTGCACAATCCCCTAATTTACCAACGTATTTTAGCATTTCCTCTACACTTTTTCTTACATCCACTATATCATTTTCCCAAAGTTCATCACTTTCATACATCTTCTCTAGCTTCCATTTAAAATTTTCAGGTATATCTTTTCTTTTTAGAATTTGTTTTTGTTTTTCCATATTATTTTGTGGTAAAACCACATCCTCCTCTCATATTTAGCATTTCATATCTATCTTAAATCTTTTGATTCTTTATTAAATATTATACCCATATTATCATATTTTTCCAACCACCACCTGTCTACCATATTATTGTTAAATAATAAACTTTTCCCAAACTGTTTTACATATCCTAAACCTATAGTATAATGTTTTTATTGGAGGTGTTTATTTGAAATTATCAGAAATCATAGCTATTCTTTCTGCAAAATCCTATACAAACAATGTAGATTTGAATCTTTCTATCGCGTCCTGCAGAGCCTCTGATTTATTAAGTGATGTTTTAAGAAATCCTATAGATAATTCTATTTTACTTACAGGATTAATCAATACGCAAGTCATACGAACAGCAGAAATAATGGATATTCTAGTTATTGTTTTTGTTCGAAATAAAAAACCTTCCAAGGAGATAATGCAACTTGCATTAAATAATGATATCATCTTACTGGGTACTGAGTACAAACTGTACGAATGCTGTGGCTTGTTATATAGTCATGGTCTACGTAGTTAGGAGTGATTGATATGGATGAACATTTCCACTCTGTTATATTAGAAGAAGATAAATGTATTGGTTGTACAAATTGTATTAAACGATGTCCTACAGAAGCAATCCGAGTAAAAAATGGAAAAGCAAGAATCATAAAGGAAAGGTGTATTGACTGTGGTGAATGTATTCGTATATGTCCACAACATGCAAAAAACAGTATCACCAATCCTATAGAAAAAATAAATGATTTTAAATATAAGGTTGCCCTTCCTGCACCTACTTTGTTAGGTCAATTTAATGAGGATACGGATCCTAGAAAAATTTTATCTGCATTAAAATCCCTTGGATTTGATGATGTATTTGAAGTATCTAGAGGTGCTGATATTGTATCACATTATACGAAAGAATTATTAAAAACAGCCTCTAAATTTCCACTAATTTCATCAGCATGTCCTGCTGTTGTACGGCTCATACAAGTTAGATTTCCTAGCTTAATTGATCACATTATCCCAATTGAATCTCCTATGGAGGTAGCAGCTATGCTTGCAAGACAAAAATCCGCTCAAAAAACTGGTTTATCTCCAGAAGAAATTGGCATATTCTTTATTAGTCCCTGTCCTGCAAAAATAAGTAGTGTGAAAAATCCACTAGGAAATACGTATTCAGATGTAGATGGTGTAATTTCTATTAAGTCCGTATATCCATGTATTCAAAAAAATCTTAAAAAAAATCTACAAAGTGAAGAAACTGAATTTTATAACTCTGGTAAGGCGATCGGTTGGGCAAGATCTGGTGGTGAAACTTATTCTCTCAATATAAAAGATTATCTATGTGTTGATGGCATAGAAAACGTCATCAAAATATTAGATGAAATTGAAAATGGTAAATTAAATGATATTAAGTTTGTAGAATGTTTAGCCTGTATTAATGGCTGTGTGGGGGGTTGCTTAACAGTTGAGAATGGGTTTGTAGCAAGAAATAGAATTAGAAAACTTTCCCAAAAATACATGCAAAACAAAGAAATTCAATTAAATAGAACCATTCAAGATTTCTTGTTAAAAGAAAAAATTCTTCCTAAAAATGTTCGAAAATTAGATGATAATATTATGGAAGCAATGAAGAAAATGGAAAAAATAGATTATATTTATGATCTGTTACCTGATTTAGATTGTGGCGCATGTGGTTCTCCTTCCTGTAGAGCTCTTGCTGAAGACATTGTTTTAGGCTACTCTGATTTAGATGATTGTATGATTCTATTTAGAGATAAAGTCAATGCGTTACTTTTAAAAAATAATAATGATTCAAAAACAAAAGAGAATGAGGTGTAATTTTAAAAATTTCACCTCATTATGCATTTAATAAATCTTTTTCTAGTTTATTTCAATTTTTATTATTTTCATCATCCTCTTAAATTTTGGAATTATAAATAAAAGCCTCATATTTTTCCATCTATTACCTGCTAATTTTTTAAATAAATCCTTTAATTGTTTAATGCTAAAATCTTTGAAATACTTTAGGATCTTCTCCTAAAACATAAATCTGTATCTTCTTATCCGTATCAAATGCTTTTATATTAAATGTACTTTAAATACCTAGTTTTTACTAATTTTATACTATTTTGATGACTATGTAATCTTCTCCAAATGTTTTTTTCACTTTATAATAAAGTGATTTCCCTACATCATCTGTAAAAATCCCAACTTCTTTATTCATTTTTAAAAAATAATCATCCGTATCCTTAAAAATAATCTTCTTTTTCATACTCTCCCCCATTAAAATTTATATTTTCCTCAATCGATAATGATAGTCATTATTATATCATATTTTATTATATTTATGTCATTCTAAAATTTATTCACTTAGATTTATATCTTTAAATTAAAATAGCTTGTAAATGATAAAAAACATTTACAAGTTGTTGATTTAAGTAATTTGTACAGAGGTATGCCATATCACATGTATTTCTCAAAAAAGCAGTACTTTAACACCCACATGTTTATACGCAAACTATAATATCAAACATATAACCGATCAAATAAATTTTCTTATTCTAAAAAAATACAGATTGTCTTTTGTAGTATTGGATTTTCATAAAACATATAATTATATATAAATTGAATTAGAGGTGTTATTATGAATAGTCCTTTTGAAAAGTATCTACCTATCTTATCTAGAATCTTTATTATATGCTTTATTGTCTTAGGAACATATTTTATGTCTACAACCTTTATATTCTATATATTGCCTTTTATAATTAGTTGGATCCTGTCGTCTGTTCTTGAACCTGTGATTCTTTTTTTTACAAAATACTTAAAGCTTTCTCGTAATACCGCTACATTTATTGCTGTATTATTTTCTATTTTATTTATGGGTACCCTCATTGCACTCATTGGTGGCATGATCATTATTCAATTAACGAAGCTCTCTATGGAACTTCCTCAGTATTCAAGAAACCTGTATTTTCACAGCAATCATCTGACTAAGAAGTTAGAACACTTATATATACAATTGCCTCCTGATATTGCCCAGTCTATCATCAATGGCATCAATGGACTTTTTCAAAATTTAACAACCATTATAGGAAAATGTATTTCTTCTTTGCTAAGCTTCATTTCAGCTATTCCAGGTTTTTTTATATTTTTATTGGTAACCATAATGGCCACTTTTTTTATAGCACGGGATAAACCTAAGATCAAAAAATTCATTATAGCCCAACTTCCTAAAAATACAATTTCTAAAAGTAGAATCATAAAACAAAATCTATTATTTGCTTTAACAGGCTATATAAAAGCTCAATTTATTTTAATGTTCATAACCTTTGTAGAAAGCACAATAGGGTTAACAATTATAGGTATTGACTACGCTGTACTCATTGCATTTTTTGCTAGTATCATTGATGCACTCCCTATATTAGGAACAGGCTTTATATATGTTCCGTTAATATTATTAAAATTTTTAACACATTCTTATGACCAATGTCTTCACCTAAGTATATTATATGGTATCATTATCCTGGTAAGACAATTATTAGAACCCAAGATTCTAGGCAATCAAATAGGTCTTTATCCACTTGTTACACTCATATCTATGTATGTTGGACTAAAACTATTTGGCATATTAGGATTACTGATCGGTCCCATCTCTGTAGTTATTTTTACCACATTTCAAAAAATCGATCTCCTTCCTAAATGGAAAAATTGACTCTATTCCGGAACATTTTTGTTTTTTTTACTCGAATTGTTCGTTTTTACAGTTTGTATATTTATTCATTCGTATGTATTTAAATTTAATTTATTCATGAAATATGCAATTTTAAAATACTACTAAACTCAATTTTCTCATCCTTCAAAATATATTTTTCATTTGTCTCTATCTACACTTAATAAATGTAATTTTACACATCCACTTATAAAGTGTTACGAATGATAGGTTTTAAACTAGATTCCTATTTTGAAATTTTCTAACTCGTTTAAAACACGTTTTTTATCAATAATAAAAAATATTTTTTTTGATTTATTCCCCTTTACAAAAAAAATATTTATGCTATAATTATTCGATATAGTGACAATTCAAACAAAGAGGTGATCCTATGTCAAAAGATGTTTTATGTTCTGAAATTGATAAATTATTATTTTTACTTCCTGCATCACAACATGAGCCGGAAGAAATTATCTCCCTATTGGGAAAACACCCTGAAATAAAATTTGTTTCATTGGTAGGTGTAGATTTAGGTGGAAATGATACGGATGAAAAGATACCAGTAGCTCTATTTTTAAAAGATCTACATACCTTTTTAGCTCATGGTGTTCAAACAGATGGTTCTAGTGTAGTCCTTCCTGAAATCGCTACATTAAATAATGCACAAGTTGATATCATTCCTGACCTATCTGTTAACTGGTTTGTTGACTACAATTTTGACCATATAGACGAGCATACGAATCTTCCTACAGGAACCCTTAGAATTCCTTCTTTTCTCGTTCACAATGAAGTAATGGTTGATTCCCGTTCTATTTTATTAAATGCTGTAAAACATTTTAAAACCCAAATACTTTCCCTTATGAAAAACCACCCTTATGTCTTAGCATCCTTAGGGTTATCATCTGTTGATGAAATTGAAGACGTTATATTGACTTCTGCGACAGAACTTGAATTTTGGGTGAAAACACCAGATGATAAAGCAGATGTAGAACAACTTTCGACTTCTCAAGTATTAAAAGAACAATACTGGAAAAGGACAATCGGTCCAGTTCGTACAGCCATGGAACAATCTCTACTATATCTAGACTCTTATGGATTAGAATCAGAAATGGGACATAAAGAAGTAGGCGGTGTAAAAGCGAAACTTACAGGTAACGGAAATTTTGATCACATCATGGAGCAGTTAGAAATTGATTGGAAATATAGTAGTGCATTACAATCCGCTGATAATGAACTCATTGCACGTGATGTAGTAAAAGATACTTTTATAAGAAATGGCTTGGAAGTTACATTTATGGCAAAACCAATCGAAGGGGTTGCTGGTAACGGAGAGCATACTCACGTTGGTGTATCTGTAAAACTCAAAAATGGAAAAATGAAAAATATTTTTGCGCCACTTGATATGAAAAAAGAGTTTATGAGCCCTATCGGTTTTGGTGCACTTATGGGTCTATTAAAAAATTATAAAGTAGTAAATCCTTTTGTTACATCTACAAATGATGCTTTCAATCGTTTAAAGCCAGGTTTTGAAGCGCCTATATGTACCGTATCATCATTAGGCCATGCACCAAATTCTCCTTCACGTAATAGAACTGTTTTGGTAGGTCTTATACGCGATATGTCAAATCCAATGGCTACTCGATTTGAATTGCGAGCTCCAAACCCTACAAGTAACACTTATCTAGTCATTGCTTCTATATATCAAGCAATGTTAGATGGCATAAAAGCTGCTTTAGAAAATAATAAAACATCTTTTGAATTAGAAGCAGCACTTTCAAAAAAATCTGGAGAATCTTGTTTTTATCTCGAAAAAGATTTTGCTTATAGAAGCGAAGAAGAAGTTTTCGAAGATTTTACAGAAGAGGAAAGAAATGCTTTGTTTGGAAATCCACCCGCTACCGTATGGGATAACCTAGTACATTTTGATAAGTATCCAGAAAAAAAATCTGTTTTACTTGAAGGAGATGTTTTTAATGAAGCAATCATTAATTCCTATAAAGTGGCTACTTTAACCCAGTGGACAACAGAGCTGTATAACAGAATTATCCTCGAGAATATGGAAATTGTAAGAAGCTGTAAAAAACTACACAAAAGCGAAGATGTATCTGATTTAGATGTAGTAAATTGGGAAAAAATCAATTATTTAAGATTTGATTTAATGAAAGATAGCTTAAATAAAAAATCTTTATTTACTCAAATAAGAGAAGCTATTGATACACAAGATTATGTGACAGTTTCTATCCTTCAATTAGAGATGCAAAGCAAAATAAATGAACTGAAAGATTTATATATAATCTATAAAAGAAATTTGTTTGAATTTAACTAAAGAACAACCCCACTATGATCGTTATCCCCTTCATAGCGGGGTTGTTTTTTATAAAAATTTTTTTAATAACAAGAATAGGGCATCGAATCATTGTAGAAAATACTAATGGATAAAAAAATTTCATGAGAGGTGAAAAGATGGATTTATCATTTTTAAAAAATATTCGATTTACAAATAATATTAAACCTTTTTTCACTTCATTAGTCATTGTTTTTATATCTTTTTGCTTAATTCGATTTGTCATGTTCCTTACGAAGAAAATTATTCACATTACAAAATTCAATGAAGAACGTGAGATGACAATTAAAAGCATCGTCGACTCATTATTTGCTTATTTCATTCTCACGCTTGCAATTCTTAATATTTTAAGTGAATTTGGAGTAATAAAAGAATCTACAATCCTAACAGGCGCTAGTATTATTACTGTAGTTGCAGGTCTTGGTGCACAAAATCTCATAAAAGATATTATTAATGGTTTTTTTATTTTATTTGAAAGACAAATGAAAGTGGGCGACTTTGTCAGCATCAATGAGCAGTATCAAGGAACCGTCGAAGAGATTGGCCTTCGCTCCACAGCCATTCGAGAATGGTCTATGAGAAAGGTATACATTCCCAATGGACAAATCAAAACCTTAAAAAATTTTTATAAGGAAAAAGCAAGAGTGATCATAGAGATTATTGTTCCTTTTGAAGAAGATCATCCGTTGGTAGAGCATACGCTTAATCATGTTTGTGCATATATTAATGAAAAATATGAGGATAAATTATATAAGATTGGCAATGTAAACTATTCAGAATTTAGCCTCTTAGGGGTTGTATCCTTAGACGGAAAGTTAGGTGGAGCAAAATATATTATTATCGGTGTAGTGAATCCTCATTTTCAGTGGTTTTTGAGAAACAGAACTTATGAATATATTCTAAGCGCTTTTAAAGAAAATCATATACAGGTTGCTTATCCTAAATTTCTTTTGCATGATGATGCATCCTTATAAATAGTAAGCAACAGCATCATTTCCTTTTATTTTATATTTCACTACATATACCTATGCCATGTTCAAAACGCGGATGTATTTTACATCGTCGTTTTAAAATGATGGTTTAATCTATTAAATGATCACTTAATTTACCTAAAAAGTCTTGTATATTTGCAACAATCGTTGTTACCTCTAATGTTCCTCTATCTCTTAATTTGTTTAGTACAAATTCTGAAACATCTACAGCATAAATAAAAACAGGTCTTATCTCTTCATCTACAATGGTATAAGAAGGTGTCATATTGCCTGCAGCAATCGTATGCAGTTGTGTCGCTAAACAAATCAATGTGGTCGCACGTTTCGCATGGTTTCTCATTGCATCTTGGGCATCATATACATTTGCAAACACACTAGGAAGCGGGCCATCATCTCTTATGGAACCTGCAAGTACTAAAGGAACATTATTTTTTACACAAGAATAAACAATCCCCTCTTGTATGTCTTCATTTTCTATAAACTTCTCGATAGAACCTGCATTTCTAGCTTTATTAATGGCATCAAGATGATGATAATGTCCATTATGCTTTGAATCTTGATCACGAATATCTTGTCCTAATGCTGTATGAAATAATGCCCCTTCAAGATCATGGGTCGCAAGGGCATTTCCTGCTAAAACTGCATGGGCATATCCATTTTCTATTAATGCTGACATAGCCCTCCTTGATTTATAATCAAAGGATACCGCTGGACCTAATACCCATACAATATTTCCATTTTCTTTCTCATGTTTTAAAAGTTCAAATAAATCCTCATAATCTTTTGAAAAAGCGGTCTCTCTAGATCTTCCACTTCTAAATGCAAATACATCTTTCTCTCCCACTTCTTTAACAAATCCATTTGCGTGTAGATAAATGCCTTCACTTCCATCTTCTGTTCTTCCTATAATCACTTTATCTCCAATACTTAAATTTCTAAATTCTTTTGTCTCAATTCTAGATTCACCTACTATTACTGGTGCACAATCCATTCGACTATTCTTTGTGAGCATCCACTCTCCATTAACTTTAAAATATTCAGGATACATAGAAGTTATATGATAATTTTCTGGTGCAACCCCTTCTTTTTTTACATTCGCTACACGAACATTTGGCGCTGACTTAAATTTCTTATTGTTAAAATCAGGTTTTCTATATTTAGGTAATTCAAACATAATGATACTCCTTCCTTATTTCTTAAGACAAATGTTGTCATTTTTATATCCTTTGATTTAAACATGTACCATTTCTCAAAACCTTGTCGTTATTTCGAATTATTTATCACATATTGTTAAACTATTAACTATAATATCATAACTCTATTCCTTCTATCAAGTCTTATTCTCTTCATCTCTAATTAAAATATGCTTACCTAAATTTCACTTCTTCTTCTTTTATATCTTTTAAATAAAATTTTCCACTGACATTATAAATAAAATATGTAGTATCATTGATTCTTTTCATTATTTCTTTAATATCCCCTTCAAACTCTATAGGATAATTTTTTTCTAAATCATTTATTTGATATTGTAGGTCTTGAAATTCTTTCGATTCTTTTATTGTATTAATAAATTCTATATATTTCATATTTAAAAATTCATTATGATCTTGCTTTAAAAACTCTCTAAATGCATTCGAATGAAAATCTTTCTTAATTTTCTCTTGTAATTCATCTTCTTTATATTTTAGTGAAGCCGTATTTATAGTTATATAATCTCCAATAACTTCAAATGAATTATCTACACTAATAAAATGATCTAGCACAAAATATCTATCATCTGTCTGTTTGGCTTTTTCTTTTACCTCACCATTTTCTATAATCTTAATCTTTTTACCTACAGCCATCTCATTTTGAAGTCCTCCGTCATAAGATATTTCGTAGTAAGTACCATCAGCTAAATATACCCCTTTATTTTCAATCCATGAAAAAACAACACAATCTTTTATAGGAATTAATTTATCATTTTTTAAATCATATATACTATCAATAACATATACATAATTACTATCTTTACTCCATTGAATTTTATATTCATCAAAACTCCATATAGAATATGGATTTGTAGTAATATCTCTGTAGTTTTCACATATAACTTTTTTACCATTATGAGATACTAAAATTAATTTTTTATCTTCAGTACAGTAAATTTCTTTCTCTCCATCTTGAGATTGACTGATTTTGTATCCATCTATATTTTTGCTTATATCCATGCCATTTGGTACTTGTTTTACATTCTCTGATTTGTTACATGATGTTAACAATGTAATTATCATTATTAATATTATTAGATTTAATATCCATCTTTGCATTTTATTCATATTTTTCCTATTCCTCCAATACTCATTTTCTTGGGTTATATTTGTCACCATATTCTTCTTTCGCCTTTTCTGTATATTTAAGAATTAAATCAGATTTAGCATCTGTATATCCATCTCGGTCATGCTCATATTTCTCTATCAGACTTAATTTAAGCTTACCGTATTCGTTAGCAACTTCGCCATGTTCTATAAGGTAGTCTCTAAAATATAATTCATTCCAGTTATCATAGTATCGAACATGCAAGTGATATACTTTTTCTGCAAATCCTTCTTTTGTATATCCTTTATTAAACGCCATTTTCACATATGGATTTTTTTGGGATGACATCAATATCCAACCATTATGTAATAGGATATCTGTTAATTGTTCAATATTGCTTTCATTATCTATTTCCAATAAAATATCGACTATTGGCTTAGTGACGTCAATCTTTCCCGAAACAATAATTTTCCGATGTCTGCTAAGGATCTGTTATAGGAAGTGATGACTCTTTTCACCTCTATAATCCTTCGAATACATTAGAAAATTACTCACTACATTAACTAAAAATTATGCTCATTTGGTGAGATTTATTTCATATATTTTAGAAGGCTCTCCATTGGGGTAAAAACCTTCTTCGATATAGCGGAAACCATTTTTTTCATAATATTCATTTAACTCAGTGCAAAGATAAATTCTCTCAAATCCTTCTTTCTCAGCTTCTTTCTTTACCTGCTCAATCAGTAAAGCTCCCAATGCTTTTCCACGATAATCTTTTTCGATATAAAGCGAACATAACCATGGAGATAAGTCTGTTCTACTTATAAAATCATGGTCTATCAATCCTATACAACCGACAATTTTCTTATCACTTTCCAGCAGATACCAATATGGCACAGGCTCCTTGGTGCTTACACAACCGAATATACTATCTTCATATAATTGGTAATTAGTTTCGTTTCCCCATTTACTGTGAATATATTTTGCAGCAACTTCTTTATAGTCACACTCCTGCCTTACAGAAATAATTCTCATTTGTATTCTCCTTCTTGTTATATAAATAATCTTTGCTTGTCAATTTTCAACAAATACGTCACAAACATGTACCGTGAGCTGACCAATAGTTTTATAAAGACTCTCCACTTTGTTTTCATAGGCAATTTTTTCTAATACAAAAGCTACATCTTTTGTATTAGAAAAAGTATTGGACGCATTGGCAAGAAATTCTTTCTTCTAATTCTCATCATAAAATTTCTCCAATGTCTTAATAATCTCATCTTCTGATTTTATATTTATCCTATGATTCCACTCTCTTGGAAATATTCTTTTATAGTTTCCGTAGTTAAATCTTTCATCGATTAGAAGCACTACCCCTTTATCCTTTTCTGTACGAATGACTCGTCCAGCTGCTTGTAATACCTTGTTCATTCCTGGATACGTATAGGAATAATTAAACCCATTTCCATTTTTTTCATTAAAATAATCTTTTATGATATCTCTCTCTAAACATATTTGCGGAAGCCCTACGCCTACGATGATTGCACCTATTAATCGATCTGCTTTTAAGTCAATTCCTTCACCAAATATTCCTCCCATTACAGCAAAACCTACTAATGTATCTTTAGGATCTTTTTCAAATCCTAATAAATAAGCTTCCCTTTGTTCTTCGCTCATTGTATTTAATTGAATGATTGTGGCATATTCAGGATACTTTTCTTGAAATCTTTCATGAACATCCTGCATATATTTATAGGATGGAAAGAATACTAAATAATTCCCTTTTTTCTGAGATATAATTGCCTTTATATAATCTGCTATACAATTGTAGCTATATTCCCTATCCTTGTATTTTGTTGAAATGTTATTGGCAATCATTAGACAAAGATTATTCCGATCAAAAGGAGAAGATAACATAATCGTCTGATCCGTTTCATCTCCACCCAAAATATACTTAAAATATTCTATAGGCGATAATGTAGCTGAAAAGAATATGGCTGACTTCCCCCTTTTGATCGCTTCACTTAATAGATAAGAAGGATCAAGGCAGAACATTTTTAGCATTACATCTTTATTTTCCTTCTCTATGTAAGTTACATATCGATCATCATAAATCTCTAATATTCTTATAAAAGCTAAGCAATCAAAAAATAATTCTAATATTTCCTTATATCCTTTTGTTCCTTTTTTAGTGGCTAAGAGTTCTTCGCTCTCAGATATGAGTCTGTTTAATAAATAAGATATATTCTCTGGCATTTCTTTTTGTATATACACTTCTTTATCTCCACAAAGTTTCTTCATCTTAAGCATATACCCATTGAGTTTATCTAAAGCTTTAGCAATTGTAGGCTCTTTATCTTTAAATATTCTTTTCAGCTCTAAAAAATGATTTTTATAAAGGTTTGCTGAGAACATTTCACGTGCTCTATCTACTAAATTATGGGCCTCATCTATTAGAAAGGTATAGTCGTTATCTCCAAAATCAAATAGGCCTTTTAGATATACAGTAGGGTCAAATATATAATTAAAATCACAAATAACGGCATCTACCCATGTAGCTAAATCTAGTGAAAATTCAAAAGGACAGATATGATACTTTCTTGAATATGATTCTATTATAGCCCTAGATAATTCATCTTCATTTTGGAGTATATCAAGAATAGCCTCGTTTACTCTACTAAAATGTCCCTTTGCATATTCGCAGTATTCTGGTTCACATCTTGACTCTTCTTTAAAGCAGATCTTATCCTTCGCTGTTAAAGTTAATGTTTTAAAGCGCAATCCTTTTTCTCTCATTTTTATAAAAGCTTCCTCAGCAACCTGTCGTGTGATCGTTTTTGCCGTAAGATAAAATATCTTTGAAGTATATCCTTCACTAAATGCCTTCACTGTCGGAAAAAGAGTTGATATAGTTTTCCCTATTCCTGTTGGTGCTTGTGCAAATAACTTTTTCTGATCTCTAATCGTTCTATAGACCGAAATTGCAAGTTCCCTTTGTCCAATCCGATATTTTTTAAATGGGAATACTAAATCTTTTACTGAGTCATCACGAAGTTTACACCAATCAGAAGTGAAATTTGCAAAAGCCATGTATTGATCTATGATTTGATAAAAAAACACTTCCAAGCTTATAAAACTAAAATTTTTCCTTATATTTTTAAGCAATTCAGTTTCTAAATGAAAATAGGTTAATTGCACATCTATTTTGTCTAATTTATTTTGCAACGCATATATATAAGCATAACATTTTGCCTGCGCCCAATGGAGCTCATTATAATTTTCATGGATTATTTCAAGGGGTTTTGTAGTAGATTTTATTTCATCTATACAAATACCATCGGATTCTTTTATGATGCCATCTGCTCTACCTTCTATTAAAAATGTATACCCTTCATGTTCAAGTTTATGTTTTAGTGTAACCTCAGCTTCATAATTTTCAGCTTGATTCTTTTGTACCTTTTGATGCGCTCTTGTGCCTTCTACAGCTCTTGTCATACTTCTAAAGCTTGTGTCCAAATCTCCAGAACGCAAAATAAATTCAACTAGATTTCTAACAGATATTTTTATCTCATTCGTATTATGCATATGACCAGCCTTTCAACTTATTTCATACCTAATTATACAATTTAAAAACAAATCCCACAATATTACATTATTGTAGGATTTATTAATCAACTATTTTATTTTTCAGCTTCTGCTTATATGCATACATTCGCGTATCGGCAGTTTTTACTAATTCTTTATAATTCTCACACTCCTGAGGGAAGTTTGCAATACCATAGCTGAAACTACAAGTAATATTATTACCTTCAAATATAATGGGATCATTGATAAAATTCTTTGCTATTTTTTCAAATTTTTCTACTAAGCTTTGCGTATTGGTCTCAAAGAAAACACAAATAAATTCATCCCCACCATATCTTGCAAAGATGTCTGAATTTCTAATTGCATCTTTAATTCTACCCGCAAAGTTCTTAATTAACTGATCTCCTGCCAAATGTCCATAGGTATCATTTACAGCTTTTAATCCATTTAAATCAAATACCACCAACAAAAATATTTCATCATATCGAATGGCCTTCTGTATATTCATATCTAATAGTTCTTCAAAATACCTTCTATTATAAACATTTGTTAATTTATCATATCTAGATAAATAAATAGTTTCTTCGTAAAGCTTATGTTTACTAATAGCAATTTCAAATTGATTCCTCATATACTCCATCACATCTAAATCCGTTTCATCATAAACAAAATTCTCTTTGCTATCCAAATTTACCAAACCATATAATTGCCCATCTATTATGATTGGGGTCGTAAGAGAAGATTGTACTTCAATACCTTCTGTATTTTTTAAAATATCTGAAAATTTTTCTTTAAAAATTTCCTTAATGTCATTAATAATCACTGCTTTTTCTATCTTCCCTTTTGTCACATGCCATAAAAATGAATCTTTTAACTGAATGGAAAATCTTTTTGCTTCTTCAGCATCATATCCAATAGATGCGACAATTCTTAGATTTTCTCCTTTATCCAAAATCAATACACATGCAATGTCTGCATTTTCCACTGATTGAACTACCTTTTCTAAAATCAAATCAAATAATTCATTAATACTATTTTGTTCAATCACTGCATGATTCATTTCTAATATAGCTTCTTTTAGTTTTAGCAACCTATTTATTCTTTTTTCAGTTTTCTTGCGCTCTGTAATATCTATAACCACACCAACAATACCCATACTCTTTCCTTTTTGATTTATAATTGAAGCTTTTGTAAAAATAACATCATGTAATACACCATCCGCACATTGCATTTTTGAATCATAAATAATTTTGTCCTGTTCTTTCAATAATTGAACATCTATTTTATGATGCTCATCAGCAAGTTCTTTTGGAAGAATATCATAAAGTGTGTTTCCAATAATATTTTCTCTTTTAAGTCCTAGATATTCTGTATGCGCAATATTAGAATATTTGTAGATCCCTTTGTCGTCTTTATAAAAGATAGGGTTAGGAATTGTATCCATAAGGGTTTGGAGAAATTTAAAGTTCTCTTGAAGGGCTATTTCAGCTTCCTTCCATTCTGTGATGTCTTGTACAGTACCAATAACCTTTTTCTTATTTCCAGAATCATCATATAGAAACATCCCATTTGCACGTATCCATCTTTCATCTCCATTTATTTTTAAAATTTTACATTCTACCTTCTCTATGATTTCTAAGTCTCTTACTTTCCTTATTTTTTCATCTACCATTTTTCTATAATCAGGATGAATAAGGGATACAGTCCAAAATTTGATTTTACCTTGATGGTTTTCTTTGTTCATTCCAAATATTCGATGCATTTCATCAGAAAAATAGAGTCTATTTAATCCATAATCCCATTCCCAACTGCCTAAGTTTGCAATCTCTTGTGCACATTTTAAACTAGCTTCTCTTTCTCTTAAAGCAATTTCTCTTTCTTTTTTTTCAAAATCATATCTTTCTTTGCCACTTTCAAAGAAATTTTTTCTAGTTTTTCGTCTCAATAAGTCTATCATCTTACTAAATACAGACATGTCCTCTCTCCTCTTTGAAAATACAATTTATTCTAAAAAATAGTTTTCACATGAGAAAACTGCCCTTTTATATATTATAATCAATTTATCAAATAATGTGAATTTTTTCAATTATTTTGTCGAAATATTTTGCGCTAAATGAATATCCTTTAAAAAATACTAGGATTTTTAACCATGGGCGGTATAAAAATCAATGAAATGGCTGAGGTTACTGGTGGCATTCACGGCACCAACCGATTAGGTGGCAATTCTTTAACAGATATAATCGTTTTTGGAAAATTATAGGATATAGTGCTTATGAAAATTCAAATTAATTTTTTATAATAAAAAATCCGTGTAATCACACGGATTTTTCGTTTTATTGATTCAATTTTATTAATAATTCTCCTACATCTATCTGCTGTCCTTCTTTTGCAATGACAGATTCTACTACGCCATCTACAGATACTGTAATATTTGTTTCCATCTTCATGGCTTCTACAACGGCAACAATCTGATTTTCCTTCACTTTTTCTCCATCTTTTACAAGTACCTTTATTAAAGTTCCTGGAATACTTGAACCAATTTCTAGTGGATTAGAAGGGTCGGCCATCTGCACAAAATTACCTTCTTTTGCTACTGACCCACTACCTTGATCATAAATTTTTACTGCCCTTCTGCTATCATTCACTTCAAATAGTACGGTTCTATTTCCAGCCTCATCTAATTTTCTAATTTCTAAAAGTTTGATTACCAAAACCTTACCTTCAGCAATTTCTACTTGACAAGTTTCTCCTTCTGTTAACCCATGGAAATAGATATCACTCCCCATTTTACTGAAGTCTCCATGTTCTTCTAAATATCCTAAATACTGTTCAAACACCTTAGGATACAATGCAAAGCTTAATAAATCTTTTTTCGTAGGCTCAATTTGAAATGTTTCTTGTAGATATTTTTCTATTTTGTCAAAATCCTCATGCTCTAAAAGTTCTCCTGGTCTACAAGTAATCGGTTCTTCTCCTTTTAATACAAGTTTTTGAAGTTTTTCACAAAATCCGCCCATCGGTTGACCCATCATTCCCTTAAAATATGCAACTATTGAATCAGGAAATGCCATATCAGTTCCCTTATCATAGATATTTTCTGGCGTCAAATCATTTTGTATCATAAAAATCGCCATATCTCCTACAGCCTTAGAAGATGGTGTAACCTTAATAATATCCCCTAGCATTTCATTTACTTTTTTATACATTTCTTTCACTTCATTAAATCTATGTCCTAATCCAAAACTCTCTACTTGTGGCTTTAAATTTGAATATTGACCACCTGGAATCTCATACTTATAAATCTCTGCAGTACCTGATTTTAGCTCTGATTCAAATTGACTATAAACGGGTCTTACATCTCCCCAATAATCAGAAATCTTTTGAATATCATCTAATATTAATCCTGTATCTCTTGTCGTATTTTCAAAAGCTGCAACAACCGAATTAAGTGCTGGCTGACTTGTAAGTCCTGACATACTATTAATTGCTGTATCTACAATATCTACACCCGCTTCTGCTGCCATAAGTATTGTGGCAACACCATTTCCGCTTGTGTCGTGTGTATGAAGATGAATCGGCATACCTACTTCTTCTTTTAATGCCTTGATCAGTTTATACGCTGAATGTGGCTTAAGGAGTGCAGACATATCTTTGATTCCTAATATATGTGAACCTGTTTTTTCTATCTCTTTTGCCATTTTTATATAATAATCTAATGTATATTTGTCTCGTCTTTCATCTAGAATATCTCCTGTATAACAGATGCAACTTTCTGCAATTTTTCCACTCTTTAGTACTTCATCTATTGCAACCTCCATACCCTTTAGCCAATTGAGTGAATCAAATATTCTAAATACATCTATCCCACTATTTGCAGATTCTTTTATAAATTCTCTTATGACATTGTCTGGATAGTTTTTATATCCTACTGCATTCGCACCTCTTATTAACATTTGCAACAATATATTAGGCACCTTTTTTCGAATGATTTCTAATCTCTCCCATGGAGATTCCTTTAAAAACCTATAAGCTACATCAAAGGTAGCGCCTCCCCACATTTCTACAGAAAATAAGTCTTTTGCCAAGATCGAAGTCTCTTTTGCTATTTTTTTCATATCTTTTGTTCTAATCCTTGTAGCCATTAATGATTGATGTGCGTCTCTCATCGTTGTATCTGTTAATAATAATTTATTCTGATTTTTAATCCATTCTACAACACCATCTGGCCCTTTTTCTTCTAGGATTTGCTTTGTCCCTGTTAAATTTGCTGGTCGTTGTACTTTTGGAACTACTGGCACATCAAATTCTTTTTTATTTCCTTTTGTTTCATTTACAACCTTTTCTCCTATAAAATTAAGTACTCTAAGTTCCTTATCTGCCTTTGGTGTAATCTCAAACAACTCCGGATTATCTGAAATAAATCCAGTATGGCATGTTCCAAGCTTAAACTCTTCATGCGTTAAAACGTTTACTAGGAATGGAATATTGGTTTTAACCCCTCTTATTTTAATCTCTCTTATTGCTCTATTCACTTTTCTTGTAGCATCTTCAAAACTTCTTGATAAAGATGTAACCTTTACCAAAAGACTATCATAGTAAGGACTTATGATAGACCCTGTAAATCCACTTCCACCATCTAGTCTTACCCCAAATCCAGAACCAGTTCTATAAATATCAATTTTCCCCGTATCTGGTGCAAAGTTATTTAAAGGATCTTCTGTTGTTACCCTGCACTGAATAGAATATCCACGAATGACTATATCCTCTTGTGATCGAATACCAATTTCTTCAGAATCGAGGTGATATCCCTGTGCAATTAAAATTTGACTTTGTACAATATCAACCCCTGTAACCATCTCTGTCACAGTATGTTCAACTTGAATTCTAGGATTCATTTCAATGAAATAATGATTGCCATATATATCTACTAAAAATTCAACCGTTCCAGCACTTCTATAATCCACTGCCTTCGCAATTTTTAATGCATCATCACATATTTTTTGTCTTTGTTCTTCTGTAATAGAAAGAGCAGGTGTAAATTCAATCACCTTTTGATGTCTTCTCTGAATGGAACAGTCTCTTTCATATAAATGTACAATATTTCCATACTTATCTCCTAAAATTTGTACCTCTATATGCTTTGGTTTTTCAAGATATTTTTCAATAAATATTGCATCAATCCCAAATGCTTTTTTTGCTTCATTTTTTGCACTATAAAATCCCTGTAAAAGATCCTTTTCATCTCTTACAATTCGCATACCTCTTCCACCGCCACCAGCAGCAGCTTTAAGGATTACAGGATAGCCACAATACTTTGCAAATTCAAAAGCTTCTTTTTCAGATGTAACAGGCTTCTCGATTCCTGGAATTGTTGGAACCCCTACACGATTTGCCACTAATTTAGATTTTATCTTATCTCCTAATTGATCCATCATATGATGATTGGGTCCAATAAATTCTATTCCTGCTTCCTCACACCTTCTAGCAAATTCTGTATTTTCTGATAAAAATCCATATCCAGGATGTATTGCATCTACGCCTTTTTTGAGTGCAATTTTTATAATCTCCTCAATATTCAAATAAGCTTCCACAGGTCCTTTATTCTTTCCTATTAAATAGGACTCGTCTGCTTTTGTTCTAAAAAGAGAATTTTTATCTTCATCAGAATAAATAGCTACAGTACGAATACCTAGCTCACTGCAAGCTCTAAATATTCTTATAGCAATTTCTCCTCTATTTGCTACCAACACTCTCTTGAACTTTTTCATAATATACCTCCCTTTCTGAGAAATCAATTAAACAACTATTTTTCTATGTATATGCGTAAATCCCATCTATAGTTGTATAAATATTCGCTTATAATTATATAATTTTATAATATAATTATAATTTCTACAAGTTGTTTTTTTAAAATATTATATTATTTGAAAATTCGTATTTTTTATATTTAGAATCGTTTCCTTCACAAAAAAAGCAGGAAAACAGCATCCCACTTTTATATACTAACCTTTTGGTTTAAATATCAAAGCTCCCATAAACCCAAAAATTATCGCAGCAGAAATTCCTCCGCTTGTAATTTCAAAAATTCCTGTAAGCACACCAATAACACCACTTCTCTTTGCTTCCATTAAAGCACCCTTTACCAATGAATTTCCGAAACTACATATTGGTACTGAAGCTCCTGCCCCTGCAAATTTTATTAATGGGTCATATAAACCAAGTCCGCCTAATATAGCCCCCACTACAACTAATGTGCTGGTTGTATGAGCAGGTGTAAGTTTAAACACATCTAGCATAATCTGTCCAATAACACATATTAATCCTCCAACAATAAAAGCCCAAATAAATTTTTCCATACATGCACACCTCTTTTCTACATTTCTATGGATACGGCATGAGCAATACATGGTATACTTTCCTTTTGCTGATAAGACATAGGAGACATTAAAGCCCCTGTTGCTACAATAAGTATTCTTTTTAATTCACCTTTTCTCATGCGATTTAAAAAATGTCCATAAGTTACTGTAGCAGAACATCCACATCCACTTCCACCTGCCATAACAGGCTGTTCTTTTTTGTAAATCATGATCCCACAATCGGTAAATATTTTTGAAGGTATTTTCATTCGATGCTTTATTAATAAATCAGCAGCAATTCTATGTCCTACTGCTCCAAGATCCCCAGTAGCAATCACATCATAATAGGATGGATCAATATTTAGATCCCTAAAATGTGTTTCAATGGTATCAACAGCAGCGGGTGCCATAGCCTCTCCCATATTAAAAGGATCAGAAATTCCCATATCAACGATTCTTCCTATAGTAGCTGCCGTCACCCGTGGGCCTTCGCCTTTTCTTGACAATAGGACTGCTCCAGCTCCTGTCACTGTCCACTGAGCAGTAGGAGGCTTTTGAGAACCATATTCTGTAGGATATCTGAATTGCTTTTCAGCTGCTGCATTATGACTGCATGCGCCAGCTACAACATATTTTGCAGCTTTGCTATCTATCAGTAATGAACCTAGTGCCAAGCCCTCCATAGAGCTAGAACAAGCACCAAAGATCCCTAAATATGGCGCCCCTAAAGTACGCGCAGTAAAACTACTAGAAATAATCTGATTCATCAAATCTCCACTAATAAAAAATTGAATATCCTCTTTTTTCTTTCCTGCTTTTTCAATTGCTTTTTCACAAGCCTCTTCTAAAAGTTTCTTTTCTGCCTTTTCAAAACTATCTTGTCCTAGCCATAAATCTTCATGAAGGATATCAAAATCTTCAGCTAAATTTCCTTTTGCTTCGAAAGGTCCTCCAACAGCAGCTGATGACAATATGATTGGTTTTGAATCAAAAACCCATGTTTGATGTCCTCTAAGCATTTACATCCCCCCTAACCACTGAATTGTGATTTTAATAAGCGCCACAACAAATGATGAAAAAACACCATATACAATAACGGATCCAGCAAGTTTAAACATATTTCCACCTACACCCAATACATACCCTTCGCTAGCATGTTCAATAGCAGCAGAAGATATTGTGTTTGCAAATCCTGTAATAGGAATAATCGTTCCACCACCAGCCCATTGAGCAATTTTATCATACACTCCTAATCCTGTAAGTAACACAGAAATCATAATCAAAACAGCTGTAGCAGGATTTCCTGCTGTTATCTCTGTGAAATCAAAATACTCAATAAATATCCACTGAAGACCCTGTCCTATTGTACAGATTGTTCCTCCAATAATAAATGCTCTAAATATATTTCGAAAAACTTTTCTCTTTGGTTCTCTTTCTTTTGCAAAAGCTTGATACTCTTGCTGTGCTTTGGTCAACTTTTTGTTTTTTTTACTAGACATGTTTATCCCCTTCTAATGTGATAAATAACTTTCTAATTTTTTCATAATATCTTGAAGTTTATTTGCATTATTTGAATACATAGTATTTGCATCTTGATTATTCGTTTCTAATGAAAAGGTACGTAAGTCTGATTGACACTTTTGAAGATTTGCATATAATAATTCTTTTACTTTTGGCTGAGATATTTGTATCGCATCATCGAATAAATCTATATACAAATCTCCATTATAATCTACCTGTCCTATAAAGACATTGTCTAAAGATACTCCCAACCCTTTCAATTGCGTTTTTAGCCACCTTTGGTTCAACCCCATATTCCTTAAAGGTTCATCTAGTATATTTCCATCTAAAATAACTGTCTGTGGCTCGCTCTGTAGTGCTACTTTTTTTCCTAAATCATAGGCTGTAACCGGTAATTTATCTGATTTTAATAGTATATTCATTTCACCTGTTGATTCCATTACAGCAAATTCAACATCTGCTAAATTAAAAGCATTCTTAGAACGAAGTTCTCTTAACAGTTCTTCTCCTGTAAACCTTAATTCACTTAAATTTTCTTCCATAACTTTTCCATGTTTTATCAAAACTGTTTCCTTCCCATTGATTAAATCATGAAAGTACTTACTCTTTAATGATAGAAAATCAAATACGATAGGAAGTAAAACCCAAGTAAATAAAGCAATAAAGCCAAATGCTAAATTTGTAATAAAGTTTACAGAAATCAACGCTGCTAAAACAGCAACCACTGTATAGTGAACAAATTGAAAAGGCGTCATTCTAGCAATTTGTCTTTTCCCCATCATTCTAATAAAGGCAAAGCTTATAAAAAAAACTCCTATGGATCTTACAACTATTACTATCCAGTTTTTCATTTCATTCCCTCACTTAATAACCTTTATATTGTGGTTCTTCAAATTCTAATGTTTTTATTCTCTCTTCTAAATCTTTAATGACTTCGCTTGTAGTTTTAGCTGCTTCTTCGAAAGTAGCTTTTGCATTTTCATGTTGGGTTTGTATTGCATATAGTTTTAAAGTACTTTGTATACCTTCTAAATTTGCTAGCGTTTGTTTGACTTTAGCACCAACCGTCATTAGCATTCCTTCCTTTCTAAAATTTCTTGATAGATTTATTTTCCCAATTATTATTTATATTCATTCATAAAAGTGCAAATTGTTATAAAAAATAAAACCCAGACGAATATCCGGGCTTTACGCTATAATACACTTCTTCCTGGAACCAGCATATTGATAATACCTATAGCTAACGCAGCTAAAATTGAACCTATGAAACTAACACCTACACCTTGAACCATAAATCCAGTTGCATAGATAATCAATGCAGATACAATAAATCCTGTAATTCCTCTACCAAAAGGACTAGCATCAAATCCTGTAAACCTTTCTATTAAGTAATCAATTATCCCAATAGCAATTGCAGCCATAAGTAAAGGAATCCAGCCAGTTATAGAAAAGTAGGGTGTAAAGAAAGCAGCAACTGCTAGTACAATCATAGATACAAATACTCTTATTAACATGCCTCCTAAATTTAAATCTTTCTTTTCTCTTTTTTCCTCTTTCAATTTAGGCACCTCCTATTTTTTTATATATACAGTATTTGCGCTTGAAGTTACTTTTATGTATTTTTGTGCTCATATTTTTTTCAAATTAGCGCATACTATATTCGTAAAATAAATTTGAAAATATGGGAGGAAATTTTTATGACTACAATAAATAAACTAGAACAAGCTTTATCTGGTGCAAAAGGTCTTTCTTCGCAATTTAAAACCTTTGCTTTAGATACAGATGATCAGCAAGCCAAACAAATGTTTAATCAATTGGCTACAACTTTGGAAAATGCAACTCAAACCCTTCAAGGTAGAGTGGATTATGTAAAAAATGAAGAACCACAGTATAGACAACAATAATAGATAAAAATCTCTGCTTGTGCAGAGATTTTTATCTATTAAATATCCAAAATTTCTTCAGGTGTTTTATATGGTCTGTTTTGCTTTATTCCAGTTTCTTCCAATGTCAATTCTCCAAAATAGCACGTTAAACCTTTCCTTAAATATTTGTTTTCTTTTAATGCTTTTTCATATCCTTTGTTTGCAATTTGCAATGCATAAGGTAATGTAGCATTGCAAAGTGAATAAGTAGAAGTTTGTGGAAATGCCGCAGGAATATTATCTACACAATAATGGGTAATTCCTTCTTCTACATATATTGGATCATCATGTGATGTAGCTCTACATGTTTCGATAGCTCCCCCTTCATCACATGATACATCAAGAATCAATGACCCTTGCTTCATTATTTTCATCATATCTTTTGATATCATATGGTCTTTTCTCCATTTGGGCCATAAGATACAGTTTACTATAACATCACTTCTTACTAAACATTCTTCTAAATTTTTTGCATTAGAATATAGTAATTCTACATTAGGAGGTAATATTTGTTTTGCTTTTTCAAGCTTATCTAAATCAATATCAAGGATTGTTACCTTATTTCCTAAGTTTACTGCAATTTCTGCTGCACCTATTCCTGCAACACCAGCACCAATGATTGTAATTTCTGGTGTTTTTACACCATGTACTCTAGCTAGCATCAATCCATTTCCACCATTGATTTTTTGAGCATACTGTAGCCCTATTATCATTCCGCCTTTTCCTGCAATTTCACTCATAGGCTTAAGCAGTGGGAATTTTCCATCCTTATCTTCAATATCCTCATAAGCAATACCTACTGTCTTACTTTCAAGTAAAGCATCTGTTTGTTCTCTAAATGCATTAGAATGAATATAAGTGAATAATATCATACCTTCTCTAAGATATCTAAATTCTTCAGGCAACATTTCCTTTACTTTATAGATCATTTCTGCTCTTTTATACAATTCATCTGTATCAACAATGTGTGCTCCAGCTTTTTGATAATATTCATCACTAAAGCCACTTCCTACCCCTGCTCCTTTTTCAATTAATACTTCATGCCCATTTTTAACAAATTCTTTTACGCCATCTGGTACCAGCGCAACCCTGTATTCATTGTTTTTAATTTCTTTAGGTGTTCCTATAATCATTATGTCTTCCCCCTTAAATTTTATGATATATGGTTTGATTTTTTCAAAGAATAGTACCTTTATTCTATTTTTCCACTGCTATAACTCATGTTATGTCTCTATCTAAATATGTGTCGTAATCAAACTACAAAAGTATACACTCTAGGGTTTAACCATAGTTTTTAAAACATACCTATTATCAAATATAGCACCAGTCCTAATCCTGCTGCTACAGAAGCATATGGAAGCTGTGTCTTTACATGATCGATATGGTCACTAGCTGCTCCAAAGGATGAAAGAATTGTTGTATCTGATAATGGAGAACAATGATCTCCAAATACACCTCCACCAGCTACCGCTCCTACTGTTGCAAATACTAAGGTAGTAATCTCTCCACCACTAAATTGAAATGCCAATGGTGCAGCTATAGGAATCATAATTGCATAAGTTCCCCATGATGTTCCTGTAGAAAAAGATATAAATGCACTTAAGAAAAATACTAATGCTGGTAATAATGCAGGTGTTAACCAATTTTCTGTTACTTCTATAATATATTGTGCAGATCCTAATTGTTTACTAATTGTATTAATACTATAAGCTAATCCCAAAATAATAATTGCTGGAATTATACCTTTAATCCCCTGTATACCTGTGCTGAAAATCTCTTTCATCGGTATCTTTTGCATCCACAAAGCAATTCCTAATACCAATACAGCTAACATAAATGCTTCTAATGTTTTTGCTGAACCTAATACAATATAAGTTCCAAGAGCAAAGGTAATAACAACAAGTACTGGCAATATAAAGTTTACAAATATTCTTGGTTTCTTGATTTGTTCTGCCGGTTTTATGTCCGACAACTCTACTCCCATCATTGGTATTGCTCCATCAGCAAATAATTTCCCCTCTTTTAATGCTCTCTCTTCTGCTTTTCTCATAGGCCCAAACTCTGGTATAATCTTTAATGCAAATAATGCAACCATTACAACAGCAAATATAGCATAGAAATTAAATCCTACTGATTTAAAGAATACATTTACAGCCATTGTATTATCTTTTATTGGACCATATCCTACAAGTAAGCCTGCTATATATATTCCCCACGCACTAAATGGTACTAATACACACATTGGAGCAGATGTTGAATCGATTATATATGCAAGTTTTTCTCTTGATATTTTTGCTTTATCTGTTAAATTTCTCATGACTGGTCCAGTAAATAGTGGTGAAAAATAATCGCTAAAGAATATAAACATTCCTAAAAGCCATCCAAACAACTGAATTTTTTTTCTGGATGTAATTTTCGTTTCCATTATTTTCGCAAATTCTTGTGTAGCACCCGTTTTTTGAAAAAAGGCAACCAATATCCCAATAAATACTTCTATTAACAGTACCCATATAAAATCTACATTTCCCATTGCCTTTTCAAATAATCCAGGTACTCCCCACAATCCATCTCCAGTAATAAATAGTCCTACAATACAGGCAAATAATAGTGAAAATGTAGCTTCTCTTGTTATAAATGCTAAGGCTACAGCTATTAGTGCAGGCAGAATTGATAAAAATCCATAATGTACAACAGGGTCCGTCATAATTTTTCCTCCTTATTATTTAATTAGATATTCTTAACTAAATCCTTTTTCATCGTAAATGTTAATATTTTCATGTTAATCTAAAATTTGGATAGATTCCTATATTACTTAATCCTAGACATTGGCCTTACAGTTATTTACTGCCCTCCTTTTATAAACCGAAGTAAATCTTTTCCTCTCCTGTAGCATAAAAATTAATTCAAATTGCGTTTTTACTCCACCTAGATTTTAATTAAATCTATCTAATATATACCAAAACATTTTCATTCTTTTATAATAGCAAATTGTATGCCAAATCTATTTTTAATTTTCAAATCTATATAACACTAGTAAAATGCTCATATATTACATATTTGAATTGTAAAATGAATATTTTATTATTAATATTTGCCTAAAATTCAGCACGTTTTCGTATTTATTCTATAATCCTTTTATTCTTTAAAAGTTTATATTCATAATGCGCAAAAATAAAAAAAAAAAAAAGAAAATTATCTTTGCAAATAAAAGAATTTTCCTTTGTATTACTTTTTAAACAGATAAATATTTAAAATAAATTGTAGCTTTTTCTTATACTATGCTAATTTGCCGAATTTTCAGCAATTTTCACAGATATCTGGCTCATACTCATTATTTATATTTCTTATTCTATTAAAATATTATATTTTATAATTTTATATTGAAGGGTTTGTCTTGGAATATCTAAGAATTTTGCAGCTTTCGAAACATTTCCGCCAGCCTTTTCTAAAGCTTTTATGATCATTTTTTTCTCTATTACTTCTATTACATCATTTAATGGTTGAGTAACTTCTTCTTCATCATAAAAGTAAATATTTTCTGCTGTTTCACTTAAATATACAGGTAAATGTTTCATTTCAATTATTCCATCTTTGACTATATTCATTGCCCCTTCAATAACATGTTGTAATTCTCTTATATTCCCTGGCCAATGATATACAAAAAACAGGGTTTCAACTTCTTTGCTAATTCTTTTTACATATCTTTTTAATAAAGTATTATACTTTTTTAAAAAGTAACGAACAAGTAACAGAATATCTTCTTTTCTCTTTCTTAATGGTACTAACTTAATACTCATAACACTTAATCTATAAAAGATATCTTCTCGAATATATCTTTTATTTATAGCTTCCATAGGATCCATATTCATTGCTGAAATAACTCTTACATCTACCTTTCTATCTTTAGAATCTCCTATTCGTCTCACAACACCATCTTGTAAAACCCTTAATAATTTTGCTTGTAAATTCATAGACATAGAGTTTATCTCATCTAAAAACAAGGTTCCTCCATTAGCAATCTCAAACAGCCCTTGCTTATCCATAGCTCCAGTAAATGATCCTTTCACAGAACCAAACAATATAGACTCAAATAAATTTTCTGGTAAAGCAGCACAATTTTGAGCAATAAAAGGTCTATTTCTCCTTGAACTATAATTATGTATAGATTGTACAAATAGCTCTTTCCCTGTTCCAGTTTCACCATAAACCAATATAGAAGAAGGACTATCTGCAATTAATTTTGCTTTCTCAATATTTTCTAACATTTCATCATTCTTTGTAATTATATCTTCAAAAGAATATTTTACACTTGCAATATTCTTTTTACTTATATCTCCTGTTGTACCTGCTTTTACAGACTCAACATTTTCAAACGCTTCTGATAAATCTTGTATGCTTGTTATATCCTTTGAAAGTTCAATTGCACCTAATACTTTTCCTCTTCTAATGATTGGGATCGTTAGATTTTGTGTATTATATACGCGCCCTTCATAATCACAAAATACTTGATTCTTCTTATATATTGGAACGCCATCCTTTAAACAATTAATGATTGTACTTTCTTCTGCCTCCAAGCCAGGATACGCTTCTAAATAATTTTTGTTAATAAAATCTCTATATTCTTTTTCCTTAGCATTTTCATTAAAGCGGGGATTGTAACGAACTGAATGTACAATTTTTCCTGTATTATCAACAATTAATATACCATCTACATAATCTATATCTATATTTTTGAATTTTCTGATAATCATAAAAAAATCCCCCTTATTATAAAATTTTATTCACATAAAAATATTATAAAATGAATAAACAACATCAAAAGTAAATTTTTAACACTCTATTTATTTTACATTTTTATTGTATCATTTTAAGAATAATATGTATATGTCACACATTTATTAACATATTGAAAGTTAGCTTTTCAAAAAAAAAAAGCTTATATTTCCAAGGAAATATAAGCTTTTTTTTAACGATTATCCTTTTTTAACAACTACGTCTTCTTTAAACATACTCCACATATTAGGGTCTTCCATGCCTAGTCTCCATAGGGCAATTCCCTTTATCCCCATTTCCCAAGCCTTTTGAATCTTTGCATAAATACTTTCTGCGTTTTCAAACCATACTTCATGTTGATTTCCTTGTTCATCTTCATACGCAAACATCGGTGTTTGCGTTTTTTCATCAAAAATAATTTCTTTATTGTATTTCTTAGCAAGCTTCATTGCCATATCATAAGTTGCATAAGTGTTCTTGCTTGTTGTTAAATTGAAATCAAATCCAAAAACGGAGACAGCTGCCACAATTTTTTCTTTTGGCATTTTTGTCATTGTATATTTTAATACTCTTTCCATCCAACCTATAGAAACTACAGGCCCAGGCCCACTCCCTGGCCATCCATGCTCATTATAAAGCATGACAACAAATTCACTCACTGCTTTTCCTATTGTCTCATAATCAAATGGATCAGAGAAAGGGTTAAATGGCTCATCACTTACTCTAGCCGGAATTGAGCCAGATAAATAATATCCTTTTCTTCTCAAGGCTTCTCCTAGCTCCGTATACAGAGCAGATAGATTTTCACTATCTTCTAAATATACATCTTCAATATCAATATTTATACCATCAAAATTATATCGTTCAATGAGTTTTATTACATTTTGTATAAACGCTTGCCGATTTTGTTTGTTAGAAACCAATTCTTTCACAACATCCTTAGACATTGTTTGACTGCCATTCTTGTATAATAAATTATGAACAACAGGCAACATCTTTACATTTTGTCTATGTCCAACAGATACAATATCTTCTACATATGCATCCGTAAAATCTCCAAATTTCACAATAGTTGTTGGATTTTCTTTGTTGATTTGAAATAAAAACAACCCTGTTTCTGAAATAGAATCTGTATTATTCACAAAAGAATCATAAGAACTCGGTAAAGCTGGCCCTTCCTCTAACGTATAGAATCCTAAGTTGGTTACAATTGGTTTTGTTCCATCATATATGAAACGTTTTACAAGTTCTCCTTGAATCCATCCTTGCGTTCCATCAAATAGCTTCACTTTATACCAATCTTTCCAAAAACCTGTTACCGGAAGACGTGCATTTCTATTCATTTTTGCAGTAACAGGATAATAGATTCCTGGTCCTCTACGAATATTCACAACAGCGCTAGTAACAACTACTTCCGTATATAGGGGAATTTTAAGACTTTGACCAACCATCAATGCGGTACTCGTCAAACCATTTAATTCCATAATACTTTCTATGGTTGTATTAAATTTTCTTGCAATACTGTATAATGTATCTCCCGGTTGTACAATATACGTTTCACTTCTACTTCTCCACATTTTTCCACCTTCTCTTTAAAATAACTTCTTTCATATTATCTTATTATTTTATTAAGAAGATGGTTCTTAAATTTTATTTCAATTTCCCACGAACATAATTCACAAGTCCATCATTTACAATAATCTCTTGTATAAATGGTGGAAAGGGCTCTGCCTGATAGCTTTCATTCTTTGTGATGTTTACAATCTTCCCTGTCTCAAAATCGATTTCTACTTCATCTTGTGCATCAATCCCTTTTACAGCTTCCTCACATTCTAATATTGGAAGACCTATATTAAATGCATTTCTATAAAAAATTCTTGCAAATGTACTTGCAATCACACAAGATATACCACTTGCTTTGATCGCAATCGGCGCATGTTCTCTTGAAGAGCCACATCCAAAATTTTTATTCGCTACAATAATATCGTCTTTTTTTACCTTTTGTGCAAAACTTGCATCAATGTCTTCCATACAATATTTTGCAAGTTCGCTTGGCTCTGAAGTATTCAAATACCTTGCTGGTATGATTACATCTGTATCTACATTATTTCCATATTTAAAAACTTTTCCTCTTTTTTTCATTTATTTTTC